>NZ_LMUJ01000092.1:0-49857 GCF_009765975.1 Acidisphaera sp. S103 | reverse complement strand
GACGATGTGGCTGTGCGGATCGACTGCGATCTGGACGTTGTAGGACGGATATTTGGTTGCTGTGCCCTTGCCCATCGGGCGGGCTTCGTGCTCGCCGGTGACGCCGATCTCATGCGCCTCGTCCACCATCTGTTTGGCCAGTCCGGTCAGTTCGCCGCGCCTGGCTTGCAGCGTCCGCAGGGCCTTGCGGATTTGCTGGACGGTGGCCGCATCGGGTTCGGCCGCATCGGCCGCGTCCATGGCCAGCAGGTAATCGCCGATCCGGTTGTCCAACGCGACCGTCTCGGCGGCGATGGCTTCCTTGGTCATCACCCGTTTGATGCTGGCGACGGCCCGCACCTTGGTGCCGTCGATGGTGGCGATGGCCCCGGCGAACAGGCCGGCCTGACGGCAGAACCGCACGAAGGTGCGACAGGCGCCGATGATCCCGGTGCCGCTGTCGCGGCGGAAATCGGCGATGGTCTTGAAGTCGGGGGCACGCTTGCGCATCAACCACAGCAGTTCGAGATTGGTGTGGCACGCTTTCTCCAGCCGGCGCGAGGACCGCAGGCCGTTGAGGTAGCCGTAGAGGTAAAGCCGCAGCATATCGCGTGGATCATAGCCGGGCCGGCCGGTCGTGGCGGGGGTGAAACGCTCGAACCCCAGGGAACGCATGTCCAGCGAGGCGACGAAGGCGTCGATCACGCGGACTTCGGCATCGGGGCTGACATAGTCTTCGACCATCGCCGGCAGAAGCATGGGTTGTTGCCGATCCGCCCCGGCGATGAAATCCATCGAACCGCCCCTTTCCCACTCGTGAACCGACGGCGTGATTTTATTACGAATTGCGGTGTTTTGGCTAGGGAAAACCGGGCTTGTATGTTGATTTACCGATCAGTTCGAACAATTTAGATCGATATCGGTGTGGTCCGGCGGACGGCTGAGGTTTTCACACAGCCTGGCAGGCCCACCATCCACACCTCCAGCGCTGATCTCGGAAAAGGCCCCGATGGTGGGCCACCCCCGCCATGATGGTATGGGGTAGCCGTGCTTCCCCTCGAGCGGTTATTTCGCGTCGGATACTAAGACGGATAGGCGTAGGCTCTCTCCCGCCGCCGCCACACAACCCCGATCACGCACACTGAAACGAACCCCGTTGACGCCACGATATCGACCGCCAGCATCGGCCCGAGGAAGTCCGCGACCGTGCCCATCAGCAGAATCCCCAACGGTCCCATGCCGATGCAGACCGTCAGCAACCCCATCAACCGCGATCGTATATGCGCGGGTGTATGCAACACGATCAGCGACGTCTGCATGTTGGCGAACGCCGCTGATCCGAACCCGCCGAAGGCCAGCAGCCCGCATGCGATCCAGAAACCCGGGGCCAACGGCATCGCCACGACGCAGGCCAGGTATAGGATCGATCCGCCCACCATCAGCACCCGGCCGTTGATCGCCGGCTCCCGGCTGGTCAGCAGCGCCCCGCCGAGGAACCCGCCGAACGATTCCGACGCCGCCAGCACGCCGACCAGGGCAGGGGAGACGTGGAACACCTCCCGCCCGATCGGCGCCACCAACGCGGAGTAAGGGAATCCCAGCAGGTTCATCGCGATCGTGACCGCCAGCACGCCGCCGATGATCAGATCGCCCCGGACATACCGCACGCCCTCGGCCAGATCGCGCGGCACGTTGCCCAGCACCAGCGGCCTGATGTCCTGTCGATACCGCAAACCGGACCCCAGGAACGCCGCCACCGCATAGATGCAGGCGGAAAAACCGAACGACCCGGCCAGCCCCAGCCGCTGGTAGATCACCCCGGCCAGCATCGGCCCCAGCAGCCGGGTGAAGGAGTTGGACATCGTGTCCATCGCCAACGCCCGCGAGACCATATGGCTTGGCACGCACTCACCCACCATCCGCCGCCGTGTCGCCATCTCGGTTGACCACACGGTCCCCGAGGCCAATGCCGCGGCCGCCACATGCCACGGCTGAGCTACGCCCGCCCAGGCCAGCAGCGCAACGGATGCCGAGGACAGACACGCCAGTATCTGCCCGCACACCAGCACGTATTTACGGTTCACCGCTTCGGTCACCACACCGGAAAATGCACCCAGCAGGAACATCGGCATGGTGCGCGCGGCCGACACCACTGCAACGGCGAAGCCCGACCCAGTCACGTCCAGCGTGAACAGCGCCGCCGACAGCACCTCGAACCACCGCATCGTATTGACGCAGTTACCGATCGACCAGAGCCGCAGGAACGCGGCGGACGAAAGCAGCGTGCGCAACCCGCTGTTAGACAGAACGGCACTCACGACGAAGGGGATATCCCCATCGTCCGGCCAGGCGGAGTCATGACGTTTCCCTGAACTCGATTTTATCCCGGATACAGAGCACGCCGCGCCGGGATGGACCAGTCAGAAAGCCACGACTAGGATGCGGACCAGCATTGAACACCGCTACACAGGGAGAGCAACAAGATGGATACCGCCGTCATGACTCCGACGTTCGACCGCACCGCCGAGGACCTCGGCAACATCGTCGAGCTCGGCCATGTGAATGTCAGGGTGCCCGATCAGAGCAAGGCGATCGCGTTCTACCTGATGGGTCTCGGCCTGACCCGCGACCCGTATCTAATGTCCGGACTCGACAACATGTGGGTGAATGTCGGCCGCGGCCAGTTTCACCTGCCCACCACCGCGGCGAGCACAGGCGAAGTCGTTCGCGGTACCACCGCCCTTGTCATTCCGGACCTCGAAGCCGTCCTGAAACGGCTCAACGGCGCGAAGAAATACCTCGAAGGCACCAAATTCAGCTTCCGCGAAGCCGGCGACACCGTCGAAGCCATCTGCCCCTGGGGCAACCGCATTCGCGTCCACGCCCCCGACGCGGACAAGTTCGGCCCGATGCGCGTCGGCATGCCCTACGTGGAATTCGACATCCCCGCCGGCACCGACCTTGCCGCCATCGCCAAGTTCTACGTCGAAATCCTCGGCGGCATTGCCGGCGTCGACAGCGACGAGCGCGGTCCTTTTGCCTGGGCTCGCACCTCGGCCGAAAGCAAGGTCATCTACCGCGAAACCACCAAGCCGCTGCCGGAATACGACGGCCACCACATCCAGATCACCCTTGTGGACTTCTCCGGCCCGCACAAGAAACTGCTCGAACGCGGCGTGATCACCGAGGAATCCGACCAGCACCAATACCGCTTCCTGGATATCGTCGACGTCGACACCAACAAGCCGCTGTTCCGTATCGAGCACGAAACCCGCAGCATGCGTCACCCGATGTTCGGTCGCACCTTCATCAACCGCAACCCGGACATGACCAACCGCAACTTCGTCCCCGGCTACGAAGTCGGTCTCTGGGCGCTGAACTAACCACTATCATCGTCTAACCACTGTCATCGTCATGGCCGGGCGTGTCCCGGCCATCCGCCCCGGAACCGTTCGCGCGCAGATGGCCGGGACTCCAAGGATCTCAGGGAAGCGCGCCGTTCTTCGAACGCCTCTCTGAAGTCCAGGAGCCCCCCAATGTCCCTCCCGAACTACGAAGTCCGTTCCTACAACACCGCCAAGGCGTCGGAGAACAAGATCCACGACGATGCCACCGCTAAGCGCTTCGGCTTCAAGGGCGGCTTCGTCGGCGGCGTCTGCGTCTACGGCTACATGTCCCACCAACCCCTGCAACGCTGGGGCAAAGCCTGGCTGGAACGCGGCACCGGCGAGGCAAGATTCGGCAAACCCGTCTACGACAACGAAATCGCCGAAGTCATCGCCACCGAGGACGCCGACGGCCTGGAACTGACTGTGCAAAGCCTGGGCATCCTCTGCGCCACCGGCCGAGCCGCGCTACCCGCCAATTTGCCGCCCGCACCGGCGCTGTCCGACTACAAATCCGTCCCAGTCCGACCCGACCGCCTCGCCGCCAACGAACAAACCCTCCCCGTCGGCTCCTGGCTCGGTATGAACCCGCTGACCATCACCGAGGAATTCCTCGCCCAGGACATCCACGACACCCTCGAGACAGATCCGATCTATGTTCGGGAAAAGATCATCAATCCCGGAACCATTCTGCGCTGCTGCAACTGGGCGCTGTCCCACAACGTGATCCTGCCGGCCTGGATTCACATGGGCAGCAAGGTGCGCAACCTCGGCCTCGCCCGCGTCGGCGACACCCTGAACGTCTGCGCCAGGATCACCAAGAACTACGAGCACAAAGGCCATAAATGGGTGGAGCTCGACTGCCTGGTCGTTGCCAACGAAACCAAACTGATCGTCCAGGCCACTCACACGGCCATCTACCACCCCCGCCAACTGGCGCAGGCGGCATAATCCCTGCCCAACGATTAAGCAGCACCGTTTCGTCCCCGGCATCACCAAACCGCGTTCATCTGCCCCCCAGGAAGGCAACAAGCGCCGCCCAATAATGAGGCAATCCGCCTCGCAAGCCGCCGTCCGAAGCCTTCATTCGTGGCACGCTTCTTGAGTTAGCCGCCCGCGATCGGGAGGCTAACGATGCAGAATGTTGTTCCGGGCGACGTCGCCTGGGTACTGGTCAGCACTGTGCTGGTGCTGCTGATGACCGTGCCGGGACTGGCGTTGTTCTACGCCGGCATGGTGCGCAAGAAGAACGTCCTCGCCATCATGATGCAATCGTTCATCCTCTGCGCCGTGATGACCGTGATCTGGATGGTCGCCGGCTATTCGCTGGCGTTCACCAACGGCAATGCCTGGATCGGTGATTTCTCCCGCCTGTTCCTCAACGGCCTCGCCGATCATTGGGACAAGCCGTTCACCCTCGGCGCCGGCACCGCCCACGCCCAGCCGACGACGATCCCCGAGAGCGTGTTCCTGATGTTCCAGATGGCCTTCGCCATCATCACCCCCGCCGTGGTCACCGGCAGTTGTGCCGACCGCATGAAGTTCTCGGCGCTGCTGATGTTCTTCACCCTCTGGTCGCTCGTCGTCTACGCGCCGCTCGCCCACTGGGTCTGGAGCCCGAACGGCTGGCTGAACGTCATGGGTGTCGCCGACTTCGCCGGCGGCACCGTCGTCGAGATCAACTGCGGCGTCTCCGGCCTGGTCTGTGCCCTGATGCTGGGGCGCCGGCTGGGCTACGGCCACGAAAACATGGCGCCCTGGAACCTGAGCTACGCCGTGATCGGCGCCTCGCTGCTGTGGGTCGGCTGGATGGGCTTCAACTCCGGCGGCGCGCTGGGCGCCAACGGCCGAGCCGGGATGGCGGTGCTGGTGACGCAGATCGCTGCCGCCGGCGCCACCCTGTCCTGGACGTTCGCGGAATGGTTCCTGCGCGGCAAACCGTCCGTCCTCGGCGCCATCTCCGGCGCGGTGGCGGGCCTGGTGGCGATCACGCCGGCGGCCGGGTTCGTGCTGCCCGGGCCTGCGCTGGCGATCGGCCTGGTGGCCGGCGCCGTGTGCTTCTGGACCGCAACCTCGATGAAACGCGCCCTGGGTTACGACGACAGCCTGGATGCGTTCGGCGTCCATGGCATCGGCGGCATCATCGGCACGCTGGCCACCGGGTGGTTCGCCTTCGGCCCCCTGTCGGCAACCAGCGACGCCCCAGCCGGTGTGGCCGTCGGCGGCTTGCACCTGCTGGCCGTGCAGGCTGTCGCCGTCCTGGCGACCATCGCTTGGTGTGCCTTCGCCAGTTGGGTTCTGCTGAAGATCACCGACGCCACCGTCGGCCTGCGGGTAACCAGGGATCAGGAGCGGGAAGGTCTGGACATCGTCCTGCACGGCGAGCAGGTGTTCTGACAGCGGTCATGTCTCGGTTTGAATTTTCGCACACCGTTCCGGTTAAATAACCACAAACACTACGCAAAAAACTGCCCGGGTTCTGGTCTTCTTCGCGGTTTCAAAGCCAGCGGAGAAAAATTTCTGAAACGGAGACTGGGGCAGGAACACTCTCCGGGCGCCCCAGCCGGGGCATGCTAACCCAACCTGTACCGTGCAAAGAGCGTTTCAGCACGCTTGAAAGCTTTGTCCACCGCTGCGGTTGGTGTCATCCCATTCTTGATGACATCGGCATGCGCGACGCCCCACAACTGCTCGGCGTTGACCAGACCCCAGGCCGGATTGAAGCCCGCGAAGGCCGGAAAGGTCGGCCCAAACACCGCTTCGCGCACATAAGTGGCTCGGTGCGGGTCGTCCTTGGTATCTGTCCACCATGGATCGTCCCTGGCGATCTGTGGTATGGTCGGCACCCACCGGCCCAGGCCATTCTTGAGGTTTTCGTTCATCACCTCAGGCTGGATGAAGAACTTGAGAAAATCCTTCGCGGTCGCAATGTTCTTGGCACCTTTCGGGATGAAGCCGCCGCCCGCACCTTGGACGGCCGCCATCGGCGTGCCGTCATTGCGGTTCGGCAAACCCATCACCACCGCTTCCTCGTAGTAAGCCTTCTTGTTCTTGATCATCGCGAGTTCGGGCGACAAAGTGCCGTCGAGATTCATCACGAACTGTTTTTCGTGGTACGCATTGTTGTCGTCGGCATCATTCCAGGACAGCGCCTCGAGCGGGATGTATCCTTCCTTGTAGCAGTTCGTCATATAGGCGACCGACTTGATCGCTGCCTCCCGGACCTGTGGGTCGTCAACGTGCAGGTTGCCGTCCCTGGTGACGATGTTTTGGCCCCCGTTGGCGATCAGGAAATGCGCAAACAGGCCGTTGCCGTCATTGGGGCCGACCGTGGTGATCTGCATTCCCATGGCATACAGCTTGCGCATGCCCTTGGCGCGCAACGCTGTCTGCACCGGTTTGAAAAAGTCCCAGAATGCGTCCCAAGTGTTTGGGGCATCGGACAGTTTGAAGCCGGCCTTCGTGACCAGATCGCCCCAGATATGGAACGGTGCGACCGCCTGTTTGACCGGAACAAGATAGATGCTGCGTTGTTTGGTGGTGGCGTTATAGAAAGTCGAGTTCAGCAACGCGGTCTCACTGAGTTTCGATTTCTGCGCCTCCACGACGTCGCTCACATCCTCGAGCTTATTGTCCAGCGCGGTTTGCGGCAGGATCGTCGCCGGGGCGTCATGAAAAATGACATCCGGCACTTCGCCGCTGGTGATCGCGGAGATGGCTTTTTGGTTCAACGCCTGGAATGGCATGACGCTGAGGTCGATCTTATTGCCGCTGGCTTTCTGGTAGTCCGCCACCGTTTTGCGAAACGCTTCGTCTTCCTGGGGAACGAAACCTTGTACCTGCCAGACCGTCGTTGTAGTGCCCGCGGCGTTGGCGATATGCGGACGCGACAAACCACCCGTTGCGGCCAGGCCTGTTGCCCCGGACAACACCAAACGCCGGCCCATGTTGGTCATGGCCGTCCTCCTCCCTGCACCGGTCGGTGATTCGCCGACTATCCCTGATGGCCTGAACAACAGCCTTTACTTAATATAATATTATTGTCGGACAGCGTAATAGTCAAACAAAGTATTGGGGCAGACAGGCTGACCAAATGACGCTCAGGAAGCTGTAGATTTTATGTTGGTCATCGGCAAAAGTCCGGACCCGTCCGCGCGATGGTCGTTGGATACCGAGGCAAGAACCGGAGTGTTATCTCGCCACCTGATCGCTGAAGCTGCCTTACCAGTGTAAGGTAACCATGATGAGCCAAAGCCAGGCCGATATTGCAACGCCAGCCATGGGCGGACGGGAGTGGGCCATGCTAGTCGCCCTCGCTGTGCTGTGGGGCGGGTCGTTCTTCTTCAACGCCATTGGCGTGCGTGAGCTGCCCTCCTTCACGCTGGTCTGGTTGCGCGTGGCGGTAGCGGCGGCCACGTTGTTGCTCGTGCTGCGCCTGCTCGGGCAACGGATGCCGACTGAGGGCCGCATTTGGATAGCCTTCTTCGGTATGGGGCTGCTCAATAACGTCGTTCCGTTTGTGCTGATCGTCTGGGGGCAGCATCACATTGCCAGCGGCCTGGCTTCGATCCTGAACGCGACCACGCCGCTGTTTACCGTCCTGGTCGCACACCTGCTTACGCCGGATGAGAAGCTGACGCCGCTCAAGGCTTCTGGTGTCGCCGTCGGTTTTGCCGGTGCTGTATTCATGATCGGCCCGGATGCGCTGACCGGATTGGGAACGGGCGTTATGGCGCAACTCGCGTGCTTGGCAGGGGCGTTGACATACGCCTTCGCCGGGATTTTTGGGCGTCGATTTAAGCGATTGGGCGTGGCACCGATGGCGACCGCCGCGGGGCAGGTCTGCGCCTCCACCGTGTTGCTGCTGCCGCTGATGTTGCTGGTGGACCGACCCTGGATGCTGGCGATGCCCCATCCAGCGACCTGGACTGCCGTGATAGGGGTGGGACTTCTCTCTACCGCGCTCGCCTACGTGCTGTACTTCAAAATTTTGGCCGCTGCCGGAGCAACTAACCTGCTGCTGGTTACGTTCCTCATCCCGGTCAGCGCGATCCTGCTCGGGGCGCTCTTCCTGGGCGAGATACTGTTGCCTCGGCATTTCGGCGGCATGGCATTGATCGGCGTCGGGCTGGCGTGCATTGATGGACGCCTGCCCCGGCTGATATTCGGGCCGCGGAAGCGAAAGACCTCAGACGGCTTCGATCCACAGATTTAAGCGGTTGCCTAGCCCGGCTGGCGCATTTCTCAAAGACTTTGCAACGCTTCTCAATCACCAGGAAATCAACCGCTTGGACGATGCGAATATCTGCTTCGGGTCGAAACCAGAACCTAAACCGACTCTCCCACCCCTGTTGTAACCCACCCCCCAACCAAGCAAGATACCCCCCAAACAAACCGTCCCGGGGAGCCGCCCAATGACCACCGATCCAGCGCCCAGCTACATGCATGGCGCCTCCGACCAACCAATGATCGGGGACACGATCGGGGCCCATTTCGACCGCACCGTCGCCCGCTACCCCGACCGCCCCGGCCTGATCTGCCGCCAGCAAGGCATCGCCTGGACCTGGTCCCAGCTCGCCACCCACGTCGACGCCTTCGCCGCCGGCCTCGTCGCCCTGGGCCTGCAACCAGGCGACCGCGTCGGCATCTGGGCACCCAACAACGCCGAGTGGATCGTCACCCAATACGCCACCGCTAAGGCTGGCCTGATCCTGGTCAACATCAACCCCGCCTACCGCCTGACCGAGGTCGAGTACGCCCTCAACAAAGTCGGCTGCAAAGCCCTGGTCACCGCCACCAACTTCAAGACCAGCGACTACATCGGCATGATCAACATCCTGGCGCCGGAACTCGCGACATCGCACCCCGGTGACCTGCACGCCGCGAAGCTGCCGGCCCTCCGCTCCGTCATCCAGATCGGCGGCGACGCCCCCGGCACCTTCGCGTTCGACAAAATCGCCCATCACGGCCGCGACGTCGATCGCCAATACCTGAAGGACCTCGCCCCGAAGCTGCAATTCGACGACCCCATCAACATCCAGTTCACCTCGGGCACCACCGGCCTGCCGAAGGGCGCCACGCTGACCCACCACAACATCCTCAACAACGGCTTCTTCCTCGGCGAGGTCATGCACTACACCGATCAGGACGCCGTCTGCATCCCTGTCCCGATGTATCACTGCTTCGGCATGGTCATCGGCTCGCTCGCCTGCATGACCCACGGCGCCGCCATCGTCTTCCCCGGCGAGGGTTTTGACCCGCTCGCCACCCTGCAAACCGTTGCCGAATATCGCTGCACCTCGCTCTATGGCGTGCCGACGATGTTCATCGCCGAACTCGACCACCCCGACTTCAAGCAATACGACCTGACCAGCCTGCGCACCGGCATGATGGCCGGGTCCCCCTGCCCGGTGGAGGTGATGCGCCGCTGCATCCGCGACATGCACCTGACCGAGATAACCATCGGCTACGGCATGACCGAAACCAGTCCCGTCAGCACCCAGACCCGCATCGGCGACTCACTCGAACAGCAGGTCGCTACCGTCGGCCGGCCGCATCCGCATGTGGAGGTCAAAATCATCGACACCGACGGCCGCGTCGTGCCCCGCGGCGTCACCGGCGAATTCTGCACCCGCGGCTACCCCGTCATGCTGGGCTACTGGGACGAACCCGCCATGACCGCTGAGGCGATCGACCGAGCGGGCTGGATGCACACGGGCGATCTGGCGACGATGGATGAAAATGGCTACTGCGCCATCGTCGGCCGTATCAAGGACCTGGTGATCCGCGGCGGCGAAAACATCTACCCGCGCGAAGTCGAGGAATTCCTCTACCGCCACCCCGCCATCGTCGACGTCCAGGTGTTCGGCGTCCCCGACCAGCGTTTCGGCGAGGAACTTTGCGCCTGGATCAAGCTGCGTCCCAACCACTCGCTGACCGAGGACGACGTCAAGGCCTTCTGCAAAGACCAGATCGCCCACTACAAGGTGCCGCGCTACGTCCGGTTCGTGGAGGAATTCCCCATGACCGTGACCGGGAAAATGCAAAAATACCTGATGCGTGCGACAATGGTCGAAGAACTGCAATCACACTGAGGAAAACACCATGCGCTGGGCACGCTTCGATCAAAACGGGTCGCCATCCTATGCCGTCATCGAGGGCGATACCGTCATCCCCGTCCGCGGCTCGCCGTTCGAGGCGTGGGAACGCACAAGCCAGAAACTGAAACTATCGGACGTAAAACTCCTGGTCCCGGTCATCCCGCCCACGTTCTACGCCGCCGGAATGAACTACCCCGAACACGTCCGCGAAGTCGCCGAAAAAGTCGGCCAGAAACCCAACCTGCCGACGCAGGCCGATATCGGCTATCGCGCCAACAACGCGCTGATCGCGCAAGACGAAACGATCGTCATCCCCGCCAACGCCACCGATCAGGTTCAGTATGAAGGCGAACTGGTCGTCGTCATCGGCCGCAAATGCAAGAACCTCACCCGGGAAAACGCACTCTCCGCCGTGATGGGTTACACCATCGGCAACGATGTCAGCGAACGGACCTGGCAGAAGGCGGATCGCACCATGTGGCGGTCAAAGAACACCGACACCTTCAAACCGATGGGCCCGTGGATCGAAACGGATATCAAACTCGAAGACCTGGTCACCAAGATCCGCCTGAACGGCAAGCAACTGATCGAATTCCCCACTAACCACATGATCTTCGGCGTGGTCGACTATCTTGTGGCCATGACAAGCTGCCTGACGCTGGTTCCCGGCGACATGATCTGGATGGGCACAGAAGGCGCCACCGCCAACATGAAGCACGGCGACCGTATCGAAGTCGAGATCAGCGGCATCGGCACCCTAAGCAACCCCGTCGTGCGGGAGGGGCAGTAGCGAACGATGTCTTGTATTGCCCTCCGTCTTACGTCGCCGTCATAGTCGGCACACTCTCACCGTCATGGCCCGGCGTGTCCGGGCCATCCGCGCTTCATCCGGCGGTGCGAAGATAGCCGGGACACACTCGGTCATGACGGGGGGAAGGACAAACCATCCCCGCCCCAGATAAAGGACCCAATCACCCACGAAACGACCCCCACACCAGCGGTTCCGACACGCCGCGGCCGAGCGGATGTGAAGCAAATCAAGGAGGTGGCAGCAGCCGCTTTTGCTGGAACACCTTGAACCACTTGCGGAACATCAGTTCCGTGTCCATCACCTCGCGAAACCCCGCCTGCACGATCTTAACGGTTGAAACGATCGACGGCGGCCCCGGCTCCGTGTGACCATACCGCATTTGGTAATCGGCATATTCCAGCGACAGGCCGACGAACTCCGCCAGGGCAGGGGACTCCAGCCCGAAACGCTGGCGCGCCCGGTCCCAATCGCCGCGTCCCAGCGATTGCAGCAGGAACGGCTCATCCGAACCGGGCCGCATGCCCACCGCCTCGGCGATCGCCGGCCAGATATTCGGCCAGGTGAAGACATCCCCGTTGGTCACGTTGAACGTCTCATTCGCCGCCGCCGGAGCTTCGCCCGCCCACGCAACGGCACGCGCCAGCAGATCGGCATCCACAGCCTGGCTGACCCGCTCCGAGCCGCCCGGATACGGCAGGATCGGCCCCCGTTCCCGCATCACCGCAGCATGAGCGCCCAGCGCCGGGATCAGGTTCATCGCCCCGCCGATCGCCTCACCGACGACCAGAACCGGGCGCAAAACCGTGAAGTGCCAGCCACGCCCCATTTGGATGGCACGCAGATAATCCTCCTGCGCCCAGTAGAAATTCGGCTGCTCCCGCATCTCGGAGCGGCCTTCGCGCGCCGGCACCGCCAGCGGGCGGACATGCACGCCATACGCCTTCGTCCCCTGCAGCAGCGTCACATGCCGCAGCCCCGGCGCCGCCGCCATCAGCGGATCGAGCAGATTGCGCAGCATCCTGTCGTTGGTCTCGATCTGCCGGTCGTCGCGCCAGCCCTCGACCAGCCCGGGCAATTCGAACAGCGCCGCATAGACCAGGTGAGTGACATCCCGCAGCGCCGCCGCCGCACCACGACAAGCCGCCGCATCGGTCAGGTCCAACGCGATGTGCCGCACGTCGACGTCAGGAACCGGACGCCGCGACAGCGCGATCACTTCGGTATCCGGCACCGCGGCAAAGTGCTTCACCGCGGCATACCCCACCAGCCCGGTCGCCCCCGCCACCAGCACCGTCTTTGACGTCATCGGCACCATCCTCCAGCGCCCAAGGTATCACCGCTTCCCACCGGAAGGCGATTGCCCCCGCACGACGTCATGCACGAACCCCAACTTGGCCACCACCGCCGGCGACAGCACAAACGGGTACAGATCCGGATTCCCCATCGCTCGGTTCAGGCTGTTCATCGCGAACGTCAGCGGCAGCCAGGCTTCCATGATGTCCGCCATGTCGGCGGTATCATACGGATCGAGTTCGATCACCGACGTCATCGTCTCGTCGCCTGAGATACGCGGCTGCACCTTGATCCCGAAAGCCCGAGCCATCTCCAGCGTATCGACGATATGCAGGTAATGCGCCCAGGTTTCCGCCCAGTCCTCCCAGGGATGCGTGCTGGCATAGCGGCTGATGTAGTGGTCCTGCCAGTCCGCCGGTGGCCCGTCCTGGTAATACGCCTCCAAAGCCGCCGCATAATCCTGGGTATCGTCGCCGAACACCGCGCGGCAATCCTCCAGCCGCCCGCCGTCGCGGATCAGCACATCCCAAAAATAGTGTCCGACCTCATGTCGGAAATGCCCCAGCAGAGACCGATACGGCTCGTGCATCTGGGTGCGCCGGCGTTCACGTTCGGCGTCGTCAGCTTCGGCCAGGGCAATGGTGATCAGCCCGTTGTCGTGCCCGGTCATCACCTTGGGAGTCGCCCGATCAGGCGTATCCGCCAGGAAATCGAACGCCAGCCCATGCTCTGGATCGTCCGTCCGGTCCACCAATGGCAGCCGCAGCCGCCGCAACGAATAGAACAGATAGTGTTTTGCCAATTCCAACCGCTGCCAGAGTTCCAAATTCAGCGGAACCGACAGATCGGGAATGGTGTGGTTGTACCGGCATGCCAGGCACAAAGGCTCGGTGTCGTCGGCATCCACCATCCAGTTGCAGGCACCGTATTGCGCATTGTCGCAGTGCCGAACAGCCCGTTCCGGTGCGGCCAGCGGCTTGAACACGTCACCATCCGGTTCAAGCGCCGAAATCGTCATGGCCTCCGCCAGATAGCCGAGTTCATGGCCGCATGATTCGCAGCGCGTGTTCTCGAAATACAGCAGATGCCCGCAACTTTGACACTTGAACAGCTTCACGCCCGCTTCCTTTCCACCGGCCAGCGGTTATGAAGCGCGGAAATCCGCCGATCGTTCCATCACGTCGCCGCTTGAGGCAGGTGCCACGAGCCCCGTCCAGGCACCGGCAGGCCCAAATTCTCCCGCAACGTCGCGCCGGTGTAGTCCTTGCGATACAGGCCGCGCCGCTGCAATTCCGGCACCACGAAGCGCACGAAATCCTCGAAGCTGCCGGGCATATGGGTGCCGGCCACCACAAAGCCGTCGCACGCCCGTTCGACGAACCATTGTTCCAGCCGGTCCGCCATGTCCTTGCCGCTGCCGACGATCGCCTCCCGCGGGCGGCCGCGACGGGTGATTTCCAGGAAGTCCCGCACCGTCGGATCGCGCCCGCTCAGACGCATCACCCGGTCGCGCATCGCCTGCATGCCGGACATGCCGGCCAGTTCGTCCGGGGTGAACGCCTCATCCATGCCCTTAGTCTTGAAGTCGAAATTCAGCGCTTCGGACAACAGCGACAGGCCATCGACCTCCTTGTACAGCGAGTCGATCACCGCCATCTTGTCCTCGGCCTCGGCCCGTGTTTCGGCGACAACCGGATAGGCGATGGTATTGACAGTCGTCATGTCCGGATCGCGACCCAAACGAGCGATTTCAGCCTTGAAATCTGCGTATTGACGTTTGCCATCCTCGAAGTCCGGATAGGCAACGAATACGGTTTCCGCCCAGCGCGCCGAGAACGTCTTGCCGCGCGCGCTGGCCCCCGCCTGGATCACCACCGGATGGCCCTGCGGCGACCGAGGCACGGTGAACGTCCCCGAAGAATTCAGGAACTTTCCCTTATACTCCAACCGATGCACCTTCGAGGGATCGGCGAACTCGCCAGTGGTCTTGTTGACGATCAGCGCGCCATCTTCCCATCCGTCCCAGCAGCTATGCACGATCTCCATGAACTCATCCGCTCGGTCGTACCGCAGATCATGTTCCATGTGGACGTCACGGCCCATGTTGTGCGCCTCGCCGTCGTTGACAGACGTCACTACGTTCCACGCCGCGCGCCCGCCCAGCATGTGATCCACCGTTTGGAACCGCCGAGCGACATCGAACGGCTCGTAATAGGTGGTGGACGCGGTGGAGCCGATTCCCAGGTATTTCGTGCCGAACCCCATCGCCATCATGGTGGCGACAGGATCGATCTTCACCACGCGAACACCGTTGGCGACGACTTCCGCCGGGTTGCCGCCGTAGATGTCCGGCATCGCCAGCCGATCATCAAAAAACGCGAGCTGAAACTTCCCTTCCTCCAACACCTGGCCGATTTTTTGGTAGTACGCAGCGGAGGTGAAGTCGCTGCGCGCATCCGGATGCCGCCAGGCACTCGCCAGGGTCGTGCAGTTCTGTGCCTGCAGGAAACCCACCATCACCATCTGCCGCATCGTTCCGCTTCCTTCCTCTCGGCCCCGCCGGGACCGCGCTGTCCGTGTGCCGCACCAGTCTGGACGGTACCGCGGCAATGTCCATACCGGTGGGTAGGCCCTCCGCGCGACCGAACGACAGGGGAGCGGCCCCTTTACGGAAAGCCCGCGGCCGCGTTATGAGGCCTCAGTACACCCGCCCGATGTGAATGGCGGAAACAGAGGACTCCGCGGTGTCCAGGTGTCTTCCCATATTCATCATCTCGTTCAATCGCGGTGCATTCCTGCGCCAGGTTATTGCGTCGTACAGGCGGCAGACCATGCCAGTCGATATCGTCGTGCATGATAACGGCAGCACCGACCCGTTCACCCTCGACGTCCTTGCGGACCTGCAGGCCCAGGGCGTTACGGTCCACCGCCGGCCGGCGATAAAATCCGCTCGGCACCTCAGTCGAGTAAACAGTACTGTAAGAAACTATTTTGGATGGTTCGGAAGGCGCTCGCGATACGTCGTCACCGATTGCGATATCGATTTGTCGGCCGCCCGCCCAGAAGCTTTGGAAGTCTACAACGAACTGCTCGACCAGTTTCCGGATGTTGCCTGCGTCGGTCCCATGCTGCGAATCGAGGATATTCCGCCAAGCTACCCACTATTCAATCACGTAATGAACCGCCACATTGAGCAATTATAGCATAAACAGCCTGAATGGACACAAACCCGGTTCGGGGAATGCGCGTTTATCAGGGCCACGATCGACACCACATTCGCGCTGCATCGGGATGGATCGAGATTCCGGCGCTTAAAAAACGGCTTGCGTGTCTATCACCCATTCGAGGCCCGGCACCTCGACTGGTATCCCGATAACGGGCAACAGGCTTACCGGCAATCGTCATCGTCAGCCATCTCGCATTGGAACAACGCATCCCAATTCACGCGGTTCGCTGACGAACCGCGTCGTGCCGATCGATACAACGTCATCGAGACCGCCGATGACGGAAAATTAGTCGTCCGTTCCAGAATGTTCGGCGATCGAACGTCTTGATTGCCACTAATACGAACGGCCATTGACGTTGACACGTCACCCCGTCATGGCTCGGCGAAGTCCGGGCCATCTGGTCCGGCACCTTACCGCGGCAGATGGCGCCGGGGGCTTCAAAAGCGAATCGCCCAGTCTGGCTCCGTGACACCAAGCCACCGCCCCTATCCAGCCGGGGCGAACAATTCTTCCACATCCGCCTCGGTCATCGTCAACGCCCCGCCATGTTCCGTGTCCATCACGCTGGCGACGATGGCGCGCTTCTTCTCCTTCAGTACCTCCATCTTCTCCTCGATCGTTCCCAACGTAACCAGCCGATGCACGAACACCTTCTTCGTCTGCCCGATCCGATGCGCCCGATCGGTCGCCTGGTCCTCCACCGCCGGGTTCCACCACGGATCGTAATGAATGACCGTATCGGCGGCGGTCAGGTTCAATCCGACGCCCCCGGCCTTCAGGCTGATCAGGAACAGCGGCACATCGCCCGCCTGGAACTTCTTCACCGGCGTTGTCCGATCCTTCGTATCGCCGGTCAGCCTCACGAACGAGACCCCATCGTCCTCCAACCGCGCCTGAATCAACGCCAGCATCTCGGTGAACTGGGAGAACAGCAGCACCCGCCGCCCCTCGGCGAACATGATGCTCAGCATTTCCATCAGCCGGTCCAGTTTGGCCGAACCGGCCTTTGCTTTCGCCACCGTCTTCAACTTCAACAATCTGGGATCGCAACAGGCTTGCCGCATTTTCAGCAAGGCATCCAGGATAATGATGCCAGACCGAGCCAAACCTTTTTGGGCAATGGCTGCCTGTACTTTGGCGTGCATCGACAGCCTGATCGCCTCGTAGATCGCGCGCTGGTTGGTTTCCATCTCCACCGGTTCGACGATTTCGGTCTTCGGCGGCAGCTCGGTAATGACTTCTTCTTTCGTCCGTCGCAGCATGAACGGGCGGATGCGGCGGTTCAGCAGGTCCTGCCGCTCCACGTCGCCATGTTTTTCGATCGGCGTTCTATAGCGCGTCTTGAACGACTTCTGGCCGCCAAGGAATCCCGGCGCCAGGAAGTCGAACAGCGACCACAACTCCCCCAGATGATTTTGCAACGGAGTCCCCGACAGGCACAGCCGCTGTCGCGCTTTCAATCGCAACGCCTGGCGGGTCGTTTCGGCATTGGGATTTTTGATCGATTGCGCCTCGTCCAGGATCACCGCGTGCCATTCTTGTGCCAACAACACTTCATGGTCGCGACTCAGCAATGGATACGTGGACAGCACCAGGTCGTGCTTGGGGATGCTTCCAAAACTGGCCTTCCGGCCGGATCCATGCAGCGCCAGCACCGACAACTCGGGTGCGAAACGACGCGCTTCGGCCGTCCAGTTCGGAATCAAACTGGTCGGGCACACGATCAGCGACGGCCGATCCAGCCGCCCGGCGGCTTTGTCGATCATCAGGTGGGCCAGCGTCTGCACCGTCTTGCCCAGGCCCATATCGTCGGCCAGCACGCCACCCAACCCCGCCGAGGCCAGGAACTGCAACCAATCGACACCCTGGCCCTGATACGGCCGCAACGTCGCCAGGAACGAATCCGGCACCACCGCCTTCGGAATTCCACCCGATTGCCGCAACGTCCGGCCCAAATCCCGCAGCGCCTCGCCGCCACGCCAGACCAGCCCGGTGCGTTCCTCCAGCCCCGCCAGATCGGCGGCATCCAGCCGGGAAAACCCGATCCGCTCGCTATCCGCATCAATCCCGCCGCTGGCCCAAAGTTCCAGCAGCGCCTGCAACGTCGGCCGGATACGCGCCATCGGCAGCGACAGCAGGCGTCCGTCCAGCAGCGTCAGGACGAACGGCTTGTCATCGGGTCCCTCGGCCAGGGCGGCGGCTTCGGGCCGTGTGATCAGCCGGACCAGCGCGGGCACCAGATCGACCCGTTCCCCATCCACCATCACGCCCAGATGCAGTTCCAGCCAGTCGATTCCCGACCCTTCCACAAGTTCGGCATCGATCTCCGCATCGGCGGACAGCACCTGAACCGGGAAATCCGCATCGATATCGACAATCCAGCCGGCGCGGCGCAGCCTGGGCACCTCCTGGGTCACAATCTGCAGCCAGGTCGGGTTTGGGCCATACTCCCGCAGCGCGAAATCGTCGGTGTGGGCGTGCTGGTAGTAAACCGGCACCACCTCATGCACCGATCCGAACCCCAACCCGGTCAGTTCGGCCAGAACCCGAGCTTCGGCGGCGCGATCACGCTCGACCTCGTACAATGTGCCGTCCACCACGGTGATTCGCGGCAGCGGCTTCAGGCTGCGCGGCAGGGTGATCGATCCGTACTGATACGACAGCCGAACCAGCGGCACGGCATATAGCCCCCGGCCAATCACCCTGGCCGACCCGCGCCCATAGCTGGGGTCGCTGGGCAACGTGCCGCTGATCAGCCGCAGATGCGGCTGCATCTGTGCCCGAATCTGTTCGGGGGGCTGCAATTCCGCCGGCACCGGCACTTTCGCCGACGGCATGCGCCGCGACAGTTGCGTTCGCACCTCGGCGGCGGCTTCGGGCGGAATGGAGGGTGCATTCAGCAGCCGTGTCACCATCCGTTGCGGCAGGTCGAGGCCGACCGGTCCCATCAGCCCGGCGGCCGGATCGGCGTACCAGGGCGCGGGAACGCGGACTCCAACCAATCCTTCGTCCAGCGCCAGCGTCGCCTGTTGCGAGGCATCCGGCCGAGTGATCCAGGTGATCTGGCCTTGCCGTTCGGGCCCCTCTTTCAGTGCGGGACCCTCGGCCGTTCCCCATCGGGCACGCCCGGTCCCCAGGATGCGGCGTAGCGTATCCAGCGGATCGTCATCGCCTTGCGGGACCGCATAACCGGACCGGCGGGACAGGCGGGACAGGATGATCAGGTCGGACGGGCGAATATATTTCGCCGGCGTCTGGATCTGGTTGGGTGCGTAGCGTTTGATCGTGCCGGGGCTGTTGTCCTTGCGCAGCGTGACCGTCATCGGATCGATCCGCAGTTGCGGCACACCGGTCGCGTTGGGCGCGGCGTCCAGCACGTAGAATACCCGCGTCCGCAGGGCGGCGGGATAATCCTCCGTCAGTTCCTCATCGTCGCGGTCGAAATCCGCCAGCCAGGTCTGGATCTGTGCCGGCAGCGCTGCCGGGGCAGGGGCCTTGGGCGATATCGGAAACAGCGACTCCTGATGGCGCGGGACCAGCAGCTCCTTGCGCTGCGCCGCGATCAACACCGCGGCCAAATGCTTGCAGCCGCGTCCAGTGGGGCAGGAGCACGCGCCGGCGATCCTGATCCCGTTGTTGGGGGACCGGCTGACCTTCAGGCTCTGCACATAAGGATCGGGCCGCGTGCCCTGGGTCGTCGCGGTGATGACCGCGCCCCGGTCGGCAATCTGCAGGTCCTGCACCCGCCCGCGCTGTTCGTAGGAACGGCCAGCCGTCAGCGTCCCTGGCGGGAAGATCCGCCGGATGTCGCCTTCTCGTATTGCTAAAGAGGGATCGATGTCAGGAGCGATGGGCACGATATGCATATACCGAAGATGCGTGTGACGTTCGAGTCGTGACCAGAGGCGCAGTCCGAATCCGAACGCAGGCCATGACGGTGAGACAACGACGGCGCCACGACGCTACCCAGCCGCCAGCGTCCGCATCGCCGCACTGCGCTCAAACAGTCTCAGCAGCACGCGCACCGCCAGGCCGCGCGGGGTCTCCAGTTTCGGATCGCGGGACAGCAGCACGGCGGCATCGCGATTGGCCATGTGCAGAAGGTGTTCGTGCGCATCCGCGTCGGCGAGCTTGTAGCCTGGCAGTCCCGCCTGCCGCGTGCCCAGCGCATCGCCGCCGCCGCGCAGTCGGAAATCCTCGTCGGCGATGACAAAACCGTCGTCAGTGTCCCGCAACAAAGTCAGCCGCCGGCGAGCCGTCTCGGACACCCAGTCCTCGTGCAGCAGCAGGCAGAAACTGGCGTCCGCGCCACGCCCCACCCGCCCCCGCAACTGATGCAACTGCGCCAGCCCAAACCGTTCGGCGTGCTCGATCACCATCACCGAGGCCTCCGGCACATCGACCCCGACCTCCACCACCGTGGTGGCGACCAGCAGCCGGATCGTCCCGGCCGAGAAGCCAGCCAGCGCGGCGTCCCGGACATCCGGTGTCTGCTGACCGTGCGCCAGCCCGACGCGATCGCCGAACAAGCCCTTCAGCGCGACAAACCGATCCTGTGCCGCGGCCACATCCAGCGCCTCGCTTTCCGCCACCAGCGGGCAGACCCAATACACCTGCGCGCCCTCGTCCAATTTGCGGGCGATCCCGTTCAGCACCGTCGGCATGGTGCCCAGCGAATGCAGCGTCGTCCGAATGGGCAGTCGTCCAGCGGGCTTTTCTGTCAGGCGGCTGACATCCATCTCGCCCCACTGGGTCAGCAGCAATGTCCGGGGGATCGGCGTCGCGGTCATGATCAGCACGTCAGTTCGCTCGCCCTTGGCGCCCAAGGTCAGCCGCTGAGTGACGCCGAAGCGGTGCTGTTCGTCGATCACCGCCACCGCCAGGTCGCGATATTCCACGGCATCCTGGAACAGCGCATGGGTGCCGACGACAATCCCCAGCGAGCCGTCCTTGATGCCACGCAGGATGCGGGCACGTTCCTTGCCTTTGATAGACCCGGTCAGCAGCGCCACCGGCACCGGGCAAAGCTCGGATAAAACCCGGTGATGCTGCTTCGCCAGGACCTCGGTCGGCGCCATCAGGGCGGCCTGCTTGCCGGCTTCCACCGCCCGCAGCATCGCCATCAGTGCCACCAGCGTCTTGCCGGACCCGACATCGCCTTGCAGCAGCCGCAGCATGCGACGGGGCGAGGCCAGATCGGCATCGATCTCCCGCAACGCTTTTTCCTGAGACGCCGTGGGGGGAAATCCAAATCGCCGCATGGCGACGTCACGCAATCGTGAATCGCCGATCAGCGGCTGGCCGGACCGGGCACGCACCCGGCCGCGGATCAGCGCCGTCGCGACCTGACCCGCCAGCAACTCGTCATAGGCCAAACGAGCGCGGATGCGGCGGTCCGGTTCTCCGCTGGCTGGTGCCTGCACGGCGCGTATCGCCTCGGGGAATGGCGGCCATTTCTCCCGCTTCAGCAGCGCCGGGTCGTGCCATTCGGGAAACATCGGCACCAGGTCCAGGGCCTGAGCCAGCCCCGCGGCAACCTGCCGGGGCCACAGGCCCGCCGTCAGCGGCCAGACCGGCTCGATCATCGGAATCCGGTCGGCCTGCTCAGCTGGTACCAGATGTTCGGGATGCGCAATCGTCAGGCGGCCGTTGAACACGTCCAGTTTGCCGGACACCAGCAATTTGGCGCCGGCCGGCATCTGCGCTTCCCGGGTGAACTTGAAAAACACCAGTTCGGCGATACCGGTGTCGTCCTTGACGACGATCCGCCAGGGCTGCCGCGACGTCGCCGGCCGTTCGTGGCGCACCACCTCCACCGCCAGCGTCGCCACCGTCCCCGGTCTGGCGTCACGGATCAGCGGCCGAGCGGTGCGGTCCAGATACGATTCGGGCATGTGGAACAGCAGATCGATCACCCGATCGCCGCCCGCCGCACGTGCGATCAGGCCTGCGACGGCGGGTCCTATGCCGCGCAGACTGGTCAGGGGCGCGAAAAGTGGGGCTAGTGGATCGGCGTTCACGGGCTGACAGCTATCTGGGGCACCGCTATATGACAGCGAGCCAATGACTGAACCAGACCACCTATCGCCGGGCGCTCCGCATTATGCCACCCCGGACCTCCGGCGCCGCCGCCTTTTATTCCGGTCCACTCATCGCGGGACGTACGAAAACGACCTGATGATTGGCGGGTTCGTGCGCGCCAATCTCACCAGCCTGACCGAAGCGGACCTCGACGCGCTGGAGGCAGTGGTGGAGATGCCGGACACCGACCTCGCCGACTGGCTGACCGGTCGCGTGCCCATTCCTCCGGAGGAAGAAACGCCGATGCTCCGCCGTATGCGGGATTTCCAGACACGATGAGCGATCCCATAAAGGTATGGGGCGCGCCGGAAGGCTGGGACGCCTTTCTTCTGGCGCAACGCCGCCGCGAGCACACGGGAAACATCGTCCACGTCACCCGTGACGACGCCCGCATGGCTCGTTTGGCGGAGGCACTGGCCTTCGTCATGCCGGAAGCCGAAATCCTGCGCTTCCCCGCCTGGGACTGTCTTCCCTACGACCGCGTGTCGCCGAATCCGGCCCTGGTCTCCGAACGCATCGCCACACTGGCGCGCCTGCTGGAAAAACCCAACGGCCCGCGCATCGTGCTGACCACCGTCAACGCCCTGGTGCAGCGCGTCCCACCCCGGTCCGCCTTTGCCGGCGCCAGCATGGACCTGTCGGTCAACGGCCAGGTGAAACCGGAGAAACTCGCCGAATACCTGGAAGCCAATGGCTACGGCCGAGCCGGGACGGTGATGGAACCGGGCGAGTATGCCATGCGCGGCGGCATCATCGATATTTTCCCATCAGGCGAATCGGAACCGGTGCGGCTCGATTTGTTCGGCGACACCATCGAGTCGATCCGCGTCTTCGACCCGTCATCGCAACGCAGCGCCGGCAAACGGAAATCCCTGTCGCTGCGCCCGGTCTCCGAGGTCCCCCTCGGCAAGGACTCGATCGCTCGCTTTCGCACCGGCTGGCGCGACCTGTTCGGCCAGGACGCGGCCAAGGACCCGATTTACCTGTCGATCTCCGACGGCCGCCGCCACCCTGGCATGGAGCACTGGGTGCCGCTGTTCCATCCGACGATGGAAAACCTGCTCGATTATCTGCCCGACGCCGCCGTCAGCCTCGACCACCAGTCTGATGAGGTGCTGGAAGCGCGCCTGGAGATGATCGCCGACCACGCGCAGGCCCGCAAAGCTATACCGCGTGACGGCGAGGTGCCCTACCGCCCGATTCCGCCGGCGATGCTCTATCTGGACCGCGACGGCTGGGATGAGATGCTGTCGTTCGGCCCGCTGCTGGCCTTCACGCCGTTCGCCCAACCCGATGGCGCGGGCGGCATCGACGGCGGCGGCCGCCCAGGCCCGGTATTCGCCCAATCGGCCTCCGGTCCCGGCATCAACGTCTTCGATCAATTGCGCGGCCAGGCCGAACGCTGGAAAAGCGAGGGCCGCCGTCTCGTCGTCGCCGCCTGGACCCGTGGGTCCCGCGAACGCCTGACCAATTTGCTGCGCGAGCACGGCTTCAAGGACGCCGCCCAGGAAGACGATTTCGCCACCATTCGCCGCAAGCCGGCCGGATCGGTTTCCCTCGTCGTTCTGGGCGTCGAACGCGGCTTCGTCGCCGAACGCCTGGCGCTGGTGGGCGAGCAGGATCTGCTGGGCGAGCGGATTTCGCGGCCGCCTCGCCGCCGCAAGCGGGCGGATCAGTTCATCGCCGAAGCCACCGAAATCGCCGAGGGCGACCTTGTCGTCCATCAGGAATACGGCATCGGTCGCTACGACGGCTTGGCCACGCTGCACGTCACCGGCGCGCCACACGATTGCCTGCGATTGATCTACGACGGCGACGAAAAGCTGTTTCTGCCCGTCGAGAACATCGAAGTGCTGTCTCGTTATGGCAGCGAGCACCAGGGTGCCACGCTCGACAAGTTGGGCGGCGTCGGCTGGCAGAACCGCAAAGCCAAGATGAAGCAGCGTATCCGCGACATGGCGGGTGAACTGATCCGCATCGCGGCATTACGGAAAATGCGCGAGGCCGAGACCATGGCGCCGGCCGAGGGGGCCTGGGACGAATTCTGCTCCCGCTTCCCGTTCGCCGAAACCGAGGATCAGGCGCGCGCCATCGCCGATGTGCTGGAGGACCTCGCCGCCGGCAAGCCGATGGACCGCCTGATCTGCGGCGACGTTGGCTTCGGCAAAACCGAGGTCGGACTACGCGCCGCGTTCGTCGCCGCGATGTCTGGGTCCCAGGTCGCCGTGGTGGTGCCGACCACGCTGCTAGCCCGCCAGCATTACCGCACGTTTTCCGCTCGGTTCGCCGGGTTGCCGATCAAGGTCGCGCAGTTGTCGCGGATGGTCACCGCCAAGGAGGCCAATGACGTCCGCAAAGGCATCACCAGCGGCGAAATCAACATCGTCGTCGGTACTCATGCGCTGTTGGCCAAGTCGATCGAATTCTCCGATCTGGGGCTGCTGATTGTCGATGAGGAACAGCATTTCGGCGTGGCTCACAAAGAGCGGCTGAAGGCGCTGAAAGCCGACGTGCATGTTCTGACGCTGACCGCGACGCCGATTCCGCGCACCTTGCAGCTCGCGCTGACCGGCGTGCGGGAGATGTCGATCATCGCCACGCCGCCGGTCGACCGGCTGGCGGTGCGCACCTTCATCATGCCGTTCGATTCGGTGGTGATCCGCGAGGCGTTGCAGCGCGAACGGTTCCGTGGCGGACAGGTCTTCTGCGTCGTGCCCCGGATCGAGGACATGCAGCGCATGGCCGACCGGTTGAAGGAGATCGTGCCGGAAGCCCGCACAGTCCAGGCGCACGGTCGCCTCGCGCCCACAGAACTTGAACGGGTCATGACCGAGTTCGGCGACGGCAAATACGACATCCTGCTGTCCACCAACATCGTTGAGAGTGGGCTGGACATGCCGGCGGTGAACACGTTGGTCATATATCGTGCCGACATGTTCGGGCTGGGGCAGCTTTATCAGCTTCGCGGGCGCGTCGGCCGAGGCAAGCAGCGTGGCTACGCCTACCTGACCTGGCCGCCCAATCACCGCTTGTCCGTCGCGGCCGAGAAACGACTGACCGTGATGCAAACGCTGGACGCCCTGGGTGCCGGCTTCACCTTGGCCTCGCACGACCTCGACATCCGAGGTGCCGGCAACCTGCTGGGCGACGAACAATCCGGCCACATCCGCGAAGTCGGCATCGAGTTGTATCAGCAGATGCTGGAGGACGCGGTCGCCGACATCCGGGTCGGCGAAGGCAAGCGCGCCGGCCAGGAACGCGACTGGACGCCCAACATTTCGCTGGGCCTGCCGGTCCTGATCCCCGAAGCCTACGTCAAGGACCTGCCCGTCCGCCTCGGCCTGTACCGCCGCATCGGCGCCCTGGCGTCCGACGCGGAATCCGATGCCATGGCCGCCGAACTGGTCGATCGTTTCGGCAAGTTGCCCAAGGAAGTGGACAACCTGCTGGGCGTCGTCGCGCTGAAACGCGCCTGCCGGGAGGCCGGAGTTGAAAAGCTGGAGGCCGGTCCAAAAGGCATGGTGCTGTCGTTCCGCGGCAATGCGTTCAGCAACCCCGCCGGGCTGGTGCGTTGGTTATCCAGCAAAGGCGGCATGGTGCGGCTGCGGCCCGACCATAAGCTGGCGATCTCACGCGACATGGATGTGGTCACGCGGCTGAAATTCGCCCGAGACACGCTGAAATCGTTGGATCAGATCGTGCGCCAGGCGAAGGCGGCATGACGAGCATCTAAGCGGGATGGCGTTGCGGTTGGCAGCGATGCAAGACGATGTCGCCGGCCGGAATTGTCTGGTAACGGTGGTGAACGGGAGACCGCTTTCCGGAGTTTCACATGGCCGTACCGACCAACGCCTCCGCGTTTGAAAAGCCGCATTGGCTGTTGCTTGCCAAGGGCTTCAATTGGAGCCAACTGAACACATATTTCTCGGCCCGTGGCGGGATGGTCGAGAGAAATGGCGGGATTGAGAACCCTAATCGTACCAGCTTGTATATCGGAACTTATTATTACAGGTTCGTTGACCTGACGGCGAAGCCAGACAATCAGCAAGGTGGTGGTTGGTGGCTGGATACGGATCAACTCATGAAAATCATGGTGGCCTGCCCATCGCGTGGTTTGAACCTGTCCCAGATGGCCCGAGCCTTCCTCGCTGTCCCGTGGGAGTGGAACCACGCGGACGGCATTGTGCAGGCGGTGGTGCGTAAGCCGCTCGATGCGTATGAGGGCAGGGGACGTCCCGTTCGACCCGGCAAGACCTACGTTGGTGTCTCTCCGATCGATGCCGGAGGCAACTATCCGGGAAACCCCGACGTGATTCAACTTTTCATACCCGATATGAAAAGCGTCTGGAAAGATGCGCTTTCCCACGTCAGCGTCCAACCGGTTTACGAGTTCGCCAAAGGCTATCGCAATTTCATCCGCGTCTGAGGATATGCCGCGACTCTGTCCGCTTTGCCCGCGGACAGAGTCGACGGTCGCCTATCCCGCGGTGGTAACGTTCAGATCGTTTACCAGACCGTTGCTCAGTGAGTAGACCCAGCCATGCACCTTGAGGTCCTGGCCGCGTGCCCAGGCGTCCTGGACGAACACATCGGACGCAACGTTTCGCACCTGGCGGATGACGTTCAGTTCGCATAGACGGTTCAGTCGGGCCTTTTCGTCCGTTATGGCCTCCAATTCCACGCGGTTGTCGGTGAACACCTCGCGGATCGGATGCAGCCAGTGGTCCACCAGGCCGCGCCGCCTGCCGTCCACCGCGGCGGCGATGCCACCACAGCCGTAGTGACCCACGACGATGACGTGCTTCACCTTGATGACGTCGACGGCGAACTGCAGCACCGACAGGTAGTTGGCATCCTGAGGCGGTGCCAGGTTGGCGACGTTGCGGTGGACGAACATCTCGCCCGGATCGAGGCCGACGATCTCATTTGCCGGAACGCGGCTGTCGGCGCAGCCGATCCACAGATATTCCGGTGCTTGCTGGTTTTCCAGCCGCTTGAAGAAACCGGCGTCGGCCGCGACCATGCGCGCGGCCCAGGCACTGTTGTTCGCTTTCAGGTGATCGAGCATGCGGCCACCCAAAAGACGAACAACCAGTGCCGGTCAAGGGGGGTCTATGCAGTTGGATGGGTGGTGAAGCCCGCCACGGCGTCCAGTTCCGCGGTTGTGATCGGTTCGCCGCGGATGACCACCAGATACATCAGCGCCGAGACCAGGCCGATCGAGGCGCTGACCAGCAGCGCCGGCACGAAACTGCCGGTTGCCTGCACGATGAAACCGGTGACGGTGGGTGCCAGCGCGCCGCCCAGATAGCCGCCGAAATTCTGGATCGCGCCCAATGAGGCGGTGCAGTTCGCCGGCGCCGCGACGGAGGCCAGCGCCCACGACATGCCGCTGGCTGAAGCACCGAACATCAGTGCCGCCGAGATCGCCGCCACCGCCAGGCTGTCGCTGGGCGTTTCGGCCGCGACCACGGTGAAGACCACCATCCCCAACAGGCCGACGATCACCGGCACCTTGCGGCTGTTCACGGGGGAAAAGCCCCGGCGCATCAGCCAGTCGGCGATCCAGCCGCCGCTGATGCTGCCGACGACGCCGAAGGCGAATGGGATCGCCGCGACGATGCCGGTTTTCGGAATCGACATGTGCCGCTGCATCTCCAGATAGCCCGGCAGCCAGGCCAGGTACAGCCAGCCCATGTAGACCACGCCGAAGAATCCGAGCACGAGGCCCCAGGTGGTGCGGAAGCGGAACAGGCCGAGCCACTCGGCCAGACGGACGGGGGCGTAGGTCCGCTGTTCCTCACCGTCGGTCAGGTAATGCCGTTCTTCCTCGGTGAAATGCGCCTCGGTCGGGTCGCGATACACCAGGAACCACGTGGCGGCGACGACCACGCCGACCACGCCCATGATGCCGAACATCCAACGCCAGCCGAAGCTGATCATCAGCACGGTCAGGATCGGCGGCGCGATGGCCGGCCCCAGTGACGACGTGCAATTCCATATGCCGGTCGGCAGCCCCCGATCCCGCACATTGTACCAATCGCGCACCACCCGGACAGCCGAGGAAAACATCGGTGCCTCACCAAGACCCAGGAACACGCGGGCGATGGAAAACTGCCAGAATGAGGTGACAAACCCTGCCACCGCCTGCGCGATCGACCACAACCCGAGTCCCCCCGCCAGCAAACGATGCGGACCAACACGGTCGACCAGCGCACCGCCCGGCAACTGCGCGAAGGCATAGGCCCAGAGGAACGCGGACAGCAGCAGCCCCATATCGGCGATCGACAGGCCGAGTTCTTGCCGGATCAGCGGGTTGGCGATCGAAAGCGTCGAGCGGTCGAGGTAGTTCAGCGTCCCGGCAACCACCAGCATGATCAACGCGGTGCGCTGTCGACGCCGGATGCTGGCCGGGGCGATTGGTTTGGTCATGGAATGTCCTCCGGCGAAGGTCTCACACGCCTTCGCTGCGCCGGCCATGATACAGGCGGCGATTTTCCGGACAATGCCGGAGGGGGTCACATCAGGGGCATTGGATTGGGCATTTCGTACCCCCTGATATGCGTTGGTCTTCTGGGTGCTCGGGGGCGGGTGAAGCAAGCAATTGCAACCGCGGATGAACGCGGATCGGCGGTTTCGGTGGTTTGAGCGAAATCGTATCGTTCGAAACAGTTCCGAATGCGCCGTGGCGTGCGGTTCCTGTTATTCGCGTTCATTCGCGGTTCCAATGGCTTGTTTGCTTCGAACAGGCACCGGCCCGGTTCGACAGGGGTTCGCGGTCTCGGGTAGACTTTCCGGTGTTCGGAAACTCCCAGGAAGGATGTTCAAAAATGGCCGGAAACGCGCAGAAAATCGTCGAACTCGACCGTCAGCGGATGACCGCGATGGCCAAGAAGGATGTTGCTACGCTGACCAAAATCCTCTCCGACGACCTGATCTACACCCACTCCTCCGCTCGGATGGACACCAAGCAGAGCCTGATCGGCGCCATGGAATCCGGTGCGACGGTCTATACGTCGGTGGAACCATCCGATGTTGTCGCACAGGACCTGGGTAGTGCGGTCGTGCTGACAGGTGTGGCAGCCATTAGCGTGAATTCCGGTGGCAACACGAATTCGTTCCGTGTCCGCTTCACGGATGTCTACGCCGAAAAGGGTGGCCAATGGCAGATGGTAACTTGGCAAAGTACACGCCTGGGTTAACCCATCGTCAGCTATCCAGGCCGGATTCGATAGCCATTCCGCCTACGGTATGGATTTTTGGCGAATCTCGCGCGATCGTTCGGTAGAAGTCCTCCATTGCATGGCACAGATCATCGGCGTCGCAAGCCGCCGATGAACGCAGGCGTGCTCGCATGTCGTTGCGCAACGCCAGCAGCATGGCCGGCGTCCTGACATCGTTCGCAAGTGCGATCGCCCGATCCACGTAGCCTGCCAGATCGGGCAGCACCCAGTCCCGCAATCCCGCCGCCAGAAGAAGCGATGCGCTGGTCCGGGACGCCCACCGGTCGCCATCGAACGTCAACATCGGTACGCCCTGCCACAGCGCCTCGGTCGTTGTGGTGCCGCCGTTGTATGGAAAAGTATCCAGGGCGATGTCGATATGCCGGTAGGCATCTAGAAACGCGAAATGCGAACTGCGTCCCTCAAGGGTCATCCGCCGCTCGGAAACGCCAAGTTGGTGGAAGCGCTGCAACAGGTCGTTGCGGACGGATTCGTCCTCCAGCGTGGCATTCTTGATGAAGAGCTTCGTTTGGGGCGCGGCCAGGAGAATGCGCGCCCAGGCCGACACGACCGCATCCGTCAGCTTGTAGTGGGAGCCGAGTGTACCGAATGTGATCTGGCCCGCTGCCAGACAGGGCGGCGGCGCCACGTCGGGTACGTCATAAAGGATCTCGAAGGCCAGATATGTGCCCGGCAGGCGATGAATGCGTTCCACGTAGAACGGTTCTTCATCGCGACGGATCACATGGCCATCGCCGACCAGCCAGTCGACGGCAGCCACGCCGGTGGTGGCAAACATGTTGAACCAGCCAACAATGTGCGGCGCCGGCCGATGCATCAGCAGACCCAGGCGCTGTTGGAAACTGTATCCGTTCAAATCGACCAGAACGTCAATGCCGAGATCGGCGATGATGCCGGCTGCCCTTTCGTTCGTTACGCCACGCAGATCGCAGATGTAATCCAGGTCATGGTCGCGATAGCCACTCGCGGCCGAAGGTGGCTCACCGTCCGACAGCATATAGATTTCGAAGATTGTACGGTCGTGCCGGTTAATCAGCGCAAAGACTGGCTTCATCCAGTTGGCGGCGCCGAAGAAGGCCGAAAGATAGCCGACGCGGAGCTTGCGTTGTGTCGAGGGGACAGGACATGCGTTCAGTGGCACCAGACCGAGCGCCGTGTTGCCAGCCCAGCGGCGGCGGGCCTGCAGGACGGTTAGGTGATCAGCCCGAGGATCGCCCGGGATGATGCAGGCAATACTTGCTTGCGCCATATCGGTGACTTGCGAGTCCAGGGGTTCCGCCCGGGCGAACGAGGAAACCGCGGATTCGATGCGGCCCAGGTTAAACAGCGATTTCCCCAGGTTGTAGTGGGCGGGCCCCGACCGGGGCATCAGGGCCACCGCACGACCGAAGCACGCAGCCGCCACGCCGGAGGCGTTCAGCGCGAGATGCGCACACCCCGCCCCGAACCAGCCGTCGGCGGACTCCGGCCCAATCCGCAAGGCGACTCTATAAGCCGCGACGGCCGCTTGTAACTGACCGTCGGCCTGCAGGAGGTCGGCGAACAACAAGGCGATCCCGGCATGCTCCGGATATCGCGGCAGAGCGGTTTGCAGCATCGCCACCGCCGCCGGCAATTGACCAGCCGCCGCCAGCGTTCTCGCTTCGGTGAGAACTGTTTCGATCGACATGCCCTATACAACAACCTCCCACCGCGGGTCGCAACGGCCGGGTCAAGGCCGGACTTGACCTCGATGGCCGCGGGCGCAAGGTGGAAGCGAATGCTCACCGAGAGGAGGTTGGTCATGGCGCGAAACCAAACGCCCTTCACCCTGGCGATTCCGGATGAGGCCATCGCCGACCTCAAGGCGCGCCTCGCTCTGACCCGCTTTCCCGATCAGGCGCCCGACGCGCCCTGGGCGTACGGTACCGATCTCGGCTACATGAAAACGCTGGTGCCATACTGGAAAGACCAGTTCGACTGGCGTGCCCAGGAAGCCATCTTGAACGCATTCCCGCAGTTCAAGGTCGCCATGCCGGACGTCGATCTGCACTATCTGCATGTGCCGGGGAAGGGGCCTTCGCCCACGCCGCTGCTGCTGATGCACGGCTGGCCCGGGTCGGTGTTCGAGTTCGTCGACATCATCCCGCGGCTGACCGACCCCGCCCGTTTCGGTGGCGATCCGGCCGATGCGTTCACCGTCATCGCGCCATCGCTGCCTGGTTACGGCTTGTCGTTCAAGCCCGGGCAGAAACGGTTCAACATCGAGGATATCGCTGCCTGTTTCGCGTCATTGATGACCGATGTCCTCGGCTACACGCGCTACGCGGCGCAGGGTGGCGATTACGGCGCCTTCACCGCGTCGCGGTTGGGACATTCGCACGCCGAAAACCTGATCGGCATCCATATCAACCTGCTGACCATCCCGCGCGATCGGGCGCCTCCGGCCAACCCGAGCGAGGAGGAACGGCGGTATTTCGCTGAACTCGCCGCGTGGCTGAAGGAGGAAACCGGCTACCAGTGGATCCAGGGCACCAAGCCGCAAACCCTGGCCTACGGGCTGACGGATTCACCGGCCGGGCTGGCTGCCTGGATCGCGGAGAAGTTCCGTACCTGGACCGATTGCGACGGTGACCCCGAGTCCGTCATCAGCCGCGATCATCTGCTGGCGAATGTGTCGCTCTACTGGTTCACCGGGGCGATCGGGTCGTCGTTCTGGCCGTACTATGCTCGTATGCACGGCCCGTGGCCGATTCCCGCCGGCGGGACGGTCGATGTGCCGATGGGCTACTGTGCCTTCCCGAAGGAAATTATCCGGCCGCCACGGTCAATCGCCAGTCAGACGTACACCAATATCCAGCGCTGGACCCCAATGCCCAAAGGCGGCCACTTCGCCGCGATGGAGCAGCCGGAGGCTCTCGCCGCGGAGATACGCGCGTTTTTCAGAGGTCTGAGGAAGTAAGGTCGGGCTCTGCCCGAACCCGCAAAGGGCCGCGGCCCTTTGATCCCATTCATTTAGGGTGGGTGGCCAGGAGGGGGCGACCGTGTCGGTTGCGACGGACTGCGTCGCCCCCTCCTGGCCACCCACCCTAGGCTCGGAACCCAATTATTTTCTTGCCCCGGCTCGGGCGGGTGGGATTCAAGCTCCTTAGCTGATGGGAGCAGGCCGATGGCCAACGAATTCTGGATGAGCGACCGGCAATGGGCGGCGTTGGAACCGCTCATTCCGATGAACCGGCGCGGCGTGAAACCGCAGCGCAACCGGGAAGTTATCAGTGGCATCGTCCACGTTTTGAAGGTCGGCTGCCGTTGGCGCGACTGTCCAGAAGTGTATGGTCCGCACACCACGATCTACAATCGGTTCAACCGATGGTCGAAGGCCGGCATCTGGCAAACGATGCTGACCGCGCTGGTTGATCCGGGATCGATCGGATCGCAGAGCATCGACAGCACCACCTCCAAGGCACATCGCTGTGCCGCAGGGGGAAAAGGGGGGGCCAAGAGCAGGCGATCGGACGCAGCCGCGGCGGGCGGACGACCAAGATCCATGCCGTTGCCAACGCTACCGGCCGCCTGATTGCCTTCGATCTCTCCCCGGGGCAGATGGGCGATGTTCGATCGGCTGCGGGCCTGATCGACAAGCTGCCGAAAGCCGCGCAAGTGCTGGCCGACACCGCCTACGACAGTGATAAGTTTCGCGAATTCCTGATTGCACGGGGCAGCACCCCGGTCATCAAGCCCAATCCGACCCGCAAGAACATCCCACCGTTCGACAAGGCTGCCTACAAGGGCCGCAACGTGATCGAGCGCGCCTTCTCGCACTTGAAAGATTGGCGCCGCGTCGCAACCCGATACGACAAACTCGCCAGAAACTTTCGCGCCACCGTCACACTCGCCCTGCTCTTCAGGTGGTGGATTTAATTGAGTCCGGAGCCTAACCCCCAATACCGATCGGCCCCGGGGCGCCACTGCTCCGGGGCATCCATGTAACGCAGTGCAACAAAAGCAACAATAGCAACAGCTTGGTGCGTAACACCGGGCAACAATCATTGACTCGGCGCGGCCACCGGAACGGGTTAACCAGTATTCACGTACCTGCATTCTCGCCGGTACCACACGGGATGCCCTTGATGGATGGTCTGGCCAGACTGCCGCTTGCCCAATCAGGCACCTCTTTCGGGTGGCGGCAACGCACCCTGAAAGCGGCGATCGATTGCGTCGGCATCGGCGTCCATTCCGGCCGCCGCGTCAATCTGACCATCCGCCCCGCCGCCGCCGATCATGGCATCGTCTTCCGCCGCACCGACCTGGACCGCAAGATCGCCGCCCGCTTCGACCACGTGGCCGACACCCGCCTGTGTACCGTGCTGGCCGATCCCACCATGCCCTCCGTCCGGGTTGGCACGGTCGAGCATCTGATGGCGGCGCTGTCCGCGCTATCCATCGACAACGCCCTGATCGACGTGGACGATTCGGAGATCCCCATCCTGGATGGCTCCGCCGCTCCCTTCCTGTTCCTGCTGGATTGCGCCGGATCGGTGGAACTGGACGCTCCACGCCGCGTCGTCGAAATCCGCCGCACCGTCCGCGTCACCGCCGGAAAGGCCTGGGCCGAGCTGCGGCCGCTGGGTCCGGCGGGGCGTGCCACGGACCCGGTGCTGCAGATGGACCTTTCGATCGATTTCGCCGCCAGCGCCATCGGCCGCCAGTCCGCTTCCCTGTGCCTGACGCCCGACAGTTTCCGCCACGAAATCGCCTCGGCCCGCACCTTCACCCATGCCGAGGACGTCCAGCAGTTGCAGGCCGCCGGCCTGGCCCGCGGCGGCAGCTTGGACAACGCGATCGTCGTGGATGGCGCCGATATCCTCAATCCCGGCGGCCTGCGCATGGATAACGAATTCGCCAGCCACAAGCTGGTCGATGCCGTGGGCGACCTGGCACTGGCCGGCGGCCGGCTGCATGGCCGGTACGTGGCGCACCGCACCGGCCATGACTTGAACAATCGCCTGCTGCGGGCCTTGTTCGCCGATGCCGCCGCCTGGCGCGTCGTGGCCACCGACCCCCTCGCCGCCGCGGCATAGAGCGTTTTCTCCCTGACTGTGCAGGGAGAAAACGCTCTAACGCTTTGTTTGATCGTATGATTCACGCGCTCTGGACGTTCCGCTTAGCGCGATCATGCTCTGGCGTTCCCCTCGCGCCGGGCACCGATAAACCCCCGTATTCGCGGATCGCGATGGCATGGTATAAGCCTAGCGATGAACGAGAGTCGCCCCATGCATTCCACACCTCCCCGGCGCTTTCCGCGCGGCCTTTTCCTCGGGATGACGCTGCTTCTGCCGCTGTTGTCCGGCTGCGGTTCGTCGAGCGACAAACCCAAGACGACGGAAACCACCACCGGCCCGGTGGATGAGATCTATAATAACGGCGTGGACGCGCTGAACGCCCGCCGCTTCACCACCGCCGACGATCAGTTCAATGCTGTGGAGCAGAACTATCCCTACTCGTCCTGGGCGGTGAACGCCCAGTTGATGTCGGGTTACTCGGCATATTTGCAGAACAAATACACCGACGCGATCGGCATCCTCGACCGCTTCATCCAGTTGCACCCGGTGCATCGCGACATTGCCTACGCCTACTACCTGCGAGCGCTTTGCTATTATGAGCAGATCGCCGACATCGAGCGGGACCAGAAGGGCACCGAACAGGCGATGAATGCGCTGCGTGAGGTGGTGACCCGGTTTCCCGACTCCGCCTATGCCCGCGACGCCAAGTTGAAGATCGATCTGTGCGTCGACCATCTGGCCGGCAAGGAAATGGAGGTCGGCCGCTTCTACCAGAAGCAGCATCTCTATGAGGCGGCGATCGGCCGCTACCAGCGCGTGGTGGACGACTTCCAGACCACCAACCACGTGCCCGAGGCGCTGGCCCGCCTGACCGAAATTTACCTGGCCCTCGGCCTGAAGGACCAGGCCCGCAAAACTGCCGCGGTGCTGGGATACAACTACCCGGGAAGCGACTGGTACAGCGACAGCTACCGCCAGCTTGTGGCAGACGGGGTGGCACACAACAACGGCCAAACGCCAGACGACCAGCCTCCGTCGCGCGGCTTCTTCTCCCGTGCCTGGCATGCGGTGTTCTGACCGCCATTTGTTAAGAAATGTGAGCAACGCGGCGTGCTGACCGCGCTGTCGATTCGCGATGTCGTGCTGATCGAGCGCCTCGATCTCGCCTTTGGCAATGGCCTGACCGTGCTGACCGGCGAAACCGGCGCCGGCAAATCCATCCTGTTGGACAGTCTCGGCCTCGCCCTCGGCGCCAGGGCTGAAACCGGCCTGGTGCGCATTTCCGCCGAACAAGCCAGCGTCACCGCCTGCTTTTCCCCACCCGACGACCATTCGGTCATGGCCGTGCTCGACGAACACGGCCTGGCCGCCGAGGATGAGATCGTGCTGCGCCGGATCGTCACCAAGGACGGACGCTCGCGCGCTTTCGTCAACGACCACCCCGTGGGCGTCGGCCTGCTGCGCCGAATCGGCGCGCTGCTGGTGGAAGTGCAGGGCCAGCACGAGCAAATGAGCCTGGCCGATCCCGCCAGCCACGCCGGCCTGCTGGACGCCTTCAGCGTGCCCGCGACACTCCGAACGGCCGTCGCGGAATCATGGCGCGTCTGGCGGGATGCCCTCGCCATTCTGGAAAAGGCCCGGGACGCCATCGCCGCCGCCGAACGGGATGAGGAATGGTTGCGTCACGCGGTCGAAGAACTCGCCACCCTGGCGCCCCGAATCGGCGAGGAAGAAACCCTGGCGCGTGAACGGCAACGCCTGCAACAAAGTGAACGGCGGGCAGAGGCGATCGCCGCGGCCCTGGCCGAATTGACGCCGCGCGATCGACGCAATTCGGGTCCCGCTGCTTCCTTGCGCGCCGCCGTCCGGTCATTGCAGCGCCTGGCGCCATCCGGCCAGCCCGAGGCAGGCGGCAATCCCGCCGATCCCGCCATGGCCGCACTGGAACGGGCCGAGGAATCACTGGCCGAGGCGGAAACCCTGCTGACGCGCCTGATCGCAGATGCCGACGTCGATCCAAGGCTGCTGGAACAGTCGGAGGAACGGTTGTTCGCCCTGCGCGCCTCGGCCCGCAAACACGGCGTCGCGGTTCCCGACCTGCCAGCCCTGTTGGACACCCTGGCCGCCAGGCTTGGTGCCCTGGAAAACGGGGCGGCCGAGATCACCGTGCTGGAGCAAGCCGCCCGGGATGGCCGCGATCGTTACGTCGCGGCGGCCAAGGCGCTGTCGGCGGCGCGTCATGCCGCGGCCGGCAAGTTGCAAAAGGCGGTCGCGAAGGAACTGCCGCCGCTGCGCCTGGACAAGGCACGTTTCTTCGCCGAGGTCGGTGTGCTGCCCGATACCGCCTGGGGGCCGAACGGAACCGACCAGGTGCGCTTCCTGATCGCCACCAATCCGGGCCAGGAACCCGGCCCCCTCGCGCGTGTTGCCTCGGGCGGGGAGTTGTCACGCCTGATGCTGGCGATGAAAGTGGTGCTGTCCGCCGGTTCCGCCGTCCCGACCCTGGTGTTTGACGAGGTGGATTCCGGCATCGGCGGCGCAACGGCTGCCGCTGTGGGGGAACGTCTGGTGCGTGTCGCCGAGGGGGTTCAGGTGCTGGTCGTGACTCACAGTCCGCAGGTCGCCGCGCGCGGAGCGGCCCATTTGCGTGTGGCAAAAGCCGCCGCCCGCGACCGCACCGCGACGACTGTGGAGCATCTGGCGCCGCCGGACCGCCGAGAGGAAATCGCCAGGATGCTTGCAGGTGAAATCATTTCGGATGCAGCCCGAGCGGCTGCCGACGACCTGCTGCGAGGGCAGCGCCCGACGCAGGGGTTGCTGGTATGAGACCGCCCGGCCGTGACGGTAGAATATTCGGCAGGTCCACCAACCGATCAGTCGCCCTATGTTAGAACCCACCCATCAAACCACGATCGAATCCCTAACCGAAGCCGAAGCCGCCGAGGAACTCGCGCGCCTGGCGCAAGAGATCGCCCATCACGACGCGGCCTACCACACCCACGATGCGCCGGAGATCACCGACGCCGATTATGATGCCCTGCGCCGCCGCAACGCCGCGATCGAAGTCCGCTTCCCCGAACTGATTCGCCCCGATTCCCCATCCAGTCGTGTCGGCGGAGCGCCCGAATCCGGTTTTGCGAAAATCCGTCACCGCGTGCCTATGCTGTCGCTCGACAACGTCTTCGACGCCACTGAGTTCGCTGAATTCTGCACACGGGCCAAACGGTTTCTTGGTCGTACTGAACCATTGGTGTTCGTCGCCGAACCTAAGATTGATGGCTTGTCGATCAGCCTGACCTATGAGCATGGCCATTTCGTGCGCGGCGCCACCCGCGGTGACGGCACGGAAGGTGAGGACGTCACCGCCAACCTTCGCACCATGAAATCGGTGCCCGACCGGCTTCACGGCGAGGCGCCGGCCTTCATCGAAATTCGTGGCGAGGTCTTCCTGACCAAGGCCGATTTCCTGGCTCTGAATCAATCGCAAGCCGAGGCCGGCGCCAAGATCTTCGCCAACCCGCGCAATGCCGCCGCCGGCAGCCTGCGCCAACTGGATGTCAAGATCACCGCCGGCCGGCCCTTGTCGCTGTTCGCCTATGCCCAGGGCGAAAGCAGCGAGCCCGTCGCCACCACCCATTGGGATTATCTGCAACGACTGAAAGTCTGGGGCTTCGACGTTAACCCGCTGTCGAAACGCCTGGGCAGCGAAGCCGATGCCGAAACATTCCAGAGTGAAATCGGGCTGGCACGATCCGGCCTGGGCTACGACATTGACGGCGTCGTCTACAAGATCGACGACCTGGCCTTGCAGCGCCGCCTGGGCTTCGTCGGCCGAGCCCCACGCTGGGCGACGGCGTGGAAGTTCCCGGCGGAGCAGGCAACGACCGTGCTGCGGGACATCCGCATCCAGGTCGGCCGCACCGGCGCACTGACCCCCGTCGCCGAACTGGAACCCGTCAACGTCGGCGGGGTCCTTGTTGCTCGTGCAACCTTACACAACGAAGATGAAATCGCCCGCAAGGACATCCGCATCGGTGACACCGTGGTGCTGCAACGCGCCGGGGACGTGATCCCGCAGATCGTTTCCGTGGTAACCGACCGCCGTTCGGAAGGATCGACCCCCTACGTTTTCCCCGACATATGCCCGGCCTGCGGCAGCCACGCCGTTCGCCCGCCCGGCGAAGTCGTCAAGCGCTGCACCGGCGGCCTGATCTGCCCGGCGCAACGGGTCGAACGGCTGATCCATTTCGTCTCCCGCCCTGCCTTCGACATCGATGGTCTCGGTGAGAAAACCATCCAGGAATTCTACAACGAAGGCTGGCTGCACGGTCCCGCCGACCTGTTCAAGCTGCCGGAACGCGAGGCAGAAATCGCGACGCGCGAGGGATGGGGCAAACTGTCGGCGGCCAACCTGTCCCGAGCGATCAGGACGCGGCAGACCGTGCCGTTGGAGCGGTTTATTTACGCCCTCGGCATCAGGCGGATCGGCGCCACGAACGCCAAACTGCTTGCCCGTCACTACGGAAGTTTCGCCAACTGGCGGACTCAGATGCTGGCCGCGACCCAGCTCGGATCGGACGAACGGCTGGAATTGGGCAGCATCAGCGGCATCGGCCCCACGATCGCCGAGGAACTGACGGACTTCTTTGGTGAGGCCCGCAACATCGCCGCCCTGGACGAACTCGCCGCCGAACTGACCATTCAGGAGGCCGCCAAGGCCGACGCCGCCGACAGCCCGATCGCCGGAAAAACCGTGGTATTCACCGGAACTTTGGAAACCATGACGCGCCCGGAAGCGAAATCCCGAGCGGAGTCGCTGGGCGCGAAGGTAACCGATTCGGTATCGAAGAAGACCGACATCGTGGTCGTCGGCGCCGACGCTGGATCGAAAGCCCGCAAGGCGGTGGAACTCGGTGTCCGCACCATGACCGAGGCCGAATGGCGGGAACACGTCGGGTAGCAATCGTCGCCGATCCCAACCAACGCCCGGCCATGTCTCCTTGTCATTGCGAGGAGCAAAGCGCCGCGGCAATCCCCCGCTACGCCTCTTTCGCCGTCATGGCCGGACGTATCCCATAGGCATCGGGATAGAGATGCCGGGCCATCTTCGCACCGGCCGGCGAAGCGTGGATGGCCGGGACACGCCCGGCCATGACGGATGCATAACGAGATCATTCATAGCGTATGGGGAGCAACGTGCCGTTAACGGATAGACAACGACACGCTTGCTCGCACCACCCGACCCGGCAAGAACCGTTCTACGATCCCCGAACCTTGTACCAAGGGTGCGGCAACCCCGGCATCCTGACCCGCACCGTGTACACCGATGTAGAAGCCGTCAGAAGCAACGTCCGCAGATCGGGACCGCCGAAGCTGATATTCGCGCAAACCTCCGGCGTCTCGATGATGCCGATCCGCGTGCCGTCCGGCTCAAACACCCAGACGCCGCCGGTGCCCGTGCAGAACACGCGTCCCGCTTCATCCACCTTCATCCCGTCGGGAACGCCGTTCGTTCCGTCAGCCGACATATCGGCAAAAACCCGTCGCCGCACCATGTTGCCCGAAGCATCCAGTTCCAGCGCATGAATATACTGGGTCCACCGCGTGTTCGCGACATACAGCGTGCGCTCATCCTTCGACAGCGCCAGGCCATTCGGGTACTCGAATTTAGCCACCAGGGAGACACCGCCATCGGGTGCGATCCGGTAGATCCCCGCCTGGTCCAGTTCCCGTTCGGCCAACGGAACGCGCAGGCTGGGATCGGTGAACAGCAACGATCCATCGGAATGGCAGATCACGTCATTGGGGCGATTGAGCCGCTTCCCCTCGAAACGATCCAGCAGGACCGATACGGTTCCATCGCTTTCAGTCCGCGTTACCCGCCGTCCATCGCCTTCGCAATTGACCAGGCGCCCGAGCAAATCGAACGTCGTGCCATTGCCGCCAAGCGTGTCCCGGACTTTCTCCGCCGGTTGCCCCAGCACCATGCGATACAGCACGTTGCTCCGCACATCGACGAAGTAGAAAAAGCCATCAGGATGCCACAGCGGCCCCTCGGTGAAGACGAACCCGGACGCAACGCGTTCCAGCGCCGTGGTTTCCAGGACATCGGACAATGTGGTCATCGCTTCCTCCGTTTTGGCTGTCGGCAGTAAACACCGCCCCGGTCAGCGCGCCAACCTTCACACATCCGCGCCGATCTGCCACACCTGCCCAGAACGATGGGGAGATAGCGTCGCGATGAAGGTCTTCGTCTTCGATCTGCTGGCCTATGACCGGCATCTCGACCACCTGAAGGTTGGCAGCGAACTGCCCTACCCGCTGGGCAAGGCGCATTTCGACGCCGCCACGGCTGTCCGCACCTACGAGGAACATCTTCAGGCCTGGGAAGAAATGGATCGCCTCGGCTACGACGGTGTCGGCTTTAATGAGCATCACACCTCGCCCTACGGGCTGATGAATTCGCCTAACCTGATGGCGGCCGCGGCGGCGCAGCGCACCAAACGCCTGAAACTGCTGATTTACGGCAATCTGTTGCCCCTGCACGAACCGCTGCGCCTCGCCGAAGAACTGGCGATGATCGACTGCCTGTCCAACGGGCGGCTGATCTCGGGTTTCGCGCGTGGCATCCCGCGCGAGTACCAGGTCCACAACGTGCCCATGGCGCTGTCGCGGGAGCGGTTCGAGGAAGCCTACGACATCATTCTTGGCGCCTGGTCCGACGACGTGTTTTCGTTCACCGGCAAGTATTGGTCCTACAAGGATGTGGCGCTTTGGCCTCGTCCGGTGCAGCAGCCTGGGCCGCCGGTATGGATGCCGATCGTCGGCAGCCGCGAATCCATCGAATTTGCCGCCCGCAAGAATATTCCCATCACGCCCGGTCTCGCACCCGGCGGCCTGCGCGAGGACATCATCCGCCTCTACGCCACCATTCAGGCTCGGCATGGCCGGACCGTGACGCCGGATCATCTGTCGATCGGCGTCAGTGCCTATGTCGCCGACAGCAAGGCTCAGGCGGTAAAGGAAAACGGCCCCTACCATCTGTATTTCAACCGCACCTTGTTCAGTCACGGTAACTTCACCGAAACCGCCATCCAGCGTGAACATGGCTACGTCAGCGCCAATTCCACCGATTACGTCCGCCAGGAAAACCTGAAGCAGGCGGCGCATTCGCGGGAAGACTTCCGCAACATGACCATGGCGGATGTCGAGCAGCGCGCCGAACACATGCCCTGGGGCCGGCCCGATGAAGTAGCCGAACGCCTGATCGCCGAGGCGGACAAGACAGGCGCCAACACGCTGCTGGTGAGCCTGAACCGCGGATCCATGCCGCACGATATGTTCCTGGAACAGATCCGTCGTTTTGGGCGCGAAGTGATGCCTCGGTTGCAGGCGCATCAGGTCACGCGCGTTCCCATTGCCGAAGCCGCCGTGACGAAGGCGGCGGAATGAAGGACTTCGCTTGTGATGCGGTGGATCGACGCCACGTCATGGCCGGATGATCGCCGTCACGGACCCATTTTAGGAGAGCGCGTATGCTGCTGCAGCACCAGACCTGGCAGGAAGTCGAGACCTACCTGACCCGGTCCAAAGGAATCATCCTGCCGATCGGCTCGACCGAACAGCATGGCCCCAACGGCCTGATCGGCACCGATGCGATTTGCGCGGAGGTGCTTGCCCGCGCGGTCGGGGAGTCGGCCGGCGCCATGGTCGGGCCGACGATCGGGGTGGGTATCGCCGTGCACCACATGGGTTTTGCCGGTTCGATGACCGTGAAGCCCTCCACCCTGATCGCGATCATCCATGATTATGTGCTGTCCCTCGCCCGGCATGGTTTCCGCCGCTTTCTGTTCATCAACGGCCACGGCGGCAACATCGCAACCGTCCAGGCGGCATTCTCCGAGATTTACGCCGCGTTCGAGGGCGCATTCGGCACGGCGCGCAACGACGAATTGCGGTGCCGGCTGGCCAATTGGTGGGACGGGCGCGCGATGAGCGACCTGGCGAAAGAAGTGTTCGGCGACGACGAAGGCAGCCATGCGACAGCCAGTGAGGTCGCGCTGACCCAATACGCCCTGCCGGAAACCATCAAGCAGGCGACACTCGATCCCGCTCGGGCGCCCTCGGGCCGGTTCCATGGTCCGGCCGATTACCGCCGGCGCTTTCCGGACGGCCGGATCGGATCGAACCCCGGGTTGGCCACGCCGGAGAAAGGACAGCGGTTCTTCGACACTGCCGTGCCGGAATTGGCGAAGACATATGCAGCGTTTGTCGGGGAGAATGCCTGAGCCGGACGAGCCCGAACCCAAGGGAAATGTGACCCCCTCTCGGCCGCGCGGGCGAGAGGGGGAATGCTGAGATCGCCGGAGGAGATTCGCCTCCCACCAGGTGTCGTCATCGACGCCACGGCAGGCTTTTAAGGCGGATGACGCGGGATGTAGATGGATGAAGGGGATTCGCGGTTGTTTCGCCGGTGAGTGAACGGATCGTCGGCTGCGCTTTCAGGGGCGCCAATGGGCTCGGTCATGGGTTCATCGAAAGGGTCTATAGGAACGCCCTTGCCCACGACATACGAAAGTCCGGGTTAGGTGTCGTCCAGCAGCGTGGCACCGTGGTCTTTTACGACGACGTAATTGTCGATGAACACACCGCCGGCCTGATAGTCGAGGATCAGGTCATCATCGAACTCAAGGTCGTCGGCGCCCTGAGCGACGTGTACACCTCGCAAAACCGAAACGACTTACGGGCGACCGGCAAGCTCCGATGCCTGCTGATCAGCTGCGGCCAACCCAAAGTTGAAATCCGCCGCATCACCGCCCAAGCCTGATCACAAAAGGAATCCCCTTTATCCCCCCTTATCCCGCGTCATCCGCCTCAAAAAACGAAAAGCCACCATCACAGAACCAAATCGAAAACCCGCGATGGCCGCCAATACGACATGGCCGAACGCCGCTGTTCCTAGACCGAATCAGACCCCATCCGCGTGCCCTTCGGCTCCCGTCCCAACGCCACCGAAACGGCGATCACCACCGCCACGATCCCAACCACGATCGCCAGTGCCATGCCGTAATTGCCGTCGAACCGCTCCGCCAGCCATATCTGGATGTTGGCGTTCGCTGCTGCCAGGAAGTTGCCCAACTGGTAAACCAGACCCGGGAACGTGCCGCGGATCGATGCCGGCGACAGTTCGTTCAGGTAGACCGGCACGACACCCCACGCCCCCTGCACGCACACCTGCATCACGAACGCGCCCAGCCCCAGCATCGCTGGCGTGGTCGAAAACGCCCACACGCGCAGCGCCGGCAGTGCCAGCAACGCCGCGATCACAATGGCCCATTTCCGCCCGATCCGCTGCGACAGCGTGCCGAAGCCGATGCCGCCCAGGATGGCGCCGACATTCCCGACGATGGTGATCAGCGAGATCCGATCCGCCGCAAGATGATGCTGAGCCCCCAGGAACTGGCTGGGATACAGATCCTGCGACCCATGGCTGAAGAAATTGAACGCCATCATCACGATGGCGGCGAACACGACCAGCCCGGCGTGCTGGCGCAGCACCGTCCAGATGCCGACCTTGCGCTGCTGCTGGGTGCGAGCCAGCCAGTCCGGACTCTCCGGCACGGTGCGGCGGATATAGAACACCAGCAGCGCCGGGACCACGCCCGCCATGAACATCCCGCGCCATCCTAGCCACGGCAGCGCCAGATACAGCACCGAGGCCAGCATGTAGCCGCAGGGGTATCCCGCCTGCAGCAGGCCGGATACCGTACCGCGCCACTTCGCCGGCACGCTCTCCATCGTCAGGGAGGCACCGACGCCCCACTCGCCCCCCATCGCCACGCCGTACAGCGCGCGCAGGATCAGGAACACCGCCAGCGTCGGGGCCAGGCCGGAGCAGAACTCCAGCAGCGAATAACACAATACGTTGACCATCAGCGTCGGCCGTCGCCCATAACGGTCGGCCAGCCGCCCGAACAGCACCGCGCCGATCGCCCGGCATGCGAGCGTCAGGGTGATGGCGAGGGCGACACTGCCGATCGGGGCGCCGAAGGTGGCAGCGACCTCCCGCAGCACGAATGCCATGATGAAAAAGTCGAATGCGTCCAGTGTCCACCCCAGAAAGGCCGCGAGGACGACATGGATTTGCGCCCGCGTGGGCCGGTCCGCGGTGTCGGACATTGTCGTTCACTCTCCTGGAAGCACGTGGCCGAACAGCCGTGAATGGGGGCCGCTGTCTTTATGGTGTCGGATGACGAAACCGCGATGGGCACGGTCGCGAAATTTGACGTGATGACGGGGCGGCGTTTGTCCGAGCGCGTCGTCACCATATGCCGGCGGATGAACAGCAATGAGGAGGACCAGGCATTGACATGGACGCGGATCACGGAGCCGGAGACGGTCGCGGGCCTGCTGCCAGCCTGGCTGGGACGCCGGATGATCGGATTGCGGGGGACGTTCGGGCTGCTGCTGACAACCGGCGACGTACTGCGCCTGACGTCGATCGCGGCCGCCCACCAGTCCTCGGAAGGGATCGTTCTGCTGGATGTGCTGCTGGATGACCCCGGTGTGCCCGAGGGCATCGACCTGGCCTGGCGGTCGAAGCATTTCCTGGGATCGCCGGTGCAAGGCGCGTCGGTGGCGACGGTGAACCTCGCCCAAATCGTCGCGGCGGTCGAGTTCGCGGTGGCGGAAATGGCAGAGAATCCCGATGACAAATCGGTGCCGTTTGATGAAGCGCTGCGGGAGGACCGGGACGATGTGCGCATCGAAGCCGTCGGAGGTATGGAGGCGTAGGCATCACGTCGGCGCGACGCCGAACCGGCCGAGGCCGGGAAGCTTCACCGCCGGCCGGCGGATGTCGATGCCGGCCACGGCCCCCAGGATGTTGATCTCAAGCCCGTCGACCCAACCGAACGTCACGCCGCCGTAGCCGCCGAATGTCAGTCGCACGCCGGTGCGGCCGGGCGTCAGGCGGAGCCATTTTCCGTCGTACGGAAAATCCTTGCCGATCGCCGTCGGCGGCAAGGCCGCCCGCATGTCCGGCACGGCGTCCATGACGGCGGCGACGAAGGTGTTGGAGTTGGGTCCAGGCCACACGTGATAATCGCCGGGGTTGCGCCAGGTGTACCGCTCGATGGCCGCCTGTATCCTCGGCACCAGGGCCGCGGCGGCGTCGCCGTCCGCCGCGAAGACGATTTGCGGGGCGTGGCCGAACCAGCGCCCATCCGGCTCGAAGCCATTGACCCGGATCGGCCATTCGCCCCAGGCAGTGTAGTCGTAACGGGTATAGGACGGCGCCCCTTCCGGTTTAACAACGATCCAGCTATGCGACGCAAGGATGCCGCGCCACCGAACGGTCTTGGCGGAAAAGACGCGCACGACCGCGGCCCGGTGGCGAACAGGGTCCGGCAGGACACCGGTGCTGGATCGGTCCGCCGTTCGCCAGCCTGCACCGGTCCCGCCAACGGCATACAGAGCCGCCGAGGCGGCAATGGGCAGGACATAGAACAGCGCGAACAGCGCCAGGAAGGCTTTCAGGAGGGCGATCATAGCCCATAGATTGCCGCCGGGGGATGAAACGACAACCCGCGTTATGCGCAGACGGGGTTCATCGGCAGGAATGCATCCGACGCCGGCAACGTGCCGACCGCGGTGTAGTAGTCCCACGGGTAGTGGCTCTCATCGGGTCGTTTCACGCGATACAACGTGACGTCGTACAACAGCCGCCCATCGGCACGCAACGTCGCGGGGCGGCCGAAATACGCCACCGGCATCGCCCGCATCGCCTTGTTCACGGCGATCGGATCGTCGGTGCCAGCCTGCGCCATCGCCTTCAGGAAATGCAGCGTGCAGGCGTAATTCAGCGCCTGGTTCTTGGTCGGCATCGCCTTCCGTTCCGCCATGAACCGTTTGGCGAACGCGCGCGAGTCGTCGTTCTGGTCCCAGTAGAAACTCGCCGGGAAGCTCAGCCCCTGGGCGACGTCAAGGCCCAGCGCATGGATGTCGGTGATATAGACCAGGTAGCCGGCCAGCCGGGCCCCGTTCTTGCGCAGGCCGAATTCCGCCGCCTGCTTGATCAGGTTGACCTGGTCGCCACCCACCGCGGCGATGCCGATGATCGACGCGCCGGACCCCTGCGCCTGCACGATCTGCGAGGAAAATTCGCTGTTGCCAATGGGGAATTTCACATCGCCGATGACTTTGCCGCCGTTCGCCTCGATCGCCTTGGCGGTCATCGATTCCAGCGCCGTGCCGAAGCTGAAATCCACCGTGATGAAGAACCATGTGCGGCTGTTCGGCCCGGTCATCAGCTTGGCCACACCGCTGGTCAGCGCATGCGTATCGTCCGCCCAATGGCTGCTGGTGGGCGAACAGAATTTCGAGGTGAATTCGCTGATCGCCGAGGCGGTGATCATCACCGTCCGGGCCTTTTCCCGAGCGACTTGTTGCACGGCGAGGGCGACCGGTGTGACGGGCAGGTCGATGATCGCATCGACACCGGAATCGTACCAGCCGCGCGCGATGGACCCGGCCACGTCGGGTTTGTTCTGCGTGTCGGCGTGCAGGATGTCGATTTTCCGGCCCAGCACCACGCCACCGAAATCCTGTGCCGCCATACGGGCGGCGGCGATGTTCCCGACCCCACCGCTGTCGGTGTACGGGCCGTTCTCATCGGTCAGGACCGCGACCCGCACCGGACCAGTTTGCGCCGCTGCTGCCCTGAACGCCGGTGCAATGGCCGCGCCGCCAAGCACGGCACGCCGGCCGATTGTGTTACGCTGCATGCCCGATTCCTCCTGGCCGCTATTCTGGCGGTCTTTGTTCGCCTTCGGCAATCACGGGCGGCTGGGATCGAACCGCTTGGCCAGCGCGCTGCCATACGTTCCGTAAGCGGTCTGCCGCTGGGGGATGCCGGCGGCATAGGCGGTGACGTTCTGCCGATAACGGGTCTCGAACATGAACGCCAGCGTGCCTTCCAGCTTGTGCGGCTTCAGGTCGGCATGGCTGGCGGCGTCGAAGGCGGCTCTGTCCGGGCCATGTGGCAGCATCGTATTATGCAACGAAAATCCACCCGGCACGAAGCCGCCGCCGGTCTTGCCGTCATAGACCCCCTGAATCAGGCCCATGAACTCGCTCATGATGTTCATGTGATACCAGGGCGGCCGGAAGGTGTTTTCGGCCACCGCCCAGCGTTCCGGGAAGATGACGAAATCGATGTTGGCGGTGCCGGCGGTCTCACTCGGCGACGTCAGGGTGGTGAAGATGCTGGGATCGGCATGGTCGAACAGCAGTGGCCCGACCGGGGCAAAACGGCGCAGATCGTATTTGTACGGCGCGTAGTTGCCGTGCCACGCCACTACGTCCAGCGGCGCGTGGTCCAGGTCCGTTTGCCACAAGGCGCCGCCCCATTTGACTACCAGGCGGCAGGGGGTGTCTCGGTCTTCGTAGGCCGCCACCGGAGTCAGGAAATCGCGCGGGTTGGCCAGGCAATTGGCCCCGATCGGGCCGCGTTCGGGCAGGGTGAAGGCGCCGCCGTAGTTCTCACACAGATAGCCGCGCGCCGGCCCGCCCGGCAATTCCACGCTGAATTTTATCCCACGCGGGATCACCGCGATTTCACACGGGGTGATGTCGATGATCCCGAACTCGGTGCGCAGCCGTAACGCGCCCTGCTGCGGGACGAACAGCATCTCGGCGTCAGCATTGTAGAAGTATTCGTCCGTCATCGATCGCGTCGCCAGGTAGACGTGGGCTGCCATGCCGGCCTGCGTTCCGGCATCCCCCGCCGTGGTGATTGTCCGCACCCCATGCAGAAAGGTCAGCGCCTCATCGCCCAGCGGGATCGGGTCCCAGCGCATCGGCGCGGGCGGGACCTGGATTTCGGCGCAGGGGGCGGTGCGCCACAGGCCAGGATCGACCGGCTGGAAGGTGCCCCAATGCGCCACCGTCGGGCGGATGCGGTACAGCCAACTGCGTTGGTTGCTGGCGCGCGGCGCGGTGAACGGCGATCCGCTGATCTGCTCCGCATACAGCCCGTAAGCACAGCGCTGCGGCGAATTGCGCCCGACCGGCAATGCCCCCGGCAGCGCCTCGGTCTCGAAACCGTTGCCGAAACCTGACTGGTAACCGGTGGTCGTGATCGACAGCGCGGCGATGTCGTTCATGGGACGATCCTTTCCTGCCCGCCGCGATCTCACACCCTCACCGCCGCCGGCGCCAGTACCCTGGTTCGGGGTGGGATCGTGCGATACCTTCGGTGAGAGGAACCAAGGGAGACCGTCGATGAAGGGACTTTCCGGCCGTCGCGTCCTGCTGACTGGCGGTGCCAGCGGGATCGGCAGGGCCACGGCGATCCGCCTGGCCGAGGAAGGATGCCGGGTCGGCATCCTGGACATCGACGAAGCCGGCGCCGCCGCCACCATCGCGCGCTGCCCCGGCGGGGCGTGGTTCGCCCGCACCGACATCACCAACCGAACCAACGTCGAAGCCACTGTAGCCCAATTCGAGACCGAAATCGGTCCGATCGACTTCCTCGCCAACATCGCCGGCTGGGAACGGTTCCGCAACTTCCTGGACACCGACACGGCCCTGTGGGACCGCATCATCGGCATCAACCTGTATGGACCATTGCATCTGCACCATGTTGTCCTGCCGGGCATGGTCCAGCGCGGCTTCGGCCGGATTGTTAACGTATCCTCCGACGCCGGGCGCGTCGGGTCCTCGGGTGAAGCGGTCTACTCCGCCTGCAAGGGCGGCATCATCGCCTTCACCAAAACCGTGGCTCGTGAAGTCGCCCGCAAGGGCATCACCCTGAACGTTCTGTGCCCCGGCCCGACCGACACCCCATTGTTCGACGAATTCAAGGCCGGCACGCCCGACGGTGCCAAGGTGGGCGAGGCGATGGCGCGTGCCGTTCCACTGAAGCGGATCGGCCAGCCGGAGGACTATCCAGGCACCATCGCCTTCCTATTATCCGATGACGCCGCCTACATCACCGGCCAGACGCTCAGCGTATCCGGCGGCCTGACTATGTCGTAACGAAAAAGGAAAACGCCGTGACGGAAATCGATGGATACGAGGTTCTGGGCCTGGGCCAGTATTTCGAGGACCTGCCGGTCGGCCGCAAATTCCGCACGATCGGCCGCACCCTGACGGAAGCCGATCTGGTCAACTTCATCGGCGTGACCGGCATGACCGAGGTGCTGTTCTCCAACACCGAATTCCTGCGCACTGAAAGCGACATCACCCAGCGCGTCGTCCCCGGCGCCATGGTCTACGCCTTCGCCGAGGGTTTGCTGGTGCATGCCACCATGCAGCACACCGGCTTCGCCTTCCTGAACATGGAACTGAACGTTGCCGGCCCGACTTTCGCCGGCGACACCATCCATGTGGAGTGCGAGGTCGTGGAAAGCCGCCGCAGCGCTAGCCGCCCGAACCGCGGCCTGGTCCGCACCTTCAACCGCGTCAAGAAGCAGGACGGTTCGGTTGTCATCACCTACAACCCGCTGCGCATGGTGAAGGCACGCGGCACCGGCGGCTGATCAAACCAACGGATGTGGCCCTTGAGCTGTCGGTAACGTTGTACCACCGCCATGGTGGGCGAAGGCCTCTACAACCGGGCACCTTGGTAACACTTCAGACCGGGCACATGGGTAACAGGTTTCCTGATTTGTTTGCACCAATTGTCGCGCAT
>NZ_LMUJ01000091.1 GCF_009765975.1 Acidisphaera sp. S103 | reverse complement strand
CAGCAGAAGCGCCAAATCGGTGACGCGGCGTGTCCGCCGCGCGAACCGAGGCGCGCTCTGCGACAAAGGGTTGACGAAGGTTTTCTGGCTGCAGCGCGGATTGCGGCATCGCCACCGTATCTGCCGGAGCCTGAGCGAGACCGGCGAGCCTTGAACCGGAAGATCCTGCAACACCCGGATCTTCGAGCCGTGATAAGATGTCGACGCACTGGCGCATCTTGGGCAGCACCCCGATGTGGCTGTGGTGGTGCCGGAGACAACCCAGCCGGAGCTTTGCCGTTCGGTCTCGACAACCCGTATGCCAAGGCCCGGAAGCCAGTCAGTTTTTGCTTTCATGGGGTATCAACCCACCGGTCTTAACAGCGGTCCAGCCCCAGGCTGTCATCTCGGTCCATCAAGGTCGAAGCCTCCACCCCAATTGAGGAAGACCCGTTCCTTCACCAGCCAATCCTGCAACGTGCCAAACGCGCGCTCGACGCGGCCCTTCGTCTGTGGACTGTTGGCGCAGATGATATCAATGTTGAACTCCGATAGCACCCGGCCGAATTGTGTGACCCGATCGCCGCCGATTGCGTCTTTGGCGTTGACGCGAAAAATGCCGTGTTTGTCGCTGTGGAACGCCACTGGCTTGCCGTGGCTCTTCAGATAGTCCTTCGTCGCGCGGAAGTAATCGAACGCGGACTCGGACGCGACGAACCGCAGCTGCATCAATCGGCTGGTCGCGTCATCGACGAACGCCAGCAGAGTGCACATCTCGCCACGGTCCTCGAACCAGCGGAGTTCGGAACCGTCGATAGCACGGGTTCACCTAGTACTACAGTTGCGCTTTATGAGTCCTATAATGGGCTTCAGCCGCGGTGAACTGGTGGTGCTGTCGCCATGCTGACCATGCCAGGACGAATGGCGGGCGCAGCGGGGATCGTAACAACAGCTTGGCGATGAGACCGCGGATTTCCGGCACACTGGGCAAGCCGAGGCGGATGGCGGTCACGCGGCGAGCGGCGGACTCGTTCTGTTCGGTTTATCGAATGCAGCACGGCGAAGCGAGGCCTGCAATCTGGCCAGAAACGCGGCTGCTGCCATACATAACATCATATGGCGGTGCCAGCCATGCCAGGATCTGGCGTCGCAGTGATCTGGGCCAAGCTCTTCCTTGGTACGCTGGAAACACTCTTCGATTGTCCAGCGCAGGCCGGCGGCGCCGGCCAGTTCCGCCAAGGTTGTTCCGGCTCGCGTGAAGGCCAGGTAGTAGGCACGCTCCGAGGCATCGCGCCGGCTGCGACGGATCAGCAGCCAGCGCTCAAAGCCGGTATCGACCGTCCAAGGCAAAGCGATCCGCGCTCAGTCATACAGGCGTGGACCTTTCGACCCCTCGCCAGCGGCGTGCCGCGCCCAAGCCTCGGGCGGCAGCGCATCGGCCAGCGTCAGGGGATCAGTCTGTTCCAGGCCTTCATTCGTCAGCAGGCGCAGCGCATGATTGGGTCGGGTCGCCAGCACGTAGGGCTGCTGACGTGCTTCGAGCATGCGGCGGATGCGGGAGTCTGCCCCATAGAGTGCATCCGCCAGCACGAACGCACAGGGTGCGCGGCATCAAGCGCCGCGGCGATCATCTTAGCCGCGATCGCCGGCTTGGTCTGAAAGGCGACGGCATCTGGCACTGCAGCACCCCGGCGGTGTGCGGTATCGTTTGCCCACGCTTCAGGCAAATAAAGGCGCCGATCGATCAGCGCCTGGCCAAACCAGCTTGCATAGGCAACGAATACACCGACCTGACAGTTCTCCACCCGCCCTGCCGTGCCGGAATACTGTCGCTCGACGCCAACCGAATGCGTGCCTTTCTTCAAAAACCGGTTTCGTCGACGACCAGAACGCCGCCGGGTTCCCTCAACGTGGCCAGCACCTCCGATCGTACCAGATCGCGCAGCCTGTCCGCCTGCCAGGCGCTGCGACGCAACAGCGATTGCAGCCGGTAGGGCCGTTCCAACCCAGCTTGTTCCGCCAACTGCCAGCCGGTCTTGCGGGCGCCGGGCAGGCGCATTCCGATGGCAGAAGTCCTGATCTTAGAAGTCATAGCGTTGTATGGTGAGACGGACGATATCGGTCCTTGGTTTCAGCGTTGCGCGCCAAGCGATGCGCTCGCGAAGCATTGGAGCCCATCGCGGTTTTGAAGGACAGGTGTGATTGCATTGGCGTTGGATCGCTGCAATTCATGGCCACGCAGATGCATCTGGGGCTTCGTTGGATGACACATGGACGCTTCACTGAACGCCTCTCGCTAGTCGATGCCTGGGCGTGGTTGGATGCCTGTCCGGCCGCGATGGGCTCGGAGGAGGTTCCCCTCCAGCACGCTATCGGCCGTGTTCTGTCAGCTCCGCTTGTCTTCTTGACGGATCGGCCAGAGCGCGACCTGGTGCTCGTCGACGGCTATGCGGTGCACGCCGACAGCACTCTGGGCGCCAGCACATACAATCCCCTATTTCTCACCATTGTCCCCAACGGCATGGCGTTGGCTGCGGGGTCTGCAACCGTCTGCCATGCCGGTGAGACCGTGCCCTCCGGCGCCGACGCAGTGCTGCCGTTAGAAGTCGGCGAGGCGGTCGGCACCACTCTGGAAGTGTGCGATACGGTCCCACGCGGTTTCGGCGTCGGGCGCAAGAGCCATGCCGCTCAGCACGGTGAAGTCGCCATCGAGGCCGGGCGTCGACTGGGCGTCCCGCAAATCGCGCTGGCGGCGTCTCTCGGCGTAACCCAGTTGATTGTCCGGCGGCGCCCTGTCGTCACGATAGTCCTCGCTGGCCCCAAGCCACCCGCCGTCGAGGCACTTGGCCTGGCGATATCCACCCTCGTGGCGCGGGACGGTGGCGTCACGGATTGCGCTCACAGGCACTACGACCTGGTACGGACGTTGTCTGGCGACGCGCCAGCCGATCTCATTCTGGTGGTCGGGCGCAGCGGCTGGGGCGAGGACGACGACGCTGTGACCGTGATCGCAACGGCAGGCGGACGGATGGAGCATCACGGACTGGCGCTAACGCCCGGTGGATCGGCCGGATTGGGCTGGCTTGGCAGTGCGCCTTTGCTACTGCTGCCGGGTGACCCGTTGTCCGCACTGGTGACGTACGAGCTGCTGGCCGGGCGACTTCTGCGCCGCCTCGCTGGACGTGCCGCCGACTTCCCTTATCCGATTCGGCGGTTGGTACTCTCGCGCAAGATAGCGTCGCCAGTCGGGGTCAGCGAATTTGTGCCTGTCGTCTGCCATGAATCGAGCGTCGAGCCATTGGCGCTGGCGCCAGCTGATGGTTTGGTAGGCTATGCCAGGGCGGACGGATTTCTCGTTGTCCCCGCTGGTCTGGAAGGTTATGCGCCTGGTGCATTGGTTGACGTTGTCACTGTGCCGGGCAGCGTCAGCGGGCAGGGGGAACCATGACTCCGTCGGAACCGAACTCCGAGACGCGCCATGCCGATTTCGTGCGGCAGTCGGCGCGGCAAGAGCAATTTCTCTCCGTTGCAAGCCGCGACGAAGCCGAAACACGGTTTCGTAGCCATCTCACTCTGGCGCCGCTTGGCGAGGAGACCATACCGCTCGCGCAGTGCCGCGGGCGCGTGCTGGCGCGCGACTTGGCAGCCGCAGTAGATGTACCTGGCTTCGATCGCTCCAACGTCGATGGCTTCGCAGTGTTTGCAGCCGACTTGGAACGGGTGCGTCCGGATGCACCACGACGGTTGAGATTGAATCGAGAGTTGCTGACGCCGGGCCGCATGCCGCGCGAACCTATCGAATCCGGCACTGCAACGGTCATCGCCACGGGCGGCATGATCCCACGTGGTTCCGACGCGGTGGTGATGGTCGAGCGAACCGAATTCATTGACGATGACTCGGAGGCAGCGGTTGACGTGAGTCAGCCACTGGCACCGGGCGCAGCCATATCTGCGGCTGGATCGGATATCGGGGCCGGAGAAACGGTCCTGCGCATCGGGACCGTCCTCGGTTCACGGGAGGTCGCGCTGCTGGCGGCGATCGGTGTGAACGATGTTCCGATCTTCCGGTGTCCGCGCGTCGCTGTCCTCTCGACGGGCGATGAATTGGTGCGGCCAGGAGACGCCATCCGTGCCGGACAGGTGTTTGACAGCAATGGCCCGATGCTGACGGCCGCGGTTGAAGAACTGGGCTGCGTCGCCTTGCCATTCGGGATCGTTCCGGACGACCCCGCCACGATGGCGGCGGCGGTCGACAAGGCGATCGCAGCGGCCGATGTGGTGCTTTTGTCTGGCGGCACGTCCAAGGGTGCCGGCGACATCGCCTACCGCACAGTCGCGCGCTTCACCGATCCCGGCATCATCGTGCATGGCGTCGCTTTGAAACCAGGCAAGCCGCTCTGCCTTGCGGTCACCCAAGGCAAGCCGGTGGTGATCCTGCCCGGTTTCCCGACATCGGCAACGTTCACCTTTCACGAATTCGTCGCTCCGGTTCTCCGCATCCTGTCCGGACTGCCGGCACTGCGTCGCGAGACCCGGACAGCGACCTTGCCGGTGAAGATGGTCTCCGAACTTGGCCGAACCGAATATGTCCTGGTATCGCTGACGGAACGGCCGGAAGGCGGGCTCGCAGCCTATCCCATTGGCAAGGGTTCCGGAGCGGTAACGGCCTTCTCTCTGGCGGACGGTTTCTTCGCCATTCCTGCGCAGACTGAAATGGTACCGGCGGGCATGGAGATCTCGGTAACGATCATCGGCGCGGCAGCGGAGCCAGCGGATCTCATGGTCATCGGCAGTCATTGTGTCGGCCTTGACTATCTCATTGGATTGCTGGCGCGCGAGGGGGTGACGGCGAAAGTGCTGTCGGTTGGCAGTACGGCCGGCCTGATGGCGGCGAAACGGGGCGAGTGCGATATCGCCGGCATCCATCTGATGGACCCGGAGACCGGTATCTACAATCGCTCCTCCGTTGATGAAACGTTGCGGCTGGTACCCGGCTATGGCCGCCTGCAGGGCGTTGTGTATCGGCGAGATGACCCCCGCTTCGCCGGGCTTGATGCGAACGGCGCCATTGCCAAGGCGAGCGCCGATCGTAGCTGCCTGATGGCCAATCGCAACGCGGGCAGCGGCACGCGCATACTGATCGACCGTTTGCTCGGCGATGCCAGGCCCGCCGGCTACAGCCATCAGGCTCGCTCGCACAACGCCGTGGCGGTGGCCATTGCGCAGCAACGGGCCGACTGGGGTGTGGCGATCGAGACGGTGGCGCAGCGCTATGGCCTGGGCTTCCTGCCACTACAGGCAGAGGAATACGACTTCGTCATTCCCGCCAGACGATTCGATCGCCCGGCCGTGCGTCGCTTCGTGACGCTGCTTCAGGATGGCGCGATACGTGCCGAGCTGGCGCGTATGGGTTTCGCAGGCACCTCCTCGCCCGGACCTTGACTCCAGCGAGAAATGGTTGCCGCAGAAAGCGCGTGCCAGACATCCTCAACAGCATCCGCGTTGCCTTCGGGCTTCTGGTCGGGTTCGATACGACGCTGTTACACGTCGTCGTCCTGTCTCTGACCGTAAGTTTGTCGGCGTCGGGCGCTGCGACGGTCTGCGGCCTGCCCTTGGGCGCAGCCCTTGCCGTGTTCCGTTTCCGGGGTCGCCATCTGGTGATCCTGCTGGCAAACGCACTGTTGGGGTTGCCCCCGGTCGTTGTCGGCCTGGGCCTTTATCTTCTGTTGTCACGCTCGGGACCGTTCGGCAGGTTAGGAATTCTGTTCACGCCGACCGCCATGATCGTCGCGCAATTTATGCTCGTATTGCCGATTGTCGTTGCGCTGAGTCATCGTGCCATGGTGGGTATCTGGAGAGATTACGGGGATGACCTGCTGGTCTCCGGCGCGAGCCGCTTCCGAGCCATCCCTCATCTTTTGTCGATTGGCCGGCTGGAAGCCCTGACCGCCAGCCTTGCCGGTTTCGGGCGGTCAGTCTCCGAGGTGGGAGCTATCCTAATTGTCGGCGGCAATATCGCCGGCTACACCCGTACGATGACCACGGCGATCATGCTTGAGACCAGCGAGGGCCATCTGGGTTTCGCGTTAGCCCTCGGTCTTGTTCTGATCGTGATCAGCATCGCGGTGAACGCTTGTGCATTCGGAATCGAGGCACGCGCCAGACGTGTCACTCCCAGGGAGGCTGCATGACCTCGTTTCGCTGTCACGATCTCGCCATAGTGTGCACGCTGGCACTGTTTGTCGCGTACCCAGTACGCGCAAACTCGGCGGACCCGCAAACCATCGTGCTGGCATCTACGACGTCGGTCGAAAATAGCGGCCTGCTGGCTCGCATCCTGCCGCAATTCACCAAGGAGACTGGCATCGAAGTTCGCGTGATTGCCCAAGGCACTGGGCAAGCGCTCGCAACAGCCGCCCACGGCGATGCTGACCTGGTGCTTGTGCACGATCCGGAGGCGGAAGCGAAGTTCATGGCGTCCGGCGACGGCCTGACCCGGCAGGAGATCGCCTGGAACGACTTCATCATCGTGGGGCCAAGTGCGGATCCGGCGCACGTCACGGGCACCCGAGACGTCGTGGCGGCCCTAACGACGATCGCCGCGGCAAAGGTTCCCTTCGTTTCCCGCGGCGACAAGAGTGGCACCGATGCACTGGAAAAGCGGCTATGGAAAGCGGCGGGATTGAACCCAGCCGCGGTCGGTGACGGATGGTATCGCGACATCGGCGGCAGCATGGGAGCGGCATTGAACGCCGCGGCGGCTATGGGCGCCTATACCCTTTCCGACCGTGGCACCTGGCTGAGTTTCGGCAACAAAGCGGGGATGACGAGCGTGCTTGAGGGTGATCCCCGCCTGCTGAACCGCTACGATGTCATCCTGCTGAACCCGCAGACCCACCCGCAAGCCAAGCAGGTGTCAGCGCAACGTTTTGCGTCTTGGCTAGAGGGGCCGAACGGACAGGCGGCGATCGCCGACTACATGATCGCCGGGAAGAGTCTATTCCATCCAGAGGCCGACCCGAAGCCATGAATGGCTGACGTGTGCAGTGGAAAGATGCAACGAAACCTGCCTCTACGAAAAGCCCGGCACACTAGGGTAGTTGAAGGCCAGCGTTGCCAGGGCCGCAGATATTCAGCGTCTGCGCGCCTCCGCCAACACCGCTGATCCTACGCGCGGGAGTGGGCTAAGAATGCCTTGCTCGCGATCTTCCAATCCTCCCCGCGCTTCAGCAGGACGAAGAAGTCGGTGTAGCGGGAGCCGCGCGCCCCCCATCTGGCCGTGCCGTTGCTTGTCATCGCAGGTGCGGGATCGGACAAGACCAACACCTTGAGGTGGACCCCGGAAACTGGACAGGTGGCTAAGAGAGACTCTCGCCCTTAAAATGGCGTTGTTGCAAAGGGCAAACGATGGCGAATGTACGAAAGAAACACGGTGTTGACTTCAAGGCCAAGGTGGCACTGTCGGCGCTTCGCGAGGATGGCACGGTGGCAGAGCTGTCGAGCCGGTATGGTGTCCATGCAAGCCAGATCCATGCCTGGAAGAAAACCGCGCTGGACGGTGTGCCATCGCTGTTTGCCCGGAGCACGGCCGAACCCTCTGGCCTGGCGGCGGCGGCGGACGAGGCGCGGCTGGCGTTGCTGTATGCCAAGATCGGCGAATTGACGGTGGAGCGGGATTTTTTTCGGAAAAGGTCTGGTGCCTGAGCCTGGCCGCACGGTTGTCTCTGGTTGAGCGGTCCGAACCGGACCTGCCGATCGCGGCACAGTGCCGGCTGCTGAAAGTCGCCCGTTCGACGCTGTATTACCGGCCGTTGCCGGTGAGCGTGGACGATCTGCGTCTGATGCGCTGGCTGGACGAACAGTTTCTGCAGACCCCGTTTTACCGCTCCCGGCGGATGGTGGCGGTGATGCGGCGGAACGGTTTGGTGGTCAACCGCAAGCGGGTGAAACGTTTGATGCGGGTGATGGGGATCGAGGCGATCTACCAAAAGCCCAATACCAGTCTCGGGCATCCGGCGCACAAGGTGTACCCTTACCTACTGCGGGGTCTGGTCATCGACCGGCCGAACCAGGTGTGGTGCGCCGACATCACCTATGTGCCGATGGCGAAGGGGTTTGTGTATCTGGTCGCGGTGATGGATTGGTTTAGCCGGCGGGTATTGTCGTGGCGGGTGTCGATCACGATGGATTCGGATTTCTGCGTGGCGGCGCTGCGCGAGGCCATGGAGCAGCACGGTCGGCCCGAGATTTTCAACACCGATCAGGGCGTTCAGTTCACCAGCGCGGATTTTTTGGCTGGACTGGAAGCCCGGGCAGTGCGGATCAGCATGGACGGCAAGGGGCGGTATCTGGACAACATCTTCATTGAGCGGCTGTGGCGGAGCCTAAAATATGAAGAGATATTCCTGAAGGCCTACGGTTCGCCGGCCGAGGCTCGGGGTGGGATCGGTGCTTGGCTGACCTTCTATAACGATGACCGGCCTCATCAGGCTCACGGTTATCGGACGCCGCGCGAAGTTTTCACCGGCGTGGCCCACGGATATGTGGACAACGTAAGCCCGTTGACCACATCTCCACAGGCCCAACAACAGGAAGAAAAGGCTTTTATTGATTCAAATATTAATCTAAGTATAGTTGCAGTAGTCCCTGGGCGGGCCGGGGATCGTGAAATGGGTCGGAGTCTCTCTTAACTCAGCCCGATTCCTGTCCAACCGATGGGGTCCACCTCACCTTGGCACATTGGGTCGCCAATTTGATCGTCAATGGCGTTGATCCACGCCGCATATTGCTGATGACCTTCTCCCGACGCGCCGTACCCGAGATGACCCGGCGCGTCGAGAGCATTTGTTCCGTGGTGCCGGGGGCCAAGGCCGACGTCATGACAGCTCGCTCTGCTGGACCGGGAGGTTGTCAAAAAAGTGACGATCAGAGCTGAACCCTATACGAAATCGCGACGCACGTTCGAGGTTCTCCTCGCTCAGGTCAGAACCATGAGGGGAAGCGGGTCGTATTCGCCAGCGTGCCGGCGGAGGCGCGACTTCACAGACCCGGCAGCTGCGCGGTGTGCTTCATGGGCCGGGGGCGACGCCAGCGGCACCGGTCACCATTCTGAGCGATGGCGCCGATTGTCCAAGATCGCTCGGCGGAGCCGCCAGCCCCGGTTCAACTCATCATGTATTGGATTGGTTTCATCTGGCGATGCGGGTTCGGCACGTTGCTCCAGACGGCCACGAGTTGGCCTGACGCGATAAAGATAAATCGCCAGACTGGTGCTCACCTCTCCGAGACGATCGAGCGGATCCGATGGCGTCTCTGGCATGGTCATGTCAAACGCGCCCTGGATCTCATAGCCAAAGCCACCGTTATTTTAGATGCCGCACCCGAGGATATGTCATCGGCGACCACCGCCTGCAAGGTGACGCGTCTTCCGGGCGATCTCGAGACTTACGTGTCCGGACAATCCGACATCATCATCGGCTATGCGACAGCCCGCCGATGCGAAGAACCGATTTCAACGGCCATCGCTGAGGAGACCGTCTAAAACCTGGGGGTATTCAGGCTGCCTTCCGAAACGGTCGATGGGCCCAACGCTCGGCGACCGCATAGTCTCGGTCCAGGGTTTCGTTCACGGCAGCAGTGCGGACTTTCAACATCAAATGCGCACCCCGAGGCGACCAACGCATTTGCTGCTGGGCATTCATGCGCCGATGTAACAGCCACTGCACCGTGCTCTCGGTGATCGCCGTAGAGATGGGTTCGCCACATCGGCGCGCTGTCGCATAATCAATGATGATCTCGGATTGCCCAGACACGTATGTCCTTAGGTCGCGTAGTAGACGTGCCACCTTCTGCGCTGCGGAAGCCGGCGCCGTGTCTTCTGCCACCGCTTCCAGACTCGCAGCGGTTTCCTCAATTAAATCAAGGGAGCGGCGGACCTGACCATGCCAGAGGCGCCACCGGATCCGCTCAATCGTCTCGGCGAGACGCTTACCTGCCTGCCGGTCGTCTTCAGTTTTGCTGGGCCAACTTTTCGCCGCCTGGGCGGGGTGTTGGATCCGCATCGCGAGATGGAACCAGTCCAAAACATGATGCGTCGGTCCAGGGCTGGCAGCCTCGCCGAGCGATCGCGGACCGTCGGCACCATCACTCAGAATGGTGGCCGGCGTTGTCGAACTCGCACCCAGCCCGTGCAGCACGCCACGCAGCTGCCGGGTCTGTGCATGCGCCTCGGCGGGAACGCTGCTGAAAACCGTCAGCTTGCCCTCGCCTTTACTGATCTGCGCGACGAGAACCTCGAACGTGCGTCCTTGGTATTGGCGTGCAGCCCTTATGTGACCACCATCAATCGACAGCGTGATGGATGGCGCTGGCTCTGCCGACGTGCATGTCGGGGCCGCCACGGCCTCCCGCTCCAGTCTGGCACCAACGCAAAGCGTTCGCCGCCGGGTTGTTTCCACGGTTTGCGGCTTCCCGAGCGGAAGAAACTCCGACAACACCGTCCTGGCGCGGCGATAGGGCAGCAACGCTCCCATTTTCGCCAGGACCCGCTCGTATTCAGGCGTGCATCGATCGGGCATGATTTCCGCGACCGGGCTAAGCGTGCGGCGGCAGGTCACCATGCACTGGCAGGGCTTGAAGCGTGGCGCTTTGACGGCAACGGTGCCAAAGAGAGACACCAGTCGGCGGGAACGCACGTCTTTCAGCGGCCGCCTGGCTTGGCATCGCTGGCAGATTTGGCGGCGGCGGCAGTGTTGCTCGGTCTGGGCCTGGACCAAATGACGCTGCGTCTCCGCCAATATCTGCTTTCCCTGCGCAAGCGTCAGCCCAACCATCTGCGGCGTGTATCCGGCGACGGCCGCGCCGCAGCCAAGTTCGCGAACCGCGATCGTCCCGTCTAACTCGACCAACTCCAACATAATCCGCCACCTCATCACACACTCCAGCCTGCCACCACGGAGCCGGAATGTACACCCCCAGGTTTTAGACGGTCTCCTGATCGACTCTTCGACGAAGATCAAACTCTGAGTGTCTTGTGTGGACGGCCCCTTGGATTCAAGAGCAAAAGCGAGAATTCTGACGGGCGGATCGATTGCGATCATGTGTCTGGCCTGTTGACGCGGCAT
>NZ_LMUJ01000090.1 GCF_009765975.1 Acidisphaera sp. S103 | reverse complement strand
GGCTTTCGTCCTTCAAAATATCCATGCTTGTAGAAATGGGAGGATGCGGATTCTGTCGGTGTGCGTTTCACGAAGCCGCCGATCGCCGGATATTCGGCCAAATACCAATCCTCATCGACCGGAACTGCTTCGAGGAATTTCTTCAATACGTCGACGACATCGTCGTAGATGGCCATCAGATGGACATTATCAGGGGCGGCATGACGGCTCATCCATGATTTCAGAGCGGCAAAAGGGGGAACGTATCGCATCTTTCTTCCGGTATAGTTTGAACAAATATCAAAAATTTGGACCGATCGCTTCAGCATAGCCGTCGAATTATATGCTCCAATGCCATATTTTGTGAACGATCCTACTGGACGGTTGATAAACAATCGTGCCTTGCAGTTCAACGCCTCGTCAAGGGAACTTAGTACGTGTGAGCCGTTACGGTATGAGACTTACCATAATCTATCAGGCTGCTGAAAAAAAGCCAACGACGCCCCTGGATTCCCTTTCACCCGTGACGGCAGCAGATCAACCTGCGGCAGGAGCGCGATGTGCGGTCAGGACCAGCTAACCCATCTTATTCACGGTGTTGAGGCCGCTCGGCCGTCCTGAACTGCGGACGCGCGACGGCGTGGGCCTATTTCATCACGCGTTCAGGACAGAATTGGCAGACGCTGGAGGTTATCGGGCTCGGGCGATTTCGGGGCACACGCCCCGTCAGTCACGGTCCTGCGGGTTGCAGGGTGCGGGCCAGACTGGCGAACAGTGCGGCGTCCGGACAGGCGGCGGCGAAGGCGATGCGCACGCGTGAAGCGGTCTCGATCACCCGTGCGGCGACCTTCAGCAACCGCATCCGCAGCGTCGTGAACTCGGCGCGCGCCAGCGGCTGCGGCTGGGGAATCGCGTCACGCAGCTTCAGCATCAGCCAGTAAGCCCCGGTATGCAGCACCAGGCGCACCTGGTTGGCGCGCGGATCGCGGCAGCTGGTGCGATCCGAGGCAAGCTGGGTCTTGTGCAGCTTGATCAGGTTCTCCGCCTGACCACGAGCGCAATACAGCGTGTGGTAGAGCCATTCGGCGCTGCCGGTGCTGAGGTTGGTGACGACATAGCGGATGTCCAGCCCTTTCGTCGTGGCCTCGATCCGCGCAACAACGCGGCGTTCGCGCGACCAGGATTTGGCGCCGTAGCGGGTCTCGGTATAGCGGCGCACCCCATAGGCTTCGTTGATGGCACGGTTGACCCTGACCGCATCGGCCACCGGTTCAACCAGGCTGTCCAGCACGCTGTTGCCGGGCAAACCTAGGATATAATTGACCTTGTTCGCCTCGCACCAGGCCATCACCTCGGGGCGTCCGTAATGGCCATCACCGCGGATGGTCAGCCGCGTGGCCGGCCAATGACGGCGGATGCGATGCACCAGACGGCGCAGATGGCGACTGATCTCCGCCCCGGACGGCGTTTTGCCGGGGCGCAGCAGCACCGCCACCGGGCGGGCTGTCGCGGTGTCGTAGACATGGATCGGCTGGAAGCAGCGCTCATCGTAATGGGCATTGAACAGCGACAATTGCTGATGGCCATGCACGACATCGACCGTGTCGTCGATGTCCAACGTGACCGCGCGCGGCGGCTGCGGATAGCTGGCACAATAAAGATCGACCATGGCGTAGGTCATGCGGATCACGCTGCGCAGATCGGGGGTGTTCTCGCAGTTCGCGTTTCGTTGGCGCGAGCCAACTCGCCGAAACGCGGTCCAGCGCGACAGGGTCGGCTGCGAGCACAGATCCGCACCGCTGTCGGGCAGCCGCCCGCAGGCCAGCTTGAAGCCGGGATCGGTGCGCAGATGATCAAGGTCATCGGCGTCCTCATAACCACACGAGATCACGCGTTTCGTTCACGGCACGTGAACGTGCCGAAACGCGGAGATGGCCAGCATGCGGGAACGCAGGATGTCCTCGACGCTGTGGGTCACCAGCACCGGATTGCGGCGGTCGGGGATCAGCGAGGCCAATATTCGGGCGATGCCCAGGCCGCGTTCCACCGCGGCCAGCAACATCACGCCGCCGTCGGAGGTGAGGCGCCCGCCGTCAAATGCCGCAACGACTTTCTTGCGTCCGACGGCTGGGAAATCGAACGAAAGAAGGGTATCGTCGGTCATGGCGGGTGTTGCTCGCGGATTG
>NZ_LMUJ01000008.1 GCF_009765975.1 Acidisphaera sp. S103 | reverse complement strand
CGCAGGCTTGGTTCATGCTGGCCATGGGCTTCCTGCTCATCCGCAGGATCGCTCGAGATTACCAGGCGATCGCTTGATTTCGAGTCAGGTTCTAAGCTGCGAGGGATCCACCAGAGGGGATCGACTTTTCTATCAGGCAGCGACCTCGAACAGCATTGCTATGAACCGCGCCTGGGCCTTGATGTCGTTGCCACCGATGTTCCGAACTTGCCCCTTCCTGATCATTGCCATCGTCTCGTAGCCTGCCAGCGTTCGTCTCGCCGTCCGGTTCTGTTGCAGCCTTTTGCTTGGGTTGAGAGGGATCCGCTAGGCGGGACCGACTTACCTATCAGGCGGCGACTGCGAACAACGTGGCGATGAACCTTGCCTGGGCCTTGATATCGCGACCACCGATATTCCGAACCTGTCCTTTCCTGATCATTGCCATCGTCTCGTAGCCAGCCAGTGTTCGTCGAGCCGTCCAGAAACCGCCAAAGCCAAGCCCCGGACAGGCCAGTCGTTTGACGTTCCGATGGTCCTGCTCAACTATATTGTTGAGGTATTTCACCTGTCGCAGCCGTGACCAGCGCCAGAGTTCGCCGTCCTTCTTCACCTCCGCGACCGCCTTCGGATAAGCCGCATTCTTGTCGACCGTGATGGTCCTCGGGTTCACCGTGTGCGGCTGCGCCAACGCCTTGCGGAAGAAGCGCTTCGCGGCCTCGGTGTCGCGCTTGGCCGAGAGCAGGAAGTCGATGGTTTGGCCGTGGCTGTCCACCGCTCGATACAGATACATCCAGCGGCCCTTGACCTTCACATAGGTCTCGTCCACCCGCCAAGAGCCGTTGCTTATGCGCAGGTGCGGCCGGATCCGCTTGTCCAGTTCGGCCGCCTAAGCCTGGATCCATCGGAAGATGGTGGTGTGGTCCACCTCGACGCCGCGGTCCAGCAGCATGAGCTCGAGATCGCGGTAACTGACGGGGAACATCAGATACCAGTGGACTGCCCACAGGATCACCTCCGCGGCGAATTGCCGGCCCTTGAAGGATTTACCCTGCCGCACCTGCGCCGCTTGTCGCTGTTTCCCCATGGCACGACTTCTACCCGGCCCCGATCGCGACGAAAAGCTGCAACAGAACCGCGCAGCCTGCCGTCAGATATGTGGATGAAACTCGGGATGTTGCCGCGTAAATTCAGCAACGTGTGCATCTTCACAGCGGCTTTCGTCGATCGAAAATGCGCCTATGGGAACAATGACAGACATAAATCGATGGTGGTCGAATCCAACGCGTAAACTGTGTTGTCCAGGTCTAACAATAACTTCTAGCCAGCATAAAGCCGCTGCGCCTGTGCGATTAACCGCTGCACGAATTCCGCGTAAATGCGCCAGTCGCGGGCCTGGTTCGCATCCGCGAGGGTCGAACGCCGGCCGCGAAAACCCATATGCCAGAGCTTCGCCGGCTGGGCCGTAAGGCATGCCTCGACGTCGCGCAGGCTCTCGCGATAGGTCAGTTGGGCGAACGCCATGGCCCGGTATTGTTCGGTGCATGGAAACGTCTGCACCGAGTAGTCGCCTTGGTAACGCGCGGCAATCCGCGCAAACGTGCTCCAGGGCAGGCAATCCATCAGTTGCGAGAACAGCGTCTTGCCAGCGTTCATCGGTGGACCCTCCCCGGACAAGCGTCGGGGAAACCGCCACCAACTTCAAATCGACACCACCCAAAATCGCCAAAAAACTCTTACGGGTCAGATGCTTCTATGCAATTCGTTCGGAAAACTCCGGACAGTAGTGATGCTGGCAGTCTACTGAAACGCCATTCAAATCCCCCAGTGTATCATTCGATAGTCGCGTTGATTTCTCATGCCGCACTCTGGGGAATGCCTTCGTCGAGATATCTGGCGCGGCCGCCAATATGCACGATCAGCTCCCGTTCTCCGCCGAGCACATTGAGGAGCGATACAGCGATGTCAGCATCACCATCAGTCCAGCGGACTCTGCCGTCACGCTCGTATGCATGAAATCCATCGACAAAGCCGGAGGCGCTGAGATCAATCTCGTGAAATCTGGTCCCCTTACGGACGAGGATCCGGGAAAGCGCTACGCCGAGCTGTCGAAAATCGCGAGATAAGCCGATCTCGCAAGGAATTGCCGCTCGTGACTTGATCCTCACCGACCCGGCGTGGCTCGGTATGCGAAATATGTAAGCGCCAGCGGAGCAGTTGGACGCATCCACTCGCTTTCCATCGATGTTGAGGTGGAGATCAGGGTCATCAGTCAACGGGAGTTCGAGGTGGCCTCCTGCACGATCCAGAAAGCGTCGCCATGCCGCGTCGACGATAGGTCCTCCCGTCACCACGGGGGCACAGGCTTCCTTGGGCGGATGGCCCCATCCGGAATTCGCGTTCTGAAAGAGCCATCGATTTCCATCGTCGCGGTAACTTTCGGCAGGCGCCCCGTCCGCGATGATCACGTCGTGGGTTTCGAGTTCGATGTGATAGATCGCGACTTCTTGCGCGCGATCATCCCAGATAATCGACCTGTGATTAACCAGGTATTCGACGGGGATCAGCATGTCGTCGACGAAGAGAGAATGGGCTTTGGTGAGCCGAAGGTCGCGACATGGCACATTGTCTGCCAGCGCGCCTTTCCGGACGATCACAGGTGTGGCGGCCGTCCGGCGGCCTCGGGATGCCATCACACGTCCTTCGCCGATCCAGACAATGCGCCGGAGGCGTCCGGACACAGTGGCCACGAAATCTCCTGCACCAAGACGCTCAACCGCCATCTCGCCAACCGGTGTGGCGATCCGGGTGCCAGCGCAAAAGCACACGACATCTAGTGGTGCGGTGAACGTGCCATCCGCGCCAAAGGTTATCGTCGATCCGGCAACCAGGGGCGTCGCCGACAGGATCGACAGAGACGAATCCATGTTCTGATTGTTGTCGAGGCCGAACGCTATGTCGAAAGATGAGAGGGCGCTCAGGAGCAATGAACTGGGCTGATACCCGAGCACCACCGACGGCTGAAACTCCGTAGCCGACTGAGGATCAACAGTATCGCCGGGAATTTCAGTGATGGTGTTCGCACTGTCGCTGAAGGCCGAAATGTTGAAGTCTACGTTGGGGTGCAGTATTCCGCCCAGGTCAGGCGTCCCCACTGTGACCGTCAGCGACGCGATGCTTTCGGATAATCCCGTCCCGGTGGTTGTGTACGACTGCACATGTAGCGTGTATTCATCGTCGGTCGTAAATAATGCCCCAAATAGTGGGTCTAGATTTCCCGCCGAGACACTCATGATCGGTTCTCCCGCTTTTGCTGAAATCTTATTTCAGATCTGCTGCATTGGGAGGAACGCTAACCCGACCAAAGGGAGTCGCAAAGTTACATTAAACTACTTGTTTTAACGAATGAAAGAACTGTGAAATATTTAGCTTTGTCGGGCTCGATGCCATCGGCGGTGACCATTGATTTGACGCCCAATAACACAAGCAATGGCATCCGTCGGTGCTATTTCCGCAGCGACGCTACATCAAACGTATGCTACGGCATAATCAATTCGTAGAATTTAACCAGCTGGACTGGTTCTGCGATGATTCCGACACTCCAGCCATTCGCCACATAATGTTGTTATATCGTAAAAGATTTGACATTTTCATCCGTATAGGCCCGGCGATTTTGCGCTCGCTTGCAACGAACGACTTGTCTCCCGATCCTCGGACTTGGCAATCTCTCTTCGTATTCCGTCATTCGCTTCCCTTCGTATAACGTCGCGGATACTGCCTTTTCGAGCGCAGCATGCTGGATCAAGTGGAACCCCCGCCGAACACCGTTGTCGGCGACGCTTCGTGGCTTGTTGCAACACGCGGATCCCTGTTCCAAGGAAGTAAGACGTGGAGCTGGGATACAGGGTGGTCATTGATCCGCGGCAGCGTACCGGCCAACCAGGCGCGCGGGTCGACGCCCATCAATCCAGGATGGTGACGCGGCCTTCCCCGGACCGCACGACCGGAACCACCTTCCAGCCATAGCCAGATCCCCCCTCGCCTCCCGCGTGCTGCGCCGCATTCTCAATTTGCGACTCGACTCGTTTCATGTTCCTTGTACGTTCTCAACATGGACGAGCAACTGCCCCTGTTCCCGGCGTGGCCAATCCTGGCGGACAGCGAGGTGATGGTTGTGCTGAGGAGCGCAATCAACCGAGGCATCCTCGGTTCCCGAGAAGCCGACCTTTATCTCGCAGGCACTTGTGAGCGGCACCTGGTGGCGAATTGCGGTTGGCAGGCCTGGTGGTGGTCCGACCAGCGTCGCCCGGTATGCACGAGTGATGCGTGATGCCCGAACCTGCGAACAATGCCAAACTCGGCCCTGTCACCCCGATGCGTTACCTCCGTGGCTGGGAATTTCAGATCGTGTGCAGCCGGTGCCGACATCGAGGCACGCTCACGACCGCGGAACTGGCCGAACGGCACGGGTCCGACATGCGGGTCCATGAAGTCGTCACGCGTTTGCGCTGTAGCGGATACCGCCCTGGCGGCCAATGCCGTGCCGAACCGTCCCAGGTCATTCTGGCCGAGGTCCGACGGTACGGAAAATCCGCCCGTGTGGTGCGCGAATTTGATGTGCTGCGAGGGAATCAACCGAGGAAGAGGGCATGGACACAACCATCATAAACGACCTGAACCTCGGCGACGTTGGCCAGGCTGGCGGACGTGGACAGGTCGTCCGACGCAACCCCAACACGGGGAAGCGCCACATGGATTTGCTGGATTGGGGTCTGAGACGGGAGATGTTCGACGGACAGCCGGATTCCCCCCAGCCGATCCGCGCGAGGGCGGAAACCGTACAGACTTTGCGGATCTTCCGAGAGGTCTTTGCCCAAAAACGCGGGATTGCCCCGGCGACGGAGATTTACCTCAAGCAGAGCGTGGGAGGGACCGGCAAGCTTTTCGCGATCAGGCGCGCGGACGGTCAACGAATGGCCCAGGCGGCTATATGGGATACATTCGCTCGGTCGGATGGAACGGTCGTACGGACCTACTGTATCGTCACGGTTGAAGCGAGCGGCGACGTCGCGATACATTGCATGCACCACATCCAGCGCCCGAGGATGCCAAGGTTCCGGCAGTGTTCACCCAGCGGCTGGCAGGTGCATCAAAGGCTCTCTGAAGATGTACGAATGTAGCCAGCGGGACTACTGGCGGGGTAAAGCAATGGAGTAATATCAACCGAACGAAGCAACTTCTTCTCCTAACCAACCCAGAAAGAGGAGGATTCAGGGGCACAGCTCAACCCTCAATGCTTCGGCTTAACGCCGCCACGTCACTCTGCTGTCCGCGCTCGCTCACATGCAGCCTTCCCCGATGTTACAAACGTGCTAGTGTTACCGGCAAAGGGAGAAAACGGCCATGGGGAAGCATTCTCTTTTTACTGTTGTACTTGCAGCGTGGCTTGTAGCTGACGGGGCTTCCGTCCTGCGGGCTCAAAACGTGGCGCCTCCGGCGCCCGGATCTGCTGGCTCGGATGGGGTTACGGCACTCAGAGCCATTGCATCCGGCTCCCAATGTGCCGCTCATAACTGGACGGCCCGAGGAAAGGCCCCGACCTCCTATATCGAGGGTGTGACGGTTGTGTTCGCGCGCGCAGTCTGTCAGCCGCAGCGTCCCGATGTGCAAGTGGTCTCTGCCCCAATCGATAACTCTTCGCACGCAGACGATGCACTAGCTGTCTATCAACCAACTTTCCAAGCACTGGGCATGACGAACGACACGGCGGGAGTTGACACTCTGCGGCACAGCTACGCGCTTCTGATCGGCCTCGGCATGATGGAAAGCTCGGGCAAATATTGTGAGGGTCGCGACGTCAGCCAATGTTTCACGACAGCCGACAGCGCGGAAGCCGGGCTGTTTCAGACTTCGTTCGGCGCCCGCCGCTTCAGTACAGCACTCGATGGCTTGTTCCAAACCTATAGCGCCAAACAAGATCACTGCCTGCTCAACGTCTTTCAGGGGTCGATTACGTGCAAGGTCGCACAAAGCCATAATCCGCAATGCCCATCCGTAACGAATGACGTAGCTGGAACAGGTCCCGGCGCAGACTGGCAAAAATTGACCAGAAGTTGCCCGGCTTTCGCGACCGAATATGGTGCGGTCGTGATGCGCAAGCACGGCGGCTCAAACGGTGAGTTCAACCCTATCCGCAAGCGGCAGGCCGAACTTCGCCCGGAGTGCGACGACATGCTCCAAAAGGCGCAGACTCTCGTGGAGCAGCATCCCGAGATTTGCTCGGCACTCTAAACGGGACCACCACACGATTTGCCCAAAGCAGATAGGGTGGATGACGTCCGCAGCGCGGACCTGGGAGAACATGAAATTCGCAATCGTCAAACGTAGAGCGGAACCTTCCTATGCAGCCAGGGATGACCGGTCTGTACCTCACTAGGCACGTCTTTGGGGTCACCAAGCTGATTGCAGCGGAGGCGGAGGCGATGCATCGGCTGGTCCAAGGTTTTGGTCCATGTGCAGATACAAGATCATGAGAGGGCGGCTCAAACCAGTCAGGAATTCCATTGTCTGATGGCTGACAGCTTCCAAGATCGGATCGGTTGATTTTCTGAACCGGAGACCAGGACGATGGCCGTAAAGGGAAGCTGTCACTGCGGTGCCACCCAGTTCACGGTGGCGAGACAGCCGGAGACGGTGACTCGCTGCACCTGCTCCTTTTGCACCAAGCGCGGTGCGCTCTGGGCTTACCAGAATCAGGAGGACAACTTCGTGCTCAGCACCGCGCAAGATCGCGTCTCGACCTACCGTAAAACAGCGTGCAAAACTTTCCAGAGTCCGAGGGTAAACAGCGTCCAATAGTTTCCACCCTGGCCCATGCGATCATCCGGCGTTTACGCTGGAGAATCTGGGGTGTTTTTTATGGATATGATTGCCGAGATCCGGCGCCGTCATTTGATCAGCAAGGAGAGCATCAGTTCGATCGCGCGTGACCTGAAACTGTCTCGTCCGACCGTTCGTAAGCATTGCCGCACTCAATCCGAACCGATCTACCGCCGTGACAAGCAGCTGACGCCGATGTTGGGGGCATTCCAGGCGACGCTGGAAACTTGGCTGAGGACCGGGTGCCCCAGCGCATGGTCTATGACAACCTCAAGGCGGTCGTGGAAACGATCTTCAGTGGCAAGGAACGCTTGTTCAATCGCCGCTTCATGGTGCTGGCCAACCATTATCTGTTCGAACCGGTCGCTTGCACCCCGGCCTCGGGCAGGGAGAAGGGGCAGGTCGAGAACCAGGTCGGCAACATCGGGGAATGGTTGTTCACGCCGCTGGCGCGGTTTGCCAGCTTCGCGGCGTTGAACGAACGGCTGGCCACGCGCTGGCGGGAACTGGCGCAGCGCAAGCATCCGGTGACCCCGGAGCAGTCGATCGCCACTGGCTTCATTACCGAGCAGCTTGCTTTACGGCAGATCCCGGCGACCTTCGATGGGTATGTGGAGCATATGCTGCGGGTGTCCAGCACCTGCCTCGTGGTGCTGGATCGCCACCGTTACAGCGTTCCGGCGGCGTTTGCGGGTCGTGCGGTATCGGTGCGCAGCACGACGGGCGAGGTGCGCGTCGTGGCGGACGGAGCGGTGATCGTCGAACACGCGCGCCGCTTCGGGCGTGATCAGTTGATCTGCGATCCCTGGCATTACCTGCCGATATTGGAACGAAAGCCCGGCGCGTTGCGCAATGGCGTGCCGTTCCTCGATTGGGATCTGCCCACCTCCATTCGGCTTGTGCGCGACCGCATCCTTAAGCAGCCCAAGGGCGATCGGGCCTTCGTCGAGTTGCTGCTGATGGCGCGCGAGGTCGGTCTGGAACCGCTGCAAGTGGCTTGTGAGCTGGTGCCGGACGGCACCGTCGTCACGGCGTCCGTCGTGCTGAACGAGATGCGTCGGCTGGTCGCGCCGGGGCAACCGATCATGCTGAACGTGCCCGACATGCTGAAGCTCCGGATCGAACCGCTCGCCGATTGCGGCCGCTACGACCACTTGCGCGAGGTGAGCCATGTCCTCCACTAACCTCATTGGCATTGACCGCCTGGCTCAACTCGGCGCGCTGCATCTGTATGGCATGGCGACGGCCTGGAGCGAGTTGCTGGCCGAGGGGCCGCGGCGGCCGGTGCAACCCGAGGCCTGGCTGGATCGACTGATCGAGGCCGAACTGGCCGATCGGCAGGTTCGCAGCCTGCGGTATCAGCTCAAGGCGGCGCGCTTCCCGGTGCATCGGTACCTCACCGGCATCGATTGGCCGGAAACGCCGTTGCCGCCGGCGCAGATCCAGCAACTGGCGAGCGCCGGGTTTATGGAAACGGCGCATAATTTGATTCTGGTCGGCGGAACGGGCACCGGGAAAACTCACTTGACGACGCCTCTGGGCGTGGCCGCCATCCATCAGGGCAAACGCGTGCGCTTCTTTAACGCCGTCGATCTGGTGAACCAGTTGGAGCGGGAAAAACAGCAGGGCAAGGCTGGGAGTATGGCCCGGCAACTGCTGCAGGCCGACGCCGTGATCCTCGATGGATTGGGATATCTGCCGTTCCCTGCCTCCGGCGGCGCGCTGTTGTTCCATCTGATCAGTCAGCTTTACGAGAAGACCTCGCCGCGCGACAATCAAGGTGAGAATCCCCGTCAATCAGGATGAGAAAGTTTCCGGGGCGTGGGGTGTAGGGAGGGCGTAGCCCGACCGCAGGCCCATGCCCCGGAAAAAGTCGGCCTGCGGCCCCCCGCGGGGCAGCGGATCGTCTGGTG
>NZ_LMUJ01000089.1 GCF_009765975.1 Acidisphaera sp. S103 | reverse complement strand
AGGGCGTGCCCGGACAGGGTGTCCTGATATGAGACAGTCTGATACCGTATCATATCAAGAAACGTGCCAGACAACCGTGGGCGTGTCCCGGCCATCCGCGCTTCAACGGCCGGTGCGAAGATGGCCGGGACACGCCCAGCCATGACGGTGAAAACGGTGCCAGTCACCAAACCCAACCTCACAACGCAATCCCCATCAACTCAGCGATCCGCGGCGTCGCCTTCAACCCGCTCCCCGTCAGCACCAGCACCGTCGTCTGCTCAGGCGTAATCGTCCCCGTCGCCAGCAATTTCCCGAACGCCGCCGCCGCCTGCGCACTCGTTGGCTCCACATAGATCCCAATACGCGCCAGATCGAGCGTGGCCCCGGCGATCTCCGCCTCGGTCAGCGTTACCGCCCCGCCCCGCGTTTCCCGCAGCGCCCCCAGCACCTCCCGCATCCGCACCGGCTTAGCGATCGCCGTCCCCTCGGCGATCGTCGGAGAAACCACCGTCGGCACCGCCTCATCCGCCCCGGCCATGAAGGCCGCCGCGATCGGCGCGCAGTTCGCCGGCTGAGCGGCGAAGATCCGCGGCATGGTCTCGATCTCGCCGGCCCGCAGCAGTTCCGAGAACCCGATCTCGCAGCCCAGCACGTTCGACCCGGCGCCGCACGGCGTGATCACGTTGTCCGGTGCCCGGAACCCCAGATCCTCCCACAATTCGTAGGCCAGCGTCTTGGTGCCGTGCAGGAAGAACGGGTGCCAGTTGTGGCTGGCATAGAACACTGACTCCGACCGGGCGACGGCGGCGTCCGCGGTGTCCTGGCGGGTGCCGGGGATCAGTTCGACCGTCGCCCCATGCGCCCGCATCTGCACCGTCTTGGCCGGGCTGGTGGAATCCGGCGCCATGATCGTCGCCGCCATCCCGCCCGCCGCCGCATAAGCCGACACCGCCGCGCCACCGTTGCCGGAGCTGTCCTCCAGCATATGGCCGATCCCTTGCGCCCGCAGCAGAGACAGCATCACGCTGGCGCCGCGGTCCTTGAAGCTGCTGGTCGGGTTGAACCACTCGCACTTCAACAGCACCCTTGCGCCTGCCACCGTCCCGGCGATCAGCGGCGTGGCGCCCTCACCCATTGAGATCGGCGTGTCGACCTGCAGCGGAAACGCCGCCCGATAGCGCCACAGGCTGCGCGTGGCGGTATCGATCTGCCCCCGCGTCAGGCCGGGCAGCGGAGTCAGAAGCAAAGGCGCATGGTCCGGCCCGCACCAGCGCGGCCGGTCCAGCGGGAACGTCGCGCCGGAGCGCGGATCGAGATAATCGGGAGGCATGCCCCGCAGTCTGATCGGAAGCACGCGCGGGCTCAAGCGGGGTAGGCCGAAGGTTCGGTTGTTCGGCTAAAGCGAGCAAGAAATTGGAACCGCAAATGAACGCGGATGAACGCAAATAGCTAAAAGCTGACGTTGGACGGCCCCTGCTAAGGGCAACTATATATCTGACTAAATATCTGACTAAGTGGCTGGTCTCAGAACGAGTTCGTATGGCCCACTCTGTTGGTCCATCATCTGCAAATACTCGACCGGTTCAAAGGTCACAGGGCCATGACGTTCGCATGTGATGGTCGAACCTATCGGCAAACCCTTGAACTGGGAGTACGGCACGGTCTGACGTCTCCAAGCGCAGCATACGTAAATCAGGGCGAGAGGCTCACTATCACTCAACATGGGCGATTGTCTCCTATCGCTTGGTTAGGGCGGACGCCCACATGTAGTGGCTTAAAACGCTATTTCAACACAAAATGCAGTTCGCTTAGTCAAGTATATTGTTGCCCTGCTCAGACCAGGTTAACAGCCTCGAACGGTCAGCACGTTTGGTATCATCCCCGCGTCTAATTTCCCCGTTTCACAGATCGGGCAGCCCATCGCCATTCCGCCTATTTGCATTCATCCGCGGTTCCAATTTCTTGGTCCGTTCGTCAGCAGACCTGAAACGAGGCGCACACTAATCTCGGCGGAATGTCGGACCAACCCGCAACCCAATGGTTGCCTTTTCATTCACCTTGCGCCATAAGCAACCAGGAGGTTGCACAATGACCGACAGCATCAACAAAACCATCGTCCTGAACGCCCCCATCGATCGCGTATGGCGCGCCCTGACCGACCACAGCGAATTCGGCGAGTGGTTCCGCGTCCGTCTCGACGGCCCATTCATCCGCGGACAGCAATCCACCGGCCACATCACCTACCCCGGCTTCGAGCACGTCCTTTGGCGGGCAACCATCGAAACAATGGACCAGCCCACCCTGTTCGCCTTCACATGGCACCCCTACGCCGTCGATCCCAACGTGGATTACACGCAGGAGCCTCCCACCCGCGTCACCTTCCAACTCGAACCGGTCCCGACCGGGACCCGCCTGACCATCACCGAATCCGGCTTCGACGCCCTGCCGCCCGACCGCAAGCCCATCGCCCTGCGCATGAACGACGGCGGCTGGTCGACGCAACTCACCAACATTCGAACCCATGTCGAGTCTTGACACCCAGGCGCCCATCTTCGCCGCCCTCGGCGACCGCACCCGCCTGTCGCTGCTGGTCAAGCTCAGCGACGGCCAGACCCAGTCGATCGTCCGCCTCGCCGGCGACACCAGGCTGACACGCCAAGCCGTCACCAAGCACCTGCGTGTGCTGGAAAAGGCCGGCTTGGTCAGCAGCATCCGAGTCGGCCGCGAAAGCCAGTTCATCTACAACGCCGAACCGATCGCTCGGGCCAAATCCTTCCTCGACACCGTCTCCGCGCAATGGGACGACGCCCTGTCACGCCTGCGCGCCTTCGTGGAGCGCTAACCGGGTTGCAACCGTCCCACCGGACCGACTATCCAGCATCATGACCGATTTTTCCGCCACGATCGCAGACCTGACCCGCGACCTCGTCACGCTGGACAGCCGCAGTTCCATCTCCAACATCCAAGTCGCCGACCGCATCGAGCCGGAACTGACCGGCTTCGACATCGAGCGCATCGACTACCCCGACGCCGCCGGCGTCCCCAAGCGAGTCCTGGTGGCGCATCGCGGCGGCCCTGGCGGCCTAGCCTTCTCCGGCCACATGGACACCGTGCCCGACACCGGCTGGCAGGACGATCCCTGGTCGGGCCGCATCGACGCCGACGGCATCCTGCATGGCCTGGGCAGCACCGACATGAAAGGCCCCGTCGCGGCCGCCATCATCGCCGCCCGAGCCCTGCCCGACACCATCCCGGTCACCTTCCTGCTCACCACCGACGAGGAAACCACCAAGCTCGGTGCCCGAGCCATCGCCGAACGGTCCGCCCTGGTGCGAACGGTGCAACCCAAGGGGATCCTGGTGGTGGAGCCCACGCAACTCCGCCCGGTCCGCGGCCATCGCGCCCATATACTGTTCACCTGCGTGGCGCATGGCGTCCAGGCGCACAGCTCCACCGGCGCCGGCCGCAACGCCAACTGGGCGCTGATCCCCTTCCTTGCTGAGATGAAGACCGTGTTCGACCGCCTGCTGACCGACCGGACCCTGCAGGACGACGCCTACACCCCGCCCTTCAGCGACTTCAACCTGGTCATCGACAACCACGGCACCGCCATCAACGTCACCGTCCCCGTCGCCACCGCGCGCATCAAGTTCCGCTACTCAGCCCGAATCGACCCCACGCCGATCCGTACGGCCGTCCACGCCGCCGCCGCCCGCCATGGCATCACCGTCACCGAGGCCGAGGAAGGCCGCCCGCCCGAACGCCCCGCCAACGACCCGTTCGTCCAGCAATGCGTCGCCGCCAGCGGGCAGGCTGCCACCACCGTGCCGTTCGGCACCGACGCCTCGATCCTGCAGGCCATCGCCCCTTGCGTCGTCATGGGCCCCGGTGACATCGGCGTCGCCCACAAGCCGGCCGAATCGGTCCACATCGCCGACCTCGCCGCCGCCGTGCCCATCTTCCAGGCCCTGGCGACCCGCATGGCCGCCTGACGCCACGCCTTGTCACGTTGACGAACCGACGCGATATGGCCTTGAAATCGCCAGCACGAGCAGGACACCGGCGAACCGCCGCACGCCCCTGATCAGGCGCCCCGCCATAAGCGGCGACGATCTTCAAGACGGAACACCGGACGATGGATCTGATCAACGGGCTGCAAATCTTCATCCGGGTCGTCGAGACCGGCTCCTTCTCCGCCGTCGCCCGCGAATCCAACGCCAGCCAGTCTGCGATCACCCGCCAGGTCGCGCAGTTGGAGGAACATTTCGGCGTCCGTTTGCTCCACCGCACCACCCGCAAGCTCAGCCTGACCGACGATGGCCAGGACCTGCTGACCCGTGCCCGCCACTTGCTGGAAGAAGCCGAGGATCTGGAGGACACGTTCGGTAAGGACGGCGGCTCACCAACCGGCCTGGTCCGCATCGGGCTGCCGATCGGCGCGGCGGTCCTGCTGGTCGCGGATTTCACCACACTGCTTGCCGCCCATCCCGGTCTGGCCGTTGAACTGGTGGTCAGCGAACACGCTGAGGACCTTGTCGCAGAGCGCCTCGACCTGGCCCTGCGGCTCGGCCAGTCGGCGGATACCTCACTGGTGTCCCGAGCCCTGACGACGCTGACATCGGCGCCCGTCGCGGCCCCAGCGTATCTGGAACGTCACGGTGCCCCCGAACATCCGAGGGACCTGTTGACCCACACGTGCATCATCCACGACATGGGACCGGGCAGCACGCATTGGGCCTTCGACGGCCCGGACGGCGCGGTGGACGTGGAGATCGGCAGCGCGTTCCGCTCGAACAACAGCCTGGTCGTGCGGCAGGCGGCCACGGCCGGGTATGGGATCGCGCTGCTGGGCGATCCAATGACGCTGAGCGAAATCCGCGCCGGCCGGCTGTACCGCCTGATCCCCAACTACGTCGCCCGCCGCCGGCAGCTCTTCATCGTCTATCCATCACGCAGGCATCTGGCGCACCGCACCCGCGTCGTCATCGACTTCCTGATCGAACAGTTCCACCGCCTCGAAACACGGCTGCGCGACGGCCGGACCTGGGGAGAGAACGAGGCAACCTGGCTGGTGTAATATCGACGGCCGGGCACCGGCGACTCGTAGCCACCACCATGGTTCCGGCGGTCTGCCTTCATTGCCCGGCTCGCCTGGGCCATCTGTCGCGGCACAGTGCCCGTGACGCGACAACGACCCCGATCGGCCGTTTGCCGCGATCTTATTTGGGCATCAGTCCGATCAAATGGCCGAAATCCAGCATCCAACGGGCCGCCGGACGATTTTCAGGCTGTACGGTTATCCCTAAAATAGTCTAGAACGCCGCTTTCGCAGTTCCAGCAATGGCTGACGCCAGGAAGGTTTGGGCCATGAACGTTTCCGCCACGACTGTTTTCGCGGGCCGGCACCTTGCCGCACTGGCGTTTGGTGTGACGCTGACGTTGTTCGCTTCTTCCGCCGCATGGTCGCAGGATATGATGAACTCGCCGGTCACATCGGCTGGCCGTGAGAACCGCGCGGCCGCCGCCGCGAACCAGCCCGGCCCCTTGGCACCACCCGCGGCGGTCCCTGGCGCCACGGCACGGGCGCCGGCGGCGCCGGCCACCAAGGCCGCCGGCGACCTGCAGCCGAATGACGCGCTGTTCGATGCCATCAACCGTGGCGATATCGCCGCCGCCCGCGATGCGCTGAACCGAGGCGCCGACCTGAGCGCCACCAACGTCCTGGGCATGACGCCGATGGAGTTGTCGGTCGATCTCAGCCGCAATGACATTTCCTTTCTGCTGCTGTCCATGCGCAGCGAAGACAGCGACCGAGGTTCCCAAGCGATCGGGCGTGGTACCCAGTCGTCCGGCAAGATCGTGCTGTCCGGGAAGTCGGCAAATCCGCGCAAGGCGACCCCGGCCAAGACCGTCGCGGCAACCAGCGCACCCGCCGGCGTCAGGCCGGTGGCGACGCCCAGGCGGTTCGCCAATGACGGCGGCACGCCACTGCCCAGTGCCGGCTTCCTCGGCTTCGATTCCCGGTCGGCTGCGAATTAGGACGCTCATGCCAAGTCGCGTTGGCATTGGTATCACCCGCACTGACGGATAACCGGCCCCCGACCCCAGGGGTCTTGCGCGGGCTTGATCCAGATATCGGGAGATCATCGGCGTGAACCGGCAAAATTGATCCCCGCGCAACCGGAAGTGATGCGCAACCGGAGCATCCTGGCACTAGGTGCCGGTGGCTGCCCTGGGGACACTTCCCCATTTCCCGGGTCATGCCAGGTAAGGAGATCAGGATGCTGAAAATTCGTTTACTTCAAGCCGTTTGCACGATCGCGATGCTGAGCGCCGTCCCCGCGTTTGCCCAATCGAACCCCCAAGGCTCCGCCGCCGCACCCGCCGGGCAGCAGGCGATGCCGAACAACGCCGGCAGCGCGGCCTCCAGCGACAACACCGGGTCGGCGTCGTCGAACCAGGATGGCCTGGGCACGCCGAGCCACGGCCGCAGCACCCATCACACCGCGATAACGCACCGGGACCGCGCCATGCACGCCTCCTCGAAGGCGGATACGTCCCAGGACTCGTCAGTCGATCAGTTGAATAGCCAGAGTTACCAGGCCGCCCAGCAAGGCCAGACCTTCACCGGTAACGGCTCCGGCAACATGTCCGGTGGCGCATCGACCGGCATGTCGCAATCGGGCGGCTCCGGCAGCATGAGCAACATGTCAGGCAGCGGCTCCAGCCCTAATAGCATGTCCGGCGGCGGTGCGGGCAACGGCGCTGGCGGCGGCATGTCAGGCAGCGGTGCGGGCGCCAAGTAAGCCCTCGTCATCGCGGCGGGCGTAAACCCGGGCCGGCTGCTTCGGCGGCCGGTCAACGCCCGGCGCTGATCCCGGACATTGGCGTCCGCCAACAACGCGGCTAGCATCCCCGCCGGCCCATAAAAACCGGAGGGAAATCACCATGAAAGCCGCGGTCTTCCACGCAGCCCACACGCCCCTGACCATCGAGGATGTGGTCATCGAGAAGCCGAAACGCCGCGAGGTGCTGCTGCGCACGGCCTATGCCGGTCTGTGCCACTCCGACCTCCACTTCATGGAAGGCCTCTACCCCTACCCCGTTCCCGCCGTGCTCGGACACGAGGGCGCGGCAGTGGTGGAAGCCGTCGGTGAGGACGTCACCTACGTCAAGCCCGGCGACCACGTCATCACCTGCCTGTCGGTGTTCTGCGGCGAGTGCGAGCAATGCACCACCGGCCACACCAACCTCTGCGACAACACCGAGGTCAAGCTGCTGCCCGGCACCGCTCGCCGGCTGAAATGGAAAAACGAGGTCCTGCACCAGGCCTTCAACCTGTCGGTGTTCGCCGAACAGATGGTCGTGCATGAACATGCCATCGTTAAGATCAGCAACGACATCCCGCTGGACCGAGCCGCCTTGGTCGGCTGCGGCGTGATGACCGGCGTCGGCGCCGTGTTCCATGCGGCGAAAGTCGAACCCGGCGCCACCGTCGCCGTCATCGGCTGCGGCGGCATCGGCCTGTCCGCGGTGAACGGCGCGGCCATCGCCGGCGCCGAACGCATCATCGCCATCGACACCAATCCCTCGAAGCTGGAAAAAGCGAGGGAAATGGGCGCGACCCACACAATCAACGCTTCCAACGTCGATCCCGTCGCCGCGATCAAGGACATGACCGACGGCAAGGGTGTGCCCTACTCATTCGAGGCGATCGGCCTGAAAACCACCGCCGAACAATCCTTCGCCATGCTGCGCCCCGGCGGCGTGGCCACCATCATCGGCATGATCCCGTTCGGCACCAAGATCGAGCTGCACGGCGCCGATTTCCTGCGCGACCGCAAGATCCAGGGCACCAGCATGGGCGGCAACCGCTTCCGGGTGGACATGCCCCGCCTGCTGGAACTGTGGCGCCAGGGCCGGCTGAAGCTCGACACCCTGGTTTCCGGCCACATCAAGCTGGAGGACATCAACGAAGGCTTCGCCCAACTGAAAACCGGCGCCCCGGTGCGCAACCTGATCAAC
>NZ_LMUJ01000088.1:118161-137544 GCF_009765975.1 Acidisphaera sp. S103 | reverse complement strand
GTTCGTTCAACGCCGCGAAGCTGGCAAACCGCGCCAGCGGCGTGAACAACCATTCCCCGATGTTGCCGACCTGGTTCTCGACCTGCCCCTTCTCCCAGCCCGAGGCCGGGGTACAAGCGACCGGTTCAAACAGATAATGGTTGGCCAGCACCATGAAGCGGCGATTGAACAAGCGTTCCTTGCCACTAAAGATCGTTTCCACGACCGCCTTGAGGTTGTCATAGACCATGCGCTGGGGCACCCCGCCGAAGAAGGCAAACGCCCGGTTATGCGCGTCGAACACCATCTCCTGAGTCTCTCGCGGGTAGGCCACGACGAACATCTGGCGGCTGAACGTCAGGCGGAAATGCGCGACCTTGATCGTCTGCATGACAGCGCGGTGCGCGCCGGGTGATCGGCCTGGGCCGAATGGCCGAGAACCCACGCATCCGCACCATGACGCTCGCCACGGTCGCCCTGAAGGTGCAATGCGAGGCCTGTTTCACCGGGCCGGATGAGGTCCATCTGACCGCGACGATGCATTGTCTCCAAGCGCCCCAGGCTGTGGGCGATGGCGTTTGGTCCCTCTTGCTGTGGCAGCGGGCCTATCGCGGAGGCAGCTATCATCGACGCCGTCTGCCGGATTGAGGAAGGCAACCGATCATTTGTAGGGATTAGATATCGACACTAACTCGAAGTAGGTCTGTTTCGGCACTAAGTCGACCGTGCCAAGCTATGACGATGAGAATGTATCGAATCGCCGAGGTCACGGAACCTTCAGATATTACGTTTCGGATCGTCGTAGTCGATGGCGACGGACGTGAAACGGTACTCGATGCCCGGTTTCCAACACGCGAGGAAGCCCAAGATGTTATCTGCCTCCTGTTGACAGCAACTCCCGACGTTCAGTGTTAAGGGCGATCCGTTCTGCCCTGCTTGCATCACGTTGGGCCGCACGCTCGGATTGGCCGGTTTTCTTGGCAGTGTCGGCGGCGGAACGGCTGGCAGCGACTTCGGCGTGGCGGCTAGATCAAAACCTGTCCGCGGTGATGTCTCCCCTCCGGGGTTAGCGCCCGCGACAGCCGGGCGATAAGGCGCATCAGAGGGCGACGGAGAGCCGTGCAAGCAGGCTGATGACCGGGTTAAGTAGTAAACGTGCTGATCAGCCAGTAGGAGCCGAAGACATGAGCGACGAGCTAACAGACGCACCACTGACGCACCCCGAGGAGATGAAGGGCACCGTCGAGTTCAAGCTCGGCAACCTTGCCACCGTGGCCGCGACCGGGCGGACGACACCGGCCGGTTTGATCGGCGCGGCTGTGTTGATGTCCGCTGTACGGTGCGAATAAGCGCCGGCAACTGAGCCACCGACACGTCGTTGTCAGAAAGATGGGCCGAAGCGATCTCCGCAGTCAGGCCCATAGTTTGGTTTTCTATCATGCGAGCCTCAAGTAGAACTTGATATCGTCGCTACTTCTGTGCTGCTCGCATGACCACGGAAGGCCATTCCATTGCTCCCCTAAGGCCTACCCGTCTCGAGGCGGGCTGAAATAAAGACGAACTCAAACGGAGCGATGGACTACGCCCCAATCGAGCTTGCGCCCTCGAAATCGTTCGAAAACCTCTGCCCTTTGTATGCTGCCTGAGTTCGATTCGTGGCGCCCATCTTCTGCATAATGTTTCTGACGTGGACCTTCACCGTGCTCTCGCACATGCCAAGCTCGTAGGCGATGATCTTGTTCGGCTTGCCCAACCGCAGGTGAGTGAAAACCGCCCTCTGCCGCGCTGTCAGCCGCCGCGGCGAGCGATCTTGGGGAGCAGTGAGCATAAGATCAGCCGGCACGAAAGTGCCGCCCGCGCTGACCAGACTGATCGCCGCCGAGGTGATCGGAAGCCCGGCCGTCTGCGTCGGAAAGAAGCCCCGTGCGCCGCTCTCCAAGGCGGAACGCATGATCGTCCGGTGCTGCGCCTGGTCCGCATCGGAGAAGATCATAACCGGTGTGGTCGGGAACGCTTGGCTGATTGTTGCGATGGTTTGGGTCATCGTCGTGTCAGCAACATCGTTCCCATGAAGATGATAAATGATCAAATTGAAATTGTTTGACGCCGCGCCAATGCAATCCTGGACGGCCGTGAAGCTAGATATCTGGATCTCCGGATGCAGACTGCTCAATGCCTTGCTCAAGCATTCCTGGGTGAGGCGGTAGCAATCGATCAGACCGACGGTGAGAGACCTGAGATTTCCTCCCGCCGGTTCGGATTGCTGCGCACCCACGCTGATCTGGAAATCTATCCCCGTCTGGTCGGCTGCGTCATATTCAGGCGCACTTTCAAATTGAGCAAGCGTTTGGGTATTCCCAGCCGGTTCGCCACCATACCTATCCATATTGGGAAGCCTCCTTTTGCATCTGAGGGCAATCAACCGTAATCTCTAACGCCACTACGTTAGGGGAATGGTGTTGAAAAAAGCGAGAATATTACTAATACTCACTATGGCTTAGGGTGAGTCACAAAATATATAATAAAAGTCACCGTATGGAGCAATTTTGACATTACAAATCATACAACGATGAATTCCTCAAAATTGCGCCAGCCTGCATTTGCTGTGGCCGGAGGCTTTCTGCCACTCCATCCTTCCCCTCTCGGCAATACACTGGAAAGGGCGGTCGTGTTGCGTGGAACGCGGTTTCGGCCGCCTCGCTCAACAATCCGGCACACGAACTCGTGAATGAGGAATCTACCGAGCCCGGGAATAAAAGGGTTTTGTCGCAAGCTTCCATTGCGGACGTGCAAGTTCCGCAGGGATGATGGGCTTTACCCCGCCAACGAATAGAATTGCCGTGCCGGGCATACCTCTCCTGTCGGGAGCAACTGACCCTTCCGGATCATGTGCATGGGTTTGACGCCGGCAGGCGTCACAGCGGCAGACCAGAAGGACTTGAGCCCCAGCATCGGCCGAACCAGTCGCTTGATGGCTCGATGATCCTGTTCGACGATGTTGTTGAGGTATTTGACCTGGCGGATCTCAATACCCGCCTCAGTTTCGCCGTTGTGGCTTCGATCGCCGCAATATTTGCGCCGCTCTTGTCGATCGTAATCTTCTCGGGCGTACCGTTCCTCCTGATCGCCTTGCGCAAGAATCGCAGCGCGATCTTGCGATCCCTCTTGGCGGTCAGCAGGAAATCGACCGTGGCACCGGCCTTGTCGACTGCCCGATTACAGGTACTTCCAGTTGCCCCGGATGCCGACCCTACACCGCTTCCGCCATGGTTGAGCGTGAGCCCGTTACGGTGGTGCGATGCATGTCGCGCACCTGCGTTGCATCAAACGGCCGAGAACGGTGCATCGTCGCCTGGTTATCCCAAACCACCAGATCAAATTGTTTCCACTGATGGGAATAGACAAATTGCCGCTGCGTCGCATATTCGTTCAAATCGCGCAGAAAGGCACGGGCCTCTGGAATCGGCCATCCGACGATCATTCCGGCGTGCGAGGCGAGATACAGCGATTTCCGCCCCGTGGATGGATGCCGCCGGATCAGGCGTTGATGTACTGGCGCGAATTGCCGTCGCTCCTCGTCCGTGAAGTCGCCAAAGCCGATCTGGGCGCGGGAGAACAACTGGCTGTGCTCGCACACCAATCCCTCACACTGGCCCTTGGTTTCTTCGTCAAGCGCATCGTAGGCGGCCCGCATGTCGGCGAACTCCGTATTGCCCCCCTTTGACGGAATGATCCGAGCAGACAACAGTGAGTATTTGGCCGGCACGACCTTGAATGAACTATCGGAATGCCATAACCGAGTGCCAAGGCTGAACAGTCGCCGGCGGTTTTCACGTGCCAGCACATTGTTGTTGGCGTCCAGGTTAGAAATGTCGGCGATATGCGCGCCCAGACGTTGTTCCTTGCTATCGCGCAAATTGTTGGTGGCGAGTTCAAGCTCGCCGAAATTCCGGGAGAACGTCATCTGGGCTTCATCGGTAAAATGTTGGTCGTGGAAGACCATTACGCCGAATTCATCCATACCCCTTTCGATTTCGGACGCCTGTTCACTGGTCAGCGGCTGCGTGATGTCGATACCCGATGCCTCACCGCCAAAGAATGGGCGAGAAACGGGATCGATCGGGCGGATGGATAACGTCATGGAGAACCTCCCTTGCAAATTCCTGCTGAACACATCATCCGATAGCAGAGCGTGCGAAGTCGCGAGCCCGCTGTCAACAAAGGCCGAAGACAGCCGTGTGTCAGTCGCCGCTGATCGGGCGTGTGACGACAGTCGTTATGTTGCCGTTCGAAATGATCATCGCCCGGCGGAAATTCTGCTCCGGCAGCGGTTCGAGGACAAGGGCGAGAACCAACTGGACGGAATTGCCGTGCCGGCGAGGATGCCGAGGGTCAGCATGAAGATAAAATGCCCGATGGTGGCTGCGTTGTTGGCAGCCTCGGGGCTGGCGACACCCTCGATGGTGCCTCTGCCGAAACGGGACGGATCTCTGGCGATATCGCGTCCCATCGCGTGGGAGGCGAAGGAGCTCAACAAAGGGCCAATACCTGGAAAGATGCCGAGGAAAGCAACGGGTATGGAGCCTCGGCCAATGGGCTTACAGAGGCTGAAGGTTGTCGTGTGGCGAAAGCGGGTTATCCTGTTTTCCGACCGGGCAACTGTTGCCGAAGCAACCGCATGAGTTAGCAGATATGACGCCGTCAATCCGAACCGATGAGACCACGGGACTCAAGATCTTCAACACGCGCGCCGCTAAGGCAACCGAGCGGATCGCCGGGAAGGGATATTCGCCGATCTCGGACGAAGCGTTGATAACCCTGCCGCCACCTCCGGCCGGCGCCACGTTCAATGCAGAGGAGCAGGCTAGGTATCGCGCCTATAAGGAAGCGAGGCAGGGCGCGGCTGACTACATCACCATGGAAGGCGAATTCGCCCGGTATCTGGAGGATGTTTACTCCGCACCGCCGATTGAACGGGAAGCGCTGACCGATAGTTGCGAAATCCTGGTGATCGGTGCCGGCTTTGCTGCCCTGATCCTGTGGTACAAACTGCGGCAGGCTGGATTTCTCGATGTCCGTGTCTGCGAAAAAGGCGGCGACGTCGGCGGGACCTGGTATTGGAATCGCTATCCCGGCATCGCCTGCGACGTCGAATCCTACAGCTATCTGCCTTTGCTGGAGGAAATGGGGTACTTCCCGACGATGAAATTCGCCTCGGGGTTCGAAATCCTCGAATACTGCCAGAACATGGCGGAAAATCTGGGCTTTTACGACCGCTGCCTGTTCCACACGACGGTCGAGCGGACCGAATGGGATCAGGCCGCTGGCCAATGGATCGTGTCGACCAGCCGCGGCGACAAAATGCGCGCCCGGTATGTCGTGCTGGCGAACGGGTCTCTGACCACGCCGAAGTTGGCTCGTATTGAAGGTATGGAGACGTTCGCCGGCAAGTCATTCCACACGTCCCGCTGGGACTATAACGTAGATCTGGCGGGACAGCGCGTCGGGATTATTGGCACGGGCGCGAGCGCGGTGCAGGTCGTCCCGGAAATCGCGAAGGTCGTAAAGGAACTCTACGTTTTTCAGCGGACGCCTTCCACGATCGACGTGCGCGATCAGCGCGTGACGACTCAGGAGGAAATCGAAGCCTGGTCGAAGGAACCGAACTGGGCGCGCGCCCGGCGGGAGAGACTGGCCCGGATATCATCCGGACGCACCGCGCTGAAAGCCAACGACGACTATCTTTCGGGCAAGGTCGCGGATTTCCGGGAACGCCGGCAATATGACAGGCCGTTGTCACCGGAAGAACTGATGCAGCGGCAGCTCAACACGAACTTCCGGATCATGGAACAAATACGGGCGCGCGTGGATGCGATCGTCAAGGATCCGAAGACCGCGGCGGCGTTGAAACCTTATTACGCTTACGGATGTAAGCGGCCGACCTTTCATGACGAGTATCTGCCGACCTTCAACCTGTCCCATGTGACGCTGGTGGATACAGCGCCTGTCGGTGTCAGCCGGATCAATGCCAGGGGCGTGGTGCATGAGGGCGTGGAGTATCCGCTGGACCTGCTGATTTACGCGACCGGGTTCCAGTGGATGGGAGCTGGGTCCTTCAACATGATCGTTGGCCGGGATGGCAAGACGCTGCGAGGGAAGTGGGGCGAGGAAGGCGTCAAAACCTTCCTTGGCCTGCATAGTCATGGATTTCCCAACCTGTTCATCATGTCCGGGCCGCAGAGCGGCGGCGGTCAGTTCAATTTCACCCGGACGATCGAGGGACAGACGGATTACGTAGCCTGGCTACTGAAGACATCGCGCGAGCGGGGTAACTGCATCATCGACGTTACGAGGAAATCCGAGGTCGCTTACGCCGAACATTGCTGCGACGCGGATGTCAGGACGCGGCCGCTGCGCGATTGCCTGTCGTATTACAACGGCGACGGAAATGCGGAGCCCGGCAGCCTCGCCTATTACGGCGGGCCGCAAAAATGGCATGAGATCCGTATGGCCGCTCAGGCCTCTCTCGAGCCCTACGTCTTCGAGGGATTCAGTCAACGTTCGGCCTAGGAAATAGCGACAAGCGGCTCAGGCGCGGCAGGATCAATCCTTCAAGGGTCGGCAGTTCACCACTGGGGTGATCCTGTGGGCGGTGCGTTGGTATCTGATGGTCCCCATCAGTTACCGAGATCTCGAGCTCATGCTGCTGGACCGCAGCGTCGAGGTGGACCACACCACCATCTTTCGTTGTCCAGGCTTATGCGGCCGAACTTGAAAAGTGGATTCGCCCCCATCTGCGCATGAGCAATGGTTCCTGGCGGGTGGACGAGACCTATGTGAAGGTCAAGGGCCGCTGGATGTATCTGTATCGCGCCGTCGACAGCCGTGGCCAGACCATCGACTTCCTGCTATCGGCCAAGCGCGACGCTGAGGCGGCGAACCGGTTTTTCCGCAAGGCGTTGGCGCAGTCGCACACGGTGAACCCGAGGACCATCACGGTGGACAAGAATGCGGCTTATCCGAAGGCGGCCGCGGAGATGAAGAAGGACAGCGAACTCTGGCGCGGGTCTCGGCTGCGACAGGTGAAATATCTGAACAATATCGTCGAGCAAGACCATCGGAACGTCAAACGACTGGCCTGTCCGGGGCTTGGCTTCGGCAGCTTCTGGACGGCGAGACGAACGCTGGTAGGCTACGAGACGATGGCAATGATCAGGAAGGGGCAAGTTCGGAACATCGGTGGCAACGACATCAAGGCCCAGGCACGGTTCATAGCAATGCTGTTCGAGGTCGCTGCCTGATAGGTAAGTCGATCCCCTCTGGTGGATCCCTCGCAGCCTAGGAATAACGCTGCAACAGAACCGGCGTCGAACTCATGCACATGATCCGGAAAGGTCAGTTGCTCCCGACAGCAGAGGTATGCCCGGCCCGGCAATTCTACTCTTTGCCGGCATATGGCCCGTCATCTCTGCGGGACTCGCACGTCCGCAATGGAAGTTTGCGACAGAACCCTCGCACCGACCCGGGACAGTTACCAATGAAACTCAAGCGTCACGGGCAAACGCATGATCCAAAAACATGGACAATATCACGATTTATGTACAATTAAACTATGCTCGACAATAGAGTCCTCGAATCTGCTACAAGAGCGCGCGAACGAGGTATACATCACGCGAAAGAGGTATACATATCGGTCCGACAAATTCGAACGGAACTGCATGTACGGCCCCGGCAAGACCGCCAGATCAATTCTCCTAGGCCAGTCTCCCATTACCGGGTCGTTTGTTTTTTTGCGCGGCCAGGTACGGGGCCAGGCACATGCCGGAGGACGATCGACGACAGGGAATCGCAAAATGCGGGGTGCATTTGGTTCCAGCCGCTCGCTGCAGCCGACGCAGAAGCGTTGAAGTTCTTGGGCGTGTTCGATCCAAGAAGGATAACACTATCAATCCCGCGGCTCTCTCGCAGCATTGAAAAGCGACTAAAAATGGCCGGCGGGACGAGTTTGGTCGCCCTTACGGCGGCAAACATATTCAGCTTACTGTTTTGTGCGGCTGGCATTTACCATCGTCTCGATCCTTGGCTTGTGCTGATTGCTGCGGTGTCGATGGCGCTTTGTGTCGCCGCGATTCTTATCAAAAAAGGCGAGTCGAGGCGGCTGAACGAACTGACGGAAAGTGTGCGGGCATTAGCTCGAAGCTTCGATGAGACAGCCGCATTAATTGCGGGCGAGGGGGACGAAGTCGACCAGCTTGCGCAAGCGCTCGACGTGCTTCGCGAAAGTTCGCGACGCGCCATGGTCAGCGAAGCAAATCTGAAGGCTGCAGTCGAGAATATGGTCGAAGGGATTGTGATGATTTCGGCGAATGGAAAGGTGGCACTGCACAACCAGCGTTTGCTCAAAATTTTTGGACTGCCCGCTATGAATGCCATCGGGCTGCCACGAGCAGAGTTCAACGCGATGCTTGTCGGCGCACTGCGCTGGCCCCGGTCAGCTCAAGACTATCTACAAAAGCAACTTGCAGAGATCCGTTCCGATGGTAACTATCGCGTGTTCGATGTCGAATTACCCGACAACCGTGTCCTCAGATACAGCGCCTCGATGCTGGTTGACGGCAACGTAATGAGCTACGTAGAGGACATTTCCGAGCAGCGCGCTGCTGCCGCCTCCATCCTACGTCTCGCGCATTACGACACGCTGACGGATCTTCCTAATCGAACTCTATTTCAGGAGCGGTTTGTCACGGCTGTCGAGTCTGCGGAGCGTGAACCGGCTGCTTGCGTTACTTTGCTGTTGTGTGACCTGGACCGCTTCAAAGCAGTCAACGACACCTATGGCCATCCCGTGGGCGACGAGTTGCTACGTCAAGCGACCCGGCGGATGCGCGCGCAGGTTCGCACCGACAATATTCTGGCGCGTCTCGGCGGCGACGAATTCGCCGTCATCTACCTGAGCCGGAACGACCATGAAGGTGCCGAGGGTCTCGCGAGGCGTCTTGTGGCCTGCCTTGAGCAACCTTTTGAGATCCGAGGGCATGAGGTCAGCGTCGGGATAAGTATCGGCATTGCCACCGCTAGGGTTCACGCAACATCGGTCGATGATCTCATGATACGAGCCGACCTCGCCCTGTATGCAGCAAAGCAGGACGGGCGGAACAGGCATAGGGTCTACGAGCCGGCCATGTCGATGTTCACTGACGAGTACGGCGGACTCGAATCCGCTTTGCGTAAGGCCATCGACAACGACAGCTTACATATTCACTACCAGCCACAAGTTGACTTGCGTACGCGTCGGATTGTCGCCTTTGAAGCGCTCGCACGCTGGGACCGCGCAGAGAGAGGCACAGTTTCGGCCGACACTTTCATTTCGGTGGCGGAGAAATCTGGTCTCATCGTGCCTCTCGGCGCATGGGTGTTGCGTCGTGCGTGTACTGACGCTCTCGGCTGGGGCGATGACATCATGATCGCCGTCAACGTCGCCCCACAGCAGCTCCGGACCGAAGGATTCGTCGATATGGTTTCGGACGTGTTGGCAAAGGCCGGATTGAAGGCGACGCGACTTGAGCTTGAGATTACCGAATCTGCTCCATTATACGATGATGAGGCAATGCTCACCGTTCTCAGAAAGCTCGCGATCATCGGCGTTCGTGTTTCAATGGACGATTTTGGCACTGGCAATACCGGTCTCAGTTACTTGCATAAGTTTCGTTTTGATAGACTAAAAATAGACCAGTCGTTCGTCCGCAAGCTAGGTGATGGGAGAGAGGCCGAACTGATTGTAAATGCGATTGTGGAGCTTAGTGTCTCGCTCAACGTTGAGACCGTCGCTGAGGGCATCGAGACGGAGCAGCAGGCAGCGATTCTGAGATCAATGAACTGCTCTATCGGACAGGGCTTCCTGTTCGGCCGCCCTGCTCCATTGAGTGTCGCGAATAGCCTGATAGCGGAACAAAACGCCGCATTCGCCAACGACCAGCTTGTCAGTCGTCGGTGAAGAATCCACTTTCAGACGGCGTATTGGGTGGCGCTGATGACTGATCGCTGAGAAGCGCGACCATCAACAAGGCCCGCCAAAGCAAAGGTATCCATTCGAGCAGGAGCTGAAGTCGCAACCAGCGACGGCGAGGACGGCATTGGCGGCGTCGCCGGCCTGTCCGGTCAGATAGTTCCTTCCCATCCGGCGTTGTTCCTTGAGATGGACGATCACCGGTTCGACCGCTGACCGCCGGCGTAATTCACGCTTGATCTCGTGCGACAGGGACCGCTGTCGGAAAATTGGCGGCCCGAAGAAACCCAGTTCCCGCGGTCGTCAGGCCGTCGGCCGGTCCATCCCCGTTGCTCGGTATGCCCCGTCAGGTCGTCCGGTAAGCATCGAATTCGGACGCCGGCGTCGTGAAAACCACCAGCCACTTTATCCCGAACTTTTGGCTGCCACGACCGGACAGCGCCTACAGGTCCGGACGGTTCTCCATGGACCTTTCGGCACCATGGCATGTTCCTGTTTCGTGCCGACTTAGCGTTGTTCGACCGACGACCGACACTCTGCCTTCAATTAAGACAGAAAGGCTGCCTATGTCGAATCGAGGTGACAGACTACGCTTGGCTATGGAGGCACGCGGGGTCCGAAAACAGCACGCACTCGCGTTCCAACTCCAAGTACATGAGAGCGCTATCACCCGCTGGAAGGCCAACCGGTCTTTGTCATTGGACAACGCCGTGGCAGTTTGCTCGGCTCTCGACATCTCGCTGGATTGGCTTTTGCTCGGCCGGGGAACGATGGACTTCCACAAGGTCTCCGAGACAAAAACAGTTGGGAGTGAGGAGAATTATCTCCTCGCTCCATTCAAGCAACTTTCGCAGCTACTAAGCCAACAAACCAATGCGTGCCTGCAAGCGCTTATCTTTTCGCTGCTGACTGATGTCTCACCTAAGTAGGCAAAGGGGAACTCGGGAATTGTGGACAGCGCAAGAGATCCGACTCGGGCTTGCGTGGAGCGCAACAACGGATAGTTGCAATCTATGGTCATCCGCAACTACATGTATCCCCACCGACACGTCAGAACATTTCAGATCACTGCGGTATGTCAAAGAGTAATCACACGCGACGCAGACCACATGTAACGGAGCCCAGCAATGCTGAGCTTAGGGTCAGCGTCAGCATTTCGTCATCAGGGCCACGCGGCAGGATGAAATGCTCGCGAGGCCGCCCGCAGGGTCAGCGATTACCTTCCGTTTAATATCAGTAACGTCTGACGGCGCTGGCGCAGCGGCGGACGGTCGTGCCTTGTCGCCATCTCACTCAGCCGGCCTTTTCGGCCGCGGGAAATAGTCAAGCGGAGATAACAGTCACATGCTTTCGACCGATGATGTCTTCTTGCTCTCAACAGAGCTTGCGTCCGATGCCAGGTTCAGCCGTGCTTTGAACGAGCAGCTCCGCGCAATTTATGGCTCGCCCCCCTACCAGGACTGGCTCGGAACGGTCGCGGAGGTTCAGCCGTTCGAGCTGTCTGATGTGGCCGCCGTTGACCTTCTTGAGAGGGCAGGTCTGGCTCGTTCTGGCCGCCTCCTTGCCAAATTGAACCTCACGGAAGCCGGCATTTTCCTGACCGACGGGGTTTGGATTGATCCGCGGGTGCGGGTCTTCCCGTTTTGCGATGAGAGTGTGGCCCTGATCGGCTTTGTACGGAAATCAGGCTTTGCCACGTGGGCGGACTGGACGCTGGATCTTGCGACCGGCTGCGGTCTGAATGCGATGGCCGTTGGGGGGCGAAGCGTTGCCTTCGACATCAATCCACGGGCACTCGCCTACGCGACCGTGAATCGGGCGCTCAATGGGATCCTCGGCGAGGATTGTGTCTTGGCAATTAACGATATCCGCGACGGGATCCCTAAAGCCGTCTGTTCCGACCTCGAGGGACATGTTCTCATTCTCGCCAACCTACCGTTCGGGCCGGCACCTAGCGCGGACGCGTTGCCGCTGACATCGAACGGTGGCGAATCGGGCGGCGACCTCCAAATAGCGGCCTATCGCGCGATCGACCGCTTCGTCCGGTCATCGAAGGGTCGGCTCTCCGTCCGCGCCTGCTTGATGGGTTTATCGGTCGGCGATCATGTAGCGAACCGATGGGACATCGTAGAGCGTGCAATCGAGCACTTCGGGGCAGATCGGGTTAAGTGGCATCTCCTGACCGACGAGCATGTATTTCGCATAGATGGGGTACGCCAGCTGGAGAATCCGGCTTCGGTGGCCGTCGCCATGCCGGGCCTCGCGTCGTGCCGCCTTTACACGCCCGACGAGGATGAACGCATCGCCAAGGTCGAGGCTTTCGCAAATCTTGCGAAACGCCATCAGGACAGGGGCAATCCAGACATCGCCTACGGCATCGTCGAGATTGTGGACGCGACTTAACACTCTTACAACCGGAGGAGGTGCATTATGGGCCGAAACCTGATTAGTATCGATGATGTCGCTGACAGTGAGCTGCTTTTGTTAACGTCACCGGAGAGCCGAACGTCGCCCCCACCCGCCATGATCCGCGGCACGCTGGCGTTTTTGTTTGAGCAGGCCAGCCTGCGAACAATGTCCAGCTTCGCCGCGGCGGGCACTCGCATCGGTCTCGCCCCGATTGCCATAACCACAAAGGGTGGCGCGTTCCGGGATCAGTGCGATCTCTACGACGAGATCGATCAACTGAGCCTGACCTCAGATTGCGTCGTTGTCCGTGCCGGCACCGAACTGGACCGATCGAAGCTGTTGAACTGCGCCGCGCCGATCGTGAATGCTGGCGACTCGTCGAACGAGCATCCGACACAAACGATCCTCGACATCACGGTTATGCGGTCGTTGGGCCTGTTTGGCAAAACCGTTGCAATAGTCGGCAATCTACGCGACCACCGCACCGCTCATTCACTTGCAAAGGGACTCGGTCGCCTTCCTGTGAAATTGCGGCTTGTCGCACCCGACGGCATGGCGATGCCTGATCGATATGTTCCTAACCACGCCGAGGTCGTCATCGCGAACACGATCGCCGAAGTCGACAATCAGATCCGGGACGCGGACTTTGTCTACCTTCCGCCCGTCCGCTACTGGAACGCACCCGACCTGGACTTCATGGGAGCGTATGATTTTGACTTGGCTCGGGCTGAAAGTGTCATGCGGCCATCCGCCCACATCCTCCATCCGTTTCCTCGATTCGCCGAACTCGATCGGAGTGTTGACGGTAGCAAATATGATGCCTATCGCATGCAGACGGCGATGGGCCCCGCGGTTAGGGAGCGCATTCTGCGCCTCATGCTCGCGCTGCCGGCTATGGCTGTGGCTGCTTGACGGACAGCTGCGCGCCGGCCGCCCGGACTATCTCCGCTACAGATCAGAATGCCTTTGTCCGGAGGACAATCTTCCGCGCATATGTGTTCTGCATCTTCACGATGGTATTTTGCGTCAACGATCCGGCGCCACTGTTTGAACTTTTCAGACGCACCGCTGGGCTAAGCCCCAGTGAGCTGTCCATGCTCTACGCAGTCTATGCGGCGGTGGTGATCGCGGCCCTTCCGTTCTTCGGGCGAGCGAGTGACCGTTTCGGTCGGCGATTGTTGGTTGTGTTTGGTCTGAGTTTCATCGCAATCGGATCGGTGCTTTTGGCAGTAGCGGGGGGCTTTTTATGGCTCGTCAGCGGGCGGCTTCTGCAGGGTCTTGGCATCGCCGCGATGTCGGCCCCGGCCACCGCGGCGCTTGCTGAACTGGCCGGGGCACAAAGGCAAGCTGCCGCTGCTTCGATCACGGCACTTGCGCTCGCGGTGGGTGGAGCGTCAGCCCCGCTGTTTTCCGGCGTCGCAGCTGAAGCGTTCCCGTCGTTCCCGACTTCATCCTTGCTCTTCTGCGCCGGGATGGCTCTCGTGAGCCTGATGATCGCAGCGGTCTTGCCCGATCCCAGGCGCCCGCGGAAGCTGGAGGATTCGCCGTCCCATGTCCACCAGGGAAAGCTTATCGCGGTAGATGCCAAATCGCCTGGCACGGCCGATAGTACCGAAGGCCCGTTCGGTGGTCGCGATTCGGATCGTATAGCATTCTGGCAGGCGTGTGCCGCGGTCGTGGTCTGCTTCGGCGCGCAAGCCACCTTTTTCACGATCAGCGGTCCGGTCTTTGGCACCTTGCTGGCGTCCCATGTGCTGCTCGCCGCCGGTTGCGCGATGTCCGCCTTGATGGTTGCCTCTGCCTTGGGTGCGACGCTGGCAAGCTGTCTCAGGGCGAGGGTGGCGATTGCAGCCGGCATGACCCTCGTTGCCCCGGGTGTTTGCGGCTTCTTCGAATTGGCGGGTGTTGTTCCAGTTTTGGCGCTGACGCCCGCGATTGCCGCAATTGGCCTGGGTCATGGGTTGAGTTACGCCGGTGCCATCCGTCTTATCAACGAAACTGCGCACGGCGCTCGCCGAGCCAGTTACACGAGCAAGTTTTACGTGGCAATATATGTTGGCGGTGGCCTACCCGTGCTAGGCAGGGGCGCCCTAGAAGAGCTGACGGGACCGGCCGTGGCGTCAGCGGTTTTCAGCCTCGTTATCGCCGTCCTTGCGGTTGGCCTCCTCTGCTCGTTGCGGCTTAGACACAGGTAGGTGTTGTCACCCTGCTGAGTCTCGAGTCGTCTGTGAAGAACTTGAAACGCGTTGACGATCCTGAAGATATTGGCGTCGGCAAGTAATCGTATTTGTCGGAAAATGCGATCGCCACACGGGTTTTTTGCAAGGGGCGTGGACGCATTACCCAGCGGGTCCGCCCTCGTCGGGCGTCGCACATTCTGGACAAGCGACTTTAGCGCAATATCGAAAAATACGTTGTCAATAGTAAACCACTAGGAGGGCCAGGCGGCTAGCTGTCGAACCGATCGCCTTCTGGGGGCACAGGGACGTCGAATGCGTTCACCACGCCACACAGCGCGACATAGAAGTTCGCCACCGCGGTCAGCTCGACCAACCATTGTACGCCTTGCCGATCCTTCAACGCATCGAACACGGATTGCTGGACCCGGTTGGCGCGCATCAGCTGGCGCATGTAAAGCACGATGTCTCGTTCCTCTGGCGGCAGGTCCGATGGATCGCCTTTCGCGCGCAGTAGGTCGATCACCAGCTCGCGCAGGCCCACGCGACGGGCAACGTCGACCTGCGCGGCCCAAACGTAGTTGGCGTCGCGCTCGCGCACCGCGGCCAGGATGGCGATCTGGCGCAACTTCGGGTCGACGGCGCAGATTTCGCGCGCGAATGGCACCATCGGTAGCAGGCGCTCGGCCAGCTCCGGACTGTGCAGCAGCATGCTGAACGGACCGCGTACGCGTCCAAATACACCCATTACCTGGTCAAACACGTGCTCGGATTCTGACCCCATTTCGGCCTTGCTGGTGACCGGCGTGTAACGCGACATGCTCGCCTCCGTGAGTTCAAAGCGGAATGAAGGGTGGGACCTCACATGCGACTATAATCTAGCTATCTCCATAACCGTCGAGAGGGCATTGTCAACCTGAACTGTCGCACCGGCCACTGGCAATTCTCGCCAATTCAACAGATTAATATTGCCCTGAAAAAGTCGCCAAGGGACCAGCCGCGAACGAAAATTACTCAAACTCGTTACAATATTCCTTAAATTGACAATGCCCGCCCAGCTATTCCTCAGCGAGTTCATACCGTTCCGGTTGCTTCACGGTCGGCAGATCGCCACCAACAGTGGTGCGTTGCATCAGACGCTTGTGGCGAACCGTGTCGTACGCCGTCGCTCGGTGCAGTGTGGCGCGGTTGTCCCAGATTACCAGATCGCCGTCCAGCCATGCATGCGAGTAACAGAACCGCGGCTGCGTCGCGAAGTCGTTGAGCCACTGGATAAGGGCCCGTCCTTCCTGACGAGGCGAGCCGATCACATGCGAGGCGTGGGCGCCGGCGTAGACTGCCTTGCGGCCATTGACCGGGTTGACCCGTACCATCGCCTGCCAGGCACCCGGCAGTTCGGCTTTCATCTCCGGAGTCAACGCCTCGGTCGATACCGTTTCGCGCGAGTAGACCAAGCTGTGTTCGGCGACAAGGCCTTCGAGTTTCCGCTTCCTGTCGTCTGGCAGCGCGTCATAGGCCGCACGCATCGAGGCGAATTCCGTGTTGCCGCCTTCGGGCGGAACGACGCGCGCGGACAACAGGGAACAGAGCGACGGCACCGCTTTGAACGAACTGTCCGAGTGCCAGAGGTAGTTGCCCTTCTGGTAGACCATCCGGCGATCCTCGGGCGGTATGACAGTACCGGTGCGGATATCGAGATTTGATTGCCGAGCAAAATGAGTTCCCGCAGCCGGGTTGGCCTTGCCCGCCGTCTCGAGCGGGCCAAACCGGCGACTGAAAGCGATCTGCTTCTCGTCATCAAGGGTCTGGTCGTGGAACACCAGCACAGAATGCTCCTCGAAGGCTGCTTGGATTTCGGCAAAGGTCGCGTCGTCCATGGGCTCGCCGGTGTCGACACGGCCAATCTCAGCACAAAACAGTGGGTGCAATTGTTTGATCGTGATCGCCATTGAAGCGGCTCCTCCTGGGGCTCAGGACTGTACCGCCGGCGGCCGGGGATGGAAACCGGCCGGGGACAGATGCGGTACGCAGTTGTCTGTTGTCGGCGTGGCGACGAAGATGAACGAAACTGTGCGGGAGGATGCGGCGATGGAGATTGTGGGAAAGATTGCGGTGATTACCGGGGCGGGCAGCGGTATCGGACGGGCAACGGCGCTTGCGCTGTCCGCAGACGGGTTCTCGGTGGTGCTCGCCGGCCGTCGCCGCGCAATGCTCGAAGAGACGGCCGCACTCGCCCGGGCGACGCCGCCACAGATGCTGGTTGTACCAACCGACGTGACTGACCCGGCGTCGATTGCGGCTTTGTTTGACACGGTCAACACGACGTATGGCCGGATCGATCTTCTTTTCAACAACGCAGGTATCAGCACTCGGAACATTCCGATCGAGGATTTGACCCTGGAGCAATGGGCAAACGTTGTCGCGGTCAATTTGACCGGCTCATTCCTCTGCGCGCAGCACGCGTTCCGCATGATGAAAAGCCAGGAGCCGCGCGGTGGACGCATCATCAACAATGGTTCGGTCTCGGCGCACGTGCCCCGGCGGAACTCAACACCATACTCAGCGACTAAGCACGCGCTGACCGGTCTGACCCGGTCGCTGTCGCTGGATGGACGGGAATACGATATCGCCTGTGGGCAGATCGACATCGGCAACGCGGCGACAACGCGCAACGAGGACACGGCGCGAGGGCGTCTACAGGCGAGTGGCAAGGTTGAGGCAGAAGCGCGCATCGATGTGAACGATGTCGCACGCGGGGTCGCCTATATGGCGAGCCTGTCGCTCAGCGCGAATGTCCAATTCATGACGGTCATGGCGACAAAAATGCCCTATATCGGCCGCGGCTAAATGGCTGCTTCCCTGACGGCCCTGCCGTTGGCACACGATATCTTCCCGGCCATTCTGAAATGGTAGCTCGGCACTGCCTGTCCGTCGAGCTGCGAATTTCCATGAGGACGAACAAAGAATGCACTTCATCTGCCGACGGGCGGCACTACCGTCCGGGTGCTGCTAGCAGTCGACTGGGCGGCAAGTGGCTTCGAGGGGGGAAACAGAGATGAAGGCTCTGATTGGCCATCCATCAAACACCGCAGATTTTTCTTGATTTTCGAAAATTGACGATTTCCTCGCGATTCGTTGTGTGTAGAATCGGCACAGGCAGCAGGCATCGCACCGAACGCCCCGGCGGAAGAATTTTCTCAGCGCATTGGGCCTATTGGCGCAAGCCAGCGCGCGGCTGCCATTCGGCGTATCCGATCCAGTGCTGTGTGGTGGATCCGCGGTGGAACTCTATACCGGCAGTCTATGGCCGGCTGCGGATCTCGAAGTGGTGGGATCCGACGCACGGCTACTCACCTCAGAGCTGTTTTCCGTTGGATTTCGCTGGTGTGACCGTCCGCGACATGCCGAACGGGGTCTGTGGCATCCCGAACTTGAGATTGGGATCGACATCGTCGAGGCTCGCGCGGAACTCAGCGTCGCTGAGCCGTCAGACAGGCTTCTCGTGGTTCTTGATCTCGATCCGTCAGCATCAATGGATGAGACCTCGTTGAACGTCATTGGCATTGAGGATTTGATTGTTCAGCAGGTCGGATATTGGTTTCGGGATGGTGCACCCTCGGGAGCGCTGGCCGCCCAGGTTCAGGCGCTGGTGGGGCTCGGCCAGGACGGCGTCGGAGGGCCATCTGGCGCGAGCTATCTGCAGCGCCGGCTCGCGCGAGAGACCGATGGGGAAGTCGTCGTCGAGATGCCATGGCCGGAACAGGGCTGGGGGCCGATGCGGGGACGACGAACGACGAGCCTGAGTCAGATGCAGGCGCGAATCGCAAGCTGGCGTGCTCACTGCGGGCTGTCGTACGACCCGCTGAATTCACAAGAGCTGACTAGGCCGAGGGACGGGCTGGTCCCGTCGGTGTGGTACCGAAACAACTTGCCGGACCGGGGAGGGCGGTTTAGTCCGCCGTCAGCGGTGATCGTGCCCTTCGATGGTGGCCTCTCTCTCGCACCTAGGTAGCGACGAACAACAACCACATCATGAAACGTGACGCCGATGACATCTCTCAGCATCAAGTTGGAGGCCCGGTCGCCGGCACATCGTTGTCATCGCGCCTATGAGATTGCCGTGAGCGCGGATCTGTTCGGCGCCTGGTTGGTGGAAATGAGCTACGGCCGGATCGGTGCGTTAGTCCGCACCAAGGCGCGATCGTTTTCGACAGCGGATGCAGCGGCGGCCGAGGTGAAGGCCTGCATGCGCAAGCGGGCCAGCGCGCCACGCCGGATCGGCGTGGCTTACCGGCTGAAGAGCGCCGCCCAGCATGGCGACTGGCATTGGCCTGACTTGGATGAACGGCTCTGCGCCTGGTTTCCGCGGTCGGGTAACGCACCATCGTGCCACGACTTCACATAACCACTTTCGGCTATGATACAGAAAGCCTAGATCATACCATCGGAAACGATTATGATTTCACATAAGATACATTATGCGGTTAACAATTGTGGTCACCGATAGAAATGTCACTGGGGCAAGCTGTTGTTGAGACGTTCGGGGTCACGTGCGATGACGGTGATCCAAATGAGCGGTCAGGAACTGACCCGACTGCATATCATGATCGATCTGGCAGACGGCCGGATCACGGCTGAGGCTGCGGCGGCTTTACTCACCAGTCGTTAATTAAGACGACAAACAGCTTGTACGTGCGTGCCTGTGCTGTTATGATGAGGCATGAAGCGAGATGGGCGCAGCTTTGATCACCGGACGTTGGAAGCCATACGGCTGATGGCGGTGGAACGCGTGCGGGATGGGGAGCCGGCGGC
>NZ_LMUJ01000088.1:117168-118049 GCF_009765975.1 Acidisphaera sp. S103 | reverse complement strand
GGATTAACGGTCGCGATCCCCGCCAATATGGGTTAGACTTCGGGCTGTGGACACGTTCCGTCGTGGCCAGCCTGATCGAACGGAAATTTGCTTTGCGTCTTGGGCTGACGGCGGTGGGCGAATTGCTCGCCAAACTCGGTCTGACCCCGCAAAAGCCGTTGCAGCGGGCCTATCAGCGTGATCCGCAAGCGATTGAGAGATGGCAGCGTGAAACGTTTCCCGCCATCGCGCGCCAGGCCCGCGCCTCTGGCGGCGAGGTCTATTTCTGGGACGAATCGGGGTTTCGTGCCGATACCGTTCATGGCAAGACGTGGGGTGTGAAGGGACACACACCGGTTGTCGAGCGTCCTGGTCAGCGGCAATCGATTAGCGCGGCGTCGGCGGTGAATGCGAAGGGCGGCTTTTGGTATTGCACCTATCAAGGTGGCCTCAACGCTGAGTTGTTTGTTGATTTGCTGCGGCGGATGATGAGCCGCCGTACGAAACCCGTGCATTTGGTGGTGGACGGTCTGCCCGCGCACAAGACGAAACAGGTGAAGGACTATGTTGCGTCGACCAACGGGATGCTGACGCTGCATTTTCTTCCCGGCTATGCGCCCGAGCTGAACCCCGACGAGTTGGTTTGGAGCCATGTGAAGCGCACTGGTGTCGCCAGAACGCCTCTCCACAAAGGCGAAACGCTCGGCGACAAAATCGGAGTCCAACTTGCCGCCCTCAAGAAGGCACCCAGGCTGATCCGATCATTCTTCCGGACACCAAGTGTCGCCTATATTACCGACTGGTGAGTAAGATATCTTGATTTCGTAGATCATCTGCGAGTCAGGCTTGAGCAAGTCGCGCTGTGGACGTATGTCACCAAGTTAGGAATAAACATGCAAGAG
>NZ_LMUJ01000088.1:113139-117158 GCF_009765975.1 Acidisphaera sp. S103 | reverse complement strand
TCGGAGTCCAACTTGCCGCCCTCAAGAAGGCACCCAGGCTGATCCGATCATTCTTCCGGACACCAAGTGTCGCCTATATTACCGACTGGTGAGTAATAGGTTTGGGCCGGCGTCAGGTTTTCCGGCTGCGTCGAGCCTTCTGTGCCGACGGCGCAACGGCCTTGATTTCGCGCAATCGCGGTCGCCGGAGTAACCGCCAACATGGCGAGACGTTCCGGCGCACGGTTCTGGCGTTGGTCCGGCAGCACTATCCCGATCTTGGTCCCACGTTCGCGGCGGAGAAGCTTGCTTCGTGTCAGGGGCTACGGCTGGGCGTCGAGACGCTGAGGCAATGGATGATCGCGGACGGGCTGTGGATCGACCGCCGTCATCGTCTCACCTCCCCGCACCAGCCGCGCCGGCGGCGAGAGTGCCTGGGTCCACTGGTGCAAATCGACGGCTCGGAGCACGCGTGGTTCGAGGATCGCGGCGACATGTGCACACTGCTGGCCTTCGTGGATGACGTGACCAGCCGGTTGATGCAACTGCGGTTCGTGGCCTCGGAATCGGCCTTTGACTACTTCCGCGCGACGCGCGCCTATCTGGAGGCGCACGGCAAACCGGTGGCGTTCTACAGTGACAAGCACAATTCGCGCAGGATCGGCACCGCGTCGATCTTCGCTGACAGCAGCAACTGGAACACCATGTTGGTGCCGTTGGAGAAGCCGACATCAGCGGCGGCGAGGTAATATTCCCACATACGGCAGAAGCGTTCGTCATACAGTTCCGCCGCACGGGCGCGGTTGGCGGCGAAGCGTTGGCGCCAATGCTGCAGCGTGTAGTGGTAGTGCAGCCGCAGCACCTCCATGTCGGCAACCCATAGATCGGACCGTTCGGTGGCGGCGAACACCTCGGACAACGACGGGACATAGGCGCCGGGAAAGATGTATTTACGGATGAACGGGCCGGTGCTGCTCGGTGGGCGCATGCGGCCGATGCAATGCACGAAGGCAAAACCGTCATCGGCGAGCAAGCTGCGGATTTTGCCGAAATAGGTGTCGAAATGGCCTATCCCGACGTGCTCCATCATGCCGACCGACACCACCCGGTCGAAGTGGCCTTCAAGCGCGCGGTAGTCGAGTTCGCGAAATTCGACCAGTTCCGCGACGCCGGCCGCCGCCGCGGCCTCGCGAGCAACGCGGATCTGCTCGGGCGAGACGTTGACCGCGGTCACCCGGGCCCCGGTGACGGTGGCGATGTGGATGGCGAAGGTACCCCAGCCGGAGCCGATCTCGGCCACAGTCATGCCTGGACGCAGCCGCAACTTCGCGGCCGCTCGTTGCAGTTTTCGGAGCTGCGCCTGTTCCAGGGTATCGGTGTCTGGGTGTTCAAACACCGCGCACGAGTAGTTCAGGCCCTCGTCGAGGAACAGGCGATAGAGGTCCGTCGAAATATCGTAATGGTGGCGGGCATTGGCCGCTGCGGCCGCCGCGGGATTGGCCTGGTGCCAGCGCCTGGCGGCGCGCCACAGGCGCCGCAGCACCACCTGTCCCGGATGGGCGGCGAGCCCGCCACGGTTGGCCGCGAACAGCGCCATGAAAGTGCCGACATCCGAGCCGCGCTCGAAGGTGAGTGTGCCATTCATATAGGCTTCCCCGGCGTGCAACTCGGGGTTCAGGAACAACTTGGTGTAGAGCCGGGGATCGTGCAGACGGACTGTGACAGCCGGACCGGGGCTGAAGCCACCGAATCGATGCATCGCCCCATCGGCCGCGATCAGGCGCAGTTCGCCGTTGCGGATAAAGCGATTGAGCAGGTGAGACAGCAACCGCATCTGCAAATTTGGTCTCCTTTTAGGCTTATGGCCAGCGCTAACGAACGGCCTATTTTTGTAGCATGAGACCGTCCAAAACCTGGGGGGAGAACAGAACGGGCATATCAGCGAGATGTCGATTCCGCTATGCTCCAGTCCGCCCGGCCGAGCTTTGACCCCCCAGGTTTTGGACGGTCTCGCCGAAGGCAAGGCTGTTTTCAGAGTGGATACGGGGGGGGGCACGTAGACGAAAGGCCTTCCGTAAAGTGGGTTGAACCTCGAACGCTTTTAATCGAGGCCTTCACCAGTCCCTACGCGCAGTCGCTGGTCACATCCTATCAGGGTGCCACCATCAGCCAGGCGCCCAGGATCGCCAGGTAATATCGGCCCGTGTCCTGAGCGATGGTCTCAACGATGTTCGGTAGGTCCCCGCCCCTGCCCCACGGTCTTCTCCCGACCCGGTACCGGTTCTCCGGATTAAGGCCACGCTTTCACGCCCTTGTTTAGAGTCGACTCGACCGTGACCAAGTCAATACCTTTTTCGAAGACCCTCAGGATATGAGGTAAACTACCCGGTAAAATGCGGCTCAAATCGGGGTTGAGCAGATACACAACATGCATCAGGCGTCCGGTATTTCCTCGTCCCAGATCTCGCTGTAACCGGCTTTGCGAAGCGCGGCGAACAAGGTATTGTGGATGCGTTCGTGCCAAACCTCAATGTCATCGTTGAGGCTGGAATCCACCATTCGCCAAAAGAACCGCGATAGTAAGCGCGCGTCAGTCTCGCTTTCGATCGCGCCACGCGCCAGAATTGACACAACGCCCTCGTCGCCAAGACGTGACGCGTATTTGATCAGCAGCTGCTGTTCCTCAGGAAATTTGTACTTAATCATAATGCGACCTGTCCATCTCTTATCATCGCCATTCTGTCCGCGACCCACAAAAGCTTTTGGCGCAATTCATCAACACGCATCCGCTCGACAACGCATAAATAATAATGCGCGTCGTCGTCGGGGTCTGGATGAAATTCAAGTCCAGACGGAATGTCGGCTTTTTCAAGGACCCAGTAAACATGGACCGCCTTGCCGGGATTGTGTTTTCCTTTCAGGCGATAAATGCCCTTCAGATGCCGCCAACTCGCTGAGAACGACAAGCCATGCCCTCTTGATGGTTCAATCCAATTGCCGCATTGCGAGAACAAATAATCATCTCGGCGTATGCCGAGGACGAATCTGCTGTCGTTCGGATTGTCGAAGTATAGGGTCGGGTGCCCGCCATCGACGATTGGGCGACCAAACCACTTTTCGAGTCTGCTGAGATATTGCCGAAGGTCTTCCAACGTCTTGAATTGTTGCACGCCCTTCTTTCCCAGCCGTGGATGTGATAGCGATGAGATCCTGCCTGGATCGGGTGGTGCGATATCGCGATTCTGTTAACACGTCTCGGTCGATGAAACAACCGCTTCTGCACCGTAGCATCGGGCGCGACGACGTTGCGTGGATCGCGGCTGCTCAAGCGCGCGGGCTGCTGTAAGTTACGGTTTGTCCGCGTAGCGAATTCTTGGTGAAGCATCCGTGCAGACAGGCCGGGAGACCGTCCAGAAGGTGGGGGTGCTATGGGACGCTCGGTTGTTGTGGGCGGGAGCGCGGGATGAAGTGGCGGGTCGTGTTGGAGTTGGTCGGAGCGGATGGGGCCATTGGTGTTCATGATCGGCGGCGGCGCCGCAGTGGCCGAATACACGCCGCGGATGATCGGGCTGACGCTGGCGGAGGGAAAGCGGATGCTTTCGGCCGTGCAGTGCCACCTTGTTCGAGCGCAGGTGGACGATCATTGTCACCGCCGACGACGCTGCCAACGATGTGGAGGGCGGCGGCCCCTCAAAGATATTCGCTCCCGCCGACTGGTGTCGCTGTTCGGTCAGGTGGGGGTCCGCGCGCCTCGCTTTACCCCGTTTCGATGTGCGGTGACCTGCCGACGGACGCTCAATCCGGTTGCCGAGATCATACCCGACCGATGCACGCCGGAGTACGAGCGGACCATCGCAAAGATGGGTTCGCTGTTACCCTACCGCCGGGCGCGAACGCTGCTGGCGGAGTTTCTGCCACTCGGCAAGCCACAGGCCGTGGAAACCGCCCGGCAACGAACCCTTCGTGTCGGCACCAGGCTGGAGTAGGAGGCTGTCGCAGGGGCGGGATCCAAGTCAGCGGTGGTGGCGAAATCTATTGCA
>NZ_LMUJ01000088.1:109513-113129 GCF_009765975.1 Acidisphaera sp. S103 | reverse complement strand
ACCCGACCGATGCACGCCGGAGTACGAGCGGACCATCGCAAAGATGGGTTCGCTGTTACCCTACCGCCGGGCGCGAACGCTGCTGGCGGAGTTTCTACCACTCGGCAAGCCACAGGCCGTGGAAACCGCCCGGCAACGAACCCTTCGTGTCGGCACAAGGGTGGAACAGGAGGCTGTCGCGGGGGCGGGATCCAAGTCAGCGGTGGTGGCGAAATCTATTGCGCTCTCCATTGACGGCGGCCACGTTCGGGCGGCTCGTCAGTATCAGGGGCGAACGTTTGAGGCTCTCCTCGCTCAGGTCAGCGACGATGAGGGGAAGCGGGTCGTATTCGCCAGCGTGCCGGCGGAGGCGACTTCGCAGACCCGGCAGTTGCGCGGTGTACTTCATAGATTGGGCGCAACGCCAGCGACACCGGTCACCATCCTGAGCGATGGTGCCGATGGTCCGCGATCGCTCGGCGAAGCCGCCAGCCCTGGTCCGACCCATCATGTGCTCGACTGGTTTCACCTCGCGATGCGGGTTCAGCACGTCGCTCAAGCGGCCACGAGCTGGCCCGATAAGACGGAGACGGATCGTAACGCCGGTACTTGCCTCACCGAGACGATCGAGCGGATCCGATGGCGTCTCTGGCATGGTCAGGTCAAACGGGCTCTGGATCTCATTGCCGAAACCATCGTTACAGTAGACGTTGCAGCCGACGACAAGTCGCTGATTGCCGCCGCCGCACGCAAGGTGGCGCGCCTTCTGGGCGATCTGGAGACATACGTATCTGGACAATCCAGCATCATCATCGACTACGCGACAGCCCGCTGCCGCAAAAGGACCGATTTCGACGGCGATCACCGAGGGTACGGTGCAATGGCTGCTGCATCGGCGAATGAATGCCCAGCAGCAAATGCGCTGGTCTCCGCGGGGCGCTCATTTGATGCTGAAAGTCCGAACCTCCGTCGTGAACGGCACGCTTAACCGGGATTATGCCGGCGCGGAGCGTTGGGCCCGCCGCCCGTTTCGGAGAGCGGCCTGCCCCCCACTTTCTGGACGGTCTCATCGACTTCTTCTGAACGAAATACGCCCGGCGGATCTTCGCGACCGTCTCCAATACCAGCATCCCAACACAGGCTCCCGTGCACCACGGAAACCATCGTGAACCCCATCGTTCGAGGGGGGTCCCTTTTGGGCGCCGATCACCCCTCAAACGGGGTCCTTTTTCCACGCCGAATCACAGCATCAACCCGCAACTAGCCTCCGCGTGTGATTTGTGCGCATGGTGGTACCCATGCGTCCATTGCTATGCCTCGCGTTTCTCCTCGCGGTGTCGGTTACGACACACGCTGCTCCCTTGCAGGAACCCGCTACCCTATGCGAGCAGGCGATCAGGAGAGCGGAGGTAGTCGGACGCACACCGCTTGGAATGCTTGCGGCCGTCGGACAAGTTGAGAGTGGGCGGCCGGACCCAAGGACTGGCGGAATGCGGCCCTGGCCGTGGGCTATTGATGCGGATGGCGCCGGCCAGTTTTTCGCGACAAAGGCCCAGGCCGTCGCCGCAGTCGCCGCGTTGGAGGCCCAAGGGGTGCACTCGATCGATGTCGGATGCATGCAGGTCAACCTGATGGACCACCCGGACGCGTTCACGTCGCTCGATCAGGCCTTCGACCCCTATGCCAATACCGCCTTCGCCGCGCGCTTTTTGAACGTCCTCTACAATCGCACTGGAAGCTGGCCCAAGTCGATCGCGGCCTACCATTCAGGCACGCCGCTATTCGCGGATGAGTATCAGCGCCGCGTGTTGGCGATGTGGCAGGAGCACAAAGCAACGCACCTCAGCGGCCTGACCCATGTCGATAGTGGTCTGATGTATGGCGCGTTCGGCTCAACCGGTCGCGTCTACGGCCTTATCCTGCCGGGGAGATGAGTAGGGTCTCCACTGGGCGACAGATCCTGGCTGGCCGCGCTGCGGCTGTCTGCCTACGCTTATGAGGCCATCGCCGGCTGGATTTCGCTCGATTGGCGCCCCTGTCTGGGCCGACTGTCTGATGAATTCTCGGACCGGTCAAACCGGATCGAGACCATGGCAAGCGCTGACCGATAACAGCCGGATTCCTCGGCGGCTGCCCTGGCGACGACCAGCATCGCTTTCACCCGGTTCTGCCTCGAAGCGGGTTCGCTGTCACAGTGGCGGCACGCGGGTCTGGCAAAGGCGGGTTTGCCGGTCGTGTTGCCGGAGACACTTCAACTGCGCGCTACCACCCGATCCATGCCGGTCAAGACAGACCGGAATGACGCCCGGGTATTGCGCAGATGGTCCGCACTGGCTGGTACAAGGCCGTGCACGTGAAATCGGAGCTGTCCCCAGGCAAACGCGTCCGGCGTCAGGTCCAGAAGCGCATCAGGGACTGGCACGATTTGCAGGAAACGGCGTGCGGTCACTCGGGGTCCCGTAACTGCTTGAGCTCATCAAGGAGCCGGGTTCCTGCGTCCAGAGCCGCCGCGGCCGCGTCTGCCGAAACATCGACCCCGTGCGTCGCTTCATTCAGAATGCGAAGCGTCTCGCCAAAAGCCGCCGCGCTTTGTGGCAGGCCGCGGACCTGCACCAGGCGCCCGAGCATGGACCTGATCGGGAGCGAGCCATCGGGAATATTGTGCTGCTGTGTCAGCTGCCGCAGCATGCGCTCGATGTCGATTCGCAGCTTAACCAGCGCCATGAGGGGATACTCGCGGGCGAGGTCAGCCTGGGTCGGCAAGTCGGCCTCGAACTGCTTGGGCAGTTGCGGCGAGACGCGATAGGCCGCGACGCCCAGGGGCTTGGCGCTGTCGCGGAGCGCATATTCAACGATCACTTCGTTCCTGCCCTTGCACAGGATCAGCCCGATCGTCGGCGCGTCAGCCGGATGGCGCAGCAGGTCGTCGACGGCCGACAAATAGAAGTTCATCTTGCCGGCGTACTCAGGCTTGAAGTCGTCGACCTTGAGGTCGATGACGACGAAGCAGCGCAAGCGCAGGTGATAGAAGAGGAGATCGAGATAGAAGTCCTGGTCGCCGATCTCGAGGTGATACTGGCTGCCGACAAAGGCGAAACCCTTGCCGAGTTCAAGGAGGAGTTCGCGCAGGTTGTCGAGCAGGCCGCGTTCGAGTTCGCGCTCCGAGATGTCTGCCGCGGCCGCCAGAAACTCGAAATCGTACGGGTCCTTCAGCAGCTCGCGGGCCAGATCCGATTGCGGGCTCGGCAGGGTTTGGGCAAAATTGGTCGGCGCCTTGCCGGCGCAATCGATGAGCCGTCCCTCGATCTGATGAGCCAGGACCGCCCGGCTCCAGCCGTGCTCGACCGCCTGGCTGGCGTACCCGGCGCGCTCCTCAGACTGCTTGAGGGCCTCGAGCAGGCGGATGTTATGGCCCCAGGGAAGTTGTGCAACAAGCTGTTGCACGATTGTCCGGCCAGGCCTCGGCGAAGGCCCGCATATATTTCAGGTTGCGCGGGGAGAGCCCGGTCATCTCGGGAAAATCCCGGCACAGCTCGCGGGCCAAGCGATCGATGACAGCTGTCCCCCAACCCTCAGCGGACTGCCGAAGCAGGATGTCACGGCCGATCTCTCAATACAACAGAATCAGTTCCCGGTT
>NZ_LMUJ01000088.1:90748-109503 GCF_009765975.1 Acidisphaera sp. S103 | reverse complement strand
AGCCCTGGTCCGACCCATCATGTGCTCGACTGGTTTCACCTCGCGATGCGGGTTCAGCACGTCGCTCAAGCGGCCACGAGCTGGCCCGATAAGACGAGGACGGATCGTAACGCCGGTGCCCGCCTCAGCGAGACGATCGAGCGGATCCGATGGCGTCTCTGGCATGGTCAGGTCAAACGGGCTCTGGATCTCATTGCCGAAACCATTGTTACGGTAAAGGTTGCAGCCGAGGATAGGTCGGCGATGGCCACCGCCGCACGCAAGGTGGTGCGCCTTCTCGGCGATCTGGAGACATACGTGTCTGGATAATCCAGCATCATCATCGACTACGCGACAGCCCGCCGCCGAAAAGAACCGATTTCGACGGCGATCACCGAGAGTACGGTGCAATGGCTGCTGCATCGGCGAATGAATGCCCAGCAGCAAATGCGCTGGTCTCCGCGCGGCGCCCATTTGATGCTGAAAGTCCGGACCTCCGTCGTGAACGGCACGCTTAACCGGGATTATGCCGTCGCGGAGCGTTGGGCGCGCCGCCCGTTTCGGAGAGCGGCCTGACCCCCCCACGTTCTGGACGGTCTCATGCGTACCAGGAGGCCGATTGGTTAGTTCCGGCCGGTCAGCTGACGACCGTGTTCCCGAAAACACGATAAGGAACGCGCAAATAGGCTTCGGACGTCTTCCCCTCTTCCATTTCCTCGCGTTCCCAAAAACACAACGGTGCCAAACGGCGGCTAACCGGATGAAGCATCCGGCAGGGCCCGCCGCGAGCGTTCCCAATAGCACGAGCTTCTGAAGGGTTCGGCGCCCCCGCCATGAAGGCCGATTGGCCTCCGGGTCGTTATCGAAAATCACGGGGCCGAACCATGATTTCAGGGGATGCACGTCCCCCGGCCTCCACAACGAGCGGTCCATCGCGCGCGTCGGGGCCCACGGAGTGCGTCGGTTGCTCGCCGCACCCATATGCCAGCTTGCACATATGACCGGGCTCGCCGCAGCGCGCCATGCGCTCCTAAAGCGCACGGGCTGGGATGTCGAGGAGCATGGCGCGTACCCGCCGTGACGAGGCCTAGCTAGCCAACCCGCTCCGCGATCGTGTCCGCCGTTCGGTCATACGGCGAAGGCGCCAGCATCAACCCCAGCGTCCAGCCAAAGTAGAACCGCACATCCACCCAAAAATCGGATGGGCTGTACAATTCGAACTGATCGATGTGATAGAACGCGAGAACCGCGTCGAGCAGCAGCACAAATGCAAACCAGATCGCGGCCACGAGCGCGACGCTGTGCGCACATCGTGCGAAGACACGCTGACGAGGTTCCGTTCTTGCCTGGCGATATCCGAAGCCGAGAATCAGCAAGCACGGAATAGCGGTAGTGATCACGGCCTGCGCTGACCAGGCGAACAGCCATCCGGCAACGCACGGCGAGGCGCCTCCGACGACCCCCATCGGTACTGCAAGCCAACGCTGCCGGGCACTTAGCCAAACGAGCGTTATTGCGAGCGGCACGATGGCCCATTCGATCACCAACATGATCCCGGCCTCGAGCCCGGAATTGGCCGCCGCATGTTCGGCGTTGTGCCCGGAAACGAAGGCGGCGATGGCGTCGTGGAGACAGACCGATGCGAGCGCGAACGCAAGACTCAGGCTTGCGGTGAACAATGCGTTGCGCGGCTTGCTTTCGGCCGACGTCCGATGACGCGTCCAGTGCAGCAGATCGCGGATGCGTTCCATCACGGGCTCAACGAAAAACGCGAGAATGAGTCCGATCAGCAGGGCTGAGAAAAGATCTGCCCAAGTGGGATCGTTCAGTGCGATCCGCAGGCCCTGCCAAATAAATTCTGGCGCCGCTGCGCAAATCGCGATCCATAACGATGACGTGATGGCCGAAGTGCAGGTGGACATCACTTGTGCAAATCGGGGCCGAGGCGATTGTAGAGCCGGCAGGGACATACTGCGCCATCTCATGACGCTGAAGGCGTATCGGCAGCGCTGTCGCGACACAAGTACTGTATTGCGTGCCGACTGATTGCGACGGATGATGTCCCATCCGTGGAAGGCATCGTCACCGGCAAGCACCTTGCTATCGAGAGAAGCGACATTGAATGATTGAAGCAACTTTCCCCCGGGCGAATTAGGCGCGGCCGCGGCGCTGGCCGGCCTGTTGTTGGTGAGCGTCTCGGTCGACGGTCCCGCCCGGTCATCCTTTGAGGCCGGGAAGGCGCTGTTCACGGAGCGTCAAGGGCAGTTGAACCTGTCGTTCAGACAATGCCACGACGTGACCGGGCAGCGTCTGGGCGGAAGCATGAACCTTCAGTCCCATCCCAACGGTTACCCGGCAAGCGTCGGCCCCTCTGGAAGATGGTAGAAGGGGAGGGCTGACGGGCCGGCAGAACGGCGCGGGTAGGCGGTGGGCGAAAGGCGCCTGCTGACGCACAACCAGCATCGACGCCAGGAGGGGAGCGGTTGCGTATCGAACTCGGCATTTGCAATGGGTCGACGTAATGGCGTGACCAGGCCCGGGATTGCCGAGGCGCCCGCGAGACGGGCGATCGGCGGCTCGTTGCGACGAACACTACGGACCAGTCGAGACGAGCCACCCTTTTCACCGCGGCCGTTCCCGATGGCAGCATCGGCGGCACCGCGCTTTCCGTTTCGCCAAATACGCCCAGCGGCACGAACTCTACTGCGTCCGATGAACCGACTGCGGCAACCGCCGCCGCCTTCCAGGCTGAGCGCCAGTCGTACAGTAGGCTTTCCCACATACGGTGCCGCCGCGCCACCAGCTTCACTTTGCCGCCTTCGGCTTCCGCCTCGGCAATCAGCGCAGCCTTCTCTTCGATAGTCCATTTTCGCCGCCGCTCAACCCGGGCAACGATCTCCACATCGGACACAATCGCCTCCTTATGGAGCTACAGAAGGAGTCTCCAGCTACCCCAAGTATCGGCGATCCACGGCCGCCCCGCTACACGGCCAACGCCGGGCGCTTACGCCGGGATGACTGTCGCAGCATTGCCGATTACGTCGGTTGGGCGTTTCTCGCCTCTAGGAACTTTTGGCATGGCGAACGTTCCCTGTCTTGCCGCATTGCAGGCAGATCATTTTCGTCAGCTCAGATTTATCGTCCCCACCGCCGCTGAAGCCCTCAGTCTGTAGGAATCCTACTAATTGCTGGCCTTGAGGCCGTGGGAGAAGGATCGGCCTTTTGCGGGGATCAGCCGAAGTCGAGGTAATCGAAGCGCAGGCCGCTGCGGCCTGGGCCCGAGCCGGTGGAGCGAAGGCGGCCGATCCACAAAAAGGTCGAACCGTTGAGGCCGCGTGCGAAGCGGTAGCGGCGCTGCAGGCGAACACCTTCGCGCGGCAGTTCCTCGAAAAAGATGGTCTGGCCGGGGTAGGCGAGCAGCTCGCCCTGGGGGCCGGTGGCAGCGGTCGGCAGTCTGCCGCGGCGCAGTTGCAACGGGCCGTCGTCCACCGCGACGGGCAGGAACGGAATCCAATAGTCGGGCACCGTTGAACCCAGGCGATAAGCGGGGATGGCCGTGCCGGAAGGCGGCGCTGCAAAAGGCTGCGCGGTGCGCCAGGCAAGCGCGCGGTCTAGCGGCGAACCGGACGGACCTGCGACGATGCGCTCGATTCCCCAGGCCATTTCGGCGGGTTCGTCCCGGAGCAGGACCACGTCTTCGATCGGATCGCTGTCGAGCACGGCAACGCCGCCGGGCGCGAGGACGAGAAGGTTGGCGGCGGCGAGAATGCTGTTTGCGGACGTGATGGTTGGGCCGGTGGCGTCGAGCGAGAAGATCCGCCAGTTGCTCAGGGCGCCGTCCGCCGCGGCGTAGTGGGGGATGGTCGTCACAAGGCCGAACGTGTCGGTGACGGAGAGCGACCCGATCACCGCCTGGCAACCGACCGGGAGTGCAAGCGGTATCTGGAACCAGTCGTTGCCGTATATGAGCGCGAATTCGCGCAGCAGCAGGCGGCCGATGTCGGTCGCCGCGGCGTCGAGGGCACCGATGTCGACGGCGGCGTCTTCAATCTGCCAGAAACGCCGCGCAGGCATGCCGCGAAACGTGACGGGCGCGACGGTCACGCTGCGCGATGAGCTGACCGGCTGGGCGGTGCTGCCGGCGAGCGGCGAAGTGGCGCGATCGAAGCTGTACCAGTCGATGGAACCGCCGTCGTACTCCTGCGCAACGAGACCGTTGGCATCCGCGGCCGCGCCAAGGGCGAAGCTGTACTCCATGCGTGCCGGAGTCCACGAGCTGGGGACCGCGGGTTCGTCAAACAGCGCATCGTACCAGGCGATCCAGGCGGCGGCGATGGGCTTAACGGAAGCCGCATCGGCGGCGGCCAGCGCAGGCTGCGCCGGCAAGGAGCCGGTGGACCCGGTGGGGCCCCCGGCTCCGAGGTCGGCGCGAAGCCGGATGCCGTCAAGCGCACGGCCGGCGACGACGGTGGCGAAGCCGAGCGTGTCGGAATCCGCGTTGGCGGGCGCAGCCAGCGGATATTGCTGCACATACGCGGCGCGCAGGCGAGTGAGATTGGCCGCGTCGAGCAGGCGCAGGAATTGGAGGCCGGATTCCGCGGCCTGGAGGAGATCCCCGGTGGCCTGCTGGGGGCGCACCGGCTCGCGCTCGATCAGCGTCTCGATGGGCGTGTTGGCATCGAGGGACTGTGGTGCGGCAGAGCCGGAGGCGAAGCGGTCAAACGCGGCGGTCGTCCACTGGACCTGCACGGTCAGCGGCGAACTGGCGTCGCGGCCGGCGAACTCGCCAACCTGCCACTGGCGGGCGAGAAGCCAGAGTGGATCGTGCACGCGCGCGGCCAGCCCGCCGGCGAGGCCGCCGGAGCGGGCGCGCGGTTCGATGCGGTTCCAGATCGTCGCGGAGGACATCGGGCGACTCCCTAGTGTGCCGGATCTGAAGTCTGCCGCCTCATGGCGACGGCTTCAGATCGGTCGGCACGCTGAAACAAACAAAATAGTGGTCCGAAACTGGAGACCGCCAGTAACGGCGGGCTTCAGTTTCGGACCACTAGCGAGCTTTCGACACGCCGGTGAAGCGTGCAAGGTTGAAGTCGGTGGACACGGCCTCCGGCGCGGCTGCGCCGGCGTTATAGGCAAAATAAAGGGCCGGCAGGCAATGGCCCAGATTGGTCAGTGCATCGGGATCGACGGCGCGGATTTTCGCCAGGTCGAGTGCTTCGAGGATAGTGCCTTCCAGCGATTCGAGCGTCCATTCGGGAAAGCTGTCCGGGGGCACGGCCAGCAGGATGCTCTGCGGGGCGCGGGCGGTGGGGTCGTCCTGATGGAAGGAAATGCCGGTGATCTGCTGTGGCGTGGGGAGAACGTCCACCCACTCGTCGATGGCGAGGCCGGTGATGGGGGAGCCTGCTGCATAGGCCTGGGTGGCAAAAGCGACCAGTGAGAGCTTGCTGCTGGCGGCGGCGGGGGCGCTCTGTGGCAGCGCCGCCCAGAGGTCACCGGAAGCAAAGGGCAATTGCGCCACCTCGGGCGGCGGCAGGGAGCTGCCGGCGAGGGCCTCGGCGCTGAGCATCGACCGGTAGAAGCGCGCGACGGAGGGCCGGATGCGGGCCAGCCGCTGCAGCCAGGTGAGCGAGGCGAGAGCGTCACCGGATTGCAGGGCGAGCGAGTTGCTCCAGAGTTGGGGCCACTGGGCGGCAAGGGTGGCGTCGAGTGTGGGCAGGACGAGGAAGCTCTGCCCGAAGACGGTGTTGAGGCGGGCAACGTCGAAGTCGCGCTGGGCATCGGTTGAGGCACCGGTGCGGGTGAACCCTGCCGCGAGCGTGTTGAGCGCGGCAATGCGGGCGTTGAGCCCGGTGATGGCGGCGGCGGCCTGGGCCGGCCATTGGCTGGAGTCGAGCGCGGGAACCGCCGTGCCGAGCCCGAGATTGGCGGCGGCGAGCAGGGCGGAATCGAGCCCCGATGAGCCCTGGAGCGGGGCCGAAGCAGCGCGGAGCAGCGCTTCGGCCGCGTCGGCACGGGACTGCAGTTCTGCATTGTCGATGCCGCCGGGCGTGCCGCCAGGAAAGACGAGATCCTGCGGCGTGAGCGCGCGCACCGATGCCAGCAGGCGGTTGAGCAAGACTAGCAGTTGGAGCAGCTCGGTGACCGAGACAATGGTTGCCGGCCAGGCGGAGGCGCGCGTGCCAAGCAGTGCTACGCCTGCTGTGGCGGGGACAGTGGCGGGCCGCGCGGCTGCGCGGAGCAGGCGGGCGGCGAGTTCGCCGCCGATGGCTGAGGCTTCAGGCAGCGCCAGCAGGTCGAGCGGGGCGATGCCGGCATCGGCCATGGAAATGTCGACTGTGGCGAGGACGGCGCTGGTCGAATCAGTGAATGTCGCCTGGGCGCGGATATTTGCGGGGGCGGGCAGGATCGAACTGGCCCAGGCGTTTAGGCGCGGTTCGGCCTGGGCGCGAGGGGTGGCGGCCCAGCCGCTGGCGGCAACGCCGCCGGCGACGGCGAAGAGGCGATGCGTAAAGGCGGTGCCGGCGCGCGGGGTCTCGATCACATCGAGCTCGGGTGGCGGGGCGTCGCCCCGGGCGATCGCATCCAGCGTGGCACCGCCGCGCACGGGATTGCCGCGCAGCAACTGATGGACGCTTTCAGCCAGGGTGAGGTCAGCTGTTGCGTCGATCGCATCCGTGAGGGTTTGCAGGGCCTGGGTCAGCTTGCCGCGGGTGGCGGCATCGGAGGGAAGGCCCATGCCCGTGGCCAGCGTGCCGTTGGGGAAAATGGCGGCGAGCAGCGCCAGGCCGTCGACAACATTGTTAGCGGGGACGGATTCGGCGGTGGTCGTCGACGTGTCCGGCGTGTCGTTCAACGGGGCGATGGTGCGGAGCGGCTGGATCAGCGTTTCCAGGCCGGCGTCGTGCAGGCTGCGCTCCAGCCGGTAGCCGAGCAGGGCTCCGAGCGGCTGACCCTGGCGCACGCCGTCGAGCAGGCTCAGTCCCAGGCGGACGCGAGATGAGGTGAGCGTGATTTCCAGGGGGGACTGCGGGCCGGTCGCCGCGGGTTTGTGAGTGAGATAGGCGGAGCGCAGGACGGCAGCGGTGGTGGCATGGGCCAGCGATGGCGCGTGAATATAGCCGGATGAGGCCACCGCGGCTTGCGGGCGGACATTTTCTACCCAGCCATAGGCCCCCAGGATGACGCCGGCGGTGGGGGCGGTGGTGCGGAGCTGGTCGAGCCGGTAATGGGCCATCGAGGTGAACCAGGCGTCCAGCCGGTAGGAGGCGAGGTCCATCGCCTCACGGGTGGTGGCGTCAAGCACCTCGGCGGAGAGGGTCGAAAGCGTCGTAAAGGCGCTCCAGAAGCCGGAAAAACCGGGAATGGTGGGATCGGTTCGGGAACTGTCGAGCAGCGTGCCGACCGCGCCCTTGCTGGGGATGGGCCGGCCCAGAATATCCCACGGGGTTGGGCGGGCGACGCCGACGGAAAGGCCGATCAGCTCGGGCTCGATGCGCTCGCTGGGCTGGATTGCATTCTGCTGGGCGAGGAGTTCGGCGGCGGTATCGACATACTGGCGCAGCGCGGCGTGGCGCAGCAGCAGAAGCAGCAGCGGCACGGGTTGCGCGGGCAGAATGTAGTTGCGCAGGTCCTGCCAGCCGTGTGTCCCCAACAGATGGGCGACATAGTCGGGCTTACCAACGCCGTCGGGCGGCGCGGGCGCGACGACATCGTCGGTCAGCCGGCGCAGTTGAGAGACGAACGCGGTGATGGCAAGCCGTGTGGAAGCCACAGCGGTCGCGATGGGTCCGGCTTCGGCGACGACTTTCTCGCTCAGGTTGGACCACCAGGTTGCGCCAGGGTCTTTCTGGAGAAAGCGCCAGTAGGTCAGGTTGTATTCCGGACCGATGGCCGAACGCGCCGAATAGGCGACCGAGCGCGGCTCCATGCCCAGGACGCTGACCAGCGCCGCTTCCGGGTCGGCTGCCCCTGGAACTTTCGGGACGTTGGCGACGGAACTTTCCCAGGTGGTGCGCAGATTCGCGAGCAGGCTCATCAGCGGGGTGTCGAGCGCGCGGTTTTCGAGCTCCTTCCACTGCGCGTTCCACATCACCGGCAGCACGCCGTAGGGCTGGGTGCCGACGCGCAGGATGGGGAAGTGGCCGCGCGCTCGAACATGCGTGGAAAAGTGATCGCGGGCCAGCGGCAGCAGCACGTCCGGTGTGGGAATCGAGCCGCTGACGATCTGTTCGAGGTAATAGCCAAGCGTCGCCGGCCACAGGACGGTGTTCATCGCCGCGGCGTGTTCGTCTTGCCCGCCGTTCGCGCCGCTGATGTGGGCCAGAAGCGCCGGGTCAAAGCCGATGCCGCGGGCAAGCCGGTCGCCGTCGGCAGTCGGCCGCGCCGGGCACAGCGCCGGCCCCTGTTCGAGCGCATAGAGCCTTGCGTAGTTGGGGTCGTGCGAGTTCAGCGTGGAGGACGTGTCGTCGGTGTTGTTGGTGGGCGCGCCGTGGGGGAGCAGCTCCAGCCCGTCAGTGTAATGGTGGGCCTGAAGCACCTCGCCAAAACGCTGGACGCTTTCTTTCGGCGTGATTTGCGTGTTCAGGCCGAAAACCGCGATGCGGTCGAAGCCCGGCACTACGCCCAGCGTCGGGGTTATCGTGATGCGAAAGCCCATGCCGGCCGCGACCGCGCGGTCGAAGTTCGTAAGCCAGGCCATCCCGGTGTCGGTGGCCGGGCCGGGGCCGTTAGGATCCGGGCCGAGCGCCAGCGAGTCGGGAATGGCCGGGCCGACGGCGAGCAGATGGCCGATGGTGCCGATATAGCCCATCACCAGCCAGCGCTCGGGAAGCAGGTTGGTGGAGGGCGCCGTGGTCCATGAACCGGGCTTGGTTCCCGATTGGGCATCGGCGCGGGCGATCCATGCGGCGCGGGCCGGGCCGAACTGCTGGGCAAGTGCGGTGAAGCCGTCCTGCGCAGCCTGGCCGCCATTGGCGGCGGCGGCCAGGAAAGCGGCCCGGGCGGAAGTTTCCTCGGCGGTCAACTCGGGTTCGAAGCTGTTGACGTGGACGTCGTCGGGGAAGATCCGAATCCACAATTCGGTGTCGTTGTTCTGATAGCGGGTTTCGATGCGCATCGGCAGCAGCAGCAGCGGCACCGAGGACGGCGGCGGATGGAGGAATTTGCTGGTCGAGGGCAGCGCCGGACCGTCGGGGATGGCGGCCAGGTCGGCGGCGGCGATGGCCAGCGCGGTGGACGGGTCGTGGCCCGAGTCGCGCAGGGTGGTAGCATCGGGAACGGCGGATTTGAGGCCGCCCTTGAGGAGATAGGCGTAGGTGGCGGGTGCGCCCTGGTAGACCGTGCCGTCGGCGCGCGAGGGAAAGTCTGGCCCGGAAGGAATAATGGCGGCGACGGCAGTGGTGATGGGTTTCGGTTGGCCGTAAAGCGTTGCCAGTAAGCTGAGCGTCTGGGTGTCGTAGATGCGCCGCTTCTGGCCGCCCTGGATGAGATACGACAAGGTTTGTCCGAAGGCCGTGGGCGCTGCTATCGAGAGAAGCGTGTTGTCGGGGTATGGAGGCGGAACCGTCGTGCTCATGCCTGCTCCTCCGCCACCAGCGCGGTGGCGTGCATGGCGATGCGCAAGGGGCGGCGCATCAGGATGAAGGCCATCGCGCTTGAATCGTCGCTCCAGGCGACGGATTCGGTGGAAGTGAACGATGGCGGCGTCGCCGGGTCCAGGAAGTTGCCGGTCAGCGTCACATGGTCCCAGCCGAGGTCGTTCCAGACGGGATTCTCCGGCGGAAGGCTCCCTGCCGGCTCAAGCCCGAAGCGCGGCTCTGTCAGGTGTTCTTCGATGACAAAATAGGTGCCCGGCCGGTTGGCGGCGGGGTCGCTTAAGCCGAAAGGATCGTCGATATCGAAGCCGAAGAAGCGGCAATCGTCCCCGATCTGTCCCTGAAAGACGGGCCACTGGCGCGTCGTGCTCATCATCCGGGTGGTTCCGCTCCACACGGCAGGGCAAGCGGAGACGAGCGCGTTGGGATAGCGGCGGAACAAGTCCGAGCGCACCAGCAGGGCGAGGCGGCCGGAGGCGGTGTGATCCTGGGTGTGGTCCCCGAGATTTCCGGCGGGATCGAACTCAGCTATGGCCGGGATGTCGGCGGTGCCGTCGGCCCAGAAGCACTGGAACCAAGTGGCGTTGCGCTGGGCGGGGAATTGCCGCCACAGTAGCTCGCGGGCGAAATCCTCGTTGAGACCGACCATATAGGCCTCAACGAAGGCGGGGTTGGTCTTGAGCAGGACGGCGCTGTCGGCGGGGATGGCGGAAATGCCCGGCAGCATCCATTCGGGAGAGAGAGCGGCAAGCGCTTCGTACATGGCCTGGGGAAAACCAGGGGCGGCGGTGAGCGGCTGCAGCGGGTCCGAACCCGAACCGAGTGGCACCCGCACGCCTATGCGGGCCTTGATGGCCAGCGCCGGATCGAGCCGCGCCGCCAGCGCGGCGCGTGTCGTGGCCAATGCGGACGTGCCGCCGAGCGAGGGCGGATCGGTGGCCGGCGCATCGCCGGTGCCGATGTAAGCGTTGACGGATGCGGCAGAGGCGCTAAACGCGCCCTGCAGGACCTGGAGATCGGCTGCGTTTGAGGGGAAGACGAAGGGCGCGGGCATGGTCGCTGCGCCGCTTTGCAGGATGGCGGGAATGCTGGCGTCGTTCCGCCAGTTCACGATCGGCGGCGCGACGGCGCCGACCGGCGCCACGGGGCCGACTGGCACGATGGGTCCGACTGGCGGGATGGGCGCGATCGGTTTAACCGGCTCGATCGGAGAGACAGGCGCTACCGGCTCCACGGGCTTGATATCTATAGCCAGCGGCGCCTTGGCCGCCTCTGTTTCGGTCTCGGCTTTGGTCGTCGCGGTGGCCGTCGTACTCACTGCTACTGTTCTCAGCCATCCCGGTGCGGAGGTCAGCAGCGTGGCAGTCATGCCCGCCACCTGGAAAGCGGGCGAGACGGAATCGAGCGCGACCATGCCGGCAGGCGGTTTGACCGGGCCGGCGGCGACGATTGCGCTCGGGCCGGTGGCTGGAGGCGTGCTGGCGGGGACAATGTTCAGGCGGTCGACGATCTGCTGCGGGGCGGCAGGCGCGGCGGCAGCCAGTTGGCGGCCGATCGGCCCCCGCGGCCGCGCCAGGCGGCGCATCGCCGCCAATACGGCGGTATCCGGAATGCGGCTCGCGGCGACATGACCGGCAAGCGTCAGCGCCGATCCGGAAAGCGTCACGTTGACGCGCCGATGCGTGGGGCTGGTGATCTGGAGATAGATGCCGTCGCCGGCCACCGTCTGCAGGTGGCGGCGGCTGAGAGAACCGGCAACCGCGCGGGCCAGCTGTGACTGCCGCAGAAGCTGGTTGGCTTTTCGGATCTCCCCGATCTGGGCCCAGGCCGCGGCAACCATGGCGTCGGCGCCGGCCTGGACGACCTGGCCGCCGAGCGCGGCGGCGGTGCGGTTGCGGGGATCGAGGTTCAGCTCTCCGAACCACAGCGGCGAGGCGCTGTCGGCGGGCAGCGCCGCACCGGACTGGGTGCGGCCATAGAGCGGCGGCGTGACGACCGGGTCGGCGGCGGCCGGAGGCGAGAGCACGGCGCGGAGCTGGGCTTCATAGGCTGCCTGTGCGCCGGCGGGCCATGGCGTATCGGCCGTGTTGAAGGAGCGCAGTGCACCTTCCAAGCCCAGCGTAACGCCCGGTGCGGCTGCCGCGCCGAAGCCCGGCTGACTGAAGTCCGTTGAGCGGGTGCCGATGACAACCGGCGACGTGGGCGGGCCGATTTTGCGGGCCAGCGAGGCAAAGTCGCCATTGGCCTCGGTCTGGAAGCGGAAGCTGAAATAAACCGGCAGGGTGAACGGCGCGGTAACGGTCTTCGTCCACGCCAGGGCGAGGTCGGCGTCGTCCACCGTCAGGCCGAGGCCGGCATTCACGCCGGCGTGGTAAGTGGGCACGACGCAAGCGAGGTAATGCTGGTTGGCGACAAGCGCGCGCGGCGAGACGAGCCGGGACAGGGTGGCGCCACTATCGCCGCTCAGGGCCGCCGTCGAAAGGTCTGAGCCGGCGATCTGAACATGAACCCAGGCATCCGCCTGAGTGAGGTCGGGCAGTTCGGCGGCGGGATCGAGCGGCGAATCGATGCGCAGCAGCGAGGGCCCGCCAGCTTGCGGGGTTAGGGTGACGCCGTCTCCCTCGGGGATCACGATCAGGCTGATCCATGGTTGCAGGCGGCTGCCGTTGACGCCAACCGGGGTATAGAGCCACGGCAGGTCCGGCGTGGCCAGTTCGACGATGGCCAGATAGTTGGGCTCGAAGTTGTCGGTGCCGTCCATCGGATCGGTGCGGATGAAGGCACGGGCATCCATGGTCTTGACATCGCCGGGGCCGGGCAGCCGAACGTTGGGCGGCGCCGGAACCGGGGCTCCATTCACCGCCACGGAAACCGGAACGGTGGCGTAGTTGACCGCGGGCGTGCCGGAAATCCGCGAAGCGATGCCGCGGCGGACCCAGGGCAGCAGCGAATAGGCCTGGGTGGTGTCTGCGCTCGCCATTATGCCGCCTCCACCAATTCATGGGTGCCGACGATCTGGAGTCCGGCGCGCTGAGCTGGGGCGAGGGATAGCAACGCCGCCGCCGCATCGCGATAAGTCGGGCCGGTGGCCGCCGGAGCGGCCGAGGTGGCGAGATCGGCCATGCCGGCAAGGGCGAAGGCCGGCTCCAGCACTTTGATGGGATTGCCTGGTGCGGCATAGCGCAGGCTGCCGGAGCGGCTGATGGCCTTGCGGGCCGCGGCCCCGCCGCCCATGACGAAGTGCAAGCCGGACCACGGGAAGGGCTGCGATGGCTGCACCGTATCCTTGTCCACGGGAACTTCGCCGGGCGTATCGATATAGAGGGTTTCGTAGTCGATGCTTTTGGCGCGCGCGGCGGCGCTGGCGAGGAAGTTGCCGGTGATCACGGCGCCGGCGTCGTGGCGTTCGAAGGAGGGTCCCGCGAGCTTGTCGGTGTCGCTGAGGTCGAAGAACTGTGCCGGCGCGAAGTCGTCCTGCACGGCGCTGTAGGTGGTCGCTTCTCCGCCCACGGTAAAGCCGGTGATGGAAAACTCGCTCGCGCCCGAAGGCACTGCCTGGCCGAAGCGGGTGATCGCGAGATCGAGCGGCACGACTTGCTCGTGCACCTCCAGCATGGCCAGCGGATGCGCGAAGATCGCGTTCGGATCGCTAACTTGGCGAGTGGATGTGAGCGCGGCGAGGCCGGGGGGAAGCTGCGAGTTCCAGTTGCGCGGATCGGCCAGCGCGGCATTGAGCAGCGCGCCCACGTCGATCGTCAAAACCGGCTGGGACGGTGCGTCCAGCCCCCAGGATGCCGAGAAGGAGACGCCGATATCCCAGAAGATGACGTGGATCTTGAAGCTCCCGGCGATGTGCCAGGGGGCAGGTCCGGTGAGCGTGGCGTCGAGCGAGACGGAGGCCAGATCGTCCCCGCCGACAGTGACCGCCACCGCACCGGAGATGTCTGCCGAGAACTGGAACGGATCGAGCTGCAGCAGCGCGTCGAAGCCGAGATGGCCGGAAATGCCGCAGCCGGAGACGCCGATAAAGACGTCAAGCGTGGCGCCGAATTGCAGCGAGTTCGACGTGATCGCCAGATAGGCGGCCAGGCGCAGCTTGCTGACAACGCCCGAAGGCATGCTGATCGTTACGCGGTTGAGGGAGGGGAATCCCGCGGGCGGTGTGAACTGCGGGTGGAAGCCGCCGATCGCCAGCAGGAATTCCCGCTGAGAGGCCCAGTCACTGCGCAGTGCCATGTCCCCGGTGATGACGAAGGAGATGAGTTTGGAATCGAAGAGGCTGGCGTCGAGCGAAAGCTCGTCCTGCGTGAGATCGAGTACGCCCAGCGCGTCCATGTTGAGATGAACGAGTGCGCTGGAGGGCGTCGGCAGCTTGGCTTCGATCTTGGCCAGTAGGATGATTTCGATCGGCTCGGGAAGTTCCACGACAACCGCAACCGAGGCGGTGAGAACCGTCGGCGTACCCCATCCGATTAGCGCCATCGGGCCGAACAGGAAACGCCCGGGGGCGGTGGGGAACAGCGCGTCGAGTGCGCTGAGCACCTGAGTGGCATTGCCGATGGCGGCAGTCGGAAAGAGAATGGAGGAGACCTTGCCACTCTTCACCGCGGCGCGCAGCGCATCCAGCGATGCAGTGCGGTTAACCGCCAGCAGGCCGCCGACGCCATCGAGCGTGAACCCCCAGCCGAGCTGCACGGGCGGAAAGTCGGCGTCGATGAGTGCGATGAGCGAATAGCCGTCGGCGCCTGCCACTTGGGTGGTGATCAGGCCGAACGCCTGCAGGGCCAGATCGTTGAACTTGAGCTGCAGGACACCGCTGTACTGATCGTTCGCATGGGCCAGGAAGCCGCCGCCGCTGACTCCCGCCGCGTCGATGCTGAGGCCGACGCCGGAGGGCGGCAGGAAGCCGAAGGACAGGTCCGCATTGCCGAGATTCCCGGGCGGGGCGCCATTTTCCGGAACCGACAGGCGAAGCGTTGCTCCGAGGCCCGAGACGGCTGCGGCAATCGGGCCGATCGATACGCTAAGCGCGACCGTGGCATCGAGTTCGAAGCTATTGCCCGCGCCTGCGCCGAGGGAGATGCTGATCGATTGCAGTTGGATGGCGTCGCCGATCGATTGCATCACTGGCAGCGTAACCTGCAGCCGAGGATTGCCGCTGACGGAGAAGCCCGATTTGAATGAATATTTGAAGATGAGCGAGAGCGGGCTGCGCGAAGGCTGGGAGCCGACGGCGCCCTTCACGAAGCCGTCGCCTTCGCTCAGGTCGATGACAAGCGCGGCGGTATCCAAACCCACTTCTGCCTGGATGTCGATGTCGCCATTGAGCTGGCCGGAAAAGCCGAAAGCCGCGTGGGCGGCGGAGATTTCCAGGCGGCTGGAGTCGGCGGCGCCGATGGCGATCCAGGGCGAGGCCGCCGCGCTCTTCGCATCCAGCCGCACCGTGGTATCGACCGATGAATCACCCGTGGAGGCCTTGAGCGCGGCCTGGCTCGGGTGAATTTCCGCTCGTACCGGCCGGGTGAGGAAGTCGCCGGCGAGCGTCAGCGTGATGGTGTCGGTAATGGCGATGGTGTCACTGGCCTGCCCGGTGATGACTGGCATGATCGCCAGCCCGTCCGGAGCGGCATCGGCGGTCGCGGTTGGCGGAATCGGCAGGAAGAGCAGCGCGAGCTTGGTATTGGCCGCGGCGGAACCGGATGTGACCGAAGCTTGGAGCGAGGGGGGAGAGAGGAGGAGATTGGTGGTACCGGCGGCGCTCGAAGAGTCATGGGAATAGTATTGATCGACTAGAGTGGAATCCGCCGGGTAAAGTCCCGCATTCCCGCCGAAGCCCCGGATGAGAATCCCCAGGCTGCGCAGGAAGGCATCAGCGGCGAAATCCGTGCCCCAGCCATAATTCTTCTCGAAGCTGGCGAGCGGTTGGTCGGTGAACTGCCCGAGCAGCCCCCAGTTGACCAGCCGCTGGACATATTCGGCGCGTCCGGTGATGCTGTCGGCGGGCACCCGCCGCTCGTTCAGCACGCCGCCGAAATGCAGCAGCGCGAAGGTGGGCGCGCTCTGCTGCGCCAGCGCATAATAGACCAGGAAGTCGAGCAGCTCTTCGGGAAAGCTGGAGGCAAAGGCGGCGGCCGCGCCGCTGGTGGCGATGCGACGGATCACATTGCCGGCGGAGACGAGATCGGCGGCCAATTGCGCCAGGCTCATGGAGGAAGGATCAGCCGCAAGCGTGGAGAGACCCCCCAGCGATCCGGTGACGCTGGTCAGATCGTTACTTCCTAGCGTCCAGCCGAACCCGCCGAGGAAAGAGGCAAAGGCCTGCGGGGAGGCAACCGCTTCCTTCAGCGGTTCCAGCGCACTGGCGAAGCCGGCGAGAAGCTGCTTGAGGAAGCTGTCGGAACTCATGGCGAGGTTACCGCCGGCAGGGGGGCGGGTTCCATCAGCCCGTTCCAGTGCTTCTGCAATTCATCATGAATGGCGTTGATTTGCTGCTGGTCATAGTAGCGCAAATCGGAAGCGACGGGATCCGTGAGGTTCCAGGTGCCGCCGTCGCCCCAGTCCGCATCAGGATCGGGGCCCGCATACAGAAATTGTCCAGCAATTTTTGGATCTGGATTTTTGGTGACAATCGAGCAGACGTTCCCGCCCCCCTCAAAGAGCCCCTGTTCGTTTGTATATTGCCATCGATTGACGTGATACCATGGCCAGCGGGGGGGAAGACTGCCAGTCGCTTGCGCAGATACCGGTTGCCAGAAATGGCTCACGATGCCCTGGCTATATAGCTGCTCCATGATCCCGCCGTTGCTATAAACACCGATTAAGTAATAAAATCCCGTCTGGTTTGCGTAATCATCCCGTGCCGCCTTAATTTTCTCGAAATAGGTTAATATCCAGTCGGGATGCACCGCAGTTGGATCGAAGTTGTCGAGGGCAAAGTAAACCGGTGTCTGCGGCGGTTGGGTTAGGATGTTTCCGCAATAGGTGAATGCCTCTTTTCCATCGAGTGTTCCAGTATCCAGTTGGGGATCATAATAATCTATCGTTTGATTCGAAGGATATATTTGAGATGGTGTGTTGAGACGTGTGCTTTCCCAAACAGTGAAAACCGAGAAGTTCTTCTGAGAATACGTCAAGACTTCTGAAAGTGTCGGTGACTTTTTTGAGGTTCCTGCTGATCTTAAATAACGGCCAATCACCTTTACCAAGCTTCCGGGGACAAAAAAGTGGCCTTTGATGACGCCAATATCACTTTTATTGCCGTAACCGTAACCGTTGTCTCCCATACTTGGCATCTTTGTTGTCTGTAGGCACGTTATCTTGGAAATGACGGGATCTTCATGCGAGAAGCCCAGATTCACGATCGACGCCACATTCGGCTGCCACTTGTTCGCCGTTAGCATGGACTTCGTGGGGTCTTTCTGGGGATCGGGGTTGATGGCATCCACGAACATGGGGAAACTGGGCGGTTGAGCGGTGTCGGTTGCCAGCCTGATGCCGTTGTTCAATCGCCAGAGCATCGGCATCGTTGGCTGATCGAACGAATTCCAGTTGAGCACCGGGTTCGGTGCTACGGCGCCGGCGGCCCCAACGGAGGTATCCGCCCAGAAGGCGTGACATGTTTTGTTGAGTCCCAGTCGGGACGTGTCATTGAGCGCGGCGGTGACGCGCGTGTCGGGCTGAAGCAGACCTTTGGCGCCCGCTGTGTAGCTGCACAAAATGCAAGCCTGGAACTGCTGCCCCAGGTTCGGGATGCCCGGTATTGCCGAGGACGAAATAAGTGAAAATGTTTGTGTGTTTACGAAATTACTCCACCCGGCCCAGTAGTCCGGCGTGAAATTCACGGAGGGATCAGGATCGACGGCAAGCCAGATTTTCGTGGGGCTCGGAGGGAAGGGAAAGCTAAGTTCACCTGAATTAATGCAGGCGAGTATTCTGTTGCAAATAGCCTGTGCATCGATCCGACCGAAGAGGAAACCCCGCTGACCTGTCTGCTGCTGGCCGGCATGTTGAGGGGCCTGTATTGGGGCGATCAGGTTGACGGTGAGTTGCAGGTTCTCGGGCTGGTTCGGGCTGAGAGCGGTCGTTACGAGCGGATTATAGTAGGCTATGAAAGCCGGGTCGGTAATAGCTTGGAAATTAGGCGCCTGGGATGCATTCGTGTGCTCGGCATGCCCCCAGATGAAGTCGCCGCCGAGAAAATTGCGGCCCGCAAACGCAGGATCGCCGCCCGATACCACTCCGTTCGTCAGCGTCCCGCCGTTCCACTGCTTGAAGTAGCCCAGGTAGTCGATCGGTGGCGGTTGCGCTGGATGAATGAGCAGCAGATCGAGGCGCGTTTGGAAGGTGTCGATGCCGAATGCCATCAGCGAAGGCTCCCGCAGGCCATTACCGTAGTATTGCTCCCAAAGCCGGCCGTTGCAAATCCTCGTTTTCGTTTGTTCACTGTTTGGCCTGGGTAACGGGCGGAGACCGTCCAGAAGGTGGGGGGGTCAAGCCGCTCTCCGAAACGGGCGACGGGCCCAACGCTCCGCGCCGGCATAATCCCGGTTAAGCGTGCCGTTCACGACGGAGGTTCGGACTTTCAGCATCAAATGAGCGCCCGCGAAGACCAGCGCATTTGCTGCTGATGTCGCAGACAGCTTCGATCATAGCGTCCCCGATCAGGTTATGTGGTGGATCGATACAGCCGAAGTGGCTTGCTATTCTCCGTCGCGATAACCTGCTTTGCCCGCAGGTCCAGTTGGATCCCCATCACCCACCACCCGGCCTTGAAGCCATCCGGCAAGACCTCGCCTGAGACGAGCGGCCGAACGGCCTCTCGGAGTTCCACCAGGGTCAGGCCGGGAGGCTGTGATGGCAAGACGGACAGGACCGCCTCGAGGACGGCATTGTATTTGGCGGCTTCGACCCTCACCACGCGGCCAGGGTGATTGACGTTTTCCATTCCGATCTTCTCGGGGACAGCCATCACCACACCACCTTCGGTTTGCGAAAGGTTCTGTCGCAAACTTCGATCGCGGACGGGACCGTCGCACAGATAAGACGTGCCTTATCCCGCCAACGAATAGAATTGGTGGGCCGGACACAACTCGCCTATTGGCAGCAGCTGACCCTTCCGGATCATGTGCATCAGTTCGACGCCGGCAAGCGTTACCGTGGCTGACCGGAAGGACTTGAACC
>NZ_LMUJ01000088.1:83676-90738 GCF_009765975.1 Acidisphaera sp. S103 | reverse complement strand
CAGGCAAGGTTCATCGCCACGTTGTTCGCAGTCGCCGCCTGATAGATAAGTCGGTCCCGCCTAGCGGATCCCTCTCAACCCAAGCAAAAGGCTGCAACAGAGCCCCCTTTGGTATCTCGGCGTGTTCTGGGCGTCGGCACAGTTCAGCCTTCGTAGCGCCAGCGCGGCAGCATCACGCCGTCGGGCATCGTCACATAGACCAGCCGCATCGCGCGTCCGATGCAGCCATCCTCCGGCATCGTACCTTCGAGATTGCTGATCATCGTCGGCCCTTCCGCGAGCCGCACCGCGATCGCGTTGTAGGGCGGCGGATAGGCCGGCAGATAGTGACGGTGGAACACCACCCAGGAGACGATCTTCCCCTCGCCCGAAACACGCGTCCATTCGAGTTCGGGAGAGAGGCATTTCGGACAGGACGGACCGGGCGGGTAAAGCCAGGTCGCGCAGTGCTTGCAGCGCTGCAGTTTCATCGCACCGGCGCGAACGCTTTCCCACATCGGCTTGTCGTAGAGGCCCATCACGGGCCGCGGCGTTTTGACTTCGGTCGCACTCATGACGTTCACACTCCGTAGATGACCGAGAAACACTTGCCAGCAACGTCGGACGTGTAGTGCACGTGCCGCGCGTCCTTCACCTGGCGGTCCCCGCACTCGCCGCGCAGCTGACGCACGCACTCGACCTGGTGCGCCCAGCCCTGCATGTAGGTCTCGCTGAGATGTCCGCCGCTGGTGTTGGTCGGCAACTTGCCGCCTGGTCCGATCCCGCTCTCGCGCAGAAACTTTCCGGCCTCGCCGACCTTGGCGTAGCCATAGCCTTCGAGCGCCAGGGGCACGTGGACGGAGAAGCTGTCATAGACCTGCAGGACGTCCATATCCTTCGGTCCGAGACCCGATACGGCATAGGATTGCGCTGCCGCAACCTGCTGCGCGGGCAAATAGAACTCGTCGACGCGCGACTCGAGGCTTGTAGCACCACTGTTGAGGTCGGAGCGCCCGATGCCCTCGATAAACACCGGCCTGCTGCTCAGCTTCTTTGCCCGTTCCGCCTCCGCGATGATCAGCGCGACGCCGCCATCGTTGATCAGGCAGTAGTCGAACAAATGCAGCGGCTGGCAGACATAATGGGAAGCAAGATAGTCCTCGATCGAGATGCGCTTGCGCTGGATCGCGTTCGGGTTCAGTGATGACCAGCCGCGCTGCGCGACCGAGACCTCGCCCATTTCGCGTTCCGTGAAGCCGCGTGCATGCTTGTAGCTCTGCAGTGTCAGGGCATAGAGCGCGCCCTGAGAAGTGAAGCCCCAGGGTGAGTGATAGACATAAGAGAGGTGGGCGTTGCCGCCCATCGCCGCCGGCCCGCCATACTGCGTGCCGACACTACGCTGGTCGTTACCGTAGATGAGCGCCACGACTTCGGCATAGCCGGCCTCGATCGCCATAACAGCCTGCGAGACGGCCATTACGGCATCCGACTGGTCGCCCCAGCGGGGATTGAGGCCCGCGAGTTCGCCCATGCGTTCATAGGCGGTGGTGGGTCCGGCGATCAGGCCGTCGATCTCATCGCGGTTGATGTTCGCGTCCTTCAGCGCATTACGGAACGCCTCGAGGCCGTAGCCTAGCGAATCGTTTGGCTGCTCGCCGGCGCGGCAGCGCTGCCAGTCGCGGACCCAGTCGGTGTGGCCGACGCCGATGACAGCGGCGGCGCGCTTGTTGCGCGGGTTTGGGTGGCGGCCGCCGAAGGCCAGGGGTGAAGGTGTCATGCCAGGATCATCCTCTCCGTGAGCGCCACGATTTCCTCGCGGCTCATGTCAATTTCCATGAATTCGGAACGCAAGCATCTGGCCGCCTTGTACGATCACGAGGACCGCCGAGCGACGTGCCCCTAGATCACACCGCGCTCCCGCAACGAATTAATTTCCGCCTCGCTCATCTGCAGAAGTTCGCCGAAGACATATTGATTATGCTCCGCAAGCACAGGCGCGCGGGTCTGGACGGTTGCCGGCGTACGCGACAGCCGCACAGGGTACCGTTCATAAGAGAATGCGCCGCCGACTTCGGGGTTCTCGATGACGGGAAACACCTCGCGATGCTGCAACTGCGGATCGTATTCCACACGATCTTCCGCATTCTGCACGACGGCGGCGATAATGCCGACCGCCTGACATTTCCGCATGATGTCGTAGCGTCGCCGCGGGCGCGTCCAGTTGCTGATGATCTGATCGAGCTCAGCCTGATTTGTGACCCGCGCCTCGTTGGTGGCGAATTTGGTATCAAGGACAAGACCCGGCTGTTCCATGACAGAGCACAAGGCTTCGAACTGTTCCTGGGTCTCGCACGCGATGAAGATCCACCAATCCTGATCATTACGATCCCTGCCCGCGCAACGATACGTATTGTGCGGAGCCAGGGCCGGAAACACCGCGCGATTGCCCGGCGGAAAATCCGGCCGACGGGTGCGTCGCCCGTTAACCTGGTAATCTAACATGTAGGTGCCTAGCATCGACATCGCCCCCTCGGTGACCGAGTAGTCGATATAGCAACCCTCACCCGTCTTCTTCGCTTGCAGCAGACCCTGGATCAGCGAAAGTCCGCCTATCCAGCCGCCCATGACATCTAGATACGAGAATCCCCAGCCCGCGGGCGGCTTGCCGGGCAAGCCCGAGGCCAGCGAGAGACCGGATTGTGCGGCGGCCGTCGGCCCGTAGCTGCGATAAGTCTTCCAATCGCCCGTGTGCCCAAAGCCCGACGTACTCATGTAAACGAGGCGAGGATTGATGGCGTGGAGTCGCTCCCAGGTAAGGCCCCAGCTCGGCAACACCTCGGCACTGAAGTTTTCCACCAGCGCATCGCACATGCCGATGAGACGCTCGACGATCTTCAATCCTTCCGGACTTTTGGTGTTGAGACTGATGGCGAGCTTTCCGTTGTGCAGCGTATTAAAGTAAGGCGCAGCGTAGAGTTTCGGCCGTTCGGTGGCAGCCGCCGACTCGTCGCGATGCGTGTTGAATTGGGGATCGGAGTAGACCTTCTTCATGCCCAGCGTTTGAGCCACCTTGGGCTCGTCGGTCACGATGCTCGGAGTCGCGTTGTAGCGGTGATCGTCCCAGCCTCCGGCACGCTCGACATGGATGACCTCGGCGCCGTAATGCGTGAGCAGGCGCGTCGACCACGGACCTACGGTCTTCCAGGTGAAATCGAGAACGCGCACACCGCTGAGCACACCGGGACGGGCAGTTGACGTAGTGTTCATCGGACGACTCCCGAGGTGCGCAATGCCATGATTGCATCGGCCGACATGCCAAGATCGTGCGCCAATACATGCTGGGTGTGTTCGCCAAGATTCGGCGCGCGGCCGCGCGGCTCAATTCCCAAGGCATCACACGCGAACGGACCGCGTGGATACGGGATCGCACGGCCAATCCGCGGATGCTCGATAGAGCGCCAATAGTCGCGCTGCCGGTAATGCGCGACGTCGTAATTCTCTTCGGCGGCGTGAACCAGCCCCCACGAGATGTTGTACGACTGCGCGCGATGGAAGCATTCTTCGCCATCGCTGGCGGCGATCAGACGCGCGATGGCGTCACGTATGACGTTGCCCGTCCGGTATTCCGACATACGAAACGCCTCGTCCTGGTACTTCGGATCGTGCAACTCGCCTGTCACGCCCTTCTCGTCCATCCACTTGATCAGCTTCTCCCACACCGGCCGACCAAAATTCTGCATCACGGCAATCATGTACTTGCCGTCGGCTGTCGGCAGCTGCAACGGAGGCTGCCGCTTCGGATTGGCGTGCATGCCCGTCTGGCGATACATCGTCGAACCGTAATACATCCACTGCGGAACCGCCGCCTCGGTGCCGATGGCGCATGCGTCGTGTATCGACACGTCGATGAACTGGCCTTCGCCAGAGCCCATGCGCTCGATCAAGGCGGCCGTGATACCGTGAAGCATGAAGGCACAGCCCATGTGCCAAGCATGGTGGCCTTTGCCACCGATCGGTGTCTCCTTTGGATCGGAGTAGCCCGAACTCGCCATCTGTCCGCCAAGGGCAAGATGGGCGACATCGTTCGCGACATAGTCACGCCAGGGACCGTCCTGGCCAAAGTCGGTGAGCGAGGCGTAGATCAAGTTGCGGTTCGATGCGGCGGCATCGTAGCCGAGGCCGAGATTCGCGAGCGTCCCTGGCGGCGTGCTCTCCAAGAAGACGTCCGCTTTCGCCAGCAGTTGCTTCAACAGATCGCGGCCCGCCGGCTGTGCGACGTCGACTGCCGCACTCTGCTTGCCGGTGTTATTCCACCAGTAGTCGATGCAAAGGTCAGGGTCGGGCTTGTCGTCAGCAAACGGGCCACACCAGCGGCCCGGACTACCCGCGATCGGCTCGACCTGGATGACTCGGGCGCCACCGTCCGACAGCAGTTTACCTGCCCATTGATTACGGCGATCGGCCAGCTCGATCACCGTGAGACCCTCGTAGACGCCCGTCATACTGTTTCCTTTTGCAAAACCGCACGTCGCGTTGAGGGCGGCTGAGCCACCCCGGCGCCGGGATCGGCGGAAAAGCGTGTCGCGCCAGGTGCCACGTCGCGCGCCATGTCGGGCACGCGCCGCCTGGAAGAGGAGCGTAAGCCGTCGCTCATGTGGGATTCTCCTGAAGCGTCACGTCTGCATAAAATATATTCCTTATGTAGCGCAAATCAGCGTTGGTGCACTTGGCGGCCGGAGGACGAGGCGCCCCCATCCTCCGGCCGCTATGTGATAACCCACTTGAGGCGGGCAGAATTCGGGCGTCCAGCCGCCAGCATTCGGTTCAGAACTAAAACACCAATAGCAGCCTCTGTCTGCTGGGCAGCAAAACCGCGTGCGCGAAGACGAGGTCCGATCAGTGCCTTATAGCGACCCATTGTCGTTTCGACCAATGAGCGGTGGCCGTAGCCAGTGGCCGCCTGCCAACCCAGTCGACCGTGTTCCGTCACCATCGCCACATGGAGATCGCGCTGCGTGGGCGGACCCGTTGCGCCGCTGGGCGCCGCCGTCGAGCGCGGCGGGATGACCACTTCGATATCGTCACCATGTGCCGCGATCGTCTCGTAGGTGGGCGCGCTGGTTCTGTCAGCGCTCGTGCCAGCAAGTCCTGTGAGCTCGATGAGGGCCGAACTCTCTCAGACGGCTTGCAATAGCCTGAGGGCCGTTGCGGTTTGCCGGAGGAAGAAAAATCTGCGGCAGTTGGCGGAGACGTGCTGATTGGTTCGAGAGCAGCAACGGAGGAAATTACGCAACTCATCGTAGGCCCGGCAGAAGCGACTGGCCGAATTTGGGCATTTGAACCCGCGCATCGGGCCGTAGCGGTCTTTCACACCGCGATGATCTTGCTCCAGTCGGTTGTTCAGATACTGGCTGTTGCGATGCCGCACGCCGGTGCCCAGGGTCGTCCGGATCGCGCGTGGATAACTGTCATGCCCGTCTGTAGTGACCCGGCCGGGCGTGACGCCGGTGACCATTTTGGCCGACTCAAAAAACGCTTTCGCGGCGGCCATGTCGCGGTGCTCACTGAACATCACGTCTACGAGCGTACCGAAGCGATCGATGGCGCGGTAGAGGTAGCGCCAATGCCCGTGGACCTTGATGTAAGTTTCGTCAACGTACCAGCTGCGCCCCACCTTACCGCGCCGGCGTCGCCGTAAACTTTCGGCCAACGCTGGCGTGAGCTTGGCTTCCCAGTCACGAACCGCTTCATGGCTGAAAACGATGCCGCGGATCAGGAACATCTCCGGAAGATCGCGCAGAGCAAGTTTGTAGCGCAAGCGCCAGAGCACCACGAGGGCGATAACGTCACTGGGGTGCTGCGTGCGGTTCAGAACGCCGGCGCTCCGCTCGTTGAACTGCTTACCGCAGGCCCGGCAGCTGAACCGGCGGTAACCCTTAGCGGTGCGCTCATTCCGTTCCGAAACGGCCGCTAAACCGCACCCGACGCAATCCATCTGTCCGGCCCCTCTCGCCCCGGACCTTTATCCACACCAGACGCCAATCGAACAGGGACCGTGGCGCGAACGCTGACGGAACCAGCGCACTGCAACACGACACGCTTGCTTTGACGCACGGTATTGCCATTTCCATCTATGTGGAGCGGAAGCTTGGCGTCGACCCGGTAGCAGTCTGGCGCGGCCTCGCCACGTCGACGACAGTGATCATCTCGGAGCGCGGGATGAACGTCATCGTTCCGTCGGCAGCAATCGCTCGATGGACCCATGCGCGCCTAACCCAAAGCGATGCCGGCGTCCTCAGGGCAACGCTTACCTCATCCTCGCCCGCTAGGAGCCGAAGTAATCCAGTTTACGGCATGCATGTGCGGGACGATTCCGCGGCGGTTCGCGACAGCCCAATCGCCATCGTAGTAATGGGTCAGGATGTGGTCGAGCCGGACGGTGGCGGCCACGCCAGGCAGGTCGTAGACTCGCTTCACAAATCTGGTCAGCTGCGGATAGTCGACAAGGCGCTTCCGGCTGGCGCGGAACAGCGGGTTGTAGACCGCATCAAATCGAACCAGCGGTGTGAACAGCAGAACGTCAGTGAGTGTAAGCTGGTCACCAAGCAGGAAGCAGCGGCGGTCGGCCAGCCGGTTCTCGCATTCGTCCAGAAACCCAAACAGCTCGTCTGTTGCGGTATCGTATTCCCCCTGATCGCGAGCAGCGGCAACCGTATACACACCCATCACGACCGAGCGGCAGATTTTTGAATTGAGGGTGTCGATGTCAGAGCGGAGAAGTGTGGGATAGAGGTCGCCTTGCTCGTCGCCGCCGATCCAGTTGATCGAGTTGTTCAGCATTATCGCAATCTCGAGAGACTCGTTGTTGACGATCCGCCGCGATTTTCGATCCCACAAGACGGTGACCTTGCCCGTGTAGCCGGGCTGCGAGGCAAGATATGCCTCGTGGAGACGCAGAAACCCGTTGCCGCCGCGATCGGATGTCGATAGCGTCGTATCTACAAGGACCCAGCCATCGGGCGTGTCCCAGAGGTTCTGTCGCAAACTTCGATCGCGGACGGGACCGCCGCACGGATATGACGG
>NZ_LMUJ01000088.1:68199-83666 GCF_009765975.1 Acidisphaera sp. S103 | reverse complement strand
CCAGCATCGGTCGGACCCGCCGCTTGATCGCTCGATGATCCTGTTCGACGATGTTGTTCAGGTATTTGACCTGCCGGATCTCAATGTCAGCTTCACACTCCATGTTGTAGCTTTCGATCGCCGCCGTGTTGGCGCCGCTCTTGTCGATCGTGATCTTCTCAGGGGTGCCATTCTGTCCGATCGCCTTGCGTAAGAAACGCAGGGCGGCTTTGCGGTCCCGTTTGGCGGTCAACAGGAAGTCCACGGTGGCGCCGGCCTTGTCGACGGCGCGATACAGATACTTCCAAGCACCCTTGACCCTCACATAGGTCTCGTCCATTCGCCAACTGGCTCCTACTGGCCGCTTGCGGGCGCGGAATTGCTGGTCCAGCAGCGGGACGTACTTGAGCACCCAACGATTGAGCGTGGAGTGATCAACCTCCACGCAACGCTCCTGCATCATCTCCTCGAGCTGACGATAGCTGATCGGATACGCCACGTACCAGCGCAGACCCCACAGGATCACCTCCCGCTCAAAATGGCTGCCCTTGAACTTGATCATCGTCCTCAATCCCACCGAAGCCGCCCAGTCGATCCTACGCCAAGCCCCGGCCACGAAAAAATTTGCGACAGAACCCTTTTCCCCGCAAGCCGGCTTCGGCCAACGCGACCGTATCCTTGTGCACGTCAAGGCCGACATAGACAATAGACTGCTCCATGACCCGTCTCCTACGCATGAGACTCTGCGCCGGACCATCCGGCACACCCTCGAACCTGCATACCCCGAGACGGATCGCCCCTATCTCAGGCGAACATCTGGTCTAGTGACGGTGGCTCTCGGGCTGGCTTCATTCGTTTCCAACGCATCGAGATTGTCGTTCTTTTTCCCGACAGGGGGCTCAGAAAGGGCGTGGACCTGACGCTCAAGTCATCGCCGTCAAGTTCGAACAAGCGCATTTGCGATTTGCCAGTCCAAGTCTCATTCCATGAGATATCTGGGTAATATGTTAATGTATGGCCTTCCAGTCTGTAGCGGCCACTGAATGCGACCATGGTGCTGTAGAGACCGGCTTTCTCGGACTCGCTGGGTTGCTCGCTCGTTGGCGCTTGTCGGCCGTCAGACACGAAGATCGTGGAGACATATCCGTCGACCGTGTAGATCACCATGGCGTGGGGACATCGGCCGAGCGGATAGCATACCGTCCCAGTCTCGTGTTCCTTTTCGGTAAATGAGACAAGACTCCATGTACCGGAGATCGTATTGTCAAATAGGGCTGCGCTTTTCATCTCTTCCCCACTCGGGTATCTCGTTCCTCAATTTAAACATTCTCTTCTCGCCGAATGCGTTCTACTCAGGTTATTTTCGACGTACGCCCTCCACGATGCTGACGCCGGAGGACGTCGGGATCACACATTTGACCTCCAGCCCGGCCCGCCGAAAGAGGTCGCTATACTGTTTCTCAGTGCGCTCCAAGCCGCGTTCGAGCACCAACATATTGATGTCTGACATAAAGGCATCGGGGCCAGTTCGGTCATCGGCAATCTTGCCGGGTGACGGCAACACTGGCTGGATCACCAGAATGCGTCCTCCTGGCGCCATCGCGTTCCGACAGTTGCTCAAGATAGCCGACGCAGCCTCGTCATCGTGGTCCATGATGACCCTTGACAGCAGGTACACATTCCCATTAGGCCGCATCGCGGAAAAGAAGTCCCCTTCGACAAAGGAGCATCGCGTCACGACATCGGCGCCGCTGAGTCGGCCGCGGGCCGCAGCCAGTACCGAAGACGTATCAAACAGGATGCCCTCAAGAGTGGGATTTGCCTCCAGGATCCCGATCAGCAGAACTCCCAGTCCGCTCCCGACATCCACGACCTTGTCAACACCTTCAAAGTTGTAGGCTTCCACAACCGATTTTGCGATCAACCGAGTGGCATCTGCCATCGTTTCATTGAAGGTCCTTGCGGTGTCCGGATGCTGCTCCATGTACGAGTAAAATGACATCTGGTGCGCTTCGTTAAAAGCTACCTTCCCGGTGCGCACGGCAAACTCGAGTTTTTCCCATGCCCGTTGGAAATACCCAGAGGTTTCTGAAAGGATCCACGACTTCATGCTCCCGGGGACACTGGTTCGAAGGCAAATGCCCATTGAAGTCAGCACGAAGCGCCCGAATTCGTCCTCAGCGACCACGCCAATTGTCACAAGAGCCCGCAGGACTCTGTTCAGTGCCACCGGGTGGGCCGCTACAACCTTGCTGAGTTTCAAGGCGTCGCATGGTTGAAATTTATGAAGGCAATCCGCAAGGTTCAGCTCAGCCGCGAGCCCCAGAAGCCGTGTAACACGATGGCCAAAGACAAGCCTGCGGAGCGCAATACTTGGATCTCCGTTAGTTTCATACGTCATGTCACTACTCGCTCCCTGAGACGTCGGGAACATCCGCACCGGTTTGCTTACGGGAATCCGACCTGTCGTACTTGGAAAATCTGCCAAGCGAAAAGTGTTCGATAGGGAGCTCGGTCCGTCCTAACACAATCATTTCTGCAATTCCGCGACCCAAAACGGGGCACAGTTTGAACCCGTGGCCCGACATGCCTGCTGCCACAAAACTCCCGCTCACCCCAGGGTCTTGTCCGACGATCGGATTGCCGTCTGGAGTATCATCAAAAAATGACGCCCAACCGTAGCGGATAGGGGCGCCTACGAGCCGCCGAAACCTAGTCGCCGCCCGGTCCCGGTATCGAGCCGCGGTCTCGCAACCGACCACCGGGTCACACGCATCCGGATCGGTTTCGATACTGTCGCCGGCGTCCAAAGAGCCGACGAGGCAACGGTTATGTTGATCGGGCCGCAGATAGAACCGAGCTGCGAGCTCGGCATATCCAACCTGCTCATCGAGCATGCGCCTCGCGGTCGGCCCTAGCATGGTGACAGAGTGCCTCGAAACATGGATCGGAAGCTGGTTGCCGATAGTGCCGGCGAGTTGTGGAGCCCACGGCCCAGCGGCGTTCACCACGATCGGCGCATCAATTATGTCCATCGAGGTCTCAACCCCGAGCACGCGGCCTCCGGACACCCGAATCCTGGTGACAGACTTTCCTTCGATTACCGTGCCACCATGGCGACGAAATGCCGCAACTAGGGTAGAAGTCGTCGCAACGGTATCGCAATATCCTGCATCAGGTTCATACGCGCCGCCTCCCAGACCGTCAGTTATCATATCCGGCTGAAGCTTCTGCATCTCGGATGGAGTTAGAAACTCAATCCGAATCCCCTGCCGCTGTCGCAGTTGGACATTCGTTACCATACGGTCGGTGTCAATTCCTGAAGAGCCAGTGAGGAAGCCTGTGCGTACAAATCCGCAATCCCCGCCTAACTCCTCCTTCCAACTTTGGAAGCAGAGCAGGCTTTCCCGGGCAAGCAGCGATACGACCGGATCGCTATAGTATTGGCGAATGATCCCAGGAGAAGAACCGGTTGATCCTGAGGCAATATGTCTGCGCTCCATCAGAAGGACCTTCAGCCCTCTGGAGGCCAAGTGATAGGCGATGCTGCACCCCGTCGAGCCGCCTCCAATGACGATAGCATCCGCCGTTGCGGTCATTCTCCGATCTCCTGCCAATGCCCAATTACCGATACCGCGTGCGGTAGGCAGGGACGTAGTGACTCTATGGATATCTCGCTGAACGGCCGCCTTCCTTGCCATTCTCGGGGCATCGACTCCTCAAACAGTTCATCGATGTTGGGTACTCCTTCATGCCCGAGAACCCACCACAACGCTACGGAGAAGCTCGGCATGATGGGTGCGGACAGGAACGCAAGTCCTTTTATCCACCAGTAGGCATCACTCGGACTAGCGAAAGGCACGGCCCTTTGCCGGGCGACCCATCCGTTGATTGATTCCGAGGCCCTTTGCATCGAAAACGCGGAGGCTCGAAAGGCCTCCCGTTGGCCAAGAACCTCTTGCTTCAGCTGACCTTGCACTTTTAACGACGGGCGGGACCGTCTTGCAGCATGCATTGCCTCGATCCCGGCGAACACGAGCTCTTGCATTTGGCCGACCAGGAATTCGTTGTTCATCTTCACGAACTCATCAAGGTCGAAATTCTCAAGGCGACGTTCCGGATTTACCTTCGCCAGAAAATATCGAACGGCGTCGCTTGTAGCCGGGGTCTTCTCGACGATATCGCCGGCCCAAATCATGTGGCCGCGGCTGGTGGAGAATTTAGATCCCTGTAGGGTGAGGAAGTGGTTGGTCAGGAAATGGTCGAAAGGCCTGTGGCCTTCGAGTTCCAGCATTACGGCGGTGCATCCGACGAGCACACACGTCGTATTATCGATCCCGAAACTCACCACCGTGATTGCATCTGCGCCCTCGAACATTGGACTGCCCACTCGGCGCATCGCATCACTCCAGAAGCCGCCGCACGTCAGCGCGTACTCCCAACCCGACTCGAACAGGACACGTGGGTTTCCCCATTTGTCGGCAGACCATGGCACGCCCCAGGTGCCAGGTGCCAGGTGCCGTCAGGCGGAATACCGGCCCTTCCGATTCGATATAGCGACGTACAATCTCCTGGTATTCTGGTGGTACTCCCGCTGCATTAGTGTGATCAAGAAGCCTTTGGAATTTGGGGAATTTCAGATACAAACTCGCAACCGCGCGAGACTCAAGCGACGTGTCGCCCAATCTCGGCTTCGGGTTAACCATCGCTTCCGGTTTGAAGTGGGCACCGCAGGCTTCGCAGAAGTAGCCACTCGCAGACGCGAGGCATTGGGGGCATTGTCCTTCAAGCCAAGCCCCGACGATGTAGCGCCCCGTGTCACGGCTATATAGGACCTGTTCTTGGACCTCGATGGTGGCACCTTTCGCGACGAGTTGTTCAACTGCATGACGGGCGCGCTCTGCATGTAGGCCAGCGAGCTCGCCCTGTACTACGTCGAGGAATGCACGCATGTCGATGTCGAGGGCAAGAAGATCCCTACGAATGAGGCGATGGTAGTCTCGGCAAACCTCTTCCGGCGACCTCCCTTCCTGCTGTGCCTTCCAAAGGACATAGGAGTCGAATCCGTCAGTCGCTGATACGGACATGACGCGATGGCCCCATGATCTGAGGTGTCGCGCCAGCACATCCATCCGGAGATAAGGACCCGCTATGTGACCAAGGTGGGCACGGCCGTTTGGTGTGGGCGGTATAGGCATCAGGAAAAAGTCCCGGGCAGCTTCGCGATCTATTGGGGTCATGTGTGCGACACCTTTATCTTCCCGCATGAGAACCAACAGCCGGCTTCAGCTTGGCCCCCTCGGATGCACGACGTTAAGAAACCAGCTCCAGCGCCTTTTCCGCGAGCCCGGGAGCCATTCGAAATCCTGCACCTGCTCCCGCCCCAACAAAGACGACCTGCTTTGCTACGGGATCCCGTAGGAGCATCGGGGCGCCATCTTCGGCGTAGGCGTCGCAGAAGGCCCTGCCTCCTCGGCAGGATGCCATTAACCCCGGAACATACCTTTCAAGTGTTCGCGCGGCGGTAATTTCATCAAACGCGTCTATGCGCGTCTGCTCGACCTTAGGTTCGCAATCCCATTGTTCACTTCGAAAGCTGAAAAGCCACTGTCGCCTCCTTGGTAATGGCATCAGATATGCGTCGGAACTCGGAATGAAGATTGCTGGCGCATCCGCAGGTGGCGCTGCCTCAATGTGCAGTGCCACGACTTTCTTAATCCGCACGTTACGCATTCTCGCGGCTATTGTCCCGAGCCTTTCGGGGAGCCACGGACCTACTGCGACAATTACCCTTGCGGCTGACACAGATCTTCCATCCTCCAGCAGAAGATCTGCTCCGTCTTCATTGGGAAATATACCGCCGACGCCGACTCCCTCCCAGCAGATGACGCACGCGGATCCTCGGCAATGATCGACGAGCGATCTGGCCGTGGCGAGCGGCTCGTGTGAACGGGCCGTGCCACCCCATAATATTGCTTCCGAGTGCCCGAGCCGAAATTCCGGAAGCGCGTGCTTAATAAGCACCCGCTGAGACGGGCTGGGTTCGATCAAATCAGACCCCACGACAGATTCTCGGACGGACTCTTCCGATCCGGAGTCCACGATCCAGCATGCGGTGGCCTGCGAGGTGCGGAACGGCAAAGACGATCCTGCTTCAGCATATAGCGCGGAGCTTCTCGCAGCCAGATCCCTTTGCGATGGTGTCCGGCCAAGCGGCAATGAGACGCCTGCGGAGTGTCCCGAAGCGCCGCTTCCGATAGTCGATTGCTCGATCAGAGCGATTCGCCACTCGGGATGCTGTCCGACGGAGAGGTATAGCGCCCACGCCCCCATGATCCCCCCGCCTACGATTACGAGGTCATACCGTCCGTGGGATTTCATGACCACCATACCGAGAAGATGAGAAGCTGTTCGGTTCCGACGTTCCTCGTCTTATGCGGCTTCCATGGAGCGAAATACAGGGCATCCCCAGCGACCGCTTTAACCGGCTGCCCATCGTAGTACACTTCAGCCGCTCCGCTTCCTATAAACCAGATCTCGCTTACGGCGTGTTTGTCCTCAACGGTCTCGCACCCCGGGTTCACGATAAACCGCGAGGCCTGTAGAGGAGCCCGTACCGACGCCTGCTGCAAGTCAAATTCGAAGAGCTCAATTCCATGATCTGGTACAACCTCCTGAATCGTCTGAACGCGAGGTCCAATACTCGCTGCAGTGTCAGAAGTAGGTCCTTCGAACCTCCCCATCTCTTTCAACTCCCATGTATATGTGCGGGATGCAGATCGAGCCTGCACCTCCTGGATTCACCACCTTGCCTCAATCGGATCGAGTGCCGTCCGCTTCTGGGCGGAAGAGGTTTCAGCAGCAATGGCATCCCAAACAACAAACGACTCGGGGGCGTCGATCCGGTAGAGTTGCCGCCCCGCTATCCCATTTGCGATTCGTGCGCTCCTCCACGCGATCAGAGATAGATTCGGATCTGCGATTCCCCGGTGGGCTTTCGCGGCATTCTGGACATAAATCTTGCTATTGTGTGGGCCGTCCCAAACGAGCGAGTAATCGGCATTGACACAGAAGGAGCGACTCTCCCAGGAGATACGGTGCCGAATCGGCTCCAAGCATGCCGGCAATTGGTGTGCGTATCCGGTGCACAGCACGACAACATTAGCACGAGTGCTTTCGCACTCGTCACTGTCCTCATGGCGTGACGTGATCCGCCACCCGTTGCCGCTCCTTGATATCTCCTCCAGCTCTCGGCCAGGACAGAGTTGCCATTTGCACGGGGAGTTCTCAAGGTAACGCAGCTCATACAATCTTCGGTAAAGTGCCTCCAGCAGTGAAGGAGAGATGCCGTCGCTCGCGAGCTTTTGCCCCGCAAGCAATCTATGCCTTTTATCGGGAGCCAACTTGAAGAAGTAATCGGCATAAGCGGGAGTAAACAATTCGTTGGTGAATGGAGTCTGATCCAGAGGAAGGAAATTCTCGCGCGTGGAAAGCCAGTGTACACAAGCAGGAAGTCCTTCAGCGTCCGACAGTATGTGAAGCAATACCTCGGCACCGGTCTGGCCGCCTCCGACGATCACCACATCCCTACCGGCGATCTGGACATTGCGATCAAGGTACTGGGAAGCGTGAAAGACGGTGTTCCCTACGTGTGGAAGAGCGCTACGAGGAATGCTGGGCAGTGGGCCCGTAGCAATCACCAGTTGCCTGGAGCGTTGAACGCCAATCGAGGTTTCAATCACGAATTCATCATTGCCGGCCGACACGGCCTCCACGTCGGCGCCGAAGGTTAACATCGGCAGTTGGGAAGCAACCCAGCAGAGATATTCATTGAATTCGCGCCGCAGTACCTGGGAAAAGCCCGCGTTAATGAAGCTATAAAGACGCTCCTTTGCCGACAGAAAAGAAAGAAATGAAAATCGGCTAGTGGGATCGACCAGGCTCACGAGGTCCTTGAGGTACGAAACCTGAAGAGCAGCGTTCGGGAGCATTAATCCTGGATGCCATTGAAACCCATCTCGGCGTTCGAAGAAACGGCATTGAACCTCCGGAAAGGGATGTAGAAGCGCTGCCAGGCTCAGGTTCGCCGGACCGACACCAATTCCAACCACCTCGATTGCCTCGTTCATGCGCTAGCCCCCCTTTAGCAATCAGCGGCCCTGTGCCGGCCAGCAGTGTCCCGCTCAATACGGCTTTGCTCGACGCCTCTTGTAATTTCCCCGTCACAACCCTTTCGGCTAAAACAGTTCAAAGGAGAATTCCGGCCGCCCGTTCCTCGGCCTGTAGATGCTGAGGAAGGCATGTAACTATGTCCATGACCTCGCAGGTAAAAATCGTATTGGCTGTCGGTCGCTCCCTTGCTACACTGGCAAAGACACATGAGGTTGCCCGATGGCCGGAAATATTCCCCCGTTTGGAGTCCTACTCCGCCGGGAGCGGCAGCGGCGGCGCTTGACTCAGCTCGAGTTGGCGGTGGCGGCGGAAATCTCAACCCGGCATCTTAGCTATCTTGAGACAGGTCGCGCACGGCCAAGCCGAGGGATGGTCATGCGCATGGCAGAACATCTTGACATACCGCTCCGGGTATGGAATTTTTTACTTTTGTCAGCGGGTTTTGCTCCCGCCTACGCTGAAAGGCCGCTGCCAGAGCTCTCGGCAGCTCACTACGCCATTCAGCAAATATTCAGGACGCACTTACCATATCCAGCTTTCGCCATAGATCGAAAATGGAACATTGTTTTGAGCAACAACGCCATACCCAAACTTTACTCTGACGTCTTACCCGAGTTGTTGCGTCCTCCTATCAACGCCATTCGTCTCACGCTTCATCCGAATGGACTGGCGCCGCAGATCGTCAATTTTCCCGAGTGGCGAGCTCACCTTCTCTCCGTCCTGCGTCACCAAACCGAAAACACAGCGGACTCATGTCTCGACTCTCTGCTCAAAGAGGTTCTGGCCTACCCGACGCTCGCAGGGAAAGCGCTCCTGCATAGTGCTGAGACACCAAATCGGTATGCTACACCCATGAGAATTGCGACGGCAGCTGGAGTAGTGTCCTTCCTGAGCACTACGACCGTGTTCGGGACACCGACGGATCTTACGCTGTCCGAACTCGCCCTCGAAATGCTGTTTCCTGCCGATAGCGAGACCGAGGGGATCGTGAAATCTTGGTCGATGGAAGCCGATGTTGCGAGTCGGCATCCGGAATCAGGGTAAGCGCCTGGCGTCGAACGTGTGGGGGACCATGACGATCTGTGTCGTCTGGGGATGACGCGCTAACCTGACTGGATGAAACGTCGGCCCAGGCGTTCGATTGCAGATGAAAATCCGAGGCCGCCGGCCGCCGGAGCGGCATTGTCACGTTAACTTGGCGCGGACGTCGTGGACAGACGGTGGTGTTCGACGCCAGTCAAGCTTTATGGCGAGTGCAGAATGCATGTTTCGGTTCTGTCGGCGCTTATGCCAGCAAGTATGGTTCTGTCGCAAATTTTCGCACGGCAGGGGCCTGGCGCAGGATCGACTGGGCGGCTTCAGTGGGATTGAGGACGATGATCAAGTTCAAGGGCAGCCATTTTGAGCGGGAGGTGATCCTGTGGGGTCTGCGCTGGTACGTGGCGTATCCGATCAGCTATCCTCATCTCGAGGAGATGATACAGGAGCGTGGCGTGGAGGTTGATCACTCCACGCTCAATCGTTGGGTGCTCAAGTACGTCCCGCTGCTGGACCAGCAATTCCGCGGCCGCAAGCGGCCAGTGGGAGCCAGTTGGCGAATGGACGAGACCTATGTGAGGGTCAAGGGTGCTTGGAAGTATCTGTATCGCGCCGTCGACAAGGCCGGCGCCACCGTGGACTTCCTGTTGACCGCCAAACGGGACCGCAAAGCCGCCCTGCGTTTCTTACGCAAGGCGATCGGACAGAATAGCACCCTTGAGAAGATCACGATCGACAAGAGCGGCGCCAATACGGCGGCGATCGAAAGCTACAACACGGAGCGTGAAGCTGACATTGAGATCCGGTAGGTCAAATGCCTGAACAACATCGTTGAACAGGATCATCGAGCGATCAAGCGGCGGGTCCGACCGATGCTGGGGTTCAAGTCCTTCCGGTCAGCCGCGGTAGCGCTCGCCGGCGTCGAACCGATGCACATGATCCGGAAGGGTCAGCCGTTGCCGATAGGCGAGTTGTGTCCGGCCCACCAATTCTATTCGTTGGCGAGATAAGGCCCGTCTTATCTGTGCGGCGATCCCGTCCACGATCGAAGTTTGGTAAGCGCTCAATTACCGACACATAGTAAGTAGCGACGAGATAGGACAGTGATGGTGTCCACCATGTATGAAGTGGACAGTATCCCTCCGGCGGCGGCCGCCTGGCAGCGAACAGCTCGTCTCCTTAAGTAGCGACTTAAGTGTGTGGTTAAGGTGACTCATGGACGGGGTGTTGGAGATCATCACGGGGCGTGAGCGCCGGCGCCGCTGGAGCATCGCGGAGAAGCTTCGGATCGTGGAGGAGTCGACGGAGCGCGGCGCGGTGATGCGGGCGGTTGCGGCGCGGAACGGCGTTTGTGAGAGTCTTCTTTACGCGTGGCGCCGTCAGATGCGCGACGGGACCTTGTGCGAGAGCGGGCCACCGGCGTTCGTTCCGGTGCAGGTATTTGAAACGCCGATGAACCCGATGTCGTCAACCAGGGAGTCGGGACGGGCATCGTCCGCCCGTTCGGAGCCAAGGTCAGACTTGATCGAAATTGAACTGGGTGATGGACGGCAGGTGCGTGTTGGTCGTGACGTGAACCTCGCGGCGTTGCGTCGCGTACTGACGGCGCTGCGATCTTGATTCCCGTTCCGACGGGAGGCCGGGTCTGGATCGCGACCGGTCATACTGACATGCGCCGTGGTATGCAGGGGCTGGCCTTGCAGGTTCAGGAGGGTCTCAGACGCGATCCGCACGGTGGCGATTGTTTCATTTTCCGGGGGCGCCGAGGGGACCTCGCCAAGATTCTCTGGCATGACGGCGTCGGACTTTCACTTTACACCAAACGTCTTGACCGTGGAAAGTTCATCTGGCCCTCCGCATCAGAGGGAGCGATAGCGATTTCACCCGCTCAGATGGCCTACATGCTTGAAGGAATTAATTGGAGAAATCCTCAACTCACATGGCGGCCGACGAGCGCTGGCTGAAACGAAAATTATCCGCTCTCACGCATTTTTTGGTATCGCAAATCGAGCGGTTCATGATTCTCTGCATCCCATGGATGGGGCTCACGACGGTCTTCCGGACACCATTAAGGCGCTGAAAGCGGCGTTGCTCATCGAGCGCGCGAAGGCTCTGGAGGTTGCCGCGGAACTGGCCATCGCGCGTGCCAAAGCCTCACAGGACATGGCGCTGATCGCCCACCAGAAATTGCGGATCGCCAGGCTGGAACGCCAACTGTATGGGCAACGTTCCGAACGCTCGGTTCGGCTGATCGACCAATTGGCGCTTGTGTTCGAAGATCTGCAAGCTGAAGCCACGGAAGACGAACTGGCTGCGGAAGCCGCCATCGCCAGAACGACCACGGTGGCAGGGTTCACGCGACAGCGTCCCGAACGTCATACGTTCCCTGAGCATCTGCCGCGCGAACGCGTGGTGATTGATCCTCCGACGACATGCGATTGCTGTGGTGGAAGCCGCTTGCGCAAACTCGGCGAGGACGTGACGCGCACCCTGGAATCTCAGCCGCGCCAGTGGAAGGTGATCGAGACGGTGCGTGAGAAGTTCACATGCCGTGACTGCGAGAAGATCGCGCAGGCGCCAGCGCCGTTCCATGTCGTGCCCAGGGGATGGGCCGGACCCAGCCTTCTCGCGATGATCATGTTCGAGAAGTTCGGGCAGCATCAACCGCTGAACCGTCAGGCGGAACGTTACGCCCTGGAAGGCGTGCCGATCGCGTTGTCGACGATGGCCGACGCCGTGGGATCCGTCTGCCACGTACTCAATCCTCTCTGGCGCTTGATCGAAGCTCATGTCATGGCGGCTGGGCGGCTTCATACTGATGATACGACCGTTCCGGTTCTGGCGGCCGGAAAAACTGGCATCGCGCGTTGCTGGATCTATCTCCGTGATGACAGGCCTTTTGGCGGAACGGGACCGCCGGCGGCGATATTCCATTACTCGCACGATCGGAAAGGAGAACATCCCCAGGCCCATCTGGCCAGGTACGCCGGCATCCTGCGGGCTGACGCTTATGATGGCTATGGGAAACTCTATCTGCCAGGGCGAACGCCCGGGCCCATCGTGGAGGCGGCGTGTTGGGTGCATGCCCGGCGCCCGTTCTTCGCCATGGCCGATATCGAGGAGAACGCCCGGCGCAAAGCGGCCGGCAAGAAGGAGATCCCGCTGTCACCGATCGCGATCGAGGTCGTGCGCCGTATCGATGCGCTCTTCGAGATCGAGCGATCGATCAACGGGAAAAGCGCGAACGACCGTCTGACGGTTCGCCGGGACAAAAGTCGGCCTTTGGTGGAGGAACTGGAGCTTTACTTGCGTGCGCAACTGGATCGACTGTCCCGCGGACATGATCTCACCAAGGCGATCAATTACATACTCAAACGACCTGCTGCCTTCAGGTTGTTCCTCGAAGATGGCCGTGTCTGCCTCTCGAACAATGCCGCCGAGCGCGGGCTGCGTGGTGTGGCTCTTGGCAGAAAGGCGTGGCTGTTTTGCGGGTCTGATCGCGGTGGGCAGCGCGCGGCGATGATGTACAGTCTTATCGTCTCGGCCAAAATGAATGACGTTGATCCGCAGGCGTGGCTCGCGGACGTGCTCGCACGCATCGCCTCGCATCCCGCTCACCGACTGGATCAGCTATTGCCATGGAACTGGCGGCGCCATTCATCACTCAATCCAGCCCAGGCGGCCTGATCATGCACGTCAACAAGGTTCATTCCGTCAAAACGATTGATCGTGTCGCGAGGGAACTCGGCGAGAGCGTGGACTGGCTCCATGAGGTCACCGAAGAGATGGACGCCGAGGACGGCGTCATCTGGGTCTACGGGGACACCGACGATGGGGTTATGGCATTCACGGACTTCGGAATCGAGACCCTCACGGACCTCATCGAAATGCACAGGAAAAATCCCACGATCCTGGAGCGCCGCTACGCTCGGAAATAGGCAGCCTGTGGCCCACGCCGAATGGTTACGGTGCTCACGCGCCCGCTGCAGCAGCTTCGCATCCGTCGGGAAGGTGATCGCCTTCGGCTGCACCGTGGTGTCCACGATAACGCGGGTGAAGTCGGCTGGCTTGGCCGCACCGCTGCGGGTGGCCAGATGCAAGCTCTCTTGCAGCAGGGCAACCAGTTTCTCCTTCCCTCGTCTGACCTTTCCATCGGGCTACGCCCGATGGAACCTTTGGTCAGCCTCGCCCATGGGCTGGCGCCAGCGGGTCATCGAGGATCGGTCGAATGGCAGCGCGTGGCAGAAGAAGTCCTAGCCGCAGAGCAGTTGGTAATAGGGGTTCTCCAGCCACCGCTCGCACAGCACTTCGTCGGACAGGTTGTGCATATGCTTGAGGATGGCGAGCCCTGCCATCAGTCGTGTCGGCAGCGGCGGACGGCCCCGTCCATCCGTGTAAACGGCCCCAAGCCGCTGTTCCAGGAACGACCAATCGATGCCGCGCGCCAGCTTTGCCAGTGGATGCGCGAGATCGACGATCTGGTCCAGACGCGACCTCAGAAGGTACTGCTGGCCGCCTTGGTCTTGCTTTGTCGGTCGCATCGCCGCCCTCCCCGATGATCCGGGGAGGGATACAATCGCACCGCGCCGCGTCGGGTCAATTTGCAAGAAACCGCGGTCCCGATCACATTTTTCCGGCAAATACGATTACTGGCCGATGCCAATATCTCCAGGATCGTCAACGCGTTTCGAGTTCTTCACAGACGACTGGTTATCCTGGGTTTGGGGGCTTCAAGCCGGCTCGGACCATTGCGACGAGGTATCAGCCGATGAAGACTTGGAACCGGACCGGAGAATACCGTCCATGCCCTGGATTAGCTAGCAGGCTCATCGGCAGGGTTTGCCGCGGCGGCAAGGGCCAGGCGCACCAGCGCCGGCAGCGATTTCGTGCCCGTTTTCGTCATGATGGAGGCGCGGTGGTTCTCCACCGTGCGTTGGCTGATGCCAAGATCGGCGGCGATATTCTTGCTGGGGTGACCGGCGAGCACCATCTCCATGATCTGGTGCTGTCGTGGTGTCAGTTCGGCCATGTGGCTCGCCGCATCCGCCCGCCACGCCGTGCGCTTGCCGGAATCCCGCGATTGCTCCAGCGCGCGATCGACGCACCCCAGCAATTCGCCGCGACTGATCGGCTTCTCGATGAAGTCCGAGGCCCCCGCCTTCATCGCCTGGACCACGATCGCGACGTCGCTGTTGCCGGTGATCATGATGGCCGGCAAACGATGGCCCGAGACACGCAGCCGTCGCAGCAGCGTCAGTCCATTCATGCCGGGAAGATACGCATCGATCACCAGACACGCCTCCCGACCGGGTCGGAAGGCGGCCAGAAATGCCTCGCAGGTATCAAAGTCCTCGACCACCCGGTCGTCGTCTTCCAGCACGGCCCGGATGGCGCCGCGAACGCTATCATCATCGTCGACGACGAAGATCACCGGCGGTCCGCCATCGCCGGGGACTTCGGCGGGGCGCGGCGCCCGAACTTGAACCGCCGCCCGCGACAAGGGCAACAAGCGTTGGATCGCCTGTGTCAATTCTTTCAGTTTCACCGGTTTGTTGAGTTGCACGCAGTCTTGCAGGGCGAGGCTGCTCAAGGTTCTGGTCGATATGTCGCCGGTCAGGATGATGGCTGGCACCGGGTGATGCAGCGCGTCCCGCAACTGTCTGGTGACCGCTATGCCATTCATGCCGTTTGGCAGATTGTAGTCCGATAGGATAAGGTCCGGCCGCACCACTCCGCCTGCCACCAGTTCACGCGCCCTGATACCGTCATAGGCCGACGTGACCTCGTGGCCCTCGTCCCTCAGAAATACTTCCAGAAGTTCACGCACATCCGAGTCGTCCTCGATGACAAGAATCGAGCCGACGTGATGGCCAGCCTCGCTTCCGTTGCCTGACAAACCGGGTTCAACCTCCGTGGGCCGCGACACCGTCCCGTTATGTGCCAGCTTGATCTCGACGGAGAAAACCGATCCTCTGCCCTGCCGTGATCGCACCTGGACCCGATGACCCAGCAACATACTCAGCCGATGTACGATGGAAAGACCAAGGCCGAGCCCACGGCTGCGTTCCCGCGCGGCGTTGTCGAGCTGATAGTACTCTTCGAAAATCGCCTGAAGCTCGGTATCGGGAATGCCGATCCCGGTGTCCCAGGTTTGGAGGCTCAGCATACCCTTGTGCCGACGGCAGCCCAGCAGAATTTTGCCGCGTTTGGTGTATTTCAGTGCGTTTGACAGCAGATTGCGGATCATCTGCTCGAGTAGGCGCGGATCGCTGCTGATC
>NZ_LMUJ01000088.1:38659-68091 GCF_009765975.1 Acidisphaera sp. S103 | reverse complement strand
AATCGATAATCTCGGCATGGACCGTGCCGGCCTCGATCTGATTGATGTCGAGCAGCGTGTTCAACATGCCCGACATGGCACCCAGCGTCTCATCCAGTCGGCTGACCAGCTTTCTGGCCTTGTCGCTTTCGACGTTCTTAGCCAGCAATCCCTGCACCAGCGCGAGGGTCTGCAGCGGCTGGCGAAGGTCGTGGCTTGCCGCCGCCAGGAATCGCGACTTCGCGGCGTTCGCCAGATCTGCCTGCCGTTTTGCGACCCCGAGTTCATCCGCCACACGCCGCCGTTCGGTGATGTCGGCAAAGGTGATGACAACCCCTTCCATGCTGTCATCCTGCGTCCGGTACGGCAGGATTCGACGGATAAAGCAGGAGCCCGCCTGTGTTTCGATCTCCCGCTCCGTCGGCTCCAGGGTCCGCAGCACCAATTGGATATCGGCCAGCAGAGTGCCGTCCTCGGCCAGCGAGTTCAAATCCGACAGCGGGCGTCCGATATCGCCGGGAAGGATACTGAACAGCGCCTTCGTGGCCGGCGTGAAGAAGCGGATGTTCAGGTTTTTGTCGAGGAACAGTGTCGCGACATCGGTGCTGTAAAGGACGTTCTGCAAATCGTTGGAAGTCGTGCGTTGCCTTTCCAGCGTTTCCTGCAACTGACTGTTCAGCGCGGTCAGTTCCTCGTTCAGCGATTGTAGCTCTTCTTTCGAGGTCAGCAGTTCCTCATTGGTGGACTGATATTCCTCCTGCACGGACAAGGCTTCTTCATTGATCGCCTTCTGCTCCTCGCCTGAAATCTCCAGGTTGTGGATGGCGCCTTGAAGTTCGGTTCGCGTCGCTTCCAGTTCGCGCTCCAGTTCTGTAACCCGCGGACTGTCCCGGGAGGCACCGGATCTGTCGCGGACCAGCTTGGTTTTCGGATCGTTAACGAAACAAATCAGCAGCAGGTCCTCATCGTCGTTACGGAACGGCTGCACGGCAATGCTGAACGTGCCGGCATGACTGTCTTCGCTGATCCGGCCGCCGGCGATGACGATGCGCACGTTCTCTTGGCTGGCCTGCTGAATCGCCGAACGGAGCTTGGTCCGCATACCCTGCCGCGCCATCGCCAGTAGATCGTGCGACGGGTGTCCGGGCACGACGCGCAGGAACCGGTCCGTCGGACCCAGGGAGAACAGGCATTCATGCTTCCGGTTGATCAGTACCGCCGCCGGTGCGTAAGTCTCCATCACCATGCGTCGGCACAGTTCCGCCAGGACCGCCTGGCGCGAGGGGGGCGCAGACTGGCCCGGCCGGGTCGGCACGCGCACGCCATCGCCGTGCCCCCGGATGAAGCCGAATTCCCCGGGCCGGCTGCGCCCGATATGCCGGTATATCCGATTTGATTTCGATATAACCCCGAACTTGCCATCGTCCGGGCCGGTGGTTTCCGATGTTCCAAGCAGCAGGATGCCGCCTTCGCTCAGGGCAAAATGGAACAGCGCCACGACTTTCGCCTGGGCCTCCGGGCGCAGGTAGATCAGCAAATTCCGGCACGAAACGAAATCGAGACGTGAAAATGGCGGATCGGCCAATACGTCTTGCACCGTGAACACCACGGCAGACCGTAGCTCCGGCGAAACTCGATAACTTTGGTCCTCTTTCGAAAAGAAGCGGGCGATCCGTTCGGCGGAGACGTCCGCTTCGATGCTGGCGGGATAAAGCCCCTCTCGAGCGCTGGCGACGGCATCGGAATCGACATCGGAGGCGAAGACCTGGAGCTTGATGCCCAGATTAGCGGCGGAGATTTCCTCGCGGAACAGCATGGCCAGAGAATATGTTTCTTCGCCTGTGCTGCATCCGGCGATCCAAATCCGCATCGGCCTGTCGGGCGCATGGCTGCGCACCAGATCTGGAATGATTTTCGCCGCGAGCAGATCAAAGACCGCCGGGTCACGGAAGAAATTGGTGACGTTGATAAGCAGGTCTTTTGCGAGCAGGTTGAGTTCGTTCGGATCGCTTTGCAGGATCTTTATGTATCGATCCGCATCCCGGATATCGACCGCTGCCATCACCATGCGCCGTTCAATCCGGCGTTGCAGCGTGCCCGGCTTGTAGAGCGTGAAATCGTGGGCTGTCTTGGCACGGAGAAGGTCGACGATCGCCGGTAGCCAGTCGCTGACGCTATCTTGGTCGAGTATGCCGTTCCGCCCGGACAGGCCGGCGGGTTGGCGGTCACGCCCTTCGAGCGCCCCTGGAATGCGTTCCACCGGCAGCACAAGGTCCACGTCGCCGGTTGAGATGGCGCTTCGTGGCATGCCGCCATACTCCGCTTCGTCGGGGTCCTGTGCGATGACGAGGCCGCCTTTGGCCTTCACGGCCTGCAGGCCAAGGCTGCCATCAGTCCCGGTGCCCGACAGGACCACACACAGGGCGTGTGAACCGCGGTCGGCGGCCAACGAGTGCAGCAAAAAATCGAAAGGAAGCCGAGCGCCGTGGCGCGCCTGGGGCTGCGAGAGGCGCAGTGCGCCGTCGATGACCGACAAGTAGGTTCCCGGCGGGATGATGTAGAGATGGTCACGTTCGACGGGCATTCCCTCCGTCGCCTGAAGAACCGTCATTGCTGTGGCGCTGGCCAGCAACTCCACCATCATGCTTTCGTGCGTGGGATCGAGGTGCTGTACCAGGATGAAGGCCATGCCGTTATTGGCGGGCAATGCGGCGAGAAATCTCCTGCATGCGTCCAGCCCCCCCGCCGAGGCGCCAATCCCGACGATTGGGAAATCAGCTAGGCCAGGCGGCGGGTCGCGGGCGAGGGGGCGCCGGCCCAATTTAATTCGGTCCGGCTGACTGTCTGGCATGATTGCTTTCCTTCGCGTGTTCCAGTAGCCCCTTGTAAGCCGAGAGCAACACCTTAGCACGCTCTCGATACTACGGCGAACCCTGTCCTCAGCGGGTCTGGTACGGTGCGGACTATGAGTACTTTCCGAGGCTCCATCGACCGCCTGTCATCGACTATAGGTCGAATGTGACGCTATTGATTGGCCGAGTGCCGTGAAAATCCTTAGGGAGCACAATGCTTTGGAGAACCGATCGAGGCAGGTCGTGCCGGCGGGGCGAAGCCATCGCCCGAATAGTGTTGCCGGCGATGTCCAGGCGGGGCGTTCGTTCGCACGGGCGTGCGTTGAAAATGATTGGGCGGCTCTCCAGCCGGCAAGTGAGCAATCACGATGACCGCACTCAGAGTCCTGGTTGTCGAGGACGACGCGATGATCGGCTTGCTGCTGGCGGAAATGCTGGGTGACATGGGCTACGACGTGTGCGCGGTCGCCACCACCGAGGAAGACGCAGTTGCCGAGGCGGCCCGTTGCCGGCCCGGTTTGATGATCGTGGACGAGCAATTGCTGGAGGGAAGCGGTCTGTCGGCGGTGAATCGCATTCTTCGGACCCGGTCCGTTCCCTGTGTCTTCACCAGCGGTACGCCAATGCATCCGAGGCGGCCATGCGCGACAACGTTGCAAAAACCGTTTCTCGAAGCCGACCTTGTACGGGCGATCCGGCATGCGGTTGGCCTCGCGGAGGCTCCGTCATTGCTGCCGTCCGCCACCGAACACGTTGTCCGGAGCTAACATTTCCGGGTCGCCCAAGAATCGCCGTGCTGGACGCGGCGATAAGTTGCTACGCGCATACTTGGTCGAAGCGGCTGGAATCAACCTGCATCGCGTGACCAAATAATCGGCATTGGAATCTTGGAGCACTCGGCTCGCTCAGCTGATCGGCACAAAGAAGGCCACCGTAGCCGTGGCTCGTAAGCTGGCCTGTATTCTGCACCGCATGCTCTGCGACGTCAGCGATTTCCGCTGGTCCGCCAAGGAAGGACAGACCGCATGAACGGGCTATAGTAACAGATCGCAAGCGAGATCTGCCGTATTGGCGGGAAGGTGTCGCTCGTCGGGACGGTGCGTTGGCCACCGCGTGGGCATTGTTGCGGCCTCGTTCTTTGCGTCAGGTCAACCGCGTACGTGACATCACGAGGTCAACGCCTCCGATGCCATCATGCGGCGGCACACGTCGCCCGCGGAGAGAACCATGACCCGACTGGGATGCCGATCAATTCTGATAAAAGGGCTTGACCCGCCATAAGAGAACAATGCCCTGCGGACGGCAGAGGCCGGGAAGGTGCCGAAATTCGTTCTCTCGCCTGTCGTCTGGTGAACTGGCGTAGGACGAGGCAAAGAGGGAGCAGAGAGCGCCGCATAGGTAGATGTACCATCTTGGCATAAGGAGGCCGACCCAGCTAATCGAATTGCCTATGGAATGGCACGTCCAATATCGAATTGCTGGATTTGAGCAAGTCACCATGCACCCCACGCCAGCGGTGGCAATTGAAGCCGCGCGTCGCGTGATACGCGAGGGGGGCACCGTAATCGGAATCGGGGTTGGGCTGCTTGAAGATTCGCTAGAGTGGGAAGCGAGCGCACGCGCTTATGCGATTTGGATCAGGAGAAGCGGTCCCCCGTCGAGTATACCCTGTGGTGCTGTGCGGTCAGGATGAGACTCTCGCTTTTCCGATCCGTCAATGATCCAAGAGAGTTTGGCTTCACCGCCGATGCTGCCGGCAACAATCTGCCGGCGGATTATGCGCCCTGGGAACGTTTCGATGATGCGGCTCTAGCGGTTGACGGGATATTGGCACCCCTAATGTCGTCCGAGCATGTAGCTCAGGTGGTGCAGCGCGACGGCTTCTATATCATGCTGATTGCCGCAGTTGCCGACGATACAAAGACTTACATCTTCGCATCCGAAACGCACACGGCGGTGAGCGGCTTTACCTCCGACCCCGCCGGGGACAACCTTCCGGCGGATTATGCCCCATGGCGACCGGTGAGCGGCAGGCGTGCAAAGCCAATTGCTCGCAAAACCGACGCAATCGCTGAGGTTGTCAAACGAGACGGCTTTTTTCTGCTGAGCGGCAAGACCACGAGAAACCGGTGATGTCTAAAGGCCCACGATGCCCCGCAACCGGTAGTTATGTGTAATTCCAAATTCGATGTCCAACCGGCGACAACTGAGGTATCTGGTTCATTTCTCTTGGCGGAAGCGCTAGGTGCTCTTTGATCGTCGGATTGCGCGGGCGCCCGCTTTGTGTTGTCATCAAGATCGAAGCGCTGGGGATTGCACTTGCGCCCGACCCATCGGCGCATGTCCTGGTGCATTCGTGGAGCGGGTCGCCTGAGGTATCGAGGAAACGGGCGTAGTCGGATGCGCCGCCCACGTCTTCAGGCCGTCCGGCGCGAGCCTTGAAAACCGGTCTGTCAGCCCAGATTCTGGACGGTCTCGGCATGGTCAGGGCGGATCGACTACGCTTCACCGCGCATGGCGACTACCCCCGTTTCTGACCTGACCCCGGATGGCGCTTTGCCTCCGCGATCGCGTCTGCCAGACGCGTGTAGCGAATCTCACCGCAGAAGAATTGATCGACCAGAACTCGTGTAATTTCGTACGTCGCCATTTCTTCGGACGTCATATCCAGTGGGTCGTTGACTTCTGCCGTCATGTTGACTTCTTCCTGACTAACGGGCGCGCCTCGCACGCCAGCTGCTCGTATACAGCGCAGCGTGGGACGCATCCGGCCGGCAGGCTCGGAATATACTCGTGGACCCTGGAATATACTCAGGGACCCTTTGGGCCGAACCCGCGCGGTTCATAGGTAATTTCCGATCCTCCCGGACCTCGCCGTGGCGCCGTAAAGCCCGAATCCTGTGCTGCGCCGCTGTGGGTCACCTGCGCCGGCTGTCCCCCGGGCGTGCTCCGTTTGCCGCTTGCTATCCGGAAAGGGACATATCATGAAGCTCACTGCGGAGGCGGCCGGCGTCGCCCGGACCATACCGCCTTCGATTTCGTCCCCCGTGTCCTCGGCCGTGCAGGCTGTCACCGGCGCATTCAGGCGCCGATTCAACTGGACCGAGACAACCGAGGAGCCACCGATCCGTGCCGAACTGTTCGGTATTGAACGTCTGGAGCAGCACGCGGAAAGCCTCGCTGCCGCGCAGCACGTCGCGTCTCGTCCGACTCGCGGGAACCGCCTGCAAAAGCGCCTGCGGGACAATGAACGTGTCCTGCGCGAAGCCTATCTCATAACGGCCTCGGCGACCCGGGACTCGCATTCGATCGCGCCAGCGGCGGATTGGCTGGTGGATAACTTTCACGTGGTTCAGGAACAGGTCAGCGCGATCCGGGTCGATCTTCCGCCAGGCTTCCATAAGCAGCTTCCGAAACTGAGCGACGGACCCTTCACCGGATACCCGCGCGTGTACGGCCTGTCCTGGGCTTTCGTTGCCCACACAGACAGCCGGTTCGATCCGCAGATGCTGTCCCGCTTCCTGCGTGCTTATCAGCGGGTCCAGCCGCTGACGATCGGCGAGTTGTGGGCCGTCGCGATCGCGCTGCGGGTCGTGCTAGTCGAAAACTTACGCCGCCTGGCCGAGGGCATGGTGCGGGCACAGGCGTCGCGCCATGCCGCCAATCACCTCGCCGATCGTTTGCTTGGCTCGACGGCGGAGGCAGCGGGAGATGTCCTGGCCACGATCGCCACGCCCTTGCCGACGGCATTCTCCGCCCAGCTCGTGCGCCGCCTGCGCGAGGAAGACCCAGGCGTGGCACCGGCGCTGCGTTGGCTGGACAAGGCCTTGGCAAGCCAGGCAACCACGACAGAACGGATCGTCGACATCCAGCAGCAACGTGAGGGTTCAGCAAATGTAACGATCCGCAACGTCATCACCAGTATGAGGCTGATATCATCGATCGACTGGCGTGAACTGTTCGAGAGCGTCAGCCCGGTCGATGCGGTGCTGCGTGACGGCAGCGATTTTGCCAGCCAGGATTTTGCGACACGGGAACTCTACCGTCATGCGATCGAGGCGATCGCCCGCGGGTCGCGCCGCCCGGAGACCGAGATCGCTGCCTGTGCGGTCGCCGCCGCTCGGACAGCGGCGACCGGACGCGTTGCCGATCCCGGCTACTACCTCATCGCCAAGGGACGCCCGGGTTTCGAGGCGGAAGTGAACTGCCGTCCGACCATCAGAAACCGACTGCTGCGGGCCAATGAGACGGTCGGGATTGCCGGCTATGGCGTCGTCGTCGTGGCGATCGCTACGATCATCCTCGGTATTGTCGCAGGCTGGACGCTAAAGGATGGTTCGGTGTGGAACCTGGCCGAACTCGTCCTGTTCGGCCTCATACCCGCGTCGGATGCCGCGATGGCACTGACAAATTACGCCGCGACCAACCGGTTCTCCGCGACGCGGCTCCCGGGGCTGGAGCTTGAGGGTGGGGTGCCAGCTACGCTGCGCACGCTGGTTGCCATGCCGACGATGCTGACGTCGCTTGCGGAGATTGCGGAGTTGGTAAGGCACCTGGAAGTCCATCACCTCGCCAACAGTGACGACGAACTTTCCTTCGCGCTGGTCTCCGACTGGGCAGACGCGGCGACTGAAACAATGCCCGGCGACGACGCCTTGCTGCAGGCCGCAACCGATGGCGTCGCGGCCCTGAACGCCCGTTACGGTCCAGCACCGGCGGGAAGCCGGTTCCTGCTGCTGCATCGGCGCAGGCGGTGGAACCCGGCCGAGGGCAAGTGGATCGGCTGGGAACGCAAGCGAGGCAAGCTGCACGAGTTGAACCGGTTGCTGCGAGGTGCCGATGATACCAGTTTTGTTTCTGTTTCGAACCAACCACCGGCCGGCGTGCGCTACGTCATCGTCCTGGACGCCGATACGCGGCTGCCGCGGGATACGGCCAGGCGCCTGATCGGCAAGATGGCGCATCCGCTCAATCAGCCGGAGCTGGATGCCGGAACGGGCCGCGTGGTCGACGGATACGCGGTGCTGCAGCCACGGGTTACTCCCGCTCTGCCGACCGGGCGGGATGGATCGGTGTTTCAGCGTCTGTTTGCCAACGCCAGCGGAATGGATCCTTACGCCTGCGTGGTCTCGGACGTCTATCAGGACCTTTTCGGCGAAGGGTCCTATTGCGGCAAGGGCATCTACGACGTGGATATGTTCGAGGCCGCCATGAAAGGCCGGATTTCCGACAACACGGTCTTGAGCCATGATCTGCTGGAAGGCACCTTCGCGCGCGCCGGCCTGATTAGCGATATCGAACTGATCGATGAGTTCCCCGCTCGCTACGATGTCGCGGTGTCGCGGCAGTATCGTTGGGCGCGCGGTGATTGGCAGTTGCTGCCCTGGATCCTCGGCCGCCGATCAATGCCTCTGGTCGGGCGTTGGAAGATGCTGGACAATTTGCGGCGGTCCCTGTCCGCCCCTGCGGCGTTCGCGGCCCTCGTCATCGGGTGGACCTTGCCGTTCGTCGATCCACCGCGATGGACCGTTTCGGTACTCGCAGCGATCGCCATCCAGGCGCTGATCCCGCTCGTGACGGGGATTCTGCCCCGCCGGCGAGGCCTCGCCAGACTGATGCACCTGCGCGCCGTGGCCGAGGACCTGCAGCTTGCTTTGTCGCAAATCGCCCTTCTGGTCGCGTTTCTGCCGCACCAGGCCTGGGTTATGGGACAAGCGATTGTCCTGACCCTCTATCGCCTGCTCATAACGCGGCGTCATCTCCTGGAGTGGGTCACAGCATCCCAGGCCAAGATCTCGCCCTCCCTCGGCCTGATCGGCTTCTACCGAGGAATGGTCGGCGGTATCGGTTTGACCATCGGTGCCGCGGTCCTTCTCACCTGCTGCCCATCCGCGGTTTGGCAGATCGGGACACCATTCATTCTTCTGTGGCTGCTGTCACCAGTCATCGCACGCCGGATCAGCGAGCCCTCGCCACCATCCGGCATCCGCCCGGCCACCGCCGGGGACATCCGTGCTCTGCGCTTGATCGCTCGGCGGACCTGGAGCTTTTTCGAAACCTTCGTCACGGCGGAAGACAACATGTTGCCGCCGGACAATTTCCAGGAGGACCCGAAGCCGGTCGTCGCGCACCGGACATCGCCCACCAATATCGGGCTTTATTTGCTGTCGGCATCCGCGGCGGTGGACTTCGGCTGGATCACCATCCTCGAAGCGACCGAACGGCTGGAAGCCACGTTCGCCTCCATGGCCAAGATGGAACGGCATCTGGGGCACTTCTACAATTGGTACGGGACGCTCGACCTGCACCCGCTGGAGCCCCGATACATCTCCTCGGTCGACAGCGGAAACCTGGCCGGACACCTGATCTCCTTGTGGAACGCGTGCGCCGAAATGGCGGGGCAACCCCTTGTCGCCGCCAACTGGCGAATGGGGATCGGGGACCCGTTGGCGCTCCTGCTGGAAGCCATCCCGGACGTTAGGGAAGACCTGCACACAGCGGACTGGCAGAACCTGATCGAGGAGCTGAAATGGCTGACAACGGCCCTTGAGCCGGATCCGGCAAGACCCGGTCCGGAAACGCTCGATACGATCGCGCCCGAACTCGAACGGTTCATGCCGCGCATCGAACCCATCCCGGCACTGGTCAGGCAGCTCTGCAGGCGCCAAGCCGGAAGCCCGGGCTTCCGTCGCGACGGGCCGATCTGGGCGGATGCACTGCTGGCGGCGGCGCGCGGACAGCAGCGAAACCTGGCGGTCCTCACGCCATGGGCGATGCTCGTTCCCGCACTGACGGCTGGTATGCCGACCCTGGCCGAACTGCCGGCGCTGTGCGAATGCGCGATCGCAACAGGTGAGAATGTGGAATTCATCCCGGCGTTGAGGGACTCCGCTCGCAGAGCCACCGACCTGTCCCTCCGCCTCCAGGCACTCGGCAAGGCCGCGCGCGGGTTCTTCGACGAAATGAATTTCAGTGTCCTGTTCGACAGCTCGCGCGAGCTGCTTTCTATTGGCTATCGCGTTGGCGACGGCAGCCTGGATCCGAATGACTACGACTTGCTGGCCTCCGAGGCGCGACTGACGAGTTTTATCGCCATCGCGAAGGGCGATCTGCCGACACGCCACTGGTTCCGGTTGGGGCGCGCGATGATCCCGGTCGGAAGCGAAGCAGCCTTGGTTTCTTGGTCCGGGTCGATGTTCGAATACCTGATGCCGTCACTGGTCATGCGGGCCCCGAACGGCAGCCTGATGGAACGCAGCAATCGGGAAGTGGTTCGGCAGCAGATCAAGTATGGGGCAGCGCGCGACGTCCCATGGGGTGCCTCGGAGTCCGCCTACAACGCCCGCGATCTTGAATTCACCTATCAGTATTCCAGCTTCGGCGTCCCGAGCCTCGGGCTTAAGCGTGGGATCGGCGACAGCACCGTGATCGCGCCCTATGCCACGGCGCTCGCGGCGATGATCGACCCCGGTGCCGCGGCTGCCAACTTCGCCCGCCTGGCTGACGCGGGCGGACGCGGGGAATACGGCTGGTATGAGGCGCTGGACTACACAAAATCCCGTCTGCCGGCCGGGATGAGGGTCGCCGTCGTGCGCGCCTTCATGGCGCATCATCAGGGCATGACCGTACTGGCCATCGCTGAAGCGATCGGCGGTGGAGCGATGCGCCGGCGCTTCCACACAGAGCCGATGGTCCAAGCGACCGAACTGCTGCAGCAGGAGCGGATGCCTCACGACGTTGCGATCGCCAAACCGATGATCCAGATCCCGCAGGCGTCAACCAGCGCCAGCGACTACCTGACATCGATCCAGCGCCGCTACGACAACCCGCATTCGTTCTCACCGCGGACTCATCTGATGTCGAACGGGCGGTACGCCGTGATGCTCAACTCAGCGGGCTCCGGCTACAGCCGTTGGCGGGATATCGCGGTGACACGCTGGCAGGAAGACGTGACGCGCGATTCCTGGGGCAGTTACATCTTCCTGCGGGACCGGGCCAGTGGCACCCTGTGGTCCGCCGGCTACCAGTCCAGCGGCGTCGAGCCTGGTCAGTATGATGTCGTCTTTTCCGAGGGGCGGGCCGAGATCACCCGCCGTGACGGCATGACCACGACGCGGATGGAGGTCGCCGTCTCCTCCGAGGATGATGCTGAGGTTCGCCGGATCTCCGTCACCAACCATGGGCCGCGCAGCCGTGACATAGAGATCACCTCTTATGCCGAGTTGGTGCTCGCCCCGCAGGCGGCGGACGATGCGCATCCGGTGTTTTCCAAGATGTTCGTCGAGACGGCGTTCGAGGCCGGTACCCTGCTGGCCACGCGCCGCCGGCGTTCGGGCAATGAGCCCGAGATCTGGGCCGCCCATCTCGCCGTCACCGAAGGAGAGACCGTGGGCGATCCGGAGTTTGAAACGGATCGTGCGCGGTTCCTGGGCCGAGGCCGAACTATCCGAGCGCCCATTGCCTTAGCCACGCTGACCCCGCTCAGTGGCACCGCTGGAACCGTGCTCGACCCGGTCTTCAGCCTGCGCCGGCTGATGCGTATCCCGCCGGGGAAGACCGTGCGGATCGCCTTCTGGACAATGGTCGCCGCGTCGCGCGGCGCTGTGCTCGACATGGTGGACCGACACCAGGATGCGATGGCGTTCGATCGCGCGACGATGCTGGCTTGGACTCAGGCGCAGGTGCAGTTGCGACATCTGGGCCTCGATTCCGAGGACGCGAACGTGTTCCAGCGTATCGCCAGCCGCACGATCTATGCCGATGCGACATTGCGACCGGCGAACGCGACCTTGCAGCGTGGTGACGGTGCCGCGTCACTGCTGTGGCAGCATGGGATTTCCGGCGATCTGCCGATCGTTCTGGTGACGGTCGCGCAGGAGAGCGACCTCGACTTGGTACGGCGTCTTCTGCTTGGTCATGAATACTGGTTGACGAAGCAGATCTCCGTCGATCTGGTCATTCTGAACACGCAGCCGACGTCCTATGCCCAGGAATTCCAGCGTGCGATCCAGGCGCTGGTGGATGCCAACCGGCTGCCGCCAGGGCTGGCCACAACGCCGGGCAAAGGGGCGATCTTCGTCCTGCGGGCCGACCTGATTTCGGATACGGTCCGGAACCTTTTGTTCGCGGCGGCTCGCGCGGTGTTTGGCGGCCATCGCGGGAGTTTGTCGGAGCAGCTTGCTCGGGCGTTGCAGCCTGATTCGATGCCACCTCCCTCCCGGCGGGCGGTTGCGACCTCCGAACCGCAGAGCCATCGCAAGCTGACGGCGCTTGCGTTCGCGAATGGCTTCGGCGGGTTTGCCGATGACGGGCGGGAATACGTCATTGTCCTCGACGATGGACAAGTGACACCGGCGCCGTGGATCAATGTCATTTCCAATGATATGTTCGGCTTTCATGTCTCGGCCGAGGGCAGCGGCTCCACCTGGTCGCTCAATAGTCAGCAGAATCACCTGACGCCCTGGTCGAACGATCCCGTGAGCGATCCACCCGGTGAAGTGATCTATGTGCGCGATGAGGATACCGGCGAGTTGTGGGGGCCGACGGCATTGCCGATCCGCCAGCCGGGCGCGCGCTATGTTGCGCGCCACGGGCAGGGCTACAGCCGGTTCGAGCACATCTCGCACGGCATCGCGCTTGATCTTCTGCAGTTCGTGCCGATCGATGATCCATTCAAGATTTCCCGCCTGATCGTCACCAACCAGTCCGACCGGCCCCGGCGGCTTTCGGTCACGGTCTATGTCGAGTGGGTTCTCGGGGCGACCCGCGCCACGGCGCCATTCATCGTCACGTCGATGGATCCGGAAACCGGGGCGCTGTTTGCCCGCTGCCCGTGGAATACCACGTTCGGCCAGCGTGTCGCGTTCGCCGACCTGTCCGGACGGCAAACGTCCTGGTCCGGCGACCGCCGTACGTTCATTGGCCGCAACGGGATGCTCGATAATCCACTGGCACTGGCCGCCGGAGTTCCGCTGGGGAATGTCGTCGGCGCCGGACTGGATCCCTGTGGCGCATTGCAGACCCACCTTGTCCTGCCGCCCGGAGGCACCGCCGAATTGGTGTTGCAGCTTGGCCAGGCCGCGACGCAGGACGAGGCGCGGGCTTTAATCGCCAAACAGCGGGTAGCGGATGTCAACGCCACCCTGGCCGCGGTCACCCGGTTCTGGGACGACACGCTTGGCACCGTTCAGGTGATGACGCCGGACCCGGCATTGGACATCATGTTGAACCGCTGGCTGCTGTACCAGACCCTGTCGTGCCGCGTCTGGGCGCGCGCGGCGTTCTACCAGGCCAGCGGCGCCTATGGGTTCCGCGACCAGTTACAGGACGTCATGGCGCTTTGCCTGTCAAGGCCGACACTGGCGCGGGCGCAACTTCTGCGCGCGGCGTCGCGGCAGTTCCTGGAGGGTGACGTGCAGCATTGGTGGCTGCCGGAATCCGGCCTGGGCATTCGCACCCGGATCTCCGACGACCGCATCTGGCTCGGCTTTGTCGTCATTCACTACGTCACCGTTACCGGCGACACAGCGGTTCTGCGGGAGGAGGTGCCTTTCCTGGAAGGACCGGCGTTGGCCGACCATCAGGGCGAGGCGTTCTTTTCGCCCGTGATCAGCGACCGGCATGCGACGCTGTTCGAGCATTGCGCGCTAGCGCTGGATCATAGCCTCGCGGTCGGCATCCACGGCCTGCCGCTGATGGGTACCGGCGACTGGAACGATGGGATGAACCAGGTCGGCGAGCGGGGCAAAGGGGAGAGCATCTGGGTCGGCTGGCTGCTGGTCGCCACGCTGACCGCATTCTCCGATCTGGCGGAGAGCACGCGGGCGGCAACCTGGCGGCATCATGCCGCGGCGTTGCGTGAGGCGCTGGAACGGGATGGCTGGGATGGGGACTGGTACCGCCGCGCGTTTTTCGACGACGGGACGCCGCTGGGTTCGGCACAGAACGACGAATGCCGCATCGATTCCATCGCACAGTCCTGGAGCGTGATCTCCGGCGCCGCCGATCCGGCCCGTGCCGTCCGCGCGATGGCGGCGGTGGATCGGGCGTTGGTCCGCCATGATGACGCCCTGGTGCTGCTGTTCGCCCCGCCATTCGACAAGACCGCGCTGCAGCCCGGATACATCAAGGGCTATCCGCCTGGCATCCGGGAGAATGGCGGGCAGTATACCCATGGCGCGATCTGGTCGATCATCGCGTTCGCGATGCTGGGTGATGGCGACAAGGCGGGCGCGTTGCTCTCGCTCATCAACCCAATCAACCACGCGTTGTCAGCTGACGCGGCGCGGCGCTACGCGGTCGAACCTTATGCCATTGCCGCCGATGTCTACTCCGTGCCGCCGCATGTGGGACGCGGCGGATGGACATGGTACACCGGCTCCGCGGGTTGGATGTACCGGGCAGGCGTGGAGCGAATTTTAGGTTTGCGTGTGCAAGCTTCGGAATTGATCCTGGATCCTTGCATCCCCCGAGCGTGGCCGGGCTTCGACCTGACGTTCCGGCATGGAACCGCTCAATATGCCATTCGGGTGGAAAACCCGTCTGGCGTCAGTCGGGGTGTTACCCATGCGGAACTAGATGGCATGGCAATTGCCGGAAACAAGGTCCGCTTGGTCCTGGTGGATGACGGCAATTTGCACAAGCTGCTTGTCATCCTCGGCTGATCGGCGTGCTTTCGCGGAAACGGTCATCCGCAACGAATTTGCGAACAGGCGCAGGAGGCAATCGTCCGCGTCTTCGAAGCGGTATGGTTTCGGATATGGACCGTTTGCCATGGTTATGGCGGACGACCGCGTCCGGCGTCCTGGCCACTTGAAGCGTGGGTGGCTGGGAGACGTTCAGAAGGGCCGAGCTAACGCCGCGGGTGCTATTTGTTGTCCGGAGTCAGGTCTTCGCCCCAACGCAGGAACAAGCCGACATCGCCCGGCTGGCCACCTGGAAAGTCGAGGACGCAGGCAGACAGCTCGAACCCATGCGGTTTCAGTGTCTCATGCCATCGCTGATAGATTTCTGCTGCTTCCCCGCGAAGGGTTTCTGGCCAGGTGTCATTGGGAGGATTATTGATCGCACGTGAATCGTCTGTGCAAAGCCCACTCGGGAAGCGCAACAAAAGATACTGCTTTTCGCCGTGCTGCGCCGCTTTTCGCGCGGCACCAAGCAACTCTTCCCACTCCACATCGCTCATGTTGTACTTGCTCAACGTTTCAACCTGCTCCTGTCGAAGTGCAACGGTCGCAAGCTTCGCATCTTCCTTGAGCTGGGTTGCGGCAGCTTTGAAAGCTCTCTCATATCCGCGGAACGAATCGGCTCCAGGCTGAGACGGGTTATCATCGGCCATGCTATCCTCCATGAATAAGGCCCAAGCCGGAAGCCAAATGCAGCGGCGCATTCAGGCCTGACAGGGCTGCTATTTTAGCCCGGGTATTTAGTTGGGTCTGAAATAGCGTTGAGACAAAATCTACATTATTCCACCGCATACGACAGGGTCGGAATTTACCTAGTGGGCGTAATCTGACAGAGATTACAGTCCCGTCATCCTAAGGAATGGCCCTGCTGATACTGCTGCCGGGGCTCGCGTTATAACAATCAGCGCCCGCCAATCTTGCCGCGTCCCTTGATCTGGGGAATGCCGAGATCAGAGAAGCGCATGTCGCAGTCTCGTCCATCGCAAGAGGGCTTTCTCATGGACGATTAAGCCGTATGCGGTAGCGACGATACCCCAAGGAGGTTACGCGGGCGCACCCCATTTCCAGTTCATGATCTCGGGCAGATCCTGCCCATGCTCGTCGATGTATAACTTGTGCTCGACCAGTTTCCTCCGAACGATTTGCTTCAGGTAGTCGCCCTTACTGCCGAGGCGCGGCAGTAGGTCCACAACGTCCTGCACCAGGTGGAACCGATCCAGGTCGTTTTGCACGCGCATGTCGAATGCGGTGGTGATCGTACCTTCTTCCTTGTAGCCGCGCACATGCAGATTGCGGTTCGTCCGGCGATAAGTCAGCCGCTGCACCAGCGATGCATAGCCGTGAAAGCCGAAAATGATGGGCTTGTCGCGGGTAAACAGTGCGTCGTAGTCTGACTCGGTCAAACCATGCGGATGTTCGCTCGCCGATTGCAGCCTCATAAGATCGACGACATTGATCACCCGGATTTTGAGATCCGGCAGGTGCCGCCGGAGGATCGACACAGCGGCGAGGATTTCTAGGGTTGGTGTGTCGCCGCAGCAGGCCATGACGACATCCGGCTCGCTGTCCTGATCGTTGCTAGCCCACTCCCAGATGCCCAGGCCTTGCGTGCAGTGAACAACGGCCTGTTCCATGGTCAGCCACTGCGGCAAGGCGTGCTTGCCGGCCACAACGACGTTCACATAGTGCCGGCTGCGCAGGCAGTGATCGAAGGTCGAAAGCAGGCAGTTGGCATCCGGCGGCAGATAGACCCGGACGATGTCGGCTTTTTTATTGATCACATGATCGAGGAAGCCCGGGTCCTGGTGTGTAAAACCATTATGATCCTGCTGCCAGACATGCGACGCCAGCAGATAGTTCAGCGACGCAATGTTCCGCCGCCACGGCAGCCCCGCCGTGACTTTCAACCATTTCGCATGTTGGCTGAACATTGAATCGACGATGCGGATGAATGCCTCGTAGCTGTTGAACACGCCGTGCCGTCCGGTCAGCAGGTAGCCTTCCAGCAAGCCCTCGCATTGATGTTCGCTGAGCATTGAGTCGACGACCCGACCGGACGGGGCGAGGAACTCGTCGTTCGCCTCCGTGTCGGCATTCCATTGGCGATTGGTGATCTCGAATACGGCACCAAGCAGATTTGACAGGGTTTCGTCAGGTCCGAACAGCCGGAAATTGTTCGGATTCTGGGCGATAACATTCCGGAAGAACTGGCCGAGGACGAGAGTATCCTGGGCATCGACTCCGCCGGGCGACGGCACGTGGACGGCGGGCGCCCTGAAATCCGGCATGCGGAGATCGTGCAGCAGGAGGCCGCCGTTGGTGTGCGGATTGGCACCCATCCGTCGGTCACCGTCCGGCGCCAGGACCGCCAATTCGGCGTTCAGGCGCCCGTTGCGGTCGAACAGCTCCTGGGGCGCGTAGCTTCTCAGCCAAGCCTCGAGTTGTCCGAGATGCCCCGGGTGGGCGTGGTCGACAAGCAGCGGCACCTGATGCGAGCGGAATGTGCCCTCAACCTGCAGTCCGTCGACCGTTTGTGGCCCGGTCCAGCCTTTCGGCGAACGCAGAACAATCATCGGCCAGGGTGGCCGCGTGACATTCCGGCCAGCGCGAGACTCGGCCTGGAACCGCTTGATGTCCGCGATCGCTGTTTCCAGTGCATCGGCCATGCGTTGATGCATCAATGCGGGATCATCACCCTCGACGAAATAGGGCATCCAGCCGCAGCCGCGGAAATACTGCTCCAGTTCTTCGCGCGGGATGCGGGACAGGATCGTCGGATTGCTGATCTTGTAGCCGTTCAAATGCAGGATCGGCAGCACCGCGCCGTCAGTTTGGGGATCAAGGAACTTATTGGACTGCCACGCGGTCGCCAATGGGCCGGTCTCCGCCTCCCCGTCACCCACGACGCAAGCGACGATCAGATCCGGGTTGTCGAGGACCGCCCCGAAGGCATGGCTGAGTGAATAGCCTAGTTCGCCGCCTTCATGGATCGATCCCGGTGTCGTCGGCGCGACATGGCTGGAAATACCGCCGGGAAAGGAGAACTGTTTAAACAGTTTTTTCATCCCGGCTTCGTCTTGGGTGATGTCTGGGTAGACTTCGGTCCAAGTGCCTTCGAGATAGACGTTCGCCACCAGCGCCGGTCCGCCGTGGCCGGGGCCGGCGACATAGATCATGTTGAGATCATGCTTCCTGATGGCCCGGTTCAGGTGGACGTAGATGAAATTCTGGCCCGGTGTCGTTCCCCAATGTCCGACGATCAGCGGCTTGATGTGTGCCATGGTGAGTGGCTCACGCAGCAGCGGGTTGTCGTAGAGGTATATCTGGCCCACGGACAGGTAATTCGCGGCACGCCAGTAGGCATCCACGCGCCGCAGTTCCTCGCTACCCAACATTGGCCTCCCGCCTACGCCGGTTCGCCCGTCGATGTCCATGACTTTGCTAAGTGCATCCATCATCTGCATCCTTATTTTACTTAAATAACGGCCCAGCCTTCAATTAGATGGCGCGCTGGGGGGCGAAGGTTCGATCTGAGCGAACGACGTCAAGGCGGCATCCTTCGTATTCGGCGCCGTAAACAATGTGCTCCCGAGGGAAACAGCTAGCATGATGGCGATCAAGGCCACCGGCGCCCATCGTGGCCATGTCAACGGAACGGGCGTTGCCGCATTTGATTGGTCGGCCTTGATCGCTCGCGTCGGCAACAACTGAATCAGCCGAGTGGCGGTTTGGCGAGCATCACGAAGTGCCCGCGGTGGCAGTGGCATCTGCGCGATGCTATGGGCCAAGCGGTCGATAATGTCCGGCGTAGGCAGGTTCGCCCACAGTGCAGCTTGTGTCCACGGGTCTTCACCGAGGCGAGCGAGGACCGAGAGAACGGTGAGCATCGACCCATTGGACTCGGTGCCCACCTCAGCGAAGAGGAATGAGTTCAGCCCAGTGTTCTTCAGGGCAAATACATCGGTTCGGCTCATGCTGAAATCCTATTACGGTTGACCGTCACGGCGCTCCCGGGAGACAATTCTCAACATAGGGTCCGCTCGATGTCGGACACAGCATCGGAAACTACCCACTCCGCCTCGCTTGTGGGTATTCCGAGCAGTTTCCGTCCCTGACCGCACCACGATCATTCGTTTGATCAACCGGGGTGCGGCAAGATCAGTCCTTCAAAGGCAGGCAGTTCACCGCCGAGGTGATCCTGTGGGCGTTCCGATGGGTTCTGTCGCAAATTTCCAAGGGACGACACGCGCGCCGCAAGGATCCTCTGGCTTTATCCCGCTAACGAATAAAATTGCCGAGCCGGACACACCTCGCCTGTCGTCTGCAACTGATCTTTCCGAATCATGTGCATGAGTTCGATGCCGGCAAGCGTCACCGCCGCTGATCGGAAGGACTTGAACCCCAACATCGGCCGCACCAATCGTTTGATCGCTCGATGATCCTGTTCGACGATGTTGTTGAGGTATTTGATCTGACGGATCACGATGACTGCCTCGAGTTCAGCATTGTGGCTCGAAATCGCCGCCGTGTTGGCGCCGCTCTTGTCGATCGTGATCTTGTCAGGCGTGCCACTTCCCTTGATTGCCTTGCGCAAAAACCGTAAGGCAGCTTTGCGATCCCGCTTAGCGGTCAGCAGGAAATCCACCGTGGCTCCGGCCTTATCGACGGCTCGATACAGGTACTTCCAGGCGCCCTTGACCCGCACATAGGTCTCGTCCATTCGCCAGCTTGGACCCACCGGAAGCTTGCGTATCCGAAACTCCCTTTCCAGCAGCGGGACATACTTGAGCACCCAGCGATTGAGCGTGGCGTGGTCCACCTCGACGCCGTGCTCCGCCATCATTTCCTCGAGCTGACGGTAGCTAATCGGGTAAGCCACATACCAGCGAACCGCCAATAGGATCACGTCCCGTTCGAAGTGACTGCCCTTGAACTCGATCATCACATGCTCGCCGCTGAAACCGTCGCCGCCAAACGTGCATCAGCCGGACCGGTCGGCCAAATTTGCGACAGAACCTTTGAGTTAGGGGAGGTTGGTTTGCCTTGGAATGCCGCGGATATCACGTGGATGAAGCGGGCGATTGCCCTTGCACGCGGCGGCGAAGCGACACCCGGCAAGAATCCGATCGGTTGTGTGATCGTTTGCAATGGGAATGCGATTGGGGAGGCCTGCAACGAAGTTGACCTGCGGCGTGATGCGACTGCACATGCCGAAATCCTCTCAATGCGGCCTGCCGGCGAAAAACTGCAAAACAAAGAACTCAGAGATGCAGTGCTCTACACCACTCTACAGCCGTGTGGGATGTGCACCATGGCCTCAATCTGGGCCAAAATCGGCCGCATCGTCTACGGCGCGGGGCGCGATGACGTACATGGGGTAAGTTCAGGATACGTGTAAAAAGTGGTCACATGGCGGGTGGCTGGCTTGTGCGTGCGCGCTTGGTGATTTCGCCGACGATCCCCCGGCTTGCCCGGCCGGCAATCTTGCGCTGAATCTGACGGATGCTGAGGTCGGTGGACATGGCGAGCGTCTCGATTTCGGCAATGACACGCCGAGGTATCGCGGGCCGACCGAGATGCTTCCCCCGTGTCTCGGCGGCTCTCATGCCGGCAGTCACGCGCTCGCTGATGAGCGATGACTCGAGTTCAGCCATGGCGCCGATGATGGTGAACATTGCACGACCCATGGGGCTGTCGGTGTCGATCTGATCCTGGACGCTGACGAAGCGTACGCCGAGATGATTGAATTCTTCCAGAGCTGCCAACAAGTGGCGTGTGCTGCGCGCGAAGCGATCGAATTTCCAGACCAGCACACAGTCGATTTCTCGGTTTCTTGCTGCGGCCATAAGAGCATTCAGCTGAGGGCGGCCTTCTCGTCGGCCTGACACGCCGACATCGCAATAATCTTGAACGATATCGAGACCGGACCGCGCCGCGTAGGCACGCAGCCCATCAAATTGCAGGTCAGGCTTCTGATCGGCGGTTGAGACGCGGAGGTAGAGGGCGGCGCGTGTCCCCTCCTGTCCCTTTGATGGCCGCCGCTTTCGTCCAGAAAGGTATTCCTTTACGGACACTGGACAGCTACCTCCTACCGCCTTCAAAACATTGGCGCTGCCCTGCCGCTTCGGCGCACCCTTTTTCGGACACCTCATGACGGCGATCGACCGAACAGCCTACCCGCGCCCTGGCACGCGGTTGACCCGCGAGGAGTTGAGCGCCCGATACGATCTGACCGAAACCGACCTCGCCTTCATTCGAACCAGTGCCCGCGGTGATAGTGGTCGGCTGGCGCTCGCGATGCTGCTCAAGACGCGCCGGGATTTTGGATGCTTTGCGGCACCGGCTGCGGTGCATCCCGGCATTGTGGACCATTTGGCCGCGCAGCTTGGCAACATCGTGCCTCAAGCTTGGGCGGACGAGGTAGGTCGCACCAAGTCGCTGTATCGCTACCAAACTGCGGCACGCTCCTACCTTTCCGTCACGCCGTATGGCGACGACGCCGAACAGATGGTCTCCAGCATCGTTCTCGATGCAGCCGCGACCATGAGCGACCCCGCCGACCTCATCAACCGGGCCGTCGAGGCACTGCAAAGCGCCGCAATCGACTTGCCGGCGTTCAGCACCCTCGACCGTTTGGTGAACAGGCTGCGTGCCGAAGTTCATGGGCAGATCTACGATCGTGTCGCGGGACGTATTGCGTCTAACCACGCCGCCATGCTGGACGCCCTGCTGATCAAGCCGCCTGATAGCGCAACGACCGGCTTCAGTCGCTTGAAACAGACGCCCGGACCTGCAACCCCAAAGACGGTTAGGCTTTGGACCAACCGCCTGGAATGGCTGGACGGACTGATCGACCCCGATCCGCTGCTGGAGGGCGTCACCCACACCAAACTGCGTCAGTTCGCCGCCGAGGCCGCAGCCTTGGAGGTGAGTGACCTCATCGACATCGCCCAGTCCGGCAAACGACACACCCTTCTGCTTGCTCTGCTGCGCCAAGTCCGCATGCGCTGCCGCGACGAACTGATCGAGATGATGCTGCGTCGTATTCGACGGACCCAGGCCATGGCCAAGGAGCAACTCGACGACCTCCACGAGCAGCATCGGGCCATCGAGGAGAACCTGATCGGCATCTTCGGACAGGTGCTGGAAACCGAGCCGACGCAGGACAACGATGCGGCGTTCGGGCGCCAGGTCAGGAAGCTCCTGTCCGAGCAAGGCGGTGTCGCAGCCTTGGCGCAGCAGTGCGAAACCGTGTCCGCCTGGCACCGTGGCAACGACCTGCCCTTGCTCTGGCCAATCCACGCCAAGCATCGCGTCCTGCCGTTCCGGTTGCTCGATCTGATGGTCGTTCAGTCGGCGACTCAGGACCACAGCCTGCTGGAAGCACTGGCAATCGTGAGCAGTCATCGTCATGCCCGCCGAAACGACGTGCCGGGCGGCATTGATCTCGCTTTCGCCTCCCTTCGCTGGCAGGCGTTTGTTGCCAGACGCCGGTCTGAACCCGGCACGTTCGACCGTCGAGCGTTGGAGGTGTGCGTGTTCGTCCACCTGGCCGACGCCTTGCAGAGCGGTGATCTTTATGTCGTCGGCGCCGAGACCTTTGCCGACTACCGTGCCCAGCTCCTGCCCTGGACAGAGTGCGAGGCGCGGCTGCCGGCCTACTGCGCCACTCTCGGCATTCCCGAGCGAGGCGATGATTTCGCCGCCATGCTCAAAGCCGAACTGACGACGCTCGCCGCCGACGTTGATGCCGGCTTCCCCACCAACACCGAATTCAGCCTGGATGCGGATGGGATGCCCCACTTGAAACAACTGGGCACGACGGCGCAGCCGGCCGGGCTGCCTGAGTTCGAGCAAGAAATCCGCGCCCGCATGCCGGAGCGCCACCTGCTCGACATTCTGAAGCACGCTGAGCATTGGTCCCGTTACACCCGCCACTTCGGGCCGCCCTCCGGCTCCGATCCGAAGCTCGTGCAGGCCGTACAACGTTACTTGTTCACCGTGTTCGGTTACGGCTGCAATCTTGGCCCGGGCCAGACCGCTCGGCATGCTCCCGATGTCGCCTCGGCACAGTCGTTGCGCCGGATCAACGCACAGCACATCAGTGCCAACAAGCTGGAGGCAGCGATGGTCGACGTCATCGACCAGTACGCCCGCTTCCCCTTGCCCCGGCACTGGGGCAGCGGCCGCGCCGCCATTGCCGACGGCACGCACGTGAAGCTGCGCGAGAACAACCTCCTTGGCTCTCAGCACGTTCGCTACGGCGCCTATGGCGGAATCGCCTACCACCACATCGCCGACAACTACATTGCACTCTTCACCAGCTTCATCCCATGCGGCGTCTGGGAAGCGGTCCATATCCTTGATGGGCTGCTGAAGAATCAGTCGGAGATTCAGCCTGACACTTTGCATGCCGACACCCAGGGTCAAAGCGAACCCGTGTTTGGCCTCTGCCGGCTGCTTGGCATCAAGCTGATGCCGCGCATGCGCGGCCTGGGCGACGTCACCTTCTACCGTCCGGCAAAGTCGATCCGCTACGAGCATATCGACGCGCTGTTCACCAGCGACATCGACTGGGACCTGATAGCCACGCATGCGCGAGACATGATCCAGGTCGTGCTGTCGATCCAGGCTGGACGGGTCATGCCGTCGATGTTGCTGCGCAAGCTCGGCACATACAACCGCCGCAACCTGCTCTACCGTGCCTTCCGCGAAGTCGGCCGCGTCGAGCGCACGCTGTTCCTGCTGCGGTTCTTCTCCAACATCGAAATCCGCCGAGTCATCCGCGCCGAAACCACCAAGATCGAGGCCTTCAATGATTTCCTCGACTGGGTCTCGTTCGGCGGCCCAGTGATCAAGAGCGGTGATCCCGTCGAGCAGGAGAAGCAGCTCAAATATGCCAGTCTCGTTGCCAACACGATCATGCTGTCCAATGTTGCCGACCTGACTGCAGTCCTGTCAGAGATGGCCGCCGATGGCCACCCGGTCACACCCGCACTGGTTGCCAGCCTCAGTCCCTACACCCGGGCACACATCCTGCGCTTCGGACAATACGCCCTCGACATGGAAAACCTGCCGGGGCCCCTCGATCCGCAGCCACTCCCGTTCGAAAACGCCTTGTGACCACCTTTTACACGTATCCTGAACCTACCCCAAGCAACTCAGCGAGCACACAGTTTGAGGAAGACCCACGCAGATTGAGGAGGAACCCATTAGATGCAACGCGACATACGGGCCTCACAGGAGTCGTGTGTCCGGCGTGCTTCAGCCGAGCGTCAAAGGGCCCGAATGACCGCGCCACCTTCTCCAGCCACGCGAGCTGCCTGGTGATACGATCACAGTCTCGCGCGCCGAGTCCCGATCGTAATCAGATCGGTCACAGTAAGGCTTGTTCAGACCTTCCCAGTCTGTGGGCTACTTTTTGAGGAGCGCACGCAGCATTGCGATGTCTTCGATCAGGCGCCGGTGTTCCAGCATGACCAGCAGCCCGAGATAGACCAGAAGCGACACGAATTCGGCGAGGATGAGCGTGTGGGTTTGCGAACCGAAGATGTGCAGCAGAATCTCGCATGCCGCGCCCGCCGCCATGGCGCAGCCGAATGGCGCCAACATTTCGTGCAACAGGACTCGAGGTGACGTACCAACTACGCGAGCAGGGACCATGATGGCGACGATGCCGTAGGCGACATTGACTGCTCCGATGACCGCGGCGATGCCGTCCAGACCGAGCGACCCGGCAGCGAGAACAACAAGCACACGCGCCGCGATGAGGCTGCCGCCGATGCAGAGTTGCAAGCCGCCGCGCCCCCTGGCGTAGACCAAGGCGCTACTGAGTCCACCAATGGTTGGGAACGTGGACGTCGCGAGGAGTATCGAGAGCGGTAGTGCCGCAGCGTGCCACGCGACGCCGAGGAACAGCCCGATAATCTGGGATGAGGCAACAGCAGACAGCAGAGTGACGGGAAACAAAACGATGCCGAGCAGACGGCTGAACCGGTAATAGGCGCGAATGACGGCTTCCTCGGGCTTTTGCACTGCTTGCACATACAGGACCGCCCAGAGCGGGTTCGATGCGCTCTCGCATAGGAATCGCGGAATCTGATTGGCAAAGCCATAGACACCGAGGATGTTCGCGCCGAGTATGGTGGAGATAAGGGCGTTCTCTGTAATGCGTCCGGCGTAATCGGCGAGTTTGCCGCCGATGATTGAGCCGCCGAGCAGCAAATGCGGGCGCAGCTGGCTGAGATCGAAGACAAACGCGGGCATTTGGAAAGCAATAAGGTTCATGATGCACGCGCGTATCGCGAAGGTAACCACGTACTGTCCCACGAGTGCCCATGTTCCGGCGCCGCGATAAGCGAGGACTATACCGAGGCCAGCACCGAGACCCGTTGCCACAAGATCGGCGAGTGCCCCCACGTGGAGGCGTCCTTTCCGAAGCAGACGCGCCATTGGCAGCACGCTGGAAGCGAGAAAGAGCAACGCGAGCGACAGCGTGGCCATCAGTGCCGGCAGTTCCGGTTGACTTGTGATATAGGCGAGCAGGAATGACCAACCGATAACGCCGGCGGCTAACAGTAGGGCAAGGCCATGTACCGCCCAAAATGCGCTAGCCCAGACGGCATGGGTTTCCAGATTTTCACGCGCCAGAGAATTGCCTAAGCCCCCATCAGCCACCATCAGCATGAACGTGACAGTCGGCAATGCGAGTGCGTATAGTCCATAGGAGTGGGGACCCAAGAGCCTGGCCATGATCGGAAGCATCGCAAACTGAATTCCGATCTTCGCAATATTGGCAACCGCCATCACCGCAGCGCCCAGTGCGAGGCGTCGATCGGAAACAAGGATCTGCGCCTGCGCGGCCGGGGACGATCCCAGACGGACATTAAGGGTCATCGGTCCTGCTGGCCTTCGGCGTTCACTGGAGGACAATCAATCACTGTCGATAGGCGGGTCGGTCGTGTTGCCTGTGGTCGAGGATTCGCATTAGACACAAGGTATTTCAACCTGACACAACTTAGCAGGGCTACAGTGAATCGGCTTCAGAAAGCATTGATGAAATGTCACGCATGCCGATGTTTATTACCATTTATCCCCCTCCCCTCGGCCCGGAAAATCAGTCATTGTGCCGGCCTCCACACTTCATTCAGCACGGTGGGTGCCAGATTTCGCGCGAGCAAAGCGCGCAGGAGTCGCCGAATGAGTGCGTCACTACGATGTTTGCGGACGGCGTTAACCTGAAACGGTAGCTCGTACAAAAGCGGATATCTGGTCACTGGCAGATCAATGGCGTGCCTGATCCTGTTCAGGTAACGTACGTCTCTGGCGTCGTTGCGGAACAAGGAAACCGGGAGAAATTTCCGAGCGCCACAATAATGCCTTACCATCGCGGTCTTCCACTCAGAGGTGAATTTCGCTCCCGCCTGCATGTTGTAAGAGGTCGGCAGTCTGGTCCAATTATTTTCGAAAATGACGTTAAGGGCGCACTGGTCGATCGAGGTACAGTCGATTTTGTACCGGCACGCGATGTCATGGTGGACCAGTGCATTAGCGTATTTTTCGCGGGACCGTCCAGACGTTTGGGGGATCATGCCGCCTTGGCAAGGGCAGAGTCTGCATCGGAGATCCGGTCAAATCGATGCCCGACCCCGGCACCGAGCGTGCCGTTGTAGACTGCGCAACGAACCTGGAGCAGCAGATCAGCGCCATTTCGCGACCATCGCATTTGCTGGGACTTGTTCATGCGTCGGTTGACCAGGAAGTTTGCCGTGCCTTCAGTGATCGACGTTCCGACGCGCAGACCGGCGCGGAAGCGTTTGGCATAGTTAACCAGCCATGCGGCTTGGCCTCTGAGATATTTATCGACCGCATGCAGCGCGTGCCACAGCTTGCGCGACGCCACGCCCTTTGCGCGCTGGCTACTCTCCCCTTTGAAGACATGCATGACCTTGCGGATCCGGTTGATGCTGCGCTGGGCATTCTTGGCCTTGCCGTTCCAAATACGCCAGTGCAGACGTTCAACTTCCGCGACGATCACGGCCTTTGCCATCAGCCGGTCAGGGCTGTCGGTGGACAGATTTGCTGCTGCCAGCTTCGTATGTTGTAAACGCATCGCGATATGAAACCAATCCAAAATCGGCGGTTTCGTTACTCCAGTATTGGTCAATACAGTGCGCAGACCCGGACAACCGTCGGTGAAAGCGGTCACCTTGGTGGTGTCGGTCCGGCCCACGGTTTCCAGGGTTCGTTGGATCAGTGTGGTGATGTCGGTCTCGGTCCTGCTGACGGCGCCGAAAACCTGACGGCCGCCGTCACCGGTCTCGACGTTGCCGACGCGAACCTCCAACTGGCGTTCGCCTTCTTCGCAGCTGCGGATAAAGGTTGCATCCAAGCTCATCGTGATAGCCGTGGCAGCTGGCGACTTTTCGGCCGCTGCATGACCAAGCTGCTTGCCGACCAGCAGCGTATGGCTGCGCAATGTCTCGGGACTCTTCCCGGCGTCGACCGGCAGCAGGTGCTGCTGTAGGTCAACCGCAACCCGATACGGCATCAGTGCGGACAGCCGGGCCTGCAATTGGTTCAGCTCAGGGGTCGACCGACAGTGCGATGGCCAACCGACACCGGTCTCGCCGCAACCGCAGCCGGCGCACAGAAACCGTGGAAGCTTCAGCCTCACCTCACCGAACAGCGTGGCAATCCGGTGCGGCTGCCAATCTTTCACGTGACATCTCCTGCCACACGATCGGCAGTCCGGCCGAAATGCCGCATGGGTGTCGACCTGCGCGGCGACAACCTGCTGCTGAACCTGCGCCAGCAGCAGCTTTGCTTCGGCCAGCGTCATACCCAGGTTGGCGATATCGCCAAGACCGTCAGGCCGGCTGACCGTCATCACGTCGACACTCCGGGACTGACCATCAATCCCCGGCACAACCAAACGCAGCATCCATTCCATTCGTGAAGCCCCAGCCGCCAACCTACCCGACTGGTCCTATCCGATCGTCACGTCACGGTCCCCCAGATCTCTGGACGGTCCCACTAGCCGATCAAGACTTGGAACCGGACCGGAGAATACCATCCATGCCCTGGACTAACTGGCGGGCTCATCAGCAACCGCGGCGGCGAGCGCCAGCCGCGCCAGCGCCGGCAGCGATTTCGTGCCCGTCTTGGTCATGATCGAGGCGCGGTGATTCTCCACCGTGCGCTGGCTGATTCCCAGATCGGCGGCGATATTCTTGCTGGGGTGACCGGCGAGCACCATCTCCATCACCTGGTGCTGCCGTGGTGTCAGTTCGGCCATGTGGGTCGCCGCATCCGCCTGCCATGCCGTCCGCTTGCCGGAATCCCGTGATTGCTCCAGCGCGCGATCGACGCACCCCAGCAACTCGCCGCGACTGATCGGCTTCTCGATGAAGTCCGAGGCGCCCGCCTTCATCGCCTGGACCGCGATCGCGACGTCGCTGTTGCCGGTGATCATGATGGCCGGCAAACGATGGCCCGCCTCACGCAGTCGCCGCAGCAACGTCAGTCCATTCATGCCGGGAAGATACGCATCTATCACCAGGCACGCCTCTCGCCCAGGCCGGAAGGCGGCGAGGAAGGCCTCGCAGGTATCATAGTCCTCGACCACCCGGCCGTCGTCTTCCAGCACGGCTCGGATGGCACCACGAATGCCGTCATCATCGTCGACGACGAAAATTACCGGCGGTCCGCCATCGCCGGGGACTTCGGCGGGGCGCGGTGTCCGAACTTGAATCGCCGTCCGCGACAAAGGCAGCAGGCGTTGGATCGCTTGCGTCAGTTCCCTCAGTTTCACCGGTTTGTTGAGTTGCACGCAGTCTTGCAGGGCGACGCTGCTCAGGGTTCCGGTCGATATGTCGCCGGTCAGGATGATGGCTGGCACCGGGTGGTGCAGAGCATCGCGCAACAGCTTGGCGACCGCCGTACCATTCATGCCGTTCGGCAGGTTGTAATCCGACAGGATAAGGTCCGGTCGCACCAATCCGCCCGTCACCAGTTCGCATGCTTTGACGCCGTCATGGGCCGACGTGACCTCATGGCCCTCGTCCCGCAGAAACACTTCCAGCAGTTCGCGCACGTCCGGGTCGTCCTCGACGACAAGGATCGAGCCGACGTGATGGCCGGCCTCGCTTCCCTTGCTGGATGAACCCAGTGCAGCCTCCGCCGGCCGCGACACTGTCCCGTTGCGCGCCAGCTTGATCTCGACGGAGAACACCGATCCTCGGCCCGGGCGTGATCGCACCTGGACCCGATGACCCATCAGCACACCCAGCCGATGCACGATGGAGAGGCCTAGGCCGAGTCCACGGCTGCGTTCTCGCGCGGCGTTGTCGAGCTGGTAGTACTCCTCGAAAATCGACTGAAGTTCGTTATCCGGAATACCGATTCCGGTGTCCCAGATTTGGAGGCTCAGTCCCCCCTCGTGACGTCGGCAGCCCAGCAGGACCTTCCCGCGTTTGGTGTATTTCAGTGCGTTTGACAGCAGGTTGCGGATCATCTGCTCCAGCAGGCGCGGATCGCTGCTGATCGACAGGCCGCTCGGCACGACCCGCAGGACCAGCCCTTTCGCCCGCGCGTGATAAGTGAACTCCTCGCGCATCTGCTCCAGCAGGCTGTCCACAGGGAAATCGATGATCTCGGCATGGACCGTCCCGGCCTCGATCTGATTGATGTCGAGCAGCGTGTTCAGCATGCCCGACATCGCGCCCAGCGTATCATCCAGGCGGCTGACCAGCTTCCTGGCCTTGTCGCTTTCGACGTTCTTGGCCAGCAATCCCTGCACCAGCGCGAGCGTCTGCAGCGGCTGGCGAAGGTCGTGGCTTGCCGCCGCCAGGAACCGCGACTTCGCGGCGTTCGCCAGGTCCGCCTGCCGCTTCGCGACCCCGAGTTCATCCGCCAC
>NZ_LMUJ01000088.1:0-38649 GCF_009765975.1 Acidisphaera sp. S103 | reverse complement strand
TGGAGGGTGACGTGCAGCATTGGTGGCTGCCGGAATCCGGCCTGGGCATTCGCACCCGGATCTCCGACGACCGCATCTGGCTCGGCTTTGTCGTCAAGCACTACGTCACAGTCACCGGCGATACAGCGGTTCTGCGGGAGGAGGTGCCTTTCCTGGAAGGACCGGCGTTGGCCGAACATCAGGGCGAGGCGTTCTTTTCGCCGGTGATCAGTGACCGCCACGCGACGCTGTTCGAGCATTGCGCACTGGCGTTGGATCAGAGTCTCGCGGTCGGCACCCACGGCCTGCCACTGATAGGTACAGGTGACTGGAACGACGGGATGAACCAGATCGGGGAGCAAGGCAAAGGGGAGAGTATCTGGGTCGGCTGGCTGCTGATCGCCACACTGACCGCATTCGCCGATCTGGCAGAAAGCACGCGAGCGGCAGCCTGGCGGCAGCATGCCGCGGCGTTGCGTGAGGCGCTGGAACGGGACGGCTGGGATGGTGACTGGTACCGTCGCGCGTTTTTCGACGATGGGACGCCGCTGGGCTCGGCACAGAACGATGAATGCCGCATCGACTCCATCGCACAGTCCTGGAGCGTGATCTCTGGCGCCGCCGATCCGGTCCATGCCGTCCGCGCGATGGCGGCAGTGGACCGGGAGCTGGTCCGGCATGATGACGCCTTGGTGCTGCTGTTCACCCCGCCATTCGACAAGACCGCGCTTGAGCCTGGATACATCAAGGGCTATCCGCCCGGCATCCGGGAGAATGGCGGGCAGTATACCCATGGCGCGATCTGGTCGATCATCGCTTACGCGATGCTGGGTGATGGCGATAAGGCGGGCGAGTTGTTCTCGCTCATCAACCCGATCAACCACGCGTTGTCGGCGGACGCGGCGCGTCGCTATGCGGTCGAGCCTTATGCCATTGCCGCCGATGTCTACTCGGTGCCGCCGCACGTGGGGCGCGGCGGATGGACATGGTACACCGGCTCCGCGGGTTGGATGTACCGAGCAGGTGTGGAGCGGATTTTAGGCTTGCGCGTGCAAGCTTCGGAATTGATCCTGGATCCTTGCATCCCCCGAGCGTGGCCAGGCTTCGACCTGACGCTCCGGCATGGAACCGCTCGGTACGTGATTCGGGTGGAAAACCCGTCTGGCGTCAGTCGGGGCGTTGCCCGTGCGGAACTGGACGGGACGGCACTTGCCGGAACCAAGGTCCGCTTGGTCCTTGTGGACGACGGTAAGTTGCACAAGCTGCTTGTTACCCTCGGCTGACCGGCATGCTTCGCGGAAAGGATCAACCGCAACGGGTTTACGAGCAGGCGCAGGAGGCGATCGGCTGCGTCTTCAAAGCGGCCTGGTTTCGGATACAGACCGTTTTGCCGTGGTTATTGCGAACGACTGCGTCGGGTGTCCTGGCCACTTGAAGCGCGGGTGGTTGGGACACGTTCAGAAGAGCCGAGCTGACGCCGCCGGTGCTATTTGCTGTCCGGAGTCAGGTCTTCGCCCCAACGCAGGAACAAGCCCACATCGCCCGGCTGGCCACCCGGAAAGTCGAGGACGCTGGCAGACAGCTCGAACCCACGCGGTTTCAGTGTCTCATGCCATCGCTGATAGATTTCCGCAGCCTCCCCGCGAAGGGTTTCTGGCCAGGTGTCATTGGGAGGATTATTGATCGCACGCGAATCGTCCGTGCAAAGCCCACTTGGGAAGCGCAGCAAAAGATACTGCTTCTCGCCGTGCTGCGCCGCTTTTCGCGCGGCACCGACCAACCCTTCCCACTCAGCATCGCTCATTTTGTACTGACTCAAGGTTTCAACCTGCCCCTGTCGAAGTGCGACAGTCGCACGCTTCGCATCTTCCTTGAGCTGGGTCGCGGCAGCTTTGAAAGCCTTCTCAAATCTTCGGAACGAATCGGCCTCAGGCTGAGACGGGTTATCATCGGCCATGCTATCCTCCATGAATAACGCTCAACCGGAACCAAATACAGCGGCGCATTCAGGCGTGACAGGGCTGCTACCTAACGTAGGTCTCCCGCCCACGCCGATGCACGCGTCAAAGTCAATGGCTTTGCTGAATGCGTCCAACGTCTGCACAATCTTTTTGTATACGACAAACTTGCCTTCAATTAGATGGCGCGCTGTCGGGGACAGGCTCGGTCTGAGCGAATGGCGCCAGGGCGGCACCTTTCGTATCCGGGCCCGTAAGCAATGTGCTCCCGACGGCGATAGCCAGCATGATGACGACCAAGACCACCGGTGTCCATCGTGGCCATGTCAAAGGAATGGGTGTTGCGGCGTTCGACTGATTGGGCTTGATTACCTGCGTCGGCAGCAACTTACTCAGCCGAGTGGCGGTTTGGCGGGCATCGCGAAGTGCCCGCGGCGGCAGAGGCATCTGTTCGATACTACGGGCCAAGCGGTCAATAATGTCCGGCCTGGGCAAGCTCACCCACTGTGCAGCTTGTCCCCAGGGATCCTCACCAAGGCGAGCAAGGACAGAGAGAACGGTGAGCGTCGATCCATTGGACTGGACCCCCACCTCGGCGAAAAGAAATGAGTTCAGGCCGTTGTCTTTTAATGCAAATACATCGGTTCGGCTCATGCTGAAATCCTGCTATGCTTGACGGTCGCCGCGCTTCTGGGGAGCCTCTTGTCACTATAGGGTCCGCCTGATTTCAGGCACAGCATCGGAAACTACCCATGCCGCCTCGCTTGCCGAGCTCCGCGCAGTTTCCGTCTCTGACCGCACCACGATCCTTCGACTGATCGAGCGGAGCGACCAGAACCGGGTGTGATATTGGTTTCGCCCTGGCGGCGGAAAACACAGCGCGGCGCGAACGGCCTGAGTGAGGTCCCATCGCCAGGACCGTGGATTAGATCAGCCCGAAACCGTGCTTCGGCACCGCAGGATCAACCTGCGCGTGGATGACGCTTCACTTCGGCAACCGCATTCGCCAAGTTCCTGTGGCAGTAACCCCATAGAAAAACTGGCTGATCTGGGTGCATGTGATGCCATATTTGGCCATCTCCTCCACTGCTTCGTTGCCGAGATCCGTGTCACTTCGGTTAGCAGTTCCGGCATCATGTTGAGCCTCTCCACTGAAGAACAATCGCGGTGTCCCCCCTCAGTGCAGCTTCCCCTTGTCACGTCGCCGTTCGATAGCGTCGGCCGTGACTTCTTCAGAAATGCTTGCCAGGGTCGCCTCGACCGCCTGCGGTGAAGCGTCCCTTCCCGGCGAAGCAGTTCGGCGAAAGGCTTCGCGCCGCGCCGCATCGGCGGCCCTCGCCTGTATGACCTGCTCGTCGCGGATATCGTCGTTCATGCTAGTCCTCCCTCGCTGGGCTTTCCGTGTTTATTGCACCCAACGCCACCGAGCACGCCGGCGATACCGGCGAGCAGCAAACCATTTCGCTGACTGTTCATTATCGTGAGCACCAGCCTGCTCGCCGCAGCTCATCCAGCCATTGCTTCTCGCGCTGATTAACTCTGGTTGAGACGTACGCTCTATCGAGCGACCTAACCACGTGCCTGGTGATTGCGACGTAGGCGCGTCGGTGTTGGAGCCTTAAACCCGAGCCTCAGCGGGTAGACGCGCGACTGCTGGAGCCGATGGCGGATCATAAATGTCATCAGCCCAGATGTGCACCGTACCTGTCACACTCTCTGGCCTTATGGCGAAAATGCTGGCGGCAATCCCTTCGATCCGGGCGCGCTCTTCTACGAACCGGCGCAACAGATCGCCGGATGCAATGTGGTGGCAGCCGTTAAGTTCTTGCAGCGCGGCACGCGAAATCCCGCAAGCGACCGGCCTTCCTGCGATCTCGATCTCGAACAGGACGCGGCTACCATCCCAACGCGATCTTGTGACTGACCGCGCCTCTTGACGATATTCATTGCTATTGGCGATGTTCATAGAGGTACCCTTTCAGGGCACGATTCGACGAGTACATGCTGTATTCGGAGTGGCGTTCAAGCCATGATCCTGCTTCCAAGCAGAAACCGCCGAGAAGTGCTAAAACCACTTCTCTTCAAAGCCGAAAGCTACCGCGATGCTCAACGCCATTTACATTGGGCCGGACATAGGCAGATACAACCCTTGCGGCCGTATCATTCACCTGTTCAAAGGGCTCACTGGACGATTTGTTCATATGTGGATGGCCCCCTCCTCGCAAGATGCTTGCAGTGCTTTGATCAGATCGCTTGCGTTCATATGTCCGGCCTGTTGATGCGCTCGCACATGAACGCTGGCCAAGATGGTTTCCGCGATGAGAGTTCCAAACAAAACTCCGACCTCATAGAGGGCCATTGAACATATCGGAGTGTCTCGCGTCGTGGATCGATTCGATCACACCATCTGCTCCTCATCTTGCAAGTTCCGGCATCAGCTCAGCACGGTTGCTGTGCGGTTGCTTCCCATGTCTGGCCAATTTCTAGGCCGCACCCACCAAGGCGGCAGCGGATTTCGCGCTGTAAGCTTCCCCTGTCAGCATCATCTTCCATGCGATGCGCGCCGTCTTGTTGGCCAGCGTCACGGCAGCCAACTTCGGTGGCTTGCGCTTGAGAAGTTCGGTCAGCCAGGGCGACGCCTTGCCGCTGCGTTGAGCATGTTGGATCACGGCGGTCGCCCCGAGCACCAGAACGCTGCGCAATGCCTCGTCGCCGGCGCGCGTGATGCCGCCAAGCCTGACCTTGCCCGCGGTTGAATGATCCTTTGGCATCAAACCAATCCATGCCGCGAACTGGCGGCGGGAGTGGAATTGTGTTGGGTCCGGGGCCTTCATTCTCAGCAGCGCCGCACCAACCGGCCCGATGCCAATCTGCGAGCTCGGCCTCGACCTTGCTGATTTGCGCCTGCAACTGCTCATATTCCTTGGCCTGGCCGGCGAACAGCTCTCGTGCCAAGGCGGGCAGGTTCTCATCCGCCGGGTGTCGCGTTGTATCTAATGCAGCGACTCGCGCATAAGATGCATTTTTACTGCACCTTATTTGCAATAGTTTGGGGGGAGTGAATCGACGTTCGTTTGATACGCCCACGTCAACATATGCCTCGAATTGGTATACAAGCCATCCAGATCTGGTTTCTTCCGATCACTCCCTTTGCTCAAGTTTCGGGGGCACTTTGTCGCATATAAGGTGCAAAAAATCGCCGATTCTGTTGCGGGATTAGCTGCAGCGTCGCAAATTAGGTGCGCAAAAAAACCAATTATTTTCAATCCAAGACCGTTGCAGCAATAGCTACAGCGCGACAACCGAACTGTGGTCCCGGCTGCTGCTGCCGGCCGATGCGCCGGCCGCGCGCGCGGCTGTCGAAGAAGCCGAAGCACTGCGCCGACAGTTGCTCGACCGGGCGCAGATGCGAGCCGCGGCCGACTGGCTCGAGCGGCGGATGCAATTGGGCCGTGACGCCTTTCGCAGAGGTCGGCCGGAAGTGTCTGCGGCCGGCCGCGGCGGCGACCTCACCGATTTGCTGCGGGCTTGCCTGCCGGCACTGCAGGTGCCGGACGAGCAGGCGGTCGCGCTCCGGCCTCGGCGACTGCCGCTGTGGACCGCCAGCGACGCGCTGGGACAGTTCGTCCGGTTGTTGGCCACGTTGCCGGACGGCGGTCCGCTCGCCGCTTTCCTGCCTCCGATCCCCCTGGATGCGCCATCACGCGCGCTGCGTTGCCGCGCGGCTGTGGCCAGCACTCTAATCGCCGGCCTGGAGCGAGCGCGCGACGGCGCTCTGTTGCTGGAACAGGAGGCCGAGTGGATGCCCATTCGGGTCAGCCGCCGGGCGGACGGCGGTCCCGCCGACACTTTTGTACAGATTTCTTGACCGAGGGATCCGTCATACCCTCGGTCCATCGCCAGTTGCACGTGCGATGCCGTGCGCTTGGCCGCGCACGTTGACGTTGCTGCAGCTGGCCAGCGTGATGATCCGATGTCGTGCCGACCGACTTGACCGACGAAACCAACCCCGAAGGCTTTACGCGGTGAAGCGACAGTGCGGGTTTCGAAGAAGATACTATCTCGAACACGGCTCCGCCAGGAAATTTGCAACAGAACTTCCGGATAGAGAAGGCCACCAAATTGGGTGCCGATTCGTGGTCTCTGATTGACTCCTCTTCGGGGACGCCTTCCTGCTCTGGGAAAGAGGCAACCCCACGATGCTAGGTCCCCGAAAACTCGACTACTTCGTCACCGTTGTGGACAGCGGCTCCTTCTCCAAAGCGGCACGCGAGCTGAGAATGGCTCAACCTACCCTCAGCCAACAGATCGCGTCGCTCGAGAGCGATCTCGGCCGGTCGCTTCTGGTACGCGGTGCCCGTGCCGTCATGGTGACGGAGGCGGGGCGGGTGCTCTATCGCCACGCGCAACTGCTTCGCAGGCAGATGCGGCAGGCGGTGGAGGACATACACAACGCCGGCGAAAGCGGTGTCGGCGGGGTCTCGCTCGGTCTGGCCACATGCGGCGCGGCGGCGACCCTCGCACTGCCGGTGTTGGCTCGAATGCTCGATCACCACCCGGAGCTGCGCCTTCAGATCAGCGACAACTTCGCCGGCGTATTAAGCGAATGGATCATGAGCGGTCGCATCGATCTAGCGATGGTTTACGGCATAGGACCGGTGCATGGCGTCCGGTTCGAACCGTTGTTCCATGAGGAACTCTTCCTGATCGCGCCGCGTGATTTCCCGTGTGTGCCGCGCGATGGCCGCCTGTCGCTGCAGGCGCTGCGGGACGAACCGTTCATCCTGCCCAGCGCAGTTCACTTCCTGCGGCCGCTGATCGAGCGTGCCTGCCTGGCACAGGGCTTCCGACCCCGCGTGGTGGCCGAAGTCGATTCATTGTCGGGCTTGTTGGAGACACTGCGGCACGGTCTGGGCGTCACCATCCTGCCACGCGCGGCGCTGGAACACGAGACCGGATCGGGGGGCTTCTCGATCCTGGCCCTTGGGCCGGACCGGATCGAGGTCCCAGTGTCACTGTGTGTGTCCGACCATGTGCCCATCACGCCCGCCATCGAAACTGTCGCCCGAGTTATCCGGACGCTGGTGCGCGAGAAGCTGGAGGTCGGCGTCTGGCATGGCGTCCGGCCGCGGGTTGATCCGGCTTACGCGAGGGCTGCGCCGGCGTAAGCCGCGCCGCGATCACCTGCCCGAGCGTCAGCGCCAAACCATGGACAACGCGGGCGGCGGTCGAGGGCTTGTCCTGTGTGGTCACGCAGAGCGAGAGCGTGATGTGGATGTCCGGCTCACCGAAAGGCCGCACCAGCAGCTTGTCACGCCTAGCCAGGTCCACCGCCACGGAACGGGGGGCCACGATGGCGCCGAGGCCCATCCGCGCGGCACCGGAAAGGGTCTCGAACGACTCGATTTCGGCGATGAGGCGGGGGCGGACCTGGGCGGCGCTGAACACGGCGTCGGCAAGCTGGCGCAGCGCATGGGATGCTCCGGGGAGTAGCACGGGGATGTCGCGCAGATGCGCTGGTTCCCAGGCCGTCGGGATATCCCCCAGTATGCTGACATGCCCAACCAGCAGCAGTGGTTCAGACAGCAGCGCCTCATAGCGCAGGCCGGGGCGGGGGACGATTTCATAGGTAAACGCCATGTCCATGCGCTCCAGGAGCAGGTCTGCGGCGAGCACACCCTCGAAATTCTCGTTCACGTGGATCAGAATATCCGGATACTTCTCTCGCACAGCGTGCAGCAGCGGCTGGATCAGCGCACGGGCCGGGCTGTGCGGAGCGATGCCGATCGTCACTCGTCCGGCCGGTGCCCCCGATATGGCGCGCACTTCCGCCCTGGCCTCGTCCAACTGTCGCTCCAGCATCCGGGCATGCCGATAGACCACGTGCCCGGCGGGGGTCGGCGTGACCCCGCGCTTGCCGCGCAACAGCAATGGCGCCCCGTAATGCCGTTCCAGCAACAACAGATGCTGACTGAGCGCGGGCTGGGCGATGCGGAGGGATTCCGCCGCCCGCGTGATGCTGCCGGCATCAATTACCCGAACCAGGAAAGCCAGTCGTCGGAGGTCCATCGCCACCTCGTCGTGGAAATCCACCTATAGAGACCTTCTATAGCAGCAGACCGCATTCGTCTTTGTGCATAATCCAGCAGGCACCTACCGTCACGCTAGAACGCAGGATTGGCTGGTTCGGACCGAGGCGTGAACCGGCTTGTCGCACCGAAGGAGTGGTTGCCATGCCGACGCTGACCCGCCGCCAGTTCGCCGCCCTGACCGCCTCTACGATCCCCTTTTCTGCACTGGCACGACCGGCGCGCGCCCAGGTTGCCGGGAACGGCGGTCCGTTGAAGATCGGTCTGATTGTCCCGTTGAGCGGCCCGTTGGCCCGGTTTGGCGGCTTCGCCTCACACGGCGCGGAACTTGCGGTGAAGCAGATCAATGCCGCCGGCGGCGTCAACGGCGCGCCGATCGAATTGATGCGTGGCGACAGCCAGGGAACGCCGGTTGAAGCGGTTTCGGCGGCTCGGCGGGTGATCTCCGACGACAAGGTCCAGGTGATACTGGGCGATATCGCCAGTTCCGCCACTATCGCGCTGCAACCGGTTGTCGAGGACGCACACGTCATTCTGCTGAACGCCGCTTCGTCCAACCCCGATATCACTTACAAGGCCGGCGTGGGTGGCTACAAATGGTCCTTCCGATCCTACCCGACAGACGAACTGCGGGCGAAAGTCATCCTGCAATTCGGCGCGGAACAGAAACACTTCACGCGCTACGCCGTGCTGTCGGTGGATAGCGATTTCGGTCGCGGTGCCATCGCGTTTTCCAAGAAGTATTTGCCGCAATTCCACGGCGAGATCCTCAGCGAAGACTACTACAAGGACGATGAAACCGACTTCAGGCCTGTGCTGTCCCACATCAAGTCGCTCAACGTGCAGGGCATTCTGAGTTACGGACTTCCGGACGCCACCCGTTTGATCGTACGTCAAATCCTGGAACTCGGGCTGGCCGGCAAAGTCACTCTGCTCGGTAGCGGCGAGTTCACCTATCCCGACACGATCAAGGTCTCACCCGCCGTGCTGAACGGTGCGGTCGAGGCCGCCGCCTGGGCGCCCGACCTCGACAATCCGCGCAGCCTGCAGTTTGTCGCGGACTATCGGACGGCGTACGGCACCAAGGAAGTGCCGAACGTGCATTCCTACACGCATTGGGAGGCCGTCTATCTGCTGGCGGCCGCCGCGAAGGCCGCGGGCGGAACCGAGGGTTCGGCGTTGCGGTCCGCGCTGGAAGCCATCGACTACGACGGCGCTACGGGAAAGATTCGTTTCGACAGTCATCATCAGGCCGAACTGCCGATGTTTATCTACGAAGTAGAAGGCGGCAAATCGGTCGAGAAAGGCGCCTTCATCGCCAAGGTCGAATACCCGGCATGAGATCGCACGGCACGACGTCTGGAGGCACTCCGCTGTGTTGACCGACGCTGTCGTCAACGGGATCACGGCCGGATCGGTCTACGCCCTGGTGGCGGTCGGGATGACGATCATCTTCGGTGTCCTGCGGGCGATCAACTTCGCGCACGGCGAATTCTACATGCTGGGCACGTTCGGTGCGTGGTGGGGGATCGAAACACTCGATCTGCCCTATATCGTATCGATCCCGCTCGCCCTGATCATCGTGGCGGCGATCGCGTTGGCCGTCGGCGTGCTGGTGATGAAGCGGCTGATCGACCAGCCGTTCCAGATCGGCATCGTGGCGACCCTGGGTGTCTCCCTGGTCTTGCAGAACGTGATCATCCTGATCTTCGGCGGCGCATACAAGATGTTCGACGGCGGCTGGATCGAGCCGGTGGAAATCCTGGGCATCAGCCTGTCGGAACAGCGTATCCTGATCGTGGTGGCCGCACTGGTGATTTTCGGATTGCTTGAGTTGATGGTCCATCGCACCCGCTTCGGCAAGACAATCAGGGCGGTCTCGCAGAATATCGAAGCCTGCAAGGTTGTCGGGGTGAACGTTCCGGTGGTGGTGATCGGAACGTTCGTGCTGGGCTGTACCCTGGCCGCGCTGTCGGGCGTCCTGACGGCGCCCGTTACCGTCAGCCTGTATGGCGGCATGGGCACGTCCATCACGGTGAAAACCTTCGCGATCATCGTCATGGGTGGGGTCGGTAATGTCAGCGGCACGCTGTTCGCGGCGTGGATACTGGGCCTGATGGAAAGCTTCGTCGCCAGTTATCTGGGTTTGCAGTTCCGCGATGCGGTCGCCTTCACCGCGCTGATCGTGGTGCTGACCTTGCTGCCGGGCGGGCTGTTCAGCAAGCGGGAGCGCTTCTGATGGCCATGACCGGCGTCAACGTCCATGGCAGCTATATCTATGCCAATCCACGCCACGGCCTGCGCGCCGCGGGGTTTGCGGTGCTGGTCATTGCCCTGGCGGCGGCACCGCTAGTGGCCGGCGACTATCAGCTTCATGCGTTGATCGTTTCCATGACGTTTTTGCTGCCGGCGCTGGGGCTGAACCTGATCCTCGGCTATGCCGGCATGCTGTCGTTCGCGCAGATGGCGTTCTTCGGTATCGGTGCCTACAGTTCCGCGCTGACAGCGATGCGATGGGGCACGCCATTCTGGCTGAACCTTGTTGTTGGCGGCCTGGCCGCCGGTATCGTTGCGGTACCACTCGGCATTCCAGCACTGCGGCTGCGGCGCTATTCGTTCGTGATGTGTACGCTGGGCTTCGCGGTGATCGCTCAGACAATCGCAAAAAACTGGATCAGCGTGACCCGGGGCGATCTGGGGCTGTCGCAGGTGCCGCGTCCCCGCATCGCGCTGTGGAACGGCGGATTCGAAATCACCAGCATCACATCCTACTACTACCTCGCCTTGGTCCTCTCGGTGCTGGCGGTGCTGGCGTTCCTGACACTCGTGTCCTCCGCCGCCGGACGCTACATGATCGCGATCCGCGAGGATGAGACTCTGGCCGCATCCGTCGGCACGCCGACCTGGCATTACCGGATGATCGCCTTCGCACTCAGCGCGGTGTTCGCCGGGGTGGGCGGCAGCTTCTACGTCCACTACTTCACGGTGATTTCGCCAACGGTGTTCGATCCATTCTATGCCAACACCGTTCTGGTCATCGTGCTGGGCGGTGGCGTGGGCACGGTCGGCGGCGTGGTGTTGGGCAGCTTCCTGTTCGTCGCGGTATCCGAGGCGCTGCGGATCGCCCCCGACCTCCGCATGATCGCCTACGGCCTGTTGCTGATCGTCATCGTGTTCGCCTGCCCGGAAGGCCTGTTGCCGCTGTTCATACGAAAAATACGTTTTGGAGGAGGCACGCATGTCCCCTGACCCTCTCGCGGCTCTGTCCATCCGCGGCATCGAGAAGCGATTCGGGTCGATCGTCGCCGTGGCGGGCGTCAGCGTCGATATCAAATTGGGTGAGATCTGCGGCCTGACCGGTCCGAACGGATCGGGAAAATCCACCTTGTTCGATTGCTGCACCGGATTGCAGAAACCAAGCACCGGCCGGGTTTACGCGCAGGGGCTGGATATCACCGGCTGGGACATGCATCGCATCGTCCGGGAGGCGCGCGTCATCCGCAGTTTCCAGAAGGCCGTGGTGTTTCGGGCACTGAGCGTCGAGGAAAATCTGGTGTTGTGCGGCCAGATGATCGCCTTTCAGGGCATGGCGTCGACCTTCGGCGTCGGTCCGGCCAGCCGGCACCGCGTGCGGCGGCTGCGGGAACAGGCGGGACACCTGCTGGAGCTCGTGGGTCTGTCCCACATGCGCCACGCCACGGCGGGACAAATCTCTTTCGGTCAACAGAAGCTGCTGCAATTCGCGTCGATGCTGATGCCGGAGCCGCAGGTCATTCTGCTGGACGAACCGATGGCGGGTGTGAATCCCATCCTGATCGACCGCATGATGGAAAACATCAATCGAGCCAACCAGGAACAGGGGATCACGTTCGTGGTGGTCGAACACAACCTCGATGCCATGAAGGCGCTGTGTCATCGCCTGTTGGTGCTCAGCCGTGGTGAACTGATCGCCGACGGCACACCGGACGCCGTGGTGCGCGATCCGGCGGTGGTGGAGGCTTACCTTGCTGGATGATCTCAGGGGGGCTCCGGCGCTCGACATTCGCGATCTCCGAGCCGGCTACGGGCCGCTGGAGATTATTCGCAGCCTCAACCTGACCGTCGAACCCGGCGAATTCGTTGCGCTAATGGGCCCTAACGGCGCCGGAAAATCCACGCTGCTGAAGACGATTTTCGGCATGGCGACGATCACCGGCGGTTCGATCGGCTGGGATGGGCGGAACGTCGCGGGCATGACGCCGCGGCGCATCCTGGGGGCTGGGATCGCCTATGTGCCGCAGGGGCGCTGCAATTTTCCGCTGATGTCGGTGGATGAGAATCTGGACATGGCGTCCTACGCGGTTCCCAAGGGCAACCTGAAGGCGGACCGCGACCGCATCTACGACCTGTTCCCGGTCCTGCATGAACGCCGGCGCCAGCCGGCCGGCAATTTGTCGGGTGGCGAACAGCAGATGCTGGAAATGGGCATGGCCATGCTGATGCGGCCTCGCCTGCTGCTGATCGATGAACCTTCGGTCGGCCTGTCGCCGCAGTCGATTCAAAAGGTATTTGACGAATTGGTCGCCATCAACCGGGGCGGCTGCACGATCCTGCTGGTCGAGCAGAACACGCGCAAGGCCATGCAGGTCGCCAGCCGGGTCGCCATTCTGCGGCTGGGTGAAGTCATCTGGACTGGTCCGCCGGCCGGAATCACGTTCGAAGAACTCGGCGCCATCTTCATGACCGGTGAACTTCCGCAGCGCGCGCGTAAGACAGAGGACAGCGATGAAACTCGCCTTTGATACCGGTGGCACGTTCACGGACCTGGCGCTGCTCGACGATGCCGGCGTGGTGCATCCGCACAAGGTGCTGAGCACGCCGGACGATCCATCGCGTGCCGTGCTTCAGGGTATCGACGAACTGCTGGCCATGTGTGGGGGCACCGGTCGGGATGTGACGGCGATCTTCGGCGCGACCACGGTCGTTACGAATGCGGTGTTGGAGCGAAAAGGTGCCGTCACCGCCCTGATCACCACCGACGGGTTCCAGGATATCCTGCGGATTCGCACCGAAGGCCGTTACGATCTGTACGACCTGAAGCTGCAGTTCTCCGAACCGTTGGTGTTACGCCAGAACTGCTTCGGTGCCAAGGAACGCGTGTCTGTGGACGGCACGATTCTGCGGCCGCTGGACGAAGCGGGCATCACCGGGCTGGCGGACAAACTGAAAACGCGCGGTATCGAGGCGATCGCCGTCTGCCTGCTGCACAGCTACCGCTATGGCAACCATGAGGCACGTATCCGAACATTGTTGCAAACGCGTCTTCCCGGCGTCAGCGTTTCGTTATCGTCCGTCGTGTGCCCCGAAATCCGTGAATATGACCGAGCCTCCACGACCGTTGTGAATGCCTATACGCGCCCGCTGATGGCCGGCCATGTGAAGCAGCTCGAAGGTGAATTGGCACAGCGGGGCACTGGCCAATTGCTGTGGATGACCAGCAGCGGCGGCGTGGTGCCGGGCGTCGTCGCCAGCACACTGCCGGTCCGCATGATCGAATCCGGCCCGGCCGCCGGTGTGGTTGCATCCGGCGAATACGCGCGTCGCAGTGGCGACGCCAACCTGCTGTCCTTCGACATGGGCGGCACCACGGCGAAACTGTGCATGCTGCTGGACGGTGAGCCCCGTATCGTGCCGGAGTTGGAGGTCGCGCACGCTGCGCGCTTCCGCAAAGGCAGCGGCCTGCCGTTGAAAATCCAATCGGTGCAGATGATCGAGATCGGCGCTGGCGGTGGCAGCATTGCCTCGGTGGGCGCACTCGGCTTGCTGGCGGTGGGGCCGCGCAGCGCGGCCGCCGCGCCTGGCCCCGCCTGTTATGGCCTGGGTGGCGAGGAACCGACCGTCACCGACACCGATCTGGTGCTGGGTTATCTCGCCGCGCCGGTTGCCGTCGATGTGGCGTCCAGCGTGCCGCTGTCGTTGAACGATTGTTCGGCGGAACGGCTTGATGTCATCCGAAGCGGACTGGTGCGCGACGCGACCCCGGCGATCGAGGCGGCTGGCCTTTCGTCCGGCGACGTCAAATACAGTTTCTCGGCGGATATGCGCCATGTCGGTCAAGGCTACGAGATCAACATCCGCCTGCCGGCCCTGGAAGTCGACGAAGCGCGCTTCAAGGCCGAAGTCGCGGAGGCGTTCCGGAAATCTTACCTGGCGCTTTACGGCCGCTCTGTCGTCGGCACGGGTATCGAGGTCATCACTTGGCGCCTGCGTGCCAGCGGACCCGTGGGCGAGGTCGGATCCATCCACGCACCACCGCGCGCGGACGGCAACGGCGAAGCCCTGCGTGGATATCGTTCGGTGTATTTCTCCGAAGCCGCGGACACGCTGCGCACGCCGGTCTACGACCATTACATGTTGCGTCCGGGGCAGTCGATCGCCGGTCCCGCGATCGTCGAGCAGCGTGAATCCACCGCCGTGATTGGACCCCGCGGCAGCGCCACGCTCGACGCCCGGTCCAACCTCGTCATCACGCTGAGCTGAGGGAAGCCCTACCATGGAAATCGACTTCAACGATCCGGTCGCGCTTCAGGTGATGTGGAACCGCCTGGTCTTTATCACCGACCAGGCCGATCTGGCCCTCGGGCGGACCGCGTTTTCCCCCATCGTGCGGGAGAATCATGATTACGTCACCGTTCTGATGGATCCGGACGGCAACGCGCTGGCGCAATGCACGCTGGCGATCCCGGTGTTCATCTCCACCCTGCCGATGGCGGTGAAGGAGCATTTCTTTCGTGTCCACCCGCCGGGAACATTGAAGCCCGGCGACGTGCTGGCGACCAACGATGCGCGTATCGGCACCGGTCATCCGCCGGACTTGGTGATGGTGACACCGATCTTCCATCAGGGCCGGATCGTCGCGTACGCGGGTTGTATCGCGCATTTGCCCGACGTCGGCGGACGCCCGCAATCGCCGGATTCCGTCGATGTCTTCGAAGAAGGCATCCGGTTGCCCATCCTGAAGTTCTTCAACGAGGGCGTCATTAACCAGGATGTGTTCGATATCATCGCCTCGTCTTCGCGGCTGCCTGAGGAGGTACTGGGCGACATCAACTCGATGGTCGCGGCGAACGAGGTGATGCGGCGCGAGGTCGTGGGATTCCTGGAGGAATACCGGCTCGACACGCTGACCGATCTGGCAAGGGCGATCTACTCACGGTCCGAGGACTACATGCGGCGCGCCATCCGCGAGGTGCCCGACGGCGTGTATAGAGCCGAAATGAAACTGGACGGCGTGAATGAGGACGTCACTCTGAAAGCCGCCGTCCACGTCATTGGCGACCGCATTCACGTGGACTACGCGGGAACGTCTGGCGAGGTGGAAAACGGCATCAACGTCGCACCGCATTATCGCATCGCGCACAGCCTGTATGCGCTGAAATGCCTGCTGGACCCGACATCGCCGAATAATGAGGGCTGTGCGATCCCCTGCACGGATGAGGCGCCAGAGGGGTCGATCCTCAACCCGCGCCCGACCGCGGCGGGGGCGGCGCGCAACCTTGTGGGTCATACGATCCCCAGCTTGATTTTCCGGGCGATGGCCGAGGTGCTTCCCGACCGTGTTCAGGCAGACAGTGGTGGGGCCCCGATCTGGGGCATCAACTGCACCGGTGTACGTGCCAACGGGCAACCGTTCAGCAGCATCCAGAATTTCCATGGCGGTCAGGGCGGGCGGTCAGGCTTGGATGGCAACGATACGTTGAGCTTTCCGTCAAACTGCAAGGTCACGCCGGTCGAAATCTATGAACGCTCCGTCCCAGTAGTGATCGAAAGTAAGGAACTGATCGCCGATTCCGGAGGGGCGGGGGAATATCGCGGCGGGCTTGGTCAGCGGGGCGTGATCCGCAACATCTCCGGTGCGCCGATGAGCATTTATATGAACACCGAACATGTGAAATATCCGTGTTTTGGGGTGCTGGGTGGATCCGATGGCGCGCCGGGCCGGGTGGTCCGCGGCAATGAACCGGCGCCGTCCTAGGGGCGCGTCGTTCTGCAGCACGGTGAGGCCCTGCTGATCGAGACTCCCGGCGGAGGCGGCTGGGGCGACCCGCTGCAACGCGTTCCAGCGCTGATTGAGAACGACTTGCGCGAGGGCCTCGTGACGCCGCAAGGCGCCGCCGGGGATTATCGCCATGTCTGATCGCCCTCTGACCGGGCGCATCGCCGTGGTGACGGGGGCGGGCAGCGGCCTCGGTGCCGCTACCGCACGCCGACTGGCCCAGGCAGGTGCGCGGACGGTGCTGGTTGGCCGTCGCCCCGTTCCGCTTGAAGACGTCGCTGCGTCGATCGTCGCGGCCGGTGGCGATGCGCGAGCGATGCCCTGCGATCTGGCGATCCCGGCGGATGTCGCCGCGCTGTTCGCCGCGATCCGAACGGACCCTGGTCCGGTCGACATCCTGGTGAACAACGCCGGGTCGGCGCCGTCGGTCAAGAACCTTCGCTGGATGCCCGACGACCAGTGGGATGAGACCATCGCCGCCAACCTGACCTCTGTCTATGCAGCTGTGAAGGCAGTGTTGCCCGACATGCTGGACCGTGGGGAAGGGAGCATCATTACGGTGTCCTCGCTGGCCGCGGTGCGGCCGAACCTTTTGGGCGGCGCGCCCTACGGCGCCGCGAAAGCGGCCGTCGGCAACTTCATGGGCTACTTGCGCGCCACCTATCGCCACCAGGGGCTGCGCGCGACCACCATCCTGCCGGGTGAAATGGATACCCCGATCCTCGACACACGGGCGCGCCCGCCTACGGCCGAGGAACGCACGCGGATGATCGACCCCGACGCCGTCGCCCAGGTCATCCTGCTGTGCTGCACCCTGCCTGCCGGAACGACAATCGAAGAAGTGCCGATATCACCGACCTTCCCCCGCGACCAGGGGCCGGACATCGAGATCAGCCGCGATTTCGGACGTCCATCCTATTCGGAGAAATGAGCCCAGCCATGTGGACGTTAGCCGATCGTTTGAATGGCGTCGCGGAATCCGCCTCCACCGCGATGGCCGAGAAGGCCCGCCAGTTGCGCGCGGCCGGTGTCAAGGTCATCGGGTTGGCCATGGGTGAGCCCGATTTCGCCACACCCGACCATGTCATCGCCGCGGCGCACGCAGCCGCGCTGGCCGGCGACACCAAGTATCTGCCCGTCAGCGGAACGAAAGCGTTGAAGGAGGCGGTGCGGCGTAAATTCCGTCGTGACAATGGCCTCGACTACGCGCTGGAGGAGATCCTGATCGCCAACGGCGGAAAGCAGGCGATTTTCGATGCGCTGATGGCGACCTGCAATACCGGCGATGAGGTGATCATTCCGACTCCGGCGTGGATCAGCTACGCCGATATGGCGAAGTTCGCTGGTGCAACCCCGGTGTTTGTGAACTGCCCACAGAACAACGGCTTCAAGCTTCAGGCAGCCGCGCTGGAAGCGGCGATCACGCCGCGGACCAAGTGGGTGTTGTTCAATTTTCCGAACAATCCAAGCGGTGCGGCCTGTTCACGCGACGACATGCAGGCGATCGCGAGCGTGCTGCTGCGGTATCCGAACATCCTGATCATGACGGACGATATGTATGAACACCTGATCTATGACGGGTTCAGGTTCTGCACGATCGCCGAAGTCGAGCCACGCCTGAAGACGCGGACGCTGACGGTGAACGGTGCGTCCAAGACCTACGCGATGACCGGCTGGCGTATTGGCTTCTGCGGCGGTCCCGCGGCGCTGATCAAGGCGATGGACAACGTGCAGGGCCAATCGACCAACGGCGTCTCCACGGTCGGGCAGGCGGCAACCATCGCGGCGCTGGATGGCCCGCAGGACTTCCTGCGCGACCGAGCAGCGGTGTATCGTGAACGCCGTGATCTGGTCGTCGATCTTTTAAACCAGGCGCCTGGCATTAGCTGCCACAAGCCGGAAGGTGCATTCTACGTCTTTCCGAATATCGCCGGATGCCTCGGCAAGACCAGTCAGGGTGGCCGGCGGATCGACACCGACACCGACTTCGTCGCGGCCCTGTTGGAGGAAAAGCACGTCGCCACCGTGCAGGGATCCGCTTACGGGATGAGCCCATACGTGCGCGTGTCGTATGCAACGGACACCGCGTCGTTACGCGAAGGGTGTGCCCGCATTCAGGCGTTCTGCCACGGTTTACAGTGAAAGGACTATCGCGATGATCGGAGCCTCCCTGCGCCGCCGGCTATCAGACGGCGAACGACTGCTGATGGTCAACGCACACCACGTGTCCTCCGGATTGGCGGCTCGGTTATGCGAGTTGGGTGCCGACACGGTGTTCCTGGACTGCGAACATGGCAGTGCCAGTTTCGAGGAGGTGCGTGCTATAGCGGCTGCCGCGCGTGGTGCGGGCGGCGGTGGCATTGTCCGACCGGACTCACATCAGCGCTCGACTATGATTCGCTATCTCAACTGCGGCGCCGACGGCCTGATGGTGCCGATGGTGGAAACCGCTACACAGGCTCGCGCGATCATGGAGACGATGCGCTACGCTTGCCCGACGGATTATGAAGATCGCCTGGTGATTTGCATGATCGAGACACTGGAGGCGATCGCGAACCTGGACGAAATCCTCAAGGTGGACGGCGTCGACGTCCTGTTCATCGGTCCGGGCGACCTGTCCCAGTCAATGGGGTATCTTCCGAGCGTCCCGTTGGGCGAAGAGCGGCCGCAGCCGGTTCAGGACGCCGTCGCGGGCGCAGTCGCGAAGATCCGAGAGGCGGGGAAAATTGCGGGAACGTTGGTTTTTGAACACGAGATCGCGCGTTGGGTCACGGCGGGCGTGCAATTTTTCTACATCCACTCCGATCCCTTTCTGCGCGTGGGGCTGAAGCGTATGCGTGCCTTGGCTTCGGGGTAGAGAGAGCCTCGATGATCGCTATCAGGGGTCGAGAGACCACGCTTGCACCGTGCGGGCTGGCCGAGGCGAGTTCCCCCGGTGCGATCGCCGTCATCCCGATGGCGAAGAGGCGCTGATTGGTCTGGAGACCGGCTTTCAGGCATTCAGCGGTGCTCACGTCCGCTTCGTTCAACAGCTGCAGTTCGCGGTGCTCGTTTTCATCTATACTTCGGCTTACAAGGCTAGCAGTTATCCTAAGGAACTCGTCGATTCCATGCGCGATCAACTGAGAGCGGGACTTTTGCGCGCAAATGACCGACCGCTCGCGAAACATGGAGGAGGATCATTATGCCCTGGACGATCGAACGCAGGCACGACCACGTCGCCATGGTCACGATGAACACGAACAAGGTCAATGCGCAAAACCCGCCGTTCTTTGACGATCTTCACGCCGCGTTCGATTGCCTCGAAACTGAGTTCGAGGACTGCGCTGTCATTTTAACCGGGACGGGCAGGGTGTTCTCGGCAGGTCTCGACCTGGATCACTAGAGCGTTTTCAGGCTGACTGGAAATATCCGGCGTGCCGGAAGAAGTTGGCACACTCTGCTGGCGCGAAGCAGTCGAGGGAGCATGTAAACTTGTGGGGTTTGTTCCGGTTACGGTAGATCTTGAGCTCACGGGACGAGGGGGAGCTGATGGAGAAACTGGTGTGGCGGGTCAAGCTGGTGACGGAGTTGCAGGCCGGTGAGACGACGGAGGTCGAAGTGGCACGCATTGAACGCGATCAGCAGGCAAGCCTGTCCGACCTCGGGCTCCGTCTCGCCGAGGCGAAGCAGCTCACCTCCGCCCTCCAGGCGGAGATTATCCCGACACAGGTGACGATCGCCGATGAGCATCACTGCACCTGTGCGGCTTGCGGGCGTCGGCTATCCAGCAAGGGGCATTACACCGCGACATTCCGCTCGCTGTTCGGCGACGTTCCAATTCGGATTCGGCGCTTGCTCACCTGTCCCTGCCAGAATGGGTGCGAAGCAAAGAGCTTCGCCGCGTTCGACCTCGAGGCCGCGACCGTGGCGCCCGAACTGGCCTATGTGACGGCGCGATATGCGGCGCTGGCGCCATTTGGCAAGGTCGCGGATCTCCTGTCGGAGCTGTTGCCTGTGAGCGGGGCACCGAACGCGGGCACGGTGCGGAACAGAACCATGCGGATCGGTGAGGCCGTTGTGCAGCCGACTGTCACAACGACGGCGACGCCGCGGCCAGCCGAACCCGTCGTTGTGGGGCTTGATGGCGGTTACGTCCGCAGCCGGCACCGGCGGGACGAGCGGCATTTTGAAGTGATCGCTGGCAAGGTGATCGGCGCTCAGTGCAGCCAGTCCCGCTTCGCTTTCGCACGCAACAGCCCGGCGATTGCATCCGGTGCGTTCAAGCGAGCGCTCGTTATGGCCGGCGTAACGGCGGACACGCCGGCGACGGTGTTGTGCGACGGCGATGCCGGACTGTGGCGGCTGCAACGCGAGGCGCTGCCGAATGCCACAATCGTGCTGGATTGGTGGCACGCCGCGGTGCGCTTCGAACACGCCCTGCAGGCCGCTCGCGGCATTGGCGCGGCGGACGTGCACCTAGCCGCCGAGGCGGTTCAGGGACTGAAGCGTGCGAAGTGGCGCTTGTGGCATGGGCGTTGGCCGGGATGCCGGCGCAAGCTCGCGGCGCTCTGCCGCTGGGCGCGGCGTACATCCACACACGGAATAGCTGGCATCGGGCGCCTGGAACACCATGTCAGCGATCTGCTGGCCTACCTCGAGCGGAACCAGGGAGCGCTGGCCCATTACGCCGCTCGGCGCCGGAATGGCGAACCGATCTCGACCTCATTCGTGGAGAGTGCCGTCAACGAGATCATCGCCAAACGCATGAACAAGAAACAGCAGATGCGCTGGAACAGGGCAACAGTGCAGCCCTTCCTCGACGTGCGAACAGCGGTGCTGAACGATACGCTCGAGGACGCCTTCTGTCGTCGCTATCCCGGCTTCCGCCTCGCAAACGGCAATGAAATAGCCGCATTGGCAGCGTAATGAACCCCACAGGATTGCGTGCTCTCAAGGGCAATCTGCACAATCCGGCCGTACAAGGCAATCTATCACAAGCCGGCCCGCGGCGGGCGTTGGCCAGAGTAGCACGTCACGCGGTCAATATCGTGGCCGCCTCGTGTGTATGCGTAAATGGCAGCTGTCAACCCAACCCGGCGCCCACTGCCAAATTTGGTGCGTCCAAAGGCGGACATTTGCCAGACCCGATGGCTCGCCAATAAATCAACAATTACAGTCATCCGCTCCATTGCGGAGCAGGCTGGAAAACTGAAAAGCGATGAAGACGATCAAACAGATAACGCAACTTTCGTTAAGTGTCCTCATGGAGGATGCCTGACCGCTATTGAGTAGGATCAGTGGTGCGCCCAAGAATGTGGTCGGCAGGAAGTTCAATAGAAACGGAACGAAAAGGCCGAGCAGAAAAGACGGCTTTTCCTTACGGCGGTACAACAACACAGCCAAGATAGCGCAGGGGAGAAAAAACAGATCGATGCCGCTGTCCCCCCCTAACAGCTTCAGGCACCACACCGTGTTTGCCGCGCCGATCAGCGGCAACAGCAGACGGCCGGCGACCGACGATCGCCTCGATATGAAAGGGATCGCGAGGAAAAACGGAGTGGCAAGTGTCGTGAGAAGGGACGGCCTTGCGATCTGCCATCCAAGCAGAAATACCATGTAGATTGGATAGAATAGGCCGTTCCAGCCGACAACCATGGCCACGATGTTGGCCGCGTGGGTGGCCGGATCGTCATGGGCGGCGTAAGCTTTCAACCACGCCAGCACGGTCATGCGGGACGTAGGCGGTAATGGCTGACGCCCCAGGCATCACCGCCCCGCGCGCCAAAGAGTCCCGCTGTCGCCAGGAAAAACAACCTCCAGCGCCGGCGCCATAGCGCGGCATCTTGGCCGTAGACCACTGTCAGGATCTGATTAATCGCTTCAATGTTTGCGTCGTAGTTGGCCAACCAATCCCTAGCCGTACGGCAGTAATGCTGTCCGTTCCAGCGCCAATCCTGCTCCACAACAAAATCGGCATTGAGATGACGGATCATGTTGTGGCTGGGCATGATGCCGCCGGTGAAGAAGTGCTGGGCGATCCAGTCCGAGCGGTCGGCGGTGTCAAAACGGTAGGGCTGGGTGCGGTGACTGAAGACATGGAGGAATAGCCTGCCATCATCACGGGTCCAGCCGCGTACACGCTTCAAAAGTGCTTGCCAATTCGACATATGTTCCCACATTTCGACTGAAACGATCCGGTCAAAGCGTTGGCCGGGATCGAAATCGTTCATATCAGCGGTAATGACTCGTAGATTGCGGAGACCTCGCGCGGATGCCTGGGATTCGATGAATCCTCGCTGACCGTGAGAGTTGGAGACTGCGGTGATACGCGCATTGGGCAAACGCTCAGCCATCCAAAGCGAGAGCGATCCCCAACCGCAGCCAAGCTCCAGGATGTCGTGGTTGTCCAACAGATCCGCGTGTTCCGCCGTCACCTCTAGCGCACGGCGTTCGGCTTCGGCCAGGGTCGAGGCGCCATCATAAAGACAGCTGGAATATTTACGATGTGGCCCCAGGATCAATGTGAAGAATTCGGGTGGTAATTCGTAGTGCTGGTCGTTGGCGGCGTCGGGACGGACGGCGATCGGGAATGCGTCCATTTCGCTTGCGAAGCTCTGTTCGATCATCCGATCGGTATGGTCGAGCTTGCGGCTGGTGCGACTAACCAGCATGGCGATGCCGGCGCGGGTAATGCTATCCGGCAGCGGTAGGCGTTCGACGGCACGAGTGGTGGCGGCGACCAGGTTCACGGGACCCTCGCTGAGGTTGTGGCGCAGATGGGGTGGTGGGCGGTGATGAAGTCGATGGTGTCGCGCCGGGTCGGCGCGAGGAGGGATAGGGGCGTGGCGAAGGCGCCGATCATCAGCTCGTGGCCAAGATGGGGATAATGCCGTTCCTCGACGGAGACGCCCGCGCTGCGCAATTTGGCGGCCAGATGTTCGGTGTTGCGGGGATAAACGGTGGTATCGGATGTCCCGGTCGCCAGCAGCATCGGTGGCGCCGTTCGCGTCACGAAGTTGATCGGCTGAGAGGATGGCCAGGTATCCTTGGGTCCAAAAATCTTTTGCAAGGTCGGATCGGTGAGGGGAAGAAAGTCGTAGGGGCCTGACAAGCCGATGACACCGGCGATCACGGACGGATCGACGCCGGCGGTCTTCAGGTAGTGGGTGTCGAGGGCAAGCAACGTCGCGATTTGACCGCCGGCCGAATGGCCCATCAAAAACAGATGCCGAGGATCGCCGCCGTATCGGGTGACGTTTTCTTGGGTCCAGGCAACGGCAGCCGCGGCGTCGTCCATGAAGGCGGGGAACCGGACCTGGGGGTACAGTCGGTAGTCCGGAATGACAGTGACAATGCCGCGTATGGCCAGTGCCGCACCGACGAAACGGTACATGGCGCGATTTCCGTCCTCCCAGCCGCCGCCGTAGAAGAACACAACCACCGGCGCGCCGGTGCAGACGGCAGAGGGCCTATAAACATCCAGATGGCCGGCTGATCCGGGTTCGTAGGAGATACCGGTGATGCGAGTGACACCGATGCGCGGCGCCGTCGCATTCAGGATCGTCGCCGGCGAACAACCGGCAAGCATGACAATGGCGGCGAGAACCGTAAGGAAGCGACGCATCCGTCCGGCTCACATGCCCAATAGTGGCCGCACCAGGCGTCCCAGGAGTCCTCGGGGGCTAAGGCGACCGCTGGTGGCGATAAGGCAGATGCATTCCGGTCCCGCCAGCGCTTTGGGCTGGTGGTCGAGCGTGCCGTCAGCCTCGGCAAAATCGCCCTGATGGTAGTGATCGACGCCGTCGTCGAAAGCGCCTTGCAGCACAGCGGTGGTCTCGAAGCCGGTATGGCCATGCTCCAGCAGTGCAACACCCGGCGCCACGCGAATGAGGTCCAGACGGGTGCCGGACGCGTCGCGCCGCGCCAACTTCATCATCTGGATGCCGGGTCCGCACCAGCGCCACCGTCCCATCGCCAAGGATTGCAATGCGGAGTTGGTATCGGAACGGATCGATGCCGGTGCGACAGGTGGTGGTCCGTCCAGACGTGCCATGGTCCGGCTGAGTACGTCCGATGCCAAAGGTGCCGGCGGCAACTCTTCGAGCAAGGCGCCGCCCACCGCCACCAACACCTGCAATTGCTGGACACAATGGGGGCAGGATGCGACGTGGACCGCCACGACCTGCGCGTGTGCCACCACCAGCGCGCCTGTCGCGTAGGTCAGCAAGGTCGTCTCGGAAGGGTGGTGCTTGATCATCGCTCTTCTTTCAACGCAAGGCGCAGCTTCGTCATGGCCAGTCGCAAGCGCGACTTAATAGTGCCCAGAGGCACGCCCAGCTTACGTTCAATTTCGCTGTGGGAAAGGTCTTCGAAAAAGGCCAGCCGCAGGATGCTCACCTGGTCGGTTGGCAGGGCTTCGATGGCGTTGCGGATCGCGACCGCACTTCGTGCTGCTGCAACGAGCCCGTCGGACAGAGGAACTGGCGGTGTGTCTTCCGAGGGGTCCGCCGCCAGCACGACCAACCGGCTGCGGCGTCGCGCGTCAATCCGCAGGTTGCGGGCGATCCCGAAAATCCAGGCATTGGCATTCGCGCGGGCAGGATCGAACTGACTGGCCTTGTGCCATACTGTCAGCAGGACATCTTGCATCATGTCTTCCGCCACAGCACTGCCCATGCCGGCTTTCCGGAGATATGCCGTCACCAGCGGCGCGAAGTGCCCGAACAGCGCGGTGAAAGCGGTTCGGTCGCGCCGTTGAGCGATAGCAACGATCAGTCTTTCATAAGACTGTGTTCCCGGCTCAACCGCCATCAGCGGCCGATCCGGCGTTTCATCCGTCCGGGATATCGGGCGGGTCTGAAAATGCTCGGGCGAGACATACACGCACTCACTACGAGCGGCCCGCGATATTGGATCAGTTGCCCGACGGTGATCCAGATGGGCCGCCTAATCGTAGGGGAAACATATAATCGGAGATTTTCCCAGCATGGCGCAGAGGCACGGAGGCAAGCTCAACATCGCCGTCATCGGGACGGGTATTTCAGGGCTGTCTGCGGCTTGGCTGTTGAATCAACGCCATGATGTGACCGTCTACGAGAAAGCGTCGCGCCTGGGTGGTCACAGCAACACGATCGCTGTGCCGGGACCTGGGGGCACCGCGCAAGTCGACATGGGTTTCATCGTCTTCAACCCGGAGACTTACCCAAACCTGACGGCATTCTTTCAATATCTGGGCGTTCCGACCGAAGCGTCCGACATGTCATTTGCCGTGTCACTGCGCAACGGCGGCATGGAATATGCCGGCACCGACCTTGGCGGGGTGTTCGCGCAGAAAAGTAACCTCTTGCGGCCGCGGTTCTGGTCGATGCTGCGTGACCTGGTGAGGTTCTATCGCGAAGGGACCCGCGACGCACTGGCGCTGATGGAACGTCCGCAGTCGCTTGGCGATTACCTTGTCGCCAACGGATATGGCGAGGCGTTCATCCGCGACCATCTGCTGCCCATGGCGGCGGCGATCTGGTCAGCCCCTAGCGACGGTATGCTGGATTATCCGGTCACGTCGTTTTTGCGCTTCTGCGACAATCATGGGCTGCTGCGCCTGAAGGACCGCCCTGAATGGCGCACGGTCACGGGCGGCTCGCGCGTCTATGTCGAGCGTGTCAGCGCTTCGTTCGCTGACCGCATCCGGCTTGGCACGGGCATCACGTCCCTGACACGGAAGCATGACGGTGTGAGCATCGTTGATACCGCTGGCGAAGAGGCGGTCTACGATCACGTCGTCGTCGCGGCTCATGCCGATCAGGCTTTGGCCATGTTGAGCGATCCGACCGAGGCAGAGCGCTCCGTTCTGAGCGCGCTGCGCTATGGCCGCAACGACGCCGTGATGCATCGCGACCCAACCCTGATGCCTCGGCGCCGCAAGGTCTGGTGTAGTTGGAACTACATCGATGACGCGGCAGATGGTGAGGTCTGCGCGACGTACTGGATGAACCGATTGCAGCCGTGGATTGGTCTTGATCCGGTTTTCGTGACGCTCAATCCTCGCGTGGCGGCCGTGGTGAGGGACGTCATCCATCGCGAGACCTACGAGCATCCGATGTTTGATTTGCGGGCGATGGAGGCGCAGCGCCGGCTGTGGTCGCTGCAGGGCGTGAAGCGCACCTGGTATTGCGGTGCCTATTTCGGCGCGGGCTTCCATGAGGACGGGCTGCAATCCGGGCTCGCCGCTGCTGAAGCACTGGGCGGCGTCCGCCGTCCCTGGGCCGTGCGGGATGAGTCCAGCCGGATCTATCTGCATCAAATGGCGGAAGCGGCGTGACGGGTTTTGCGTCCGCTCTCTATGTCGGCAGCGTTGTCCATACTCGATTGCGGCCGGTGCGGCATCGCTTGCGGTATCGCATGCTGACCATGCTGCTCGATCTTGATGAGCTGACACAGGTGTCCCGGGTATTGCCGATTTTTTCGGTCGATCACTTCAACCTGTTCAGCTTTCATGGCCGCGACCACCTTGCCGGCGATGACACACCATTACGTGTTCAAATCGAACATCAACTGGCTCGCGCGGGTATCTCGATCGAGGGCGGTCCAATCCGGGTGCTGTGCATGCCGCGGGTGTTGGGATTTGTCTTCAATCCGTTGAGTGTCTTTTATTGCCATGGGCCTGCGGGCGAGCTGCGTGCCGTGCTGTATGAAGTCAATAATACGTTCGGAGAGCGGCACAGTTATCTAATTCCGGCGGCCGAAACCCTCGACGGCGTCCATCGGCAGTCCTGTGATAAGCGCTTCTATGTCTCGCCCTTCATGGCGATGGCGATGCGGTATCATTTCCGCCTGGCGGTGCCAACGGGACGCGCGGTGATCGCGATTGAGGCGCATGACCATGCAGGGTTGATGCTGTCCGCATGCTTTGCCGGACGTCGGCAGGCGCTGGGCACCGGCATTCTGCTGCGGCTTTTCCTGCGCCATCCCATGCTGGCGCTTCAGGTCCTGGGTGGCATTCATTGGGAAGCTTTGAAACTTTGGCGGAAGGGCATGCGTCTGCACGCCCGACCAAAGCCGACGGCCGACCCCGTCAGCATTGTCTGGCCAATCATCGAACAAAGAGACACCGCATGAGCGATACGACATTCAAGGAAACGACAACACCCGATCAGGTCGACAAGATAGTCGGCAAACGTCCGGGATTTTCCGCCTTTGTCTTCAGGCAATTGATATCGCGTTTCGATTATGGGGCGTTGACGGTGATTCTGCCCAATGGCCGCCGGCTTGGTGTGAGAGGCGCGGCAGAAGGGCCTGTGGGCATCTTTATTTTGCATCGGTGGCGCGTGCTACGTCGGCTGTTGCAGGGTGGTGATATTGGTTTCGCCGAAGCCTATTTGGATGGCGATTGGTCGAGCCCGGACCTGACAGCATTGATCGAGGTGCTCGCGCGCAATCGGGCATCTGTCCCCGGTGTCGACGGGGAGAATGTCTTCTCCAGGATCGTCAACCGCCTGCTTCATCTGTCTCGTGCCAACTCGTTGACTGGTAGTAAGCGCAACATCGTCCAGCACTACGATCTCGGCAACGATTTCTATGCACGCTGGCTGGACGAGGGAATGAGCTATTCCTCGGCCCTGTTCGACAGCCCGGATGGGGGACTGGAGGCAGCACAGACGGCCAAGCAGGATCGCGTTCTGCAGCTTCTGGGTCTCCAGACCGGACAATCGGCGCTGGAGATTGGGATCGGCTGGGGTGGCATGGCTGAGCGGGTGGTCCGGGCCGGTGGCAGGCTGACGGGCGTGACGCTTTCTCCCGCTCAACTTGGCTATGCTCGGGCTCGTTTCGCGGGCGCTGGAATGGATGCCGATCTGCGGCTGCAGGACTACCGTCAGATCGAAGGTCGCTTCGACCGGATCGTGTCGATCGAGATGCTGGAGGCGGTTGGCGAAGCGTGGTGGCCGGTCTATTTCGACAAGCTGCGCGCGTTGTTGGCCGAGGGTGGCCGCATTGTCTTGCAGACCATCACCATATCCGACGATCGCTTCACCGCGTACCGGCGCAATGTGGATTTCATCCAGCGCTATATCTTTCCGGGCGGCATGCTGCCGGCGCCGGCCAAATTACGCCAGCAGATCGAGCGGGCCGGGCTGCGCGTCGAAATGGTGGAGACCTTTGGCGGCAGCTATGCGCGGACCCTGGACATTTGGCACGAGCGCTTCCAGGCGGCTTGGCCGTCGATCGCCGCCATGGGGTTTCGGCCGCGGTTCAAGCGGATGTGGGACTATTACCTCGCCTATTGTGAGGCAGGTTTCCGATCCGGAGCCATCGACGTGGGCCTATGGCGGCTGGGACATCGCCGATGACCCGTGTCAACCTGCTTGGGTTGGCGACCCTGTGGATGCCCATGGTTGCCTTGGCCGGAAATGCGAGCAGCGCCAGTCTGACCGGCAACTGGGCACGGCAGGATGGTGCAACGCGTATCAACATCGCGCCCTGCGGCGATGCGGTCTGCGCCGTCAACACCTGGGTCCGTGATCCCAAGGGAAACGAGAAGCTGGGCGATACGCTGGTGATGACGCTGAAACCGAACACGCCCTCCGATCTTTCCGGCCGTGCCTACGACAAGCGGCGAGACATGAGCTATTCGATGCATATCTCTCTCGGGCCGTCGGGCATGGAGACCCGTGGCTGCGTCCTGTTCGGCGTGCTGTGCAAGACCGCCGAATGGACGCGAGTCCAATAAGCTCAGGTCCGTTTGGGTGGCCAGAGCATCAGGGGCGATACGCGCTCCTGATAGCGCCGGTAAGTGTCGCCCCTCGACCGCAGCATCGCCGCTTCCAGTGGCGGCACGCCGGTGCCGAAGCGCAGGACGATGAACATCAATGCAGGGGCCAGGCATGTGAGCCAGCTCCACGGCTGGCCCGGGTCGATGCCGATGACCGGATAGGCCAGCCACAGCAAGGCTTCGAAGAAGTAATTCGGATGGCGCGACCAGGCCCAGAGTCCTACGTCGCAGACTTGCCCATGATTGGCGGGATCCATCTTGAAGCGCTTCATCTGGCTGTCGGCGAGACCCTCGCCGCCGACCGAACAGAGCAGGATCAATACGCCAAGCGCATCTTCCCATCGGAAGGTCGGGGCCGGTTGTCGCGCTGCGAACAGGATAGCGACTGCCAGAACGGCCGAGATGGGTGCTTGGACGATGATCAGTCCGATCATCTTCGATTGAAACGCCCGGCCCCAGTCCCGGCGGATACTGGCGTAACGCACGTCCTCTGGCCCGGTGGCGACCCTGATCGCGACATAGGTGCCCAGGCGCAACGACCAGAGGACGACCAGCGCCGCCACCATCGACTGGCGCCAGAAGATGCCGTCACTGGGCGCAATCGGCATCAGCGCTGCCGCAGAGCAGCAGGCACCGGTGCCGTAGGTCCAGAATACATCGACCCAGCCGGCGTTGCCGGTCGCTCTCTGAAATATCCAGGCGCTCGCCATGATGACCAGCATCGCGGCCAGGATACCAAGGGCAAGGATTATCATGTCAGAGCCTCAAGAAAAGGGATCGCGATGAAACAGTATCTGCGTTGTGGGTTGGCGGCCCTGGGGATCATGGCGTTGTCAGGATGCTCCTTAATGGAAAGTAAGCCGGTGGCTCCGGAACCTGCGAAAGCCATCGATATTGCGCGCTTTTATACAGGGCGTTGGTATGAAATCGGTCGTACCCCCATGAAATTGACCGATAGGTGCGTCGCAGGCACGACCGATTACAGTCGCTGGGCGGATGGGCAACTGATCGATCGTGACGCTTGCCATATGACGACGCCAGAAGGCGCAGAGAAAATGTACAAGGGGCCGGTCACGATCCTTGATCCCGGTCGGAACACGAAGGTTTCCGTGCACTACACCGTCTGGGGGTTTTTCCCGGTTTGGCGGACATATTGGATGCTGGATCATGGCGACGATTACGGCTGGTTCGTCGTGTCGGACCCGGCGTTTGAAAATATCTCGTTGTTCACGCGGGCGGCAAGACCTTCGGCTGATATCATCCAGATGCTCGTGCAGCGGGCCCAGGCTTTGGGCTACGATACGAGCAAGCTTGAGTTTCCGACGCAATATTCCCCAGGGCTGCAATGAACCATGATACCGGTTCTGTCGCAAAATCCCCGGGCGGACATGCAAACTCGAGAGTATGGACTGAGTTTATCCCGCTAGCGAATAGAATTGCTGCGCCGGACGCACTTTTCCCGTCGGCACCAACTGGCCCTTCCGGATCAGGTGCATGAGTCGATGTCGGAGAGCGTCACCGCGGTTGACCGGAAGGACTTGAACCCCAGAATCGGTCGCACTAGCCGCTTGATGACTCGGTGACCCTGTTCGACGATGTTGTTGAGGTATTTGATCTGACAGATCTCGATGCCTGCCTCAGTTTCGGCATTGTGGCTTTCGATCGCCGCGGTATTGGCACCGCTCTTGTCAATCGTGATCTTCACGGGCGTACCGTTCCTCTTGATCGCCTTGCGTAAAAACATCAATGCAGCTTTGCGATCGCGCTTGGCGGCCAGCAGGAAATCGACCGTGGCATCGGGCTTATCGACAGCCCGATACAGGTACTTCCAGTTGCCTTTCACCTCACATAAGTCTCGTCCATTCGCCAACTGGGGCCCACCGGCCGCTTGCGCGTTTGAACTTCCTGCTCCAACGGTGGCACATATTTGAGAACCCATCGATTGAGTGTTGCGTGGTCAACCTCCACGCCGTGCTCCTCCATCATTTCCTCGAGTTGGAGGTAGCTGATTGGAAACGCCACATACCAGCGGACAGCCCACAGGATGACGGCCGCTCGAAGTGACTGTCTTTGAATTCGATCATCGTTTGCTGATCCGTTGAAACCGTCGACGGTAACTTAAGCGCCGCAAGCCAGTCGGCAAAGTTTGCGACAGAACCAGGCCGAGACCATCAGAAAGCCGAAATGGCCGGTCTGAAGATCGCCATCCGTGAGCGCTTCAAGCCGAGGTGCCATCAGAGCCCGAGCACCTGTCGCGGCAGAGGAGGTCGTGCATCCCCCTCCGATGACGGCGCCTGCATCTGTCCCGACTGCGGCAAGGGCATGGCCGAATCTCGGCTTAGGTCACGGTAATGTTTGACGCCCCAAACTTGCCAAAGGCCCAGATAAGCATCCCTATCGCCGCGCAGTTCCCCGCCAGACAGTCAGGGTCATTCCGGAGCGCGGCCCGTCCAATCCCTCACTCGCGGGAAACGACCATCGAATGAACGACCAAGCGCTTGCACCCTCATTGTTCCGGACGCGGCCTCGGCGGCGTCGCTGGGTCGTTGCGGCGTCGGCGGCCGTGGCCGTGGCCGTGGCCGTCGTTCTGTTGGCATGGGTGGTTTTCCATAAGAAACCCGTCCCGCCGGCCAAACCCGCTGCTGTCTCCGTTTCGGCGGTCGCGGTCGTGATGCAGGACGTTCCGGTTTCCGTTACTACCCTGGGTGCGGCGCAGGCCTGGACCAGCGACACCATCCTCGCCCAGGTCAGCGGCATCCTCCGCAGCGTGGACTTCGTCGAGGGAACCGACGTCAAAGCGGGTCAACTGCTCGCCCAAATCGATCCGACGCCCTATCAGGCGGCACTTACCCAGGCGCAGGGCACGCTGCAGCGCGATCAGGCCTTGCTCGCCGGCGCGCGCGTCGATCTCGCGCGCTATGCCACGCTGGTCAAACAGGACTCGATCGCCAACCAGACCTATGCCGACGAGGCCGCCCTGGTGAAGCAGGACGAGGGAACCGTCTTGCTCGACCAGGGCATCGTGGCCAGTGCCCAGGTCAACCTCAATTGGTGCCGCATCACTTCACCGATCGACGGGCGAGTCGGCGTGCGCTCGGTTGACCCGGGCAATTATGTGACCACGGGGGCAACGAGCAATACAACGAGCACGACCGGTTCGACGACGGGTCCGGTCGGCATCGTGATCGTCAATCAGATCGAGCCGATCGCAGTCATTTTTTCGATTCCCCAGGGTGATTATCAGCGCCTGGCAAAGGCTTCCAACGGTTTTCGTACGCCGTTGGCGACAGAGGCGATCAGCCAGGACACCGGAGCCTCATTGGGCACCGGCGAATTGAGCATTGCCGACAACCGGGTGGATCCCACTACCGGCACCGTCAAAATGAAGGCGCGCTTCGCCAATACCGCGGATCTGCTGCTGCCGGGCCAGTTCGTGAATGTCCGATTGACGCTGCAGACACTGTCCAAGGCCATTACGATCCCGGCGGCGGCGGTCAATGTCGGGCCGAACGGCACCTTCGCTTATGTGGTCGGGGCCAACCAGACGGTGTCGGTGCAGCCAATCAAGGTTGACGAGACCGAGGGCACGACAGCGGTCGTCACCAGCGGTCTGACGTCGGGCCAGACCGTGGTCACTGATGGCCAGATGACCCTGACCGCCGGCTCGACGGTCAAGGTCGTGCCGCCGGCACCGGCAACCCCGCCGACCGAACCCGGTCAGCCCGCCGCAGCAGCGCAGCCGGCCGCGGCACCCCTGCCCGGGCAACCCGCGCAGCCGGCCCCGCAAGCCCAACAGCCAGCCAAGTGAGCCTCTCGAGCCCCTTCATCCATCGTCCGGTCGCGACCACGCTGATCGCGCTCGCCTTCCTGCTGGTGGGAATCGCCGGCTATGTCAGCCTGCCCGTGGCGGCGCTGCCGAACGTGGATTTTCCGACCGTCCAGGTCAGTGTAACGCTTCCCGGCGCGAGCCCCGAGACCATGGCCTCGAACGTCGCCACTCCACTCGAGCGGCAATTCTCGCTGATTCCCGGCATCAGCCAGATGACCTCGGTGAGTTCGTTGGGTTCGACCGCCATCACCCTGCAATTCGAACTGACGCAGGACATCAACACCGATTTCGAGCAGATCCAGGCGGCGATCACCGCGGCAAGTGCCCAGTTGCCCAGCAATCTGCCGAGCGCACCAAGCTTGCGTGAGGTCAATCCGTCCGACGCGCCGATCATGATCCTGTCGCTCAGTTCGGACACGCTGCCGCTGGCACAGGTGGACAACTTTGCCGACGTCATCCTGTCGCAGCAGATTTCGCGGATCGTTGGTGTGGGGCTGGTCACGCTGGGTGGACAGCAGAAGCCCGCCATTCGCATCCAGATCGATCCCCGCAAGATCGCCGCGCTGGGACTGCAGATCAACGACGTCCGCACCCAGATCGTCGCCAGCACCGTCAATGCGCCCAAAGGTGCCATCAACGGACCGCTGCAAAACCTCACCGTCAACGCAAACGACCAGATCCTGGATCTGGCGCCGTGGAACAAGCTGGTGGTGGGCTACCACAACGGCGCCGCGATCCGGCTACAGGATCTGGGCAGCGCCACCCAGGACGTGGAGAACAACCAGATCGGTGCGTGGGCCTTTCCAGGCAAGGCCAACACCGATCCGATACTGAAAGCCGGCCAAAGCATTCTGCTGATCATCTACAAGATGCCCGGCGCCAATGTCATCCAGACAGTGAACCAGATCACCAAGGCGCTGCCTGGCCTGCGGGCCAGTATTCCGCCGGCCATTGCCATCCACGTGCTGGCGGATCGCACCCAGACCATTCGCGATTCGGTCAACGACGTGGAGATCACCTTGCTGATCACCATCGTGCTGGTGGTGGCTGTCATCTTCCTGTTCCTGCGCAATGTGCGTGCGACGCTGATTCCCAGTGTCGTCATCCCGCTGGCCCTGCTGGCGACCATGGCGGTGATGCTGCCGCTGGGGTTCAGTCTCGACAACCTGTCGCTGATGGCGCTGACCATCGCCGTGGGTTTCGTGGTCGATGATGCGATCGTCATGGTGGAGGTGATCTGGCGGCGCATCGAAGCCGGCGAAGCCCCATTGAAGGCGGCGCTGGCTGGCTCCGGCGAGATCAGTTTTACCATCCTGACGATCTCGATCTCGCTGATCGCGGTGTTCACGCCGCTGATGTTCATGGGCGGCGTGGTCGGGCTGCTGATGCGTGAGTTCGCCGTCACCCTGTCTGTCGCGGTGGTCTTGTCCATGGTGCTGTCGCTGACCTTGACGCCGATGCTGTGCGCGCTGTTCCTGCGGGTTCCCAAGCCGCCATCCAACCGGATCACCCGGATGCTGGAGGCGGGCTTTCGCAAAATGGAAACCGGTTATGTGCGCGCGCTGGACATGGTACTGCGGTATAAACTGCTGACACTGTTCGTTTTTCTGGTGACTATGGCAGCGACCATCTGGCTTTATGTCAGCGTTCCGACAGGCTTCTTCCCGCAGCAGGACACTGGGTTTCTCAGCGGTGTCATGATCACGTCGCAGGACTCGTCATTCACCAAGACCGAGCAGAAGTTGCAGGCTGTCGGTAATGTCCTGAGCCAGGATAACGCCGTCGCCGCGGTGGCGATGTTCGTTGGAACATCCAGTACCAATCAGGCGAATCTAACGATTTCCCTGAAGCCGAAGAGCAGTGGGCGGAAGGCCACGGCGGATGAGGTGATTGTCCGACTGCGGCCGAAACTGGCACAGCTTATCGGGGTGCAGACATTTTTGCAGGCAGCGCAGGACATCAATGTCGGCGGCCGCACCGGGCAGGCGCAGTACCAATATACCTTGTCAGATCCCGACCTAACCGAGCTGGACGCCTGGGCGCCCAAATTGCTGGCCGCGTTGAAGGCCGTACCGGAACTCACCGATGTCAGTTCCGATCAGCAGTCGCAGGGCCTTGCGACCAATCTGATCATCGACCGCGATGCCGCCGCGCGGTTCGGGGTTTCGCCGACCGACATCGATACAGCGATCTACGACCTGATCGGACAGGCCGAGGTGACGCAATACTACACGCAACAGAACAGCTACCACGTGATCGTGGAGGCACCACCGGGCATGCAGGCCACCACCGACCTGTTCAACTCGATCTATCTGCTGTCGCCGATCACCGGGGCGAATGTTCCGCTTTCGGTGTTCGTGAAGGTCGATCCAACGGCAACCAGCAGTCTGACGGTCAATCACCAGGACGAATATCCGGCGGCGACATTGTCCTTCAACCTCGCCCCGGGCGTCGCGCTGAGCCAGGCGACAAAAGTCGTGCAAGCCGCCCGCGACAAGCTGAACGCGCCAGCCAGTCTTACCGGTTCCTTCCAGGGTACCGCTCAGGCTTTCCAGCAATCCCTGGCCAGTGAGCCGCTGCTGATCGCTGCCGCCATGCTGGCCGTCTATGTCATCCTTGGCGTACTTTATGAGAGCTTCATCCATCCGCTGACGATCCTTTCGACGCTGCCCTCCGCGGGCCTGGGCGCGTTGCTGGCGCTGATCGCCGTGGGACAGAATCTGAATGTGATCGGCATCATCGCCATCATTTTGCTGATCGGCATCGTCAAGAAGAATGGCATCATGATCGTCGATGTCGCCCTGCGTCTGGAGCAAGACGAGAACCTCACCGGGGAGGAAGCGGTTCGCCGGGCGTCGCACGAACGGCTGCGACCCATTCTGATGACCACCGCTTGCGCCGCGCTGGGCGGAGTGCCCATGATCCTGATGAACGGCACCGGTTCGGAGTTCCGCCAGCCCCTGGGCTACGCCATCGTGGGCGGGCTGGTCGTGTCGCAGGCGCTGACGCTGTTCACGACGCCGGTGGTTTACATCTATCTCGACCGGCTGCGTGGCCGCCGGCCAGAGTCCTCTGCGTCACAACGTCAGCCAGCCACCTAGTACTTCGTCACAGTGATTTTGACCCGCTGACCGTATCCCGGCTCCAACTCGGGTAGATCGGAACGATCGACCAGAACGGCAATACTACGGGGTGCTCCGGGGCGCCTGGAGATCAGGCCGCCTCGTTCGAGCGTCAGCAACATCTGGTGAACCGAAGGTGGGGTCACCTGGAAGAACCGTTGGATGTCCGCCTGGGCCGGCGGGCGTCCGTTCACCAGCGTATAGGCGTGAATGAACGCGAGATATTGGCCCTGCCTGGGCGTGAAAACCGGGAGAAAATCACTGGCCGCGCGATTCATCGTTGCCCTCGACAGCGGGGGATCAGCGATGAACATACGGTATCGGGTGGAACTGAGCGAGGCAGAACGTACGCACCTGACGGCAATGCTGAGCGGCGGGAAGCATGCGGCGCGCAAACTCAAACGCGCCCAGATCCTGCTGGCGGCCGACACTGGCGTCAGCGACGAGATGATTGCCGCCAGCGTCTCGGTCGGTGGGTCCACGGTTTACCGAACCAAACGACGCTTCGTGGAAGGCAATCTGGAACTGGCGCTCAGTGAGGAGACGCGCGCAGGGGCGCCGCGCAAGTTGTCTGGCAAGGAGACGGCGCTGCTGGTTGCGACGGCCTGTTCCAATCCGCCCAAAGGCCGAAAGCGCTGGACCCTGAAATTGCTGGCCGGCGCGATGGTCAGTCTGACGGAGCATGAGGGGTTGTCATATGAGACGGTGCGCCGACGTCTGGCCGAGGATGACCTGAAGCCGTGGCGGCGGGACATGTGGTGCATTCCGCAGGTGGACGGTACTTATGTCGCGCGTATGGAGGACGTTCTCGATCTCTACGCCGAAGAAGCCGATCCAAAGCATCCGGTGGTTTGCTTCGACGAAAGTCCGACCCAGTTGATTGGCGAGGTGCGTGAGCCGATCCCGGCGGAGCCAGGTCAGCCTGAACGATACGATTGCGAATATAGACGTAATGGCACGGCCAATCTGTTCGTGTTTCTCGATGCGCATCGATGCTGGCGCCATGTGAAGGTCACCGAACATCGAACCGCGCGCGACTTCGCCCTCTGTATGCGCGATCTGGCCGACATCCATTATCCGAATGCTGAACTGATCCGCGTGGTGATGGACAATCTCTCGACCCACAATCCGGGAGCATTGTATGAAACCTTTCCAGCGCCTGAGGCGCACCGCATCCTTCAGCGCCTGGAGTTTCATTACACACCCAAACATGCCAGTTGGCTCAACGTGGTGGAAATCGAGATCGGCGTGTTGCGCGGTCAATGCCTGGATCGCCGCCTCGGCGAACGAGAGACCCTCATAGCCGAAATCGGAGCCTGGCAGCGACAACGCAACGCCTCAGGCGACCGGATCAAGTGGAAGTTCACCACGCAGAAAGCGCGCGACAAGCTGGCACCCGCCTATCCAGAAACAACAACCAAGGAGTCAAAATCACTGTGGCGAGGTACTCTCATGTTCGCCATTTCAAGTAGCAGGCACAGAAAATGCTTGCCTGTCCTTCAAGCTGTTTAGCATGGCCGCCTCTGAGCAAGGCAGGAGGCACGATCATGAAACGACGGTTGATCATGCTCTGATGCGCGGGTTGGTTACCGCCGGACCTTGATGCGTCGCGGAGCGTCCTCGGTCTAGTGGCCAGCGTCGGATGAGATCCGGCTGATAGTACCCTCGAGGGTTCTCCTGGCCGTGACCGTGCCCCCAACCTTGCTCAGCATTGGATGTGCAGTGACGTATGGCGACTCCCTTGGAGTGCAACCGTTACCGTTCTGCGTTCAGGAAGCCGCTGACTGCACCTGTTTGGCGATCGCCCAGATGAAGCCCGCCAGTTCGCGCGCAATCGCGGCGGTGATCACCGTTGGCAGCTTTCCGGCGCGGGCGAGCGTGCGATAGCGTCGGCACAACCGCTCCTGAGCCTTCCATGCGATGTCACGGATCGGTTTGGCCTGGCGCTCCTGGCGTAACAGTTGCTCTCGGCTGATCCGTGCCGGAAAGCGGTAGCTCCATGCCGCCTCGATCAGCATTCGTCGTGCCGCGCCGTTACCAGCTTTGGTAATGCCGCCCTGGCGGCGTGTGCGACCGCTCGAGTGCTCAGACGGCACCAAGCCGAGATATGCCATGAGCTCGCGGGGATTACCAAACCGGGTGATATCTCCAAGCTTGGCCATCAGTGTGGCCGCGGCCACCAGAGCGACGCCACGCAGCGCTTGCAGCGCTTCGACAACTGGTGCGAGAGACCACTCCGGCAACGCCGCCTGGATATGGGGCTCCAGCCGGTGGTTCTGTCGCAAATTTTTTCGTGGCCGGGGCTTGGCGTAGGATCGACTGGGGCGGCTTCGGTGGGATTGAGGACGATGATCAAGTTCAAGGGCAGCCATTTTGAGCGGGAGGTGATCCTGTGGGGTCTGCGCTGGTACGTGGCGTATCCGATCAGCTATCGTCAGCTCGAGGAGATGATGCAGGAGCGTGGCGTGGAGGTTGATCACTCCACGCTCAATCGTTGGGTGCTCAAGTACGTCCCGCTGCTGGACCAGCAATTCCGCGCCCGCAAGCGGCCAGTGGGAGCCAGTTGGCGAATGGACGAGACCTATGTGAGGGTCAAGGGTGCTTGGAAGTATCTGTATCGCGCCGTCGACAAGGCCGGCGCCACCGTGGACTTCCTGTTGACCGCCAAACGGGACCGCAAAGCCGTCCTGCGTTTCTTACGCAAGGCGATCGGACAGAATGGCACTCCTGAGAAGATCACGATCGACAAGAGCGGCGCCAACATGGCGGCGATCGAAAGCTACAACACGGAGCGTGAAGCTGACATTGAGATCCGGCAGGTCAAATACCTGAACAACATCGTCGAACAGGATCATCGAGCGATCAAGCGGCGGGTCCGACCGATGCTGG
>NZ_LMUJ01000087.1 GCF_009765975.1 Acidisphaera sp. S103 | reverse complement strand
GCGCTTATATTGGGTCATGGTCGGCTCCGGTCTTGGTTGCTAACGGCCCCAATTCTGGCACTTGATGCCGTGGGGCCGTCCACCCCAACAGTCCGGAAAGTTCTACGCTGGATTGCATAGTTTTCTCAGCATCAGTCGGATCGATGCCAGCCTGACGAAAGCGAGCGCGGTGCGACTCAGGTTTTCGAAATCCTTGGCCAATCGGCGGCAGCGGTTAAGCCATGCCAGGGTGCGTTCAACGACCCAGCGTCTGGGGAGGACTTGAAAGCCCTTTGCGGCGTCCGACCGTTTAATGATTTCGACCGATAACCCCGGCAGCAGTGCGACGGATAATTCGCGGAATTGCCGCCCCTGATAACCGCCATCGGCGAATATCTTTCGTAGGAAAGGATATAGGCCAAACAAAGTCGCCAGAACCAGCACCCCACCGTCGCGATCCTGGATGTTGGCCGGATGCACTATGGCGTGCATCAACAAACCCTCGGTGTCGACCAGAATATGGCGCTTCTTGCCACCGATTTTCTTCCCCGCATCATACCCTTTGGGATCGATGCAGGCCCCCCTTTTTCAGCGCTCTTCACCGTTTGGCTGTCGATAACGCAGGCCGTCGGGCTGGGATCTCGATCCGCCTGTTCGCGGCATTTTTGATAGAGTACATGGTGGATTTTTGCCAAGGTTCCATCATACTCCCAGCGCTCAAGATAACCATGCACGGTGCTCCTTGGCGGTAAGTCACGTGGGATGTAACGCCACTGACACCCGGTGCTGAGAACATACATAACGCCGTCGAGCACATCGCGAATAACAACCTTGCGACGCCGGCCGCCTCGCCTGGCGGGTGGGATCAGATCTTCGATCTGGCTCCACTCCTCGTCGGTCAAGTCACTCGGATAACGCAGTTTGTCACGGTTGTAGCGGTGACGGTTTTCGGTCGTCCACATTTGGCACCTCGCGAATCGGTGCCGACCATCGAATCATAGAAGATTCAATGGCTTCAACCCCCGCCCTCGGGACCGTCCAGAGATCTGGGGGACCGTGACGTGACGATCGGATAGGACCAGTCGGGTAGGTTGGCGGCTAGGGCTTCACGAATGGAATGGATGCTGCGTTTGGTTGTGCCGGGGATTGATGGTCAGTCCCGGAGTGTCGACGTGATGACGGTCAGCCGGCCTGACG
>NZ_LMUJ01000086.1:18170-20951 GCF_009765975.1 Acidisphaera sp. S103 | reverse complement strand
CAGAGCCAGCGAATCGCAACCTGCGAGACCGGTCAACGTCTACAAAGACTTAACCCTTACCAGATTTGATTCCGATACCGTTTCCGGTCAGGCTCTGAGCCAGCCGGGTGCCAACGCCGTGCCGTTCTGGGTGCGGCTTGAGTTCGCCAAGGGCTCGCCTGGATCGACGGGCGGGCAGACGCTGACCGCCGGTACGCTCGGGCTTCGAATATTCGGTTTAAGGGAGCTTGAGTATGCGCCTGCCACCTTGGAGGCGCGCTTCATCATGCAGCATGCCTTTTCTGTTTCGGAATATCTGCTTCGTTCCGGCAAGCGGCTCGGCGATGGCGAAACCATCGGCGTTGACGGGCAGGCGCGTTTTGCCATCGCGCACGCGGACAATGGTGAGTTTAGTCCGTTTCCTGTTGCTCGCCTTAGCCTTCTGCCCAAGACACAGTGAGCCTGGAGTCCGACATGGTTTATAAATTTGATCCGATATCCTGGAATGGTACGATTTTTCTGCTTGCTGAGTGGCACATGTCAGGTGACCATTTGGAATATAGGCGCGCGAACAAGCCTATCCCGGCCTCTTATTTCCCAAAATCCCTCACGGTGGACGAGGCCGCCCAAGCGCTGCCGGATATTTTCCACACGTATAGGGGCCTTATTGTGTTCTCTGAGCGTGCGCGCGCGTTGATGGAAGAACGGGCGCCTGGCCAAGTCGAGTTCATCCCGGTCGCGATCCACGCTGAGCCCGACATCGCCCGTCAGTTGCAATTGGCCAGCGCGTATTATTTCATCAACGTTTTGGGGCGGGCGCAACGATTCCAGTGGCTTGAAATGCCGGTCGATCCGTTTCCAATCAGAGAGGACGGAATTCAACGGTTCGGCACGAAGCATGATTATCTACAGTGGAAGCTTCGTCCAAGATTATCAGGCGAGCCTTTAATCTGGCGTGAAAGTTGGTGGCAAGTCGACAACAAAGAATACCGGGGACATGTCGATGTTTTAGTTGAAGATATACTTTGGCACGAACTCGACGCCAAATTCCCCGATCAGTTGAATCCGATGCAGGTCGGCACATCGATCGCACCATCGCCTGAGCTTTCCGTCTGAGACCTTCCGACCCTTGGAGCATGAAATGGTATATATATTCGATCCCCCACTCGGGAACAGCCCTGGCCTTATCTCACCCTTGTGGTACGGGTTGGATGATTTTAACGCGTATTATCGTGCGAATAGGCCAATCCCGGCTGCTAATTTCCCCCAACCGCTCATAGTGGATGAGCCGGTCCAGGATGTGCCGGACATCTTCCGCCCGAGTAGCCGCGTCATCGTGTTCTCGGAGCGCGCGCGCACTTTTATGGAAAAACGGGCACTTGGCCAGGTCGAGTTCATCCCGGTCGAGATCCAAATCGAGCGTGACGTCGCGCTTCGATCGAATTTGGCCAGCGCCTATTATTACCTCAATATTCTAGGGCGGGCGCAACGGTTCCAATGGCTTGAAATGCCGACACGCCCTTTTCAAATCGGTGAAGACGGTATTGAACGTCATGTCATGATCGATGACTATTCGCAGTGGAAACTTCGTCAGCGAGCACCTGGCGAGCCTCTGATTTGGCGTGAAAGTTGGTGGCGTTTCAACGACAAAGAATACCGAGGACATTTCGAGATTTTGATCGAAGATGCACTTTGGCAGCAACTCGACGAAGCGTTCCCGAATCAGCTCAATGCAATACAAATCGGAACGTCAATTTGCCCGCTTGAGCCCTCCGCCTGAGACCTTGTGACCCTGGAGCCTGACATGGTTTATAAATTCGATCCGGCATACGTGAACGGAACGATCTTTACGCTTGGTGATTGGGACACGTTGGGTGATCACCTGGAATGTAGGCGCGCGAACAAGCCGATCCCCGCGTCTTATTTTCCACAATTGCTGAGTGTGGATAAGGCCATCCAGGCGCTGCCCGATATCTTCCACGCGTCCAGGGGCATTATCGTGTTCTCTGAGCTCGCGCGTGCGCTGATGGAAAAATCGGCTCCCGGCCAAGCCGAGTTTATCCCAGTCTCGATCCACGCTGAGCCCGACATCGCGCGCCAGCTGCGATTGGCCAGCGCCTATTACTTCATCAATGTTTTAGGACGGGCGCAACGGTTCCAGTGGCTTGAAATGCCGATTCGTCCCTTTCAAGTCAGAGAAGATGGTATTCACAGGTTCGGCTCGAAGGATGACTATCGGCTGTGGAAGGTTCGTCCGAGATTACAAGATGGACCGTTAATCTGGCACGAGAGTTGGTGGCAATTCGACAACAAAGAGTACCGGGGACATGTCGATGTGTTGGTCGAAGATACCCTTTGGCGAGAACTCGACGCCAAATTCCCGGGTCAGCTCAATGCTTTGCAGGTCGGCACATCGATTGTGCCGCCGCCTGAGCCTGCCGTCTGAGACCTTGCGACCCTGGAGCCTGACATGGTTTATAAATTCGATCCGGCGTATGGGAATGGCACGAGCTTTACGCTCGGTAAATGGAGCATGTCAGGTAATTTCCTGGAATGTCGTCGAGAGAACAAACCGATCCCTGCGTCTTATTTTCCCAAATTGCTGACAGTCGAGAAGGCCAACCTAGCACTACCGGATATCTTCCACACGTCCAGGAACATCATCGTGTTCTCCGAGAGCGCGCGCGCGCTGATTGAGAAACGAGCGCCTGGCCAGGTCGAGTTCATCCCAGTCGCGATCCATGCTGACCCCGACATCGCGCGTCAGTTACGACTGGCCAGCGCCTACTATTTCATAAATGT
>NZ_LMUJ01000086.1:10469-18041 GCF_009765975.1 Acidisphaera sp. S103 | reverse complement strand
AACGGTTCCAGTGGCTCGAAATGCCCGTTGATACTGGACCAATCGGAGAAGACGGTAGTCAACGATTGGGCGTGAAGGATAACTACCGCCAGTGGAAGATTCGCCAAGTCCTACCTGGCGAGCCACTGATTTGGCTTGAGAATTGGTGGCTATTCGATAACAAAGAATACCGGGGGCATAATCATGTTTTAGTTGAAGATATGCTCTGGCGAGAACTCGACGCCTGTTTCCCGGATCAGTTGCATCCGTTGCAGGTTGGTAAGTCAGTCGATTAGCAAGCGGCAAGGCTCCGGGTTGGTAACTTTCGAACTTCGAAGCGATCGGGAATCACGTCGCTGCCGCCCTCAGCCTCGCCCCGCCCCACGGACCCGAACAGCGGCAGGCGGCGAATGCCAGCCGCACGCAATTCGGCCTCGTGCGCCCGTAACGTCGCTACCACATCCATTGCCAAATCCTGTGCCGCCCGAGCGCCCATATCGGTCCACGTTCCTGCCCCCCAACCTGGCACACCACAGGCCTCATTGCCCGCCCAATAACCGCGGGTATCATGCCCCATGCGCCAGGCTGGCCTTCTGCTGATGATCGTTGCCTTTGTGTTCGCATCACCGGTGCTGATCCCGGTCGCGATGGTCCTGCACACCCGCGACCAGCGGCGCATGGAAGCGGCCGCCGGCAAGGCTCGATGCAAGCACTGCGGCGCGATCCTGGGCACCGCGTCGCTGCGGCGGGCGGACGCGGCATGGGCCGCGCATGTCGCGGCGCTGCGTCATGACCGGCCGGGCATCCGGTTTCGGCTGGTTCGCCGCCTTTGGGCCATATGCGTAACCTGTGACGCCGAATACGGGTACGATGCCGCCCTCGGGGTCTTTCCCCGGATCCGCGAACCGCGTGCATCGCGCCCGACCGTTTGACAGGCCCACCTGACGTATCAATGGTTACCGCATGTCCAGATCCAGTCGGTTCGCTATGCTGATTCCGTTCGTCATAGGACTGCCTTTTCTGATCGGGGCGGCAATAACCTTCACCCAGGTCGCGATCTTCGTTAGTAGCGCAACGAAGACCGAGGCCATCTATGCCGGCAGTGTCGCCCAAGCCGGCGGCAGCCACGGCGGCACGTTTCTGTATCCCCGATTCCGCTTCATTACCCCGGACGGTCGGACGGTCACGATCACCTCAACGTTTGGATCCACCGATCAACCATATGATAACGGCGAGAAAGTCCCGGTCCTCTGCGAGCCGAACCATCCCGAATATGCGAAGGTCGATTCGTTTCAGTTGTGGCTGACACCGCTGTTCCTCGCGCCGTTCGGAATTCTGCTCACGGGCATTCCGGCGATTGTCTTTGTTGCCATGAAGAACAGACCATCGCCTCCCCTGCCCTCCCGGCATATCGGTTTCTGACCCGCACTTACTCCCGCGCCACCGACCGCAACCCGAACCACACGATCATCGACGCGGTAAACGCGATGAACGCCACCAGATACAACCCGCCCGCGAAACTGTTGGTCGCCGTCTTCGCCCAGCCGATCGCCACCGGTCCCACGATCCCGCCGAAATTCGCGAAGCAACTGATCAACGCGATGGACCCGGCGATCGCCCGCCCGCTCAGGAACGACGGCGGCAGCGTCCAGAACATCGGCCTGGCCGAACTGAACCCGATCGAGACCACCGCCACGGCGATCAGCGACCACGGCGACGCCCCGAACAGCGCCATGCCGGTCAGTCCCACCGCCCCGATCATCAGCGCGATCGACAGGCTGCGGCGCCGGTTGCCCACCCGGTCGGACCACGACCCCCAGATCAGCATGGCGATGATGCCGATCGTCTCCGGCACCGCGACCGTGAACCCAGTGGCGAGGTTGCTCAGCCCCCACGCCTTGATGAATTGCGGCAGGAAATACCCCAACCCGTACGCCGTAGTGCCCATCGAGAAATACACCAGGCACAGCGCCACCACCCGCCGGTCCGACAGCGCCTGCCACAGCCCTAGCCGGGAGTGCTCCTGCTCCACCGCCGCCCACTCCGCGGCCAGCGTTTCCTGCAGCCACGCCCGTTGCCGAGGGTCCAGCCACGTCGCATTGACCGGATGCTCCGTCAGATACCGCAACATAAAGCACCCGAGCACCACGCTCGGTAGCCCCTCCAGCACGAACATCCACTGCCAGCCGGCGAACCCGAGGAAGCCGTGCAACTCCATCAAACTGCTGGCCAAAGGCGCCCCGAGCGCGTTGGACACCGGGATCGCCAGCACCAGCGCGGCGTTGACCCGAGCGCGATACGCCTTCGGAAACCAGTAGTTGAGATACAGCAACAACCCGGGAAACAACCCAGCCTCGGCAACACCCAGCAGGAACCGCACAATGAGAAAACTGGTCTGCCCGCTGACCAGCGCCATGCACATGGCGATCAACCCCCAGGTGATGGCAATCCGCCCGATCCACAAACGAGCACCGATCCGCTCCAGGATCAGGTTGCTGGGGATCTCGCACGGGATATAGCCGATGAAGAACGCCGCGACCCCCAGGCTGTAGCCATAGGCACTCAGCCCCAGGTCGTGGTTCATCGTCAGCGCACCGATACCCAGGTTGGTGCGATCGATCAGACTGAAGAAATACAGCAGGAAAACCAGCGGCAGCAGGCGGAACGCCACGGCCCGTATCGTTGCACGCTCGATTGTCTGGTCCACGATGTTCCCCCCGGTTGAGACGTGACTGGACGATCAGGGGGGAAAAGGCAACTCGAGGGGGGGGCCGTGGAGGGTGGGCGTGAGGCTGCGGCACCGCACCCAATCGCGACCTCCGCCCGGCGCTCCCAAGCAGTGTATTACCTGACGTACTACCTGCGTCGTGCTCTATCGCATTCGCTCACCTGGCGTGCCGCCCAACCCGACCCACTGCTCGGGCGTGAGTTCCCATAGCACGTTGATAATCTTCCACGCGTCTCCAACGTTGACGATATGCAAGTAGTCAATCCACTCGTCGAATGTGGTTCGGACGGAAGCCGCTCCCTCGTAGCGGTCGAGGATCACGACCTCGGCACGGCGACTGGGATCAAGTCTACGTCCTGCTGCTCCGACCCTCTGGACCAATGCCATAGCCGACATTTGCGAGAATTGCGGTTTTCCGTCCAAGCCGGGTAAGTAGGCGCGTTTGGCCAACTCCGGATGGAGTGCGCGCTCCATCCGGTTCGGATCGTTCTCAAGCACCCCGCCAATATAGTCCAACGCAACAGCCCGGATCTTCGCCTCATCATCCTGCTGAACTGGTGCGGCTTGATGGGTGTCCATAATTCAGGCCTCCCTCTCGATGCGGTGATCGGCTGCTACCCGACGTCCTCTAGTGCAGATGGTAATTCCACTATCGCCCCTTCCCGATGGAAGAACAACGGGGTCGCGTCCGCTACAGCCGCCAACCGCACAACGTCAGATTCGGTCACATCGCGCTGGTGAATGACCGTCTGGCATGCTCGGTTCGGCCAGATCCCAGCACCACCTCTGCCGCGGCGGCAGTTAGGCTAGGCGGCCACGTTCTTTGAATGACCGCATTGACGGAAGAGCCGTACGGCATGGCGGCATCGATCAGGTGGCGCCGGAATCACCCCCGTTGATTTTGCGTATGTCGAAACCACAGTCGATGAAAGCCTCACCTTTCGTGAATGCGAAATGCACAGCCTTGGCATATAGCTCAGGCGCTGGTGAGAAAGGTCAATCCTCGATAGCATCGTTCGGATGAAGAAGTTGGCTCGACGCATATCCCTTAATTCGCTGCGCCAGTTTGGGTGGGACCTATGGGACCCGATTGGTCTCAAGGACACCGACTGCCCCCGGGACGAATACGATACGTACCTGCAGAGTTTGGTCAGCCTTCTTCGAGACGGCGCAACGATGCTTGAGGCCGTTGAGTACCTGATCGATATGGAAACGCGATATATCGGTATGCCCCCTAGGGCCAACACTAGGACCAGAGCGGAACGACTGGTCTTGGCCGTCGAAATCTACATGAATGATATCCCCGCCGGCCCGCCGGACATGTGCTGACTCCTAGGCCGGTGTTAACCTTAGGCAAGAGAAACAACCAAGTTGGTAAGATGATCGCCCTATCCCGTCGTACATCCATAGCACCTTACTCTCCTGTCCGACCTGCCATCCGACGCACGATGGCGGAGGCGATCGCTTTCCTTCGGCCAAGCCCTGCCCTCGTCCTCGACCCCACTCTGCCGCGCGGCAATGGACGGCCAGTCCTAGTGCTTCCTGTTATCGGGCGTGGGGACGTCCACGCGGCACCGGCACGTGCAGCTCTTGACCAACTCGGCTACCGCTCTTTCGGCTGGGAATTGGGTACGAATGTCGGTCCAACGCCTCGCCTTCTGGTTGGCATCGAACGCCGGTTATTGGCGCTTCATGCGCAGCATGGCCCGTTAAACATCATAGGATTCAGCATGGGCGGGATATTTGCCCGCCTGCTAGCTCATCTGCATCCTGACAAGGTGCGTCAGGTAGCGACCGTCTGCAGTCCGTTCAGAGAGACCATGGACAGCGCACTTCTGCCGCTCCCTCCATTTCTGCGCGTGTGGCGTACGCCGGATTTGCCGCAGATGGCAAGCATGGCGGCACAGCCGTTGCCGGTGCCGGGCACATTCATTTTCAGTCGGAACGATGGCATCGTCGCCTGGGAGAGCTGTGTTGAGCCCTCACAGCCTGAGGATTGCTTCGAGATCTTCGGCGCACATGTCACGATTAATCGGGATCCTGAAGTCCTAACGGTCCTGGCTCGTCGATTTGCAAGAGAACTGCCCGGTTAGCCGAGGACAACATACGGAAACTCCCCCCTACCTAACCCGCGAAATCGGAAACCCCGGCGCCCCAACATCCGCGTCCCCCGGCCGAAACGCCTGCAACTCATCCGAAATCCGCCGGCAAGCCTCCACCGCCAGCCGCCCCAGGAACACCGCGTCCTCCGCCGACACGTTCTCCTTCATCCGCACCAGGCACAGGCTGGCCGCCACCGCCCCCGGCGCATGGAAAATCGGCGCCGAGATCCCCACCAGCGCCTTGTCGATATCGCTCGCCACCAGATACCCGTTGCGCCGGATCACCCGCATCGCCTCGCGGAACTCCGCCCAGTTCTGCCCCAACCCCGCCTCCGCGATATCCCGAGAATGGTTCAGCGCCAGGTTGCGCAACTGATACGTCGGCAAATTCGCCAGGATCACCCGCGACGGAGACCCCCGGAACAGCGAGAACGGCCGTCCCCGCTCCATACTCATCGTGATGTTCGGGTCAGTCTTGTCCTGCAACACCGTCAGCACGCGCAGCCCGTAGAACGCGCACAGCAACTGCCCGCCATTCACCACATCCCGCAGCTCCGCCATCACCGGCGGCACGATGTGCAGCAACGGGTCCGCCAACCGGATACTGCGGTCGAACTCGATGAACCGAGGCCCCAGCACATACCCCGCCCCCGCCACCGGCACCAGAAACCCCGCATCGCACAGCGCCCGCACATAGCGATAGACGGTCGCCCGCCCCAGCAGCAGGCGGTCCACCAGCATGTCCACCGTCCAAACCGGCGCTTCCGGTGTGAACAAATCCAAAATCCCCAGGACCCGCGTGATGCTGGTTTCACCCGCCGCCGAACGGCCACGTTCGGGAGGGCTGATCTCGTCATCCATGGCCATGACCTCGCAATCCGCGCAATGGTAGCGATATTCTCTCAGTATGAGAAATAGAAAATTTCTACAAAACCTTAAATTTCCGTTGACCCACCAAAAATCTCTCATTATGAGGATTTTTACCATTCCAACTAAATGCAACAGAAGGCAGCGCAAGAACCGCGCCTCTGACACGGGAGTGTAAAAGTGGCCGACCAGCAGCATTACGACGCCATCGTCATCGGCGCAGGGATTTCCGGCCTGTACCAGCTCCACCGCCTCCGCCAGCTCGGGATGACCGTCCGTGTGCTGGAAGCCGGCACCGGCGTCGGCGGCACCTGGTACTGGAACCGCTACCCCGGCGCGCGCTTTGACTCGGAAAGCTACTCCTACAGCTATTCGTTCTCGGAAGAACTGCTGCAGGAATGGGACTGGTCGGAACATTTCGCCGCCCAGCCGGAAACCCTGCGCTACCTGAACTACGTCGCTGACAAATTCGACCTGCGCCGAGACATCCAGTTCCGCAGCCGGGTCAGCGCCGCCCATTTCCAGGACACCACCAACACCTGGGACGTGACGCTGGAAGACGGCAGCCGCTTCAGCAGCCGCTTCCTGATCACCGCCATCGGCCCGCTGTCGGCACCCACCCTGCCGACCATCCCCGGCGTGGATAGCTTCCTGGGCGCCTCCTTCCACACCGCCCGGTGGCCGCACGAACCCGTCAGCTTCGAGGGCAAGCGCGTCGCCGTCATCGGCACCGGCGCCACCGGCGTGCAGACCATCCAGGAAGTCGCCAAGACCGCCGGCACGCTGACCGTGTTCCAGCGCACACCGAACTGGTGCGCCCCCCTAATGAACGCCAAGATCGACGCGGCGGAGATGGCGAAAATCCGAGCGGGTTACCCAGAACTTTTCAAGCGCTGCCAGGAAACTTTCGCCTGCTTCATCCACACCGTAGACCCGCGCGGCACATTTGAAGTCTCCGACGAAGAACGCGAGGCCACCTACGAACGTCTATACGCCTCGCCCGGCTTCGGCATCTGGCAGGGCAATTTCCGCGACATGCTGACCGACCGGAAAGCCAACGCCCTGATCAGCGATTTCGTGGCCCGAAAGATCCGCCAGCGCGTGAAAAACCAGGCCGTGGCGGAGAAACTGATCCCGAAGAATCACGGCTTCGGCACAAGGCGCGTGCCAATGGAAACCAAGTATTACGAAGTCTACAACCAGGACAACATAACGCTGGTGGACATCCTGGAAACCCCGATCGAGCGCATCACGCCCACCGGCATCAAGACCAGCAAAACCGAATACGAATTCGACATCATCATCTTCGCCACCGGCTTCGACGCCATCACCGGCAGTTTCGACCGGATCGACATCCGCGGCACCGGCGGCCAGCGTCTGAAAGACCGCTGGAAATCCGGCCCGGAAACCTATCTCGGCGTCCTGGTCGAGGGTTTCCCCAACATGATGATGCTGATGGGTCCCCACACCGCCCTGGGCAACATCCCGCGCAGCATCGAATACAACGTCGACTGGGTCACCGGCCTGGTCGGCTACGCCAAGGACCATGGCCTGACCCGCCTGGAGGCCACCGAAGCAGGCGTCGCGTCCTGGACCGACCACGTGAAGTCGCTGGGCGTCGGTTTACTGTCCAACGAAGTCAACTCCTGGATGACCGGCATCAACTCCAATGTCGAGGGCAAGCAAACCCGCATCATCGCCCGCTACAGCGGCAGCGCCCCAGCCTATCGCGCCCGATGTGATGACGTCGCCGCGAACGGCTACCAGGAAATGGCCCTGAGCTGACCAACCAAGCGTCGCCTTTCCCGCTCGACGTTGTCTATCGTCATGGCCGGGCATGTCCCGGCCATCTGCCCCCCCACCGTTCGTGCGAAGACGGCCAGGCCGCACCCGGCC
>NZ_LMUJ01000086.1:1050-10360 GCF_009765975.1 Acidisphaera sp. S103 | reverse complement strand
TCAACACCCGACCCGCTACAGCGGCAGCGCCCCAGCCTATCGCGCCCGATGTGATGACGTCGCCGCGAACGGCTACCAGGAAATGGCCCTGAGCTGACCAATCAAACGTCGCCTTTCCCGCTCGACGTTGCCTATCCGTCATGGCCGGGCATGTCCCGGCCATCTGCCCCCCACCGTTCGCGCGAAGACGGCCAGGCCGCACCCGGCCATACGGCAACCAGCCAGCCGCCCCTCACCCAACGCCCGGAGACCCGCTAACCCCCCAGCCGCTGCCTCGCCAGCGCCGTCCCCTGCCCCAACGCCACCAGCTTCGCCGCCGCCACGTCCACCGACATCGGCGCCATGCCGCAATTGGTGCACGGGAACAGCCGATCGGCCGGCACGTACGCCAGCGCATCGGCGATCACGCCGGCGACCTGTTCGGGCGTCTCCACCACGTCCGTCGCGACATCGATCACCCCGACCAGCACGTCCTTGCCAGCCAGCAACCCCAGCAGCCGCAACGGAACCTTGGCATTACGGCATTCCAACGACACCTGGTCGATCGCACTGGCGGCCAGCACCGGAAAAATCTGCTCATACTGCCGCCATTCGGCACCCAGCGACCCTTTCCAGTCGATATTCGCCTTGATGCCGTATCCGTAACAAATATGCACCGCCGTGGTGCACCGCAGCCCCGCAGCGGCACGCTCCAGCGCTCGGATACCCCAGGTAGCAACCTCATCCATGTAGACATTGAACGCCGGCTCATCGAACTGGATCACATCGATCCCATCTGCCTCCAACGCCCTGGCCTCCTGATTCAGCAGGTCCGCGAACGCCATCGCCAGCGCGACCTTGTCGCCGTAGTGCGTATCGGCAATCGTATCGACAAGCGTCATCGGCCCCGGCAACGTGAACTTCAACGTCCGCCCCGTATGCGCTCGCGCCACGCCAGCCTCAACGGCGTGGACACGATCGATCAGGCGCAGGGGACCGGTTACAACCGGTACCATCGCCTTGTAGCGATCGTTACGAATACCCATCTCGACCTTGTTGTCGAAATCGATCCCCGCGATCCGCTCCAGGAAACCATGCACGAAATGCTGGCGAGACTGCTCGCCGTCGGTGACGATATCGATCCCGGCATCTTCCTGGCGCTTCAGCCACAGCAGGGTCGCATCGCGTTTCGCCGCCGCCAGCGCCTGCCCCGAACCCTTCCAAGGCGCCCACAGCATATTCGGTTCGGCGAGCCATTCCGGCTTCGGCAGGCTGCCGGCGATCGTCGTGCGCAACATTCCCGTTTTCTCCCCCAGAGCATGATCGCGCTGGGCGGAACGTCCAGAGCGCGTGAATCATGCGATCAAACAAAACGCTCTAAGGTTCCGCATCACGGAACCGACACGATACCCACCCCAAACAACTGTTACGGCAACAGAAATGGTTGCACAACCGTCCGAAACGGTTCCAGCGCCTCACACCGCTCGGCATGCGACGCCAGCGCCGGCCATCGCGCCATGGCGAACAGCGGCCCATGCGCCTCGATCACAAACCTGATCGCGCAGGCGACCGCGATGTCCGCGTGACCAATGGCCGCGCCGAACCAGAACGGCGTGCCGCGGCCGGCGCGATCGGCATCCAGCGCATCCATGACCGCCGTTATTTGTTCGACGCAACGATCGACCCAGCGCTGAGACACCGGCTGATGCAGCACACGCTCATACACCAGGCTGACCGATTTGTCGGAAAGGCCGGTGGCCAACGCCGCGACCCGCAAGGCCTGACGCCGCGCCGGACCGCCGGCGGCGATCATCGCCCTCGCGGGACCCACGGCCTCATCGAGGTGATCCAGGATCGTCACGCTATCCACCAGCACCTCGCCATCGTCGAGCACCAGCGTCGGCACCCGCCGAAGCGGGTTATAGGCCGCAATTTGTCCGGCATCCCGAAAGACAGACCAGGGCCGATGCTCAAACGCGATGCCATACAGCCGCATCGTGATCCCGACGCGCCGCACGAACGGAGAATCGAACTGGCCGATCAGGATCATGCGCTGTCTCCTTCCGGGGCTTAACCGGAATACGGAGAAAAACCGAAATCCCCCGTTCGTTCGCCCCGACTTCGTTTTTATCACAACGAATGCCGAAGGGCGACGGGACACCGCGAAAAGGCGCCGTACCAATGCGAATCGATGCTATTGCCGCCCCGCACGCGCAGTCCCGGTTTTTGCCGAATATCGATGCGCCGGCCGGGTCGCATGCAGCCGCGACGATGATCGGCGTCGTCCTGGGGTTCACGGCCGCCATGGCGGGTATCGCCCTGCACCGCCGGCTTTCGGGCCACCAACCGCTGACCACCTATCCTCCGGTCGTCAGGTTGCGGCAGGAAGGCTGGCATTTTCCAGCCGGTTCAGCGGAATAAACCGCCGGCACGGCGATGGTGGATAATTTTGTGATCGGCCGGCACAGCGATCGAACGTGCTGGCGCCCGCCAAGACGGGTAACATGATTCTGATGATAGGCCTTCGAGTCGGCTAAGAGGGGATTCGGTATGACCATCCGAGCGGTTTTGATGTGGTACCTCGGTGCCCTTGTCGTCATCGGCGGCTCCGGCGCCGCCGGCTATGCCGGGCTGAAGCAACACCAGGCGCAGTTGGCGCAGCAGTCGTCGACGCAGGTCGCGGCGCTGCCAACCGAACCGCCAGCGGCCGCCATAGCCGCCATAGCCGCCGTTCAAACCCCGGAGGCCGCACCAACGCCGCCCCCGTCCCCGCCCGCACCAACCAAGACCGCCGCGTCACAGCTTGGCCAGCCCTGGCCGCCGCTGCAGCAGGCGGTCACCCCGACCGAGGTTGCCGCGTCACCGCTGCCGCTGCCCTGGCCGCTGCCGAAGGCGTTCACCGCCCATAACCGCGTCACCAAACATGCATCGCGCCCCGTGATCGCGTCGTCGCATCGCGTGTCCGTCCGCCCCAACCCGCCGCATCGCCCCGCGGTCTATGCGACAGCGCACGTGCCGTCCGCGCCGCGCGTCACCTACTACGCCTATCCGGGATATTATCCGTACCAGCAGGGCTACCCCTATTATTCCTACTATTCGCGGTATCCCGCCTACAGCACCTACTGACCCCGGCAGGCCGGGCCTGACGAAAACCCCGGGAAAGACCTGTCAGACCGCCAACACCATCCCGTCGTACCCGGCCTCCACCCCCGCCGGCAGGTTTTCCCGCATCCACGCCCAATCCATGTCCGTGCCCATGTGGGTCAGCACGGTCCGCCGGGGCCGCAACCGCTCAACCCATTCCAAAACGGTCTTCAGATCCGCATGCGTCCAGTGCGGGCCGCGCCGCAGGAAGCACCCCACCACCCAGGTATCCACCCCCTCCAGGATCGAGAACGCGGCGTCGTTCAGCGCCACGACATCGGTTGAATACCCGAACGCCCCGATCCGCAGCCCCAGCGTATCCACCCGCCCATGGTTCTGCGTGAACACCTGAACCGGCAGCCCCGCCGCCTCAAACAGGTCGCCGTGGCTAACCGGTCGTCCTTCCAACACCGGCCGATAGAAATGCGGTGGCTCCCAAGGCCGGAACGCGTAGCCGAACCGCCGGATCAGATCGGTCAGCGTCGCCATTGTCGTGAACGCCGACAGCGGCCGCCCGGCAATCCGGTTCAGAATCCGAACATCGTCGATCCCGGTGATATGATCCGCATGCGCGTGCGTAAATAAAACCGCATCCACACCCGGGATCCCGCACCTCAGCAACTGCTCTCGCATATCAGGTGAGGTATCGACCAGAAGTCGTTGACCAATTTCACTTTCTACCACGATAGACGACCGAGTCCGCCGGTTCCGCGGCTCCCCGGGATCGCAATCGCCCCAGTCGCCACCGCCATCGGCACCGCCGATCATCGGCACCCCAGCCGATCCCCCGGTTCCCAGCAGCGTCACCTTCATGCGGCGGCTTTCCGGAACAACCGCCGGAAGTTCCCCGTCGTCAGGTCCGCCACCGCCGCCGGCGTCATCCCCCGCACCTCGGCCAACACCTTGGCGGTGTGCGCAACCCAAGCCGGCTCATTGCGCTTGCCCCGGAACGGCACCGGCGCGAGGTAGGGCGAGTCAGTCTCCACCAGCAGCCGGTCCAGCGGCACATCGGCGGCGATCGCCCGCAATTCCGCCGACCGCGGAAACGTCAAAATCCCCGAGAAACTGACATACCCACCCATCGCCAGCGCCGCCTCCGCCAGCCCGCGCCCCGAGCTGAAGCAGTGCAGCAGAAAGTCGAACGGCCCGCCGCTGTCGCGTTCTTCCCTCAAAATCAAAGCGATATCATCATCGGCATCCCGCGCATGGATACACAGCGGCACCCCCGCCAACCGCGCCCCCCGAATATGCGCTCGGAAATTCTCCGCCTGCACGTCCCGAGGCGACCGGTCATAGAAATAGTCCAGCCCCGACTCACCAATCCCAATCACCCGAGGATGCGAGGCCATTTCCGCCAGTGCCTCCGGCGTTGGCACCGGCGCCTCGGCCGCATGATGCGGGTGGACCCCGATCGTGCACCACAGGTTCGGAAACCCCGCGATCAGCGCCGGCAATCCCCCAGATTGCGCCATCGACGTGCCGATCGTTACCATTTCCCCGACACCGGCCGCCTCGGCCCGAGCCACGACGTCCGGCAACTCGGCCGGCGTGAAGTAGTCCAGGTGACAATGACTATCGACGAGCATCAGGCCGCCGGCTCCACATAGCGGGGAAACACCCCCTGAGGCGGCGGCAGCGCCTGCCCATCCACCAACGGCACGCCCAGTTCGGCGAACCCCCGCCCATCCGCCGGAACCCCCAACTGATCCAGCATCCGCGCCATGCTGTCCGGCATCACCGGCTGCAACAGCGTGGCGACCACCCGGATCGTATCCACCAGCACCCGCAGCACCGACCCCATGCGCACCTTGTCGGTCTTATTCAACGCCCAGGGCGCCTGCCGGTCGATATACCCGTTGGCCGCGCGAATGACCTTCCAGATTTCCTCCAGCCCATCGTGGAATGTCTGGCGATCGACATGCCCTCGCACCAACGCCAGCAGCCCATCCGCCGCCACCTGCAGCGTCGTATCGTCCGCCGTCACCGCACCCCTCGCCGGCAGCACGCCACCGCAATTGCGAGCCACCAGGGACAACGTCCGCTGCGCCAGGTTCCCCAGGTCGTTGGCCAGATCGACATTGATCCGGCTGATGATCGCCTGGTGCGACAGCGATCCGTCCGCCCCGAACGGCTTCTCCCGCAGCAGGAAATACCGGATCTGATCCAGCCCAAAAATCTCCGCCAGCTTCCGAGGCTCCACCACGTTCCCCAGCGACTTGGACATCTTCTCCCCGTCCATCAGCCACCAGCCGTTGGACGTCACCCGCTTCGGCACCGGCAGCCCCGCCGCCATCAGGAACGCCGGCCAGTAGACCGCGTGAAACCGGATGATGTCCTTGCCGACGAAATGCACATCCGCCGGCCAGAACCCCCACCGAGGCGCCGCCTCATCCGGAAACCCGCAAGCGGTGACATAATTGTTCAGCGCATCCAGCCAGACATACATCACGTGCCCCGGCGCCCCCGGCACCGGAATCCCCCAGTTGAACGTCGTCCGGCTGATCGACAGGTCCAGCAGCCCGCCCTTCACGAAGCTGGTCACTTCGTTCCGACGTGAAGAAGGTGCGATAAAGTCCGGATTTTCCTGATAAAACGCCAACAGCCGGTCCTGCCAGGCCGACAGCTTGAAGAAGTACGACGGCTCCTTCACCCATTCCACCGGCGCCCCGCTGGGCGCCACCCGAGACCCATCCGGCCGGACCGTCAGCTCACCCTCATCATAAAATGCTTCATCCCGAACGGCATACCAGCCTTCGTAATGCCCCAGGTAGATGTCGCCATTCGCCTCGATCCGCTTCCACAGTTCGGCGCAGGACATTTTGTGCCGCTCCTGCGTCGTGCGCATCCAATCATCGTACGACACCCCCATGGCGTCGCTCATCGCCCTGAAATCAGCCGAGATTCCATCGGTAAACGTTTGCGGATCGACACCAGCGGCCGCCGCCGCCTGCTCCACCTTCTGCCCATGCTCGTCGGTGCCGGTCAGGAAGAACACATCATACCCGTCCAGCCGCTTGAACCTGGCCATCACGTCGGCGGCGATGGAGGTATAGGCGTGGCCGATATGCGGCGCCCCGTTCACGTAATAGATCGGGGTCGTGATGTAGAATTTCTCGGTCATAGGTCTTCTTTGAGCTGTATCGCCTCGCATGCCGATCCCGGCACCGGACGGTTATAACCCGGGATCGCGCGATGGCCTATGCGTCGTTGGAATGCCGATAGGGCCGATCCGCGTCATATGCTATGACCGGGCGTTACCGGGAGTTCCCCATGTCGACAACACGGATCGACGATCCCGTGCTGATCCGCTTCCGCCACGCCCTGACCGGTGCCTACGGCAGTAAGCTGGTACGCGTCGCCCTGTTCGGCTCCCGCGCCCGAGGCGACGCCCGCCCCGACTCTGACTACGACGTCGCCGTGTTCATCCACGAACCGGAAGGGTTTGGCGAAGAATCGGCTCGTTTGGCAGAGATCGAGACAGATATCCTTTTCGACACCGGCGCCATGATCAATGCCCTTCCCTTTCGCGCCAGTGCCTACAACGACCGGACCGGTTTGATGTCCGAACTGCGGCGTGACGGCATCGATCTATGACGCCGGAAGCCCGGGATTATCTGGCGACTGAATAACGAAATAACGGCAACGCGCGTCCCACCTCACTCGCTCAACATCCCGATCCCGGCGACAATCGCCTGCCGCTTATCCCCCGAGAACCGTTCCGTTTCGTCCTGCAATCGGGTCAGGCCCTGCCAAATCTGCCCCCAGGCATCCAGCGACCGCAGCGCGACCAGCCGTTCCTGGTCCGGATCCGCTCGGCCCCGCACGCTGTCCCGCACCGCCGACGCCACACCCGCCCGCATCAGGTCCATGAACGTCGAGAACCCCGTCTCGCTGCGCCCCAGCATATCCGCGATCTCGTACCCGCGCGAAACCGGCACCGCCGGCATGTCCGCCAGCAGCTTGTCCACCAGCAGCGCGATTTTCAGCCCCTCATCCTCCGCCAGCATGATCGCCCGCCCCGGCGAGCCCTCCGCCAGGGTCATCAGCCGCCCCCGCTCATCCGCATCCAGCCCCGGCAGATACTGCCCCAACAGCACCCCCATCGCCGCGTCGTCCAGCGGCCCCAACCGCAACCGCCGGCACCGGCTGCGGATTGTCGGCAGCAGCCGTCCCGGCGCCGAACACACCAGCAGCAGGATCGCCCGCGGCGGCGGTTCCTCCAATATCTTCAGCAGCGCATTGGCCGAGGCGGCATTCATCTCCTCCGCCCCATCGACGACAACCACCCGCCAACCGCCCTCGGCCGGAGTCAGCGACATGAACCCATTGATCTTGCGCACATCCTCGACCGCGATCTGGGTCTTCATGCGCTTGGTCTTCTCGTTCAGTTCCCGCTCGATCGTCTTCATGTCGGCGTGGGAACCCGCGGCGACGCGCCGGAACACCGGATCGGCGGGGTCGAGCGCCAGGGTGTCCCCAGCCCCCCGCCCAGCCAGCAGCCGCCGCGCGAATCGGTAGGCCAACGTGGCCTTGCCGACGCCCTCCGGCCCCGTGATCAACCACGCATGATGCATCCGCCCCGCTCGTATCGCGTCCAGGATGGTCGTCTCGGCGTCCGCATGGCCGAGAAGAAGCGGATTGGCACGGGGTTCAGGGGCAGGCATGACCGGGTTATAGCGGAGGTTTCCCGCCCACGTCACACCCGCCGGCGACAGGCCGGCCGCCCCACCCCTGGACGCAACCGCCCCCAGACGGCATGGTTCCAGAAACCAAGCCCACCGCGAACAGATGTTTGTTTGCCGGCGGGCAACCTATATCTACACGTGAACCGACCGAAGACGACCAGGGAACCCGACTTATGGACCACATCATCGGCCAGGCCTCGCCCGAAGCCGCCGCCAACGCCAACATGATCGTCGACGGCGACCAGAAGACCTTCATGCAGGACGTGATCGAGGCCTCCCGCACCATCCCCGTCCTGGTGGATTTCTGGGCGACCTGGTGCGGCCCCTGCAAGCAACTGACCCCGACGCTGGAGAAAGTCACCAAAGCCGCCGGCGGCCGCGTCAAGCTGGTCAAGATCGACATCGACGCCAACCAGCAGCTCGTCCAGCAGTTGGCCCGCCTCGGCCTGCCCATGCAGTCAGTTCCCACCGTCGCCGCCTTCTGGCAGGGCCAGATTGCCGACGTCTTCCAGGGCGCGCAGCCCGAATCCGAAGTGAAACGCTTCGTCGAGGCCCTGCTGAAGGCCACCGGCGGCTCGATGCCCGCCGCCGACCTGCTGGCCGAGGCCAAGGCCGCGCTTGAGCAAGGCGAACCCCAGCAAGCCGGCGAACTATTCAGCGCCCTGCTGGGTGAGGAACCGGAAAACGGTGAGGCCTGGGGCGGCCTGATCCGCTCCCTGATGGCCATGGACCAGGAAGAGGCCGCCGAGGAAGCCCTGTCCCAGGTCCCCGAAAAACTGGCCGACCACGCCGAGGTTGCCGGCGCCCGCAGCGCCCTCGCGCTCGCCAAGGAAGGCCGCGCCGCCAAGGACCAGTTGCAGTCCCTGCAGGCCCGTCTCGCCGCCGACCCGGCCGACCACCAGGCGCGCTATGACCTCGCCACCGCCCTGAACGCGATGAACGAACGCGAGCAGGCCGCCGACGCCCTGCTGGAAATCGTTCGCCGCGCCCGCACCTGGAACGAAGGCGCCGCCCGCCTGCAACTGCTGAAATTCTTCGAGGCCTGGGGCTTCGACGATCCCGCCACCCAGGCCGCCCGCCGCCGCCTGTCGGCGCTGCTGTTCAGTTGAATGGCGGCGTTTCACCCACAACCTGAGGACCTCCCGGCCGAATTCGCGGTCTTCCCCCTGCCGGGGGCGCTGTTGTTGCCGCGGGGCAAGCTGCCGCTGAACATTTTCGAGCCGCGCTATCTGGCGATGGTCCAGGACTCGCTGGCCGCCGGCCGCATGTTCGGCATGATCCAGCCGGATTCCAACGCGCCCGCATCGGGCGATGAGCCGGGACTTTACCGCATCGGCTGCCTCGGCCGGCTGTCGTCGTTCAGCGAAACCGACGACGGCCGCCTGCTCATCACCCTCACCGGCCTCGCCCGCTTCACCATCGCCGCGGAACTGCCGATGCAGCGCGGCTACCGCCGTGTGCGCGGCGATTTCTCCCGCTATACCGAAGACATGACGCTGACC
>NZ_LMUJ01000086.1:0-967 GCF_009765975.1 Acidisphaera sp. S103 | reverse complement strand
CTGATGACCGCCCTGCGAGGCTATTTCGCCCGCCGCAACGTCGATGCGAACTGGGACGCCATCAGGGGACTGTCGGACGACGGGATGGTGATCACCCTGGCCATGGCCTGCCCGTTCGAGCCGGTGGAGAAACAGGCCCTGCTGGAAGCCCCCTCCGATGCCGACAGGGCGGCAACGCTGCTGGCGCTGCTGCAAATGGGTGCCGCCAGTTCCGACCTGCCACCCGGCCACTCCGTCAGCTAGGAACCTGCATGAGCGACCCGCTGCCCGCCGCCGTCGACCCCCGCCTGCTGGAGGTCCTGGTCTGCCCGCTGACCAAGGCCCCGCTGGAATACGACCGCGCCGCCAACGAACTGATCAGCCGCAAGGCCGGCCTCGCCTATCCCATCCGCGACGGCATCCCCATCATGCTGCCCGAGGAAGCTCGGTCTCTGGACGAATAATGCCGACCCCGACCGAAATCCGGCTGGACCGAGCGACCCGCGTGCTTCATGTCTCGTTCGACGATGGAACCGCATACGCCCTGCCCGCCGAATACCTGCGCGTGGAAAGCCCGAGCGCCGAGGTCCAGGGTCACCATCCCGGCCAGAAGCAGACGGTCGCCGGCCGCCGCCATGTCGGCATCATCGGCATCGAGCCGGTCGGCCATTACGCCGTCCGCCTGGTGTTCGACGACCTGCACGACACCGGCATCTTCTCCTGGGACTACCTCGCCGAACTCGGCCGCGAACAGGACCACCGCTGGCAAGCCTACCTCAATGCCCTCGCCGCAAAGGGCCTGTCCCGCGACCCGAAGTAACCGGTCCGTTACCTCTCCGTCATGGCCGGGCGTGTCCCCGCCATCCACCCCCAATGGTGCCTCTGATACCGCCCACGGCCACACGTCAGTCACCCTAACCGTTGCCTTTCCGTCATGGCCGGGCGTGTCCCGGCCATCCACCCCCAATGGTGCCTCTGATACCGCCCC
>NZ_LMUJ01000007.1 GCF_009765975.1 Acidisphaera sp. S103 | reverse complement strand
CCCTGTCCGGGCACGCCCTTGACGCTTTGCGGCGGTTTGAGAAGTTGGCAGAAGCCGCGCAGATGCATGAGATTGGCTTTGACCAGGCGGGCGAACATCAACGGGCTGGCGATCGCGGTCTGGGTTTGCTGTGCCAATCGCAGCAGCAGGAAGGCGATCAGCGCGACGGCGATCTGGATACGCACGGCGTTTTCCGAGACGCCGAGGAATTTCTTGATCCGCAGCGTCTGTTTGACCCAGCGGAAGAACAGTTCGATGGACCAGCGCAGTTTGTAGAGGTCGGCGATTTCCTGCGCCGAGGCTTCCAGGTCGTTGGTGAGGATGCGCAGGATTGTCCCGGTCGGGATGCGCACCCGGATCTCCCTCACCTCTTTGCCGAACGGGTTTTGCCGGCTGTAGGCCAGCCGGCTGGGCAGGTGGCCGATCCGGTCGGACAGGATCGGGCCATCCGGCGCCACCGGCTGTTCGCGGGTGACCGTCAGCCTGGTGTTCTTCTTGAAGCGGGTGACGATCCGGCAGCCGGTCTGGTCGAGT
>NZ_LMUJ01000085.1:97721-115042 GCF_009765975.1 Acidisphaera sp. S103 | reverse complement strand
ACGCCTTGCTGTGTAGGTCTCGGAAAAGGCGTGGATGGCAGGCCTACGCCTGCCATGACGGGACTGGGCGACAGTGCCAACATCGAAGCATTTGTTGATGCACGAAGCCTTAAGGGGTTTGGAGAGGAGGGGGCGACCGAGACGGTTGCGACCCCTGAGTAGCCCCTTACGGGGCGCCGCGTCTCGCCAGGGGTTCGATGAACTGTGGTTCGGTGTCCCAGGGGAACAGGATCCAGGTATCCTGGGAGACTTCGGTGACAAAGCTGTCGATCATCGGACGGCCGGCCGGTTTGGCATAGACGCAGGCGAAATGGGCTTTCGGCAGCAGGCCTCGCACGACGCGGGCGGTGGTGCCGGAATCGACCAGGTCGTCCACGATCAGGAAACGGGTTCCGTCGCCGGCGGCCGCGGGTGGTTTGGTCACCACGGGCTCACCGCGGACTTCGTCCTGGTAGGTGACGATGCAGACGCTCTCGACCAGCCGCACATCCAATTCGCGGGCAATGATCGCCGCCGGGATCAGTCCCCCGCGGCTGATCGCCACGATGCCGTCGAACGGACCCAGGCTCATCAGCCGCCAGGCGAGCGCGCGTGCGTCGCGATGAAGTTGATCCCAGGTAACGGTGTAGTAGTGCGGTGTCATGCTCGCTGTTTCGGCGAAAACCTTGGATCGGTGCAAGGGGGCTTGAGCCGTCGCCGTTATCTGCATCCCATTCGAAGACAGCATAGTGACATTTTGGTCCGGTGCGTCTTTGATACAGCCATGGACGTCCCCACCGCTCCCCTGCCAATGGCCGAGGAAATGCCCCCTTTCCGCCTGTTGGCACCGGAGCGGCCGTTCGCCCCTGTCGTTTTCACCTCGGCTCATTCCGGACGCGCCTATTCGGCGGACCTGATGACGGGCGTCCGGCTGTGCCCGCTCAGCTTGCGGCGCAGCGAGGATTGCTTCGTCGACGACCTGTTCGCCGCCGCCCCGGCGCATGGCGCCCCGCTTCTGGCGGCCAACTTTCCCCGTGCCTTCTGCGATGCGAACCGGGAGGCGTGGGAACTTGACCCGGCCATGTTCATCGAGCGTCTGCCCGACTGGGTGAACACGACCAGTTCGCGGGTGACCGCCGGCCTGGGCACGATCGCGAAAGTGGTTGCCTCCGGCGAGACGATTTACGCGACCAAGCTGCCGTTTGCGGAAGCGGAGCGGCGGATTTACACCTATTGGCACCCGTTTCATGACACGCTGGGTCGCCTGATCAGCGATATCAAGGCCCGTTTCGGTTATTGCCTGGTGATCGACTGCCACTCCATGCCGTCGGGCGGACAGGGCAGGCGCGGCGGCATCCGGCCGGTGGATTTTGTCCTGGGCGACCTGCACGGGTCGGCGTGCGCGTCCCGCGTCACCCGAGCGGCCGAGGCCGTGCTGGGCGGCAAGGGTTATCTGGTCCGCCGCAACGAACCTTATGCCGGCGGCTACATCACCCGGCACTACGGCCAGCCGGCCGACGACGTGCATGTGCTGCAGATCGAGATTGCCCGCGCCCTGTACATGGACGAGGCGCGCATCGAGCGTCTCCCCGGGTTTTCAGTGATCCAACAGCAGATCACCGATCTGATCGCCGCCATGACGCTGCATGTTCACGACCTGATCGGATAGCGCACGGGGAACACATGGCCGAAGTCGTCATCACTCAATCCGGTTCGGTGCTGGAAGTCCTGTTCAACCGGCCGGAGAAGAAGAACGCCCTGACCAGAGCAATGTATGCGGCGGTGGTGGATGCGTTCCACCGGGCCGACGCTGACGCGGCGATCCGGGTGGTGCTGCTGAGCGGCGCCGGCGACACTTTCACCTCGGGTAACGACATCAGGGATTTCCAGTCTCGGTCGGTGACCAACGAGGCGTCGCATGCCTCGCCGTTTCTCGATGCGCTGTCGTCCTTGGCGACCCCCTTGGTCGCGGCGGTGAATGGTGCGGCGATCGGGGTCGGCACGACCATGCTGGCGCACGCGGACCTGGTGATCGCCGCACACTCGGCACGGTTTGTGATGCCGTTCACCAGCCTTGGCCTGGTGCCGGAGGCCGCCAGTTCGCTGTTGTTTCCCCGGTTGGTGGGACATCAGCGGGCCAGCGCCCTGCTGCTGCTGGGTGAGCCGATGGATGCGGAGACCGCCCACGAATGGGGTTTCGTCAATCAGGTCGTTGCCGATGCGGAGCTGATGACAACCGCTCGGGCTGTCGCGGCCCGGCTGGCGGCGCTGCCGCCCGAAGCGGTGCGCCTGACCAAGGACTTGATCAAGAACGGACGGGGGGACGTTCCAGGCCGTATCGCGCAGGAGTTGGTGTTGTTCGGGCAACGCCTGCGCTCACCTGAGGCGGCGGAGGCGTTCCAGGCGTTCGTGGAAAAGCGCAAGCCGGATTTTTCGCGGTTTTCGTAGGTTTGTGGCCGATGGCGGCTGACACCGTCGTGTGCGCCGATGTTGCTTTGTCGTCGGCAAGCGTGACGTTGACTATTTCATTACTTATTGTTAGTGGTTTTTGGTTACACGTTAAAGAATTTCTCTCATCCGAGCACTTCGTGATCTACGAGTTTCGAACGAAGCGGGTTATGTGAGGCGCCTGTACTGGTTGCACCTCCGCATTTAACACAGAGGTCGCGAAGTTCCCGGAGGACGCAGAGAAGTATCGCTGGTAAATTCCGTCCGCGGTCTGGTCGAACACCTGCAGGGGTTATGCATACAAAGAGATATTACAAATTCATCATGACTTGCTGCTGCTCCGCATGTGCTCATGGCGAGCGCGGACCAATTGGGTGATGTCGCTCGACCAGGGTTCATGTTTGCCACATCGCCGATCTGATTGTATTCGATATGTTATCGGAATATTTTTGCGTATTTGTTCCTATATCACAAGTATAATACCACGCGCCGTTGATGCCGACTCTTCGCTGCCGTCATGGCCGGGGACGCGCTGTGCGTGTCCCCGGCCATTCACGCTTCATCGGCTGGTGCGCGGATGGCCGTGACGCCCGAAGCAGGCGCCCGGCCATGACGGCAGCGGAAGGGTTAAACTCATCGGCACTTGGTAACGGCACTTGGTATAAGCACTACTTCCAGGACTCTCGCTAGCCGATCAATCGGCCTCCGCGGGGACTTCTTGCATGTCCATTGCCATCGGATGGAACTCGGCATACTTCGCCAGGTAGAACAGGATGCCCGCCACGCCGAGATAGGATATCGCCACCGTCGGGGAACTGTTGATACCGATGCCCTCCGCCCCGTGGATGAAGCCGAAGAATGTCAGCACCGTCCCAGCCAGGGCAAATGCCGCGGCTTTCTCGAACGCTCGGTCGATGATGTAGACGGTGATGGCACCCAGGATGATGCCGGCCAATGTCGCGCCACCACCCAGCACCTCCAGCCCATTATATAGCACGCCGACCTGGGCCAGCTTGGCGGTGCCCACCGCCGCGGCGTTGGTGCCGGCGGCGCCCAGGGCGTTGTCGATCTGCGTCTTGCCCCAGGCGGCGATCTGCGGCAGCAAGGCCAGCACGATGGCCGGCGCGTGGCGATGCGGGGATTCCTGGAACGCCTGCGAACCGATCAGCATACCGATATACAGAAGTATGGGCAGGATCGCGACCACCGGGATCAGCGCGCTGATCACCGCGATGATGCCGAACCAGGTCAGCACCAGCACGATGATGCCGGTCACGGCGGAATAGCCGATCCGCCCGCCCATCGCCTTCCAGCCCGGATGACCAATGTAGACCGCGTTGATGAATGGATTGCCCATCAGGCAGCCGATCAGGCTGATGACGCCGTCCGCGGTCAGCACCCGCGTTGTGGGGAAGCTGTCGCCCGCGGCCGCGGCGCTCTCGACGTTGTCCAGTGCCTCGATCAGGTCGTAGATGCCGAATGGGATCGCGGTCACCAGGATGACGCCGAGGTATTTGAACCCGTCGAACGTGTAATGAAATGCCGGCAGCGGCACGGAGAAGCCGAAATTGGACACCGATGCGCCCAGTTTCGCCAGGCTGAGGTCGCCGTAGCCGAGACCCAGAGCAGTGGACCCCCAGGCAATAACGGTGCCCACCGCGATCGCCACAAGGCCGCCGGGCACGCCGCCGAAGTAGCGCACGCCGCCGAACCAGTTCGCCAGGATCACGGCGAAGCACACTACGCCGATCACCGGGGTGGTGAACACCTGCGCCGCCGGGCTCATGGCGATGAAGGTGATCGAGATGCCGGCCAGCGAACCGAGCAGGGCGGCACGGGGGGTGATTTTGCGGATGTAGGGGCCGATGAAACCACCGGCCATCAGGACGAAGCTCTGGATGAACACCCAGGTCAGGCCGGCTTCCCAGGCCTGGATCGGGTCGTTGGTGGCCAGCTTGATCGGCAGCATGACCACGAACGTCACGACAAACATATGCGGCACGCTGATGCCGGAGGGCAGCGCACAGACATCGGTGCGTCCGGTCTTGCGAGCCAGGTTCCAGGCCAGGAACGCATAATATCCGGTGCTCAGGAACAGCATCATCCCCAGCGCCGGCAGGATACGGCCGAAGACGAGCGCATCCGGCATTTTCAGCACGAAGCGCAGCAATCCGGTCAGCACCAGGACGTTCACCAGGATATTGGTGCCGAACCCGAACAGGGCATTCCAGTCGCCCGGGACCCAGAACTTTGGTCTGTGGCCAATTGCCATGTTTGCGCTCATTCTGCCGATTCTTTCATCATCATGCTGCTTTTGAGCGCCTGAATGATCGTGGCCGAGGGCGCGACCCAGCCGAAAATGCCGCCTTGTGCGGCAATCATCCGGAGTCCCATCTCGTGGAACTCGGGGAAATAGGAGCCGCAGCAGTCACTTACGACCAGGCAGTCGTAGCCACGGTCATTCGCTTCCCGGACCGTGGTGTTGACGCAGACTTCCGTGGTGACTCCGGTCACGACCAGCTGCTGAATGCCCTGGTTTTGCAGGATGGCGTGCAGGTCGGTGGCGAAGAAGGCGCCCTTGCCGGGTTTGTCGATCACCGGTTCGCCCGCCGCCGGGTAGAGTTCGGGAATGATGTCGTGACCGGCCTCACCGCGCACCAGGATACGGCCCATTGGGCCGGGATCGCCGATACGCGTGGCGCCTCGGCCGCGGATTTTCTTCGCCGACGGCAGGTCCGCGAGGTCGGGGCGATGGCCTTCACGGGTGTGGATCACCAGAGCGCCGACGGCCCGCCAGACCGCCAGCAGCGCCTTGTTGGGCGCGATGGTGCGGCGAAGCTGGGAAACGTCGTTGCCCAGCATCTCGCCGAATCCGCCGGGTTCGAGGAAGTCGCGCTGCATGTCGATGATCAGCAGCGCGGCCACGGCCAAGTTCAGGCTGTAGTCATACGGCTCCGCTTCGACCAGCATCCCCGCCCCCAGGACAGTCTCGATGCCGGTGCGGAATGCAAATTCAGGGCCATATCGAGCGGATCAGGCATGGCTCCCGATCCGCCCGCCGGCATCAATACGCGATGGCCTCGGTCTGCACGGGCTGCCAGCGGCCGTTATGGATGACCGACAGGAAGGATGCGGTCGCTCCATGATGCTGGTCCGGTCCGAACGAGTATGTTGTCCCGAAGATATCCGTGTACTGGTGAATAGCCTCCAGGCCCTTGATGAAACTTTCCGTCGTCAGGTCCTTGCCGGCGTTCTTCAGACCCAACAGCACCATTTCGGCGGCACTGTACCCGGTCTCACCCAGGAAGTTCGGTTCTATGCCGTACCGCGCCTTGTAGTCGGCGAAGAAGGCTTTCACCGCCGGCCTTGGGTCGTCCGGATAGGCATAGATCGACGGGCTCATGGAATAGAACCCTTCCCCAACGTCGCCGGGCGCGGTCGCGATCGACGTATCATAGGATGCGATCTGCCCGACAAACGGCACCGACCAGCCGACCTTCCTGGCCTGCGAGATAATGCCGATCGTGTCGCGCACGATCGTCCCCAGGCCGACCCAGTCGCATCCGGCATCACGCAGTTTGGTCAGGTTGGAGCTGAAATCCGTGTCGGTCGGCTTGTGCGCCGTCGTCGCGACGATGCTTATGCCCAGCGCTTTCGTTTCGTCCTGGATGCCGGCCAGCACATCCCGGCCGAAATCGGTGTCCTGGTACATGACGCACAGATGGCTGACGTGCTTTTGCTGCACGAAATACTTCACGCCGGAGCGCATCTGATCGTAATACGAGGCGAATTGTCCGAATTTCAGCGGATTGAACGGCTCATACATCGACCGGGCGGCGGTCAGCGGAAATATATTGGGCACGTCCTTGGCGAACTGCATGGGCATTTCGGCATTGTTCATCGGCGTGCCGCCATCGACCACGGTGAAGAAAACGTGGTCCAGATTCAGCAGTTTGTTGATCGCCTGCACCGCGCGCGGCACCTGATACTGGGTATCTTCCACGATATAATGGATTTTACGACCGTTTATGCCGCCCTCAGCGTTCGCCTCATCAAACACCATGCGCATGGTGTTTGCGTTGTTGACCCCCTGGACGGCCGTTACGCCTGATAGGTCAGTGGTCGTGCCGATGACGATCTCGGTGTCCGTGACGCCTTGCTGTTCCGCCAGGGCGGCGCCGCCTGATATGGTTAGTAGAGCCGAAAGTGTGACAGGCAATGTCAGCCAGTGCTTGATGCCGATTGGCTTATTCATGGTTTTCTCCCAGTACCGGGCCGTGTTGTCCGGCCTCGTGCCAGAGTACCTATACAAGCGAAGCCGCCGTCCACCAAACGCCGGCATTCGGCCCGTATCATTTCTGCAAATCGCGGGTTCAAATGATGGAGTCATCGGCCGCGACGGCCCGTGATACATGAATCAGCGCTACTCGATTCGACGCCAGCCTGTCGTTGAGGGACGATCACTGCATGCACTTTGACCTGAAGCTATGGCGCATGACCGCCGGCCTGCGGGGCCGCATCGCTCTTTCGGCCTGCCTGGGGCTGCTTGCCCTGGCGGTGGGGATTGCGCGCTTCGCGTTCCTCGGCCGGTTTCTCGCCGGGGTGTTCCATGGCCAGACCCCGATCGTGCCGTTGCTGGGCGCCACCGGGGCGATCCTGCTGCGGGCCTGGCTGGACCACCACCGCACCATGATCGCGCACCGCACCGCGGCTCGGGTGCAGGAGACACTGCGCGGCCGGCTGTTCGACAAGCTTCTGGCGCTGGGCCCCGCCTGGTTCGGGGCGGAGCGGACTGGCGGGGTCATGCTGTCGATGGTCGACGGGGTCGAGCAGTTGCAGTCGTTCTTCGGCCAATACCTGCCGCAGGTGACCATCGCCATCTTCGCGCCGTTCGCGATCTTCGTGTTCATCGCGTGGTGGGACGTTCCGGTTGCCACGGTCATGCTGGCGGCCGCCCTGTTCACCCTGGTGCTGCCGGGTGTCGTTCACAGCAAGACCGCCACGGCGTCGCGCGTCCGGCAATCCGCGTTCAAATCGTTTGGGGAGGAGTTCCTCGATGCGGTGCAAGGGCTGCCGACGCTTAAGGCGTTCGGCCAGAGCGCCGCTTACGGGCGGATGCTGGCGGCTAAAGCCCGAGCGCTGTCGGATAGCACGTTTTGGGTGCTGTCACTGAATGTGCTGACGCGGGGGTTTACCGACCTTGGGACGGCCTTGGGGTCCGCGGCTGCGTTGGCCCTGGGGGCCTGGCGGGTTCAGCACGGCGAGATGAGCATCGAAGCCCTGCTGATCGTGCTGATGGCCGGGACCGAGATTTTCCGGCCGTTGCGCGACCTGCGCGGGGTGCTGCACCAGGGACTGAATGGGCAGGCGGCGGCGACCGGTATCAACGCGCTACTGGATACGAATGTGGCGACGCCGGCCGGATCGGCGGTTCCACCGCTGACGCCGGAGATCACGTTCGAAAACGTCGCGTTCGCCTATCCGGGCGGGCGGCGGGCGGCGCATAGCGGCCTGACGTTCCGCGTGGGCGCCGGGGAGCGGGTCGGCATTGTTGGACCCAGCGGGTCCGGCAAGTCCACCATCGTCCGGCTGCTGTCCCGGCTGCATCAGGCTCAGGGTGGGATTATCCGCATTGGCGGTGTCGATCTGAAAGATATCGATGCGGCGCAGGTGCGTGGGATGATCGCCGTCGTGTCGCAGGACACTTATCTGTTCCATGGGACGGTGGAGGAAAACCTGCGCCTCGGGCGGCCGGACGCTTCGGAGGCCGAGGTGGTCGCGGCGGCGACGGCGGCCAACGCGCACGGCTTCATCAGTGCCCTGCCCGACGGCTATCGGACGGTGATCGGCGAACGGGGCACCAGCCTGTCAGGCGGGCAGCGGCAACGTCTGGCGATCGCCCGCGCCGTGCTGCGGGATTCGCCGGTGCTGGTGCTGGATGAGGCGCTGTCGTCCGTCGATACCGAGAACGAGGCGATCATCCAGCAGGCGCTGGACCGTTTGATGGTGGGGCGCACCACGCTGATCCTGGCGCATCGGTTGTCCAGCGTCATCGGCGCAGACCGGATTTTGGTGCTGAACGACGGTGCGGTGGTGCAGTCCGGGCACCATCGGGACCTGATCGGCGAGGATGGGCCGTATCGGGACCTGATGGGGTCGCAACTGGGAGAGCGGGACGGCGGTGTCGTTCCGTTGCTGGCGGCCGAGGCCGCCGCGCCGGATGCGCCGGCGACCGGGGCAATTGTGGGCAGTTTGTCGGAGGACGCCGCCACCGTGACGTGGCCGGCGACGATCCGGACGTTGTTGCGGGTGGTGCGGCCGTATCGCGGTCAGTTGGCGGTGACCGTGCTGACCGGGATTGGTCGCGTGGTGGCGTTTATCGGGGTCAGTGTGCTGGGGGCGCTGGTGCTTGGGGCGGTTCGGAACGGATCACCCACGGGTGTGCTGGTGGCGGCACTGCTGATCACCGCGCCGCTCGCCGGGCTATTGCACTGGATGGAGTCGTGGATCGCCCATGCCATGGCCTATGCGCTGCTGGCGGACATGCGGATCGAACTGTTCCGGAAGCTGGACGCGTTAGCGCCGGCCTATCTGCTGCTGCGGCGGTCGGGCGATCTGGTGGCGCTGGCGACCCAGGATGTGGAGACGGTGGAGTATTTCTTTGCCCATACCATCGCGCCGGCGATCGTGGCGGTGCTGGTGCCGGTCAGCGTGATCGTGGCGATGGCGTGGATCGCGTGGCCGCTGGCGTTGGTTCTGGCGCCGTTTCTTTTGTATGCGGCCGCATCGCCCCTGCTGGGGCGGCAGCGGATCGACCGGCTGGGATCGGCGGCCAGAGGTGCGTTGGGGCTGATCGGCGCCTATGCGACCGAGACGATCCAGGGGCTTTCCGAATTGGTGATGTTCGGGGCGACCGAGCGGCGGCGGGACGGATTTATGGTGGCGGTCCGGGGGTATCAGGGGCTGCGGCTTGCTCTGTTGGGCGATTTGTCGTTCCAGGCCGCAGCCTTGGATGCGGTGACCGGTCTTGGCGGGCTGGCGGTGGCGGCGCTGGGTGCGGTGCTGGTCACGCATGGCATGATCGGGCCGACCGTGTTGCCACTGCTGGTGCTGATCGCCATCGCGGCATTCCTGCCGGTTTCGGAGATTGCCCAGGTGGGGCGGCAATTGGCGGATACGATCGCCTCGACGCGGCGGTTGGCGGTGGTGGAGGCGGAGCCGGTGCTGATCACCGATGGACGGCGCGAGCCTGGCGCCGGATCGGGGGTCGTGTTCGACGCGGTGGATTTTTCGTATCCTGGACGGTCGGTGCCGGCGTTGGCCGGGATGTCGTTCGAGGTGCCGGGTGGGGCGACGGTGGCGCTGGTCGGTCCGTCCGGCGCGGGGAAGACGACGGTGGCGAATTTGCTGCTGCGGTTCTGGGATCCGTCTTCCGGGTCGATCCGGCTGGGTGGGGTCGATCTGCGGGAAGTGACTCTGGACGGACTGCGCGGGCGGATCGCGCTGGTTGCACAAGATACGTATCTGTTCAACGACACGCTGGAGGCGAATGTCCGGCTGGCCAGGCCGGATGCGTCCGATGAACAGGTTGGACTGGCGTTGGATCGGGCGGCGCTGGCTGGGTTTGTCGCAGGGTTGCCGGAGGGGCTGGCGACTCGGGTGGGGGAACGCGGCGTGCAGTTGTCCGGCGGGCAACGGCAACGGATCGCCATTGCTCGGGCGTTCCTGAAGGACGCGCCGCTGCTGATTTTGGATGAGGCGACTTCGCATCTTGATACGATCAGCGAACAGGCCGTACGAGGCGCGTTGGATGCACTGATGGCGGACCGAACAACCATTGTCATCGCGCATCGATTGTCGACGATACGCGCCGCGGATCTGATCCTGGTGTTGCGGGATGGACGGGTGATCGAATCGGGCACGCATGACGGGTTGATCGCTCGGGGGGGATTCTATGCGCGGCTGGTTGATCATCAGATGGCGAGCGTCGCTGCGTAGTTTGATGGACCGGGTTCGTATTGAAGTTGGCCGTTGCCGTTGAGGCATCGGCTTCGTCATGGACCGGCGACAGTGGGGCCATCTGATCCAGCATCTTACCGTGGCAGATGGCCCGGACTTCGCCGGGCCATGACGGATCGACCGAGCCGTGACGGATCAACCGGTCCGTGACGAATCAATCGGTCCGTGACGAGTCAATCGGTCCGTGACGGATCAAGAGGCGGCGGCTCTCTTTCTGTTACCGTAGCAAACTGTTGCCGCAACCATCTGCCACCGTAGCCGTATGCCTCATCCGTTGAATCCGGTTCCATCATTCCGGTTCTGATTTTGGTCGGAATTCCTATCGGTCTGATATCGGGGTCGGGCGTTCACCCTTCATACAATGGCAACAATTCTGTCATTAGGGCGCGCTCCGTGGGTCGATTAGGAAGCCGCGACAACGATCGCGGACGAAAATTGACAATGACAAACACGAGCGGAACGCTGACGGAGTTCACGGCCGGCGACCTGGTGATCAGCATCTCCGGCGACACGACGGGCGGCGACGCCTACGGCGATAACGCAGCGTCTCCGGTCACGTTGGAGGAATTGACCACCACGGGCACCGTTGTTGGCACGATGGTGCTGCCGCAGGTCACCACGGTCCAGAATGGCGTTACCCAATACGCCATCTCCAGCGAATTCGGCTCCTCATCCGAAGGGTCGCTGCAACTCTCGGCGGACGGCCAGTCACTGGTCATCATGGGCTACGGCATCAACGCCGCGATGTTCAACGCAGGCGGCGCCGGGGTCTACGGCACGACCGCGCTCGCACAGTCGACCAGCGTCCCCGGCGGCACAGATACCGCCGTTCCCCGCGTCATCGCCGACATCGGCTACAACGGCACGGTCGATACCAGCACGGCGCTCTATAATGTTTTCAATACCAACAATCCGCGCAGCGTCGCGACGGTCAACGGCACGGTCTTCTACATTTCCGGTCAGGGCGTGAAGGGCGACACCACCCAGGGCGTCTTCGTGGCGCACGACGGCGCCAATTCCGCCACCGCGATCAATACATCCGCCGACACACGCACGGCCGAGATCTACAACGGGGAGCTGTATATTTCGCGCGACAGCACCCAGGCCGGTGGCGGCAGCATCGAAACGTTCGGCACGGCGCTGCCCACCGGCGCGGCCACCGGTACCGTCCTGCCGGGAATCGACCTGACCGTCACGGTGACCGCCGCGAACGCCAACAGCGTCAACGCGGGCATGGTCGGCAAGGTCGTCGAGCTTAGCCCGGAGAACTACTTCTTTGCCTCACCGACCGTTCTCTACATCGCCGACGGCGGCATTCCCAAAGAAGGCGGCGCAGGTGACGGCGGCCTGCAGAAATGGGTGCTGACCGACGGCACGTGGACACTGGAATACACCCTGTCGGACGGGTTGAACCTGGTCCAGAACACCGCGACCGCCGGCACCACCGGGCTGATCGGACTGACCGGCACCGTCATCGGCAACACCGTCGAGCTTTTCGCTACAAACGCAACGATCAACGATCTCGACCCAACCTTTCTGTTCGGGATCACCGACACGCTGACCGCCACCTCGGGCACCGGCGAAACTTTCACCACGCTGGCGAGCGGGATCCCGGGCAGCGACAATATCCGCGGCGTTTCGTTCGCACCCAGCGCGGATAATGTGGCACCGACATCGGTGACCGTCAGCAGCGACGTCACCTCGACGGGGCTGACCGTTACCAGCGGCGGCTCCATCACCATCCTGAACGGCGGCACGGCCGTCAGCACGACGGTCCTGTCCGGCGGAACCGAACTGGTATCCGCCGGCGGCGTCGACTCGGGTTCGGACATCGGGCTGGGCGGCAACGAAACGGTCCTCGGTTCGGCGTCTGGTGACACCATCGGTGGCATCCAGCTTGTCAGCTCCGGGACAGCGATCGTCAGCAATGAAATCGTCGTCAACGGCGGGTCCGTCGATCTGTTCGTGAAGGGCGTGATCGCCAACAACACGACGGTTGAAACCGGCGGCACGCTGAACATCAACGGCGCCGCCACGGCTTACGCGACGGTCCTCGACGGCGGCCAGCTCAACCTGCAATCGCCGAAAGCATCGTTCGGCAGTTCGTTGACTTTCGAGGGCGCGAGCACGATCGATGTAACCGCGGTGAGCAGCGCGGGAAATGGCGGTCTCGGCGTCATCTCCGGCTGGGGTGCCGGCGACGTGATCGACGAAACCGTCATCAGCAGCGGCGCGACATTGAGCACAACGACATCCGGCGGCAACACGGTGGCGACGATCACCAGCGGTTCGGTGGTCGAATCGTTCATTTTCGCCGGCACTGCCGTCGCATCAACGCTGCAACTGGTCAGCGACGGCGGTTCGGGTGTGGAGATCAGCTATCTCGCACCAACTTCGACCGACATCGTCGTGTCCAACGGCGTCACATCGAGCGGCCTCAACATCTTCAGCAATGGTTCGGTGGACGTACTGAACGGCGGCACCCTCGTTGACGCCACGTTCCTGTCCGGCGGATCGGGAACGATCGAGCAAGGCGGGACCGACCTCGGTTCGACAATTTCCGGCGGCGGCTTCGAACTGGTCCTCGGCACCGCGACCAACGATCAGGTCTACGGCATACAACTCGTCAGCAACGGCGTCGCGGTCGTCAACAACGAAACCATCTTCAACGGCGGGTCGGTCGATCTCTTCCTGAAAGGCGCTGTCGCCAACAACCTGGTCGTCAGTAGCGGCGGCGAGCTCAACATCAATGGCAATGCCACCGCATTCGCCACCGTGCTCAGCAACGGCGGCATCATCGACCTGCAATCCCCCAAGGCAACCCTCGGCGGCACGCTGACCTTCGACGGCACCGGTACCCTCGAAATTACCGACACGATCAGCGCCGGATTCGGCGACCTCGCGGTCATCTCCGGCTTCGGCAGCGGCGCCGTCATCGACGTGACCTCGATCCCCGTCGGCGCGACGCTCAGCACCGTGGTTTCCGGCGGCAATACCGTCGCGACGATCACCGGTGCCGATACCGAAACGTTCATTTTTGCCGGCACGTCCTTCGCCTCCGGCCTGATATTGACGTCCGACACCACCGGCGGCGTGGAAATCGTTGCCGGATCGTCGACGTCATCGGGGATCACGCCGCCGTCCAGCAACACCATCGTCGTATCGGGTGGCACGACATCCAGCGGCCTGACAATCAGCAGCGGCGAGACGATCGAGGTGCTGTCCGGTGGCACCGCCGTGGCTATCACGCTGCTGCCGGGCGCGGTCGAGACGGTTGAGGCCGGCGGGTTTGACTCCGGCACCTTCATCTCCAGCGGCGGCAGCGAAACGGTTGCCGGGTCGGCCACACAGGACAAGGTCGCCGGCAGGCAGTCCGTCACCGGGGTTGTTGTCAGCGAAGCAATCCTGGCAGGCGGATCGGCGACCATCGCCTTCGGTGCCACCGATTCGGGTTCGGTCATATCGGCCGGCGGCAATGAAACGGTCATCGGATCGGCCAATCTCGATCAGGTATACGGAACGCAGCTTGTCAGCGCCGCCACGGCGATCGTCAGCAATGAAACCGTTTTCGCCGGCGGCAGCGTCGATCTGTTCCTGAAGGGCGCAGTTGCCAGCGCGCTGACGGTGGAGAGCGGCGGCGCATTGAACATCAGCGGCAATGCCACGGCCGAGAACACGGTCATCAACGGCGGGCTGGTGGAGTTTCAGTCTCCAAAAGCGGTGCTGTCGGGCTCGCTGACGTTCTCCGGCGGCGGCACCCTGGAAGTCACCTCCAACACCAGCGCGGGGTTTGGCGACCTCGCCGTCATCTCGGGTTTTGGCACCGGCGATGTGATCGACATGACATCGGCGACCTCGGTGGGCGCCGCCGGGTCGGGAGCAACCCTCGGCACGACGACCTCCGGCGGCGATACCTTTGCGACCGTCACGGGGGGCGGCACCAGCGACAGCTTCATCTTCGACGGAACCACGATCGGCGCGTCCCTTGTTCTGGGAAGCGACGGCAATGGCGGCGAGATGCTGACGGAAGTCGCCTGCTTCCTGCCCGGCACATACATCCTGACCCGTCAGGGCGAGGTGCTGGTGGAGCAGCTTCAGGTTGACGATACCGTGGTCACGGCAAGCGGACGGGAGCGGCGGCTGTGCTGGATCGGGCAAGGACGGGCCTTGGCCACGCGAGGGCGCCGCGGCGCCGCCACGCCGTTGATCGTCCGCAAAGGGGCGTTGGCGGACAACGTGCCGCACCGTGACCTGCACATCACCAAGGGTCATTCGCTGTATCTCGATGACGTGCTGATCCCGGTGGAGTTCCTGGTCAATCACCGGACCATCCTTTGGGATGATCATGCGCAGGAGGTGACGGTCTATCACCTGGAATTGGATGCGCATGATGTGCTGGTGGCCAACGGTGCCCCGGCCGAAAGCTACCGCGACGACGGTAATCGCTGGCTGTTCCAGAACGCCAACACCGGTTGGAACCAGCCGCCGAAACCGGCGTGCGCGCCGGTGCTGACAGGTGGTCCCATCGTGGATGCGGTCTGGACCCGGCTGCTGGATCGTGCGGGGCCGAACGGTTCTGTTCCACTGACGGACGAACCCGATCTGCACCTGTTGGTCGATGGCCGCCGTGTGGATGCGACGCATCGCCAGGGGAATGTCTATGTGTTCGGCCTCACCAGCCGGCCGGAGGATGTGCGCATCGTTTCGCGGTCCGTCGTGCCGCAGGAATTGGGGCTGGCGCGTGATCCACGCAGCCTGGGCGTGGCGCTGCGGCAGATCGTGGTGCGTCAGGGCTCCGGGTTCCGGATCGCCAAAGCAAAAGATGCGCGTCTGGTCAGTGGTTTCCATTCGTTGGAAGCGAACGGTGACTTCGTCTGGACGGACGGCGAGGCCGTATTGCCGATGGATTTACTGACGGGCTTTGCCGGACCGGTTGAAGTCGTCCTGACGACCGCCGGCACAACGCGCTATATCGACGACGGCGAGGCATTACGCGTCGCCTGACATTCGGAACGACACCGGTTGCAGGCTATCTACGTGGCCTGAAACCGGTCTGCCTCTTCGTTTGATCGCACGATACCAGGTTGCATTGACACGCCTCGTCATGGTTCCAGTCCGGGGCATCTGCCACAGCAAGGTGCTGGATCAGATGGCCCGGACTTCGCCGGTCCATGACGAATTAAGGGTCGGCCTCAACGTGGCTTGGCATGATCCGAGCGCCGTGGATGTTTCCTCAGCGCGATCGTAATCTAGTGTCCCGAATCTGAAGTTCGCCACAGCGGGCGAACTTCAGATTCGGGACACTAGCTCTTTGTTTTCAGTGGCCTGCCGATCCCAGAAATCCGTCGCAGAATGCGACGAACTTCTGGGGCAGGACACTAGACGTTGAAACGGAATTCCAGGATGTCGCCGTCCCTGACCACGTAGGTCTTGCCTTCGATACGCATCTTGCCGGCTTCCTTGGCGCCCTGCTCGCCGCGGCCGGCGACGAAATCGTCGTAGGCGATCGTTTCGCAGGCAATGAAGCCGCGCTCGAAATCCTTGTGAATCACGGCGGCGGCCTGCGGCGCCTTGGTGCCCTTGGTGATGGTCCAGGCATGCGTCTCTTTCGGGCCGCAGGTGAAATAGGTCAGCAATTCCAGCAGGTCGTAGCCCGCTCGTATGACCTGATCCAGGCCACTTTGCGACAGACCGAGCGTGTCGAGGAAATCCTTGCGGTCGGATTCGGGTAGCTGCGAGACCTCGGCCTCGATCGCGGCGGAGACCACGATCGTGGGGGCGCCTTGCGTCGCGGCCCAGGCGCGCACCCGTTCGGAGAAGGCGTTGCCAGTCGCGGCGGAGGCCTCCTCGACGTTGCAGACGTAGAGGACGGGTTTGGACGTCAGCAGTTGCAGGCGGCGGACGGCTTCTTCCTGGCCGGCCGGGATGGCGGTACGGGCGGCGTTGCCTTGCTGTAGCGCGGCGACCAGCGGTTCCATGATGGCGACGGCAGCGATGCTTTCCTTGTCGCCGCCCTTGGCCCGCTTCTGCGCTTGCGTCAGACGGCGTTCCAGGCTGTCCAGGTCGGACAGCATCAGTTCGGTTTCGACGACCTCGATATCGCGCAACGGGTCGATGGAGCCTTCGACGTGGGTGATGTCGCTGTCCTCAAAACAGCGCAACACGTGGATGATGGCGTCCACCTCGCGGATGTTGGCGAGAAACTGGTTGCCGAGGCCCTCGCCCTTGGAGGCTCCGCGCACCAGGCCGGCGATATCGACGAATTCCAGCGTGGTGGGGACGATCTTGATCGATTTGCCGATCTCGGCGAGGACGTCGAGGCGCGGGTCGGGGACGCCGACGCGGCCGACATTGGGCTCGATGGTGCAGAACGGATAGTTCGCCGCCTGGGCCGCCGCGGTGGCGGTCAGGGCGTTGAACAGGGTCGATTTGCCGACATTGGGCAGGCCGACGATGCCGCAGTTGAAGCCCATTATCGTGTGTCCTGTGTATGCAATGCGACGTTGGTCATGAAATCGGGATGCTTGCCCTGGGCGAGCAGGCCGGCGGCATCAGCCACCGCGTCGAGCAACGCGATCAGCCACGTCCTGTCGTCCTTGTCGAAGTTGCCCAGGACGTATCCCAGCACACGGTCCTTCGATCCGGGATGGCCGATGCCGAGGCGAACGCGCCAGTAGTCCTGGCTGCCCAGCATCTTGTCCATGCTGCGCAAGCCGTTGTGACCGGCGGCGCCACCGCCCTTCTTGACCCGCATCTTGCCGGGGGCGAGGTCGAGTTCGTCGTGGAAGGCGGTGATCGACTCAGGCGGCAGCTTGTAGAAAGCCGACGCTTCCTGCACCGACTCGCCGGAGCTGTTCATGTAGGTCAGCGGCTTC
>NZ_LMUJ01000085.1:3453-97637 GCF_009765975.1 Acidisphaera sp. S103 | reverse complement strand
GGTGCCCTCGGCCCAGGCGCCCTTGAAACGGCGGCGCCACGGCGAGAAACCGTGGCGGGTCGCGATCACGTCCAAGGCCATGAAGCCGATATTGTGTCGATTGGCCGCCATTCCCGGCTCTGGGTTGCCGAGGCCGACCCAGAGCTGGGTCATGGTTTCTAGCCCTTCTTGGCGGGCGCCTTCGCAGGCGCCTTGGCACCGCCCTTGGCCGGCGCGGCGGCGGCCGGCGCCCCGGCGGCGGCCTCGGCCACAACTTCGATCTTTGTGGGCGGCACGACAGTCGCCACCACGAAGTCCCGATCGATCACCGGCTTGACGTTTTCGGTGCCCTTCAGGTCGTGCCAGCGAACGTTGTCGTTGAAGTCCAGCGGCCCGAGGTCGGCGGTGAACTGCTCCGGGATGTGATCCGCGTCGCAATAAACCTCGACCGCGTGACGGACGACGTTCAGCACGGCGCCGCGCTTGATGCCGGGGCTGATGCCGTCATTCTCGAAGTGGACGGGGACGGCGACCTTGATGCGCTGGCCGGCAACCAGGCGCTGGAAGTCGACATGTTCGGGTGCGTCGGAGACCGGGTGGAACTGCACGCCGCGGATCAGCGCGCGGACGGGTTGGGCGCCGCCGGTGATCTCATACAGCCGGGACTGCCAGCCGGCCCGGTGCAGTTCGCGGATCACGACCCGCGGGTCGAGCGCGATCAGGTCGGGTTCCTGCTTGCCGCCATAGATAACCGCAGGCACCTTGCCTGCGCGCCGAGTCGCCCGCGCCGCCCCCTTACCGCTTCGCGCACGAACCTCGGCCTCGATTGAAACAACGTTGGCCATGGTATGCTCCTGAATGACAAACGCCGGCCTCCAGGGGTGCCGACGCGGTGGGGCGTGTAGCGCAGGGTGGGGTTGGGGGCAAGGGCAATCGGGCCCACGCGCGATCACCGCAGCATGAAACGCAGCGGCACGAGGACCTGCATCTGCTGAACGGTCATCTCCGGCGGGAAGGCCGGCAGCGGTTCCGCCCGCTGCATCCAGTTCTGCGCCTCGGCGTCGAGATCGGCATAGCCGGAGCCGCGCGCCATCGCCATCGCCAGCACCTGACCCGTGCGGCTGATGGTCAGGCGCATCATCACGACCCCCTGCTCGCCCCGCCGTTCGGCTGCCGGCGGGAAGCGTTTGAAACGGGCAAGATGGGCGAGAAGGCGGCCTTCCCACGTCGCCTCGACCTGTCCCGGCGGCGCGGAGGCGGCTGGTCCGGGTGGGGCCGCCACCGGGGCCGGCGGCGGGGCTTGCGTTTCAATCACCGGTGGCGTCGGCCGCGGTTCAGCCGGCCGCATCTCCGCCGGCCGCACTCGGGGTGGTAGCCGTCGCACCGGGGGAGGTGGCGGCGGCAGCGGGATTTCGGCTTGAGACACCGGCGGCGCGGCATCCGGGACCGGCGGCGGTACCGGATCGGGTATCGCCGGCTGAGGCGGTGGCGGTTCTGGCGGCGGTGGCTGTGGCGGCGGCGGTTGCGGTTGCGGCGGTTGCGGCGGAGTGGACGTAGGCGGCGTGGGTTCGGGGGGTGCCGCGGGTTCAGGCGCCAGATCCATCATGATCGGTTCGGGTGCAGCGGGGCCCATCGCCGGGATCGACCGGCGCAGCAGCATGAGGGCGCTGGCATGCACCGCCAACACCACGCCAAGGCTCACCCCCCATCGCAGCCAGGTCCGGTGACTGGCCGCCGGCTTTCGCAGGACCATGCTCATGGCGTGGCCGGCGCCTCCAGGCCGACCAGCGCCACTTTCAGGTAGCCGGCACCGCGCAACGCATCGAGCGTCCGCATCACGGCTTCGTACGGAACGGTCTTGTCGCCGCGCAGAAACACGCGCTGGGTTTTGTCGCCGCTGCTGGCCCGGTCCAGGGCGGCGGGCAAATTGTCCGGCGTCACCGGGGCGTCATCCAGTGCCAGCGAACGGTCCGCCTTCAGGGTCAGGAAGATCGGTTTGTCCGGCCGTGGCGCCGCCTTTGCAGCGGCGGCCGGCAGATCGACCGCGATATCCACCGTCGCCAGCGGCGCGGCAACCATGAAGATGATCAGCAGCACCAGCATCACGTCGATGAAAGGGGTGACGTTGATCTCGTGCGTCTCCACCAGATCGTCGTCGTCGAGATTGCCCGCCATGCTATTCGGCCGCCGCCACGCGGGCTCCGCCGCGCCGGTCAAGCTCACGCGAGGCCAAACGCAGGATCGACGCCGACAGATCGGCCAGCGAGGCGCGATAGGCGGCAATTGCACGGGCAAAGATATTGTAGATCACCACGGCGGGGATCGCGGCGATCAGGCCGGTCGCGGTCGCCAGCAGGGCTTCCGCGATGCCGGGTGCGACAACCGCCAGATTGGTGGTCTGCGACTGGGAAATGCCGATGAAGCTGTTCATGATGCCCCAGACCGTGCCGAACAGCCCAACGAAGGGTGCCGTCGAGCCGATGGTGGCCAGCAGGCCGGTGCCGCGCGCCATGCGCCGCCCCGCCGCGGCTTCGAGCCGTTGCAGGCGAGAGGCGACTCGTTCCTTGATCCCGGCGCCGTCCTGACCGGCGGAGAGCTGCATTTCCACGGCCGTTGCCTCGGTCATCGCACGCTGGACAGCACCTTCCGGTGCGCCGCGCATGTGTAATTGCAGAGTGGCCAGCAAGCGTTCGGAGTCGGCCTGGGCCAGTGCGCGGCGAACCGATCGGTGGGCGGCCAGGATGCTGGCGCCTTTCCCCAGCAGGAAGGTCCAGGTGACGATCGAGGCGACGATCAGGCCGACGAGGACGGCCTGCACGACGATGTCGGCGTTGTGGAACATCGTAGCGACGGACAGATCCTTTGGCAGCAGGCCGGCGTGGACCCCGGTGACCGTTGGCGGTGCCGTGGGCGTCTCGGCAGGGGTCGTCGTGGACACCACGGAGGGAGAGGTCACGGCGGGCGCCGATGCGGGGGTGGTCGCGGGCGCTGGCGCCGGCGGGTCACTCCATGCGGCGACGGGGGCGGCCAGCAGCAGCACCGCCATGGCAGCGGCCAATCCGCGCGGGATGTGAATTCGCATGTCTAAACGTCCTCTATTCGTCGTTGGCGATCATTCACCGACGCGCACACCGGCCACGCCGGCCGCGGCGGAGGCGTGTCGCCGCCGGCGCCATCGCAGGATCCACATCGCGGTTCCGGTCAGCGGCAACAGCGGCAATGCCAGGGCGAACAGGCACAGCAGCAGGCGTCCCACCGGGCCGGCGGCGGCGCCCTCGTGCCACGCGCGCAGCCAGTTCAGGACGGATACGCCCAGCGAGTTGGTCTCGGGGTTTTGCACCGACAGCACGCGGGCGGTGGCGGGGTCCATGGTCACGATGGCGGGTGGCGACCCCTGCCAATGCCCGGCCGGCAGCAGAACGGCCATCATTGGCCGCCCCGGCACGGCTGGCAGACGCAGATCCAGCAGGGTCGCGCCCGGCATCGCGGCTTGAGCCGAGGCCACGCCGGCGGCGATTGCATGGATCGGATCGATCGTGGCTTCGCGGGCGGAATGGCCGCCGCGGGGGGCCGTTGCCGGAAAACCGGCGATCGCACGCGCCGTCTGCGGAAACGCCATGGCGATGCCGCTGATACTTTGGACCAGCAGCAATGCCACAATCCAGATTCCCGCCGCGCCATGCAACGCGCGCTGGAAGCCCCAGCCGGTGGCGTCGCGGGAGACGGTCAATCCGGCTCGCCAGCGTCCGCGCCGCGGCCACCACAGCGGGATGCCGGACAAACCGAGCAGGAAGAGGCCGATGCCGATGGTGCCGATGAGACGGCGGCCTTGCTGGCCCATCAGGAGGGTTTCATGCACCGAATGGACCCAGTGGTAGAAGCCGTCCGGATTGCGGCGCACCCACGCGACCTTGGTGAACAGCGCGTCCACCCCGACCTCAGCCACCGCCTGCTGATGCCCGGGGACGGCGAAATCCACTGCGACGATCGAGTCGGGCTCTACCCGCCATCGTATCGGCACGAGGTCGGAGGAGACCCCCGCTTGGGCAGTGGTCAGGATCGTCGCCACGTCCACGCCGGACACATTGTCCGGTTCGATCAACAAACCATTCGCTGACGGTACACCCTGGATGAAGGCGACGAACGGGTCGGCCGCCATGATCAGGCCGGTCGCCGCCTGGACGATCAGCGGCAACGCCAGGGTCAGCCCGATCCAGCGATGCAGCCGCCGCAAAACCGAGCGGGTCACAGTTCGGCCCATTGGCGAAGGAGGTTATGGTAGATGCCGGTGAGTTGTACCGTGCTGGCATGACCGGGTATGTCGCGGCCGAGGCCCTGGATGGCGTTGTCGAGGTCGAACAGCAAGGCACGATGCGCATCGTCGCGGATCATGCTCTGGATCCAGAAGAACGCGGCAATTCGCGCGCCATGGGTGACCGGGGTGACGTGGTGGAGGCTGCTGGCGGGGTAGAGCACCATGTGCCCGGCCGGCAGTTTCACGCCTTGGACGCCGAACTGGTCCTCGACCGTCAGTACGCCGCCTTCGTATTGTTCCGGCGGGGTCAGGAACAAGGTCGCCGACAGGTCGGTGCGAATGCGATGGGGCGTGCCCCTGACCTGGCGGATGGCGTTGTCGACATGTGTGCCGAACGACTGGCCGCCGGCATAGCGGTTGAACAGCGGCGGAAATACGCGCAACGGCAACGCCGCCGAGATGAACAGCGGCGTGCGTTCCAGCGCGGTGACGATCATGTCGCCCAGTGCTCGGGCCACCGGATGATCTTCCGGGACCTGGGCATTGTGTTTGACTTCCGCCGACTGGAAGCCGGCTGTCACCCGGCCGTCGACCCAGTCTGCCCCGGCGAGTTCGGCCAGGCAGGTCTGGGTCTGTGCCGGTGACAGAACATCGGCGATTTGCAGCATCACCGGTCCGGCCCCTTACAGTTTCACATTGATCGTGAACAGGGCCGAACGTGACGGTCCCAGGATGATGTGGCCGGGGTGCAGTTCGTCATAATAATAAGTGTCGGTTGCGTTGGCGATGTTGGCCTGCAGGCTGACGGTTTCGGTCAGCTTGACCTTGGCCATAAGCGATAGGGTGACGTAGCCGGGCGCACGCTCGATGACGGTCGTGCCGGTGACCGGGATGGATGACGCGGTGCGGGCCGATACGTAATTGACGCCGGCACCCAGTTCCACATTGTGCCAGGGCAGCCGGTAAGAGGTGAACATCGTCACCGTGTGCTTCGGTGCGTTCGGCGGCGCATGACCCAGTTCCGCCGGATTGGGGGAGGCCACGACGATGGCATCGTTGTAGGAATAGCCGCCGAACAATTCCCACCGGTCGGTCAAATGTCCGGTCGCGCCGAACTGCACGCCACGGATGCGATAGTTGCCGGCCAGGATATCCTGCGTCGGGTTGTTCGGATCGGTCTCGCGCACATTGGCCTGCTGGATCTGGTACACCGATCCGGTCAGCGACAGGCGCTTGTTCAGCACATCCCATTTGCCACCGACCTCATAGGTCGTGGTTTTCTCCGGTGCCACCGCCGCGGTCGCGGCACTCAGGCTGAGCGATTCGGCCGACGGGTCGAACGACGTGCCATAACGGGCGTAGATACTGGCGGTCTTGACCGGCTTGAACACCAGGGCCGCGTTGTAACTGGGCAGCCCGTCGTCGCGCTTCAGGTGCGCGACCGTGGAGCCGGTTTCGTCGAACTGGCTGTCGAACTGATCGAAACGGATGCCGCCCATGACATCCCAGTAGGGGTTCAGCGCGATCGTATCGACGGCGTAAGCGCCGATATTGTCGACATGCACGCGGCTGAACGTCTCCGAGATCGGCGTCAGGTTGAAGGCGATGTCCGTCGGCGCGGTCAGGCTGGTCAGCGTGTACGGATAGGTGGGACGCGTGGGATCCGATGTTTGGTGCGCCAGTTCGACGCCGAAAACCATCGCGTGGTGGAACGGGCCGGTATCGACGTTCACATTGGCGTTGGTCTGGTTGTCGAGGATGGTTTCCGTGCTCTGCAGCGCGATCGTGTGGCGGCTGACGACAATGGAACTCAGCGGCGTGCCGGGCGTGACCACATCCTGCCCAGGCCCCTGCCCCAGGATCAGCGGTTCGGTGACGCGCAGCGCCCGTTGGTAACTGCCGTAACGAAGCTGGTCGCTGACGGTGATGTTGTCGTTGAAGTCGTGCTCGATCTTGGCCGTGCCGATATCGACGTTGGTGCGGAAATAGTCGTTGTTGGGATAGCCGTAGAAATTGTTGTGGGAGACCGGCGCCGGGCTGCCGTTGAGCCAGGGAATACCGTAATCGGGCGTATCGTCCGATTGCAGGTGATAATAATCCAGGGTCACGCGCGTCGGGGTGCCGAGACCGAACGCGATCTCCGGCGCGAAGCCGAAACGCCGGTTTTCCGCATCGTCGCGGCCGGCGGTACCATTCAGATCGCCCATCACGTTCAGCCGGATGGCGGCGCCGGGCACGCCATCGATCGCACGGTTCACATCGGCGGTGAAGCGCTTGGTGCCGTCGGTTCCGAAGCTGAGGCTGCCCTGGGTCACGGGTGCGATTTGCGGTTGCTTTGAAACCTGGTTGACGGCACCGCCGCTCGATCCGCGGCCGAACAGGACGGAGGCGGGGCCTTCCAGCACCTCGATGCCCTGTAAATTGAATGGGTCGCGGTAGTAGCTGCCGAAATCGCGAACACCGTCCAGATAGAAGTCGTTCTGGGCGTTGAAGCCACGGATCGACAGGTTGTCGCCCTGCTGCGCGCCCTCCCCGGCGGCCAGGCTGACGCCCGGCACGTTGCGCAGGGCGTCGCGCATGGTGGTGACGCCTTCGTCGTCCAGCAGTTTGCGAGGCACCTCGATGACCGATTCCGGGGTGGAGACCAGCGGCTGGGTGAGTTTGCCGAGTGCCGGCATGTCTGTCTGGTAGCCGTTTTGGCCACTTTGCGCGCCTTCCACGGACACCGGCGGCAATTCCAGCGGGGCCGTGCCGTAGGCGGCTTGCGCCCAGGCGGCGTGCAAGCCGGCGCCGTTGACCAACGCCATGCCCATGGCGGTGCCGACCATGCGGTGCCGCGGCATACGCAGGGACGGCAGGACGGCGTTGGTGGATTCAGAGGCTTGCATCGGTCATCCCGTCGTGTTGAGAATAGTTCGCATTCGCGTTTAGTAGCGGATGCCCCGGACCAGCGCAACCCTTCCAGCACCAAAAACGGACTGATTCGTATATGCAAGGACAACGCCCCAAGGCGACCACTTCGATCGGGTTCACCGATCTTCGCGGCCTGACCGTGGATCAACTGACCGGTCCGTCGGAGGAAACAGCGCGCTGGCTACAGGCCGCCGCCCGGTTCGGGGTGGTGGAGGGACAGACCGCGCTGGGCCAGATCCTGCTCGACGGGCATGGAATTGCTCGGGATCGTTGCGCTGCCGCGCGATGGTTCTCGATCGCGGCGGAGGCAGGGCATGCCCCGGCGATCAACATGTTGGGCCGGTGCTGCGAGCTTGGCTGGGGGGTGGCGGTCGATCTTGTCCGCGCCGCCGACTGCTACCGGCGGGCGGCAGAGGCCGGGCTGGATTGGGGACAGTATAATTTCGCCAACCTGCTGTTGCGGGGCCGTGGCGTCGAGCGCGACAGAAAGGCGGCGCTGGGGCTGTATCGCCGTGCGGCCGAGCAAGGCCATGCCAAGTCGATCAATATGGTGGGCCGCTTCATGGAGGAAGGGTGGGAGATGCCGCGCGATGCCAGGGGCGCGGCCGAGTGGTATCGTCGAGCGGCGGAGGCGGGCGATTTTCGCGGTCAGTATAACCTGGCCAGCGTGCTGGCACTGGCGGGTGACATCATTCAGGCTGAGGTTTGGCTGAACCGAGCTTTGGAAAGTGCAACGGCCGGCTTCTTGACGCTGATGTCCGAACGGCTGGCGAACAGCGCCGAACCTCGGCTACGGCGGATCGGTGCGATTGCCGCCGGGCTTGCTGCCGCCCGGTAGCGGCGCGTGTGGTGCGTCCACCTATAGGTTCAGCCAGTTTTTTCCAGGTAACTCTGGAACACACCAACATGGATGAAGGATTCGTCCGCGGAGTCCGGCCACAGTTCCAAAGAGCGGAAGCGGACGTCGTAGGTCGGTTCCTCGGTCACCTGCATGTTGTGGGCGGCGGCATCGGGAAAGGGATAAGGTGGGGATTCAGCAACGACGACGCCCTGCTTGCCGCGAATGTATCCGGGCATGCGCACATGGCCGGAGACGAATTCGTTCTTGACCCGCACGGTCTCGCCGATGAGGAATTTTTGCGCGGGCGCATTCGGCCGGCCCGGTCCAATGGGCTTGGAGAGGGGAAATGTCCCATCGACAAGGGCCGCGAGTTCCTCGGCGGTGACGATGCCCTTCTCGACACACAAGGTCGCGGCAGCGGTCAGCACCCGCTCATAGTACGGAGCGGACAGATAATGAACCGGCGCCATGCGTTCGATCGCATGTCGGTATTCGTCCATGTTGTAGATCTTCTTTTTCACGGCCAGAGCCGAAAGGGCTCGGACCAGTGGTTCCCAGGTCTCGTCATGCGGTTCGGGCCGGTAATTGATCCTGCCGAAGCCCTGCTTGCCGCCCAGGTCGTGCATGCCATCCATGATGTTCAGCCTTTGACCGGCGTGTTGACGTCATCGAGGCGGGACGTGCCGATCATCGACTCCTGCGTGACGATGTCGGCCAGCTTTTCCGGGGACCAGCCATAGGTTGCCGGAGGCTGCACCGGCAGGACCATGTAGCGCGTATCCGCCGTCGTGTCCCAGACCCGGATTTCGGTGCTGGCGGGCAGGTCCAGTCCCATCTCCTTCAGGGCCGTCCGGGATTCGCGCACGACGCGGGCACGATATTCCAGGTCCTTGTACCAGTCCGGCGCGGCGCCGATGATGGTGTAGGCGGTACACGAGCACAGTGTGCAGACGATAAGGTTATGAATGTCCGGCGTGTTCTCCAGGACCACGAGATGACGGTGATGTTCCGGCATGCCGAAGCCCAGTTCCGCGACGGCGGACTTGCCGTTTTTCAGCAGGCGTTCGCGGAAGGCGCTATCAGTCCAGGCGCGTGCCACGACCTGGGCGCCGTTCCGGGTCACCCATTGCTCCTCGGCGTGGTCGTTGAATTCATCGACGAAACCGGGCGGTAGGATGCCTCGGGCGGTGAGAGCGGTTTCGAGGGCCGCAGCCCGCTGCGCTGCCGGTGCGGGCTGGGATTGTGTCGCATGGCTGCCGGTCATGGCGTCTCAAACTCCTGCTTGGCATGTGCTCGTCGTGTCAGCATAAGCGGCGGACAGTGGCTTGAGAACCGTACGACGCGGGGGCGGCGCCTTGACGGCCCAGCGTCGCGGCCATACGTTTCGCCATAGTCATATTGATGACCACACCCTCAACCGACAAGGGCAAAGCGATGCTTGAGAAACGGCCCGCAAGCAAAAAAATCATTGTTTTGATGGCGCTTTGTTCGATGGGGTGGTTCTTCCTGGGGGCCGCGGCCCCGAAAGCCGCGTGGTCGAGAAACTGGAAGCCCGCGCCAAGCGCTTTGGCGCAGGACTATTCCATCATTACCGATGCGCGCGATAATCACGATATCAAGATGATATTCTGGCTTTCGTCTCTTATGTTGCCGGAAGGCCACGCTCGGGAGCTTTTCGATCACTATATCATCGTCGGGGTGACACGCGCGCATATTTCGCCTGTCGGCACCATGTCCTTCGATATCGTAGATACCTTGCAAGCGTCAGATGGAGGTGGGGCGCCGCTGCGACTGCTCAGCGGGGACAATATTCCACCCCTGGTCAATGGCATGGTTTCGACCATGACGAGTATGTTAGGCCAATCACTTGGCCCTCTTGGCAAAGGCATCCACTGGTTCGTGTTCGAGGCCGGATCGGTGCATGCGTGCGTCGATGGCGGTCTGTCGATCCCGTTCGCCGATGAGGTTTACACCTATCAAACGCCGATCCCCGGTTGCCCGGGGAAATAGATCGGAGCGGTTCGGAAAAGGCTCGCCGGTCGGGATGTTGTATTGCAATCGGGTTCGGGCGAACGCCGCGGCATCCAGGACACCATTGGGGGCCGTTCGCGAAAGATCCGTGGTCGCCCGATCTCGATCCAGTCGTGAGTCCCGTTTGGGAACGAGCGGCACGTCACAACCGCGCGTATGCCGCCCGCGGGTTGTCGATCATGATTTTCCGAACCAGAGACCGCGACAATCCGGCAGGCAACACGTCCTCCCCATCGAACTGCCAGTGCGGATAATCGGTTGAAAATAGCAACAATTCATCTGAGTCCATGTGTTCCATCAGTTTCTGGAACATGTCTTCCGAGGGCGGCCCGTCGCAGGGCTGGATTGTGAGGCGTACGTTCGATTTCACGATCTCGGTCGGTGCACGGTCCAGCCATGGCACCTCCATCCGCAGTCCGCGCCAGAATTTCGTCAGCCGCCACAGATGGGCGGGCAACCAGGTGAAGCCGGATTCCAGCAGCACGACCTTCAGGTCGGGGAATTTGGTAAAGACGCCCTCACAGATCAGCGACGACAATGCCTGCTGAAAGCCGGCGGCCTGGGCGGCATAATCCTCGGTGTAGTAGGATGGCCATCCCAAGGGCGTAACCGGATGGCGGTAGGCGCTGCCGGCATGAATACCAACGGTCAGGCCGTGTTTCGCGGCCGCCGCGTAGATCGGCCAGTAATGCCGCTTGCCCAGCGGCATGTCGTTCATCACCAGCAGCAGCACCTGGACGAACCGCTTGTCCGGCGCGACGCGGTTGATCTCGTCCACCGCCATCTCGGGGCTTTGTGCCGGCACCACGATGGATGCGCGCAGCCTTGGTTCCTTGTCGAGCCACTCGGCGGCCATCCAGTCGTTCACGGCGCGGGCGAATCCGGCGCCCATGTCCTCACTGAATAGAAGCTGTACGCCATACAGGCAGTTGGCGATGGCGATGCTGGTCTGGAACGGATTCAGCGCATGTTGCCGCAACAGTTCCAGGTCGGAGCCAGGCCGGATGCCCTCCACCCGCCAGTCGGGCCGAGCGGTCAGGGGGCTGTTGGCGGGATAGGCGATGGAATTCAGTTCGTGCATGCCGCGCTGCAGGATGATGTCGCGCCAGTGATCCGTCAGATACGGGTGCAATGCCTTCAGGCTTGGCACCGAGGGATGAATGTCGCAGTCGATACCGCCGGTTTCTATCACGCTCATGGTTCGTTCCTCGTGGAATCCCGGGTCGAGGGATTTTCCGCCGGCGGAAAATTGGCATGGGATCGCGGTGCTGGCCAGTACACCGGGGCGGCCCTCGCTACGTGGCGTTGCCGAGCAGAGCGAAGTCGTGGGTGGCCGCGCCAGGCCCGGGCATGACGCGGGAGCAGACGCCTGCCTTCAGGGGGGCTGCACCGAGCGTCCGGGCCAAGAGTGGTTCGAACTCTCGCAACAGCGCGTTGATACCCACCGGTACAGGGTCCCGCGACGGCCGGCGGGCCGTTACACAAGCAGGATCAGCCCGTTTCGATCGGCCTCACGAAAACGTGATAGATCGCGTTATCCACCCGCGAACTTCGCCAGCAACCGCACATGCGACCGGATGCCGTGATGGAAACAGGTCTCCTCGAACTTCTCGTTCGGGCTGTGCACCTGGTCGTCGTCCAGCCCGAAGCCCATCAGCAGTGAATCCACCCCCAGGATCGCGCGCAGCGACGTCACCACCGGGATCGAACCGCCGCTGCCCATCAGCAGCGCCGGCTTGCCGTACTCCTGCCCCAGCGCCGCGAGAGCCGCCGCCACGTGCGGGCTGTCGACATTCACCTCGATCCCCGGGGCGCGGGCGAAATCGGCGAAGCTCGCCGTGGCGCCGGGCGGCAGGCGGTCGAGCACGAATTGTCTGAATTGCGCCATCACCTCGTCCGGGTCCTGGCCGGGCACCAGTCGGAACGAGACCTTGGCGGACGCCTCCGACGCGATCACCGTCTTGCTGCCGGCGCCGGTATAGCCGCCCCAGATGCCGTTGATGTCGGCTGTGGGACGCGCCCACAGCCGCTCCAGCGCCGCGTAGCCACGCTCGCCGACGGGCGTGGTCAGGCCGATGCCACCGAGGAAGGCCGCCTCGTCGAAGCCCAGCGCGTCCCATTGGGCACGCTGCGAATTGGAGATCGGGGTGACCTTGTCATAGAAGCCGGGCAACTGGATGCGGCCGGTTTCGTCCTGCAGGTCGCCGAGGATCTTGGTCAGCGCGTTGATCGGATTCAGCGCCGATCCGCCGTACAGGCCGGAGTGGAGGTCACGGTTCGCCGCCTTCAGCGTGACCTCGGCATAGGTCATGCCACGCAGCCTGGTGGTGATCGCGGGTGTCTCGGCATCCCACATGCCGGTGTCGCTGATCAGCGCGATGTCCGCCGTCAGTTCGGCCTTGTTGTCACGCAGGAACGGGTCGAGGCTGACCGAACCGATTTCTTCCTCGCCTTCGATCAGCACGGTGATGCGGGCGGGAATGCCGCCGCCGGCGGTGTGCCAGGCGCGGAGAGATTCGAGGAACATCAGCGTCTGGCCTTTGTCGTCGACCGCGCCGCGGGCAACGTAGCGCTTACCGCGCGGGCCATCGACCAGTTGCGGGTCGAACGGATCGCTGTGCCACAGCGACAGGGGATCGACCGGCTGCACGTCGTAGTGGCCGTAGAACAGGATGTGGGGTCCCTTGTAGTCCGCCGGTCCATCCAGGCGGCCGACGACCACGGGATGGCCGGCGGTGGGCCGGACGGCGGCGTCGAAACCCAGGCCGGTCAACTGGTCGCGCCACCACTCGGCCGCCTTGACGCAGTCCGCGGCATGCGCCGGCTGAGCGCTGATGGACTTGATGCGCAGCAGGTCGAACAGGTTGGCACGCGACGCCGCCAGATTGGCGTCGGCGTGGTCCAGGACGGCGGTCAGGGTCGCTTGGCTTGGGGCAGGCATGTGAGTCTCCCGGTGCAGTGATGCATCAGTAGCCGATCCAGGGCGTTGTTTGCCAGACGGCCGCATGGCCATGGACGAGCGTTGGTGTGGCGTGACTATCCATCGGAACCTGTTATGACCGGCCCATGGATGTTTGCCTGATCGTCCCCGGGCCGCTCGCGACGGTGTCCGGGGGTCACACCTACGATCGCCGCATGGCGGACGGTCTGCGCGCCCTGGGACACACCGTGCGGGTGGTGGAACTGGGTGGGCGCCTGCCCGACCCCGACCAGGCGGCGATCTACGCTGCCAGGACGGCGTGGGCGGCGCTTCCCGCCGACAGCGTGAAATTGATCGACGGGCTGGCGCTGCCGGCCTTCGCCGGCCTGCCACTGCACCAGGTGACGGCGTTGATCCACCATCCGGCCTCGCTGGAAACCGGCGTGCCGGAGGAGACCGGCCAGCGCCTGCACGCGACCGAGGCGACGATGTTCCGCGACCTGCCGCGGCTTGTCGTGACCAGCGATCAGACGGGGGAACGTCTGGTTCGGGACTTCGCCGTGCCTGCCGACCGCATCCGCGTCATCGTTCCAGGGATCGACGACCTGCCGCGCGGCAGCGGTTCGGCTGGAACAGCCTGCCGGATCCTGTCGGTGGGTGCGCTGATCCCGCGCAAGGGCCACGACGTGTTGCTGCGGGCGCTCGGGCGGTTGTTCGACCTCGAGTGGGAACTGACCCTGGCGGGTTCGGCCGATCGCGATCCGGTGTATGCGAATGGACTGCGCGCACTGGCCGAGGCGTTGGGTCTCGGGCGCCGTGTCCGTTTCGCCGATGACGTGACGGAGGCGTTGTGGGCGGGCGCCGATCTGTTCGCCCTGACATCGTATTTCGAGGGCTATGGCGTCGCCATCGCCGAGGCGCTGCGGCGTGGCCTGCCTGTCGCGGTGACGAACGTGGGGGCGGTGCCCACGCTGGTGGAACCCGAGGCGGGGGTGGTCTGCGCGCCCGGCGATGTCGAGCAATTATCGAAAGCGCTGCGCCGGCTGATCTTCGACCGATCACTGCTGCATGATCTGGCGGAGATCGCGTGGCAATCCGGCCAATCGCTGCCGTCGTGGAACGAACAGGCCGTGCGCCTCGCCGCCGCGCTTGAGAAGTAGATCTGGTCGATGGCGTGATTTGTACGCCAGGACGTTCCGCTCGGCGTGATCACAGTTTAATAGATTGATCGCGTGCTCCGTGCGTCCAGGACGTTCCGCCCGGCGCGACGACGCTTTCAACAGGGAGGCCGAACAATGCTGCTAGGTGTGATCGCCGACGATTTCACGGGTGCCACCGATCTGTGCTCGATGCTGGTGCGCGGCGGCATGCGAACGGTGCAACTGATCGGCGTGCCATCACCGGATTTGCCGGTACCCGACGCGGATGCCGTGGTGGTGGCGCTGAAATCGCGCACCGCGCCGGTGCGGCAGGCCATCGATGAGAGTCTCGCGGCATTGAAATGGCTGCAAGCCGCCGGGGCCCGGCAGTATTTTTTCAAATACTGCTCTACCTTCGACAGCACCGATGAAGGGAATATCGGGCCGGTGGCGGACGCGCTGGTTGCGGCGCTGGACTGTGGTTTCGCGCTGGCCTGTCCGGCGTTTCCGACCAACGCGCGCACCGTCTATCAGGGTTATTTGTTCGCCGGCGGGGTCCTGCTGAACGAAAGCGGCATGGAAAATCATCCGCTGACGCCGATGACCGACGCGAATCTGGTGCGGGTGCTTTCGCGCCAGACCGAAGGCACGGTCGGGTTGGTGCCGTTCACCACTGTCGATCAGGGCACGCATGCGATCCGCGACGCGATGACGCAGTTGAAGGAACGCGGCCGCCGCTATGCCATCGTCGATGCCATCACCGACGCGCATCTGATTTCGATCGGGGAGGCCGCGGCGAGCCACGCGCTGATCACCGGTGGTTCGGGCGTCGCGATGGGCCTGCCGGCGAACTACCGGCGCGCGGGGCTGTTGGCGGCGGCGATCGATCCGGGCGCGTTGCCGAAGGTTGACGGCGCGAGCGCGGTTCTCGCGGGATCGTGCTCCCGAGCGACGCTGGCGCAGTTGGGATATGCGCGCAGCCATTTGCCGGTGTTCGAACTCGATGCGCTGGCCACGCCTGATGCGGCGGCGCTGAGCGAAGCGGCGCTGGCGTGGGCGGCAGACAAGATCGGCGACAAGCCGGTGGTCATCGCCGCCTCGGCGCCACCGGACAAGGTCGCGGCGCTGCAAGCGCGCCTGGGACGGGAGGCAGCGGGGGCACTGATCGAGGACGCCGCCGCACGCATCGCGGAAGGCCTGGTGGCGCGGGGGGTGCGCAAGCTTGTCGTCGCAGGCGGGGAGACGTCTGGCGCGGTCGCGGGGCGGCTTGGCGTGCGCAGTCTGCGCATCGGGGTGGAGATCGATCCAGGCGTGCCCTGGACGTTTGCCGAGGGACGCGGGCCGGGTCTGATGATGGCGTTGAAATCGGGCAATTTCGGCGCCACCGACTTCTTCCTGAAAGCGTTCCGCGTACTGGAGGCATAAGGTCATGGACGAACGCGACACACGCATCCTGCTGAGCGAACTCGGGGCCAGTTTGTTCGCACGCGGCTTTTCCGTCGGCAGCGCCGGCAACATCAGCGTGCGCCTGGCGGATGGGTATCTGATGACGCCGACGAATTCGAGTCTGGGTCGACTCGATCCCGAGCGGCTGTCCAAACTGGATTTGGCATTCCAGCACGTCGGCGGCGACAAGCCGTCGAAGGAAGTGTTCATGCACCGGGCCTTCTATCAGGCGCGCGCGGAGGCGGGGGCCGTGGTGCATCTGCATTCGACGCAGGCGACGGCGGTGTCCTGCCTGCCGGACGTCGATGCATCCAATCCGATCCCGCCGCTGACACCGTATTTCGTCATGCGGGTCGGCCGGCGCATGCCGATCGTTCCGTATTACCGGCCTGGCGATCCGGCGATGGAACCGGCGATCAACGCAGCGGCAGCCGATGCCCGGGCGGTGCTGCTGGCCAACCATGGGCCGGTGGTCTCGGGCAAGACGCTGACCGACGCGGTCTATGCGGCCGAGGAACTGGAAGAAGCCGCCAAGCTTTTTCTGATGTTGCGCGGCCAGTCACCGCGGTTGTTGACCGTGCCGCAGGTGGATGATCTGCTGACGACGTTTCAGTAGAGCAGGTTGATCGTCCGGCTGCCGGTTCGGTGGCCAGACCAAAAGAAAAGGCGCCGCGAGGGCGCCCTTTCCTTCACACATCGTCGGTGGCGATTATTCGTTCGACTCGCTCGCGGCAATCGTCGCTGCTTCGGGCGCGGGTGCCGATACGGTCATGACCTTCGGCTTACGAGCAGGCTTCTTCGCCACGCCTTTCTTCGGCGCGGCCTTTTTCACGGCCGGCGCCTTCGCCGCGGCTTTCTTCACGGCGGCTTTCTTCGGTGCAGCCTTCTTAGGGGCGGCCTTTTTGGCAGCGGCCTTCTTTGGGGCGGCCTTGGCAGCAGCCTTCTTCGGCGCGGCTTTGGCAGCAGCTTTCTTTGGCGCGGCCTTCTTCGCAGCAGCCTTCTTGCCAGCCGCTTTCTTTGGGGCGGCCTTGGCAGCAGCTTTCTTTGGCGCAGCCTTGGCAGCGGCCTTCTTGCCAACCGCTTTCTTTGGGGCGGCCTTGGCGGCAGCCTTCTTCGGGGCAGCCTTGGCCGCGGTCTTCTTGGCGGCAGCTTTCTTGACTACCGGTTTCTTCGCCGCCGCTTTCTTGGTCGCGGCTTTTATCGCCATGGCTTGCGCACCCACCGCCTTGCCGGCGGGAGGGTCGATCGTTGTATCGTCAGTACTCACCTGCGGAACTCCTTGTTGAACGTGCCGTCTCTGTCGTGCGCTTTCGGTAAAGCCGTCGTTCGAGTCGTGTGCCGGGCAGGCGCCGCTGGATGCAGGCTTTGGGGATTTGTTTCATCGGCAAACCGGCTGGCACACGCTTCAACCCGGCACCTATCCCGGTGCCCGCTTGACTCGTTTTCGGCTTTTCAAGGTCGCGGTCCATTGACCGTCCTTACTGTTAAACGTCCTCACGCATCGAGAGTCTGCACAGGACGTGCGAATCGATTCGCGAACACGGATTCCGCTATTCATCGTCTCGCCCATACGTGTCAACGAAAAGCAACAGTTTGGCGACATATTTATGAAAAAAATTTTCGTGCGTAGCGTTTCAGGGACGAATGGAAAAAAACAAACCGCCGCGACATTGCTGCCGCGGCGGTTCCGATCGAGTAAAAAAAGCAATCAGCCGCGCTGATCGATGGGCACGAATTTCAGGTTTTCCGGCCCTGTATAATTGGCCGTCGGACGAATCAGCTTGTTGTCGACGCGCTGTTCCATCACATGCGCCGCCCAGCCCGAGGTGCGCGCGATGACGAACAACGGCGTGAACATCGCCATCGGCACGCCCAGCATGTGGTAGCTGATGGCGGAAAACCAATCGAGGTTGGCAAACATCTTCTTCGCATCCCACATCGTCGATTCGATGCGGTCTGCTATGTCGAACATCTTCATCGATCCGGCATGCTGCGACAGCCGGCGCGCGACTTCCTTGATAACTTTGTTGCGCGGATCGGCGATTGTATAAACCGCGTGGCCAAATCCGATCACCACCTGCTTCGCTTCGATGCGCTTGCGAATGTCCGCTTCCGCTTCGTCGGGTGAATCGTAGCGGTTCTGGATCTCGAAAGAGACCTCGTTGGCGCCGCCATGTTTCGGCCCCCGCAGCGCGCCGATGCCGGCGGTCAGCGCCGAGTACATGTCGGCACCGGTGCCCGCCACGACCCGGCAGGTGAAGGTCGACGCGTTGAACTCATGTTCCGCATAGAGAATCAAAGACGTATGCATGGCGCGCACGAACATCTCCGACGGCGTCTTGCCGTGCAGCAGATGCAGGAAGTGCCCACCGATCGAATCGTCGTCGGTCTCCACGTCGATGCGCTTGCCGTTATGGGCGTAGTGGAACCAGTACAGCAGCATCGAGCCCAGGCAGGCCATCAGCCGGTCGGCAATGTCGCGCGCGCCGGGCGGGTTCTGGTCTTCCTTTTCCGGCAGCACGCAGCCCAGCGCGGAGACGCCGGTGCGCATCACATCCATCGGATGCGACGCGGCGGGCAATGCTTCCAGCGCCAGCTTCACCGCGATCGGCAAACCGCGCAGCGCCTTAAGCTTCGCCTTGTAACCAGCGAGTTCCGCGCGTGTCGGCAGCGTGCCGTGCACCAGCAGAAAGGCGATCTCCTCGAACTCACAGGTATCGGCGACGTCCAGGATGTCGTAGCCGCGGTAGTGCAGATCGTTACCGGAGCGTCCGACGGTACACAAAGCCGTGTTGCCCGCCGTGACGCCGGACAGGCCGACGCCTTTCTTCGCTCTGTTGGGAAGAGAAGTTGTCTCACTCATATGCGTTTCTCCTTGTTAGAGAAGGCCAGGGTTAGAGAATGCCGGGTTTGCCGACGACCAGCGTGCCGGCGGGCAGCGCCACGTTCAAACGGTGCAGTTCGCCGGCCGGCATGCGCGGCAGTTCCTGCGCGGCTTCCAGGAACCGGTTGGATTCCCGGGTGGAGATGATCCCATCCGTCAACGTCTGGAACTTCCGGATGTAGTCGTCGCGGCCGAACGGCCTGGCGCCAAGCGGATGGGCGTTGGCGACGGCCATCTCATCGTTCAGCACGGTGCCGTCGCGCAGGAAGATCTCGGCGCGACCACCGAAAGACAGCTCATTCGGATCGGTCGCGCGATAGCGGCGCGTCCATTCCGGGTCTTCCGTCGTTTCGATCTTGTGCCACAGCCTTACCGTGTCGGCGCGGGCCGCACGCTTCGGCGCATAGCTGTCGACGTGATGCCAGGTGCCATCCTGCAGTGCGACGGCGAAGATATACATGATCGAATGGTCCAGCGTTTCCCGGCTCGCCTTCGGATCCATCTTCTGCGGATCGTTGGCACCGGTGCCGATCACATAGTGCGTGTGATGGCTGGTGTGGATCACGATTTTTTCCACGTCGTCGAAATTGCCGATTTTCTCCCGCATGCGGAACGCGAGATCGATGAGTGCCTGCGACTGGTACTCGGCGCTGTGCTCCTTGGTGAAGCTGTCGAGGATCGCGCGCTTGGCCTCACCGGGTGCCGGCAGCGGCACGACGTAGTGTGCCTGGGGGCCGTCCAGCAGCCAGGCGATGACGCTGTCCTCACCTTCATAGATCGGGCTGGGAGCATCCTCGCCGCGCATCACGCGGTCCACCGCCTCGATCGCCAGCTTGCCGGAATGGGCCGGCGCATAGGCCTTCCACGAACTGATTTCACCCTTGCGCGACTGCCGCGTGGTGAAGCTGACATGCACCGCCTGCTGGATCGCCTGGTAGATGATGTCCTGCTTCAAGCCCAGCAGCGTGCCGATGCCGGCGGCCTGCGCCGGGCACAGATTGGCAATGTGGTCGATCTTGTGCTCGTGCAGGCAGATCGCGCGCACCAGGTTGATCATGATTTCGTAGCCGGTGGCGATGCCGCGGATCAGGTCCTTGCCGGATTTTTCCATCGTCTGCGCGACGGCGAGGATCGGCGGGATGTTGTCGCCGGGATGCGAGTAGTCGGCGGCAAGAAACGTGTCGTGCATATCCAGTTCGCGCACCGCCACGCCGTTGGCCCAGGCAGCCCATTCCGGGCTGACGCGCTTGCTGGACGGCACGCCGAAGACGGACGCGCCGTTCTTGTTCGGACGCGCCAGGGCCATGTCGCGCGCCGACACGATGGCATGGCGGTTGGTCGAGGCGATCGCCACCGAGGCGTTGTCGATGACGCGGTTGACGATCATCTCCGCGACGGGCTTTGTCACCGCGACTTTGTCGGCCGCTACGCCGGCGAACTTCCACGCGAGTTGGTCTTCCCGCTTCAGGCCTGCCTTCGATGGGCTGACCCTCACGTCATGATCGATCATTACCGTCCTCCCTGCATGTCCGGCCCACGTGTCAGGCCACCTTTTTGCTTCGTAGTGTCACGGCACCGGAACGGCAAGTTCGGGCGGTTGCGTATCTGGGTAGCCGTGGCATCGTGGCCCGGTTTGAGAAGGAGGATTGCTTGTCCCGCATCATCACCGTCGCCGCCGCTCAGTTGGGGCCGATCCAGAAGGCCGAACCGCGTTCGGTGGCCGTCGCGCGCATGGTCCGGCTGCTGGAACGGGCGCACAAGCGCGGTGTGGAACTGGTGGTTTTTCCGGAGCTGGCGCTGACTACGTTCTTCCCGCGGCACTATCACGACGACATCGCCGAAGCCGATTGCTGGTTCGAAACGGCGATGCCGTCGAACGAGACGGCGCCGCTGTTCGATGCGGCCCGGCGGTACGGGATCGGATTTCACCTGGGATACGCCGAGATCGCGTATGAGGCGGATGAAACCGGCAGCGTGCGCAAGCGGCGGTTCAACACTTCGATACTGGTTGGGCCGGCGGGCGACGTCCTGCTGAAATATCGCAAGGTGCATCTGCCGGGGCACGCGGAGTACAATCCGAAACGTGTCGTGCAGCATCTGGAGAAGCGCTATTTCGAGGTCGGCAACCTGGGCTTTCCAGTGATTCGGGCGCCGATGGGCGGGGTGGACGGCATCAACATGGGAATGATGATCTGCAACGACCGCCGCTGGCCGGAGGCGTGGCGGGTGCTGGGGTTGCAAAGCGTGGAACTGGTGGCGCTGGGCTACAACACACCGAGCCTGAACATGGAGGCCGGTGGGTTCGAGGCGCATCATCTGCGGGTGTTCCACTCGCATTTGTCGATCCAGGCGGGATGCTATCAGAACGCCTGTTTCGCGGTCGCCACGGCCAAAGCGGGTGTGGAGGATGGTTGCGAGTTGTTCGGGCACTCCATCATCGTCAATCCGCAGGGGGAGATCGTCGCAATGGCGGCAAGCTGGGACGATGAGCTGATCACCGCGGACTGCGACCTGGATCTGTGCGTGCTGGGGCGGACGACTATTTTCGCGTTCGAGAAGCACCGGCGGCCAGAGGCGTATGGACGGATCACCGGACAGGTGGGAGCGGTTGCGCCGCCGGTTTGGGAGAAATAGGGGGCGTTGACCTTTCGCACGCATCTTGTCCTGTGCGCTTTCAGGCCCAATGCGCGATCTTGCGCCTGAAAGCGGCGCGATGATGGGTCGATCCCGGCTACCGTCGTCAGATCAACCGCTCCGGTTCCGCCGCGGTTCGGTGGCTGGTTTGCAGATCCTGGACGCCTGCTTCAAGCATGTATGTGCGATCTCGCAGCAGCGCCATGACGCGATTGATCGCCGGCGACAAGTACCCGTTGCGCACTGATAAGGAGCCGACACGTCTTCGCAGCACAATGCCAGACAGATCCAGTTCGCGGAGCGCCACGCCCTCACCATGTGCCAGGTCACGTCGCGATAGAAACGTCAGCAGGTCGGTCTGGCTCACGACACGGCGCAGCATGATGACGGTATCCGCCTCGACCTGGATGCGCGGGGTGGGCACCCCGGTCGACTGCAAGGTCCGCAGCAACCACGCTGTCGATGCCAGCGACGCTGCCGGCAAAAGCCAACTGAACCTGGCAAGGTCGGCTGGCCGAAGCCCCGGCCGATCCAGCGGATGCCCGATCCGAGCGGCCACCACCATCATGTCCTCGGCGATCGGGAATGATTCGAATTCCGCCGCATCGCCGTCGACCAGCGGCGTGATCGCAAGATCCAGCCGCCCCTCACGCAACCCCTGGCGCAGGACATCGCCCAATCCGGTGGTCACCTGGAATGTCAGCCCGGGCGCCTCGATCAGCAGGCGGCGGAACAGCTCCGGCAGCAGCCATTCGGCCGTCGTCGGGCCACTGCCCAGGCGCACGTGACCCGCGTCCCCGCGCGCGATGTCGGTGATCTCACGCAGCGTGTCCTGCATTTCGAGGACGATGCCTCGGGCACGCACCAGTAACGCGTGGCCCACCTGGGTTAGCTTCAGGCCGCGGCCCACGGGCTGAAACAGCCGAGCGCCGATCTCGGTTTCCAGGCGGCGAATGCATTTGCTGAGGGCGGGTTGACTGCGGCCAATACGCTCCGCGGCCTGGTGCAAATGACCGGTTTCGGCGGCAGCGATGAAATAGCGCAGGTCCCTGGCGTCCATTGATCACCAAAAGTAATCGATTGGGTCGAAAAAGCAAATTGTCCAACCGAGCAGCGCGGCCCAGACTTAAGCAGCAGAACAAAAGATGATGGAGGACGGGCGTGCAGGAAGGCCAGGAAGTGGTCGATGGTCAGGTGATCCTCGGCGAAGGCGCGTTCCGCTATCGGGTGAACCGCGATTGGGCTCAGCTTCCCGATGGCTGGAGCTTCCACGAGGTCGCCGCGGTCGGGGTGGACCAGAACGACAACGTGTTTGTCTTCAATCGCGGTCAGCACCCGATGATCGTGTTCGACCGGCAGGGGAAATTCCTGCGCTCGTTTGGTGAGGATACTTTTTCCCACGCGCACGGTATCCAGATGGCAGCGGACGGCACGATCTACTGCACCGATGACGGCGACCACACCGTCCGGCAGGTCACTCCGGAGGGCAAGGTGCTGATGCAGCTTGGCGTGCCCGGCAAGGCATCGCCGTTCATGTCCGGCCAGCCGTTCAACCGCTGCACGCATACGGCACTGTCGCCCAGCGGCGACCTGTATGTTTCCGACGGCTACGGCAACGCTCGGGTCCACAAGTATTCGCCTGACGGCAAGCTGCTGCTGAGTTGGGGGCGTCCCGGCAGCGGTCCCGGTGAGTTCAACCTGCCACACAATATCGTCTGCGACCCGGATGGCTGGGTCTATGTCGCCGACCGCGAGGCGCATCGCATCCAGGTGTTCGACGGCAACGGCAAGTTCGAGACGCAGTGGAACAACCTGCACCGGCCCAGCGGGCTGTGCATGACGTTCGGCCGCTGTCCGCTGTGCTATGTGGGTGAGATCGGGCCGTATATGTCCGTCAACCGGCAGTATCCGAATATCGGGCCGCGGGTCAGCATCCTCGACGGCAAGGGCAATGTGCTGGCTCGCTTGGGCCGGACGCATGATGCGACGGGGCAGGAACCGGGGCAGTTCATGTCGCCGCATGGGATCGCGGTGGACTCGCGTGGCGATATCTATGTGGGGGAAGTGGTGGCCAGTTCCTGGCCGTCAGCGTTTCCGGGGAAACCTCGGCCGGACAATCTGAAGGCACTGCAGAAGCTGGAGAAACTGCCCGATCCTGGCTGATCGCGATGCAGATCGTCTCCGAAAAGCCGTTGGTCGCCGGACCCGGGATTGGCGTGGTGCTGGATCGCTGGTTCGGCCATCTGCTGGCGACGGTGTGCGTGGTACTGCTGACGGCGGAGATCGTGCTGCTGAGCATCGGCGTGGTCGCGCGCTACGCCTTCCACGCGCCGCAGATCTGGGTGGACGAACTGACGTCGCTGCTGTTCCTGTGGCTGGCGATGCTGGGTGCGGTGCTGGCGGTGCGCGGACGGGCGCATATGCGGATGACGGCGCTGATCAACCGCACCGCGCCGAGGGTTCGGCGTGGGCTGGAGGCGTTCGCGGTGACGGCCGCGGTGGTGTTCCTGCTGTCCACCCTGATGCCGGCGCTGCGTTACGTGCAGAACGAGCAGATCGTCAGCTTGACCACCATCAATCTGTCGATGGCATGGCGGGCGGCGGCGATGCCCGTGGGGATCGCGTTAATGCTGGTCGCCATGCTGTCCCGCGTGCGGCGCCCTGGGCTGGCGGATGCCGCCGGGTTTGCGGTGTTCCTGGCGCTTTGCGGGGTGATGGTGTTGCTGGCGCCGGTGTTTCACCATCTCGGCAATCTGAACCTGCTGGTGTTTTTCCTGGGGGTTGCCGCGGCGACCGTGCTGGCCGGCATCCCAATCGCGTTTTCTTTCGGTATCGCGACACTCGGCTACCTGGCGCTGTCGACGCATATCCCGCTGTCGGTGCTGGTTGCCCGCATGGACGCGGGCATGAGCCACCCGGTGCTGCTGTCTATTCCGCTGTTCGTGTTCCTGGGGCTGCTGATCGAGATGACCGGCATGGCGGCCGTCATCGTGACGTTCCTGTCCAACCTGCTGGGCCATGTGCGTGGCGGGCTGTCCTATGTGCTGATCGCGGCGATGTACCTGGTTTCCGGCATCTCCGGGTCGAAGGCGGCGGATATGGCGGCGATCGCGCCGGCGCTGTTCCCCGAGATGGTGAAGCGCGGCATCCCGCGCGGCGAACTGGTTGCCCTGCTGGCCGCCACCGGGTCGCAGACCGAGACGATTCCGCCCAGCCTGATCCTGATCACGATCGGATCGGTGACCGGGATTTCCATCGCCGGCCTGTTCGCCGGCGGCGTGGTGCCGGGGATCACCGGCGGGCTGTTCCTGGCCTTCGTGGTTTGGCTGCGTGCTCGGCGCGGTGACAATGTCGCGCCACGCGCCAGTGGCTCCGCCATCCTGCGCAGCCTGGTCGTTGCCCTGCCGGCACTGGCGCTGCCGTTCGTGATACGGGCAGCGATCGTCGAAGGGGTGGCGACGGCGACCGAGGTGTCGACCATCGGCATCGTCTATGCCTGCGTCGCCGGGCTGCTGATCTACCGGCGGTTCGAGTGGGCCAGGTTGTGGCCCATGATGGTGCAGACCGCCAACCTGTCGGGCGCCATCCTGCTGATCGTCGGCGCCGCCACGGCGATGGCCTGGGCGATCACCCAGTCCGGCATCTCACGCGGGGTGGCGGCCTGGATCGTCCATGTCCCCGGTGGCGCGGCGTCGTTCCTGGCGGTCTCGGCGCTGATCTTCATCGTGCTGGGCAGTGTGCTGGAGGGCATTCCGGCGATCGTGCTGATGGGCCCGCTGCTGTTCCCGATCGCGCATCAGCTTGGGCTGAATGAGGTGCATTATGCCGTGGTCGCCGTGCTCAGCATGGGCGTGGGGCTGTTCTCGCCGCCGTTCGGCGTTGGCTATTACGTCGCCTGCGCGATCGGGTCCTGCGATCCGGAGGAAGGGCTGCCGTATATCGGCCGCTACATCCTGGCGTTGCTGATCGGGCTGGTCGTGGTGACGGCCGTGCCATGGCTGACGACCGTTGCGTTATGAATAAAGGTGGAAACGAAACAATGAAAACAACACGACGGGCAATGGCCCTGGGTGGCGCCGCGCTCGCGCTGGGGTCACGCCGGGCTCGGGCGGATGCTGAATTTTCCTATAAGATTGGCACCAGCACGCCGGCGGCACATCCGTTCAACAAGCGGCTGCAGGAGGTCGGCGATCGTATCGCCAGCGACAGCAAGGGACGCATGGAGCTGCACGTCTTCCCCGACAGCCAGTTGGGCGGCGACAACGACCTGCTGTCCCAGGCCCGCAGTGGTGCGATCGAATTCTGCCAGCCGACGGGGCAGATCCTGTCCTCGATCCTGCCGGTGACGGCGGTCAATGCGCTGGGGTTTATCTTCGCCGATTACAGCAAGGTATGGCCAGCGATGGATGGCGATCTGGGGCGCCTCGTGCGGAGCCAGATCATCGCCAAGGCCGGGCTGATGCCGATGGACCGGATGTGGGACCTTGGTTTCCGGCAGATCACCACCAGCAACCACCCGGTGCGGACTGTTGCCGACCTGGACGGCTTGAAGCTGCGCACGCCGATAGCACCAAGCCTGATCAGCCTGTTCCAGGCGCTGAAGGCGGCACCGGTGGGGATGCAGTACGGTGAGGTCTACTCGGCACTGCAGACGCACATCGTCGATGGACAGGAAAACCCGCTGTCGCAGGTGGAGGCGGGGAAGTTCTACGAGGTGCAGAAATACTGCTCGATGACCAACCATGTGTGGGATGGCTTCTGGATCTGCTGCAATGCCGATGCCTGGCATGCGCTGCCGCCCGATCTGCAAACGATCGTTGCTCGGAACTTCAACGAGGTGGCGATCGACCAGCGGGCGGACATCGCCAAGCTGAACGAGTCGACGAAAAGCCTGCTGGTCGGCAAGGGCATGGTGTTCAACGACACCGATCCCGACAGTTTCAGGGCGCAGTTGCGTGCGGCGAAATTCTACGCGGAGTGGCGGGGGAAACTCGGTGACGAGGCCTGGACAACGCTGGAGAAATATGTCGGTAAAATCGGCTGACGGGGGATGAGGGGCAAGTTCATGAACCAGGAAAGTGTGCAGGCGTTCGTCGAGGCGCGCAGCCGGCGGCCGGACTGGTCAGGGATCGCGCCGCCGCTTCGCCCCTCGACGATCGAGGATGGTTACCGCCTGCAAGCTGCCGTCCATGATCGGCTTGCCGCTGGTGGCGACGTTCGGGTGGGCTGGAAGGTCGGGTGCACATCGGTCGGCGGCCAGCGTGGTTTCGGGTTGCGGGAGCCGGTCTATGCGGGGTTGCTCGCCAGCGGGCGGTCGCCGTCGCTGGCGGATGCTTTGGGCCGGGGGTTGGCCAGCCCATCACTGGAGTGCGAGATCGCGGTGGTGTTGCGGCGTGACCTTGACGGTGATGATGTGGATGTTGCGGACGCGATCGGTGCTTGCCACATCGCGTGCGAAATCATCGATAACCGTTACGGCGACGCTATGGCGGTCGGGGTGCCCAGTCTGATCGCCGACGACTTCTTCCAGGTCGGCTTTGTCCTCGGGCCGGAAAATCCCGCGTGGCGCACGCAGGATCTGACCACCGCCGCAGGCTTCATCGAGATCGATGGCCAGCGCAAGACTGGTTCGGCACAGGATGTACTGAGCGCATTCGACTCATTGCGATGGCTGGCAAAGGCGCTTGCACGAAACGGACTTTCGTTGCGTGCAGGCGAGATCGTGCTGACGGGCACGCTGGTAACCCCTACCCCCATCACGCTACCAGCCAAGGCAGTGTCTATGGGTATTGCCGGGTTTCCGGCATTGGAATTGGGCTGAGGCGGCAGTGCTCGTCTGGGCTGGTTCGTATTTTGGTTCGACAAAGCAATCAAGCGCACACAGAGTTGCACCGAGTTTGCACGGAGTTGCACCGAGAAGACCATGTTACGCTACATGCACTAAGTTCGGCCATGAACGCCAAATCAACCGCGCGAAGCGCCCAATTCTTTTCTCAGTGCCACTCTGTGCAAACTCGGTGCAACTCTGTGTGCGCTTGATTACTTCCGTGCGAACACCGCGCAATTTCGTGTCCGCTTGATTGCTTGTTTCAACCGGAAGGAGATCGGTGGCTTCCTTCCATCATCATTCTACGCGTCCGCGCGAAAGCGCGTAAGAACCTCGCGGTTCACCTCGATCCCCAGGCCAGGTCCGGTCGGAACCGTGACGTAGCCGTTCACCGGTGCGATCGGTGCCGCCAGCAGCGCGCTGCGCACCGGATGTTCGGTGCGGTCGAATTCCAGCATCGGTTCCACCGGGTTCAGCGACGGCGGTGTCCAATCCGCGGCCACCGACAGCAGTTGTACCGCGGCAGCAACGGCGATGCCGGTACCCCAGACATGCGGAGCGAACCGAACGCCGAAGGCCAGCGCCATGTCGGCGATCTTCTTGCACTCGGACAGGCCGCCGGCGGCGCATAAATCGGGCTGGATATAGTCCGCGGCCCGGCGTTCCAGCAGGCTACGGAAGCCGATGCGGGTGAATTCGCACTCCCCGGTGGCGATGGGGATCGACAGTGCGGATTTTACCGCCAGATGGCCGTCGAGGTCCTCGGGCGGGACCGGTTCCTCGAACCAGCCGATGTCGTATTTTTCGATGCGGCGGCCAAGGCGGATCGCCTCCACGGCGTCGTAGGCGTGGTTGGCGTCGATCATCAACCCGATGTCGGGGCCGATGGCTTCGCGCACTGCTCGCACCGCCTTGACGTCATCGTCCACGCCGAAGCCGACTTTCAGTTTCATCGCCTGAAAGCCGAGGGCGCGGGATTCGAGAGCTTCCTCGCACAAATACACCGTGTGGTCGGGGCGGTCGCGGCGGTACAAGCCAGTGGCATAGGCCTTGATCTTGTCGCGCACCGGCCCGCCCATCAGCCGGTGGATTGGCTGGCCAAAATACTTGCCCCTCAGGTCCCACAGCGCGATGTCGATCCCGCTGAGGCCCTGGATGACGACTCCCTTCTGTCCGTGGTCGCGGTAGCGGGCATACAGTTCGTGCCACAGGAATTCGCCGCGCACCGGGTCTTGTCCGATCAGAAACGATCCGAGTTCCTTCACCACGGCAGCATTGATGCGCGCCGGACCGTAACATTCTCCCCAGCCAACCAAACCCTCATCGGTGGTGATTTCGACGATCATCGACATTCGTTTCGCATACCACATGCGTGAATACGCGAATGGTTGCGCCAGTTGCGCTTCCAAAACATGAGCTCGAACGTCGGTGATCTTCATGGCGGCCTCGTTCCCCGGTGGGGTGATCCTTGACGGGAGGTCCAATCATATTACCATACGCCTAGAAGCCGCAACCACGGGGAGACACGCGGATGCCGGCCGACTTCGCCGATGCCACGACCGAACCGCGCAGCGAGGAACGGGTCTATTCCTCGGTTACGCCACAGCTCGCAGCCGATCTGCCCGCCAGACTGGCGGGCATCTACGCCCTGGACGACCTGGAGCCACGCGCTCGGCGTCATCTGCCGCACCGCATCTTCGGCTTCGTCGAAGGTGGCGTGGAAACCAATGCTGCACGCGACGCCAACCGCAACGCCTTTGCCGCTTGGTCGTTCCGCCCGCGCGTGCTGGTCAATACCGTCGGCCGCAGCCTGGGCGCATCGCTGTTCGGCAAGACCTACGCCGCGCCGTTCGGCATCGCGCCGATGGGCGCCACGTCGCTGATGGCGTTCGAGTGTGAACGGGTGCTGGCCGAAGCCGCCGGCGCCGCCAACATCCCGTTCGTCCTCAGCGGTTCGTCGCTGATGCCGTTGGAAACCATCCTGAAAGCCAATCAGGATGCCTGGTTCCAGGCCTACATCCCCGGCGACCGCACGCGCATCGGCCCCCTGGTCGATCGCGTGGCAAAAGCCGGCTACCGCACCCTTGTCATCACCGTCGATGTGTCGGTGGCCGGCAACCGGGAGAACAATGCCCGCAACGGCTTCATGCTGCCACTGCGACCGAGCCTGAGCCTGGCCTGGGATGGCATCACCCATCCGCGCTGGCTGTTCGGCAATCTGTGCCGGACGCTTCTCACCCGCGGCATGCCGCACTTCGAAAATGTCGACGCAGTGCGCGGCGCCCCGCTGATCGCCGCCCAGGCCGAACGCAGCTTCGGCCGCCGCGATGCACTGTGCTGGGACGACATCGCCTGGATCCGCGACCGCTGGCCCGGAACACTGGTGCTGAAGGGCATCCTGGCACCCGAGGACGCCCAACAGGCCGAGGCACTGGGGATCGACGGCATCATCGTGTCCAACCATGGCGGACGGCAGCTCGATGGCGCCATGCCGTCCCTGGCGGCACTGCCCGAGGTCCGGGATGCCGCCGGCCAGATGACCGTGGCCATGGACAGCGGCATACGCCGGGGCACCGATGTGCTGAAGGCACTGGCGCTGGGCGCGCAGTTCACCTTTGTCGGCCGGCCGTTCCTGTATGCCGCCGCGATCGGCGGCAAGGCCGGCGTGCGGCACGCGATCTCCCTGCTGTCGCTGGAGATCGACCGCAACATGGCGATGCTGGGCTGCACCGGCCTGGACCAGGTCGGCCCGTCGCTGCTGGTCGCCTCGCAACCGGGAAGGATACGCGCATGACGGCCATCGTCGGATCAGGCGATTTCAAGTTCCGGGTCGAGCCCGGCTGGGCGAAACTGCCGGATGACTGGGACCTGAAGGACGTCGGCGGCGTCGCCGTGGACAAACAGGATCGGGTATTCGTATTCAACCGCGGCGACCGGCCGATGATCGTGCTCGACCGCGACGGTACGGTGCTGAAGACGTGGGGCGAGACGATATTCAACCGCCCCCACGCAGTGCATCTGACCCCCGACGGAACCATCTGGTGCGCCGATGAAGGCGATCACGTCATCCACCGCTGCACCCTGGACGGCGCGGTCCTCTCGACCCTCGGCACCAAAGGTGCGCCGGCACCGGAGTTCAGCGGCCAGCCGTTCAACCGTCCGACGCAGACCGCGCTGACGCCGGATGGCGACATCCTGGTCGCTGACGGCTACGGCAACGCCCGGGTGCACAAATACGGCGCCGACGGGCGCTGGAAGCTGTCCTGGGGCGATTTCGGCACCGACCCGGGCCAGTTCAATGTGGTGCACAACATCACCTGCGACGATGACGGGTTCGTCTACATCGCCGACCGCGAGAACTACCGCATCCAGGTGTTCGACACCGACGGCAAATTCGTGACGCAATGGCACAATCTGTTCCGCCCCTGCGGGCTGTATATGCACGGGACCAGACAGCCGATCTTCTTCGTCGGCGAACTCGGGCCGTTCCTGGCGATCAATCGTCGGTATCCGAATATCGGGCCGCGTATCTCCGTCCTGGATCACAAAGGCCAGTTGCTGGGCCGGCTGGGCGCGCCGCATGCCGGCACGGAAGACGGCGCGTTCATCGCGCCGCACACGCTGGCGATGGACTCCCGCGGCGACCTGTATGTCGGCGAGGTCTCCTACTCCGCGTGGGAGCATGTTTTTCCCGGGGCCGCCAGGCCTCGGCGTATCCGCAGCCTGCAGAAGCTGGTGCGGATCAGTTGATCGGAGTGCAGAATAAATAACGGGATAGGGAAACGTCCGACGTGTCAACGACTGTCACTCAACAGACGGCGATGGATGAAGCTGTCAGGCATATCGCCGGCACCTACGCGCCGAAGGGCAACTACATCGGGATCCTGATGCTGGCTTCCCTGTTCGTGGAGGCCTGGGACTATTACTCGATCGCCTTCGTGCTGACGTTCATCCGCCAGCAGTTCAATCCGTCGCCGCTGCTGCTGGGGCTTAGCGCCGCCGGGGTGCAGGCGGGTGCGGTACTGGGCGCACTGCTGGGCGGCTGGCTGACCGACAAGCTAGGGCGGCGGGTGATGTTCATGGCCAGCATCGCGCTTTTCATCGTGCTGGCAGCGATGCAGGCCTTTGTGACCAGCATCGAGCAGTTGATCGTCATCCGTTTCGTCCTGGGCATCCCGTTGGGGGCCGACGTCACCACCAGCTATACCTACATCATGGAATATCTGCCCACCGGCCGGCGCGAGGTCATGGGCAACCGATGGCAGGTCATGTACGCCGCCGGCCAGGCGGTCTGCGCGGCGGTGGTGGCGCTGTTCCTGGTCTCTGGCATGTCGCACGAATGGATGTGGCGGGTGATCCTGGGGCTTGGAGCGGTCCCGGCGGTGATCATCCTGATCATGCGCAGCGAGTTGCCGGAGACGACGATCTGGCTGGTCCGCCAGGGCCGGTTCCGCGAGGCCAAGGCGACATCGCGGCAGATCTACGGCGACAGCCTGGACATGCTGCCGGATATGGATGTCACGATAAGGAAGCCGCCGCTGCGGGAATTCCTGAGCGACCTGCGCCAGGATCCGGTCCGCTGGCGGGCCAGCATCTACAGCTGGATTTCGTTTCTGTGCTGCGGTGGCCAGTTCTCGACGTTCGGCTTCTACATTCCGGTGATCTTCATGATGGTCGGTGTGTCATCGATCATCGGCACCAGCCTGATGACCGGGCTGATCTGGGTGATCGCCGGCATCGCCGCCTGGGTCGGGCCGGCGATGCTGCCCAGGCTGGGACATCGCGGCGTCGGCATCGCCGGGTTCTCCACCGTGATCGTCGGGCTGTCGATCGCCGCCTATGCGCTGTACACGGGGCATCCGTTCCTGCTGCCGCTGGCCGCCGCCATCATGATGTGGGGGCATATCTGGGCGGTCACCAATCCGCTGACGATCGCCACCGTGGTGTCTCGGGCGGAATATCGAGGGGTCGCCGGCGGCTTGACCTACGTGTTCAACAAGATCGCGGTGTTCATGGGGATTTTCCTGTTCCCGTCGCTGTTCGCCATGATCGGCCAGGCCAACGCCACGACGTTCGTGCTGGTGTTCCCTATCGTTGGCCTGCTGGCGGCGATCTTCATCTTCCGCGAGGTGTACGGGTTCCAACTGGATTGAAGGGTCGTACTGGCGCTTCCACCCTCTGGACAAAAACCAGCCGCGGTCGCCAAGCTTGCATGACAAAGAGGAGATCCCCCGATGACGATTATCGATTCACAGGTTCACGCCTATGAGGCGAACACGCCGAAGCGCCCCTGGCACAACGTCCCGAACTGGCCCGCGCATGTTACGGGTGATGAGATGGTGGCGGCCATGGACAAAGTCGGGGTCGACGGCGCGATCTTCATCTCCGCCTTCGGCCTGTACCGTTATGACGGCAGCTATGCGGTGCAAGTGCAACAAGCCCATCCCGACCGTTTCGCGATCATCAAGCCGGTCGATCCGGACGATCCCAACGTTGCCGACGTTATCGCCGACTGGAAGAAGACGCCGGGGACGGTCGGAATCCGCATCATGCTGCCGAAGGAGTCAGGACGGAAGGCCGACGATCCCGGCATCGATCGGATCGCCCGAGCCGCCGCTGCCCACGACTTTCCCGTCAATGTCCTGTTCTGGGGCAATCTGGAGGTCGGCACCGCTCTGATCGACCGCCATCCCAACACGCGGTTCATCATCGATCATCTGGGCATCGTGCAACCGCATGTGCCGCCCGCACCGCCGCAGGCTTGGGCCGATCTGCCGAAAGTGCTGGAACTGGCGAAGCGCTCAAACGCGGTGATCAAGGTGAGCGGCGCCTGCACGCTGTCCCACCAGCCGTTCCCGTTCCCGGACATCTGGGACCCGCTGGCCCGTGTGTTCGACGCCTGGGGCTTCGAGCGCTGCCTGTGGGGCACGGACTGGACTCGCGCCTATGCGGTCGTCAACTTCGAGCAGGCCGTCGAGCCGTTCCTCAAAACCGACCGCCTGAGTGACTCGGAGCGAGCCATGCTGATGGGCGGCGCCTGCGCGAAGGCTTATGGCTGGTCGCCGCGGAAAGCATAGGACTCCGTTATCGATCGTCGGGGGCACCAGCGAATATCGCTGGTAGCCGCCGGTTCCCGATGATCGTAAATGGCCGAAGGCAGAGCGGTTACATTTGAGTCATTGGCGACGCGAAGTGGACCTTGTCAATTCAGGTCCGGCGCTGGCATCCGGTTCATCGAGGAGCCGTGTTGTCTGGCCCCCACCCCAGCCGCTCTCTACCTTGCCCGGGCCTCACGCCCGTCCCAGACCTCGACCCGCCGCGTCCTGATCCCAAACAACAGCAACGACAATGCCGCGCCGATGACCGCCAGCGCGAGCAGGCCAATCCGGTAGCTGCCAGTCTGCTGATACAAATACCCCATCAGATAAGGCCCGGTGAAACCAGCGATGTTGGCGATCGAATTGATCGTCGCGATAGCCGCCGCCAGGGCCGGGCCTTGCAGAATCCGTTCCGGCAGCGCCCAGAACGCCGGCAGGTAGCCGAACATGAAAAATCCAGCCACGACAAGGATCGCCATCTTCGCCACCGGTGCATCGAACAGCGTGGACACCGCCAGGCACGCCGCGCACAGGACGATCGCCGCCCCCGCGCAGCCTCGCCGGTTCTGCGTTGCGTCCGAAATGAATCCGAACGTCATGATACCGAACAGCGCCGCCACGTAGGGCAATGCGGAGACCATTCCCACCATCGTATTCGACAGACCGAACCCTTTCACGATCTGCGGCAGGAAAAAACTGAGACCATAGTTGATGATAACCGCCCCGAAGCAGACCAGACCCAGCGCGAGAACGCGCGGGTTGCGCAAGGCGTCCAGCGGCGCATGGCCATGCGCGGCGTCCGTCTGTTCGGCTGCCATGCGCTTGACCAACCATTCGCGTTCCTCAGCGCTGAGCCAGGCGGCTTCGCTCGGGCGGTCGGTCAACACGCGCAGCAGCACGAATGCCAGGATCAACGTCGGCAACGCCTCCAGAACGAACAGCCACATCCAGCCCCGCAGACCCAGGACACCATCGAGACCCAGAATCAGGCCGGATACCGGCGCGCCGATAACCGTGGACAGCGGGATGGACAGCCAGAACAGCCCACCGATACGGGCACGATACGAGGACGGGAACCACGTGGTCAGGAAGAACACGACACCGGGATACAGGCCCGCCTCGGCAAAACCGAGCAGGGCGCGGACGGCATAGAAGCTGTATTCACCGCGGACGAAGACCATGCAGAGGGAAACCAGGCCCCAACTCAGCATGATGCGTGACAGCCACCGTCTGGCGCCGACCCGTTCGAGAATGACGTTGGAGGGCACCTCGAACAACACATAGGGCAGGAAGAACACGCCGGCCCCGAAGCCGTACGCGGCGGCGGACAGTCCGATATCCCGGTTCAGGGTGATGGCCGCGAAACTGACGTTCACCCGGTCCAGATAGGCCAGGAAAGCCGCCGTGATCAGTAACGGAACGAACCGTCGCGCCACCTTCCCGATGACAAATTTTTCCTGGACCATGTCCGCAGCTCCCGATCATTTATCATATGATATCCGGTGGCATGCACGGTGTGTCAACGCTCGGCCAGCCATTCCCCCCTTATGCGGCCTGCGTCACGGTCCGTCGTTCGCCAAGCGGGCGATGGGTCAGCGTGCTGACAAGGATCACCGCCAGGATCGACAGCCCCCCGCACAGCACCAGCGCGATTTTGAAATTCCCGGTCAGCGCCACCAGATATCCAGTGACGATCGGACCCAGGATGCCGAACGTGATGCCGCCCAGGGTGAAAAACGCGTAGGTGCGTCCGACGTCGGCGGGTGATCGCAGGCGATCGTTCGCCAGCGCGAAATTCATCGATTGCGCGAAGGTGTTGAACGTCAGGGCGACGGTCAGCACCGCCGTCGCCAGTCCGATCGAGCCGACATACGGCGTCAGTACGATGCTCGCCGACAGCAGCGCGCCCAACGCCACGGCGTATCGGCGCTTGCCGTCATAGATGGCCCTGGGGGTCAGCACGCGGTCGCAGCCGTAACTCAGGGCGATGCTCAGCACGGTGCTCAGGGCAAACGGCACGGCGGTGTAGCCGCCCGCCTGCATGACCGTCAGGTGATAGGACGCCTGCAGGAACCCGGGCAGCCAGGCCAGGAAGAAATAGGACGTGTAGTTGATGCAGCCCTGGGCCAGCGCCAGGCCCCACAGCGTCGGCGTTTCCAGCAGCAGGCCGCGATACCCGACGGCGCCTTCCGCCAGTGCCTTCGGCGTGCCGTCGCGTTCGGCGAGGATTTTTGTCCGCTCGGTTTCGGTCAGCCAGCGTGCGCGGTCGGGCGATCGATACAGCGGCAACCAGATGGCGACCCAGACCAGGCCGAGGATTCCGGTCACGAAGAACGCCGACCGCCAGCCATAGACAGTCGTCAGCCAGGCGACCAGTGGCGTGCCCAGCGCCGGGCCGGCGTTGGTGCCGCTGTACCAGATCGCCGTCACGAAGCCGCGTTCGCCACGCGGCGTCCATTCGCGGATGGCGCTGTGCGCACAGGGATTGGCCGCGGATTCGAACACGCCCAGGCCCAGGCGGCTTACCAGCAGAAACCCCAGCGACGTGGCGAAGCCACCCAGCATCTGGAAGATCGACCAGCCGCCGGCGGCGACCGTGCTCATGCGCCAGGGGCCGACACGATCGGTGATCGCACCGGCGGGCAGCAATGTCAGCGCGTAAAGCCACAGATAGGAGGAAAACAAATAGCCCAGCGCGACCGGACCGATCTGCATTTCCTTCGCGATCGTGCTGCCGACCACGCCCATCATCGCCCGATCCAGCGAATAGATCGACAGGAACAGAAACAACAGCACATAGACTATGTAACGACGTTTGTGTTGCATCGCGCCAGCCCCTCCCCACGCCGGGGCTTCGTTGACACCCAAGCCCGCCGATTAGTATGACAATATCAGCCCAACGAGCGTTGGGACAGAGAGGAAAGCGGTACCGATGGCACTTAATCGCAAGCGGCTGGTTTATTTCGAGCGCTGGTTCGACCCGATCGCGGAACGGGTTCTCAATGCGGAGGACGACATCGAACTGACGCGGCTGCAGTACGCCGATCCCGATGCCGATAACTGGCCGCCGCTGGAAACCGCCGTCGGCTACCAGATCAGTGCCCGTACCGAACTGAAGGAACCGTGGTTCGGCGATGCCGCGCTGCTGGCGCGCTGCCCAAACATGCTGGCCATTTCCTCGGCCGGTGCCGGCTACGACGTGATCGATGTGGATGCCTGCAACGCCGCCGGCGTGATCGTCGTCAACCAGTCCGGCACCAACAGCGAACCCGTCGCCGAACATGCCATCGCCCTGATGCTCGGTCTGACCAAGAAGGTCGGCTACACGCACCGGGCGATGGTCAACGGCACGGCAAACGACCGGATGACGCTGTCGGGCAACAACATCAAGGGCAAGACCGTCGGCATCGTCGGTATCGGCCAGATCGGGCGGCTGACCGCGAAATTTGCCAATGCGTTCGATATGCGGGTGCTGGCGTGCGATCCGTATCTGAGTGAGCAGCAGGTCGCCGAACGGGGCGCGCAGAAGGTGGATTTTCCGACATTGCTGGCTGAATCCGACTTCATCACCGTGCATTGCCCGCGCAACAGCGAAACCCTGGGCATGTTCGGCGCCGAGGCGTTCGCGCGGATGAAGCCGAATGCGTATTTCATCAACACCGCGCGCGGCAAAATCCACCAGGAAGGCCCGCTGGTCGACGCGCTGAAGGCTGGCCGCATCGCCGGTGCCGGGATCGACGTATTCGATGTCGAGCCGCCGCCGTCCGATCATCCGCTGCTGCATCTCGACAACGTCATGGCCACCCCGCATATCGCCGGCGTCACGATCGAGACGCTGTACGACATGTCGATCGCCGCCGCCGAACAATGGATCGCACTGCTGCGCGGCCGCGTGCCGCCCCGCCTGGTGAACCCCGAGATCTGGGACCGCTATTCCGACCGGTTCGAGCAGATCATCGGCTTCCGTCCCGATCAACTGGCATAGGAGGCAACCGAATGGCATCGCCCTCGATCGAGGACCGGTTCGGCATCAACGACCTGTTCGTGCGCTATACCTGTGCGCTCGACGCGGGCGATGCCGACACCGTCATCGACTGCTTCGCCGAAGACGGAACACTGGTCAGCCCCGCGGTGGGTGAGCACACCGGACGCGCCGCCATCACCGCGTTCGCGCATCGTTTCGCTCGTTTTCAGGCCGGCGGGTCGCAATTGCGGCACGTGCTGTCCAACCTGATGATGACGGTAGATGGCAATCGCGCGCATGCGACGTGCTATCTGACGGTGTTCCTGACCAAGGACGGGAAGAGCAGCCTGATGGCGCCTGGCCGTTACGACTGCGAACTGCGGAAGATCGGCGGACAGTGGAAGTTCCAGCGTCGTGTTGTCCTGCACGACCACGACTACGTGCTGGAGGGTCTTTAGACGCTCGTCGTACTCACAGATAACACCGTCCATCCGGAGGTGGTCGCGCGCCTCCGGACCCGAGCGGAGCTGCGGATTCTGGATGGGTATCCGGATGAGGCTACGTTGAGCGAGGCCTGTCGGGACGCGGATGCCATCCTTGCACGGCTGGGGGTGGTTACCGCCGGCGTTATCCAGGCGGCACCGCACCTGCGCATCATCGCGCGGCATGGTGCGGGGAGCGACGGGGTGGATCTGCCGGCGGCGACCGCGCGGGGCGTCATCGTTACGACAACGGGGCCGGCAAATGCCGGGGCTGTTGCCGAGTATACCATTGCCCTGCTGCTGGGTTTGCTTCGTAAGGTGGTTGCCGCAGACGCTAGCATGCGCGAGGGGCTGTGGTCGCGCGAGCCGTTGGTGGGTGGTGCGCTGGAGGGCAGCACGCTGGGAATCGTCGGCTGCGGGGCGGTCGGGATGCGGGTGGCGCGTGTTGCCCAGGCCTTTGGGATGGAGGTGCTGGCCTCCGAACCCGGTCGACGGGATGCTCCCCTGCCCTCGGTTCCGACCGTGAAGCTGGACGAACTGTTGCGCCGGGCGGATATCGTATCGTTGCATCTGCGACTGGTGCCGGAGAATGCGGGGATTATCGGTGCCGATGCAATCGCCGCGATGAAACCGGGTGCGGTGCTGGTCAACACCGCCCGCGGCGAATTGGTCGATGAGGCAGCCTTGATCGCCGCGCTGAATACCGGGCATCTGGCAGGCGCGGCGCTGGACACCTACGCCGTGGAGCCGTTACCGCCGGACTCGCCGCTGCGGTCGATGCCGAACGTGCTGCTGTCGCCGCATGTCGCGGGACAAACCGGCAGTGCCATGGTGCGGGTCGGGCACGCGGCGGTGCAGGCGATCCTGGACGAGTTCGATGGCCGGTGCCCGGCATTTGTCGTCAATCCGGAGGTTTATGGGGTGCGCCGCCGGTTGGGGTGATCGGGTGGTTGTGTGGTACCCAATTACATTGACGCTGGATTACATTGACGCTGGCACCTCGGCCAGACGATAATACTATATGATGTCACCCGATCATCCGGCCGCGCTGCCCCTGAAACGGAACCTGCGCGAGCAACTCGTCGAACAACTCGGCGGCGACATCGTGCGCGGCCGGCTGCTGCCGGGTGAGACACTCCCCAACGAAGAAAAGCTGCTGTCCCGCTACGACGTCAGCCGCACCGTGCTGCGGGAGGCGCTGAACGTTCTTTCCGCGAAGGGACTGCTCGACGCCAAGCCCCGTCGCGGCACCATCGTCCGCCCCCGTTCGGACTGGAGCCAGCTTGACCCGGCCATCCTGGGCTGGCGCGACGACCCGGCGGAACCGATCGACGACAACCTCGACCACTTGATGGAACTGCGCCGCATCATCGAGCCCGCCGCCGCCGAACTGGCTGCCCGGCGCGGCACCGCCGAGGATCACGCGGCGATCGTCAAGGCGTATGAAGCGATGGTGGTGGCCGGCAACGACGTACCGGCGTTCGTGGCGGCGGACGTGCTGTTCCACATCGCCTGCCTGCGGGCCGCCCGCAACGAATTCCTGCTGCCGGTGGCGCATGCGATACGCGCCAGCCTGGTGACGTCGATGCGGATCACCAACCGCGACAGCGAACAGAACCGGACGGTGACCCTGCCGCTGCACAAGGCGATCTGCGACGCGATCCTGGCGCGCGACACCGCGATGGCGCGGGAGGCGATGCAGGTGCACCTGGACGATACGGAACGCCGGCGAACCGCTCTCGCGCCCCGGAAGCCGGCGCGCAAGGCAGTGAAGCGATAAGGTCAGGCCGGCATCCGGGTCGCCTGCCGCAACAACAGCCGCCATGTGCCGGCTTCCAACCGCCAGACCAGCACGTGTTGAAGGTGGATCGTGCCCTTCGCCGACCCATTGGCACCGACCAGCATGTCCATGACGCCGGTGGTCATGGCAACGCTATCGAACATTCGCGTGTTGGCGCTTCGGATATCGATGGCGCCGTATTCGTACAGGCCGCGGCGCATTCCGGCGAAATATTCGGATTTCGTTTCGACTACGGCCGTGGAATGGATGTAGCTGACCTCATCCGACAAGATCGCATCCAGCGCGTTGTAGTCGAATGCGAGCATCGCTCGGTACAATTCGGCCTCGCGGTCGGCGATGATTTGCGTGTCTGACATCAGGTTGTTCTCCAGGTTATTACGGCGCCAGTCCCACCGCCCGTGGCAGCGACAGGGTGAACCACGGCACGAACGTCACCAGCAGCAATCCTGCCAGCAGCACCGCCACATACGGCATCATTGCTCGGGATGACGCACCCATCGGCGCGCGGGCGATGGCGCAGGCGATGTAGAAGCCGACGCCGAGGGGCGGCAGGAAGGCGCCGATCCCCATCGCGATCAGCAATACGATGCCGTAATGCAGGTCGCTGATCCCCAGTTGCGTGGCGATCGGCAGCAACAGCGGTGCCAGGATCAGCAGCGCCGGCAACCCCTCCAGCAGCGATCCCAGCACGACCAGCGCGACGATGGAGGCCAGCAGGAACAGAACGGTGTTGTCGCGCCAGGAGAACACCAGCGCTGCCAACGCCTGCGGCATCTGCGCCGCCGACAGCGACCAGGAAAATGTCTGCGCCGCCGCCAGCGTAAACAGCACCATCGCCGCCACGGTGGAGGCGTCTGCGGCGACACGGGTCAGTGCGCGCAACCCGACCTCTCGATACACCAATGTCGCGAGGATGAGCCCGTACAGCACGGCGAAGGCGGAAATCTCCGTGGGTGTGGCGAAGCCGCTGAGGATGCCGGCGAACAGCAGGACCGGCATGGAGAAAGGCAGGATCGCGTCCAGCGCCAGCCTTGGCAGCGATCCGCGGACTGGTGACGCTCCGGTGGGTTGCGTTCGGCGGACCCGCACGAACACCAGTGCCATCAGGCACAGCGCGATGACAGCGGCGGGAAGCAGCCCGGCGGCGAACAGCGCACCCATCGACAGCGACGTCACCGACCCCAGCACCAGCATGGCGATGCTGGGCGGCACGCACTCACCCATCGCCGCGGCGGAGGCCAGCACGACCGCTGTTTCGCTGCGTTCGTAGCCCTCCTTGTCGAGCATGTCGCGCATCACCAGCCCGACCGCCGCGACGTCCGCCGCCTTCGACCCGGAGATGCCGGAGACGATGTACATGTTGATGATGACGACTTGCAGCAGGCCGCCACGTAAACGCCCCACCAAAGCCGCCACGAACAACACCAGGCGGCGGGAGATACCGCCCGCTTCCATGACGAAGCCGACGAGGATGAAGAACGGCAGCGCCAACAACACGAAGCGGGACACGCCATCCACCATGTTCTGCGGCAACGCCACCATCGCCGCTGGATACACCTGCCGCAGGAAGAGGCTGGTCGCCAGCACCAGCGCGAAACCGACCGGCAACCCCAGCAATACCGTAACCAACACGATGGCGATCGCCAGGGTAATCGCCATAGTCGACCCCAGCGGCGGCCCATACAGCGCCGCGGCCCAGAACACACCATTCAGGATCAGCAACACCACCAAGCTGACCAGCACCGCGCGAGGCGGCTGCGACAGCAACCGGGCAATCGCGTACACCGCCAGGAGTGCCATGCCGATCGTCAGCGGCAGGGCCAGCCACGTGCCGTGCATTTGCAACAGCGGCGTCAACTCATCCCATCGCGAGATCAACAGGGGAAAGGATGTCACGAAGCACACCACGGCGGTTTCCAGCACCAGCCAGTCCGCGGCCGCGTACATTGGGGCGCGCAGCCGGGGCGGCAGTCCATCTACCAGCACCCGGACAGCGATGTGCTGATCGCGGCGATACGCCACCGCGCCGCCGATGAACGCGATCATCGTCAGCGCGAGGCCGCCCACCTCATCCGCCCACAGCAGCGGCGCGTCGAACAGCGTGCGACCCAGGACATCGGTGATCACCGCCGCGAGTTCGCCAAATATCGCGACCGCAACGACGACATCGAGGGCGGCGTCCATGACCCATAAACGTCCCGATTCCGGTGCGGCGGCCCAACCGGCGACGGACGCCGGTATCTCGGCCTGCCGCATCGGATCAGCGCCAGTAAGGCATGTAGACGTTGCTGAGGTTCAGGCACCGCAAGGTGTCGCCGAACGCCTTGGCCGTCGGCGCGGGCAGCGGCACCGGACCGGCCAGTTCGATCGTCGCGATCACATCGCCGGCCTGCGCTGCCTTGGCTTCGAACACCCGGATTTGCTGCACGCCCGGCGTGTCGGCGAAGGTGAGCCGCACGCCATCGACAACTGTCTGGACAGACGTTTCCGGCACACCGGAGAAACGCCACAGTGCCAGCCGCGTCGGCACGCCATTCGCACCAAGCCGAGCCTGTCCTGGGTAGATCTGATCTGCCTCGGCGCGGTAGTGGCCCCACATCCTCGGAATGATCCGCTTCGTCCACAGCGAATAACGTGTCCGAGCGATCGCTGCGTAGCCCGGACCATCCAGCACCGCCCGGTTTGTCAGGTCGTACAACGCGAGATAGCGCGGAAAGCCATCGAGGCAGATCAGCCGTTGCGCCGTCTCGAAACCCTCGCAATTGGCGCGTTCCGGGAAGTGTTCGGTGTCGTACCAGTCCTGGAATTCCTCCTCCATGGTCGGTGGAGGCTGCATCATCGCCATCATCAGGCCGGCGGGTTCGGTCATGTATTGCGCTCCATGATCATCTTGAACAGGTCCGGATAGCGCGGACTGAACTGGTCGTAGACGGATTTCATCTTGTCCTGGAATGCCTTGAAATCCGGCTCCGAACGTTGCATGCCGTGCGCCTGCAGAAACGCCAGCGCATCGTCGGATCGCCTGGCGATCGTTTCGCGCCAGAATGGCAGCACGGCGGTGGCGGAGTCCTGGAAGGCCTGCTGGTCGGACGGAGACAACTGACTCCATCGGGCGTTGCTGACCATCAGGGCGCCGGCGTTATAACTGTGCCGGGTCAGGGCCAGGTATTTGGTGACTTCATACACCTTGAACGTCACCGCCGTGGGCAGTGGGAATTCCACGCCATTGACGGTGTGCTGCGACAAGCCGAGGTAGACCTCGCTGCCATCCAGCGGCACCGGAATGGCCCCCAGCGCCCGAAACATCGCAGCGAAAACGGGGCCGGGCTGGATGCGGATTTTCAAACCATGCATGTCATCGGGCGTCTTCACGGCACGGTCGCTGATCTCCATCTGCCGCCAGCCGTACCAGCCCCAGGCGAGGCCCTTGATCCCCCTGCCCGCCATATCGGCGAACAGGCGCTTGCCGAGGTCGCCGTCGAGCATCGCCTCGGCCGTCGCCTGGTCCTTGAAGATGAACGGCAGGTCGATCGCCTGCGCGGTGGGGACGATGGATTCCAGATAGCCCGAGGTCAGGATGGCACAGTCGATGATGCCGGTTTGCAGGCTGTTGACGAGGTTCACCGTGCTGCCAAGCGCGCCGCCGACGAAGAGCTGGATGTTGTATTTGTTGTCGGTACGCTTGGCGACCTCGGCGCCGAAGCGCTGGCCGACCTCGTACGACGTGTCGTTCATCGTGTCGGCGGTGGCGAGTTTCAGCGGGATGGGTTCGGCGCGCGCTCGCCTGGCTGTGGCCGCAAGCATGCCGCCGGCGATGCCGCCGATCGCCGCGCGCCGTCTGGTAATTTGCTGACCGGACAACGGATTTTCCTCCCGGAGGCTTGCTTGATTGCCGCGCGATGCGGGACCCGCACGGAGGGTGGCTTGATGCCTCGCCGATTATCAATATCGTAGGATGAATTCACCCGTGTCAACAGCGCGGGACCAAGCGTGGACAGGATGCTGAAGGAGCGTTTGACGATGACGATCGCGATCCCGCCACAGTACGTCGCGGCGCCCGATGGCGTGCGGCTGGCCGTCTATGAATGCGGCAACCCGGCGGGGCTGGAGTTGTTGCTGATCCATGGGTTCGCGCAGTCGCATCTTTGCTTCGCACCGCAACTGGACAGCGAACTGGCTCGTCATTTCCGCATCGTGGCGTTCGATCTGCGTGGCCATGGCGCGTCGGACAAGCCGGCCGACGCGGCGGCCTACCAGGGCGGATCGGTCTGGGCACGCGACGTCGCCGCGGTGATGGCGGCGAAACGGTTGCGGCGGCCCGTGCTGGCGGGCTGGTCGATGGGCGGCCGCATCATTCGCCAATACCTGATGAATTTCGGCGACAATGGCGTGGCCGGGCTGAATTTCGTCGGGTCGCTGGTGGTGGAGGATCCGCGCGCCCGGGGGCCGGCGGGCGGCAGGCCTCGCCCGCCAGCATCGGCACCGCTTGGCGTGCAACTGGAGGCGGCGATCGCATTCCTGGACGGGTGCTATGCCATCAAGCCCAGCGAGGCGGATTTCCGTGTGGCGGTTGGGTACAACATGCTGGTGCCGTTCCACGTGCGGGAGGCAATCGGTGGCTGGTCGACCGATCCGACCGAAACGATCGCGGCCCTGGCGAAGGTGCGGGTGCCGACCCTGATCACCCATGGCAGGCAGGACGCGATCGTGCTGCCATTGGCGGCGGAGATGGCGGCACAGGCCATTCCCGGGGCACGTGTGTCATGGTTCGATGCCTGCGGCCACGCGCCGTTCCAGGAGGATGCGGGGCGGTTCAACAGCGAACTCGCGGCCTTCGTAGCGAGCGCCGCCGGGTGATGTGCAGCGCATTCGTTCGATCGATGAGCCCCGCCTGGCTGGCGCGACGGGCGTCGGCATAATCTTGCGTTTGGCGGCCTTTTTGCTGGACACCGCCGCGGCCGAAACCTTGTTGGTCGCGGAGGTAGTTACCCCTGGTGGCCAGCGGTAACTACCCGCCGCTGTTGCATGGGTTGTCCCTCACAGCCTTCCGCTGAAATACCCAGGTGACCGAGGATGGTGGGGGCCAAGTCAATCACGGAAGTGGGTTCGTCCGATAAGGCAGCCTGCCTGAAACCATCACCCTCGATCATCAGGAAAGGCATCTGCTCCCAGGCACCAAGACCGCCGTGCTGACCGCAGCCGAGCCGGTCCGGCTTGCCCGCGAAGGGTTTGGCCGCGGCACTCATCCCTGGCACACCGAATTCGTTCGGCCGATCGTCGCTCCGCATGGCAATGGCGCAAAGCAGGCTATCCACGGGCACCTGCCCCACCGCCGCGAGCGCATCCCCTTCCAGCACCGAACCGGCCCAGGAGCAACTTCGCAGGAAGGCCAGCACGGCGGCGGCATCTTCGTTGCGATCAGGGTGCAGGTAGATCAACGCCGAGGTGCCGTTCGAGACGGCGAGCAGGCTTGGATCGCCCGCTGCCTTCAGCCCGGCCGCGACGAAGGCGGCATCGATATCGATCACCTCGTCCACGGTTTGGTGCCCATGATCGGAGCAGGCGATCAGCAGGATGTCTTCCTGTCCGGCCGCTCGCCTGGCGTCGACGGCGCGGCGGACGGCGCCGAAGCAGGCATCGGCACCGGCGATCGCGGCCATTGCGGCGGGCGATCCCAGGATGTTCTCATGCTGGCTATGATCGGGCTCACCGAACCAGAGTACGCCAAGGGCGGCTTCGTGGCCGGCCAGCGCGCGATCCAGGAAATACGTGGTCAGCAGGCGGTCCCCCTTCGTATCGAGGGTGACATCGGCGATATCCTCGCCCGCGCCCAGGCGGCGAAGGGTTGGTGCGAATGAGCAGGCGCGATTGAAGATCCAGCCATGACCGTCCGGATCGTGCGCTCGTGCCGCCCCCGGCGAGACGTTGTTGAACACCATCGCCTCCAGCCCCGCACGTGCGAGGCGTTCGGCCATGGTGGGCACTGCGAAGGTATGTCCACGCACCGCGCGCCAGTGATCCATGAAGTCCGGCCGGCCGACATCGTGCGGCACCAGCGTGCTCCCCTCCATCAGTGCCACCGAATTGCCCTGCAACCCGTGTTGCGCCGGCAAGGTGCCGGTCGCGAAGCAGGCGGAGACCACGCGGGTGGCGGACGGGAACACCGAACGGTGGGCGGCGAAACGTGTCGCCACCGCGCCGAACCGATGGAGTTCCGGCGTCGCCTCCGGTCCCACCATATCCCGTCGCAGGCCATCCAAAACAACGACGATCGCACGGCGTTTCATGCAACTACTCCATTCAGCACGGCGTCGAAGATGTCGTAGTTTCTCGGCCGCGGATGCGCCGCCTGCCAGCCAGGATCGAGCGGCGCCGACAGCAGGAAGGGCACGCGCTGCTCACCGAGACCGCCATGCGAGCGCAGCCGATGTCCGGCGAGCTGACTCAGATCGTGATCCTGCCGACGTGCGCCGACAACGGTCTGGCGATCGCCGAAGACCGCGAAATCCCCTTCCCTGTCGATCGGAAGTTCGAATTGCTCGCACACCGTCTCCTTGTCGAGAACCAGTTCGACGCCGGGCAGCGTCCGAACAAACGCCATCATCGCCTGGACGTCACCGGATTTTTGCAGATGGACGCGAACGAATGAACCCAGGGCGCCGTGATGGCGGACGAAGGGGTCCGCGATCGGGCAGATGACCCGGACGGCGCCTTCGCCGAACCGAGCGTTCAATTCGTCCTCCAGATAGATGACATTGGGCGTGCCGTCGGGGGTGGACTTATCGCTCATCCCGTGGTCGGCGGTGATGGCCACGGTGGCACCGAGGGCCATCAGCGAAGCGACGATCTTGTCCACCGCCTGGTGATAGGCGTCCGCCTCCGGCTCCCCGGGCGCGTGCTTGTGTTGCACGTAATCCGAGGTCGAGAGGTACATGAGGTCCGGACGTTGGGTGGACAACAGTTTCACGCCTGCATCGAGGACGAACAGTGACAGATCGGCGGAATAGCGGTCCGGTGTGGGCCGGCCAACCAGCTTTTCGACGTTCTCGATGCCGTTTTCCTTCAGTGTCGCCTTGTCGGCATATTCCGCCGCGAAATTGATGCCGTCCATTTCATAGGCCAGAACCTTGAGCAGCTTGTCCTTGGCGGTCACGACGGCGGTTTTCACACCCACGTGACTCAGCGCGCCCAGGATCGTGCCGCACCGCAGCCGCCTGGCGTCAGTGACCATGACCTCCTCGCCTGTTTCCGAGTCGAGATAATAGTTGCCGTTTATGCCATGCACGGCAGGCGGCACGCCGGTTACGACCGAGGTATTGTTGGTGTTGGTCGTGGCCGGCATCGAGCAATCGGCAATGGCCATGAAGCCCTTTTCCTTGAACGACTTCATGGTGGGCAGTGTACCATTGGCGATGCCGTGTTCGAGGTAAGCCGGATCGAAACCGTCGACGAGAATCACCACGGTGGGTCGTTTTGGCGCGGCGTAGGTCCGCCCGTTGACCTCGACGGTGTTCGGCGTGGCGTTGTGCGGCATGATGGTCCTCCTCGCTTTCCGGACACAGACATGAGCACTAAGCTTCGCCAGCGCGAGCGACTTATTTTCCGCGAAACGCGGCCAAAAATTCCCGGCGCGAGCCGACACATCAGGGAGACCCAGACATCGTTCGGGATCGTAGACCACCACTTCGGATGCTGGCTTGCTTCGAGGCGATGGCCCGCCTTGGGTCGAGGCAAACCGCGGCGGCCGAACTGAACGTCACCGAAGGTGCGATTGCCAAACAGTTGCGTGCGCTGGAGCAGTGGCTGAACACGCCACTGTTCGAAAGCGGGGGCCGGGGATCGGCAATGACCGCGGCGGGACGCAGACTGGCCCAGGCCATGACCGCGGCGATGGAGACGATACAACTCGGCCTGGACGAAGTGGCGCAGCGCCCTATCGATCGCACGGAGCTTCGCCTCCTTGTGCCTGCCACGCTTTCCACGCACTGGCTTATGCCTCTTCTGCCGCAAATCGAGCAGGCGGACCTCGGGTTCCGGTTGCGCGTGCACGCGACCCATACGGGTGAGGACTGGCTTTCACTGCCGCATGACATGGCGATCCGCCGCGACGGCTTCGTTCCCCCGGGCTACCGGCAGGACTTGCTGTTTCAGGAAGAACTCGCGGCCTATGCCAATCCAACGTTGATCCGAGGCGCCGGTCGCGAAATCCTGAAGGACGTGCCGCTTTTGGAGAGCCGCACGAGACCTGGCGAACTGGATCGGTGGCTGGCTGCATGCGACGTTCGGGAAACAAACGGGACGCGGCAAAGCTTTGGGCATTTCTACACCGCCTACCAAGCCGCGTTGACTGGCGACGGAATTCTGATCGCTTCGACGTTGGTTGCCGCGGAGGATGTGCGGAATGGACGCCTTGCTGTTCTGGAACCCAGCATGAGAATTCACGGAGCCCGCCACATTCTGCTGTGGCGAAAAGCCGACGAAGCAGCCACGCCGTTGGTGGCGCTCGCGGCCTGGTTGAAACAACAGTTTCACTCTCCACCGCTTACGGCCATCTAATAATGGTCGGCAGCTATAGGTGGCTTTATTGCGAATTGGCCTGAGGCGGTGGTGTGCGCTCCTATTTTCGGTTGATCCTGTGGCGCAGGGTTTCGCGTCACTATTCAGACCAAAGAGCCCGGTTTTCCAATGTAGTTTTCTTTGATCGCATCGGCCGCCCAACAAGCCAGCATGCCGATCGTCTCAGTGGGGCCGTTCGCGGGGTTCTGCGGGAACGCGCTGCCGCCCACCACGAACAGATTCGAAACGTCCCACGACTGCAGGTATTTGTTGACAACACTGGTCGACGGATCAGTGCCCATCACGGCGCCGCCGACGTTGTGGGTGCTCTGATACCCCACGAGACCGAAATGCGTGCCCTTGCCCTTACCGCCAAGCCTCGAACCGTTGAGCGCTCGGCCGATCTCCATGCAGCGCTCATCGATCCACTTCATCATCCGCAGTTCGTTCTCGTTCCAGTCGAACGTCATGCGCAGCAGCGGCAGCCCGTAAGCGTCTTTGTAGGTCGGATCCAGATCGAGGTAATTGTGCCGATAGCTCAGGCAGGTCCCGTGACTGGTGATCGCCATGTTGCGGCGGTAGTTGTACGCCACGGCTTTCTTCCATTCGCCGCCCCAGCGCGGCGTTCCGGGCGGCACCACCTTGCCCTTGATCGGCGCCGCACCGCGCGCCGAGGTGTTGACATAGGCGCCACCGATGAAGCCCAGCGGCCCGCGGTCGATCACGTCGCCATTGAGCTCGTCGATCGACGTGTTGAGTTGTCCGCCGCCGATGAACGGATTGAACTCCCGATCGTCGAAGAAGACATGCACCGACCCGCCTTGCTGGTAGGAATAGTTGCGGCCGACAACACCTTTGCCGGTCAGCGGGTCATAGGGCGTGCCGATGCCCGACAACAGCAGCAGACGCGTGTTGCTGAAGCAATACGCACCCAGAATGACGATGTCGGCCGGCTGCTCGACTTCGTTGCCCCGCGCATCGATATAGGTGACCCCGGTGGCTTTCTTGCCGGTGGAATCGGTGTTGACCCGCAGCACGTTGCACAGCGGGCGCATCTCGAACGTCGGCTGCCGCATCAGCGCGGGATGCACCGAGGTGAGGGGATTGGCCTTCGCCCCTTGCGCGCAGACATGGCTCGAGCAGAAGCCGCCGCGCGCGCATTCCAACATCTGCACGCGGTAAGCATTGCGATAGTCCGCCGTCATCGCCGCGGTCGGCCCCTGGAACGGCACATAGCCCAGGGAACTCACCGCGTCGGCGAACAGCCGGCCTTCATGCGATGGCTGCGTCGGCGGGTTCGGATACTCGCGCGAACGCGGCCCTTCATGCGGATTGCCGCCGTCCTGGATCTCGCCGTTCAGGTTGCCGGCTCTGCCGCCCACGCCGAAGATATGCTCGAACTGGTCGTAGTACGGTTCGACCTCGTCCCAGGTGACGCCCCAGTCCTGCAAATTGCAGTCCTCGGGAATGAACGATGCGCCGTATCGTTCCTTGATGCGCGAACGCATTTCGAAATCATGCGGCAGAAAGCGGCGCGCATTGCCGCCCCAGTGGGCCGCGGTGCCACCGACCATCTCGCCCGGCTTGAACGCGCCCATCTCGCGCATCGGCAGCGCCGTCTGCGCGTTGTTGTTACGAAATGTAAGGGTGTCGCGCGCCAGGTTCTGGAAGATGTCGCTGTGGCGATCGTACTTCAGTTCGTCGTACACGTTGGGCTTATAAAAGTCGGTGTTCACATCGAACGACTTGCCGCGCTCCAGGCACACCACGCTCAGTCCGGCACTGGCCAGTTCCATCGACATGATGGAGCCCACGACGCCGCTGCCCACGACGACGACGTCGACGGATTTCAGTTTCGTATTCGACATATCAGTTTTACCTGTCGCGTTTGATGATCACGTGCTTCGGAAAGCCTTCCGCGTCGACCGGCACCTGACCGGTCTGGACGTCGAGCACGCTGACGGGTTCGGCGTAATACGGCTCGTCGCTGGTGACCAGCCGGCGGTATTCGCTGGAGGGCAGTCCGGGGAATCCGAGCAGCTTCCAACCCACTTTATCGCGGTTGCCGCCATATAGGGGGTCGGCGAAGAAGCCCTCATCGGTGTTGCGCCATAGCAGATCGAAGAAGAATTTCGATGACAGCGAAGGCAGCGCGATCTCGTCCTTCTCCAACTGCTCGAGCAGGCGCAATTGGTCGTCACTTGCAAGCTGCGCGAAAGGCCGGCCGAACGCGGTTTTGCAGTGCTGGTCGATCTCGCGAATCGCGATGCGGTAGACTTCCTGTGGCGTGAACCGCGATTGGTAGCCCTGCTGCGGCGTGCCCTCCATCCACGGGCCGCCACGATACATGCGGCCGTGGACGCCCCAGGTGCCGGCCAATTGCCGATCGATATAGACCACCACGCCTGCATCGCGAGCCCCAGGGCTCAGCTCATCGGTGGGAATCAGATGCTCGACGGCCGCCTCCAGAAAGCGAATCTCGGGCTCCAGCAAGTAGAGATAGGAAGCCCCGATCGGGTTGTCGCTCAAGGTCATCTCCTCGTTTCCTCACTTCGATGTGTATAAGGTGATCGGGTATTGTCAAGTTAGCCGGAGGCGGAACGAATTCAGAGAGCGTGCCGGGCGATGCTAAGAATTCATTTTGCCTGATGGACGCGGGGTCCCGTCACCAGATGCGGAACGTGTGTCGGCCCCTGCCCGTGTCTGATGAATGGATTGAGAAGATCGTTGTTGACCCGGTATGTCCGGTCGGCGCCTTGCCTGATTGCAGAATGACCCGCTCGACCTGATCGGACGTGACCGTTCCGCCGGTCATACAGGTCGACAACAGCTTGCCCCAGTGACATTTCTATCGGTGATCTACAGCCGATGTCGGCATACTTAAAGGCCGCCTAATGTATGTTTTGTGAGTTGGCTGCACCGCGACCCTCTGGTTGGCCCCGACCACATAAGCGAAGGTGCCGTTCGGCCCCACATTGACCGCCGCGGCCGGGATCGTAATGGCCTTCGAGAGTGTCCGCAGCGTCAACCGGACATTCACGAACTGGCCCGGCAGCAGCAGATCCGCGGTGTTGGCGAAGCGTGCCTTCATTTTGACGGTGCCGGTAGTGGGATCCACCCGGTTGTCGGCAATGCTCAATTCGCCGGCGCCCAATGAGGCGCCGGTGTCCTGCGATTCGTGGTCGTGGACGTGGCGGCGTAATCGCTTCGGGCCGCGGGCTGGAACGGGGCGTGTTCAGGACGGGGGATCAAGTGGCGACGTCGTTGCCTGAATGCGTATCTGCTATAAATTGACGACACCGCGAATCCTTCGGAGAAGATACAATCAGCCTGGAAAGGAGGAGCCCCGCTCTTGCCCGATCGTACGGACATCGTTGATGTCGAGGTCGATCCCCTGGCTGAACGGCAGCGCCGGCGCCAGACTTTGCTGCGCATCGGCCTACCGATCGGCGGTGTCGGCCTGATCATCGGCTTCCTGCTCGGCATCACCATCTATGCCGACAGCGCCAACCGCGCCGGCGTCCTCGACCTGTCGGGGACTTTGCTGCGTAGCACGCAAGAACGCATCGCCCTGCAGGTCTCGGCCTATCTCGAGCCGGCGGCCCATGCGGCGTTGCTGGCTCACAGCATGCTTGGCCGTGAGGGCGCCACGTCCCGCGCCAACGAAGCGAGGACCTTTTCCGCTTCGATACTAGCCGAGACGCCACAGATCGAGAATGTCCTGTTCGCCGACGCCCAGGGCAACTTCATGCTCGTTACCCGCGCATCGAACGGCCCGCCGAATGCCATCGACACGAAGCGCATCCTGTTGTCGGCCGGCAAACGCAGTGTCGAATGGACCACAAGCGACGCGAGTGGAAAAATCATCTCGCAGCACGCAGACCCCAAGGACAATTACGACGCCCGTACCCGTTCCTGGTTCATCGGCGCCCGAGCGATCAACGAGGTGTTCTGGAGCGACGTCTACGTTTTCTTCTCCGAACAGGCACCGGGCATCACCGCGGCGGTGCATGGGCCCGACCCAGACCCCGACGTCGTCGGTGTGGATATCAGGCTCGACGCCATCTCCCGCTTTCTGGGTGGCCTCTCCATTGGCCGCACGGGCCGAGCCTATATCGCGACACGGGACGGGCGGATGGTCGCCGGCCCTGATCCCGCGCATATCCTGACGAAGCAGGACGGCACGCTGATGCCAGCCCGGGTCGATGCCGTCGGCGACCCCCGGCTCGCCGCGAGCTGGGACCATTTCCGCACGCAGGGGCCGGGCAACCGCATCATCGGCGTGAACGGCGAGCGCATGATTTCGATCGTCACGCCGCTCGCGAACAACACCCAGGGCTGGCTGCTTTTCATCACCGTGCCGGAAGCCGAATTCAGCGGCTTCGTCGCCGTCAACTCGCGCCGGACGGCGCTGCTCTCCCTGATCGTGGTCGCCTTGGCCGCCGGTTTGGCGGCCCTGGTGGTGCGCCAGGGACTGCGCGCAGACCGAGCCGCGCGGACGGTGGCGGAACGCTCGACAGTGCTACGGCAACAGAGCGCAGCCTTCGCGCGGCTGGCCGAGGAGGCAGGGATGTTCGATGCCGAAGGCCGTCCGCCCGCGGCATTGGCCGAAACCCTGGCCGAGGCGACCGGCGCCAGGCGTGCTGGGATATGGCGCTTGTCCGAGGGCCGCCAGGCGTTGCATTGCGACGACAGCTTCGAGCCCGCGACGGGCGCGCGTCTCACCGGGTTGGAGTTGTCGCGGCAGGAACTGCCGGCGCTGATCGAGGCGCTGGCCGCGGGCGAGACGATCGACACGCCCGATGCAAGGCGGGACCGCCGTACCGCCGCGTTCCATGGCTCGATCATGACCCAGATCGGCAGTGTCGCGCTGTTCGCCGTTCCGGTGACGAAGGCTGGACAGCCGATCGGCATGGTGACGCTGGAGGACCCGCGGCGGGATCTCGCCGGGATCGATTTCGCCCGTGCCTGCGCCACCTTGGTCGGCCTCGGCACACCTGCCGCGCTGTCCGGAGCAGAGACCGACGCGCCTCCCCTTATCCCGACGGGCATGTTGTCCGAGACCGAACCATCGCTGGATGAGCACGGATTCGACCCAATCCTGGCAGCCTCCGGCACCATCGATGAAACCCACACGCGGGCAGTGGTCCTGGTGCTGCGCCTGCCCGACACCGAGGAATCCCTGACGCACCAGGCTGCCTGCGCGGCGCAGGAGATCACCGCCGCCCACGGCATCCCCTATGTCAAAATGATGGGCACGACGATCGTTGCCGCCACCGGCTACGGAATCAGGACAGGATCAGATCTGGCCGAAGCCGCCACCCGGCTTGCCGACGTCGCCATCGCCCTCCGCGAGCGCTGCATCGTGCTGTTCGAGGGCACCGACGGCCTGGCCGCCTTCAGCATGGGCCTCGACGTCGGGATCATCTTCGGCGCCCGGTTGGGGTCGGCGCCCGGCCTCTTCAACATCTGGGGCGAGGTCATGCAAGGCGCCGGCGCCCTCGCCTCATCCGCCCCAACCGAGGCCATCCAGACCAGCGAACAGGCCTATCTGCTGCTGCGGCAGAATTTCCTGTTCCGTCCGCGCGGGCTTTTCCATCGACCGCACACCGGCGCGGCACGCAGCTACGTGCTGGCGGGGCGGGCATGAGCGCGCTCGGCACCGTCGGCGCCGCGACGCGCTCGCGATCCGCTTACATACTCCAACTCATGGCCCTGCTGTGGGGCGTAGTGCGGGAGGGGACATGGCCGTCCACCTGGCGGCGCACGGTGCGCGCCAGCTTCCGAACCACGCTGACCAGCGTGATCGGCGGCTCCCTGGGTACCATTGCAGTGACCGCGATCATCGTCGGCCTGGGCCTGGTGTTCGAGGCGATCTACTGGTTGCGCACCGCCGGACAGGAGGAACAGATCGGCCGCATCCTGGTCATCGTGCTGGTTCGCGAGATCACCCCGCTGCTGGTCGGCATCATCTTGCTCGGGCGCGGTGGCACGGCAACAGTGGCCGAACTCGGCGCGCTGAAGGCGGAAGGCGAGGTCGAAATTCTGCGCGCCGAAGGGATCGATATTTTCCAGTACCTACTGCTGCCGCGCGCCGCGGCCTTCGCGGTCGCCGGCTTCACCCTCGGCGTGGTGTTCCTTCTGATCAGCCTGCTCAGCGGCTTCGTCACCGGCAGTTTTGCCGGCGTGGTGAACACGTCGATCTTCGGCTTCCTCGACACGATGCTGCGCGCGATGAGCATCGGCGATTTCGCCGTCTTTCCGGCCAAGCTGCTGTTGATCGGCCTGATCGTCGCCCTGTCCTGCTGCGTGACCGGCCTCGCCGCCAGCGAGACCGATACGCCCGCCAGCCTGCTGCCCCGCGGCTTCACCCGCGGCGTCACCGGCATCCTGACGGTCACGCTGCTGCTGAGCGCGCTGCTATGACCGCGCCACCCACCCTTGCGATCGAAGCCGCCTGCGGCGTCGGTGAGTACCTGCCCTATGCCCCGATCGACCTGGTCCTGTCGGAGGGCGATTTCGCCCTGATCGAGGTCCCCGGCCCAAGGCGAGGCGCCAGTTTCGCCAACCTTTGCACCGGCCTCATCCCACTGACGAGCGGGTGCGTGCGCTTCCTGGGTCGGGATTGGCAGACCGTGCCGGACGCCCATGCCGACGCGCTGCGCGGTCATATCGGCCGGCTGTTCCACCAGCCGCTGCGTCCGGAAACCCGTGACGTGGCATCGCGGGTGCTGCTGGCGCGGCTGCACCACACCCGCATTCCCGAGGCGGCGTTGCGGGAGGAAGCGGCGGTTCTCGCGCTGCGTTTCGGCCTGCCCGGGTTGCCGGTGGGACCCGCCAGGCTGTTGTCGCCGCCCGACCTTCGCCGAGCCGCCTGTGTGCGTGCCTTCCTCGGCCGGCCGCGCCTCGCGATCCTGGAACTGCCTTTGGCCGCCCAGCATGAGGACATGCTGTCCGCCCTGCTGGATGTCGGCACCGAAGCACGCGGCCAGGGCGCAGCCGTGATATGGCTGGCCAATGCTGGGCCGGCGCTGCGCAACCGAGCGGTCCGTCCGACCCATCGATTGCGACTGACCGATGCCGCGTTGATGCCGGTCCGGCTGCCGGCGCGTGTCGCGTGAGGTGCCCGGCATGAAAATCCTGCGCAATACGGACGAATGGGTCGGCCTGCTGGTGGTGCTGAGCATCGTCCTGTTCGTCGCCGCCGCGCTGCATGCGGGGCTGCTGAGCGACTGGTTCCGTCCCACCGTGGACCTGCGCGTGATCTTGCCGGAGTCGGGCAGTCAGGGCCTGTCGGCCGGTGCCGACATCCAGTTGTTGGGCACGCGCGTCGGCACGGTGCGCCGTGTCGTGGTCGACCCGAACCGGATGTACGCCGAGGCGCAACTGGACGAGCAGGCGGAGGCTTTCATCCGGCGCGACAGCAAGGCGGTGGTGAAGAAGCAGTTCGGCGTTGCCGGCGCGGCGTATCTCGACATCTCGCGCGGCACCGGCGCGCCGCTCGATTGGCATTTCGCGGTGATCGACGCGGTAACCGAACGCGACGCCACCGAAAATATTGGCGCTATGGTGGACCAGGTGAAGGCGAAGATCTTTCCGGTTCTCGACGACGCCGGCCGAGCCATGCATGCCCTGGCGGACACCGTGGAGGGCATTTCCCAGGGCCACGGCGATATCGGCCGTCTGGTGAAGAACGAGGAGATGGTCAACCAATTGACCCAGTTGCTGACCAATCTGAAAACAGCCACCGATCAGCTCAACACCACGCTGGCCGATGTTCGGGGGCTGGTGGCATCGACGGCGGCACCCGATGGCGTGCCGGCCTTGCTGCACAAAGCGGACGCCGCGTTGGCCTCGGTCCAGAAAGCGACCCACGACCTGGCGAGCGCGACCCCACGGCTGCCGGCAATCAGCCGAAACGTCGCCGACAGCACGGCCAACCTGCCCGCGCTGCTGACCCAGTCGCAACAGAGTATGGCGGAACTGGAGAAGACACTGAACCAGTTGCGTCACACTTGGCCGCTGTCCGGTTCTGCCGCGCCGGAGGCAAGCCGCCTGTCGCCGGCCAACGTCACACCATGAGGCGCGTTCTGATCGCATTGCTGCTGGCGGGCTGTTCCACGGCACCGTCTGGCGTCCCCATCGACCCGACGCTCTCTCGCCTCAGGCATGCGGGTGACATTGCCATCCAGTTGGAACAGCCGGATCAGGCCGCTGAGCAATATCGTGCCGCGTTGGTCCGGGCGCGCGTGCGGGACGATGCCGCGGCGATCGCGGATGCCGGCTTCAACCTCGCCACCGCCGAGTTGCGGGCCGGCAAGCCGGCGGATGCCCTGCAGACGGCGGCGGAACTGCGCACCGAACTGGCCCGGCGCGGCATCGCCGATGCCGGCTTCGACCTGATTTCGGCGACGGCGCAGTTCCGGCTGGGAAACCTGGCGGAAGCGGATCGCATCGCCACGGGCCTGACCGGTGACAAGGATTCCGCGCTGGTCAATGCCGCATGGTTCCTGATCGGCCTTATCGCCGACCAGCGCGGCGATACGCCAGGCCTGGAAAAAGCCGTGGCGTCGATGACCGCCGCCGCCGACCCGGCGGATACGGCGGAACTGAAAGCGCGGCTGTCGCACGATCCAGTCCTGGCGCTGCATGCCGCCGATCTGCGGCGAGACCAATTGGATTACCGCGGAATGGCTCGGGCGCTGGCGCTGTCGGCGCAATTCACGCCGTCTGCACCCCAGGCGGCGGATCTGTATCTGCGGGCTGGGCAAAGTGCTTCCGGCCAGGGCGATACGGCGGAAGCACGCACCTGGCTCGAACGAGCACGCGACCTGACACACGATCCGGCCTTGCGCGCCGACGCGGAACGCGCGCTGCACAACCTGGCCACCCGTTGAACATCGTCGGCGCCCTTTTCCGCGACCGAAAAGGAAGTTTTCAACGGGCACGTGTTGCCGTCAGGCCGGTTGTGGTGAGCGTATGCGCTAGCCGTCCTCGCGCGTCAGAAACCGTGCGCGAAACCAAGTAGCATTGTCCTGGCCGCCCGTTGCGAGTCGCTGCACCAGGTGGGTGAACCGTCGTTTCACCGATCAGACGGCGGATGATCGTAGTCGTGTAGGGTCATCATCTCCGCGATTTCCGGCAAATGCTGCTTAAGCACGGGCAAGACCTTGGTCTTCAGTGCCTGCGTGGCGGCGGCGTGAATGGTGCGCACGATTTGCGTCCCCTCGCCCTCTCGCGCGATCACCATCATGACGCGCTTCATCGATTGCTCAGGGTATGGCGCGACACGAATCCGGTCACCGCGGGTGATGGCGCGATAGACGGCGAGTGGCGGCAGGATCGTCCAGCCGACGCCGGACGCCACCATCTCCAGCACCGCGGCATGGGTATCCAAATGGTAACGATGTGTCGGCGATATACCCCAGGCCTTGAGCGTCTGGTCGAACCGCGAATTCATGAACGGGTCCCGCCCGAAGCGGATCAGGTCGAGCGTTTCGCTGAGCGGCTTGATGGCCCGCGGATCGCCCGCGTAGCTGCCTGGCGCGACGATCAGAAACGGTTCGGTCAGGATTGGCGCCATCATCACCCCCGGAACGAGTGGCGATTCATCCGTGGTGATCACGAAATCCAGTTCCCGGTCGGCGACCGCCCGCATGCGCGTGGCGGAGAAGCCGGAGTCGATTGTAAGCTGGGCGGCATTCCGCCGCAGTTCGGCGAAAACACTTGGCCCGATGGTTTCGGCAAAACTGTTGAGCATGCCGATCCGCAGCAAGGGCATCTGGCCACCGAGGCCCGATTGAAGTGCCTGGCCGAAGCGCTCGATGCCACTGACGATGGCCCGTGCCGGCTGGACAAGCGCCGCGCCGTGCAGCGTCAAGATCAACGGACGCTTCGAGCGATCGAAGAGTTGTATATTGAGCGCGGTCTCCATCTGGCTGATGAGTTGCGAAACAGCGGGTTGCGTCATTCCCAGCTGCTCCGCGGCGGCACTCATCGTGCCGGCTCGCGCTACGGCCACGAACACCTCAAGCGAACGCGTTGTCAGCCCGGTGCCGATCGAGAGGCGGGTCAACTGTTCGACGGCCACCTTGTCAAAGGTTTGAATATCTTCGTCTTTTGCCTTCATTCGCTTTGACCAAAAAAGTTTCCCCGGAAGTGCTTGCCGCGGCCGCCAGTTGAACTTATAGTTAGTATAAGTTACATTGAGCCGCAATCGGCATCACGGGAGGAAGACTGGCATGGCCTCAAAACAGGCGCCATCGCTGAGGCAAATCGAGCCGGACGATTCGGCGCGGGGCAACGAGGGGAGCCACTGAGATGCCGGCCGCACGCACGTTGTTCGAAAACGTCTGGGACGATCATGTGATCGCCTCCTCCCAGGGCGAAGACCTGCTTTACGTCGATTTCAACTACATCAACGAGGGCCAGTCGTTCCTGGCATTCGACCAACTGCGGCTTGAAGGGCGCAAGAGCGTTCGGCCGGAACAGCACCTTGCGGTGACCGACCACTACCTGCCCACCATCAACCGCCAGGCCGGCATCGAGGGCATCGCCAATCCCGAGATCCGCAAGGTCGTCTCGATGATGGCCAACAACGCCGCCGAGTTCGGCTTGCCGCATATTCATATGCATCATAGGCGACAGGGCATCGCGCATGTGATCGGGCCGGAGCTTGGCATTTCCCAACCGGGCATGCTGATCACCTGCAACGATTCCCACACCGCGACGCATGGCGCGATGGGCGCCTGCGCTATTCCGATCGGCGGATCCAATCAGCTTCGCCACGTCGTCGCGACGCAAACGGTCTGGATGAAGCGCCCCAAGACGATGCGTATCGGCATCGACGGTACATTGGCGCGGATGGTGACGGCCAAGGACGTCATTCTCTCCATCATCCGAGAGATCGGGATCGGCGGGGGCACAGGCTACGCCGTCGAATATGCCGGCTCGACCATTCGCGCGATGGCGATGGCGAGCCGCATGACAATCTGCAATATGTCGATCGAGGGTGGCGCCCGGATTGGTATGATCGGGCCGGATGATACGACTTTCCAACATCTGGCAAATTGCGAGCGGGCGCCGAAGGGTGCGTATTGGGATCGGGCGATTGGCTATTGGCGCACGCTGCCGACCGGCGACAGCGCACAATTCGATCGCGAACTGACGCTTGACGCCGCCGCGCTTGCGCCGATGGTCACCTGGGGCACGAGCCCGGAGGATTGCTCGCCGATCGACGGCAAGGTACCGGATCCAGACAGTTTCTCCGATCCCGAACGCCGGCGGCATGTTGCGCGCGCACTCGAATACATGCAGATCACGCCGGCGATGCCTCTGTCCGAGGTGCGGGTTGACCGAATTTTCGTCGGGTCCTGCACCAACAGCCGGATCGAAGACCTTCGGGCCGCGGCTGGCGTGCTGAAGGGCAAAAAGGCCAGTGTCCCCGGGATGGTTTCCGCCGGTTCGAGCGAGATCAAGCGGCAGGCGGAACAAGAAGGGTTGCACCGCATCTTTCTCGACGCCGGCCTGGAGTGGCGGGATTCCGGTTGCTCCAGTTGCAACGGGTCCAATGGCGAGATTGTCGGACCCGGCCAGCGATGCGCTTCCACAACCAACCGCAATTTCGAGGGTCGCCAGGGACGCGCCGCCATGACCCACATCATGAGTCCGGCCATGGTCGCCGCCGCCGCGGTCACCGGGCGGCTGACGGATGTGCGCCATATGGCTTTGGCCTGAGCACACGGGAGTCGCCATGCAAGCCTTTACTGTCCTTACCTCGGCGGCCGTGCCGGTGCCGATCGCCAAGATCGACACCGGTATGATCCTCCCCGGGCGTTACATGCGCCGCCATCGCCGGCCGGGGCATGACTATGGCGAGGCCTTCCTGCACGACATTCGTTTCGACGAGAACGAAAAGCCGAGGCCGGATTGCGCGTTGAACGATCCAGCATACGGCAAGCCGGAAATTCTTCTGACGGACGCCGACTTCGGTTGCGGTTCCTCACGTGAGGGGGCGGCCTATGCGGTGTTGGATTACGGATTCCGAGCCATGATCGGCCCGAGCTTCGCGGAGATTTTCTATGGCAATTGCTTGCAGAACGGGGTTCTGCCGGTGGTGTTGGATGAAACGATCTGCCACCGGCTGTGGGCCGACGTGCGGAAGAGTCCCGGCATCACGGTAACCATCGATCTGCCCAGGCAAATTGTCGTCGATTCCGACGGCAACAAGCATCCGTTCGAGATCAATCCGCTCCGCAAGGATCGGCTGGTGCAAGGGCTCGACGATATCGACGTCACACAAGGGTATGCTCGGGAGATCGCGATGGTCGAAGGCCGGCGACGCGGCTCGTATCCCTGGCTTCCTGTAACCAGCCAGGCGTGACCGATTCACAGAAGTCGGACCACGACGCCGCCAACAAAGCCACAACGGCTGGGGCGAAAGATGAGGAAACGCGATGAAAGGCATTTTACATAACCGTTGGGTTCGCATCCAAGGTGTGGCGACGGTCCTGTATATCTTCGCGCAGATCGACAAAGCGAATGTCGCCGTGGCGTTTCCCGGTATTCGCACGGATCTGGGTTTGACATCCGGTGTGATCGGTTTCGCGGTCGGTATGTTTGCCTGGGGTTATCTGGTGTTCCAGATACCGGTCGGCCGATTGACGTCCGCCTGGAGTGCCAAAGGCACGATCCTGGTCCTGTGCGCCGCCTGGTCGATCACCTCCGCCAGTACCGCACTCGTCCAGACGGAAACGCAGTTCATCATCAACCGCTTCGTCCTGGGCATATCGGAGGGTGGCATCCTGCCGGCGGTCGTCGTGGTAATGCGCGCCTGGTTCACGCAGCAGGAGCGGGCGCGCGCCAATCTTGCCCTGCTCGGGACGCCTATCGCGCTGATGATCGGCAATGCGCTGTGTGGATTTGCGGTGAGCTACGTTGGCTGGCGCTGGATGTTTGTCGTTACCGCGGTACCTTCGCTGCTGTGGTGCTTCGTGTGGTGGTGGGCGATCGAAGACGACCCGCGCGATGCGACATGGCTTGACGGCGCGACAAAACAAAAACTGGTGGCCGCGCTGGATGCGGAGGCGAAACACGCGCCTGTTGCTCAAGGCCATTGGCTCGGGGCTATTTGGCATCCGACCGTGCTGATCCTGGCGCTTTACAATCTGCTGGGCCTGACCGCGCTGTGGGGCCTAACGTTCTGGCTGCCATCGCTGATTGTCGAAGAGGGACGGGCGATCGGGACGGCCGGTTTTCTGTCCGCGATCCCTTATGCGGTCAGCATCGTCATGACCTGCATCATTTCCGCGAGTTCCGACCGCATGCAGGAGAGGCGCTGGCATTTGATCGTCCCGACGATCCTGGCCGGAGCCTGCATGGGGGTGGCCGGGTTCTTCGGCGAAAGCCACATCATGTTTCTGCTGATTTGCATCAGCCTGTCCTTCGGCCTCTGGTTTGGCCGCATCACCGTCTACTGGATCATGGTGGCCGATGCGGTGCCGAAAGGGGCTGCCGGCCCTGCCATGGCGATTGCCAATGGCGTCGGCAACCTCGGCGGCTTTATCGGTCCTTGGATGTTTGGATTGTTACGCGGGGAATCCGGCGGTTTCAACACGTCGATGATGGTCGGCGGCGGGCTCTATATCATGGCAGGAGTGCTGGCCCTGTTCGTTCAAATGCGACCGAGTAATTCCCCAAAGCGGGACGCCGCGCCTGAGTTAATCAGGCCAGTGGAGGCATCTTCCGCGCCGGGACGATAATCCCCGCGATCACAGATCGCGACGGCAGCAAGCCCATCAAATCGCCGCCTTCAGCCATGGCGACGTCGAATGAAATCCAGCGTTGCGGCAGCGGCCTGGTCGGCATGCGTGGCCGCGACGTGATAGGAATTGCCGGGCAGGACCAGCAGCGCCGAGTCCGGAATCTGCTGCTGCCAGCCTCGTGTCACATCGACGGAACCCAGCGCGCTGCCCTCAGTGGTGATCACCAGCGTAGGACATTGGATGTTCGGCAGATCGGCGCGGATATCCGCGGCGCCGATGGGCCCCATGAAACCAACCTGGGTCGAGACGGCAGTGCGCCCCATGTACTTGGCCCACCACTCCACGCCATCTTGGGGAAAATAATCGCCCAGGCGGCTTGCCATATTTTGCCGAGCCCAGTGCTCGACGCCGTACGTCTCGAAGGTGCGGATCGATTCGGGCACACGTTCCAAGGCGCCTTCGCGCAGAGGCGGCGGTGTGCCGACCACTGTCAGAGTCAGCACGCGACCCGGTCGACGACCGGCGAACGCCCGCGCGATCGTCCCACCCAGCTTCGCGCCAACCAGGTGGAATCGGTCGACGTCCAGATGGTCCATCAGGGCGCAGAAATCATCGATCAGACGATCGAGGCTCCAGGGAAAGTCGCGAGGCATTGGGCTGGATTGGCCGAAGCCACGCATATCGGGACGCACCACGCGAAATTGCCGCGCCAATTTGGGTGCCCAGGCGTACCAGGCGAGACCACTCTCCGCGTTGCCGTGCAGCATCAGGATGGTTTCGGGCGTGCGCCACGGGTCGCAGAACTCATCGACCTCATAGTGCATGGTCAGGTCGGGGGTCGGATTGAAGTTTGGCATGCCTTCGCGTTCCTCTAGTTCCGGCCGTGGCCTTCTTCGCGCCACCGCAGCATCACGCGTTCGCTTTGCTTCAGCAGTTCGTGCAGGCCAGTTGCGATAATCATCAGCACAAAAAGGGCCGCGAACACGCCGCCGGTATCGTATTGGCCGGCGGCCGCCTGGATCAGGTAACCGAGGCCTTTGTTCGACGCCATCATCTCCCCAACCACGGCGCCGATCAGCGCATAGGGGACTGAGCTTTTCATGCCGGTGAAAATCCAGATCAGCGCGGACGGCAGAATGACCTTGCGCACTATCTGGCCCCGGCTGGCGCCCATCAGTCGCAGCACGTCAACCAGTTCTGCCTCCACCGCCAGTGTGCCGGCATAGGTGTTGTAGAATACCAGGAAGAACACGACGAACGTCGCCAAAACGACCTTGGACGCCAGGCCAACGCCGAACCACAGGATGAACAGCGGCGCGAGGGCGATTTTCGGCAGACTGTAAAACGCCACGATGAAGGGGTCGAGCACCGCGGCGAGACGGCGGTTCAGCCCAAGCGCCAGCCCGAACAGAATGCCCGCGACGGCACCGAACACAAAGCCCATGACCGTCTCGATAAGCGTGACCTGCAGATGGATCCAGAGATCGCCGGTGACGACCCATTCGACAAGCTGCTGCCAGATATCGGATGGCCTGGAGATCCAGAACGTCTTGATCAACCGGCCGCTGGCGTATTGCCACAACGACAGCCCAACGACGATGATGGCAACGCGCCACGCCAATATGGACACCCACCCGCCGCGGAAGAACGACGGGCTGGGCGGTGCCTCATCATTCGTGGCCGGCAGGGCGACGAAGGCTTCAGACATCTAATTCACCATGACATCGCTGCGGACGCTCGCTTCCAGGTATGACCAAAGCCGATCGTGCAATTTACCGAAATGCGGGTCGAAACGGATACGGAACACATCGCGGGGGCGCGGCAGATCGACTGTCTCGACCGAGCGGATGCGGCCGGGGCGTGCCGAAAAAACAGCGATCCTGTCAGCCAGGGTCAGAGCCTCCGCCAGATCATGCGTCACGAAAATGACCGTCTTCTGCATACCCGTCCATAGTTTCAGAAGTTCCTCATGCATGACCATCCGCAACTGTGCATCCAAGGCGCCGAACGGCTCATCCATCAGGATCGTCTCAGGCTCATAGGCGAGGGTGCGTGCCAGGGCGACGCGCCGGCGCATGCCGCCTGATAGTTGCGCCGGATAAGATTTTTCAAAACCGATCAGGCCCATGCGGTCAAGCCATTCGTGCGCAACCCGCAGCCGGTCAGCGCGGGACTGGCCACGTAATTCAAGCGCGATGGCGACATTGTCCTCCACGGTGCGCCACGGCAGCAGCGTGTCGCGTTGCGTCAGGTAGCCGACATCGGTGTTCGGCGCAGGCACCTGCCTGCCGCCATAAAACACCTGTCCCGCGCTGGGTGCCATCAACCCGGCCGCCATGTTCAACAGCGTCGACTTCCCGCAGCCGCTCGGTCCCACGACGGCCATGAATTCACCCCGCCGCACGGACAGATTGACATCCTCGCACGCCACCACGGTTCCCGAACGGCTGTGAAACCGCCGGGCGACGTTGCGGTATTCGATCAGGGCGTCATCGGTCACCGCGACACCTGCTGCATGGCGCGGCGCACGAAGGATGCATCGACGACGTCGTCATACTTCAGCGGCGCGTCATCGCGAGCCGGCAGCACCGCTTTCTCGAACGCCAGTTCTTTGTCGAAGCTGTCGCTGGTGATGTCGAGCGTCCTGGGCATCTCCGGGAAATACGTGTTCCAGGCGGCGTCGTAGGTTGCCTGGTCGAGTTCCTTGAGGAACGGCCGCGTGGCCTGCTTCGCTGCGTCGGGATCATGCGTCAACAGCAGCGTGGCCCGAGCCAATGCTCTCGCCATCGCGTTCGTAACCTCCGGATGCGCCTTGTTGTAGGAATCCAGCCCATACAGCGTGCCGTAGGTAACGCCGGACAGCAGCGGAATATCCTTGAGCCGATCGAGAACCTCCGTCGTCAGCCCTTGTGTATTCGCGATCACGTCCACCGGCGGCAGACAGGAACAGCCATCAACACGACCGGCCTGCAAAGCCGCAATCTGCGCGCTGACCCCGCCAAGGGGAATGATCTGCAGATCGCGATCCGGGTTCATGCCATTGGCGCGGAACAGATAGCGCATGAACATGTCCGACGTGGCACCAGGAGTCGTCATGCCGATGCGCAGACCCTTCATCGCCTCCAGCCGCTGTTTCAGCGGCATATCGAGCGTTATGCCGCGCTGCTTCGCGACCGTGGTCAGAATGGCCATGGGATTTTGGAACAACGACAGCGTGGCAAGGGCGCGTACGTCTGTCAGCCCGCGCCGATGCGCCATCATGCCGTCGAACAGGACCGAGGCGGAAAACTGCCCGCCACCGCCGATCAGGCCGGTCATCGCCTTCGGGCCGCCGCCGGCGAGCACGACGCTCAGGTCGATGCCCTCTTGCTTAAAGTAGCCGGCGGTCTGCGCGATGTAGATCGGCACGAAGTTGAAGCTGATGGAGCTTTGGACGATCGTCACGGGCGTCAGCGCCGCCGCCCTGGCGCGGCGGTTTCGCAGGAGCGGCAGAGATGCGGCGGCTAAGCCGGCGAACGCACGGCGGGTGATCACTTCCAGACCTCCTCTCCTTGGACCCTAACCCCGGTCTTGGTGTGCCGGGTCGGGTGGACGTTCCGCTATCCATACGGTGCGGATGCTGTCCCGTCCATGGATCGAAGCCATATCGTGGCCGCAATTCCCCGTGGTTTCATCATATTGCGGTATGTCAAAGTCAGGCCCATCCGACGAATTCGGATATGCCTCGTCCCATGACCCATTCCTTGTCGGCGTCCGAAAGCCAGGGCAGTTCCTCGGTGAACATGGTGACCGCCTGCCGATAGGTGCAGGGAAGGCCGGTCAGATCCGTGCCCCAAAACGTCCGGTTCGGGCCGAATGCATCGAAGACCTCGCGCAGATAGCCGTGCACGTTACGGTAAGGATACGGCTGCGATGAAAACCGCGGCAGCGCCGAGGCTTTGGCGGCGACGTTCGGATAACGCGCCATGGCCAGCAGGTCGGGAAGATCGACGAAAGCGGCCGCGCCCTTTTTCCCACGTATCAGCGCCAGGTGGTCCACAATCAGTTTCAGACCGGGATACCGGGCCGCCACGCGCGCCAAAATCCGCAACTGTCCCGGGCAGGAAACCATAACCGGCAAACCGATCCGCTCCGCCGCGCGCCACATCCAGTCAGCGGACCCATCTTCCATCCAACTCTGTCCGTCACGGTAGGTGAAGCGAAGGCCCAACATGCCTGGCTGGGCGCGCCATGTGTCCAGGACCGGCTGATTGGCTGGATTCAGGTCGATGCGGCCCATGGTCGCGAACCGATCGGGATGCAGCCGGCAGGCTTCGAACGCCAGGTCGTTACGCTCACCTTCCCACGACGGCGGGACGATGATCGCCCGGGACACACCGGCCGCGTCCATCTCCCCGAGAAGATCGGCATGTGAGAACGGCGTATCCCGGTGCGGGTGGGCGCGCCCATGCTTCGGCCAGGGCCGCTCAGGGCTGTCCGCGGCCCAGATATGAACTTGGGCGTCTGTTATTCGCATGCTTCCTCCGTGTCCGATCGGCTCACTTGCTGGCGACATTGTCAACTTAACCGGTGTTGGCATGGCTTTGCACAGATGTTGCGGCAGGATTTCGACGCGGTTCGCAATGCTATGCTGGAACCATGGAGCAATGGGCAAGCAGAAGGGCAGATCAATCGATTGAAACCCTCAAACGCTCAATGTACGGCCGAGCCGGCATCGATTTGCTTCGTGGTCGGATAATGCCGCTTCATGAGCCGGGCTAACACCCAGATCGCGCCAGAACCGGTCAGGCGTGCACCATCGGACAGTGCCCATCAACAAGCGGCCGGAAGGCATCGGCCCCGTCGGTCGTGCGCAGCAGCTTGTAGTAGTCCCAGGCGTAGTGACTCTCGGAAGGCGACTTCACTTCGAACAAATACATCGGATGCAGCACGCGGCCGTCGGCACGGACGATGCCTTTGCCGAACAGCGGATCATCGGTCGGCATCGCCTTCATCTGCTCCACGATGGCACGGCCGCTGCGCGTTTTGCCTATCCCCAGCGCCGCCATCGCCTTCAAACAGTGCGCGTTAGCGGCGTAATCACCCGCCTGGACCATTGACGGCATCCAGCCGTTCATCCGCGCGCCATAGCGCTTTCCATAGGCGCGTGTGCCGTCGTTCAGGTCCCAGTAGAACGCTTCGGACAGCACCAGTCCCTGCGCGGTTTCCAGCCCCACCCCGTGCAGGTCCGGCAGCATCATCAACAGCGCCGCCAATTTGGTGCCTTTCGCGGTCAGCCCGAACTCGTGCGCCTGCTTCACGCAGTTCGCGGTGTCGATGCCACTGTTTGCCAGCCCGATAACCTTGGCGCCGGAGGAAGAGGCCTGCACCAGGAAGGACGAGAAGTCGGTGGTCTCCGGGAACGGCGTGAACGCGGTTCCCAGCACCTTGCCGCCCGCGCCGGTGACGAATCCGGCGGTGTCGGCAGCGAGCTGGTGGCCGAACGCATAATCAGCAGCGACAAAGTACCAACTATCGCCTCCCTGCTGGACCAGCGCGCCGCCGGTGCTTTTGCCGACCGCCCAGGTGTCATGTGTCCAATGGACGTGGTTGGGGCCGCAGGCGGTACCGGTCAGCGCCGAGCTGGCAGGGCTGGTGAACAGTGCGACCTTATCCTTCTCCTTCACCAGGTTGGCGATCGCAAGCGCGGCGGCGGAGTTGTTGATATTGGAGACAATGTCGACGCCCTGCCGGTCGAACCAATCGCGCGCAACGGACACGGCAATGTCGGGCTTCGACTGGTAGTCGGCGGACAGCACCTCGATTTTGGTGCCAGGATGGGTCGCCATGAAGTCTTCAGCCGCGAGTTGCGTGGCAACCACCGACCCGGGGCCAGAGGACGCGGAGTTTGGACCGTTGAGGTCGGTGAGGACACCGATGCGGATGGTAGAGCTGGCCTCGGCACGGGCGACGCGGAGCGGCAACACGGCGGCGGCGGAAAGCAACACGCGGCGGCGGATCATTTTGGACGTCTCCCAGTTTCTTTGACACCGAGATTGCGCCGAGACCTGCGGTGAGTCCACGGGACGGTTGGCGTTCCGCCTCGAGAGGCGGATCTTGCCGGGGGGAAGAAAATTCTTCCTGAAAAACCTCTGAATCAGAGGAATCGCTTGAATGTCTCAAGGTGTGCGGCGGGGTGTTCCATCCGGCCTTTTGTGCCGGTTTTGAGGCTGATCCAGCACGTCGATGATGAGGGCATTTCGATATCTAACGCACGTTCGTTTTGACTCAGTGGGCAACAGCGCATGGCGCGTTTGCACAATGGGCGGCGTGACAAGCTAGAGATCAACCCAAATCTTTGGGCGGGCGTTGGCCTCGTGCGCGGAGATGCTGGCACCGCGCCTGTCGAAAATCCCAAGCAGGTGGCTGCGCGGATGCGGGAGTATATGGCGATCGGGATCGATCGGTTCATCCTATCCGGCTATTCGCATCTGGAGGAATGCTATCGTTTCGCGGAGCTCGTCTTTCTGCTGCTGCTGTTGAAGCCAACGACCGGGTGTCATTGCGGACCGGCCCGGAACGCCGGACCGTTCGGTGAGATCGTCGCCAATGCCGTTGCGCCGGCGGGTCTGCAAACCACTTTTGTGAAACTCCTTATATGCGTTTTGTGAGAGTGTTATGTGTTGACAGATGTTTTTGTGACGTATAATATGTGTGATCGCGGCCATGATACGCCAGCCAACACGAACGGAGGCCAGCATGATCTATTGCTTTGCGTTCCCGGGTCTTCTCAAGCAGGCCGGATGTTGTCGCTGATCTCACTCAATCGTATCCCCTTGATGGGATCTTCAGCAGAGAAACCGATACATTTGGGCAATTCGTCATGAACGAATCACGTAACCTGCACAGATTCACGTTCCCCGCCAGGCAGTCACAGCCTGCCGGCCGACCCGTGCCTACGCGCCAATCCCGACCCGTCGAGGTCGATGGCGTCCACCTAGTACCCATGCGCCAGTCCCGCCCGATCGAGGTCGACGGTGTTTTTCTAGGTGCCGCGATCGAACATGAACTCGGCGTCCAATTTGTCGCCGTAGATGTCCGGGTGACCGAGATGGACCAGAGCATCTGGCCCAGTGTCGATTACGCATACAGATCGGCGCGTCAGTTATTCAAGTCCAGCCGTGCCGCTACGTCGTTCTGATTCCCGATCAGCCCGGCAATAATCGCATATCTCCAGCGCGACGTACAGGCACCCTGCCCTTCAACCGGAAGCGGAATAGGAATATCCCATGAGTTGCTGCATAGGCTGGTGGCATCCGGAGGCGATGGCGCTGTTCGATACACTCCCATCCCGCGCTTGCACCCGAGAGGACGCACCCGACCTCCACGTCCCGTTACCCGACGGGCCCGTCGTGCGGCCTGGCAACATCAGCAAGAAATTCGGCCCCGTCACCGCGCTCGACGACGTCACGTTCGAGGTTCAATCAGGTGAAATACTCGGCGTCATCGGCCGCAGCGGGGCCGGAAAATCCACCTAATCGTCCTTCTGGTCGCCCCGATCCCTGACCGACGGCACCGGTAACCCGCACTACGCACTGAACTTCGTGGTGCGGGCGGACCGCAGGAACGATCTGCGTATCCTCCACTTCGTCGATATCTACCGTTCGCCCGAGGTCAAGGCGTTCATCCTGGCTCATTACGGCAAATATCTCACACCGGTCCGGTAAAATCCGACAAAAGTAACATACGATAAATTATAGTGATATAAATTTTTACACTTGACTCGGCACGATAACGGATCAAATGTGCCCGCAGCCGTTTCCCCACGTCCCGGCCAGGCAAGGAGAAGACCAGATTATGCCGCGCCCCCTCCTGACCCGCCGTGACGCCATCACCACCGCGGCAGGCGCACTGCTGGCAACGACCGCGCACGCGGCCCAGCCAACGTCCCTGCTGAACGTATCCTACGATCCGACGCGCGAGCTCTATCGCGACTTCAATCGAGCCTTCATCAAGGCTTGGAAAACGAAGACTGGCGAAACGCTCGTCGTCAACCAGTCCCACAATGGTTCCGGGGCATCCGCTCGGGCTGTCCTGGACGGACTGCAAGCGGATGTCGTGACGCTGGCCCTCGCGGCCGATATCGATGCGCTGGCAAAACACGGTTTGCTTGCCACCAACTGGCAGACAAGGTTGCCCGACAACGCCTCACCGTACACCAGCACGATCGTCCTGCTGGTGCGGAAGGGCAACCCGAAGCAGATCCACGACTGGCCCGACCTGCTGAAACCCGGCGTGCAGGTCATCACCCCCAACCCGAAGACCTCCGGCGGCGCTCGCTGGAACTTCCTCGCGGCCCTGGCCTGGGCGCAACGTCAGCCCGGCGCCACCGACGCCTCGGCGGAGGCCTATATCAAAGCGCTGTTCCACCAGGTACCCGTGCTGGACACTGGGGCACGCGGCGCCACCACCAGCTTCGCCCAACGCGGCCTGGGCGACGTGCTGATCGCCTGGGAAAATGAGGCTTTCCTGGTCCGCAAGGAATTTGGCGACACTGACTATGAAACCGTGCTGCCCAGCATCTCCGTCCTGGCGGAACCACCGGTCGCCGTCGTGGATAGCATCGTCGATAAGCGCGGCACACGAAAAGTCGCCGAAGCCTACCTGCAATATCTCTACACGCCGGAAGGCCAGGAAATCGCCGCCCGCAATTTCTACCGCCCCCGGGATACGGCCACCGCCGCCAAATACGCCAAGGTCTTCCCGCCCCTCAAGCTGGTGACGATCCAGGATTTCGGCGGCTGGGACAAAGCGCAGGCGACCTATTTCGCCGATGGCGGCATGTTCGATCGTATCTACGTACCCGGCAAATAATGCGTCTGGCTCGGCGTTCGTCCCTGCCCGGCTTCAGCCTGACACTCGGCATCACGCTGACCTGGCTCTCGCTGATCGTGCTGCTGCCGCTGGCCGCGCTCACGCTGCGCCCGTGGGAGCTTGGGATCGCCGGCTTGTGGCACTCCCTGACCGAACCCAGGGTGCTGGCGGCATTGCGCCTCAGCTTCGGCGCCGCCACCCTGGCCGCCGCGATCAACGTGCCGCTGGGACTGCTGATCGCCTGGGTCATGGTCCGCTACCGCTTCCCCGGCCGAGGCCTGGCCGACTCGATCATCGACATGCCGCTCGCCCTGCCCACCGCCGTCGCCGGCATCTCCCTGACCGCGCTGTTCGCCCCCAAAGGCTGGATCGGCGCACTGCTGACCCCCTTGGGAATCAAAGTGGCCTACACGCCGTTGGGCGTCCTCGTCGCGCTGATCTTCGTCGGCCTGCCCTTCGTCGTCCGCATGCTGGAACCCATCATCCTCGACCTGCCCGCCGACGCCGAGGAAGCCGCCGCAACCCTCGGTGCCACCCGCTTGCAGACCCTGTGGCGAGTCACCCTGCCCGCGCTCGCGCCGACCCTGCTGGCCGGCTTCGGCGCGGCACTCGCCCGAGGCGTGGGCGAGTACGGCTCCGTCATCTTCATCGCCGGCAACATGCCCATGGTCAGCGAAATCGCACCGCTGCTGATCGTGATCCGCCTGGAACAGCTTGATTACGCCGGCGCCGCGGCCCTCGGCGTCGCGATGCTGCTGCTGTCGTTCGCCATCCTGCTGGTGATCAACCGGCTACAGCGATGGCTGATCCGCACGTGACCCGGCTGCGTCACGGCGCGCTGATCACGCTGACCCTGGTCCTGATGACGCTGCTCCTGCTGCTGCCGCTGGGCGTCATCTTCACCGAGACATTCTCCCGCGGATTGGGTGCGGTCTTGGGCGCACTGACCGATCCGGACGCCATCGACGCCATCCGCCTGACCCTGACCGTCGCCGCCGTCAGCGTGCCGTTGAACGCCATCTGCGGCACCGCCGCGGCATGGTGCATCGGCCGCTTCGACTTCCCCGGACGCACCTTGCTGACCACCCTGATCGAGCTGCCATTCTCCGTCTCACCGGTCATCTCCGGCCTGGTCTGGGTGCTGCTGTTCGGCGCCAACGGCTGGTTCGGTTCCTGGCTGGACCAGCACGAAGTGCGGATCATCTTCGCCCTGCCCGGCCTGATCCTGGCCACCGTCTTCGTCACATTCCCCTTCGTCGCGCGATCGTTGCTTCCCCTGATGCGGGAACAAGGCGCCGCCGAGGAAGAAGCCGCACTGACCCTGGGCGCCACCGGCTGGCAGACATTCTTCCGGGTCACACTGCCCAACATCCGCTGGGCACTGCTGTATGGCGTCCTGCTGTGCAACGCCCGAGCGATGGGGGAATTCGGCGCCGTCGCCGTCGTATCCGGCCATATCCGTGGCCAGACATTGACCATGCCGCTTTTTGTCGAAGCATTGTTCAACGACTATGACTGGGTCGGTGCGTTCTCGGTCGCCGCCCTGCTGTCATTGCTCGCACTGGTCACGCTGGGTCTTCGCGTCCTGTTGGAACGGCAAATGGGCGGAAGCCGGAGGGATATTTTTTGAGCCTGGAACTGCGCGATCTGCGCAAGCACTTCGGCCGCACGGCAGCGCTGGACGGACTGAGTCTGTCCGTACCGCAAGGCGAATTCCTGGCGCTGCTCGGCCCGTCCGGTTCCGGCAAGACCACGCTGTTGCGCGTCGTCGCAGGGCTGGAGTTCGCCGAATCCGGCGCGATCGAAATCAATGGCCGCTCGATGCACGACGTCCCCGCCCGCAAGCGCGGCATCGGTCTGGTCTTCCAGCACTACGCCCTGTTCCGCCACATGAGCGTCGCCCGCAACGTCGCATTTGGCTTGGAGGTACGGCGGCGCAGCGAACGCCCAGCCAGCACAGCCATCCGCACCAAAGTGGCCGAACTGCTGGACCTGATGGGAATCGGCGAACTGGCGGAACGCTATCCGGAACAAATCTCCGGCGGGCAGCGGCAGCGCGTCGCCCTGGCGAGGGCGCTGGCGATCGAACCGTCGCTGCTGCTGCTGGACGAACCGTTCGGCGCGTTGGATGCCAAGGTGCGGAAGAACCTGCGCATCTGGCTGCGCGACCTGCACAACCGCATGGGCCTGACGAGCGTCTTCGTAACCCACGACCAGAACGAAGCGCTGGAAATGGCCGATCGCGTCGCGGTCCTGCGGGCCGGGCGGATCGAGCAGGTGGACACGCCTGATCGCCTGTACGCCGAACCGGTCAATGCGTTCGTGCACGAATTTCTCGGCGAATCCGTCCGCCTGGACTGCATCGTCACAGCCGGCACCGCTCGGTTTCAAGGACTATGCGGCACCAACCTGGCAACAAATTGCCCACCCGGCCCAGCTATCGCGTTGGTGCGCCCGCATGAGATCGGCCTGCTGCCTGGTCCCGGACCGGTTCGCGTCGAAAGCGTCCACGCAACGGGTCCGATGCCACGCGTCCGCGTAACGTTCGCCGGCCGCACCACAGAGGTCCTGTTGCCCGAAGCCGCCCCGTTACCCACGATCGGACAGGGTTACGGTATCGATCTATCACGCGCTCGCATCTACACGTTGAACGACGTATCGAACCCGCTGGCCGCGTCATAGCGGACGGGCAGAACGCCCTCATGCGCATAGACATCCACGGTGCGTTGCTGATCGGCAATCATGCGCGCATCGATCGGTGCGGGTGCGAAACCCCGAGCAAGTAGAGTCTGACGGGAAACATCGTAGGGGACACCGGTTTCGTTCGCCCACGCAGCCGCGTAGGCATCGACATTTTCCAGGCCCCAGCGCAACGCTTTTTGCAGACGGTCAGAGAAAGTGCGCAGCAGATCGTGCTTCTCGGCGATCGCCTGTTCGGTGGCGACCTCGTAACTTAAGCCGCTCATCAGTCCCTGCCCATCCAACAGGATACGCGCCTTGTTCTGCGCCACAGCCAGATAGACGTAGGGGCCCCAGGTGGACCACGCATCGATGGCGCCGGACACGAAAGCAGCCTTGGAGTCTGCCGGCGACAAGAAGGCCAGTTTGATGTCGCCGGCGGACAGACCCGCCTTCTCCCTGGCCGCGAGGACCAGAAAATGCCCGACGGATCCTTTGCCGGTTCCGATCGTGCGACCTTTCAGGTCGGCGAATGTGCGGGCGGTGGACGTCGCCGGCACCAGCAGAGCAGTTGACGCACCCGCCGATCGCGTCGCCGTAATGACCTTCGCTTTGATCCCCGCCGCTCGGGCGAAGGCGAACGGCGCATCACCCACGCCACCACAATCGATGGCGCCCGCATTCAGCGCCTCAAGCAACGGCGCGGCGGCGGCGAATATGTTCCACTCGATCAGGTGCTCGATACCGGCCAGCACACCGGACGCGGTCATCAGCGACTTGGCACCGCCCTTCTGATCGCCCACGCGCAAGGTGGGTGAGGCCATACCAAGCCGTGGCGCAACGATGAGCAGGCTGGCCAGCCTGCGGCGTGTGAGGATCATCTGCGTCAAACCGACACCAGGTGATCAGCCACATGCACCTTGTCCGGCAACACCTTGCGAGCGGACAACCAATCCGCGGCGCGTTGCAGCTCCGACAGAAAGGCCTGATCATCGGCGCGATGGATGTGATACTGGCGCTTCCATGAGATGAACATGTCGCGGATCGCGTCGTCGTAATGACCCTGCACCTGCGCGATGGTCTCAGCCTCCTTCGGATGCGTCGACGCCCATTCCGCCTCGGTGGTGAACGCAGCGTTCACAGCGGCCACAAGATCGCGGTTCCGATCCGCGAAATCCTTGCGGGTCAGCCATGAATTGAAATCGATCTGGAATTCCAGGTCCCGGCCCTCCAGAAAGATGTCGTGACCTTTGTATTGGGTACGCGCGAGGTCCACCCCCGGACTCCACATCGCCCACGCATCGACCTGTCCCGACCCGAATGCCGGCGCCGCCTCCGGCGGGTTCAGATAGACGACCTTAACCTTGCTGCGGTCGACATGGTATTTTTCCAGCGCCGCGACCAGGATGAACTCGCCCAGCCCGGAACGATTAACCGCGACAGTCTTGCCCGCCAGGTCCGATACGCTGTTGATCCCAGACCCGTCCCTGGCGATGATTGCCGTGGTGCGAGGCTCGACGACCGCGAACAGCGTGAACACTAAGGGCGACCCGGCCAGGATTGCCGCCAGCGCCGGCGTCGTGCTGCCGCCAAAACTGAAATCCGCACTGCCACCGACGACAGCCTGGATCGTGGGCGCATGGTTCGGAAACGGACCGATCCATTGCACGCGGATATTGTCCTTGGCTAGCGCCTTGGCAAACTCACCACGTTCCTTGGCGATCAGCGGCAACCCACCAAACCCCCAGGTCAGGCGCACCGTATCAGTCTCCCGGCTTGCCGCCTTCGCTCCCGGGGCCAGAACAGCAGCAGCACCTGTTGCGAGCAGGGAACGGCGATACATGATGGATTCCTTCCGAAAAACTCAGGCGTCCGCGCCGACACCAAGGTCGGCCAGCAGGCGGTCCCGCAGCTCGATCGCTTCGGGATGCGATCGATGGCCGTTCGCCGCAGCAGAAATGGCATAAGTCCGTGCGATCGCCCCCTCTCGCATCACCAACGCTCGGTCTCCGAGCGTAATGGCTTCATCGACGTCGTGGGTCACCAGCAACACGCCAGGCTGATGCTTGCGCACCAGCGCCTTGACCAGGCTTTGCATCTTGATGCGCGTCAGCGCGTCCAACGCGGCAAACGGTTCGTCCAGCAACAGCAACTGCGGCTGCTGCACCAACGCCCGAGCCAAGGCCACACGCTGCGCCTGGCCGCCCGACAGGTTGCGAGGCCAGTCGTCCAGGCGGTCGCCCAGACCGACCTCGGCCAAGGCCGCGCCCGCCAGTTGGCGGCTATCCTTTTCCGACAATCCCAGGGAGACGTTGCGCCACAGCGGATCCCACGGGAGCAGGCGGTGTTCCTGGAACACCACGGCAGGACGCGGGGGACCGTCGATGCGCCCACCGTCGATCGGATCCAGACCCGCCAGCGCCCGCAGCAGCGTCGTCTTGCCACAGCCACTTTCGCCCAGCAGGACAACGAATTCACCACGTTCGATGTGCAGATCGAGCGAACGGATCACCACCCGGTCCCCGTACGCCCGTCGCAATCCGCGTACCGTGACGGCTTCGGTCATCGCCGAGTCTCCCCGGCATAATTCGGATGCCAGGCCAGCAACCGACGCTCCAGCAGCCGGGCCACCGAATCCGCGGCCACGCCGATCGCAGCGTAGATGACGATCACCAGCACGATAACGTCAGTGCGGAGAAATTCACGAGCATCCATCGCCAGGAATCCAATGCCGGAACTGGCGGCGATGGTTTCCGCAACCACCAGCGCCAGCCAGGCCGTCGCGAGCGCGTAACGGACGCCGTTCAGGATCGACGGCAGCGCGCCAGGCAGGATGATGCGGCGGATCAGCATCCATGTGGACAGGCCGGTGACCTTGCCAAGCTCGACCAGTTTCGGGTCGACCTGACGGATACCCAGGACTGTGTTCATGTAGATCGGGAACGTGACGCCGAACGCGACGAGGAAGATCTTCGCGCCCTCCCCGATGCCTAGCCAGACGATGACCAGCGGCAGCACCGCCAGGAACGGAATTGCGCGCAGCATCAGCACGGTGCGGTCCAGCAGCAAGCCGGCGGTGCGGGAAAATCCCACGGCAACGCCGAGGCCAAACCCGATGGCCCCGCCGATGGCGAAGCCCGAAGCGGCGCGCAGCAGGCTGATGCCGATATCGGGGATCAGCGTCCCGTCCTGGACCAGCGCAACCCCGGTCAACATCACCTTCGTCGGCGCCGGCAGGATATACGGCGGTATCTTACCGAACCGTGCAAGCGCCTCCCACGCCAACAGCAAAAGAACCGGCACCAGCCAAGGCAGCAACCGCCTCACTGCGAACCGAGGTTGCCGCGGCAGCCGCTTGGCCCGAACCGGCGCGGCGATCGCAAGGTCGCTCACAGCAGCACCCCGCGGCCAGCGGTGACGAAAGAAGCGTCAGCCTGCGGCGCCTGCACCCGGCCCGACCGCACGTCGCGGATGTGTCGTTCGATCGCGTTTGCCTTGGCATGCGCATGATTGCCCGCCAGCGAGGCCGCCAATTCCACTGCTCTGATGGCGTTCTCGATCACCATCGCCTTGATCAAGGCACTCTCATTCGGGCCGGTCGGTGTCCCGTAATCTGTCTCGGTGGCGATCGAGGCGATCAGCCTGGCGTTGGCGGACAACAGCATCTCGATTTCGCCAACTTTCTCCTGTGCGCGAGGCAGCGTCGACAGCGGCGCCCCCAGGCCGGTGGGCACGCGATGGCGCAGGAAATCCACCACCCAGTCGCGCGCCGCCCGAGCGACACCTGTATAGACAGAGCCGATGCCGGCGGCATTCCACGCCATTTGCGCGGGATCGGCGTTCAACCACGCGGCCGGAGTCTTCAACGCGATATGATCCGGATCCACAGGAACGTCGGTAAACACCACATCGTGGCTGCACGTGCCCCGCATGCCGATATGGTCCCACGTTTCCACAATGCGAATGCCGGGCGCATCGCCGCGCACGAGGACGTGGCCCACCGTGTCGTCATGCGCAGCCCAGACATCCATCCAGCGCAAGCCCGGCGCGCCGGTGCAGAAGATCTTGTGCCCCGACAGGGTCCAGCGATCGCCTGTTCGCCGCAGCACCGTCGCCGGCATGCCGCCGCGCGTCGGGGAACCCAGTTCCGGTTCCACCCGCAAGGCGTTGATCAGCGCGCCGTCTTCCACCGCCTCGGCGGATATCCGGGCACGCACGGCTTCCGGCCACAGGTCGCCCCGGTTCAGCGCGGCGATCTTGAACACCTGCATGGCGAGGATCAGGCTGGTCGAAGCGCATCCCTCGGCGATGGCGCCGAGAACGCGGGTGGTCTCGCGCAAGCCTGCCCCCAGCCCGCCGTATCGCCGCGGCACTGTCAGCGCCAGCAACCCGGCATCACGCAAACGGCCGATGTTGACGGCCGGGAAACTGCCATCCCGGTCCACCCGAGCGGCATCGGCCGCGAATGCCCGGCTGAGGGCTTGCAAGTTTGCGTCGTCGATCGCCGACGGCCTGAGCGCAACGTGGTTCATGGTCCCAGCATGTATTCCACGCCGACTGCGGCAACGTCAATCATGTTCCACGTGTATGTGACGTGCTTCCTATGACCTACTTTTCTGTTGACTGTTTTGCTGGCGCCCACCACCGTTGATCCAAATCTTTCGGGAACCTGGACCATGAGCGTGGAATTCATCGGCTATATCGGTACCCGGCTGCAGTCGGAAATCATCGCGCCCCAGGGGCCGGCACTCGATCCCGCGCATGTCGAAAAGGCTGCGCGCATCCACGAGGAAGGCGGGTTCGATCGCGCGCTGGTGGCGTTTCACTCGACGTCGCCGGAGAGCATTCTGGTGGCGGGGCACGCCGCATCGGTTACCAGGCACTTGGGCCTGCTGATCGCCCATCGGCCCAGCTTCACCGCCCCTACCCTCGCCGCTCGGCAGCTTGCGACGCTGGACGTGTTCACCGGCGGACGCGTGGCATTGCACGTGATCACCGGCGGCAGCGATCAGGAACTACGGCAGGACGGCAGTTTCATCGGCAAGGATGAGCGCTATGCCCGAACCGACGAATACCTGGACATCGTGCGCCGCGAATGGACCAGCACCGCGCCGTTCGACCATCACGGCACGTTCTATCATTTTGAACAGGCATTCTCCGCGGTAAAGTCGCCACAGCACCCGCATATACCCGTGTATTTCGGTGGCGCGTCGGATGCGGCCATCCGGGTCGCCGGCAAACACGCCGACGTCTACGCCCTATGGGGCGAAACCTACGCCCAGGTCGCCGAACTGGTCGGACGCGTCCGCGCGGAAGCCGTCCGGCACGGACGAACCATCAAGTTCAGCCTGTCGCTGCGCCCAATCCTGGCCGATACCGAGGCGAAGGCCTGGTCCCGGGCGGAAGACATCCTGCAGAGAGCGACGGAACAGGCGGAACGCAACAACACATTCCGCAAGGCACCGCCGCAGAATGCTGGTTCACAGCGTCTGATTGCCGCCGCGGCGCAGGGTGCTCGGTTGGACAAGCGGCTGTGGACGGGCGTCGCTGGATTGCTGGGCGCGCAGGGCAACTCCACCGCACTGGTGGGCACGCCGGAACAGGTCGCCGACGCGCTGCTGGATTACCACGATCTTGGCATCTCGACGTTCCTGATCCGCGGTTTCGACCCGCTTGAAGATGCCGTCGGTTACGGCCGGGACCTGCTGCCACTCACCCGGGAACTGATCGCTCGGCGCCGCCCACAAGCCGCCTGATCGGTTAAGCACGTTCTATGGCTGTGATATGGTATTGACTCCCGACATAACCAGGTAGAACGTCTCCACCAAGCGCACCGGTCGGGCTATCCCGTTCGACCCAGGGCCGACCGACGCGTCATCCGAAACCGTCATGAAGGACGCCTGTCATGCCGCTCGATGTCACTGTCTCACCGAAAAACGTCACCACGACGCTGCACTACCTCGTGCGTGGCACTGAAAAGCCCGTCCGCTACGTGGATGAACCGCCCACCGGCTACAGCAGCTACAACGGCATCGACGACCCGCGCGAAGTGCGGATCGAAGACGCCCGCGGCCGTGAAGCCGAATTCACCCTCGACCGCAACGGCTTCGCACTGGCGCACGCCCCAACCCAGGTGCAAGACTTCTATAACCCGGAGGAAGTCAAAGCCGTCTACTACCCCGAAGTCGAGCGCCTGCTGAAAGAGCAGCTTGGGGCCTCACGCGTGTTCGTCTTCGATCACGGCGTGCGCAACGCCGGACTGGCCGGCGGCCGGACACCGTCCCGGCAGGTGCATAACGACCACACCATCAACTCTGCACCGCGCCGGGTGCGCGATCACCTCGGCGCCGATGCGGACGAACTGCTGAAGCACCGGTTCGGCGTGGTCAACGTCTGGCGCCCGATCCGGGGACCCGTCCTCGATTCACCGCTGGCGCTGTGCGACGCGCGTAGCTTCACCAATGACGACCTGATCGCCAGCGATCTCGTCTACAAGCATGTTCGCGGCGAAACATCGCGGGTGGAGTTCAAGCCCGAACACCGCTGGTACTACTTCTCGGAACAGCAGCGCGATGAAGTCCTGCTGATCCGAGTCCACGACAGCAAGGACGACGGCCGAGCGAGGTTGTCGTTCCATACGTCGTTCGAAAATCCGCTGGCGCAGAACGCACCGCCACGCGAAAGCATCGAAGTCCGGACGCTGGTGTTCTTCCCGCCCGAAGCCTGAACAAGACGATTGGCCGCCGCCCCGAACCGGGCGGCGGCCTTTTCGTGTCAGGAAATCGTGTTGAACAGTTCGCCCACCAATGGACGCGCAACGAAACCATCCGGACCAATCGGCAGGTCGCCGCCGACAGTGGTGCGATGGACGATCCGCTGCTCCTTCAGATGCGGGCCATCGACCGGCCCGAAATGGCTGGTCGAACGATTGTCCCACACCGCGATGGAATTGGGCGCCCAGCGGAAGCGCACCTGATAGTCGGCGTGTCCGCTGAGTTCCTCGTTCAGATAATCCAGCAGCGCCGCGCTTTCGCTGGGCTGCAGCCCGTCGATCGCCTTGACGAAGCCGGTACTGAGGAACAGCGCCTTGCGGCCGGTCTCGGGGTGGACCCTGACCAACGGATGCAACGACGCGAACGGCCCGGGCGCTCGGCCATCATAGCGCGGCGGCCGAGGCAGGCCGTTCGCGGCATCATCACGGACATGAATCGCGTGCAGCCCATCGAGGAAGCCCTTCAGCGGCGCCGACAGGCCGTCATACAGCGCTTCCAGATCCGCCCACACCGTGTCGCCGCCATAGGACGGGATTTCGACCCCACGCAGAATGGTGATCGCGGCCGGATTGGCAACAAAGGTGATGTCGGTGTGCCATCCCCTGCCCTTCCGCGAGCGTGATACCGGCCGCAACGGATGGTCCACATCCAGGCGGAAGGCCGGATATTCCTGGATCCCGCCGAACAGCTTGTTGACCTTGATCTCGGGGTGATCCTCCAGGCCATTGGTAACGGGATGCGCCGGCGTGACCGCACCAAAATAACGCGTGAAACGAATCTGCTGGTCGTCGTCGATCGCCTGGTCGCGAAAGAACAGGACCTTGTACTTCAGCAGAGCATGCCGCAAACGTGCGACTGTTTCCGCATCGAGTTCCTGCCGCAGGTCGATGCCGGTCACATCGGCACCGATCAACGCCGTCGTGGGATGAAATCGCAAATCCGAAGTCACAGCCGGTCGGTCCGGCGTCAAAGACATATCTTCCTCCTCAGGGTTCGTGGTCAGGCAAAATGTGCGTCGGCCAGGTCGGACGATATCCCGGTCGCCTGGGTCGTATGGTTCAGCAGACGCCGGTTTAGCCCGTACTGACTGATCGACCGCCCGATCGCGAAATACTACACATGTGATATGCACAATCAACATTAAACACTTTTGGTTTACATGTTTTATGTGTTTAGCGATAATTCCGGGTGATATGATGCCGCCGCACAGACCCTGGGGTATCGCCGTGAACGGCTTCGCCTCGCCCACGCTGCGGCAGATCTATGACGTGGTCGCCGAGGGCGCCCCCGCACACGACACGGATCGCTGGCCCTGCTGCGGCGGGCCCGTCTCGGTGCGGTGCACCTTCCCGCCGAGGAAAGCGGCGATCGGCAGCCTGCGCGGCGTCATGGAAGAGGCGACCCATTTCGGGAAAGCCAGTCCGCACAGTCGAGGCCCGTCACCGCGGGCACCCGGTTGATGACGTTGCGCACAACGAGCGCGCAATCCGATCGACGCGCATAATAGTGCCGGCATGGACCGGTCACTCCGAATGATTAGCGGCGGCCGGCCGATATAACGTCGCGGATCCGAACCGGCTTTGGCCACAGCGATCCGCAGCCTGAGGATGGGGCATGATCGCCCTACGGTCGATGTTCGATATCTGGTTTATACGCTTTATGTGAGTATAGTTATTGACCCGCTAATTTACGTCGTATTACGATAAATCCCTATCGACCGACCACTTGCCGTATCAACCATCTGTGCCGGCGACCGCCGGCCGACCCTGGATGAAACACCAATGTCAGACAGTATTCTTCGTGAAGCGGCAAACTTCGATCTCGGCATCCATCCAATCGCCGGCCATATCGGTGCCGAAATACGCGGCGTGAAACTCTCGGCAAACCTGCCCGCCGAGATCCTCGGCGCGATCCGCCGGGCCCTGCTTCACCGCAAGGTGGTGATCTTCCGCGACCAGCAGCATCTCGACGATGCGGCGCACGAGGGATTTGCCCGCGGCTTCGGAGACCTGGTGGAGCATCCCACCACGCCTTCCCGAACCGGGACCAGCATCCTGGAACTGGATGCGTCGCGAGGCGGCGGCCGCGCCGACCGCTGGCATACCGACGTCACGTTCGTCGCTGCCTATCCCGCCATCAGTATCCTTCGTGCGGTCGTCGTGCCAAGCCACGGCGGCGACACGATCTGGACCAACACCGCCGCCGCCTATGCCGGCCTTACCCCCGAGCTGCGCGCTTTGGCCGACCGGCTCTGGGCCGTGCACAGCAATCTCTACGACTACGCCGCGGAACGCCCCAGCGCGTCAGCGGCCGACCGCAAGGCCTATGAAGACGTGTTCACGTCGGCCGTCTTCGAAACCGACCACCCGCTGGTGCATGTGCATCCCGAAACCGGACAGCGATCGCTGATCCTGGGCAATTTCGTCCGCCGCATCCGCGGTCATTCGCAGGACCAGTCCGAACTGCTGCTGCGCCTGTTCCAGGACCATGTCACCCGGCTGGATTACACATTCCGCTGGCGCTGGCAGGCCGGCGACGTCGTGATGTGGGACAACCGAGCTACCCAGCACATCGCAATCAACGATTACGGCGAGGAACCAAGGATCGTGCGCCGTGTCACCATCGCCGGCGTTCCCCCGATCGCGGTGGATGGACAGCGCAGCGTGACGCGCAAGAAGGCGTCCAAGCCCCAAACCGCCGAAGTGACATAAATAATATTTTTTTCCGGGAATGATCGTATGAACATCGGGCCTATCGTGCGGTTCGCCGCCCTCGCCTTGACCTTGATCGCCGGCCAGCCGGCGTTCGCCCAGCCCCTGGAAAAAACAACGCTGCGCTACCAGGGATGGGCCGGTCAGGTCACCTTCCCCGAACTGGCGGACGATCTGGGCTATCTGGCACCACTGAAGCTCGATTGGGTCGGCAACACCACCAGCGGACCGCAGGACATACAGACCGTCGTGACCGGCGACATCGATTTCGGCGGTGCGTTCTACGGCGCGATCATCAAGCTGATCGCGGCAAAGGCCCCGATCAAGGCTGTCATCGGTTATTACGGGTCCGACCAGAATACGTGGCAGGGTTACTACGTCAAGGCAGACAGCCCCATCAGGACCGCACGCGACCTGATCGGCAAGAAAGTGGCCGTCAATACACTCGGGGCGCATCTGGAATTTACCTTGCGCGAGTACCTCACGCGGGGCGGCCTGACCCCGGACGAGATCAAGCAGGTGACCCTGGTGGCCATACCGCCGGTCACCGGTGAGCAGGCGTTGCGCCAGGGACAGGTCGATGTCACGACGCTGGGCGACGTGCTGCGCGACAAGGCGCTGGAACGGGGTGGCATTCGGCGGTTGTTCGCCGATACGGATCTGTTCGGGACATTCACTGGGGGCGCCTATGTCTTGCGCGACCGGTTCATCAAGGACGATCCCAATACCGCGCGCAAATTCGTCGAAGGGGTCGCCCGCGCCATCGAGTGGGCACGAACCAACCCGCCCGATGTGGTGCGGGCACGCTTCACCAGCATCATTGCCAAGCGGAAGCGCAATGAAGATGCATCGACGATCAAATATTGGAAGAGCACCGGAGTCAGCGGCCAGGGCGGGCTGATCGCCGATCAGGATTTGCAGCGATGGATCGACTGGCTGGTCAAGGACGGCTGGCTGAAGCCGGGGCAGGTCAAAGCCGGCGATCTGTTCACCAACCAATTCAATCCCTACCTGCACGCAACTACGACAGCCGCGAAATGAGCACGGCCAAGATCAGCTTGCGGCAAGTCCGCAAGGAATTCGTAGTTCGCGATGAGGGGAACGGGCCAGCCCGGCGTTTCGTTGCGCTGGACGATGCGACGCTGGACGTTCGGCCCGGCGAGTTCCTGACGCTGGTGGGCCCAAGCGGCTGCGGCAAGTCGACGCTGCTCGATCTGCTGGGCGGATTGACCATGCCGACCAGCGGACAAATCCTGCTGGATGGCCGGCCGGTCACGGGCCCGGCACGCGACCGGGGCGTGGTGTTCCAGCAATACGCCTTGTTTCCCTGGCGGACCGCATTGCAGAATATCGCGTTCGGCCTCGAAATAGCCAGGGTGAGGGCATCCGAACGCACGGAAAAGGCTCGGCACTACCTGGAGCTTGTCGGCCTGTCCGCGTTCGCCAATCGATACCCGCATGAATTGTCGGGCGGCATGAAGCAGCGCGTGGCGATCGCCCGAAGCCTGGCCTACGACCCGGATGTGCTGCTGATGGACGAACCGTTCGCCGCACTCGATGCCCAGACACGCGAAACCCTGCAGATCGAGCTGCTGCGCATATGGCGGGCCACGGCCAAGACCATCATCTTCATCACCCACGGCATCGACGAAGCGGTCGTCCTGGGTCAGCGCGTGGCGATCATGACCGCTCGACCCGGGCGTATCGGGCGCGTGGTCGATATCCCCGAGGAACTCAACAGCGGCAGTGACGATGTGCGCTCGCTGCCGCTGTTCGGCCGGTTGAGGCATGAGATCTGGACGTTGCTGCGAGAAGATGTCTGGGAGACGCAAAACCAGTCCGTGGCCGCCGATCCGGTGCCGGACCGATCCAGGAAGGAACCGGTCCATGGATAGCCTGGAGACGTCCGGTCTTCCACTTATTCCTCGGCGGTCGCGGCCGCTCAGCCGGTACGCTGGCCTGAAACCGGGCACGACAACCGTGCTTCAGCGGTGGCTGGCGGGATGGCTGCGCCGCTCCTGGCTGGTCCTCGTGTTGCTGTCGCTGTGGGAGATCGCGCCACAGGCCGGCTGGATTGATTCGACGTTTTTGCCGCCTTTGTCCGACGTCCTGGCCGCGGGCTGGGGCCTCGCCCTGAATGGCCAGCTCTACGACAACGTCACGGCCAGCCTGTTCCGGATGCTGAGCGGCTTCGCCATCGCCGTCGTGCTGATCATTCCGTTGGGATTGGCGATCGGCCGCTACGCTCGGTTGGGCGAGGCGTGCAATCAATTGATCGAGGTGTTGCGCAACACCGCACCGTTGGCCCTTCTGCCGGTGTTCATCCTGCTGCTGGGGATCGGAGAAGTCGCGAAGGTAACGATGGTGTTCTACAGTTGCGCGTGGCCTCTGCTGCTGAACACGATCGCCGCGGTCAAGCAGGTTGATCCCCTGCTCATCAAGTCCGGCCGCACCATGGGTGCAACGCCTGTACAGTTGTTCACAAGGGTGATTTTACCCGCTGCCTCGCCGACTATTTTCGTCGGGATCCGGTTGGCCAGCGCATCCGCCGTGCTGGTTCTGGTGGCATCGGAAATGGTTGGAGCAAAGGCCGGGCTTGGCTACATGATCATCTACGATCAATACAGCTTCCTGATTCCGCAAATGTATTTCGGCATCCTGGCCATCACCGCGATTGGTCTGCTGCTGAACTACACACTCGAAGCGATCGAGGGGCGGGCCACGCGCTGGAAGGCGCCTCAAGGAAACGTCTGACGGACGGTCGAGGCCGCGTGGGATGTGGTTCCGGACATGCGGGCGCCCGCCGAATGCGAGGCAACGTCACCCATTGACCATGTTCGTACCGTTTCCTATCGTTCTATGATAGAATATACGAATAGAAAACGCTGATAACCGACTTAAGAGGTTGTTCCCATGGTGTCTGTCATTCCTAAACGCACGACGCGGCGTCAGGTGGTGTCTGCGGGCCTTTTCGCCGCGACGGCATTGAGCGCGGCCCGCCTTGGCATCCACCCGGCCCGCGCGGCGGGAAAAGTCGTGCATATCGGCACGCAAAAGGGCGTCACGCTCTACATCCTGCGCGATCGTAACACGCTGCAGGCGGCGCTGGCCCCCTTTGGATACGATGTCGTCTACACCGAATTTCCCGGTGGACCGCAGCTTCTGGAAGCACTGAACGTCGGTGCGATCGATTTCGGCACGACAGGGGAAGCACCGCCCGTTTTCGCGCAGGCCGGTGGCGCGCCACTGGTCTATGTCGGCTATGAGCCGTCCGCCCCGAAAGGCGAGGCCATCATCGTGCCGCAACACTCCCCGATTCAGACCATCGCGCAGTTGAGGGGCAAAACGGTTGCTCTCAACAGGGGATCCAATGTCCACTATCTGCTGGTCAGGGCATTGCAGAGCGCCGGATTGCGATATTCTGACATCCAGCCGTCCTACCTCGCCCCCGCCGACGCCCGAGCGGCCTTCATGGCGGGCAGCATCGACGCGTGGGTGATCTGGGACCCGTATCTGGCCGCGGCCGTGGACGCCACCCATGCACGCGTGCTGGCCGATGGGACCGGCCTTGTGGCCAACCGGGAGTTCCTACTTGCCTCGCGCACGCTCATCAAAACCGCACCCAAGGTCGTGTCCACGATCCTGAGCGAACTGGACAAGGTCGATCGCTGGGCCGAGGCGAACCAGGCGGCCGCGGCGGCCGAACTGGCGCCCGGCATGGGTCTGCCGCCCCGTATCGTGGAGATATTCCTCAGTCGTACCGGGTTCGGCGTGCATCCGCTCACCCCCGACGTCGTCGCGGATCAGCAGAAGATCGCGGATACATTCTACGATCTGAAGCTGATCCCGCGGCATCTCGACATTGCCAGTGCTACCTGGACCCCGCCCGTATGATGCCAGTGGCCCTGGCTACCGACTCTTCCGACAACCAGGGCCACTGGCATCGCGCGTGGGGTTGGCGGGGCGGCCACGCGCCGAACGAGACTCACACTGTTGGCCGTTGATACATTCTTCATGGGTCAGCACTTGGGGCCGTTGGTATGAGCAAGGCGGGCGCATCGGACGTATTCACGTTCCAGATCGCCAGTCTGGCCGGCTCGTGGCATGAAGTCTTCTTTCCCGAACTCGTGGGACAGACAGAAACCACTGCCGGTCGCTGATGAGGGGTGGAGCGGCAAGCGTGCTGTTTTGTGTTTCAGTTCGTTGGGCAGTCGCAGCGCAACTTGCACCGCCGACGGCGTGATACGATTGCCCAACGATCCGAAGGCCACCTTGAAATCGAATAGCTCAGCTGACACGCTGTCAATCCTGCGGCCTGTAAGTCGTCGACGATGCGCCGCGGGCTACTGATCAGCTGGAAGTCACCGCGCGACATCTTTCCCCGCCGATACCGGATGCACATGAAATCCCGTGTACGCCGCTCATAGAAGGGACGAGGCTTCTCCGGAAATTAGGCATGAAAGGATGTTTTTGTTATTTTCTCCAAGCCCTTGCCTCCCGCGTAAAAATGTCGCTTTTCCGGACGCCGCAGTACACCCTTCCGCCAACAAGGAGCATTCGATGGCAGGCGCTACCCTCGATCACGTCGTCGTCGATGCCAGGGACCGTATCGACGAAGCCGCCCGTGTCTACCAGGCTCTCGGCTTTCAACTGACGCCACGCGGCCACCATACCCTTGGTTCCAGCAACAACCTGGCGATGTTCGGCACGAATTATCTGGAGCTGCTCGGTTTCGGCCAGCATAGCGCGAGCCGCCCCGAACTCGCCGCGTTTCCGGCCGGCCTGAACGGGCTGGTTTTCAAGACGCACGACGCGGAAGACACCGCCGCACGCGCCCGGGCAGCCGGCATTCCTGCATCGCCTGTGAGCGCGTTTTCGCGCCCGGTAACGCTGGACGGACGGGAACAGGATGCGCGCTTCCGCACCACCCATCTACCGCCCGATTCCTCCGGTATCGGCCGGGTCTATTTCTGCGAGCATTTGACGCCGGAGTTGGTGTGGCGTCCGGAATGGCAAGTGCATGCGAATGGGGCAAGGCAGATCGTCCGTGTCCTGGTTGCAACGAACGATCCCTCGCGCCAGGCCACACTGTTCACCGGTCTTTTCGGTCTCAGCGCGCTCACGGCTGGCCCGGACGGCACAATCGGCCTGACACTGACCGATGGCGGCAGCGTTGTGCTGGCGCCAGTCGCCGACACACTCGGGCGTTTGGGTGAGGCCGCACCCGACCCTGCCGGGCGGGGTGATTTCCTGGCAGCACTGGCAATCCGCGTAGCGTCGGTGCCGGCCGTGGCCCAGTTGTTGCGTGGCGTGCCGGGCCTTGTGACCGGCCCACACCGGGTCATCGTTCCGGCGCAGGCCGCGTTCAACACGACCATCCTTTTCGAGGACGAGCATGCCCGCTGACCTGAAGCTGGAACCTACCACCTTCACCAATCTCGGCGATGCGATCGATCGCAATGGCAATCCGGATGCGCCCGCACTGATCGACCTCGGCGGCGATTCTCCGCCACACACTTATAGCTACGGTGATATAGACGCCTTGTCCGACGCCGTCGCACGCGGACTGCTGGCACGCGGATTACGCCGAGGCCAGCGCGTTGCCATCCTGTCGGCTAACCGTGCCGAGTATCTGGCTGTGTTTTTGGGCACGATGCGGGCCGGACTGGTGTCCGTGCCCGTCAACTTCAAGCTTCCCGCCGCGACGGTGGACTACATCCTGCGCGACTGTGACGCGAAGCTCGTGCTGTGCGATGCAGCACGGCGGGCACTCTGTCCATCCGACCTGCCGTGCCTGGTCTTCGGCGCGGACTTCAAGACCTTGCTCGATCCGGGCCCGTTTACTGCTGTCGTGCCGGATCCGCACGAAGCGGCGATGTTTCTTTATACATCAGGCTCAACGGGACGGCCGAAGGGCGTGGTGCTGTCGCATCACAGTCATCTCTGGGTACTTGATATGCGCCGTCGGGCACCGTCCGCGGACGACCATCGGGTGCTGGTGGCAGCGCCGCTCTATCACATGAATGCCCTGGCGGTCTGCCAGGCTGCCCTGGCGCAGCGCGATACGATCATTCTGCTGCCAGGCTTCACCGCCGCGTCCTACATCGACGCGATCGGCACGCATCGGGCGACCGCGCTGACCTCGGTGCCGACCATGATCGCGATGATGCTGCGTGAACTCGCACGCCTGGCGCGTACCGACCTATCTTCCGTCAGCGCGATACGGATGGGATCCGCCCCTGTTTCCCGCACCTTGCTGGCCGCGGTACGACAAGCGTTTCCGAACGCCGCCATCACCAACGGCTATGGCACGACCGAGGCCGGGCCGATCGTCTTCGCGCCACATCCTGACGGCCTGCCGACCCCGGAGCTATCGCTAGGTGTTGCGCACCCACGTGTGATGTTGCGGTTGACCGGCGAAAATCCGGATGAGGGCGTGCTTGAAATGCAGTGTCCAGCCCTGATGACGGAATACCACAACCTGCCGGAACGGACCCGCCAGGCACTGACGGAGGATGGATTCTATCGCACCGGCGACGTGTTCAGCCGCGACGCCGACGGGTTCTATACGTTTGTCGGACGGGCCGACGACATGTTCGTGAGTGGGGGAGAGAATGTTTACCCCGGCGAGGTGGAGAAGATGCTCGAACGCCATCCCGATATCCATCAGGCCGTCGTGGTCCCCATTGACGATGACATCAAGGGGCAGAAGCCAGTTGCATTCGTGGTCGCGCGTGCCGGCGCGGACCTGGCGGAGCAAGCGGTAAAGGACTTCGCACTGGCAAATGCCGCACCTTATCTGCATCCTCGCCGGGTCTGGTTCCTGTCCGAACTGCCGCTCGCCGGAACGAATAAGATCGATCGAAGCGCATTGGCACAACGCGCCAAGAAGGAACAAATGCAATGAGAGCACTCGTGCTGCGCGAACATGGCGGCCTTGAAAAGCTGCGGGTCGAAAATGACTTTCCCGATCCCATTCCGGGTGAGGGCGACGTGGTCCTGCGCGTCCGCGCGACGTCCTTCAATTACCACGATGTGTTCACCCGGCGCGGTATGCCGGGGATCAAGATCCCGATGCCTGCCATCATGGGCCTGGATGTAGCAGGGGAGATCGTGGCAATCGGCGCCGGCGTGGAAGGCTGGTCGGTCGGCGATCGTGTGGTGGTTGATCCGATCAACCGCGTCGAAGGCGGGCTGATGGGCGAGACCCAGCATGGCGGCCTTGCCGAACTCTGCCGGACCAAGGCGCACCAGTTGATCCGGCTGCCGGATGGGGTGTCGTTCGAACAGGCCGCCGCCCTGCCCTGCGCTTACGGCACCGCGATGCGGATGATGTACACCAACGGCGGGGTGCGCGCCGGCGAAAAGGTGTTGATCCTGGGCGCCAGCGGCGGCGTCGGTGTGTGCTGCGTGCAACTTGCGAAACTCGCCGGGGCCACCGTCATCGCCTGCGCCGGCTCAGCCGAGAAAGAAGCGCGGCTACGCGCGCTCGGTGCTGATCATACGATCAACTACATCGAGCAGGACTTCGTCAAAGCGACCTATGGGCTGTTCGGCAAGCCGGTGCGGCGGGGCGAGGGCACCGATCGCGGCGTGGATGTCGTGGTCAACTACACCGGTGGCGATACCTGGACGAAATCGTTGCGCGTGCTGCGCGTCGGCGGCCGGATGCTGACCTGCGGCGCGACCGCCGGCTATGACCCGGCCGAGGATATTCGTTTCATCTGGACGTTCGAGCTGAAAATCCTGGGTTCGAATGGCTGGGCGAAGGAAGACGTGGTGACGCTGCTGAACCTAGTGCAGGCCGGCAAGCTGAAGGCACTGGTGGACGATACCTACACGCTGGAAGGCGCCGCGGAAGCGCTGCAACGCATCGAGGACCGCAAGGTGTTCGGCAAGCTGGTGATCACGCCATGAGCAATTCCCCCCTCGGCGTCGAACAGCTTCAGGAGCGGCTGGCGCACTCCACCTTCATCGATTTCATGGGATTGACCGTGATCTCGGCCGATCCCGCGAAAGAGGAAGTGGTCATGCGTGCACCGATGCGTGCCGAATTCGAACGCCTCAAAGGGTCCGGTCAGTGGCATGGCGGGCCAATCGCGGCTGTGATCGATACGGTCGGCGACTACGCGCTGGTGATGCTGCTGGGCCGGCCGCTGCCGACCGTCAATTTCCGCGTGGACTACTTGCGGCCCGCGATCAATACCGCCCTGGTAGTGACCGCGCGCGTACGCCGCAACGGCAAGACCGTCGGCGTGGTGGATGTCGATGTAGCCAACGAGGCCGGGCAGTTGCTCGCGATCGGCCGCGCCACATACGCTACCGCCTGAGCCACGATGGATGGAACCGTCCGCTCGATCGGCCGGGACACGGCATCGGCCATCCGACCGTTCCTGGAACTGGAGGCGGTCAGCCGCCGCTTCGGCGGTGTGCAGGCGGTGGACGGCGTCGATCTGGCGATCGCGCGTGGGGAACTGCTGGGCATCATCGGTCCCAACGGCGCAGGCAAGACGACGCTGTTCAATCTGATCAGTGGTTTCGTGCGACCGAGCAGCGGACGTATCCGGTTCAAGGGCCGGCGGATCGACGGAAAGGCGGCACACCGGATCGCGCATTTCGGGATTTCTCGCACCTTCCAGAACCTGCGTGTGTTTCCGAACCTGACCGTCTTCGACAACGTGGCCGCCGGCGCCATCGGCGCGCTGGGGTTCCCGGCCTGGCGGGCCTTTATCGGCGGCAACCGAACCACCGCGATCACGCAGCGCACGTGGCAGGCGCTGGAGCGGGTCGGACTGGCCGGCCATGCCACGGATGCGGTCACCACGCTGCCCTATGGGCGGCGAAAATACCTGGAAATCGCCCGAGCGCTGGCGACGGAGCCGGAGTTGCTGATCCTGGACGAACCGGCCGCCGGATTGAACGAGACCGAAACGATTGAACTCGCCGATTTCATGCGTGGGTTGAATGCCTCGGGCCTGACGCTCCTGCTGGTCGAGCACGACATGGGTCTGGTCATGAGCACCTGCCGGCGTGTGGTCGTACTGGCGGCCGGCCGGAAGATCGCCGACGCCGCACCAGCCGAGGTCCAGGCCGACCCCGAAGTGCAACGGGCCTATCTGGGCGGTGCCGAATGACCGATCTGCTGCGGGTTGAAAACCTGACGGTGCCGATTGGTGCGCAGGTCGTTCTGCGCGATGTGGCGCTGCGGGTGAATGAGGGACAGATCGTCTGCCTGCTGGGCAGCAACGGCGTGGGCAAGACCACGCTGATGCGCACGATCAGCGGGATCTACCGCAACGCCACCGGATCGATCCGCTTCGACGGCAACGAGATACTGAATCGCCCCGCGCACACGATCGTCGCGGCCGGGATCGCCCAAGCGCCGGAAGGGCGGCATATCTTCGCGGCCATGACCGTCGGCGACAATCTGCGCGTGGGGGCCTCGCTGCGCCCGCCTGGGGAGATCGCCACGTCCATGGAACGGATCTTCGATCTGTTCCCTCTGCTGAAAACCAGGCTGCGGCAAAAGGCGGGATCACTCTCCGGCGGCGAACAGCAGATGCTGTGCATCGGGCGGGCGCTGATGGCCAGCCCCCGCCTGCTGCTGCTGGATGAGCCTTCGCTGGGGCTCGCGCCGCTGGTGGTGCGGTCGATCTTTGCCCTGGTCGAGCGGATCCGGGAATCCGGCACATCGATCCTGATGGTCGAGCAGAACGCCCGTGCCGCGCTGGCCGTCGCCGATCATGCGTACCTGATGGAGGGCGGACACATCGTCCTTGATGGTCCTGCCGCCGAAATCGTCCGGACCGGACGTGTGATCAGCACCTATCTGGGCGGCTCCCCGGCTGCTGCATGAAAAAAGGGACTTGAGACATGAGAACACTGCTCGCCGTAATCGCGGTGTTGGCCGCGATTGGAACCGCCCGGGCGGAGGACAGGGTGCTGACCATCGGGTGTTCGCTGCCGCTGTCGGGCCGGATGGTGGGCTTCGGCCAACCAATCGAACAAGGCATGCAACTCGCCGTCGACAGCTTCAACGCCTCCCACCAGATGCCGGGCGCGCATTTCGTGCTGGCGTGCAGTGACAGCCAAGGCGACCCGAAGGAAACGGTGAACATCGCCGAACGGCTGATCGACGACAAGACCGTGTTCATTTCGGTCAGCGACTTCACATCCACCGCGACCATGGCGGCGGCGGACACTTATGGCCGCGCAGGCCTCGTGGAAATGACTCCGACGGCGTCGCATCCCGACCTGGTCAAGATGAACAAATGGATGTTCCGCACCAGCGAGACGGTGCCGAGCTATATCGATCCACTGGCCGACTTCACCGTGAACACGTTGCATAAGAAACGGGTTGCGGTGATCCAGGTGCAGACCGACTGGGGCCAGTCGGTCGGGCAAACCTTCATCGCGCAGCTCAAGAAGGATGGCGGCGAGGTGACGGATGACGAGATCTACAATGAGGGCACCTCCGACTTTCGTGCCATATTGACGCAACTGCGCCGGTCCAGGCCCGAGGCGATCTTTCTGGCGATGCTGGAGGAAGAAGCCGCGACGTTCATGAAACAACGCAAGCAGCTTGGCCTGACAGACATTCCCGTGGTCGATTCAGGGGTCGGGGTGACCGAACGATCCCTGCGATTGGCCGGTGACGCATTCGACGGCATGTATTCCTCGCGCCTGTTCAACCCGGAGCGCGACACACCGGAGGTGCGCGCCTTCGTTGCCGGGTTCCAGAAAAAATACAGCAAGGCACCCGATATCTGGTCCGCATACGGCTGTGACGCGGCCAGTATCGCCATGCTGGCCGCCAAGCGGGCGTGGCCGGATGTGACGCGCGACGGGGTCCGCCAACAACTGATGAAGCTCGGGCGCTATGAGGGGGCGAACGGTGCCCTCTCGATCGACCCTGAAACGCGGGATGTCGTTCGGTACGGTCTGGTTACGGTCCGGGTCGAGAACGGCAAAGTCGATTACGCACCAAAGTTCTGACCCGGACATGGATTGGATCCTGTTGCAGGATGTGGTGAACGGCCTCAGTGCCGGCCTGTGCTACGCGCTGCTCGCCATCGGCTTCACCCTGATCTTTGGTGTCCTGGACGCGGTGAATTTCGCGCACGGAGAGATCTACATGCTGGGTGCCTTCGCCGGCCTGATGATCGCGCTGGCGTTCTCGCCGCCGCTGATCGTCCTGGTGCTGATCGTGGGGGCCATCGGCGCGATGCTGGGTATCGGCCTGGAACGCGTCGCCTTTCGTCCGTTGCGCCGGTCCCGCGACGAAGCCGCGTTGAAATCGCGCGCACTGCGGGAAGCGACGCTGCTGTCGTCCCTGGCGGTCGGCATTGTGGTGCGGGAACTCGCCGAAATCGCCTTCGGCGGCGACATGCAGCCGATCCCCGACCGGCTGATGATCAACGACCCGATCCCCTGGGGACAGATCGTCTTCGCGCGCGGCGATTTCATCATCTTCGGTGCGGCCTGCGTCATGCTGGCCGCGCTGCAGGTCTTCCTGCACCACACCCGTGTGGGACTTGGAATCCGAGCGGTTTCGAACGATCTGGTGGGGGCGTTGTATTCGGGGGTGAATGCTGACCGGGTGATCGTATGGACATTTGCCATCGGCTCGTCTTTT
>NZ_LMUJ01000085.1:0-3390 GCF_009765975.1 Acidisphaera sp. S103 | reverse complement strand
ACTACTCGTAGGTCTCTACTACGGCACGATTTTCCCTTACATGGGCTTCGCGCCGACATTGAAGGCTTTCGTCGCAATGCTGATGGGTGGCCTGACCAACATCCCCGGCGCCGTCGCCTGCGCGCTGCTGATCGGCCTGTCGGAGAGCCTGTCGGTCGAGGTGCTGTCATCGCGCTGGGCGGGTATCGTGCCCTATGTCCTGTTGCTGGTCACGCTGCTGTTCTTCCCGAACGGTTTGTTTGGTAAGCGGGTTGATCGTGCGTAGGGTGTTGCCGGTTGGCGTGCTGATCTTCGTCTTCGGCCTGCTGCCCGCAGCGCTGAGCGCACTGGACCAGGGCTATCTGTTCCGGCTTGCGGAACTGACGATGATCTTCGTGATCCTGGCGACGAGCCTCAATCTGCTGACCGGCACCGCCGGACTCGTTTCGCTTGGGCATGCGGCGTTCTACGCGATCGGTGCCTACACGGCGGCAATCGTTTCGCTACGGTTCGGCACTGGTCTCGAAACAAGCCTGCCAGCCAGCGCCCTGGTCGCCGGGCTGATCGCGATGCTGGTCGCCATCCCGGCTATCCGGCTGGTTCGGATATTCTTCACCGTCGCGACATTGAGCGTCGGTGAGATCATCAACGTAACGATCACCAACTGGGATGGCCTGACCCGCGGCCCGATGGGGTTACGCGGCATCCCACCCGCCCGACTGTTCGGCTTCGATTTTGGCGGCCGGCTGGGCACATTCTACATCATCGCCGCGGTTTGTGCCGGTACGACCTGGATCGTGTGGCGGCTGACTCATTCCTACTATGGCGGCGCCCTGCGCGCCCTGCGTGAGGACGACCAGAGCGCCGGCGCCATGGGTATCGCCGTTGGCCGGCTGAAAGTCGGAGCTTGCGCGATCAGCGGCGCGCTGGCGGGTGTCGCCGGCTGCCTGCTGGCACACAGCACGGGTTTCATCAGCCCGGACATGTTCGGGATCGACCAGTCCATCCTGATCCTGACGATGGTGGTGGTCGGCGGCCTAGGCAGCGTCCCAGGCGCCGTGCTCGGGGCCGCGGTGTTGATCCTGGTGCCGGAGATCGGCCGGGAGGCCGGCCATTTCCGTATGGTCTTCGTCGGATTGGTTCTGTACCTGGCGATCCTGCTTCGGCCGGCCGGCGTGTTGGGAGAGGCGATGTCTCTGCGGTTCGCTCGCGGGCCGCGGGTTGGCGAACAGGCAGTGCCGAAGCCGTGATGGAAGTGACACGACGGAGGTGACGATCGGCGACCGCGGGGGGCCGCCGCCTCAGACCCGCGGCGCCGGGCCCAGATAGTGAAACTGGCGCTGTAAATCCTCCAACGGCGCGCCGACGTCCTTCCTGATCTGATACAGGCTGACAACCTTGTTGTTCAGATCTCCGTTCGCATCGAATGAAATCGTTCCCTGGAGCGTCTTGAAGCTGGTGTTCTGGATGGCATCCCGCACCGACGCGCGCGTGACCGGCTGGCGGGCCGCTACTACGCGGCGGATCGCATCGAGAATCACCAGCGTCCCATCATACGCCGTGATCGCGTAGTCGCTGGGTCCGAGTCCAAAGCGGCTCGTATATGTCTTGACGAAAGACGCTACCGCCGGGTCGTCCGTCAGGTGCGGTGAGGCGCTCGACGCATACCACCCTTCCGCGGCGGGATACCCCGCGCCGACGACCACCTGCGCGTTATGCATGCCGTCGCCGCCGGCCTTGATGACGTCCGGAATGATTTCGTACGCCTGTTGGGCCAGCTTGACACCGGCCAAGGCAACGCCGCCATAAAGCAGCGCCTGGGGCTTCAGCGATTTGATCTTCGTCAGGATCGCCGTGTAATCAGACGCCAGCGGGTCCAACCGGTCCCGGCCGAGGACATGCAAGCCGCGCTTTTCCGTCTGCCTCTGGAACGCGTCGGCAATGCCGACACCATAGGCACCACTGTCGTCGAGAATGAAAACCGTCTTCACGTTCAGCACGTCCGCCAGGTAATTGGCGATGCCCGGGCCTTGATAGTTGTCGGTCGTTACGGTGCGGAAGAATGTCGTCTTTCCGCTCGGCCGGTACAGGCCGGCAAATTTCGGATCGGTCAGATCGGGATTGGTCGCCGCGGGCGTGATGATCGCCAGGTCCCCCTGGTTGAGTATCGGTGCCAGCGCCTTCGCCGAACCGCTGTTCTCCGGCCCCACCGCGGCGACCACGCTCTTGTCGTTGACGTATTTCCGGGCGTTGGTTGCCGCCTGCGTCGGGTCGTATTGACCGGCGGTCGATGTGGCGTCGTCGAGAATGAACGGTTCGACCTTATAGCCGTTCAAGTTGCCGGCGCTGTTGGCTTCGTCGATGGCGAGCACAACAGCATTGCGGATGCGCGTTGCGGCGTCGGCGCCCGCACCGGTCAGCGCGACCTCCACACCGATGCGAACGATCTTGTCCTCCGCCTTCGACGGCTCAACCGGCAACATGGCGCCTGCCGAGGCGGCACCTAGCAATCCAGCAAAATGACGACGCGAAATGATCATCGGTGTTCTCGTGATGGTGTGATCACCTTCATACACTATGTGTGTACGTTAGTTAATACATATAGCGGATATTAAATGTTTTATGCGAGTGAAAGTGGCTGCAGAGCCTAGCAGCCGCTCGCGGGGCGCCTCGTTTCGCCCAGGAGATTTGGTGGGTGCCCCACATTTGCAGCGCCGCTGTCGCGAACGAATGCGTGTAGTGGTGATGCTCAAACGTTCGCCGGCGATCGATCTTGCGGAACACCGGGCCGAATTGGGTCTCTGACTTATCGGATCAGTCACGCAGTGCCTGGACGGGGCGGAGAGCCCTGCCGGCGCCGCGGCAAACGACAACCGGCGCGCCTGCCCACGCCCCTCGGTCCCTCGTTGGCGCGGCCGCCCAAAGTGTTTAGCGAAAGCACGGCCGTTGTTGGGGTGAAGCGGAAACACTCGACGCCGAGACCAACCAGAGCGGCGCGACCGAGACCGCTGCCGGCCAGCAGCAGCGCGGGTCGTGAATTCCGGCCGGATTGCGCGGGCAGCGCGCAGCCAGGCGGAGCTGATTGGCGCACATGGTGATGGTTGAGGTGCGGTCGGCAAACAGGCGAACTGGCATTGCCGATGACGCGGCAGTGGCGGCTCCGGCTATACAGGTGCCGGCTTGCTGGTCCTGATACCTTCCGTCGCCGGTGCCGGGCTAGTGGCCGCCGCGGGATTGGCAGCCAGTGCTGCCTTCGCTTCGGCCTCGTTGTCTCTCGTTGCGTTGACCATCGGAGTGACCGGGATTTTTTGTTTTTTCGGCACGTTCTGGGCGATCCCGCCGTCCTTCCTGACCGGGCGGGCGGCGGCGGCGGGCATCGCCATGATCATTTCGGTCGGCAACTGCGGCGGA
>NZ_LMUJ01000084.1 GCF_009765975.1 Acidisphaera sp. S103 | reverse complement strand
CCGGGTTCGGACATGGAAACCTCATGGTACGAGGCTCCCTAAGAATCGTATTTCAGACCGCGCCGGAATCCCACACCCCTTCAAGCGATTGCCCTGGGGCTTTCCCTCCCGCCACTTGAGCAAACCGCCGGACCGGCCGATTATGGCTGGCAGATATCCCAGGAGGAACCACGTATGCCCGAAAGCCCGGCCGACAAGGCGATGTTCGCCGCCAGCCAGACCCGTCTGCCGTTGAACGGCATCACCGTTCTGGACCTGACGCTCGCCCGAGCGGGACCCACGGCCGTGCGGCACTTTGCCGACTGGGGCGCCAACGTGATCCGGATCGAGCCGCCCGCCACCGAGGGTGAAGACGTCGCCGGCCGCCGCCACGGCTTCGATTTTCAGAATCTGCACCGCAACAAGCGCGCCGTGACCCTGAACCTGAAATCCAAGGAAGGGCATGAGGCGTTCATGCGGCTGGCTGCGAAAGCCGACGTGATCCTGGAGAACATGCGGGCCAACGTGAAGCACCGCCTGAAAGTGTCCTATGACGACGTAAAGGCGATCAATCCGCGCATCGTCTACGGCAGCATCTCCGGTTTCGGCCAGGATGGCCCGTACGGCCCCCGCGCCGGCGTCGACCAGATTGCTCAGGGCATGGGCGGGCTGATGTCGATCACCGGCGAACCCGGCCGCGGCCCGATGCGCGTCGGCATCCCCATCGACGATCTGACCGCCGGCAACCTGCTGGCGATGGGCTGCCTGATGGCGCTGTTCGACCGCGAACGCACCGGCGTCGGCCGTTGGGTCACCACCTCGCTGCTGGAAGCGCAGATCTTTATGCTCGACTTCCAGGCCAGCCGCTGGCTGATGGAAGGTGAGGTCGCCGGTCAGGCCGGCAACGACCACCCCACTGGTATCCCCACCGGCGTGTTTCCCACCAGCGACGGCCACATCAACATCGCCGCCAGTTCGTCGCGCGTGTTCACCCGCTTCTGCGAGGCGATTGACCGCAAGGACTGGCTGGAACGCGACGACTGGAAAACCCAGGTCGGCCGCAGCAAAGATCGCAAGGCGATCAACGCGGCGATCGGGGAGATCACCAAGACCAAACCCGCCAATCACTGGATCGAATTGTTCGAGGCCAACGGCATTCCCTGCGGCCCGATCTACTCGATCGACCAGGTATTCGCCGACCCGCAGGTCAAGCACCTCGGTATGGCAACGAAAATGACCAGCCCCCATGTCGGCGAAACGGAGGTCGTTGCATCGGCAATCAATATCTCCGGCTTCTCCAAGGCAATACGGGCGCATACCCCGGACGCTGGCGAACATGGCGACGAGATCCTGAAAAGTGTTGGCTACTCCGACGCCGAACTGGCGGACATGCGACAGAAAGGGGCGATCTGAATGCTGCCTGATCACGCGGAGACCCGCCCCTATGCGGGCGGGAAAATGCTGGCGGCAAAGGATGACGGCGTCGGCCTGATCACCTTCAACCAGCCGGAAAAGCGCAACGCCATATCGATGGAGATGTGGACCGGCCTCGGCGATATTCTGGACGAGTTTGCCGAAGACAGCAGCGTCAGCGTCGTGATCCTGACCGGTGCCGGCAACAAGGCGTTCGTTTCGGGTGCTGACATCAGCCAGTTCGAGAAGAACCGCAGCAGCGCCGACGCGCAGGCCGAATACGATCGGGCCAATAGTGTCGGCCGCAACAAGCTGATCAACTTCAAGAAGCCGGTCATCGCCCGTGTGCGTGGTTTCTGCATGGGCGGCGGCCTGGCGATCGCCATGGCGACCGACCTGCGGATTGCCTCCGCCGACAGCCAGTTCGGCATTCCCGCCGCGCGCTTGTCGATCGCCTACGCACCGGATGCGGTGAAACGCCTGATCGACCTCGTCGGACCGGCGCATGCCCGCATGATCCTCTACACCGGCACGCGGATCGATGCGGCGGAGGCAGAACGCATCGGCCTGATCAACCGAATGACGACCGAGGAGGGCCTGAACGACGTGGTGCTGGATGTCGCCCGCACCATCGCCGACGCCGCACCGCTGTCGGTGGCGGCATCCAAGCTGACGATCAATGAGATGCTGAAAGATGAAAGCCAGCGCGACATGGCCGCCATTCAGCGCGCCATGGAGGGCTGCTTCAACAGCACCGACTACAAGGAAGGGCGCACAGCGTTCATGGAAAAGCGTCCGCCGCATTTCGTCGGGCGGTGACCGCGATCCGGCCAGTCTCGCGGTCGTCGTCCCTATCGTCACGGCCGGGCGTGTCCCGGCCGTCCGAGCACCGACCGGCGAAGCACAGCCGGGACAAGCTTGGCTATGACCACGACGCTATAAGGATAGTCTTTGATGTTCGAACTACCCGAAGAGCACCGGATGCTCCAGGAACTCGTCGCTAAATTCATCGACCGCGACGTCATTCCGCTGGAAAAATCCGTGCTTAACAGAGAGATGTCCGGCCAGAAATCCGGTCTGCCCAGCGAAGACGAGGAAAAACTCCTCGCCACCTGCAAGGAACTCGGCTTGTGGGGCCTCGACGTGCCGGAGGAGTACGGTGGCGCCAACCTGCCCTACGCGGCCCTCGTCGGCGTCTACGAGGAACAGGGCCGCACCTGCGTTCCCTTCACCTTTCCACCCGACAGTCCCAACCTGCACATGCTGATCGCCGTCGCCAACGACGAGCAGCGCACCAAATACCTCGATCCCTACGCCCGCGGTGAAGCGCATTCTTGCATCGCCATCTCCGAACCCGGCGCCGGCGGCGACCCGGCCGGTATGACCACCCGAGCAGTCAAGGACGGTTCGGACTGGGTCATCAACGGGCGAAAAATCTGGGTCAGCCGTGTCCCGCAGGCGGACTTCATCATTCTGATGGCCCGCACCGGGGAGGGTAAGCGCGCCGACGGCGTCACAGCCTTCATCGTGGACAAGGGCACCAAGGGCTTCATCATCGAACGAGAGATCCCGATGATCGGCGGCCAGCGCACCTATGAACTGGTGTTCGAGGACTGCCGCATCCCCGCGAAACAGGTCCTGGGGGTCGAGGGCAAGGGCTACGCCCCGATGCAGCTACGCCTGACCGTCCGCCGCCTGCAAATAGGCGCCTGGTGCATCGGCATGGCCAGGCGCGCCCTGGACATGATGGTGGAGCACACCAAGCAGCGTGTGACGTTCGGCCAGCGCCTCGCCGACCGCCAGGCCATCCAGTGGTGGATCGCCGACGCGGCGATAAAAATCCACGCCTGCCGCCTGATGGTCTACGACGCCGCGACCAAGGCCGACGCCGGCAGGGACGTCCGCACCGAGGCGTCCATGGTGAAGCTCTACGGCACCGAAATGGCCACCGAGGTCATCGACCACGCCATGCAGTCGTTCGGTGCCATGGGCGTCGCCAAGGAACTGCCGCTTCAGTTGATGGCGCAGAAAGTCCGCACCATGCGCGTCTACGAAGGCCCGTCCGAAGTTCACCGCATGGCCATCGCTCGCCGCATCATCGGCAGATGAGCCTGGAGCCCCGTGCGACACCCCGCGTCAAGGCGGGGCTTTGGGTCAGCATGGCACTGCGGATGGGCAATGCCGACGGCCGCTTCGGCGCGGTGATCCGCAAGGGCGACCCCGATGCCGGCGGCGTCCTGGTCGTCCTGCGCGGCAGGGAGGGCCTGTCCGTCCTCTCGCAACTGCGGTCGGCCGAGGGCGAACTCGCCTGGATGCGCGCGACCGGCCCCGCGCCCGTCGATGACGCCACCGCCGACGCCTATATCGCGCGACAGGTGAAGTTCGACCCCGACCTATGGGTCATCGAGTTCGAGGCTCCCGACCTGCTGCCGCCATTCGAAGCGAAGCTGGTGTAACGGTTCCTGGCCGTCCATGGACGGGCACACTGTGGTGCCAACCGGCACACGACCTCGCTGCGGTCAAGCCAGCCATGCAGATCTGCTGCGATAGCGCACTATCCTGGGCAGTCTTCGCCGGCGACAGACAGGGTTCTCCAAAAAAATTCCTGATATCATTGCCTTAGCGTCAGCCGGTACCACATCGGTTCCGGCTGCGCTCACCCGGCACCCCACCCTGCGGGATAAAACCGGGCGGTTTATCCTGTTGAAACGGCTGTGGTACTGTCCCATGTTGCAGTGCAACACGGATAGGGCATCCTTTCCGGTTTTAATCGAAAGGAACATTGACATGAACAAACCCAACTTTTGGACCGACTATGCCGACGCGCTGGAACTGTCTGTCGAAGGCAACCGGCTGATCGCCCAGGAAATCGTCGGACTGGGCCGCGGTCTGTGGCACAGCGTGGTGCGCTTACTCGATGGCGTTGTGCGGAACCTGGGGCAGCACCAGCACCTGCCGCCGATCTGACCGCCCGCGTCAGGGCTGCCGCCGCACCGCGAACCTGATCTGCTCAGCCCGAACGTCTTACCGTTCGCGTTCCGCGGCAACCCCTGGACCTGAACGATAAATTTCAGCGCCTTGCCGGCCAGATTCTCCCGGCAAGGTTTCCGCGGACCAGCCATATCCGCCGGCGTCCGAACGTCCCACCAGACCGTTCAACAGGCCAGCGAACGCCAGCAGCGAAACGGTCGCCGGCTCGGGTGTGCCGGTGACACCCGTTGAATCTACAGGGTTTTCCGCCACCAGCACCCCAAGTCGTTTGTGAAACGGCAAGAATAATGGTGGAAGGACAGCGTCGCCTGCCGCGTCAACGCAGCCTGACGGTCACCGGCGGCAGCGGAGGAAACGTGACCGTCACCACCGCGGGCCCAGTCAGCCACACCGGCGGCGTAACGCTGCCCAGCATCACCACCTGCCCCGCTTTCAATCCCCCGAAGGCGGCTGCCTCCGGCGATCCGGCCAGCCACGCCAGCCCGTTCAGCGGATGACCCAGCAAATCGGTCGTCACGCCGGCATCTCCCGATCCATCGTCCAGCTCAATCCGTCCCGCCAGCGCCCCGATATCCAGCGCGCGCCACTCGACATTGTGCCGGTCACCAATGACGGCGGCGCAATGGTACATCTGGTCCGCCACCAACACCGGCGTTCCCAGTTCCGTCAGGTCGCCGTAGCGATTCTCGACGATCTCGATCCCGGCGAAGAAACCGCCGACCGCCGCCAGCGCCTGCTCCAGCGAGCAAGGACCCGGCGGCAGATCATGCGCCAGCCGCACCGCGACCTCACATTCCACGCCGGGCTTGATGTAGTCGGCGAAGCGCAATTCCGCATGTCCATGATGGACATCCTGTTCCCGCATGAACCCGGCGATCGGCGCATCGACCCCCAGATACACCTGCATCCGCTTCCCGGTCGCGCCGATCTTGAACCCAGCCGGCGGCAGCGAACCAACCAACCCGGCCAACGCGAGCTGCACGGCGGCACCCTCGGCCCCGGTCGAGGGCGCGATACCCACCGGCAGCGGCCCCACCACGGTCCGCTCCCGCCGGATCCGCAGAAGGGCCTCTGCGGCCGGGATCGGATCATACGCCATCAGCGCCTCGCGAGTTCGTACAGCGCAACGGACGCGGCGGCGGACACGTTCAGGCTCTCGACCGCGCCCTTGATCGTCAGCCCGGCGATGACGTCGCAGGTCTCCCGCGTCAGGCGGCGCAGGCCTTCGCCCTCGGCGCCCAGCACCAGTGCCACGCGGCGATCGGCGAACGCCGGCCCGGACAGCGGCTCGCCGGCGGCATCCAGCCCGATGCACCAGACATTCGCCGCCTTCAGCGCGATGATTGTCCGAGCGATATTGACCGCCCGCAGCAGCGGCATTGTCTCCAGCGCCCCGGATGCGGCCTTGGCAAGTCCGCCAGTCTCCTCCGGCGCATTGCGATCCTGGGTGATCACGGCGGCCGCCCCGAACGCGGCGGCGGAACGCATGATGGCGCCGACGTTGCGCGGGTCGGTGACCTGGTCCAGCACGATGATGACGCCGGGCTTTTCCAGCACCGATTGCAGGCTGGGCGGCGCCAGCGGATCGGCCAGCAGCGCCGCCCCCTGGTGCACGATGTCACGCCCGAGCAGGGTGTCGAGCCGCCCACGATCGACCCGTTCGGGGGAAACCGCCCAAGGCGGCGGCAAGTGCTTGCCGATCGCCGCCTCGCCTTCCTCCGTCAGCAGCAGGCGGCGCAGACGGCGGTTCGGGTTGGCCAGCGCGGCGGCGACGGCATGGTGCCCATACAGCCAGACGGTGCCCTTCGGCGCGTCCGGCGCATGGCGCGCCGCATCAGGCTCCCGATGGCGGTGCGATGGAGCGGACAGCCGCTGCGGCGCTCCGTCGCGCTGCGGACGCGGCTGGAACTCCCCACGCGGTGCTCCGCCGTGCGGACCGGGCTTGCCGCCATGATGCGGACCGTCATGCCGTGGGCCGTCATGCCGCGGGCCGTCGTGCCGCGGCTTCGCATGGTCGCGCTGCACCGCGTCGCCGGCCTTGGGGGCATAGCCAGGGCGGGCATCGGTGCGCTTGGCGCCGCCGGGTCCTCCGCCGCCTTGTCCGGGGGGCCGCGGCGCGTGTCCGCCCGGCCCCCGGTACGGGCCGCGATCGGAGGGAGGACGAGAGGCGCCGCCAGGGCGGTTGCTATGAGGAGGTTTCATCACCGTTTCCTATACCCTCCGGCCAGGACCCTGCACAGTCGCCAAGCCTAGGTTGGCGGGGAATCGCGCAAACAAACCAACCGGCGACGCGCGGGGCTTCGCCGGCGTCAGTCCCCTTCCCGCGCGTCACATTTAGGATTCATTGCGAAACCAACCGTAACAATTGAACCATTGCCATCCGGCAAGGACACGCCTTTTCTATCGTGATCGCCGAAACGGTCGGTAATAGTGATGATGAAATTGGTAAATGACAAATAATAGCAGGCAAGCTATCGTTGTTCTTGGAATGCATCGAAGCGGCACCTCCGCCATTGCCGGAACCGCCGTTCGGCTCGGTTTTACCCCGCCGCTGACCCCCCTGCCCAGTTCACCTGACAACCCGAACGGCTTCTACGAATCCATCCCCGTAACGCAGATCAATCATCAGTTGCTGCAGGCAGCGGGCTGCCGGTGGGATCAATGCCTGACCCTGGAGCCCGACCAACTTGCCGCCAGGTTGCAGCCCGTCGATCGGCAACTTCTCGCCGACACGCTGCGGAAGCAATTCGCCTCCACCGCCGGATACGTGCTGAAGGACCCCCGGCTCTGCCTCACATTGCCCGCCTGGCTGCCAGCCGTGCGAGGATCGGCGACCCGTGTGTCCGCCCTGCTGGTCGTCCGCCATCCGCTGGCGGTCGTCCGCTCCCTGGCACAACGCGACCAACTGCCGGAATCGCAAATGATCCCGAACTGGCTGCACCATATGCTGGAAGCCGAACGGGTAACCCGCGGCCTGAACCGGGCGGTGATTTTCTACGACGACCTGCTGGCCGACTGGCGAGGCTGCATGACCCGGGCCGGCCGGATCGCACACATCGCCTGGCCGCGCCCGATCGTCCCGACGGAGCGGGATATCGATGATTTTCTCGCCCCATCGTCGCGCCACCATGTGGCACCACAAACCGGTGCCGCCATCGGGTCGCCGCCGATATCCGTTATGGTCGACGCCACCTGGACCACACTGCGCCGGCTGTCGAACGATCCGGGGGCATCCGGCGCCCTGAGCGACCTCGATCGCGTGCGGGCGGCGTTCGCGGACTGGCGGCGGCAAAGCCACCCGCCGGGGGCCGCGAGCGTGGCTTGATCCGTCAGCCGACGCGCAAGGCAGCGCCGCGGCCGATCTCGAAGCTGAACAGCCGGTCCTTGCCCAGGAGAAACACCCGCCCGCCGCGCGGAAACAGGCGGTTGATCGCCGGGTCCCGCACGTCCAGCCCGCCAGTGTAGGCGCCGAACGCCGGCATCATCAGGCGACGGCCATCGAACACAAAACACGGCCGGCTGACGTTGCCGGTTCGGGCCGGGATCGTCGCCTTCGGATGGTGGTGGCCGACGATCTCCCCCGGTCCGGCCGTCGAGACCGCCTCATGCCGGAACACCATCGCCGCCTCGACATGGCTCTCTACCCATTCGCCCCCCAAACCGTCCGGCGGACTGGGATCGTGGTTGCCCTGTACCCAGATGAACCGGTGCGCCTGGGTCATCGCATTCAACCGCTGCTGCTCCGTAACCGGCAGCCGGCCCGATCCATCCGCGTCGTGGAACGAATCGCCCAGCGCCACCACCGTCGCCGGCGACCAGCGCCGCAGCAGCAGCGTCAGCCGGTCGATCGACGCATGCGTGTCCCACGGCGGCAGCAACATCCCGCGCCGAGCAAACGAAGACCCTTTTTCCAGATGCAAATCGGACACGGCGAGCAAATGCCGCTCCGGCCAGAACAGCGCACCCATCGGGTCCAGCATCAGCCGCTCGCCGGCCAGGTGAATCGGGGCGGCGGTCACGAAAACAGATCCGCCTGACGGCGCCGAACCGGTTTGCCACGCGGCAAGGTGGTTTGCAGTGCGCCCGTCGGGCGACGAACCATGTTGGCGCGATGGATCACCGGCACGTGCGGCGGCGGTTCGGCTTCGCCGGTGGCCTCGGCGATAATGGCTTCGGCTTCCGCCAGCATGGAGTCCTCATCCGTATCCGACCGCACACTTTCGCGGCCGATTTCCAACAGCACCGGCACGGCCAGCGGCGAGACCCGCGACAGCACCATATGCACGATATGTCCCTTCACCCGAGCCAGCATCCCGGCGATGCGGCCGACATCGATCAGCCCCGAGGCAGCATCGGTTCGCGCGGCCCGCAGCAGGATATGATCCGATTGGTGGCGGCGCAGCACGTCATAGATCAGGTCGCTGTTCACCGTCACCTGCCGTCGGTTCTTCTCCGCCCCCGGCAGGTTCCGCTGGATCAGGCCGGCGATGACGGCGACGTTCCGAAACGTCCGTTTCAGCATCGAACTATCGGCCATCCAGGATTCCAGGTCGTCGCCCAGCATGTCCTGATCAAACAGCGCAGCCACGTTCCGCGCCGGGTTCATCGACCAGACCCCAAGCACGTAGTCGGTGGCGACAAACCCCAACGGCGCGTAGCCGAAACGTTCCATCCGCTTGGTGATCAGCATGCCCAGGGTCTGGTGGGCATTGCGTCCCTCGAAGCAGTAGGCGACCAAATACCACCGATCGCCGCGCGGAAAGGTTTCGACCAGCAGGTCGTTGCGCCCCGGCATCCGTGACACACCACGTTGCAATCGCAACCAATCCCGCACCTGTTCGGGGAACAGCTCCCATTTCTCCGGCGCCTGCAACAGGCCCCGCACCCGGTCGGCGAGGTTGGTGGTCAGCGGCATTCGCCCGCCTTCGTAGGCTGGCACCATCGGGTCGCCGTCACCGCCTTCCATGCACTCGCAGGCCATTTCGCGGACGCGGATGAACCGAAGCAGGCGGCCGGCGAACATGAAGGTGTCGCCGGGACGCAGCAGGTTGACGAAATACTCCTCGATTTCGCCCAGGGTCTGGCCGAAGCCGCGCTTGGCGGTCAGCCTGACCTTCAACAGCGTCGCTTCGACGATGGTGCCGATGTTCATGCGATGCGCGGCGGCAGTCCGGGCGTTGCGCACGTGCATCCGGTTCTCGCTGTCGCGGAAGAGCTTTTTCCATTGGTCATAGGCTTGCAGCGCGTAGCCGCCGTCCTCGACGAAGCGTAGCACATCATCGAAATCCGCGCGTGACAGGGCCGCATAGGGTGCCGCTGTAACGACCTCCGTATACGCGTCGTCGGGCAGGAACGGCGCGCTGCACGCCAGCCCAAGCAGATGCTGCGCCAGCACGTCCAGGCCACCGGGGCGAGGCGGATCGCCGTCCAGTTCGCGCGCTGCGACGCCCAGGATGGCGGCCTCGCATTCCAGCACCTCGAACCGGTTGGCCGGCACCAGGATCGCCTTCGACGTCTCATCCATGCGGTGGTTGGCGCGGCCGACCCGTTGCAGCAGCCGGGAAACGCCCTTCGGCGCGCCGACCTGGATCACCTGGTCCACGCCGCCCCAGTCGATGCCCAGGTCCAGCGACGACGTCGCCACCACCGCCCGCAGATTGCCGGCGGCCATGGCGGCTTCGACCTTCCGGCGCTGGTCGACCTCCAACGAGCCATGGTGCAGCGCGATCGGCAGCGTCGTATCGTTCAGCTTCCACAGCGCCTGGAAGATCAGTTCGGCCTGCGCGCGGGTGTTAACGAATACGATCGTCATGCCGGCGTCCAGGATGTGCGCCATGATCTGCGGCGCGGCCTCCAGCCCCATATGGCCGGACCAGGACAGCCGCCCCTCCGGCAAGGTGATCCCAATATCCGGCGGCGCGCCATCAGCGATCTCGATCCGCCGGGAAGCACCGGTAAACGCCTGGATCGCATCCGGGTGAGCAACAGTGGCGGACAGCCCGACCCGTCGGGCATTCGGCGCCAGGACGCGCAGCCGAGCCACGCCGAGCGCCAACTGGTCGCCCCGCTTGGTGCCGGCCAGGGCGTGGACCTCATCCATCACGATGCAGTTCAGCGTCGCGAAGAACGCTGGTGCATCGGGCAGCGAGATCAGCACCGCCAGGCTTTCCGGCGTCGTCAGCAGGATATGCGGCGGGTTCGCCTTCTGCCGCGCGCGCCGGTTGGCCGGCGTGTCACCAGTCCGAGCCTCGACAGTGATGGCAAGCCCCATCTCCTGCACCGGCCGGGTCAGGTTGCGGGCGATATCCGTCGCCAGCGCCTTCAGCGGACTGATGTAAAGCGTATGCAACCCAGGACGGGGATCAGCGGCAAGATCAACCAGGCTGGGCAGGAAACCGGCAAGCGTTTTGCCGCCACCGGTCGGGGCAATCAGCAGGACGCTGTCACCGGCCCGCGCGGCATCGAGCATCGCCATCTGATGCGGCCGGGGAGTCCAGCCCTGGGCAGCGAACCAGGCACCGAATTGTTCGGGTAATGTTCCAGCCATCGCCGCACATAAGCATGCCGGCAGGGGCCGCGACAATAAGCCTTCAGCCGAACCAGCGTCCGGCGGCCTGTGGCTACCCGCCCTGCTGCAACGGCACGGGCGGCCGCCGCCCGCCCCCCGGCTGGTACCGGCTGAGATAGCCCGGCACCACCAATTCCACCGGTGTCGCCACGATGCCCAGGTCACTCAGCCCCAACGCACCCGGCGCCACCACATTGTCCCGGGCCAGCATCAGCAACTGATCCGGCGTCAGCGGCTTGCCCGGCACATGCTGCAGGAAAAACGCCTGCAACCGAGCGATCCCCATCGGGATGCCGATCATCGCCCGCTCCCGCCGCGTCGTCTTCAGGATGAACGCCAGGATTTCCCGGAACGTCCACACGCGCGGTCCGCCAAGTTCGAATGTCTTCCCTGGAGCAGTCAACGACCCCAGCGCGGCCATCACCGCATCGGCGACGTCGCCGACGAACACCGGCTGCATTTTCGTCCCGCCCGAGATCACCGGCATGAACGGCGCCAGCCGGGCGAGCGCGGCGAAGCGGTTGAAGAACTTGTCCTCCATGCCGAACACCAGCGACGGCCGCAGGATGACCGCCCCGGGGAACGCCGCCAGCACCGCCTGCTCCGCCTTCCCCTTGCTCGACCCATACCGGCTCGGACTCCCCGGATCGGCGCCGATAGCGGAAATCTGCACCAGCCGCGACACCCCCGCGGCAGCGGACAAACGCGCGATGCGTTCGGCGCCCTCGGTATGGATTGCCTGGAACGACGCCTTACGGCTTTCCGCCAGCACGCCGACCAGGTTGACCACGATTTCGGCGCCCTCGACCGCGCGCTGCACCGTCGCCTCGTTGGTCACCGAGGCATACAGCGGCACCACCTGCCCGACCGCCCCCATCGGCTTCAGGAACAGCGCACCCTCAGGGTCGCGCGACGGCACCCGCACGATGTAGCCCTGCTGGGCCAGCCGCTTGACCACGTAGCGGCCGATGAACCCCGAACCGCCGAAAACTGTCGCCACGCGCCGCGTCGCCATCTGCTGCCTCCTATGCACGCGCCCGTTTCAACTCCGGTGCCGCCCAGCGCGGCACCTGATACGACGCACGCGCGCCTGCCTCAAGACGCAACGGATAATTATCGTGCGGAACCGGTTGACGCCGGGCTGGCGGGCGGCTACATCGCGCCCCCTACCGAATGTCCGCTTCTCTCGCGGACGAACGGTTGCCCTGGTGGCGGAATTGGTAGACGCGCAGGTTTCAGGTACCTGTGGCCGCAAGGTCGTGGAAGTTCGAGTCTTCTCCTGGGCACCAATCTTTTTATGAGTATAACGCAGTTCATGCCGAACGGCACGATCCACCTCTACCGGAACGACCTGCCGGAGGGCCTGACGCTGGGTCCCGTCGTCGCCGTCGATACCGAGACCATGGGGCTGAACCCGCATCGCGACAGGCTTTGCCTGGTGCAGATGTCGTCCGGCGACGGTCATGCGCACATGGTGCAGTTGATCCCGACCTCGCGCGGCGGCCGTGGCTTCGATTGCCCGAACCTGAAGCGGCTGATGAGCGACCCGAACGTCGTCAAGCTGATGCACTTCGCCCGATTCGACGTGGCGGTGATGCAGCACTACCTGGACATCACGGTCGCACCGGTGAAATGCACCAAGATCGCCGCCAAGCTGATCCGGACGTTCACCGACCGGTTCGGCCTGAAGGACCTCTGTAAAGAGCTGCTGGGTGTCGAGTTGTCGAAGCAACAGCAATCCTCCGACTGGGGTGCGATGGAGCTGACGTCGGAACAACTCGCCTATGCCGCGTCGGATGTATTGTATCTGCATGCGCTGTGGGCAAAGCTGGAAGCTGTGCTAATCCGCGAAGACCGGCTGGCGCTGGCCGAATCGTGCTTCGCCTTTCTGCCGACTCGAGGGCGCCTGGATCTGCTGGGCTACGAAGCCCCGGATGTGTTCGCGCACTGACCACACACGAGGATTTGACCTTCGCTAAACAGCCGACGCCCAGCGCGATGACCGTGCACCGGCGACATCTGGCCGGGCCGCCAGACCAGCGCCAGGACGGTATGGTCCGAACCGGCGTGTAAAAGATTCCTGACATAGCGGTCCGGCGAGCAGGGACACGGCGTATCCCGCAACAAATCAGGTATGCCTAAATAGGGCTGAATCACGGCCGCGACCGCGCGATGGCGCTGGGCAAGAAGGCGAGAAGCCGCCAACTCGATGGCGGCGATCATCTGCCGCAAGGGGGAAAGAGGACCCGCATCCACACGGCCGGACCGTCCATCATCGGAACCTTGGAGGCGGTGCATATCTATCTCCTGCTTATATCCTACTTAACCCATAGGGGTAGTATTCAATTAGCACACCGAGGCAAGCAAAACCGAAAGCTCCATCGGTCGCGGCGGGCCAGGGGGTAGCGATTCGGCGCCGCAAGGCGTATGAACGCCCAATATCGGCGTTGGCGAGACGAATCAGCCGCCGGATGTTCGGATCGACCGAACCTCGGCCGAGCGGCATACAATGGTCCGCCGGATTTCCGGTCAGGCCGCACTTTCGCCTACAATATGCCGCAAAAGGGCACGAACGGTGCCGGAGCGTAACTCTCTGATAACTTCGCGCGGTTGACCCGGCGCTCTCTACTGGCCCATAGCAAACCCTGTACTGAACGGAAGACGAACTGATCTTGAGTGATCCCATCATCCGGCCGAAACCCTGCCTGTCGGACCTTCAGGTCGCGCGCGACGTGTTGAACACGGAAGCCGCCGGCCTGCTGTCGCTTGCCGCCAGTCTGGGGGACCCGTTTGGCCTGGCCGTCGACCGGCTGGCTTCAACGACCGGACGGGTCGTCGTCTCCGGCATGGGTAAATCCGGCCATGTCGCCCGCAAGATCGCCGCGACGCTGGCCTCCACCGGCACGCCGGCGCTGTTCGTCCACCCGGCCGAGGCCTCGCACGGCGACCTTGGCATGATCGTCGCCGGCGATGCGGTCCTCGCCCTGTCGAATTCCGGCGAAACCGCCGAACTGGCGGACCTCGTCGCCCATAGCCGCCGCTTCGCCCTGCCGCTCGTCGCCATCACCGCCCGGCCGCAATCGACGCTGGCAAGGGCGGCTGACGTCGCTTTAATCCTGCCGAAAGCCGCCGAGGCCTGTCCAATGGGCCTCGCACCCACCACGTCCACCACCATGCAACTTGCTCTGGGCGACGCGATCGCGGTCGCGCTGCTGACCCGCCGCGGCTTCACCGCCGCCGATTTCCGCCAGATCCATCCCGGCGGCCGCCTCGGTGCCAGGCTGCGCCGGGTACGCGACCTGATGCACGAAGGCGACGCGATGCCGCTCGCCACCGCGGACGTGCCGATGGCCACCGCGCTGGTGCGGATGACCGAAAAGCGCTTCGGCTGCCTGGGCATCGTCGGTGACGACGGTGCGCTGTGCGGGATCGTCACCGACGGCGACCTGCGGCGCTCCATGGGGCCGGACCTGCTGGCGCGCCGGGCGGGCGATGTCATGACCGCCTCGCCGCGGACCATCGGACCCGATGCCCTGGCGGTCGAGGCCCTGCATGTGATGAACGCCAGGGAACGTCCGGTCACCACGCTGTTCGTCGTCGATCCGGCCGGCCTGCCGCTGGGTATCCTGCACGTGCATGATCTGCTGCGGGCCGGGCTCGTATGAGGACATCGTCATGAGTGGGCAGCGTTTGTCCTCGGCAACCCCGGAAGACCGCCACACAGGCGGCTATTTGCTGGGGGGTTCCGGCTCACGCGACCGCGTGCCACCGGCACCGCGCCGGATGGCCCGGCGGCGGTTCCTGATCAACCTCACCAAATGGGTGTTGCCGCTGACGGCGATGGCGCTGCTGGCGTCGATCGCGCTGTGGCCGGAAGTCGAGGACGCCGCGATCAAATCCCGCCTACGGATGAACCATGTCTCCGGGGATGTCGACGGCGGCAAACTGCTGGACGCGCGCTATAACGGCGTCGACGAAAAGGGCCGCCCGTACACCATCACCGCCGCCACCGCGTGGCAGATTGACCCGGAACGGGTCGGGCTGACCATGCCGAAGGGCGATATCACGCTGGAGAATGGAACGTGGCTGATGGTGTCCTCGAAAGAGGGCACGTTCATGCAGCATCTGAACCAGCTCGATCTGACCAAGGACGTGACGCTGTATCGCGATGACGGCACCACGATGCATACCCAAAGCGCCTCGGTCGACTTGAAGGCCGGCGCCGCGGCAGGGTCGGAACCGATGCATGCTGAGGGCCCGTTCGGCGTCCTCGACGCACAAGGCTTCACCGTGATGGACAAGGGAGCAGCGATCGATTTCCCCGGTCCCGCACACCTCGTGCTGAACGGGGCCGGACATTGAGGATCGTCCTGGCCGCCGCGCTGCTTTGCCTGGCCGTGCCGGCCCTGATGACGCCGGCCCGGGCGCAGCAACTCGATTTCACCCACGGTGGTCCGATCGACATCACCGCTCAAGATGGTCTTGAATGGCGGCAAAATGAGCAGGAGGTGATCGCCCGCGGCGATGCCCGCGCGATCCGAGGCAATGTCACCGTCACCGCCGACACGCTGACCGCCTGGTATCGCAAGAAAGGCGCGACGGAAACCGCGCAGGTCACACCCGCGTCCGGGCTGGCCGGCGACCCGTCCACCGAGGGCAACGAGATCTATCGCCTCCAGGCCGAGGGCCATGTCCATATTTTCACCGCGACCGACCAGGCACAGGGCGACAAGGCGACGTATGACCTGGATCAGGCCGTGCTGGTGATGACCGGACACGATCTGAAACTGACCACGCCGAACGATGTCATCACCGCCCGGGACGACCTGGAATACTGGCCCCAGAAGCACATGGCCGTCGCTCGGGGTGACGCCATCGTCGTCACCAACGACGCCAAGCGGGTCGCCGCGGACACGCTGGTCGCCTACACAACCGACAACCCGCCGCCGGCTACGTCCAATCCGGCGCCAACGCCCGTCTCCACGAAGACGCCGGTTTCGGGGAAGACGACCGACGATCCGCTGGCCGCTTCAGGCAAGTTGCAGCGGGTCGAGGCATTCGGCAACGTCTCGGTTCGGACGCCCACCGACATGGTGACCGGCGACAGGGGTGTCTATGTGCCCGATACCGGCATGGCGCGCCTGGGCGGCAATGTGCGCATCACCC
>NZ_LMUJ01000083.1:119834-120367 GCF_009765975.1 Acidisphaera sp. S103 | reverse complement strand
GCGAGATTGATCGCGTCACGCCGGTCAGTCTTGATCCGATCGCCGGGCCTGCGCGGGATCAGCGACGGCGCAACGACCACACATTCGTGTCCGGCCGCCGTCAATTGCCGTTGGATCCCGTAGCCACAGGGTCCCGCCTCGTAGCAGAACCGCAGGTCGCTGCCGCCGCGAGACAATCTCGCCGCCATCCCCTTCAGGGCCGTAGGCGTGTTCGCAATCTGGCCATGCTGGCGCACTTCTCCCCGCTTGCCCGCTTCGGCCAGTGCGACTGCGATCGTAGCTTTGTGCACATCCAGACCAACGTAAATGATAGGCTTGTCCATGACCCGTCTCCTATGCATGAGGCTCGGCACCAGACCACCCGGTGCAACCCTCGAAAGCCTGCATACTGTGAGACGGGTCGCCCCTATCTCAGGCGAACATCTGGTCTAGGTCCTTAACCCACTGAATCGCGTTTCGCTCGTTGTCGATGCGCACAACAACGGCGGACATAGTCATCCACTCGGACGCGCCACGCGGATCGCCTGGACGCA
>NZ_LMUJ01000083.1:115906-119824 GCF_009765975.1 Acidisphaera sp. S103 | reverse complement strand
TGCATGAGGCTCGGCACCAGACCACCCGGTGCAACCCTCGAAAGCCTGCATACTGTGAGACGGGTCGCCCCTATCTCAGGCGAACATCTGGTCTAGCACGAACTGCGATTACGATGGCTCGCGGTTGTCTAAATCTTGACCCATCCACTTTAATATAGTCCGTGAATCCATAGCTACATCCATAGTCATATCCGTGGCCATACTTTAGGATGGCAACAGAATCTTCGTGTATTAGGTAGTTGTCGGGTGCTGTTCGCTCAGCATCCCCTGCATCGCAGGTATGTGTCGTGCCGTCTATATCTGTGTTTTCAGTCGTTCACTGAATTGATAGGCGCATTGGTTTCTGCTCCATGTTGGCCAATTCTGGAGATCCGGCGTCACCCCAAATCTGTATCATCAATATTGCAAAAATGCTGCGGCCCCAGAAGCACATCCGAGACTTAACTTTGACATCTTTTACATTTGACCGATTTCTATCGGAGATGGAAATGTCCAGAAGATCGCATCTAAGTCGGTCGACGGCATACCGAACGGTTCACTTAGCTTCGATCTTTGTGCATCGATGCTACCGTCCCGGTTCTCCAGCCACCGCTCGCACAGCACCTCGTCGGACAGGTTGTGCATGTGCTTGAGGATGGCGAGCCCGCCATCAGCCGTGTCGCCAATGGCGGGCATCCCGGGCCATCCGTGCAAACGGCGCCGAGCCGCAGTTCCAGAAACGACCAATTGATGCCGCGCGCCAGCTCTGCCAGCGGAGTTCTATAGATCGGCGATTTAGTCCAGGCGTGACCTCAGAAGGTCCTATTGGCCGCCTTGGCTCGCATAGTCGGTCGCATCACCACCCACCCAGATGATCCGGGAAAGCATAGAATTGCACCACGCCGCGTCCGGTCAATTTGCCGGAAACTCGCGCGGCGGTAACATTTTTCTGCCAAATGCGATTGCTTGCCGACGCGGATGTCCTCAGCATCGTTTACGGTTTGCGGTTTCTTCACAGTTGACTACGTGGCAAACTGAGTGACGTTGGTAAGACTTCCGGTATAACCCGCAACGACGACCTGCTCATTGACGCCGAAGGACGCGAGACTAATTGTCGTCTGTCCACCATTCTGCGTCACCGTGCTGCCCGTCAGTTGGCTAGCGCTCGTCAGCCCCGGGATGTTGTTGAACACGATATAGTCATTGTTGGGATTGAAGTCCTGGATCGTCACTACCCCGGCTGTCGGGGTGATTAAGAATTGATCCGCCCCGGAGCCTCCGATCAACGTATCATTGCCCCCGCCGCCCTCCAAGACATCATTGCCGGAGCCGCCGTAAATCAGGTTGGGACGCGAATTGCCGATCAGCACATCGTTCCCACTGCCGCCAACGAGATTGTAGATCGAGGACGAGATCGGGTTCGAAGCGCCACCCGGTGTCCCGCCACTGACGGGTTGCTGGGCCAAAATGGCAGAATACCAATTCTGCGCCATCTGTGCGTAGCCGGTGGCATTGGGATGGGTACCGTCGGAGGAGATGTCCGCGGTAGTGACGTTGCCCATGCTCACCAGGCTGACATTGAGGCCGCTGACCTGGGCCTGTGCGACCATGCTCGTGATCGCTGAATTGACCGGTGCCACATCCGCAGAATAGCTGTTGACCATCGGCGTCAACGTCGCGACGTAGACATGAATTAACGGATTGAAATTGTTCACCGTCTCCAACATGCTAAGGATGTTCGCTGCGATCGTGCTTGCCGAGACGTTGCCAAAGATATCGTTGGTGCCGGCCATGAGCAAGATCGCGTTCGGATTCTGCGATTCCAAGAGCCCAGGAAGCCGAACGGCGATCTGGCTTGTCGTCAAACCGCCATAACCAGCATTTGCTGTGTCCAGCAGCGTCGCAGGGCCATCGTTCTGGTCGCCAACAAAATTGATCGACGTGTTGTTGTCCGCGAAGGCGGACCACAATGGGCCGCGATAGCCGTCGGAAAGTGTGTTCTGTGTCAAATCATCCTGCGGGCCCCATCCATACGTAATGGAATCCCCCAGTGGCAGAACATTTATTACGTTGGCCCACTGGTCAGTCGCAAGATTCGCCACGACCGCTTGGGTTGTGTTCTGAAGATTTAAGGTCGCTCCCGGTTGGTTGGTACTACTGCCCGACACTGCAACTGTAAGCGTGGAACCAATCGTTGCGGTACTGGTTGCGGAGGTTGTGACCGTCGCTGGCGCCCCACTGGTCGGCACGTAGGCGTTCGCGGTCGCGCCCGGATTGAGTTCCGCGCCCCATAGTTCGAGCGTCGTCGCTGATGTTTGGGTCGGACTGAGCATCAACGCGATATTAGAGGAGGCGTCACCGTCGCCTTCAAACGTAAAGGTAAATTGCTGCCAACTCGATGTGGCTATGGCGCTCTGCAGGTAGTCGTCCTCGATTGAGGCTTGGTAGTAGTTGAAACTAAAGGCCCCACTGCCACTGATCGCTTTGACCCACACGCTGAAGGAGTATTGGCCGGGAACGTTGGTCTGGTAGTAGACACCAGATCCCGCACTGTTCAGCGTTATCTCGTCAGCCGTACTGGCTCCGCCATTTGGGCCCGGTCCAACGTTCGCCGTGATCGTGGGCGCTCCACCTGACGACTTGAAAGACACCCACGGTGCAACATTGAACGCCTCGGACTGCGAAATCAAGTTCTGCGAAATCACCGGCACGACATTCGTGTAGGAAAGTCCATCCGAGACGGTGTATGCGAAAGTATCGTCAACGGTCTGACCGCTGAGCAGTTCCGCGACGTTCGTTTGGGTAGTGGAGAGCGTGTATGTGTAGGCGCCATTGGCCGTCACGACCAGCGTGCCATATGTGCCTACGACCGTCGTCGTTCCGGTGACCGCAATCCCATCCACTGTTGCCAGCGTTAGCGTCTCTCCGGCGGGAGACTGGTCATTAGACAGCAAGTTACCACTGATGACCGTCGTCCCGCCATCTGTTACCGCCGCAGTATTTGGGCTTGCGACCGGTGTGTCGCCCGTCACGTTGACTGTCAGGGTGGATCCCACCATGCCAGTCGTGGTTGTCGTGGTGGTGGCTACGGCGGTGCCACTCGTCGCGACATAGGAATCCGGCGTCGCGCCGGAATTAAGCTGCGCACCCCAGATTTCGAAAACACCATCGCCTTCCTGGAATGGGCTATGCATCATAGCCACCCAGGAATTCGCATTTCCATCGCCCGTGAAGGTGATGCTAACACGCTGCCACGTGCTGGTGCCGACAACCGTCTCATATTCGGACACACCCGTCGAGGCCGGATCGTATGCGAGGCTGAAAGTTCCGGTTCCGCTGACCAGCCGAACCCAAAGACTGAATGTGTATTGGCCCGCGACATTGGTCTTATAGTAAAGCGACGCGCTGGGCCCTATCAGGTTCAGCTCGTCAACGGTCGCCGCGCCACCCATCGGACCGGTATCGACGTTGCTGGTTACCACGAGCGCTGACGGCAGGACGACCGATGTATTCGGAAGCCCGGCCGGCAGCGTCGTGAGCCAGGGGGCAGCAGTGAAATTTTCAGATTGTGTAATCAGGTTCTGGACGGTCTGCGTTGTTGTCTGGGTGTAGGTGTTTCCATCTGAGACAGTATAGGCAAAGGCATCGGACACGACCTGGCCATCGGTGAGCACGCGGATATCCGCCTGGCTGTTGGCGAGGGTGTAAGTGTATTGCCCGTTGGCCTGGATCACGAGCGTGCCGTAGATGCCAACAATCGTAGTGGTGCCGGTCGTGGCGACCGCGATGCCGTTGACCGCGGCGACTGTCAGAGTCTTACCGAGCGGATCCAAATCATTGGTTAGCACATTGCCAGTTGCGACCAGCGTTTCGTCCTCCGTCACCGCAGCCGTGTCCGGGTTCGCCACAGGGTTGCTGTTCAGGCCGGTGACATCGACC
>NZ_LMUJ01000083.1:103164-115896 GCF_009765975.1 Acidisphaera sp. S103 | reverse complement strand
GCATGAGGCTCGGCACCAGACCACCCGGTGCAACCCTCGAAAGCCTGCATACTGTGAGACGGGTCGCCCCTATCTCAGGCGAACATCTGGTCTAGGAAACAAGACACCACCCTCAAGTGAGCTTTTGAAGCTAGCTAAATGGCTGAAGACACGCAAGCGCGCCCTGCGTGAAGACTCCACACTGTATGATGGCGGTCGAAGTCTGACAGACTTCAGCGGTGTGGCGCAGATGGAGGCGATTGCTTACAGCTGCCAACTAGCAGTCCTCCAATACGAGCTCGGTACAGACGCCATCGAGCTTCTGCATAATCACAGTCCTCTTCCGACGACACAGAGCAGACGCTACGCCTGGGCCAGAGATTTCTGGACACACATGCCACCTCATCCCGAGTTTCCGCCATCAGCAGATATTGTAAATATGGACGTGATGATGGCCCTGATGGTGGCATCACTCTGCGGCAAAATGTTCACACTGCCCGACGAACCCAGCGTTCCGTTCGAGCGTACGCAGCCAAGCTGGCGACTTTTGAAGCTATTCACGTCTGAACGTTGGGCGAAATATGCTAGTGCGGAAGCTGGAGAACTTTGGTCACTTGTCGATGCCAAGGCTAAAGAGCTGTGGGGCTTCACGGTCGAGGAAGAGCTTGTTCAAGACTGGGAAACTGAGGGAAGACTCGTTGCAGAGTTCAGGGCCAGGCATTCCGATGCCGCGGTGGTGCGAGCGTTCGAAAAGTATCACAACGCCAGAAAGCGGGTGATCGACGATTTTATTGCGTCGCCCACGAATTACACCTCGACGGCTGGCTACTGGAAGACCGTAAATGAGGGCATATCTCCGCTTCAGGTCGTCTCGTCCCCTAAAGGAAGTCTGTGGTCCTCGACAGCCGAACCCCTATTCGACTACGACTTCTCACATCTCGGTTCCCATCCGATATTGCGGGGCTGGCACGCCGTCGTAAATCCGAACGCGGTAGATGACGGAGACAGCAAGATCAAACTTGGCTTCGATGATGATTGGCGAGCTGTTTTGACCGAATTCTCGCCGGTGACCAAGCTTCTCGTATCGGGAAGGGCACAGCGTGTCATGGTCGGTGCAGAACTTACCAAGGGCGAAGCGCTCTTGAAGAAGACCGGATTTACGTTTCGTTTCGTTCCGCCGTATGAGATCTATGAGGAGCGCGTCAATGGTGAGGAATTCCGACATCTGAGCGGCCTTGATCAGGCACCATGCGACTTTACGGGCAAACTTATCATGGCTCCAGATTTTGATTTTATATCGCCATGGGAGATACGCAGCGATAAGGCCTTTCGGGGGTTTCTGACCTATATCGCCGAGAGGATGGAATCTGAACCGATGGCAGCGCTCACCCTTGCCAAAGACTGGTCTTATTGGTTGACCTCCAAAGAGCATGCCCGGGAGTTGCGGCAGCGCTTTGGGCTGCCCCTGTAGTGACGTGCGAGGAGGCCTCCGCGTTTACTGGCTCACCGCGCCGGTACCGCGTCTGTGATCGCCTTAGCCAGCGTCCACGGCTCCCATATTGTCAGGACTGCCACCAGGGCGCTGATGGCTGTCAGGATGCCCGTGAGAACGCTTGAGGCGACAACGTTAGCCGAGTAAATTACCGAGACGACCGCGCTGGGCGCGGAGCAGACCACGGTGTTCACGGTACCTAAAGCCGCTCCCCGCCCCTTCTCGCCGTTCACGTTCAGCCAGCACGGGCTTGGGAACCTCGCCGAACGAACGGCGGCTTTCGGACGTGGCCTACCACCGGTTCAACGACGTCCTTGGGCGCAAAGCCGACGGTCGTTTTGCAGAAAACCATCCATTAATGCATGCAGCCTCGCGTTCTGGTCGTCTGCGGTCCCCAAACCGTTCGCGGATGCAGCAACCGGTGTATCAATCTACGGCCTGTAAACTCCTGTAGGGGCCGCCGTCGCCTATTCGACAACCAGGCAGAGCTTCACAAGGCACGATGCAAACGGCGACCCTTCCGACACGGCGCGACTGCATCGCGCCGTGTCGGTCTAACGCCTGGAGCGGCGCGCCAACTTGGCCGCAATCAGGATGTCCATGTCGGCCTCCTGATTGCGCAACACCCACGGCTCACCCTTGCGGGCGTAGCAAACTGCCCGCTCGACACCGATCGTCTCCTCGCACAACCCATGCGCCTCCAGCCCGAGGCGCACGGCCTGCTCCGTCATCTCGAACGCGCGCTCCTTCAGAGCGTCCGGCGCGTGAACGCTTGCCGCACCCCTCCGCGCCGCCTGCGCAGAGGCCGCCGCCACGACGGCCTTCCGCGCCGCCTGCGCAGAGGCCGCCGCCACGACGGCCTTCCGCGCCGCTTCAACGGCACGCTGCAACAACGGCTCCAGCAGTTCGTCAAGGAACCGCTTCGTCGCTCGCCCGTCCGCGTCGAGTTGCCCGGCGATGTGCTCCGCCGTGGCCTGATCCGTGCAATCGCACAACCCGTGCTGCGGCAACTCGAAACCAAGTCCCTCCGCCTGCATGAAGAGGACACGCACGTCGGGCCGAAGCTGATGCAGCAGCCGCATCGATGGCTTCTCCCGCATGTCGACGGGAAACCGAATCACGTTGTCGGTTCCAGGCAACATCTCGATCTGCATGATCCAATCTCCCTGTGCCGGCGAGCGAATCTAGCACCAGAGGATTATGATCGATTCTACGTGGAATCACGAGCATCGCGGCAAACTGACTTCTGACTACCACAGGCCAGCCTCGACGCTCGGGGCGGCTCCATGCGGTCGGCGCCCTTCCCCTGCGGCATGGCCCGTGGCGCGGCAACCATGCGGTTCTCCGCTCCGCTGCGACCCCTCCGGGGGTGCCTTCACCACGGGCCATGCCGCAATCTCGGGGGCGCAACCAGCAGGGGCTTCTCATGACCGCAACGCGACCCATCCACGGTGACGACCTTGCCGTATGGCCTGATGGAACTTGGTCCACGATGGACGAGGTTCGCTCCGGCGAATTTAACTGGAAGTCGGACGACTTCGAACTCGTTCGGCTGGAGGACGAGCTTCGACTGCAGCAGCTGGGCCTTGCCGACGAGAATGATCTGACGGCAGGCGGATAAGGCTGGCCTCCCGTGAAAGCGGTGATCGAGTTCAAACGCCCCGCTGAGAAGGCGCGAATTCATTGCCGGAGCTTACGCCCCCGCCGGGTCTCGGCAACCGTGCCGGTGCTCCACTTCGTTGCGCTCCCTTCGGGATGCCTTCGAGCCCGGCCGCGCCGTCTGTCCGCTCCGCAATTCGCGCAAGCCATCTCAGCTAGGAGCATCATTTTATGAACTCGATCACCGCAGTCTTCATCCGGACCAGCCGCAGCATCCGCCGCGCAACCAACAACCTCCTTAACCGGCTCACCCGCAAGGCAAGCCTGAAACTCTCCCTCACCGTCAGCCTGCCGCCCTTCGTGAAGTTCGCCATCGACTACACGGCAGACCTCTCCAGGCCGGAAAATCGGCTTCCGAAGCCGGCCGAGACCAAAAAACCGCGCCGCTCCTGACACCGCCCGGCCTGACAACCGGCCGTCCCACCCCGGGCTCCGGCCCGGTGCGGGATTTCTGGTCCGCGCCCTCAGGGCCGTGAAACGACGTCGGCCGATACCTCACTGGTAATGTCCTGCGGCGATGCGGTCGCCTGCGGCGGCGGCCCAGCTTGCATCCGCGTTGTTACCATCGGCCGGATCGGCACCGATCCCGGCATGTGCATGCTCCTCTCCGGTAGCCATCCATCGGCGCGATTGCGTCGTGGGCAGCTGAGCAGGGCGTCACGCGGACTTTGGTCTCGTGGTGAGTGCGCAATGCTGGACGGCACGGCGTGCGGGCAGAGCGCGCGGACTTTGGTCTCTTTCCAGCAGGATGGCAAACACGTTCGGCCTTGCCCCACCCGGCTGTCCCCGGCCCGTGCGGTCGAGTTCGGCCGCACGTGATGGTCAGCTTCGGGTGACCTTGCCTTGGAGGAGGCCACGCCAGGCCGGCTGATAGGCCCTCGAAGCGCGGGTGTCGCCATGCGCTGTGCCGTGATCGGGCGTCCCGGACAACGCCGCAGGGAACGTGTGTTCTCTCGGCCCCTCGGACGCGGCGATCAGCCAGGCGCCCCAAGGCGTGGGTTGTCGATCAGACCGGCAGGGCAGGTGCAGACCAGCTCCAGGGTGCCGCAGACAGCGCTTCGCGACGAGGGCGGCCCGGTGCTCACGGGAGCACACTTGAAGGCCAAGGAGATCATCTGTCGCAGGCAAAAGTATCGCCGGCGCAGTGCCGGCGTCACCCCCTCGGTCGCGTGCGGTATGGGACGGGCGTCAGCCGCTGCAACCCCCGCTTCGCCGCCCAGGCGCAAGCGCCTGTCATGGCGGGCGAAGCGCCTGACGGTTCGGACGGCACCGTGTCGCTGCGCTCCCGCACCACTGCCGTCCTCAGGGGTTTCCGCGGCCTCCTTGCCCGTCCCCAGAAAACCGCACCCGAGGGGGAGGGCGCCGGCATGGGGCCAGCGACACTCCTTGGCAGCGAGAGAGATAGATCATGGCCTCCAAGTCCGCTCCGAATACCACTCAGAAGTCCGCCCCCGCCCGCAGGCCACAGGTCCGCCAGGCAATCACCCTGGAACTGGTCCAGGCACACGCCCCCCACGCCGGCCTCGCCGAAAACCTCTCCCGCACCTTCGGGATCGACCCGGTCGATTACGCCGCGGTCCGGGAGGGCACCGAGGAGAACGTCGTCCGAAGCGCCAACGTCCTGCGCGACGACCTCAACGACAAGGCGATGGAGATCCACCTGCAGCGCATCGTCGGCGCCTTCGTCAGCTCGGCCCACGGCGCCGCCACCTTCTACCAGAGCAAGGTCACCACGGCGAAGGACCTGACCATGGCGTCCCAGAATGACGACCGCGACGAGGACCGCGACGGGGTCTCCGGGTTCGAGAGCAAGGCCGAACGCGCCCGCCGGTTCGCCGCCGAGATGGGCCTGCAAGCCTACGCCCTCATGGCCGCCGCCGAGGGTGCCGTCCACGCCTACGCCCACATCACCGGCGGGGACTGGAAGCCCTACGAGCCGCCCGTCGCCGCCAGCAGCAGCACCAGCCGCAGGTCCGCCGCCGAGCAAATGGCCGCCTTCGGAGGCTGAAACACCAGAGCGGGGGCGGAGCCGGTCAAGGCTCCGCCTCCAACGGAGGTGAAATACCGGCGGAGGGCGCAAGGCTCCCGCTTTCCTTCCCGCCGAAAGGAAGAAAAGAGAACGGAATGAGAGGCCTGTGTGAAGGAGCGAAACCCGCGCTACGCGCCCCTCCGGGCCTACGGGCCGCGCGCGGAGAGGCCGCGCTTCTCAGCGGCCCTGCGGGGTGGCGGATGAGAGCCAGACCCACTGTCGTTCCCGCCGTACGAAGCCCCGTTTCCTCGGAAAACCACCCCGCTCGCGCCGCCCTCACCACCAGTGGAGAAATTCATGCCAAGCCGTGCTAAGCTGACGTCCATGAACGCACCGCTCCGCGAGCCATGGACCCAAGACCAGTTCTTCACCTGGGCCAGCGCCCAGGAAGGACGCTACGAGTTCGACGGCTTCCAACCCGTCGCCATGACCGGCGGGACCGCCAATCACAGCGTCATCATGCAGAATGTCCACGCCGCCCTGCGCGCGCGGCTCCGGGGCTCTGGGTGCCGGCCCTTGGGACCCGACGCCGGCCTGGCTACCGTCGGCAACGCCGTGCGCTACCCGGACGCCCTCGTCACCTGCTCAAAATTCTCCGGGACCGCCCTCACCATCCCGGGCGTCGTCGCGGTCTTCGAGATCGTCAGCCCCGGCACCAGCCGCGTCGATCGCATCGTCAAGGTCCGCGAATACGCCGCCGTCCCGTCGATCCGCCGCTACGTCATCCTCGAAGCGACGACAGCCGGCCTCACCGTTTTCGAGCGCGAGGGTGCCGAGACGTCCTGGAAAGCGGTCACACTGACCAGCGACGACGTTCTTCGTATGCCGGAACTCGCCATCGAGATTCCAGTGGTGGAGTTTTACGAGGCTGTCGATTTTGGCGATGGCAACGAATTGGACGAAGCATCGGTTCCCTAGCCATGGGCCACCGGGTGGTCCGGGCGCATCCTCTTCGAGGACCGCTACGCAGCTTCCGTAACCTCCCGCGGGGCTGAAGACGCCCCGCGCTCGCTAACGGAAGTCGAGCCGCCATACGGCGTCGCGCCTCATACGCGCTAACATCGCTTGCGCAGGTCATGTCGGCGCGGACGCGCCTCAGCGGGGGCCGAGAGGCTTTGCCCCTTCTCTCCCCCGAAGCGCCTTCCGCCCAGAACGACAGACGAAACTGCCGAAGACGGCAATTTCGTTGCGTTCCGGGTCCCCGTGAAGCCGCTTCTCCCCCTCCATGCCCACCGCTCACGCGGCCCCGGGAAGCAGCGCACAGGGCGCTGCTTCGCAGCTAAAGGGGTAGGTTTATGAGCAAGATTGACGTTACCGACACCGTCCGTGGCATGCTATCGCCGACGGCCGTCGAGACCGTCTCCATCTTCCTGGAGACCGTCATAGACCGATGCTCCATCGACGGCAAACCGTTGAACTTCTGGGCTATCCATCCGAACCGCAAGAGTATCGTTAATTCCCAGATCATCGATCTGGATCGCTGCGATGCCGAGGGACTTCCCGAACGCATCAACGTCGACATCCGTTGCAATTTCCCGGAAGGCGGCGTCATCGCGAACACCGTTCCCGAGGAGCACAGCTTTCTCGAAGTCTGGGCCGGCAAACTTTGGACCGTCGGCGATCTCGCGATGCACAATCCCGATAGGTTCTATCTGCTCGAATTCCTGCTGAGCACGGATGCTCGGCACCGGGTCGGTGAACGGCTCCGCAAGGAAAATCCGGAACAGTGGCTAATCACACTGGTATGCGTCAGGCGTCGGACCGACGAATACTGCGGTAGATCGGCTACGTAACGACATTCCGCAACGATGCGGGCACCATGTTCGCTTCGGCGCTTCGGCACTGTCGCGGCAGGGGCGGCCCGCACCACGTCTCGCATGAATTGAGACCATCAGTATTTGGGGGTAACCATGCCGCTTATCTTTCAGGACCGGCTAACTCCAGGCGATCTGTCCAGCCGCCCGGACTGGCTTTTCCTCTTTGGGGACAACGAACGCCGTCTCGGCCGCGGCGGTCAGGCGGCGGTATGCCGTGGACATGCCAACGCCGTGGGCATCGCGACGAAGCGCACACCAGAGCGCGCGGACGACGCCTACTGGACCGATGCGGACTACGATCGCGTCATCGCCATCATCGATCGCAATCTGGCACCTGCCTTCGATCATGTTCGCCAAGGCGGAACAGTCGTCTGTCCGGCATTTGGTCTCGGCACCGGCAGGGCCGAACTGCCGTCCCGGGCGCCCCGCGTCTTCGCCTATCTCCGCGAACGCATCATCCTGCTCAAACGACTCGGCCAGGCAGCCCCTGGCCCCTCGATCCCGCGCATCCTCAACAAGAAGACCGACCGAATTCCAGCCTCAGCTTATTATTGCGGACGCCCTGGGCCACTCGGAAATCCTTTCATCATCGGCCGCGATGGAACCCGCGATGAAGTCTGCGACAAGTTCGAAAGATGGCTGCCGACACAGCCGAAACTCATGGCGCTGGTCGCAACCCTCGAAGGCCGCGATCTGGTTTGTTGGTGTGAGCCACTTCGTTGCCATTGCCGTACAATAAGGCGGCACGCCAACCCGAAATCGTTTCGATGCGCGTGATTCGAGGCCGACCATGGAGGGCAGACAAAGCCGTAAGACACAAGCCGCGCCCTTCAAAAGGACGCGCGGCGCATTCTGGCCCGATGCCTCACACATGCGTCAACCCGCACCGCGTTGGGAAACCAAGGGGCAAGCCCCCGGGCAAGCCCCATGGTTCCCCAAACCCCTCCTTGCCCCGGCACCCGTTCCGACTACGGAACGCCCACAGCACCGGCGAGGGCTGGAAGACGCACGAGCCGCCCGTTGCCGCCAGCAGCAGCACCAGCCATAAGTCCGCCGCCGAGAAGATGCCGCCTTCGAAGGCTGAAACACCGGTGTGAAGGAGCGAAACCCGCGCTACGCGCCCCTCTGCTGGCATTCCATCGGCTATCGCCGCTGGAACCTTGGCCAGCTTCGCCCTCCGGGCCTCCGGGCCGCGCGCGGCAGAGCCGCGCATCCAAGCGGCCCCGCGGGGTGGCGGATTCGAGGATCATATCCCTGGTAAACGGTCACGGATCAGGGACAGGAACCAAGCTCATGGCCGGACCTCGATTCGATCAGCGTGCGTCGCACGTCCCGACGGTTGCGACTTCGCGATCTGCCAGCGCACCGATCGCCAAAACACCCGGTCCCGATCCATCTGCGACTGCCGCGCCGGTTCGTGGAAGTCGTGCTCGATCACCGGGGCACCACCCAGCGCACGCGACATGAGCGCATGGCTGCGCTCCTTTCGCGCACGATAGTCCGCGTCGGCAAAGCCCATCGTCTCGATGGCGGCGGCCGTCGCCGCGCCATTTTCGCCGGCCGCCCGGACCACGAAATCCGGCAGGCAAGGCGGCCTTGGATCGGCCGCCGCCCTGCCGTGATCCTCCGGCCAGATGTCGAACAACGGCTTCTCGATCGACACCCGCGCCAGGTGCTGCTTACCCAACCACGACTGCACGCTGCGAATCTGGATGAACGTCTGACGCTCCAAGTCGCTGTCCACCAGCATCAAATGCCGCTCCGACACGCACGGATGCAGGTAAGCGGAGAGAACCTCGGCCGGCGCGTCCGGCGCGGCACGGCCGAGCACGCAGGCCGCAAGGTAGGGAGAGCGCGCCGCCCGCTCCACCGGCGGCTCGCGCCCAGTGCTCGGCCGCTCGCCGAACACCGCGATCCGGCCCCCAACGGGGATGGCTTCGCCAGCGAGCGTCCGCAGCACGCCGCCGCCTGTGCCCTCCATCCTGGCGATCAACACGCCATGCGGACGGGACCGGGGAAACCGGCTCGCCGGCGCCGCGGCGATCCGGCCCAGCACACCGCCCAGCTTCGCCGGGCTGGTGCAAAGGAACTCGGGCAGATGAACACCCGCGTCGATCTCGACCGCGCGCGCCGCGGTCCAGAGCGCCTTGACCTGCTCGACCAACGGCGGACAAACCCAGTCCGGACCAACCGATTGCAGCCGGGCGTCGGTCATCAGTCGCGCCAGCAGGCGGGCGATGCCCGGACGCCTGACATTGCGGGATTGCCACACCTCGCCCGGCTCCATCGCCGACGGGGCCGCCCCAACCGGCCGCACCAGACGCAACGGCCGGTTCGCGGCCGCAGCCGAGTAGCTGTCCACAATGCCACGCTGCTCAGCAGGCTCGCGCTGGAAGTCGCAGGCATCGGAATGCACCGGCCACCGATCATCCTGATGGCGGCGAATGTGCGTCTGCGCGACGGGCACCAGGGCAGGGGGGCGCACCGCGCCAGGACGGCAGTCACACAGGAACCACGATCCAGCGCCTAACTGCTGATAGTGCCGCACGATCTCAGCGGCCGCCTCGCGCGCCTTCGGCTGACCGCCGAAGCGTCCAAAGGCGGCCCGCAGAAGGCGATCCTCCTCCGCCCGCAGAGTCGTCGCGTGCGCGACGTCGCCCCTCGGTGCGGCCTGCAGCACCGTCAGGCTCCATGTGCGGCGCTAGTGCCGCCAATCGGCGCTGGCATTTCGGCCGGCTCTGGCCGCACGACGCCATAGACGCCCTTGATGACACGAACGACCAGGCCGCGATGGAGCAGATGCTGCAACTGGCACGTCGTGTTGGACGGCGGCCGGTTGATCATGCGCGCGATGTCCTTCGCCCAAAGCTGCTCAGTCAGACACCGCAGGATCTGCCGGCCGATCTCCAGCGGCACGGCGTCATTCTCCAGCACCGGCAACGCCCGCCGGCTTCGCACGTGGCAATTGCCGACCTTGAGCGCCAAACCGGCTCCGACAAGCTTTGTCAAAATGGCGGCCGTCCGCTCAACGCTGGAACCGCAAGCTTGCGCAATCGCCCGCCTTGATCGCGGTGTATACGTAGGGACGCGCTGCACGCGGCGCGTGGCCGAGAACGGAAGCGGGCCGAACCGAAGCGCTAACGCCCCGGGCCAACCCGACACCTCACCCGCCTTCGTCAGTAAGGACGATGACTCCATCTGCGAACTCCAGATTGTATGACGCGACAATCCTTCCCTCGACGGCATGCAAACGGCGACGCTTATTAAGAGCGCGTCGTTATGCCGCCATCCCGCGCTTTGCCCGGACACCGTCCAGATGCTCAGCACGGCGCGCTTCGCCCGCCTGCGCTGCCGCAACCAGGCGCTCCCACGCCAGCCGCATCGCGCTCTGATCCGCGCGCGGTCCGTCGCTCGGGATGAAGATCTCCGACAGCCTGTCGAGGGGCACGACGACACCCGCGAGCGCATCGCCAAAGCGTGCTTTGCCTGCCGACACCACATAGCCGCGAACCAGCACGTTCAGATCGCCCACGATCTCCAATGCCGCCAAGCAATGACGGTGATTTTGCCGCACAGGGTTCTGAAATGTGGTCCACGTGGCGGCTTGCGCCAGATGCTGCGTCCACTCGTTGCTGTGCACGCTGCCCGTAATGAACCCGGAGAATGTCTTGGTTTCGATGACTATGATCGCATCGAGACCCAGCACCAGATGGTCGATCTGCGTCAGGCCGCGACTGTCCGCCAGGATGACATCGTGCAGCGCCGGCGCACCCAGAAGCGCCAGCTGACGCGCGACGGCGGCCTCGCCCTTCTGTCCGGTGATGCCCGCCTTGACCTCGCGGAACGCCTTCCACTCGGCGTCCGTGACGAGGTTGGTCCGCCTGCCACCACTGGCCGGCTTCGACGCGGGGCCGGCGCGGCGGGGCGCTTCCCGGTCGACCAGGTGGCGCGAGCGCCCGCGCCGCCTAACCAGTAGCGCCACAACCACGAGCACGAGCACGACGAAGGCGCCCGCGAGAAGAGGATTGGCCTGCGCGGCTAGGACGAGAGGATTGGATTCAAGGATGGTCTGCATCGACGGCCCTCACAATCAGGACGAGCCAGATCGTGAAGGCCAGGCGTGCAAACGCCGCAGCATACGGTCGCGGCGTTCGCAATACAGCCCGATATGCTGATATCACCCAGCCCAGGAGGGGATCATGGACCAGCCCGCCGCGATCTACGTCACCCAGCCGATCGACCTCAAGCATGCCATCCACTGCGCTGGCGGCGTCACCGCCTGGGCGCGCGCGACGGCCGAGCACCACGGCCTCGTAGCGCAAACCGAACCGGTTGACACCTTCGCAGACGCAATCTCCCGTCTCTCGGACGCCGAGGTTGACCTCGACCCCAACGAACGGCTCCTGCTCGCGATCGAGCGCGCCGGTATCGTCGACGGCCGCCAAGGTGTGCTGCTGCACGCCGCCTATCTGCGCCGGAAGCACTGATGGCGTTCGACCCCTTCGGGGATCGCCACACGCGGATACCGTCGCAACGTCGCCGGCGAGCTTGACCCCGAGCGGGTCGGGCGAACGACCGCCCCATTGCTGGAGCCGGGATTTTGCCTACAGTCGCAATGCGGACGGCGGGGCGGTCTATTTCCATTTGGACGTGATTTTTGGGGGCCAGTGGCCGGACGCACGACAGCGAGGGAATCAGCCATGACCGTGATGACTGCATCGCCCGCCCTGAAGCCGCAGCTGATCGAGGGCCCATCCGCCTGGACCGGTGCCGAGATGCGGCTGCGCGAGGCGGACTGGACCTACCGCCTGTCCGCCGCGGAGGTTGCCGAGATTGAGGCGGCGACCAACGCCGTGCTGGCAAGCGGCCTCGATGTCGCGGCCATAAGTCGCAACGACTTTCCGCTTCCAACGCTCGGCCCCGCGCTGCAACGCCTGTGCGGCGAGGTGATCGACGGCCGCGGCTTCGTGCTGCTGCGCGGAATGCCGGTCGAAAATCGGCCGATCGAATTCAGCGCGGCGGCCTACTGGGGTGTCGGCACCTGGTTCGGCTCCGCACGATCGCAGAACGCCAAGGGGCATCTGCTGGGGCATGTCTACGACCTCGGCCAAGGGCTCAGTGCGACCAACCCCAATCTGCGCAGCTACGCCACGGCCGAGGGCCAGAACTACCATATCGATCGTTGCGACGTGGTGGCGCTTCTGTGCCTGCGGCGGGCAAAATCGGGTGGGTTGTCAGCGATCGTCAGTTCGATGACCGTCCACAATGTCATGGCACAACGACGGCCCGACCTGCTGGAGCGGCTGTACCAGCCGTTCCCGGTGGACCGCCGCGGCGAGGTGCCGCCTGGCAAGGCGCCGTTCTACGACGCACCGATATTCAACGCCCATGAAGGCCTGGTCTCGGTGCTGTATTCGCGGCTGCATATAGGATCGTCGCAGCGCTTCCCGGAGGCTCGGCGGTTGTCCGACGCCGATCTTGAGGCTTTGGCCATGCTGGCGGACCTGGCGGCCGACCCGGACCTGCGGCTGGACATGAATTTCATGCCCGGCGATATCCAGTTCCTGCACAACCACACGATCCTCCACGCTCGCTCCGCCTACGAGGATTGGCCCGAGGTGGAGCGCAAGCGGCATTTGCTGCGGATGTGGCTCGCCCCGCCGGGTGCGCGGACGCTGCCGCCGGTGTTCACCGAGTGCTATGGCGGACTGACACCGGGCGACCGCGGAGGAATCATCTGCGAGGGGACGAAGCCG
>NZ_LMUJ01000083.1:62098-102882 GCF_009765975.1 Acidisphaera sp. S103 | reverse complement strand
TTCGTCCTCGGGACAGAGCGGCTCCGCGAACAGACGGATGGTTAGACGAACTCAATTGACCGGTGCGGGTATTGGCAGTGGTCTCGTTACGGTCGCGCACGGCGCGCAGAACATTGATTTTGATCGGTGCGAAATGGTGCCGCTGGTAGGGTCTGCTCAGTAAGTGGACCCTTCCGTGAAATTGCGCAGGGCGCATTGCACGCTACGGCGGCGCGCTGCGGACACCCGCTGTGCGCACGGATGATGGGTGTACCGGAGGCTATCAGGAGGCGCCGTACGCACTCCCAAGCTTCACGGAGACAAAACGCTCTCATGTGCCGATCAGGCACTCGTTCCGCCTCGGCGCGCCATTGCTCCACGCGGCGCCTTAGCACCAACGTATCAAATTCGCCGGCCATGCTGCCTCCGATTGGATCGAGGCGGGGTTATGTTCTAATTACGTTCTAGATACAAGGACGAGATCATGCAGCCGCAGGTTTGTTCCGATCGGGCACCGCAGCCGGTGCCCCAGCCTCTCGACTCACCTCGATGTTCTTAATATGTTCGCAATATGCCAGAACTTTCCTATGGTTCGCTGCCTGTGCCGGCGACGCCAATTGGCGAAATGAGGCGATGGCAGATTGACGTCAAATGCAGTCGCTGTCGGCGTCATGTGCCGCTGCCCATTCAGGATCTGATCGAGCCCTATGGACACAAAATACGCATCGCTGAGGTGGTGCGGCGGCTACGATGTAGCGGGTTGCGCGATGGCAAACTGTGTCGCGCGCGCCCTGCACAGGTCGTGCTTATCAAATTTGATGGTAGCCGAAAGGTTCACGAGATCACAGTAATAGGCCACCGTGGGTGATCGCCTCGACCTCAGACGCCACGCTATCGGCAGGAGTTGGCACCTCGCCGTCGCCCTGCCTCGATCCCCGTGCGACAATCACCAAGGCATCATCTGGCAGCGGCCTCTGAAGTGCCAACGCCTCGGCGATCGGCGCGCTCAACCAGGTGTCGATCTCCTCGGGGCTCGTGAGGATCGCCGGCATTGCCTTGTCATGAAATTGCTCGACCAGCTTGTTAGGATCTGTCGTCAGAAACGCGAACGGTCGTTCGTAGTCGGACCATCCTTAACTTTTCGAATGGACGTCCAGCGCGGCACATGGATGCCGGCGAAGAACGCCAGCGGCCTGTCTTCCCCCAAGGCAAACCAGATCGGCTGGCCTCCCTTGCCTTCGGGCTCCGAAAAGCTGGTGAACGGCACAACGCATCGATGCTTCACGCCGAGCCACTGCCGCCACCAGGAAAGTCCCGTCTTCCGGACATTCGTGGTGCCGGGATCGCGAAGTGACCGTGGATCGGTGCCTTTGGGTTTCCCCTTCAAAAGGACCCATGGCGGTGTCGGCACTCCCCAGCGCGCCATCGCCAGTTCCCGGCCATCAGCGGTGTTGCGGACGATCGGCGCTAGATAATCGGGAAAGATGCCCGGTTGAGGGGGCAAGTTACCAGTGCGGTCCATCATCGCACGGGTGGCGTCGATGATCGGCTTCGGCCCTTTGACGTGGCTGTAGAGGTTACACATCCAGGGAGGATGGGACGACGGCCGCTGGTTGCCAAGGTCCGCCTCAACACGAGCGTGCAATGGGCCAGCGATTGCATTCCCGCGCGCGTTCCTTTTATGTTCGCGACACCAACGCATTCCGCCAGTGCACGGAGGACTAGATGGCGACCTTTGAAGTGACGATGACACCGAAGCCGGGGAGCAAACCCTCTATCGCTCCGCCGATGTCGCCGCGCGACATTTCGGCCAGCAGCGAGATCGACGCGATGGAAGAAGCACAATCGTTACTCATGGATGTTCTTGGCGAGTGGTCTGAGGCCAAAGAACTGTCGGAGGGAGCCGAGGCCGTGGAGCAATTCGATGAAGCGGCTGAAGACTGGCTCCTTGTCGTGCGCCGTGTTGATCGGCCCTGTATCCATCTCAGGCCTGTTTGTTTTACCCCGGGCGTCGAGCGCGACGACCACCCCGATAGCAGTTACGTCAAGTTGCGATATGACTACGGGCAGGAAACCGACACGCAGGCATTCGATGTTCTGGCTGATAAGGTTATCTGCGGCCGCCTGGTTGAAGGCCGTCGCGAACTACCGGGTGGCGACGTGGTCCGCGTTTGGCGTTTGCAAGATGCGACGGGCGCGCTGTCAGCAATCAACGGGCATGAGTGGGAAGACCACGGAAATCCCGTCAGCCGGCAGACCTTTGCATGGCCCGATGCTGGATTGATGGGCATTCGGGCCGACCTCGAAGTTTGGACGGCAAAAAGGCCGGAGGGACCCGGCCTTATGCTGTTCGTCTAATCAGAAGGGCGCGTTATTCGCCGCCATACGAGCCGGTCTGCTGCATCCGGGTGGCGAGCGAGTCGCCGGCGACGGTGCTACCGTTATGGAAAGTGGCGGCGCTAGCGAGTGGCGCAACAGCGGCCGACAGGCTCAGGGCGGCGAAAGCGGCAAGGATGAGGTTCTTCATCGGAATTCTCCATCTTTGGTCGGGCGGAATGTCCGGCTTCAATGGAGGGGTAGATGGACCTCCGCGCGCGTAATGATAATGCTGCGGTGCGGCATGTAACTTATGCGCCAAACGGTGAAATCTGCCATCGACCCTCATTCACGTCGGCACCATGTGCGTGGGCTGCTGTCTCCCTGGACGCTCCCGGTAGCTCCATCCCGGTGATACACTCGAGACGAGCGAATGGCCCCGACAGGGTTTCAGGTTCCCTGCCGGGGCCTATCGCGATTGAGCCTGGAAGCGGCTGCCAGGACGTCCTAGATTTCCAGCATGTTCATTGTCACCGAAGCCGATGCCGCCGCGATCCGCACCGTTTTTGAGCAAGAGGGGGAACTGTCGGCTGCGATCGAGGTGCGCCGGTTGTTCCCGGGCATCACCGACAACGTCAAAGCGCGGGAGCACGCTCGAATTATCGCTGGGTGGCAGCCGTTGCCTCCCCTCCCTTCGAAGTCCCGGAAATGCAATACCAGATCATCGACGCAGTGATGGCTTGTGCCATCCAGGCCGACGCGGCGCGCGCGCACCCGCTGTTCGCCTGGATCATTATGCGGGGCCTGCCGGAATACCCCGGATCGCTGGTCGCGCGGTTGGTTACCGAAACGCCCACGCCATACATTCTGTTGGGTCACACGCTGGCCGAGGTGCAGGCCCAGCTGCCGCCTGGGTTGGAGCGTTCTGATCGTCAGCCAGCGGACCCGCCAGAGGTGGTGGAGGCGTGGTTCCCACCGTAGCATGCTGGAAGTGGCGCACCGAAGAACGGCCCACGCCCATATTCGTTTGAGTTCCCGCTCCACACCCTCTGGGGTGAACGCCCGGGTGCCCGCATTTTAGGCGAGGAGCAAAGTAGTCCGTGCCGCTTTGCCCCCAGGACCGGTGGATAAACCGGGGGAAAAGTATGTGAGCGACGCCGCTTTGGACCGTCAAATCAAGCGTATGCTGCCATTGCCCGCGTCATAAGCACGGACGGCAACTTATTGAAAATGCCTTTTTTATCAAATGCGGCCTATAACTATTCTTGTAACGACATTCTCAAGCTCGGTCGATGGGGATTTTTTGATGATTTAGAACGCCTAACCAAATGCTTAACGGCTTCGTGAACTTCCAGTCATAAGAATGCGAGCCTGTTATCGTAGCGGTCGGGAAACACCGATCCGAAGGCTCGTGCCAGAATCTGCGTCTGCACGAAGGCGAAGTTTGGTCGGTTGAAGATCTTGCTGGCCATGACCCCGGACTGCTCGAATTCGGCAGCATGGATACCTGCCACCTGGTTTCGGACCGCGAGTGCGCCGAGTGCCCGGAGCGGTTTCGAAAGTTCGCAGCGGCACAGAACCCCTCTTTCGACGGTCAGCGGGATGCGGCACCGACCTGAAACCCACCTGAAAAAGCTCGCCTGCTGATCTTTCAGTTTAAGGCAGGGCAAGGTCGTGCCGGTTCAACCCCGCCTTCGGCGCCGCTGCGCGGCCGCTCCAGTCCGGTCCTCGCCATGCTCGCCATGCTCGGCGCGAAGAAGCGCCTGCGCGTGGCTGTGCGTGGCTCCGGTCCTCCCTCCGCGGAGGTTGAGCCGTCACGAAGCCCGGCCTTCCCGATCGCCATCAGCAATCACGCTGAGATCGAGGGAGACCGAAAATGACCCAGCTGAGCAACGGAACGATCGTGACCGACATCGACGCTGCGCACGACAACACCGCACTCACCGCACAGGGCTACACGATCCGGGCTATCGAGACCTGGCACGACCACGACACCACCTGCATCCTCTGGGACGCGCCGCGGATCAAGGAGGCAGACCTGCCCTACTGACCGGTTCGAGAGGGGACCGGCCCGCAAGGGTCGGTCCCCTCGCCATGTACCCACCAGACGTCGCAGCATCAGGTGGCACCCGCCAACCCGGGCACGCACCCGGCAGCAAGACCAAGCCGCGTCTGCCGCAAACCCCAAGAGGTTCGCGTCTGCCGCAACCCAGTCTTGCCCGGCTGCATGCCTGCTGACGCGCGTTCCTGTTACCCCGAGAAAGCAGCGATGACCGCAATCGCTGCAATGGCTCCGAGCACACCGATCTTGGCCAACATCGTCGCCCCAACACCGGAGGCATGCGCCGCACCGGCGAGGAACAGCACCGCACTCAGCAGCATCCACACGACCATGGAGGGCGGCCTGAAATTGCGTGTGAATCTCGAAAGCTGAGTCCTCACTTGACCGGCTCAATCCAGCTCTAATGCGGGTAATCGAAGCCTTGGCGACCGTTCGACATTAAGACCGGAACGCACTTTGCCGTCGGATCTCCGAGGCTGTGATAGTCCTTCAGCAGGCTCGCTTGTATCCAGACTGTTCCACCATTCGGAAACATGGCCTCGTCGAAACCATTGACGTCGTGGACCGGTGCTTTGACCGCGACTTGCGCGGACGCATATCCAGCTACAGGAGACGTCGCAGAAGGCTGAGAGTAGTAGGGCAGGTGGAACGTCGGGTCCATCGCTTGAGCCACAGTGATATTCAGCATCTTACACGTATAACCAGGCAAATCGCGGACGACGTGCGGCCGTTGCGCATGAGCCTGTGTAGAAATCAAGACGACCGTTGATAGCACCACAGCGCGACCACTGAGAAACATAACCACCTCTTAAGTTGTTACAGATTGAGTGGCAGCATTCCCGATCTTTGCAGCGACCGAGGTTTGCCACTGCCCAACGGTCTCGCCGGCAGTGACGCCGTTAGCCGCGAGCGTCGAAGCCGGATACATCGAAAGAGTCGACGCCATTGTAGCGTCTGGGGGAGCGGTCGCTATCGCAGCTCCCCCTATCGGCCCGAAATTGTAGTAGCCTCGTACGTCGGTCACGGTTGGACTTGAAACGCCATTGGCTTGCAAATACTGCGCCCCTTGCAGCAGATATTCAGAGGCGGCGATCGATTCCGTCGTCGGGTCCATTTGTCCAGCCAAGCCGGGAACAATCGTACTTGCCAAACTTGGGTTTTGCGCCAGCGCGGCGTTGATCATTGCGGTATAGGTCGAGGCCGTCATCTGAAAGGCGCCCGCTACTGTGCCGGAGCCGCCCACATTCTGACATCCGCTTTCAAGAACACACGTCGCCGCCAGAGCAGACGGATTTACTCCCAGCGCGGTCGCATTGCTGACAGCCGACCCGCCCCATGACGTGCCTAGCATGGTGCTCAGCGCGTCACTGCTCCCGACGTTGCCACCCCCAGTCCCACCCGTCCCCCCGGATCCACTCGTGCCCCCGGACCCACCCGTCCCACTGCCGCCAGAGCCATCAGCACCGGCAAACGGATTGGCGGTGCCAGGCGTGATCGTCAGCTGCGGCACGCCCGGCTCGGCCACATAGGGCACCACTTGAACGGGCGGGCCACCGCTCAGCAAGGATGTGGTCTGCGCGACAGCCGCACTCGCCACCTCCATACTGAACGCCGCGACGCACATGACGACGACGAGTTGCGACACCTCCGGCCGTTCAGACCGGTTGGCCGCTTGCGTTCTTACCTGGGCGGACGGCATGGGACCTCCTCGATTGAAGACGGCCCCATCGTTCCAGACCTCGGTGCAAACGGCGCCCCCGACGAACACCGTCAGCGGCTTGGCGCGGCAAAGCTGGTGACGTCGCAGTAGAGGTGCGTTTGGCCGGCTGTCTGGGCCTGGAGTGGCTTCGCCAGACAGCGCTCCAGTGCTCCAACCGCATCGCTATCACTCCAGGCCCGCAACCCGTAGCCGCCCAGGAAGACACCGACCGCGAGGAGTCCGGCGAGCAGACCGCGCTTGAGCCTCAGCGCGGCGTTCTCATCGTTGATCCGAGTAACCAGCACCTCGCGCATCTTCTCCGCGAACACAGGCATCGTCTCTTGGATCATCCGGACGGTGACGTTCTCGCGCTCGACCTGGAGGTTGATCAGGGCGCTTCGCGCCTGGCCCAAGGTCGCGCTCGTGGCCTTGGTCAGCGCCTCGGCCCGGGCCAGCTCAACCTTCGCCGCGTCACTCTGCTTCTGCGCGATCTGCCGGAACTCCGCCTGCGCGGCCTGGCTGACCCGGCCCACCCACTCGACAGCCCCCAGCAACGCAGAGATGAACTTGCCCTCCTTCAAGTCCTCGCGGATGTTCCATTCACGCGCCGCGTCCTGCACGGTTTTCAGAACTACGGCGAAGTTTTTCAGACTGCCTGGCGTGACCGGAGAGCCGAGTGGCTCTGGCTCGCCCCCCTCCGCCACCGAGTCCACGGCGAGGTCAATCATGGTCAGCCTTCCTCCGCCGGAGTGGCTGACGCCGCTCGCGCGGTCGGCAGCCACTCCGGCGGAAACTGGCCGAAGAACTCCGGGATCTTTTTGGTCCACCACTGCCTGACGCGCGTCGGATCGAACACGGACGCCATTGGCTGCTGACCGGGCTTCACCTTGCCATCCGCAGCGTCCTCGAAGGTCAGACCCCGATCCGTTACCTCCGCCATGCACTCGAGCGCCGGAAACATCGCCACCTTGGCTCCCCGCCTAACTGCGGCAATGAAGGCTGCGTTCTGCTGAATTGGCGCAAAGGCCGCTCGGGTCGATCCACCAGACAGAACGAGGCCCTCGTTCATCACGATCACCGTCGCCGCTGGTAGGAACGCCCCATTGCGGGAGAACGTGTCCAGGTAATCGAGATCCGCCTGCTCAGGACCCACGCAGAACAAGCCAACCATCTCCGTGCCCAGCGCCGCAAGCGCTTCGACCACGGGGACGCCTTCGACCAGCGTTGAGAAACCAGTGAGCCCGCCGCCGGCATCCAGCACCGCATGGTAGCCTTGCTCGGCTTGGTCCTTTATACTGCTCTCGATCCAACGTCGGTTGTCTCTCAACCCACCCTCTGGCGGTACGCTGGCGTCGGGGAAGAAGGTCGACAGGCTATGAGTTCGATTCTGCTGGTCCGCGTTCCAGACCCCGATCTCGCTTCCTTGGGCGCGGAAGTACTGGACGACCGTATTGAGCACCGTGGTTTTGCCGACCCGCTGCCGTCCCAGCGCCGCCATTAATAACCGGCGTTGCCCGTCTCGTGAAAAATGACCGTCAGGCATCTCTCGTCTCCATGTTGACGGCGCGAGTCTGCCCGAGGGCCGTGCAAACGGCGCACTCGTTGCATGCCTCCTCAAACCTTCAGCCGCGTGCTCTCGATCTTGGTAAAAATGCGATCGAGCTTCTCAAACTCGGCCCGCGCTTCAGGTGGTAGGCTCGGGTCGATCAGGCTCTGTCCACCAGCAGGGACGACCGCACCGGACGATGGCTCCGGCTGCTGCGTCGGTGCCGTTGGCCGCGGCGGGACAACCGTTGGCCGCCAGTCGGGCGGGATGCGGGACGGATAGACGGCGCCAGGGCGCCTCGCCACGTCGCTGGCCTGCTTTCGCTTCTTTGCTTCAACGACCGCTCGACGCGCCTGAAACCACGCCTGACGGGCGGTCCTCGGCGTAGCCGGCCGACCATTGATGTCGGTCAACCCATGCTCAGCGAACCTTTTGCACAGCGGCTCCCACCTCATCCGCTTTCCCGCAGACTGTTCGATCACCTCGTCGTGATGTTCGACCAGCCAGCAAAACAAAGATGATCGGTCGCCGCGGGCGACTTCCGAAAGGATGGCTTTGAAGGTGGGGGCTCGCTTCGGCATGAACCCAGGCTCCTCCGGCGCCGTGCAACTGGAGACACCTGTTTGCAGCCGCCAGCAGTCCTGACCCCTCCGTGCCGCTGGCGCGACATTCGGGCTTCCGCCATGCCTTCGTCAAACGTACGACAGGGAATCGTCATGGGTAGGGTGTCTTTATGGACCAATGCACCGGTGGTGCGCGCGGACACGGTAACAGAACCGTGACATCTAAGAAGCGGTCAGAAGTAAATCTCAGTTCCGTTTGCACGGCGATAATCCAGGCTGCCTGCCCCATGAAGGAGGCAGACATGACCAACGACACTCACGCTAACCAAACACCCCCCGCCGGACGGAAAGGGGGCGACCGGAAGGCAGGCTCACCAGTGCCTGACGGAGACATCGGCGCGGGCATACTGGAACTAAGTCAATCAGTTGACGGAACCGAAGGTTGCGAAAGCCGGAGCTTGGTCGCAGCGCCGGTGCCGTTCGATTTCCAAGGGAAGGCCATCCGAACGATCACGAAGGACGGAGAAATCTGGTTCGTCGCGGCGGACGTCTGCGCGGTGCTGGAGCACACCGATCCGAGTAAGGCTGTGGTGCGCCTCGATGATGATGAGAAGGGTGCGACTACTGTTCGGACCCTTGGCGGTGATCAAACGATGAATGTCGTCACTGAGAGCGGGCTCTACAGCCTCGTCTTCACCTCACGAAAGCCCGAGGCGAAAGCCTTCCGTCGCTCGGTCACGGGTGTGGTGCTGCCGACGCTCCGCCGAACCGGCAAGTTCGATACCGAGGGTGAGCCCAACCGCAGCACAGCCGACCGAGATCAAACCGAGAATGGCACAGGGATAACGGTTACGTTACCGGGGCCGGGTCGATACCTCGTCGGCCTGTTCCACGACGGCGAGCGGCGCATCGAGCCACTCTACTTTTCCGATGCCATCTCAGCCCTGACTGCGCTCGATTGCCGGTCGATCGCCTACTCTCATCTGACGGCGGCTTCACTCTGGGAGAAACTGCAGCACCTTCGCATGTCAAAGACGGACGTCAGCGGAGGGTTCACTATGGAGAAGCTGAACGCGACGATGCAGGCCGGCGCCGAACTCGCCCGTCAAATCCTCTACACGTACGATGAACCCAGATTGATCCCACGCCCGCCTGCCAAAGCCGCAGCCGAGTAAGCCTGCGCCTCAGCTGTCACCGTTTGCACGACGCCCGTCCATGCTGATCGCCACACGGAGGCCAGCATGGACACAAACCACACCCCGGCCGCTGTCGAGGATGACCACGGGACGACGCACGAAATCCTAGCGGCCATCCTCGACCAGGGCCGACAGACCCTCGAGCTGGTGAAGGCGCTGGTCGGCCTTCTCACGCCAAACGGCGAGCGGGAAGGGCCGAGCCTGGAGGAATTGCTAGCTAAGATCATGGCCCAGCAGGCCCAGATCATCACCATCGGGAAGTTGACGCAGGCGGACCTCGACCGGCTTGGCAAGATTCTGCCCGAGGCCGTGGTGGACGCACTGGAAGAGCGTCGCGTCCTGCCGTCATGATGAACTTCCGAAAGATCGCGGCTGCCTCGAAGGGACGGCTGCTCCTCCGATACTTCACAGAGAACACGCCCGAGCCGATCCATCCGCCTGGGGTGGACGCAGCCGGCCGCCAGCTCGACGAAGGTGGGCGCCTTACCGCCTACTACACCGGGCGGGACAGCCGGGCGACCTGGCGGCCGGATATGCCGGCGGCCTTGGCGGAAGCGGCCGGAATCGATCGCCGGCACATGCCCCGCGATGTCGCCATGGCGCGGCTGTTCGAGGGGCGCCGGGCGGACACCGGCGAGGCCTGGTCGAAGCACCCGCGCAAGCTGAGCGGCTTCGACCTGGTGTTCTCCCCTCACAAGTCCGTCACCCTCGCGGCCGAGTTCGCCGCCACGCCGGCCGAAAGCGCCGCCATTTGGAATGGGATCGACCGGGCGAACGACGCTGCTATGCGGTATGTCGCGAAGGTGCTCGGCTGGGCCCGGAAGGGGCCCGGCGGTGAGGACGGCGCCGAACCGGGGGCGGTCGGCTGGATCAGCTTCCGCCATCACACGGCGCGGCCGACCCTTCACGTCCAGGATGGGGCAGGGGGCCAGACCTATCTGTTCGATGCACCGGTCGCCGGCGACCCGCACGCGCACATCCACAACTTCCTGATGAACCTGGTTGTCACCGACGGCGGCCGGATTGGCTCGCTGGATACGCGGGCACTTACCGATGCCAGGGTCAAGGAGTTCGGAGCATTCTTCCAGGCCGTCCTGGCAGACGAACTGCGCCGGATCGGCGCTCACGTCGACTACGATGCCGGCAAGCAGGCCGTGGTCCTAACCGCCATACCGGAGGTGGCCAGCACAAGGTTCAGCAAGCGCGACCGCGAGATCCTGCGGCATGCCAAGACCTTCGCGGCCGACCAGGGCCTGGATTGGGACGAGCTGTCCGCCGACCGTAAGCTGGAAATCATCGAGGAGGCCAGTCAGACCGGCAAGCTCGGAAAGATGAAGGCCGACGAACGCCGGATCTGGCGCGAACAGGCCGAAGCGATGGGCTGGTCGCACAGCACCGTCATGGAGGGCGCCGATCACGAGGCATTGACCGATGAGGAACGGTTCGACCGCGCCTATGCGTTCACAGCCAAGGCTCTCGCCAAGGAGTTCCACACTGCCGCCGTGCTGGACCATGAGAAGATCGGGATGTTCGCGGCGCGCGGTCTGATCGGCACTGGTATCGCTGGCGGCCAGGAAGACATCAGGCGGGTGGTCGAGTTGGTGGAGGAGCGCGGCATCCAGTTCAAGGGCGAGCATGTCGCCCTTGTCGTCGGCATGTCGGACGGCAAGGTCCGCATTGCCAACACCGCCCAGGTCAGGATCGAGGACAAACTGGCGATATTGGCCCAGCGGGCCGGGCGCGACAAGTCGGGTGCCCTCTCATTCGCCGCCATCCGTGATGCGATAGAGTCCAGTGGCATCAAGTTCACGGACGAACAGGTTGCTGTCATAAACGCGCTCGGCCAAGGCGGCGGGCTCAGCCTGCTGACGGGCGTGGCCGGGGCGGGCAAGACGACGCTGCTGCAGCCACTGGTGATGGCCTGGCAGGCCGACACGAGGTTCAGCCCGTATGGCCGGGAAGTGATCGGCGTGGCCATGGCTTGGCGGCAGGCGGACGCCCTGAAAGACGCGGGTATCAGGCGAACCTACGCCCTCGCGCCGCTGTTGAAGATGATCGAATCCGGCGACTTCCACGCCAACAGAAACACTGTGCTGGTGCTGGATGAGGTGAGCCAGATCGGACCGCGGCCGATGCTCAAGCTGCTGGAGCTGCAGGCCCGCACCGGCATGACCATCAAGATGCTGGGCGACCGCGAGCAGGCTCAGGCGATCGAGGCCGGCGACACGGTCGAGATCCTGCGCCGGGCGCTTCCGCCCGAGGCCATGCCGGCGCTGCTGACGACTATGCGCCAGGCGAGCAAGCGGGGGCGCGAGATTGCCGGGTTGTTCCGCGAAGGCAAGGCGGCCGACGCGCTCGCGATGAAGCGGGAGGACGGCTACGCTATGATGGTCGGAGGCGATCGCGAGCAGGTCATCACGCAGATCGCCGACCTCTACATCGAACGCCGCGATGTGCTCCGGGCGAGCGGCTCAAAGCGCGGCATCACCATCAGCGCGCCGACCAACGACGACGTGGCGGAGATCAGCCAGGCGGTTCGGGCGCGGCTCAAGCAGCGGGGCGAGGTGGCGGCCGATGAGATCGTCTACCGGGCGGTCGACCAGCGCGGGCAGACCTACGACCTGGCCATCGCGGCCGGCGACAAGCTGCGGCTGTTCCGGCGTACCTGGGGCGCCGTGGACGGCAAGCAATGTGAGATTGGCAACAACGGCGACATCGTAGAGGTCCTTGGGCAGAGTATCGACGGCGTGCGGCTCCGGACCAAGAATGGCCGGATCGCGGATGTTGAGTGGCGCCGGCTGGCAGACCAAGAGACGGGGCGACTGTTGCTGGGGTTTGGACATGCCCTGACCATCGATGCGGCGCAGGGCATCACTTCGGATGAGCACATCAACGCGCTGCCGCGCGGCACGTCTGGCGTCACGGCTTTCACCAGCTATGTCGCCGAGAGCCGGAGCCGCGGCACCACCTGGACCGTAATCGCCGAGGGGTCCGTCTATGAGGCAGAACGTCATCGACAGGCATTGGGCGACATCACCCCGATCACCAAGGACGATCTCTGGGCGCGGGCGGCCGAGGATATGTCCAAAAAGCCCTACAAATCGCTGGCAACCGATTTGCTGAACGCGGCGCGGCAGAACCGCGAAGATACCGTGAACACCTTCATCGCCTGTAGCCACGCGATAGAATGGGCGCAGATCACGAACCCGGAGGTTGGCCGGGAGGCACTCAAGCGTATCCGAGCAGAGGCGGTCAACGAGGCTCTCGCGCGTCACCTGACCGCCCTGGATCACGTCGTGGAGCAGAACGCCAGCGCACTACGAGACACGTTGCAGGCGCACGAAACGATAGAGCACCTGCACGCGTTGCGGGCAGAGGCGAAGGCGGCAAAGCGGCTGATCGACGTCGCCGCGGAGAATAGACAGGCAGCGGGTGCAAGCGCGGCCGGTTCCGGCATTTGATCTCAGGGTGGGGAAACAGGGAAACCATACGGCGCAGTCATTCAGATACTGGAGGCTGTTCGGGGCTATGTTCACGCTGGCTGTGGGGCGCGGCCCCAGCACTCCGGCGTGCAATTCACTGGCCAGCAATCCTCTGGCCCGCAACCTCGGCTCTTGACTAACGCTGGGGTGAAAACTCTATCAGCAGCGACCGTCTCGGGTGGGAAGCAGACCGGCGGTTTCGGATGCAAAATGCTGAGTGGCGACCCTGACACTCATCGAGGCGACCCTCGTCGAGGCGACCCTGGTCTGGATGACTCAAAGGCTGCGCCGCTTCGCCAATGTGCGATAATGGTGTGCACCGAGGTGCCTGTCGCCGTTGGTTGGCTGAACGGGCGCGGAAGCAACCGTGGGAGGAATAGACGCCAGATGAACGCCATCAAGGACTCCATCAAGTCAGGTAGGACCGTCGTCGGGACGGCCGGGGCACCGAACGTCGACGTGTCGATCCTCGCCGATGCCGGGTACGACTTCCTGCTGTTCGACACCCAGCACTCCCCTTGGGAGATCAAGCAGCTGCAGCCTTCGATCCAGGCGATGCGCGGCAAGCAGGCGGCGCCGGTAGTGCGCGTCGCAGCCAACGAGGCGTATCAGATCTGCTTCGCGCTTGACGCCGGGGCGCGGGGCATCATTGCGCCGATGATCAACACCCGCGCGGAGGCGGAGGCAATGGTGCGCGCCTGCCGCTATTTTCCCCTCGGCAACCGCAGCAACGCCGGCGTGCGCGGCGAGTGGGGCGAGTTCAAGAATTACCGCGATTACATGGATGCCGTGAACAACGAGCTTCTCATCGTGCCGATGATCGAGACTAACCAGGCGCTGGAGAACCTTGATGACATCGCCTCGGTCCCGGGCGTCGACGTCCTGCTGATCGGCCCGTCCGATCTTTCGATCGAGCTGGGGGTGCCGCTCGACTACCAGTGCGACATCTATCAGCGAGCGCTCGATAAAATCGCGGCGACCGCCGCGAAACACGGCATCACCGCCGGGATGTATTTCATCCCGCCCGGGATGGACCCGAACTTTTTCGTCCAGAAGGGGTTCAAGTTCTTCACCATGCCGTGGGGCCCCTGGGCGACGGCCGGGATCCAAAACGCCCTGGCCGGGATCAAGCGCTAACGACGTCGATGCGGGCGGTTTGGCAAATAGCCGAACCGCCCAGCACGTGCCGCTGATCAGTTGTTCCGCCACGCCGGTGCCCACGACGAACTCAAATAGAGCACACTGGCTGCTGCCGACTGGACGTAACCGCAGCCGGAACGTTCGACAGGATCGCTGAGCCGGCTGACAGACAGCTCGGCGAACAACCGCTTTCGGGACAAGTCATGACACAGAGAGACAACTGGGGCTGGCAAGCCCGTATCGGCATGTTCATCGTTGGCAGTGAAGTCGTGCCCGAGGCCGAGTGGTGGGCGATGGTCCCGCTGAATGTGTCGGTGCATGCCGCGCGAGTAACCGCTCGGGCGCCCTGGGCGCGCTGGCGCGACGACCGCAGCGGGGTGGAGTTGGAAGACGACCTAATGCGCGGCTGCCGGCAGTTCGCACCGATGTGCCTGTCGGCGGTCGTCGTTGGTCACAGTTCCAGCAGCATCCTGGGTGGCCCACAGTGGGACGAAGCGGTCGTGGAAACGCTGTCGCGGGAACTCGGCGGAGGGGTGGCGGTGACCACCAACGGACTGGACTGTGCGGCGGCGCTGCAGGCGAGCGGCGTAAATCGTCCATTCGTGGTATTTCCGCCTTGGTTCGACGATAGCCTGGTGGCGGCGGGTGTTCGGGACTGGTGCGCACGCGGGACCAAGCCGGCGGGGCACCTGCGTTATGATCCCGGCCAACAATGGCACGACGTGCCACCTGGCGAGCTGTATCGGCAGGGTATGGGCATCGAGCAAGCGATCGAACCGCTATACCAGCAGGTGCGAGCGGCCTGCCCGCGGGAGGCGGATAGCGTCCTGATCGCCGGCACTGGGTTTCGTTGCGTGGGTATTCTCGATGCGCTGGAGCGCGACCTGCAACGTCCCGTCGTCTCGGCGAACCAAGCCAGCCTGTGGCATTGCCTCCGCCTATCCGGTGTACGCACGCCGGTTGGCGGTTACGGAAACCTGCTCCGTCTCTGATCGGAATATGATGGATCCGAACTTTCTCCGGGAAGTACCTGCCCGGGTTGATGATCCGGCGGATGTAAGCTCCACGGTTCGACTTGATTGAATGTCGGCTTCAGCGACCGGTTGATCGGATCACGAGCACCCGATTTGGGTCGAACTCGGCTGTAGGCGGCCGGCGCATCGCGTTACCGCCCTCGGGGTGGATTCCGGCCTGACCGGTTTAGAAGCCCGTCCAAAGAGCTGACATTCGGCATCCGGTGGATTCCAGCCGTAAGTTGGCAATTGATCGCAGTGGATGGCCCGACCGGTTTTACCCATTCAAGACGCCGCAACGCCGATCATAAACACGATCCACGGCGAAGGTATCCTCATCCTGGTTATCGAACAGCACGTTATAGAAGCCTGGTATTAGCGGAGGGACGAAGACAATGATGAAAAATCGGCGGAATTGGCCGAGTATCCGGTGTGCGAGGGGCAACCTGGGATCCGAACCCGCTTGTGGGTCGACGCGTGCAGGCAACTAACCCGCGTTTTGATCGTCACAACTGCTCCACCCCCAGAAGGATCAGGTCACGTGGCGTGTAAGCAAGCCAAAGACATTTTGAGTTGCGCGCTCTTGATCGCAACTTTGTTTATTGCGGGCTGCAACAAGGACAAATGCCAAACAACAGCCGCGCCTGAGCAATATGCCGATATGCGCAACGCCGCTGAAATGAGCATACGTTCCGGCGCGAAGGACCCTGACACCGTGCAATTTCGCGGCGTCCAGGTATGGTCTCAGGCAATCGGGAATACTTTTGCCGTGTGCGGTCAGACCGATGTGTTCGGCGCCAATAGCATGACCTATGTGCTCTTCGTTGCAGTCGTCATCCGCAACGACTTGGCCCAGGATCCGGGACGCCGTTATTCGGTCGAGACTCTGGTAGGCAGTACGACATCGGAGGCGACCAAGGCCTATGTCGAAACGCTTACGCGATGCTTCGATGGCGGCGGACCGAAACCCCTCCCGCACAACAGCATGGCTCCGGTTCCGATCATGCCTGACAACATGGCGGCGCCCCAACAGGCGGTCACCGCACCGACGCCACCTCCACCGCCTGCCAGTCAGCCCGTGGTAGCACCGCCGACATCTGGATCCGCTCCAGGTGACGTTGTCATGGCGCAGAACGGCAACATCCGCTCCTCGCCGCAGGGCCCCGTCATCGGAGTTGAGCACGAGGGCACCGAGCTACATGTCTTCTCCGAGGCGCCAGGTGGGTGGCTGCAAGTTGGTGTTGGGAATACAGAGCCGATCGGCTGGGTGCACGAGAGCCTGGTCCGGCGGCACTGAAGGCAGCACGAAGAAACGGTTCCTTGGCCTTGGCGAACTCCGCCAATTCGGTGGCGTTCTCACCGCCCGCTAGAACCGCGCACAAAGCGATCGTCAGCAGATCGCGGAAGTCGTGCCCACCTCAAGGACATGCATCAGCTCGTGCAGCAGCACTTGGTACACGACTGAAAGGAGCGGGGTGGGCACCGCGCAAGGAGCGTCACTGACCCGGACTGCTCGTGAGAACGCTCAGCGCCGCCAGGGGCCGACCCCGGTCCACGCCTCGCTGAGGGCTCCGCACACGATGGCTAAAACGTCAGACGAAACCAAGTAACGCGGGTCATTTGTAAACCCGTAATAGTCTGCTTGCATCTGGTCCAAGGTCATCGGCTGGGTTTGCTCTGCGAAGCTGCGCAGCGTCGCCATAGCCGTGGCAATCTGTTGACGGTAGGGCTCCGTCGCGGCCTCGTACTCCTCGCGCGATTCCGGGGGTGGATCCGGTTCAACCGCAATCAGGAAATCGAGTGCCGATCGGATATGATCCTCGTTCAATTCAGACGTATCCGGGGCGATGTATTCAGGCACGGCACCTACTCCGTCGTGTTATTGCGTCGAAGTCGCGGTTCTCGATCCCCATGGTCAGTTCGCGTCGTGCGCCGGAACCCACACATACGCGCCGTCGCGCCAAATGTAGGCTCCGGGCACGAACGCGGCCGATTGAGTTGGACGCGGTGTGGTTTCGGGAGGGCCCCAAACGTAACGCGCACCGTGCAACGCCCAGTGTCCCGGTAGCAGGGCGCGCGTGATGACCGGTTGTGGCGCAGGAAGCGGCGCAAGAGTGGCGGCAGGCGCAACGAATCTCGGTGAGGGCGTCGTTGCGGCGACCTGCGGCTCGGGCCGGCCGGTCGCCGCGATGGCGTCGTCGATCGCGGTGATGGCGGCCTGCCGGTCATGCTCCGTCAGGGCACGGCGCGCGGCGCCGATCGCCAGCACCGCCTGCTGATTGTCCGGAACGGAGGTGGCAGCGGTCGGCAGGTATCGATCGAGCAGCCGGGTTTCCGCCCGTTCCAGCGCCTCCTGTGCTTCTCCCGTACGCCCAACCGCGACAGCACGCCGGGCTGCGGACAGGAACACAGAGGGTGGATCGGCCGATGGTACCGGCGGCACGGGCAGAGCTGGCACAATCACCGAGCGCGCTTCATACGGCGTGACGTTGCTGGGCGTGCGGGTGGCCGGCTGGGCCTGTGCCGCTCCTGTCAGCCACAGGGTGGGCAAAATGCCAGTTGCGGCCAGGCCGAGTGCAATGACGGATCGACGCTGCATGGTATGTTCCTCGCTGGAGCGGAGAGCGGGCTAGTAGATCGGCGGCTGACGGACCATCGGCCTCTGGATCGGGCGTTGGCCGATCTGGCTTTCCCGGGCGAGCAGCCAGCGGGCGGCCGACGAACAGGTCGCGAAAGCTTCGACTGGCAGATCGAGATCGAGGGTGCGGCAGATGGCGTGAATCTGGAGGATCTGATCGGCGGTCGGGTGATCGGCGTCCATCAACGATTTCGCCTCCTCGCGCCAGCGCAGCGCGATGGCGCGCAGTTCGGGCACGCGTTCCGCGGGGACGTGAACGGCGACTTTCACGATGCCCACAGCAGCGTTGCGCTTCTGATAGCGCGCGTTCTCCACCGAGCGCTCCGCCGATGTTTTCGGCGACGGCTTGCGGCCCACCTCACGCTGCCTTTGGCAGCGCCGGCGTCGAGCGTAGCCTGCCGATGCGGGTGATGATCGAGGACAGCAACTTCTCGAATTTCTCGGGGGCCATGGGGGGTGGCTCTACGACTGGCGGATCGGCCAGCGCCGTGTCGCGGGCACCCAGCACCATGAGAGCCGCGCCGCGCAGCTTCCTCTCCTGAACGCCGGAGGCACGCTCGATGTTGCCGATCGCCCGCAGCAGCCTGTCGTCGACCGGCTCATTCGGCGCGCCGGACAAATCCGTCCCGGCAAAGACCTGCTGGCTCGCGGTGAACATCATCGGACGCAAGCTGGTGACCGGCACGCCATCCGCCGGCGCCACGGGGCGTTTCGGTCGTGCGTGCTCAGGCAGTTCGCCGATGGCAGCCAACGCAGCGCGGATGCAAGCACTGCTGTCGCCGCCCCTCGTGGCTGCGTCCGAGAATCCTGTCACGAACGCTCGCAGTCCTGGCGAGGCCGGCTCCGGCGCAGAACCGATGACGGCGCCAGCCTCGATCATCGCCGCCAAGCCGCGCACCCGCTTGAGCCGAACCAGGACGTCCTTACGGTCTGGCGTGCGTAGCATCAGCGTGCGGCCGACCCGCTTGACGCCGGTGCCGTCGATCTTGGCATGGAACACCCGGGCATAGATGCGCCGGCCGCCGAACAAGACGATCGCCTCGCCTTCGATGAGCGACGTCAAGTCGTTCCAGTCCACCCGGGAGACGGTCCGGATCTCGGCGTGCCGCGCCTCGCGGTAAGCGCCGTCGGCGGCGCCCTGATAGGACACGGCCTGAGTGACGTTGGTTTGGCCGGCGGTCTTCTCGAGCCATTCACGGGTTCGTCCGGAATCTTGCTGCCGCATGGCGATCGTCGTGTTGGTGTTGCCCAGCAGTGAGGCGGTCTTCTCCCCCAAGCGCGCCCAGATGCCGCTAACCTCCTGGAAGCCCAGCATGAAGCTGATGTTCAATCCGCGGCCTTGCGACAGCATCCGGTCCAGCCCGGAGGTGGCGTAGTAAGCGAGCTCGTCGAGCACCACTGTGTAGGGCGACGGTCCCATCCCGGGCTTGTCGGTCTCGTCATAGTCGCCTTCGGGCGATGCCCCGAGCAGCTGCGCCATCATGCCGCGCAGGGACGCGACCACGAGCTTGCCGAGCGCGGCCAGTGTGGCGTCCGAATTCTCCAGCGCGGGCAGGTTCACGACCAGGATGCGGCGGTTCAAGACAATGTCGCGCATGTCGATGTCGCCGCAATCGACGCGGAAGATATGGCCGAGGCTGACGGTCAGCTGGGTGAAGATCGGCGTGAAGTAGAACTGTGCGAACCCGTGCTGCTTGCTTGGCTCCTCGCCCTTCTGCTTGTCGAGTGGAACGCTCGCGTCATAGCCGGGCAGTTCGCCGAGATAGGATTTCAGCGGCCAGATAACGTCCTCCGGGATCTCCTTGACGTCGACCTCGACTTCTTCGCCGGTGTGGTAGTCGCGTTGCTTGAAGGTCTTCTTCATCGCGAGCTTCCAGATCCAGATCAGCTCGATGCTGGATCTGATGAAGTCGATGGTGAGCGGCACGTCTTGGTGGTCACGCAGCCAGACGAGGGCGGGCGAGATGCTGGCGATCAACGCAACCGCGCGTTCGCGGAAAATACCGTTGCTGTCAGTGCTCGCCTGCTCACCAAGCTGACTGGCGAGCACCTCGCGCACGGCGTCGGCGTTGCCGATCGCAAAAGCGTTGAAGGTGTTGCTGATCTTGAAGCCGCTGGCGACCATCAAATTGAGCAGGCGCACGTCGTCCTCGCGACCGAAGCGGCGTGCCAGTCCCATCACCGAACCGAACAGCGTGCGGTCAGCCTTGCCGTCGACCAGAACGAACCCGGAGCCTTGGGCTAGCGAGTTGACCAGGAGGCTCAGAATCGTTGTGGTCTTGCCGGCACCCGTGGTGCCGGGAATAGCGATGTGCTGACGGGCGTCCTCCGGGGCGAGCCATAGCTCGTGGCCTTCGAGGTTCCAGCCGATCATCTGGCTGCCTGACGCGCGCTTGGCTTTTCGGCTGCCCGGTAAGGGATTGCTGTAATCCAGCAACCGGGAACTCATCGGCACCCGCATCGGCAGCTTGACTTTGCGAGTCATCACCCAGGCCGCGTAGGCGAGCGAGACGGGCAGGGCGATGTTCACAGCTGCGGGTTCGAGGTACGTGCCAACTGCGGCCATGCCAAGCACCATGCCAGACGCGGAGCTCTGGAGAACCTCGACAAGGCGGACTGAGAACGGCCGGATGTCGCGCAGGCTCTGCGCGCCCGTGCGCTCGAACTGGTCCTGGGGACCTACGATCTGACGCGGGATCATGCCTAGCCCTGCAGGCCGAACGGATTTGCTGGTGCCGGTGCTGCGACCGGAGCAGCCACGCCACCTGCCGCACCAGCTGTTGCGGCGGCGGGAGTTGCGCCGGGCGGCGGGACCACGTGCGGCGGTTGCGCGATCTGCGCGCGAAAGGCAGGAGGTATCTCGCCAGCGGCACTACGGCCGGTCACATCAGGAACGGTACCGGCAGCAGCCGTCGGCTGCGCGGCAGAAGCAGTTTCGGCGTGATGTGGCAAGAGCCGCCCCGTTTGGAACGCGCCAATGAGCAGGACGCCGACAACAAGGCTTTTGACAATGCGCCCACTCGGCCGCTCGGGCTGCGACGCGACTGCACGAGGGTCATTCGGCAAGGCGACCAGCGGCGGCTGGCCGACCATGATATGCACCTGCGCACCATCCGGGATCACCAACTCCATCGAACAACCCTCCGCACCGATCGATTGCAGCGAGTATGCGGCGTGCTGGTGCAAACGGATTAGCTGTTGCGCCTTCATTGCGTTGGAGTAGGTATCCCGCCTGAAGCCGAAGGTCAGGCTTTGGCTGATGGGAAGGCGCGGATCGACACGCTGCGCACCGTATTCCCTCAGACGGGACGTTTTACAGCGTATTCACCACGATCGGCTGACCGCGGACGTGGCGCGGGTCGGAGCGGAACCTGTCTGTCGCCGAGTTCATGAAAACGAGGTCGAGCGGCCCAAAGTCGGACATCCCGGGCGTGTACGGGTCGGTGACGACGCTCACTTCCGGCGGCTCCAGCCGGAAGCGCGCATGGGCGTAGAAGGTCAGCTTCATTCGAATTGGTCCTCCCACCCAGTTCGGGGTGGTGATGGCCCAGTCAGCTCCGGAGCCCGCGCGTGACCGCTGCACGTTCGGGATCGAGGGCTGCGAGGCGGGCGGGATCGAAAGGCGAGAGATCGACCGTGCTCGCCGCCCCGTCCAGGATCAGCTCAGCCATCGCCTCAGCAGTGGCGGGGGCATTGAGGATGCCCCAGACGCTGTGGCCCGTCGCCACGTAGGCGCCTCGTGCACCAGGGACGGCGCCGATCAGCGGCAGTCCGTCCGCTGTCACGGGACGGTAGCACGCCTGGCTGGCGAGGACAGGCGCCCTCGCCAGGACCGGAGACATGCGGTCGCAAAGTGCTTTCAGCCGGTCGATCGCACCCTCATCCGGAGCGACGTGGTCGGGATCGATTGGGATGGGTGACTCGCTCGAGACGCCGCACACGTATGTGGTGCCATCGGCGCGCGGGAAGATCTCCGGCGAGAGCAAAAAGCCGGCAGGGTCCGCATACTCGAGGAACAGTGCTTCCGGTGGAAGTGTCGCGCCGGTTTCGAAGACGAGACTGTGCCCTTTAAGACCGAACACCGGCGGCAGCGGCAGCCACCTCGCCGCGAGTACCGACCATGGCCCCATCGCGATCACGACGGCGTCGCCATCCAGCGTCTCGCCCTCGATCTGCACGCCGATCACGTTTCCGCCGCGGCACAGCAGCCCCTTGGCTTCGCCCAGACGCAGGTTGGCGCCCCGCGCTTCCGCCGCGCGCAACATGCCTTTGGTGAAGGCTGCTGGATGCACCTGGGCCGTCGTGCCGGTGGATCCGATCTGCCCGCTGATTGCGACCTCCGACGAAATCCACCCCGGACCCGCTCGGCGCGGCATGCGGGCGGCGGATTCGCCTACGACGCCAGCGTAGGTCGTCATCCGGCGGTAGCCCCAGTCGCCGCCCAACGAGTTCGCGAGCTGGGCATGCAACGCGAAGCTCCGGCGGGCGAGGGTCATGAGGGGCGTGCCATCGCACCAGTCCAAGGCCAGAAAGCCGCCCGACTTGCCCGACGCAGCGCAGGCGACGGTGCTGCGCTCGAGGACGAGAACGTCGGCGCCCCTCGCGGCAAGGTGATAGGCAATGGAGGTGCCGATAACGCCCCCGCCCAGGATCAGAACCCGCATGCCTGCTCCATCTCGGTTCGATGGCCGCTCCAAGTGGCGCCCGAACTGGCCTTGGTGACATTGGCAGGTCGGGACGACGAACGCGAGACATACCCAGCCGAGACAGGCTCACCTTGAAAGTGGACTCCGCCACGAAGACGGTCCCGGACGCGACGCCGTTCAAGGGCTGTTTCTACCCTGCGAGAACGGAAATGGCTGCCATCGACCGCATCCAGCCTTCCGGTAGCTCCCAATCCTTTTCGGCCATCATGATCACGCTCCTCCATCCGAAGACACCGGGATCACAGAAGGTGAGGGGGCTTGTTTCTTGACCGTGGCATCGAGATCCGAATCGTCATCAGCACCTCGGTCGGCGGCTGAAGCCGCGCGGACCGCCTCTAGCGCCCGCTCGATGTCGGGGCTGGCGAGCGGGCGCTTGGCGACGCGCTCGGCCGCCCAATGGTCGCGGGCGCCAGCGGCCTCGACCCGAGGGTTTGGATGCAGATACCGTCCGAAGCCCTCTGTCTCGAAACCGAGCGAGTGCAGCGCGTACCATAGCGGCCGGTCGACCAGCTTGAGCCAGGCGAACTGCGCTGGCGCCAACACCCCTGCCGCCAACCGACTCGCGTTAAGCAGGCTCATCAACGCCGGATGGGTGTAGGCGTGGGCGGTTGCAGCACGCTCAGCCGGCGAGCGTATGTCGAAACTCAAGGTCGCGAGCAGCGCATCGACCTTCGTGACGACAGCCCGCGGCAGGACGAGTGGAGAGGCCGGACCAGCCGACGTCTCGTTCCCAGGATCGGCGAGCGCCTCGGACAGTTCGCCGAGCAATTGCTGCGCCTCCATCCGGTGCTCCGCCAAATGCAGGGCGAACACCGTGAACAGCGCGCGCACATGCGGGGCAGCCTGTTCGGGGCCTTGCCAGCGCGGACCGAGCTGTGCGGCGAGCGCGCGGCGGGCATCGGCTTCGACAAACTCGCCATCCTTGCGGGTCGCGTGCAGCGCGATCCATTCCTCCGGTGTCTGCGCGTAGTCAGCCGGGCGCGGCGACCTCTCCGGTTCGACGAGACGCAGCCGACGTCGCACGAAAGCGGCGGTCGTCGGAAACGATTTGGCCTGCTCGGCAATCAACGCGTCCATGTCGAACGCCCGCTTGAAGCGGGACGGGGCGGCACGCACCATGCAGACGCCGGCAAGCACCACCATGGCGCAAACGGCTGGGATACGGATTGCCGTCCCGACGGCATGCGCGACGCCGTAGAGATCCTTCAGGCGCACATCCTCGGGGTTGGTCGCCATCATCTGCCGATCGGCCACATCGAAGCGATCGGTCACATGCTTCAGCCAGCCGATCTCCGAGTGGAACACGGCCATCACACTGGCGCTGATCACGCCATGGAAATTGATCCAGAGCACCACGGAAAGAATGGCCAGGCCCAACAGCGTGACGACGAGAAAGAAGCCGCCATTGTCGTCGTGCGACGGCCAGGTGGCGCGTGGGTTGGACTGTGCGGGCATCGTCATCGGCCTACCGGTTGCAGTGCGGCAATCTGGCGAGGCGCAGATGCGACCGGCTGCGGCGAGGCTTGCGACGTCTCGACCGCGGCGCGCAGCCGCAGAACTTGTTGCAACACCGATCGCAGGTAGATCGTTTTGTGCTCGGGGTCGTGTGAATGATAATAGCCCACGCCCTGCCAGAAATCCCCGTGCGCCTCATCGAGGCCCTGGCGCAAAATCCAGGCACCCGCTTCAACGTTGGCGCAGAAGTTGTCGCGCAGGGCGAGGAACGTCGCGGCGGCCGTTGCGTGCCAGTGCGCCGCCACCTGGGGGATCCAGACCTGGTTGACCTGCATCGGCCCGATATCGACCGTGGCATTGCTGTTCGGGCTGACATGGCCAAGTGAGCCGCCCTCGACATTGAGCAGCACAACCAGAACCGCGGGCGGCACCTGGTAGGCGGCAGCCGCGGCATTCAGACAGCCCCCAATCAGCCGGGCATTGTCGGATAAGGCGGTTTGTGCCTCGGCGCGGCTCCCGGCGACGATGAGACTGACAAGCGCCAGGCAAACAAGCGAACGTCTCACGGCGAGACTCCCGGCGCGCTGCGCGCTTGTGCGCGCGCGTTTTGCTCGACGCGTTTGGTCACGGCTGACCAGAGCGCGTTGAGATCGCTCGCGACCACCACGCCAGAGCCGGTGACCTGCGCCGTTGCCTCCATCGTCGCGAGCATGACGGTCGTGAACGAGCCGGCGCCAATCCCTCTGAGCCGGAACCCGAGTAACGCGTCACGGTCGCGCACGATGTCCAGCCCGAAACCGGTTCCCGTCGCCTCCCGCCACACCGCCTCGCCCGCGACAATGAGCGCAGGCAGCAGGCCCGTGGGCGATGCCGTGTTCTTGGCGGAGACAGGCAGATCGGCTCCCGTGGCAATGTCGTGATAGACTACTGGCCGCCCCTCGCGGATCAACAACGCCTCCATCGTGCGGCTCACCGTCTCGACGCTCACGCCCGACGAAAGATGTGCGCTCATGCGAGCCTCCGCCGCTTCCACACCGGGACAGCGGGACGCGTCGAACCGACCAAAAGGCGACGCATGAAGCGAAACATCGAAGGCAGCGTCAGACCCAGGAACGAAATGAGCGAAAAGAACGCGACCCCGATCACGGCCACGTAGAACGTGAACCAACTCCAATAAACGACAAAAGATAGCAGCGGAAACAGCGCCCGCGCATCGAACATGGCGACGCGGACGGGCTGCGCAGTGTTACGCCACATGGCGCATCTCCCCGAGTTTGATGGATATCATGCCGTGCGCCCCCGCTGGGTTTCTGCCACCTCTTCGGAAATGCGCCCTTCGGATAGCGCACGATCAATCGCGACGGCGTAGGATTGCCCGTCCACCTCGACCGCTTCGCGCGTGAGAGCCGGCCACTCGCGTGGATCGGTGACGAGGAACCTGGCCCGAAGCGCCCTGTCCACGACAAGGAACTCGCGCAGCGCCGTCCGTTTGCCGTCAACGGTCGGCGCCAGCCGCTGATTGATCACCAGACGCAGCGACTGCGCGACGGCCGAGATGGCGTTGGCACGCTCGTCGGCCGGGCACAGGCTTGCCATGCGCTGCAAGGTCAAAGGCACGTTGTTGGCGTGAATCGTCGTCGTCAGCAGATGCCCGGAGATGGCAGCCTGGATGGCCGCGCCCATCGTCTCGCTATCGCGGCACTCGCCGACGATGATGTCGGTCGGCTCGCGGCGCATGCAGCCGCGAATGAACAGCGGGAAGCTCTCGAGGTCACGCGGAATTTCTGTCTGGTTCATGGTGGACGTTGTGCCGCGTAGGCGTTCCAGCAGGAACTCGACCGGCGCCGCGCCCTCCACGATGTCGTAGTGCCCGTTCGGGTCCATCAGCTTGGCCATGGTCATGCCGGCGATCAGCGTGGACTTGCCCGAGCCGGTGCCGCCGGCAACGATGACCATGCCCTCGCCCGGCAGATAGTTGTCCAGAATGCCCTGCTCGACACGCTGATCGGCGAGCGAAGGCGGCAGATCGGGGATCGGCCGCAGCACCACGTTACCGCCGTCGCGGCGCGCGGTACGGGTCGGTGTCGCATTGAGGCGAAACCGCAACCTTGTCGAGCGGTCCAGCGAGATCGCGTAGGCGGTATCGAAGTCGTTGCCGCGCTGCAGGCGGGCCATACCTTCGGCGCCGTAGAGATGGTTGACGATGGACGAGAATTCGCCGTCATCGAGCGGTGCCTCGGTTGCCCGATGATTGCGGCCATGAATACGAACCCACACAGAGTGGCCGGGCTGGAAACCGATGCGCGACGCGCCCGCGCGGAACGCCCAGGTGAGCAGAGAATCCAGGCCAGGTGCGCTCTTGCGCGGCTCGTGGACGAACCGCAGCTTCCCTTCTTCGGGCCAGCGACAAGGTGTTGGCTCACTGGCGGCCGGAACAGAGGTGAGACTGTCGAGCATGGTTCTGCTACTGCGGGCAACCGGCGCCGGCCGCCCAGCGCCTTGCATTCCCCTCCAGACCCGGCTGGTCGGTGATGCGGATCGTCTGGTCGCCGACATGCAGGCTGTCGCGCCCGCCATCGACCGGTCGGTTTTGAAACGCGACCTTGGGCTGCTCTACGAGGCCGGCGCGGAGCAGCACCCGGTAACGCGCCATGCCCACGATGTCGCGTTCGAGGCGGCCGAGGTCGGAGAGGAAGATTTCGACGGCCTGCTTCTCTCCCTGGCCCCAGCCCTCGGCCACCCATTTGTTCCAGTAGGCGGCCTCCTGCTTCGTGCGCGGCAGTGCGCCGTCACTCGGCCGGGCCGGGGTGGACCAGACGCGCACGAGATAGATCCGCCAGTTCGGCGGTGCTGACGCCAGCTGTGCCTCGCGCGTAATCTCGTAGATGCAGGACGTCTCGCGGGCCACCTGGCCGCCATCGCCGAGTGCAAAGGCCATTTGCGCGGCGGAGACGACCGGCGGGCGCATCAGCGTCTGTCCGCTGCTGACCGGTAGCACGAGAGCATGGAAATCGTAGGCGCTGTCGAGCTGCGCCTGATAGCGGCGCAACAGCTCGTTCAGTGCAAAGGAGCGGGCCGCGAGGCCACCCTGTGCGCCGTAGGTCAGAGCCGCCGTGCGCACCATGTCGGCGCGCCCCGGTTCCAGTCCGTCGCCTTTCTGGTCGCCGGGCCTGGTTGCCTGCAGCGCCTCCAGCGAGGGAGGGGGTGGCGTGCCAATGACGAGCGGGTCTTCCTGCGCGCCGGTGATGGGCTTGTTGAGCGCATTGCCCAGATCAGGGACGTTCTGCTCGACCTGAGCCGGGGATGGATCGGGCGGGACACGCGGGGACGACAGCGTGCCTTGCGCCCAACCTGAGGACGCGCCCGACAGCCCGACAAGGATTGTCGCGGTGGCCAGCAAGGCGCGCCGCTTTTGTTCGATCACCATGATTTCGCTCCGATCGGCAAGCGCCAGTTCCAAACAGAGATCAACACCCCGCGCAGCAGGCTGAAGACAAGGAGACCGATGAAGAACAGGATAGCGCCCGCGATGCCGCTCCAGAGCATTGGCTGCAGGAAAGCCTGATCGGGATTCTCGGCGACCTCGCACAGTGTCCGTTCGGGCAGCGCCGGTGATGGAGCGGTCAGGGACCTCGGTGCCGTCCGCGCGACACCCGGCGCGGCGGTCGTCGTCGCCGGTCGCCATGCCGCGCAGGCCTGCCGCAAAGCAACGACCGCGACGCTGACTTCATGCGGGACGTCGGGGGTCAGTGGCGCGGGGGGCACGAACGGGGCGCTGATCGTATCGGCGTGAACTCTGTTTGAGCCTGCAACAGAGACGGCCGCGGCGAGTGCAAGCAAGGGCAGTCGGGCGCTACACATGGTGGATCACCTGGACCTGGTGGTGTTGGGGATCGAGCCGCACCGTCGCCTGCGCCCCGGCCTCCTCGCCAAGCGCCTGGAACACCTGGTAGACGGGGACAGACGAGATCTGGATCGCCACGTTGAGCGGCTGCTGCGAAGCGGGCCCGGTCGTGTAGAAGGTGTAACCGATGCTCGCCGCCAGTTTGGCGACACCCGCGTCGAGCGACCCGTTCCAGGTGAACGTCACCGTGCGACGCACGTCTTCTGGAAGCACCGGCTGATCCACCTCGGTCGCCGATGGCGTCAACTGGCCGAGTTCCGCCATCTCGGCATCGACATGATGGATGCTCTGTTGCAAGGCTGCTTCCGGGTTCGGCATGCCGGGCATTTCAACCGTGGTCGGCACCGGTGTCACCGACGCACAGCCGGACAGCAGCCCGGCTGCGATCAGCGCGGCACTCACACTGACGCGGATCATCGCGCCGCCCCCATCGCGTGATCTTGGTGCGGTGCGGTCGCGCCTGTCGCGTTATACTCGACCGGTCGCCGGGCATCGTTACGGCGACAACTGTTACGCGTTGTCGCCGAAAGTCCAGCCTCCGTGAGCGACTGAATGCGCCAATCCAACGGGAATCGCCGTGATGCGGTGATCGGAACCACCAGCGGACCTCCAAGCTGCAAAGTCAGACGCGCCATGCTGGACCTCCATCTTCCCGGGGAGGTTACGTGCGCGTTTTGCAAACGGCGGGCGCTTTTCATGACGCCGGGCTCACTCGGCCGCGATCGGCATCGGCCGAGCGGCCGGCTTGCTCTCCGGCTCCTCGAAGCGCCGCAGCACTAGACCGAGACCGTGGCCGTCGATCAGTTCATTCGCCAGCTCGTCAACGACCCCCGATTCCACCTGCGCCTGCAGATCGCCCTTCCGCAGCCGCGCCTTGGTGCGCCGCTCGATCTCGTCGATCGACGATCCCGCCGGAAAGACTTTCGAGAGGCGACGAAGCCCCTCGCTGAACCCGACCCGCGCGTAGAGCCGGTTGCGCAAGGTCGTGTCGCCCGGCGTGGTCGAGAGCGCCCAGAGTTCCACCGGGCCGAGGCTGTTGATGAGCAATTGCTCATAGGCTGCCCCGCCATCCGTCGAAAGCAGCGCCAGAAACGGCGCGCCGGTCTTTTTGGGGCCGGTCAGTCGATAGCGCACGATCTTGGCACTCGCATCCGACAAGGCGAACCGCTTGACCACGTCATCGACCTCGCGCTGATCGCCGGCACGCAGCACGAACCGTCCCGTCGATTGCGCCAGGATGCCGTCGCTGAAATCCGCCAAAAGCTGGCTGGCGAAACCGATCTGTACGTTGTGCTTGCGGCCCTCGCGCACATCGCGCTCGGCCTGCGCACAGATCAGCGGGCTGCCTTCGGTGCGGTGCCACTCGTCGTAGTCCAGGCGCTTGACGGTCTCCTTGACCTCGGTGAAGCGCTTCTGGTGGTACGCGTACACCCGCTCCGGCACGAACGGCAGATATTCCGGGTGCAGGAAGAAATTGCGGGCCAGGATATGCCGCGCCAGCAGATACATCATCTCGGTCTGTCGCTGCGCCGAAGCCGAGCCTTTGGGGGCGACTGACTGCAGGTCGATGACGATGATGCGCGCGGGGCCGAAGTCGAGCTGCGTTGGCGCATTCAGCGTCGGGAAGCGGCGTATCAGGTCCTCGATGTAGCGCTCGAAGATCCGTGGCGCGGATTCGGAGGTCTCCTGCACCCGCAAGTCCTTGAACCCGTCTTGAACCTGGTCGGTGCGGACCGCGCTGATCAGGTCCTGCACGATCGGCACGGCGTGGCGTTGGGCAATCTCGGCAAGACGATACTGGCGAAGGTCGCACAGTGCATTAACCACGTCGCGCCAGAACGGCCGCTCCGCATGCAACTCGATCTTGTAGCAGTCGATGGCGCGATCGACGTCCGGCTCGACCCCGCGGCGATAGTGCTTGCCGCCCTCGTCGGAGGCGCAAATGCGGTAGGCCTCGTCGATCACCGCCTCGATCAGCTGCGACAACCCCTCGAACGGTGTTGTGCGATTGGGTGGTGTCGTCGCCAAGGCAAGAAAGTTCTGCAGGAAGGCGCGCTCCAGCGGCAGCGGGTATTCGAGACCCACCTGCAAGTCAAAGATGTTGAACTCAAAGCCGGGCGCGAACTGCATCGAGACGAAGATCGCTTCCTGGCGGCGATCCGGACCGAGCGCCTCCTGCACGAGTTGCACGAAGCCCTCGGCGCTGCGGCCGATATCGACCTTGCCGATCAGCGGCAGCTTGGCACCCTGCGTCCCCATGCCGGCCGAACTGAGGCAGAGGCCGATGTTGATCGTGTTGGCCAGCACCGACTTGCCCGAGCCCGGCGGAGCCACGAATATATCGCAAACGAGCGGGCGTTTCCGGCCGCCGGCGGGGTCGTAGCACCAGATGCCGCCATCCGGGCGGCGGAACACCACGCTGCCGCTCTCCCAGGGCGAAGCCGTCAGGTTCCACGGCAGCATGACCAGGGCGTCGCCCAGCAGGGCGAGAGAGGGATTGGCGGTTGATGCGAGCGCCAGGCCGGGCACGGTCCCCATGACACCCTCGAGCGGATCACCCACGACTGTCGTTGCTTTCGCGTTGCCCCAGCCCTCGATACGCTGCGACAGTAACGACATGCGCCTGCGCAATTTTGCGGGTTCTTCCAGCGGCGCCCACGTCGAAAAACTCACCCGCATCTTGGCGCTGATGTGGTTCTCGGTCTCGCGCTGTTCGCGCAGGAAGGCGAAGGCGCGACGCAGATCGGAATTGCCCGGGAACATGGCGAGGAACGACGCGCCGATGTCCTTGATCTGCATGGACGCGCGCCCGCCCCCTTCGATCAGCACCGCCATGCGCCAGGGAATGCGGTCCTGCCCGAGTGTCGCTGCCAATTCGACGAACGGACGGGGATCTTCCGGCCCGATATTCATGTCCACGCAGCCGTAGATGTTGTCGCCGATGACGACGCGCTGACCGCCTTGGGTGACGGCATCGGTGTAGAACAGCTGATCGCGCAACGGCGGCCACAGCACGCACTCCGCCCTCGGCGTCTTGACGTCATCTTCGGGGCAGCGCGGCATCACCTTGTCGCCCGGCAGAATCGCGCGCCAGTCCGAACCGGACAGCTCGCGATACATCGTCTCTCGCGCCAGCTTGAGCGCCTCATGCGGCGTGTAGATCGAGGCGGCAACATCGTGTGTCCGCAGCGCCGAGAGGACACGCGAGGTAAAGGCGTCATGCCGCGCCGCCATGATCTCACTGCGCATGGTGAACCGTTGTGTATCGCCCAGAACGCCGGCTTGTGCGGCATTGGCCGCGTATTCGGCTTTGAGCTGCTTGCGTTCCTCCTTGGTGAGCACGGATGTGCGGGTCCAGAGCACGAAGTACGCAGCCTCCCAGCGCATCAAGGTCGGCCAGAGCTGCGCACGCTCATCGAGGATGTCGTCGAAGTTGAGGCCCGCTTCGCGGGCGACCGAGCGGCACGCGTTGATGTTGAGGTTGTTCAACTCGACAAGTGCGGCGTCCGGGTCCGAGATATACCAACCAACGATCGCATGCCCGCGGGCTTCCAGCGCACCGGACAGGTCGAGGCGCATTGCATCGGTGATGCGCGCGAAGTCCTTGCGTTCGCCCATCTTCTGCATGCCGTCGACGCGCAGCCAGGTCACGTAGTGCCCGGCCTTGGTGACGAGCGCATCGCCGTGCGCGGTCTCCAGTTCGCAAAAGGATTGCAGTGGCTGCTTGAGTGCCAGCGACAGACTGGCAAGCGAGCGGGCGAGGGAGGCGAACATCACCGGGCTCCGTTCAGATGGGTGGGGGTAATCTTGGCGCGCTCGCGCCAGAACCCGACGATCTCCGGGTAGATGTCCAGCTCGCCCTCGAAGAACTGCCCGAGCGGCAGCAACCTCAGCCCGTCCAGCAGCTCCCCGCGCCGCAGGTAAGCGGCGGGTGAGAGTTCAAGCAGCGCCATGCCGAGTTCGCGCGGGGAGGCGGTGCCGGCGCGGGCCTCTGCCGCGCCGCGTCGGTCTGCAAGCACGGCACGCGCGTAATAGAGGTTGGAGAGAGCGAACGGACGCGTGCGAAACACCGCATCAGCATGGACGTCCTCGCCGAGCGCCTGGAGGGCAACATGGATCTCGCGCATGGTGGCGTTGAGCGCCGGCTGGCTGATCTCCGGAAGCCAGACCAGGACGGCCTCCTCGTCGATGCGGGGGCGTTCCAGGTGCTGCGGCAGGTGGCAGAGCGCGCAGGCTGTCGCGGAACTCTGGAAGCCGGCGGGCAAATACCTGTGCCCGGCCCATCGACCCGCCGCAGCGCCGCAGAACGCGCAAGCGGCATCGCTGTCTGGCGGTGTGGCAAGGTCACAGGAAAATATGGGATCGATCGACAGCGTGATGGCCTGAAGAGCCATGGTCAGGCCGCCACGAACAACATGGGAAGTGTCGAGGCCGCGACGGCGGCAAGGAGTACCACGGCGACAAGGGCGCGCCGGCGGCGCTGCGGATACGCGGCCGGACGAGCCGCCCAAAGCAGCATGATGACCAGAAGCCCGGGAAGGATGGAGGCGAGGAAGACGTCGATCGCCGCGCTCGCGTCCGGGATGCGGGGCAGACATAGTGTGGTCGCGGCGACGTAGAGCACCGACGCGGAGAGCAGTCCGGGTGCGATGATGCGAATGAGACCGCTTGACGCAGGTGCGACTGGAGCGATGGAGACGGTGGAGGCGTCGCTCATAAGGCGTTCTCCGGAACTGGGAAAGGATGCTGCCGCCAGGCGCAACCCGCACACCCAGCGGCAGGGGGCAGGATGGTCAGCCGCCGGCGCCGAACTGCATCATCTGCGGGTTGTCCGTGACCGTGGCAGCGCCGCCGGACGCGGTGATCGACGCCTTGTTGATCCAGACGCCGGCCGAGGCGAACAGGCCGCACAGGACGAGGCCGGCCAGCGCGCGGCCGACATAGCCCGTCTCGCGGTTCTGCGGCTGGCGGGACTGCCAGGCGGCCCAGACGCCGAAGAAGAAGCAGACGGTAGCGGCGATGTAGCAGGCCATGGAAAACGCCGTGCCGCCGGCATTCACCGCCTCGCCGGACATCAGGTTCATTTGCGCGCCGATGCCGCCCGCCGGGGAGCTCGCCTGGGCCAGTGCCCGTCCGGCGAAGCCGAGAACACCCGACACTCCGACCGCGGAGAGCGCGAGGACCCGGCTTCGAGTAACCGTGCGATGGTGCAGACGGGCCAAACCCGCGGGCAGACGCTTGTTGAGAAGAGAGAGGTTCACGTAACGACTCCTGGTTAAGAGGGAACAGCCCCTCTCGACGTAGATTCGGCGAAACGCGTGCAAACAGAGCGTAGAATTGTCGGCCAGAAGTATTGTGGGTTCCGAATAAATGTCGACGCCGGCAGATCACGTCGCATGCAGTGTCCGGTAGAACCGCCGAGGCGGGCGGGAAGGTGCCCTAACTTTGCGATTGCCTTTTCAGCCTCACAAGGCTCCCTATCGCTTCTCGTGACTTACCCACAACGTCTATCCGCCAGTCGTGAAGAATGCCACGACGCCGTTGGCCACAGTCAGGATGTTGATGCACATCACGCCGAAGGCGAACTGCACCGCGCACGCCGTGGGCGAGCCCTCGTTACGGCCATTGACGATCGCACGCCATCTCACGATGGCCCACCAGACGCACGCCGCCCCGAACGCCTCGAAGAAGTATTGGAACAGAGTAACGACGTTGATGATGGTGTTCTGCGGTGTGGCGCCCAGGATATTGCTCGCGTTCCCCGGCGTGGTGGCCTGATAACTCGTCAACGAGGTCACGAGGTTTGTCCCCGCACTGACGTTGGCCATGTTCAGGAACTGCGGGAAGGTCGCGAAAACGCCTGACAGGATCAGCGAGATGAACGGCACCCACGGCCGGTTATGAAAATGATGGTGATGATGGTTATGATTGGCCCAACCGCGGAACGTCCATCCGGCGAACAAGAAGCAAAAACACGCCATGAGGTAACAGAGCGCGGGCAGGGCGACCGCGATGCTGTCTGCAATCGCCGTCGTGAAGTTGACCAGTCCCTGCATGGTTCAGCTCTCTGCGTGGCTACTGGATCGCGCCATGGTCGGTTGTGACAACCCAGTTCGTGCCTTTTTGTGCGATCGATTTGACGCGGCCGTAATCGGGCACGGTGTCGCCGACCACCACCTGCATCTGCGCACCATCGCCGCCGCCGCGATCAACCTGCGCCAGCAGCGCCAATCCCGGCGAGGCCGCCTGCACTCGATAGACCTTTGGTGCGGATGGGACGAGAGGCGACGGCACGACCGCGATGGGCCGCGTGGCAGCGACCGGAATCGCCTCCAGCGAACCGGCGACCGGATCGCTGGCCGGCGCGGCAGGCGCGTTCACCGCCGCTTTGCCGGTCGTGTCCGCGGCTGCGGTGACGGCGCTCCGCGCTTCGGCAAGCGCGAGACGGCGTTCGTCGTCGGTGAGGTGGGCCGTGACGTCCGCCGAGGACTTGACGAGGTCGGAACGCAGCTGGGCTTGCTGCTTGCGCAGATCCTTCAGCATCGCGGCCATCTCGGTTACGAGGTTGAGCACCTGGACCTGCTCGGGCGGGGACATCGGACTGGCGCGAAGACGCGTCGCCACGGCCAGGATGGCCGGCGGAGTTGAAGGCGCTGGGATGGCGGGCGCGGGTGCGCTGGGCGCAGGCGGTTCGGTCGCCCGCGGCACGGCGACCGCCGCAGGCGCGGTTGGGGGCACAGCGGGCGTGTCTATGGTTGCCAGCTGAGCTTGGGGAAGCGAGGCGATGATCAGGGCCGTGGCGTCCTTTGGAGTGGCCCCCGCGGGCGCAACAGCGGCCGTAACCGGAGGCTTTGGCGATGAGGATGCCACAGCCGGCGTCGGCGGCGCCGTGAATGATCCTGGCTCCCGCGGAACATAGCCGGCCGGCTCGCTTGCATCGGTGGAAGCCGGCGCGGCCGTTGCATGGACGGCAGCCGGCTTGACCGGCTGCCCCTCAGAGCTCGAACCACCAGCATGGTCGGCATGTACCGGGTCTGTCGATCCCGGATGCAAGGACAGCAATTCGGCAACTTCCTGGTCGCGCGGCCGCGGCGCGAAGGTGTCGCGTGTGGCAGGTGGCGTCGGCGGAACCGAGACTTTCGCCAGCGATGCCGAGGGTGCCAGGATCGGACGCAGCGTGCCCTGTGCGGAGCGCGCGGCGTTCTGTGCGGCGCTGTTGACTGAGGCCTGCGGGTGCGGAACCGAATAGACCTTGTTGTGGGGCGATACGAGGAACGCGCCCCCAGCAATGATGACGGCTGCGAGAGCGACCCCGGCAAGCAGCTTTCCGCGTCGCCGGCGGCCTGGTTTCGGGCCCGAGGACGGCAGGCGCCCGCCCGCCTCCGGCTCACCGGTCGCCGGTGACGTTTCGTCGGCTTCGCCGGGTAGGCGGGCGCTCATGCCAGGTGAACCGGGATCGAGGTCGGGATGAGTGGCAATATGCGTGTCCATGGAAACCTCCTGGCTTGGAACCGTCTGTCACCACCCTGCCGCGATGGCGTGCGAACGGCGGGCCGTTTTGTGCGCGATCAACTGCGATGCTCGACGACGTTCGAGAGGAACATGATGCCCACCCAAACATTTGCTTCGAGCGAGATCGTCGGCCCTTTCGGCGCCTCCTGATTGATGATCGTCCCGAGCTGCGCCGCGGCGGCTCCGGCGCCGACGCCAAGCTGCTGCGGGAGGTTGAGATGGGTCGTCGTCGTGGCGCCGCCGAGCGGGCTCACCACCGCCGTTGTGTTGCTGGTGGTTTCGATCGCCTGGCCAAGACCATTCACGAACGCTGCTGCCGCTGGCAGCAGAAAGCGGGCGATGTAATGCTCGTCCACCTCGGAAGCGACGGACGCCTCCATCGTGTCGGGCGCAATGACAACGCCGTCGCAGCCGATCTCCTCGCCCTGGTGAATGATGCTGCTGATGTGGATGATGAGCCGGTTCGCCTGCTTGGAGAACGTGCCGATCAGGCGGTCGCCGGCGAGCGGCCCGCTGTCGGCCTGGAACACCGCGGGGCTGGTCTCGTCGGAATTGAGCGCCAGCACGGGATGCGCATAGACCCCGCGCCCCGCCGGCATGAGAATCCGGCCCGGATCGTCGCCCCGGCTCGCTGCTGGGGCAACTGAGTCCGCGCCCCGCGCACGGGTGTTGACGCCCGGCGAGGACGAGGAGCCTGTGACGTCCGGGTCATCGCCGTTGGCCGGCGTCGCCGGCAACACGATGTCCGTACGGGGCAGATGCCCGCCCCATTGCGAGAACAGGTTGTTGATCTGGTTTTGGTAGGCCTGCTGCTGCGCCTGTGTCTCGGCCTGAGTCGCGGCGACCGGCGTCGGGCGCAGCTGAGGCTCGGGTGTGGTGTCGAGCGCTGCCGGTCGCGCAGGCGGCGGGAAGCCCTCCGCCACGATTGGGGCAACCACGCGAAGCGCCGGCCGCGCCGGACGCCCGACAAACGTTGGGATCTGTGGCGCCGGCGCCGGCGCTGCCGAAGGTGCCAATTGGACCGGCGGCGGCAACGGTCCGGCTGGCTGACTGGGCGCCATGGCCGGCGTATAGGAGACACCTTTTTGCTTGGCGCGGGCGGCCTGCTCGTCCGTCACCGAGAGCGACAGGGCGTCCTGCTCGGGCGTGCTATGCAGACCGCCGGGCAGCGGGTCGATGGCCTTGAGCCGAGCATCGCGTGAAACGGTCGGCACGCTGCGGCCTGAGAGTGCGACGAAGATCACAAGCGCCAGCACGGCGACGATGATGAGCACAATTGTCGCCAGGCGTCGCGGCCCGGCCCGGCCCGACGCGTTGAAGAACGCGCCGGACGAAAGCTTCGGAGCACGCCGGAGGAAAGCGAGAGCGTCGGAAACGGCACCGGACATGACGATCAGTCCTTCAGCTCGGCCGACACGGTGCGGCCATCGACGGAAAGCAGCACGACAGGCGTGTTCGGGATGGCGTAGACGGTCGTGCCCGCCTCCGCCTCGGAGGCCGTCCACTCGGGCGACAGCAGGGTATAGCGGGTGCGCAGATAGACGTTTCTGCCCAGCCGCCAGGCCCGCAATCCTTCCGGCGAAACCCCCTCGACGGAGAGGGGCGCGGCATCGGCCGGCGGCACGCCGTTCAGCATCGCGGTCAGGAACGGCGCGCCGGTATCCGGCGCGCCCGACTGGGTCATGATCTCGACCTTGGCATGCGGCCCGCGCTCGGCGACGTGGATGCTCAGGCTGGAATCGAACCGCCCGCCGCCGGACAGCAGCAGGAAGGTGAGGGGTTTCGGCGCGCCTTCCAGGGATACGACGAGGCCGCCACGCGGGCTGAGTGAGACCGGCGTGATCTCCAGCACGTTGCTGCCCTTGCTAGGCGTGCAGACGTAGAAGCCAATGGCGGCGACCGAGGGTCCGCCGGTGTTGGTCGGCGCGTTGCAGTTTGAGCCGCCGGCAATCGCGGCCGGGTTGCTGTTGGTGTCCCACTGGATCGGCCAGGGCTGCCCGGTGCTGTCGAAGAAGCTGACCGCCGTTGGATAGCCCTTGACGGTGTTGATGATGCTGGTCGCCGCGCCTGGCGCGAAGGCGACGTTGACCTGGCGATTGATCGGCGCCGCCAGCTCGGTCGTGCCTTGCTCGATCGCTTGCTGCTGCGCGCGGTATCGCCGCGCCAGGTCCTCGATCATGCCCGGGGTCAGCGGAATCGCATCGCGCGACGCCCGCGCCGCCGGCGTGTCGGCAGGTGGCGGCGCGTCGGGCGCCGGGATGCCGGACGTGTTCGGCTGATCCGAGGTTTGACTCCATCCGGCGGCCGGGCAGGCAAACAAGGCCATGCAGGCCATGACGTAAGGCGCGATACGCAAGAGGGCCTCCCCGTTTCTCAGTCAGCTGGGTCGTGGCAAAGTGGTAGATGTCAGCACCGACAAACCCTCACGGCGTCGCCGATCAGTGAATATCGCTGGCAACAAGCTGGTCGATCGCCAGCCCGTCGGGATGATCGTCCGCGTTGGTGCGAACGACGACGGCCGTCACCAGCAGATTGTTGGTGGACGTCTGATTGACGTTTTCGCAGGTCTGCACGATGGGAACTTCGATCGTGTAGGCGAGGGTGCCCTGCACGAAGCTGGTCTGGTGGATCAGCGCCGCGCGCTGGGCTTGTGCGTGACACAACAGGCGTGCGCGCTTCAGCTCATCGAAATTGCCCTGGCTGACATAGCTGCCGGCGAACGTGTTCCAGCCGCGTAACGTGAACTTGCGGCTCGCCGTGTTGAGTTCCTTTGCATAGTTCCAGTAATCGACGTTGTAAGGCGCGATGGCCGCCTGGACGGCCCATTGCAGCAACTCGGTATCATCGACGATCGGGCTGTCGACCGGCGTCAACGGCCGGGTGAATCCTTTGCCGTCCGAAATAAAGAACAGCGGCCTGACGGGATGCGCCCAGACATACGCGTCACGGATGAGTGACAGGCCGAGCAGTGCGCCCATTCCGAGCGTAAGTCCAAGGCATCTGTTCACGAGCGTCCCTTGAAAGTCCGGATCGGACAGCCGGCGCGTGACCGCGTGACGCGTATTGCTCATTGGCGGCTCCTTGCTGGATCGGCAGAGAACCTTGCATGGGTGCGTGCAAACGGACGGGCAGATGATCGGTGCCGCTGTTCGAGACCCGGCGTTGTGCCTCTAGTTCGGCGCGCGTCATGATCTCGACCGTCAGGCCGCCCTTGTACTTTGAATAGTCATCGAGTTCATTGTTCTTCAATCGGAAGCAGCGTCGCTTGCGATTGCCGCCGTCACCCTTCCGGCGCCAGAACAAAGGCCGCATGTCTTCTGAAAGGCCCGCGTTGGCCCTGCAACGGAAGAACTCGAATGTCCATTGCTCCATCTGGGCGACTGCGCATTCCAGGTCACACGTCCAGCCGAAGTGGCTGCGGTTCATGTCGTGTGGCATCTGCATGCGATACATGATCCCGTACACCGCGGGTGGCGTCAGGCCAAGATAGGCAGCGATTGCCTTGGTATGCAGCCCGCCGAGATAAAGCAGGGTCAGCCACCTTAGAAAGGGTTCATTGGTGGCGGGATGACGCACCTTGCCGGCGACCCTGTATTGCTCGATGAGTTCGGCGGACCCTAACACAAGCGGTTTCTCGCGATCGTCGCTCGCTGTGCAAATGGCAACAGATTTTTCAGGTGTTTTATCCGCTTTGGCCTCGGCCGTGATCACTTCGGAAGAAGCTGTTGGCTCGGGTTCGTCCACCGGCGTGACGCTCGGCAGCGTCAGGTCGCGCTGGCCTGGCACATCGACGTTCCGATGCTTGCGGGTGCCCTGCCTTGTCGCTGTTGCCGCGCTCGCCGGCGTTGCTGTGGCTGCGCTTGCCGGCGAAGAGTCGTCGATCGTGGCAGGAACGATTGCGAGATGGTTGTGGCGAATATCGGCCGGAGGAGTCGTTACGGCTGGATCGTCCCGATCGTCAGGCGGAACGGGAAACCCGAAATCTGGCAGCGTGCGATCGAGCGCTGCCGCATCGACCTTGTGGAGCTTTTTGCGGTCGGGCGCCGGCACGCCGAGCCGGTGCAACTTGGAGCGAACGGCCGGTGCTGACCTGCCGAAGGCGAGACCGATCGATTCCGGATGGATCCCGAGACAGCGCCAATAGATGGCGCAACGCAACTCGTCATCTGTCCAGGCGCGGCGCCCGCCTTTGCGCCGCGGCCGGTTGTGCGGCGTGAGGAGATCGAGGCGGACCAGATTATAATCCAGGACGGCGCGGGTCAGCCCGAGATAGGCGCAGGTGGCCTCAACACCGAGACCGGTCCGGATCATTCCTGCTAGGACACAATCGAATTGGCAGACGATGGCGGCGGCGACCGCTAGCAAGAAGCCGGTCCCGCCTTTCGGGACCTCTTGGACCGCTATGGCCGCTGCCGATCGAGCCGACATCTACCCCTCCCGGATGGAACTTCCGGGAGGAAAATCTGCTATAACCCTATTGTCAACCAAAAAACCTGTTTTAATGCGAGGAAGGCGAGCGTCCCGTTCGTTTGGCCCCTCTGGTGTCGGCCTCGGAGTGCGGATCCTTGGCTGCCGCTAATTCCTGCACGGACATGGACGCCGGTTCAATATGTTTCCCCAGATCCACGGCAGATTTCAACTCCTTCAGCAACGCCGAGCGTCGCTCTGCATCCTGCTTCTCCCACTCCTGCAACACCGAGATAGTCTTGCCCAAGACGGCAGAGATGTTTGTCCCGTCACCTGGAGACGCCAGGCCAGGCCCCGTTTCAGGCAGCAAGGTGCGAATATCCATTTCCAGGACTTCTGCCAGCTTGGCGAGTGTACGAAGGGTGATGTTTGTCTTACCTGTCTCAATTTCGTAGACATACGACTGCTGAAGTCCCGCCAGTTCGGCGACCTGCTTTTGGGTCATTTTAAGCCGTTGCCGCGCATCTTTGAGACGCGTTGCAACAGTTAGTAGGACATGGTCGGTGCTTGCGGACGCCGTTTCCGCGCTATGAGGGGTTTTTCCCATTCGGGCGCGATCCTCTCTTCATCAATCAAGTTCTGGTGTCATGGTCGAGGACCATGCGAATCGAAACCAATTATTCGGCTTTGCCGCGCCTTGCTGCAATCCCCGTTTGCGAGAGTCGAGCCATAATTTTTGCCGACTGCCTACGGAGGACAACATGCACCGGTATCTCGTGTCCGCTTTGCTTCTGGTGTCATTCGCCGCGCCCGCCGCCCGGGCGGACTTCGTAGTGGCAGCCCCTCGGCCATCCGCTCCTGCCCCGGCGAGCGCTCCTGGCACTGCCCCTGCGCCCGGGCCGAACGAAGCCTCCCTACACGCCGACGCAGCAGAGATTGGCCCTGCTCCTTCTCCGCAACGCCGGTTCAGGCTGGCACAAGGCTTCGGCCACCAGATCCCTCTCAGCTTCGCCGTTCGTCAACTCGTCCCCCCTGCCGTCAGGGTGACTTACGGGCCGGGCGCCGATCCGGATGCACTGGTTGATTGGAAAGGCGGCCAGGGCTGGAACCAGGTGCTGTTCCGCGCTGTCCACCCGCTCGGGCTGCACCTCGTGATGACCTACATG
>NZ_LMUJ01000083.1:0-61956 GCF_009765975.1 Acidisphaera sp. S103 | reverse complement strand
CCCGCCGTTTGCAGCAGCACCCGCCAGAGTGCCGTCACTATGGCGGGCGGAGGGCAAAATGCCGAATCTTGAACAGCAGGCGGTCACGGGCTGGTTGGCGGAGCTCCGCCCGGACGATCATTCGACATGGCCACCCGCAATCAGGCCCACCGAGGCGACCGGGCGGGCACCCGATCAGCTTGTGGCACTCGGCGCCGCGCTCGATGCGCTTGTCCCGACCGACCTGAGGCGGCTTCGCGACGCCCTGCACGACGATCGGCTGCTGACCGAGTTCCGCTCTGCCCTGGCGCAGTTCGGCGCCGCCCGCACCCTGCGCTTGCTGCACTGGCTGGCCGAAGTGGACCTGCCGGACTGTCACGACGTCATCGCCACTCTTACCCAAGGCCAGGATACAGGTGCCAGCGCGCTACGCGCGACGATCGAGGCGGTTACCCGTAGGGCGACGGTGCGCCGCATGTTCGCGCCCGACCGGATCGCCGCCCTCGAACGCGCCTGCGCCGCCGTGAAGGAGGACCTCCTATGACACGCCTTGCCACCCTCGCCCTATGCGTCGCGCTGCCGGCTGTGACCTTTTGCTCTCCCGCTGTGAGCCAAACCACCACAACCACCACGACAGGCAGCGTCGGTTGCACAGCGATCACCCAGGCCGCGGCCAACGGGCTCACCGCAAGGATCGGGGCGGACGATCAAAGCATCAACCCGCCGAAGTCGGTCACCTCGATGACCTGCCTGAGTAACTTCTTCAACGGAACAGGGCTGAACGTCGTCACCAACCTGCTCAATCCGCAGAACCTGCTGAACGCGGTCGAGATGCAGATCTGCAACCTGGTTAAGAGCGAGTGGACATCGCTGGTCGGCCGGGCGCAGTGCGGCCTGACCCTGACGGGGTTCAATTTCGGGTTCGGTGGGCTGGGTGGCGGACTGTCATGTCCGAAGCTCTCTTTCGGCGGTGGCGGCCCGCCGATCGGGTCCATCGGGTTGGGCGTCGGCTCCGGCAGTGGCCTCTACATCCACGGACAAGGCATGGCACCGAGCGGCTACACGCCCCCCACCAGTCTTAAGCCCGGCATTTTCTGAGGAGAACTCGCATGAAAAAGTCCTCGCTCATCGTCACAACCGCGCTCGGCATGGTTCTCGGCGCTGTGCTGTTCAACGCGGCGGGCGCCCTCGCTGACGAGCCAGTGATCGACGTCGGCGCGATCGCCCAGGAGATCAAAAGCGTCGCCGCGGAGACTGGCATTCTAGACGTGATCCAGGCCATGCAAACCGTCCAGCAGGCCATGAGCGACACCATGAAGGCGGTGAACACCGCCCTCGGCACCAACACCTACGGCGACACCAACACCTTGCTGCTGCAAGGCTTCACCCAGAGCGCCAATTACTCAAAGGCGCAGATCGGCGCGATCCAACAAATCGCCGACGCCTCGAACACCGCCAACGCGCGCTTTGCCCGGGACATGCGCAACGCCCAGATCCGCGACGAACAGACCGCCAGCCCGACACATTGCGCGGCGATCGATGGTGGCGTCAGCACGCAGTCCGCATCGGTCCAGGCCTACGGCGTGGCCCAGACCATCGCCGCGATCCACGATGCGCGCGGCGAGGCCGGGCCTAACATGCCCTCGCATTTCGGGCAGGCGCAGGGCGTGGCCTCGATGTCCGCCGAGCACCTCGGGCTCTACTGCAATGCCGACGACGCGGCGGCCAATCTCTGCACCCTCAGCGCCATCCCTGATGCCGACCAGAAGGCATCAAATTTCCTCGGCAACGGCGCCTACGCCGACCAGACCGGCGTCAACACCGCAAAGGACGTTGCCATCAACCTGATCCAGCCCGTAGCACCAGCCGCCCTTCGCGGCGACCAGCTCGCATCGGTCGGCGGCCAGGATGCGGCGGTGCGGCGGCATAGCTACAACGCGCGCATGTCCCTGGCGCAAACCTTTGTGGACAACACGATCGGCATGCAAGTGCCCGCAATTCCGCTCACCGCGACCCAGACGCAGTACATGCAGAACATGGGCCTGACCGTGCCGGCCAGCGGCAACGGGTCGTGGCTGCAGGTGCTGCAAATTGAAGCCGAGCGACGGGTGAGCGATGTCGGTTGGCACACGGCGCTGCAGAACATGCCGCCGGCAGCCGTGCAACGCGAAATGGCGCTCGAGCTGGCGCTGAACAACTACCTGCTGTTCGAGACCTACAAGATGGCCCTGCAGCACGCCACGATCAGCGCGACGCAGCTGGCCGAGGACACCGACCGCAATTTCCTGCCGACGTCAAAGATGTCGACCCCCTCGATGGCGTCGAACTGACCGGCAAGACGGGGACATAGGAGAACATCAATGGCCGTGACACCCAACACTGAACCGGCGCTGATCCAGCCGATCAACTTGACGCCACCCCCGCCAACACCACCACCATCGCAGCAATCCGCCAAGGCCACCGAACCGGCAGTCGGCCCACCCACAGGTAGAACCGACAACGCGGAAAAGCCCGAGACCGCAACCAAGCCGGACAGCCAGGGCAAGCCTGCGGCGGCCGAGAAGGATCCGATGCGCGAGCTGCTCGATCGCCTGGAGCGTCTGGCTCCAGCGAGCGCCGATCCAGGCTTGGCGAGGACGGTACAGAGTCTTAGCCAGCGGGGTGTTGATCCGGACCAGCGGGCCCAGCCAGGGTTCCGGCATGACGTCGCCTATGCGTTGCAGGATATGGAGAAATCACTCGGAAGGCTTGAGCTGCCGCCTGCGTTGCGCACCGAAATGACGCAGCTCGCGGGAACGGCGGTCGGCCTGACCAACGAACGGATGCGAGCGTTGATGGGCGCCACGGCGACGATCGAGGACCGTTCCCTGGTGACAGAGATAAGAAACACCGGCCGCGATATCGGTAAGCGAACAGATCAGAGCCATCCGGAGATCGAAAGCACAATCGATGCACTGGAGAACCGGGCGCGTCTGACACCGAGACCTGCCGATCCGGAGGCCAGTGCCGGGGCGCCGGGGACGAGAGGCCCAAATGCTGACAACCGGCTACCCAATGGCCCGCCTAACGGGCTTCGCGACGTCCATGACGGCCCCGGAGGCCCGTCCGGCGGGTCGAAGTTCAACGGCAACCCGAATGGCAACGCCTACCAGAACGGCGGCAACAACCAGAGCCAGGTGACGATCCAGCATTCCGTGCTCGACACCCTGCTGCGCGCCATGCGGCCGGATGCCAACCAGGCGCAGCCGCCATGGGAACCGCCGGCGACGCCGGTTGCGGACCGGATCGCCACTAACGAGCGGCGCGTACGGATGGAAACCGACGATCGAATCCTCGCTTCGGCGGAGAGACGGGGACAGGCTGCGCTGGACGCCCTGCAAGGGTTCACGAACGGCGAGGGCGCCGCCGTCATGAGCAGAATCCGAGAGGCGGCCAAGACCGAACCGGGGGGCATGCCCCAGGTCCTCTCGGAAATGCGCGACGGCGGCCGGTTCGCCGACCTCCGCAGACAGTTCGGCAACGCCCTGTCCGACGACGCCGGGTTCGCCGCCGCCTATGACAAGGCAGCCGGGGCGCTCGCCGCCTACGGCAGAACCCGTACCGAGATCGAGCCCATTCTCGCGCGTCGGTCGGATGCCACTGCCTTCACCCAGCGCCTGATTGAGATGGACGCGGAGGTCGGGAAAGCTGCCGTCGCAACCCCCAGCAAGACCGAGGGGCGCAGCATGATGGAAGAGCTCACCAAACAGGCCAGCGAACTATTGCAGCGCGCGGTCGACGCGGTGAAGGCCGCGTTCTCCCGGTCGGCCTCGCCCGGCGCATCCTCCTCGCCTTCCCCGAGTCCTTAAACGCCGCGTTTGCACGGCTGCAAGACAGGCTTTCCCGGTCACACCCGCGAGGTCCGTCATGCGCAACGCCTGGCTTCTCTTCATTGTCGCCATCATCGCCGTCGGAGCAATGGCGGAACCCGCCCTCGCGCAGGCAACCAACCCCTACAACGTCAGTTGGTCCGCGCTCAGTCCGGGCAATGACTGGGCGGCCCAGGTCATCCAGTCGCTGTTCCCCGTCACCGGCACGACCGCCTCGCCTGGTAGTTCGCCTGGTCACGAAACCACGGTCATTCAGCAGGTCGTCGGGCAGTTCACCGGCTTCGTCGGCGCCATCGCCTGCGCTTTCGTCGCTTACACCACGATCATGAACATCCACCGTGCGGCCGAGAGCGCGCGCGTGCTCGGCCAAGGACAGAGCTGGATGTTCGTCGTCCGCGTGGGCTTTGCCGGCATCATGATGTACCCGCTGGGCGGCGGCTTCTCGTCGGGGCAGGCGCTGGTCATGCAGGCTGCCATGACCGGCGTGGGCATGGCCAAGGCCGTCTACACCAACGCGATCCAGGCCGTGGGTCCCGACGCGGCCGTGATTGCAACGCCGATGATTCCTGGAACCCAGTCGATCGTTGCGGGACTCATTGCCAGCGAATTGTGCATGGCGCTGGTGAACCAGGCTGGCAACGCCACCCTGATCGCCAACCCCACGCCGATCACGGGGCAGACGACGACAGGCCAGACAAGCCTCACGTCGAGTTACATCACCTACCGCTATTCCCTCTCGCAAGGGGACGAGGCAGGCAATCCCGCCTGCGGTACGACTAGCCTTACCGGGACCCTCGGTGGGGCGCAGACCATTGCCGGCGTCCCGGTCGATATGTCCGCGATCCAGCAGGCTGCGCTGAACAACGTCATTGCGACGATCCGGCCCCAGATCACGACCGTCGCCCAAAATCTCTGGCAGAACAAGACGGCCGCTTCGCTTGCCCCATTACAGCGCATCTATACGAACGCCATCCAGACCTACACGCAGAACCTGACCGCGGCAGCGACCTCCATTGCAAGCACGCTGAACAGTACGCTCGCAGCAAACGCAACGGCTGCCCGCAATGGCACAAGCGACCTCCTCCCGAACGAGGTGCAGCAGTCCACGCTCGGGTGGACCGCCGCCGGCGCCTACTACCTCGAAATCGCCAAGCTCAACGCCTCGACCCTCTCCCTGCTCAACGCCACGCCCGTCACCACCTCGCCCACCTACGACGGGATCCCGTATGCCCTGAGCATGGATCTGGCGCCGCTCGAAACAGCCGCGACCCAGTTCATGACCACGCTCGACGCCACGGTACAGTCGTCTGACGCCACGCGGACGCCGAACGGCACGCCCTACACCCTCGCCGACGCGAAAAGCGACGCGCAGGGCCCGAACGTGCTCGACCAGCTTTTCAACAAGCTGAACCTGACCAACGCCGCCTTCCAGACAATCGTTGGTTACCTCCTGCCCCAGACGCAGATCTGGACCGACCCGTTCGGCGGCCTGATGGCCATGGGACAGAAGCTGATGAATATGAGCCTCGCGGCCATGGGCATGGCCGGGCTGCTGGCCTCGGCCACCACCTCGACCGGGGCAGCCGTCTGGGAGTTCTTTACCGGCAATTTCGGCGGGGCGGCGGCAACGGTCGCCGGCCACGCCATCATGAGCTTCTTCGGCGCGCCGATCTTTGCCGCCCTCCTGGCGCTGCTGATCCCTGGCATCATCATCGCCTACGTCCTGCCAATGATCCCCTACGTCATCTGGATGGCGGGCGTGGCCGGCTGGATCATCCTCGTCTGCGAGGCCATGGTCGCGGTGCCGCTCTGGATGCTGGCCCATATGACTGTCGGTGGCGACGGGCTGCATGGTCGCGCCGTCGAGGGCTGGAGCCTGCTGTTCAATGTCGTGTTCCGGCCAACCCTCATGGTGATCGGCCTGTTCATGGGCTACTTCGTGTTCGACTGCATGAGCTGGCTAATCCGCGAATCGTTCGGTATCGCCGTCGGCTTCGTGCTCCAGAACGGCTGGATCGTGACCAACTTCATCGGCCTGGTCGTGCTGCTGTCGATCTTCGTAATGACACATGTCGTCGCCGCCCTGATGTCCTTCCGCATGGTTACGCTGTTGCCCCATCACCTGCCGCGCCTGATCGGCTTCACCTCCGCCAACCGGGTGGACATGGACGAATTCCAGCAGCGGGCCGCTTGGGGGATCGGCACGCAAGCGGCCGGCAACGGTGTCGCGACTATTCAGGCCGGGTCCGCACGGTTCGCAGGAAATATGAAAGCGTTGCGAGGCGGGCCTGGCGGGCTTATTTCTGGTCCAGGCAACGAGGGCAGTGCTGCGGGCGCGGAGGGTATGGACAGCACTCTGCGAGCCATCTCTGCGGACGTGCCTGAGGAGGGCGGAGGGGAAGATGTCTGATCTAGGTGGTGCAATCCTGCTGAGCCAGCAGCTATCGCTGTATCGAGTGCTCGATAGCTTCGATCGGGCGCGAGACAATAGCAGGGCGACGGCGAACGACGCCGCTTGGCGTAACCAATATAACGACCTGGTGAACCGCTACAATGCGCTGCTGCGTGACGCCAACAGGCTGGCCGATGTTCAAGATAGGGCACTCGCGGGCAAGGATGGGGATATCGCCGACTTGAAAGCGACGAATGCTGCCCTTGTAGCTCAGACCGAAAGACTGACGATGGAGCTGGCCAGCGCCAAAGCGACAGTAAGGCTGTTGCGAGGCTCACTTCGTGAACTGCGTCCCGAGACCTATCGGTCCGTTTATGACGAGGAGTAGCAGCTCGTTTGCAGCATGACGGCGCATCGTAGGCTCCACATCATGGAGACCGTCGATGCGCCGCATCCTTGTCTGCTTCCTCCTGCTCCCCTTCACCCTTGCCGCGTGCTCCGGCGGCCCGAATGTCAGGTCGGCCAAGGATTACAACGCGCCCCCGGCGCCGCCTGTCCGTAACCCGCTCTACAACCCTTACGCCGCCTACGGCGAAGCCAACGCGACCTGGACACCCCCAGTGTTCAACCGCGATGGCACCATCATGAAGCCCACGGAACCGGCCTCCCAGTCTGACCGGCCGGCCTACGAGTTCGCCCCATGGGCCTCCGGGGCATCCGGCGGAAGCCGCTACGCCCCGCCCGGCACCTTCTGATCGAACATTTCTTCTCCCTTCCCTGACACCCGGCGGAGGCGAAGCGGCCTTCCCAGGAGGCCTTATGCCCGACATCATCTCCGCTCTCCGTGCGGCCGCCGCCGTATTGCTGGTGGGCAACCTCCTGATCGTCTGCCACGAAATGGGTCACTTCATCGCCGCGCGCTGCCTGGGCGTTCGGGTGCTGCGGTTCACCATCGGTTTCGGGCCCGTCCTCGTTCGGCACATTGACGCCAGGGGTACGGTCTGGACCCTCTCCCTCCTGCCCGTCGGCGGCTATGTCGGCTTTGAGGGCGAGCAAGACGCAGCTCGGCCCGGCTCCTATGCCGGTAAGTCGCTTTTGGCGCGGATGACGATCATCGCGGCAGGACCGGCGGCCAATTTCGGTGTTGCCATTGCGGTATTCGCCTTGCTGCTGGCTCTGTTCGGCGCGCCAGGTTTCCTGCCGATTGCCAGCACAGTCGTCGCCGGCAGCGCGGCCGATCGCGCCGGCTTCCATGTCGGCGATCGGGTGCTCACCATGAATGGCAAGCGCATCGAGACATTCGAAGACATGCGCCCAGGACTAAGAGCCAACCCCGGCAAAACCATACGTTTCTCTATCGAACGGGATGGCAAAACGCTTGATCTGTTTGCGGACCCCGGAGCGATCCAGGAAGACGGCAAGACAATCGGGCAACTCGGCATCAACGGCCTGGAGCCGTTCCATCAGGCGCTTTCGGTCATTCAGATTGCCGAGCGGGCTTTCGGCAAGACGTGGCAGGCGATCGTGGACTCCGTGCAGGGCATCACCAAGGTCGTGGTGACAGGCCAAGGCTCGGACAATATCGCTGGGGTGGTCGGCGTCGCCCAACTCACCGGCCAGGCCGCGCGGGCGGGCACCGGGCCGTTGCTCGCCTTGATCGCGATCCTCTCAGCCAACCTGGCCCTGATGAACCTGCTGCCGATCCCGGTCCTCGATGGCGGCGCGCTGCTGTTCTGCGCGGCCGAGCTGGTGCTGCGCCGGAAGCTGTCAGCCCGCGCCCAAGCCTTTGGGACCCGTGCCGGAGTGGCGGTCCTTGCGTCGCTGTTCATGGTCACGACGCTGCACGATCTCGCACAGACAGGGCTGTTTCGCTGGATCGCAGGCTTGTAGGGCGGCGGCCCGCGACCCGCCGGGCAGTCAATTCAGCTCGGCCAGAAGTCGTCCGATGTTGCGAGGTATTCGCGCCAGTTCGCCAGCCTGCCGGAGCGGATCTGGTAGTTCAGCAGAGCATTGTAGAAGGCCACCAGGAAGAACACCGCGCAGAACGGCAGGAAATACAGCGCCGAGGCGATCCGCGTGGCCGTCCAAGGAGACGACAGCGCGTGCCAGATCCAGCCGACCAGAAAAAGTGCGCCAAGAGCGAGCGTGGTGTAGGCGATGCGCGCCGTCTGCCGCTGGCGCGCCGCCAGCCGGGCCTTGAGCTGGTGAACCGGAATGCCGTAGCCGAACGCCGTCGCCTGCAGGTCGAACGCGCTCCTGTCCTCGGTCTTGAAGCGCTTGTCCTGTGCGGGGCCGGCACGCAGCAGCCCGAACAGATCCCCGATCAACGACCAGCCACGTTTGATCCGGTCGGCCCCCGACCAGGCGAACGGAGTGGCCATAAGCCATCCCGTTCCATGGAAGAGCTTGCCGAAGAGCGACCGCCGCCGCGGTGTCTCCTCGGCAGGGGGACGCCGGTTTTCGACAGAGCTCTGCATGGTCAGCTCCCGATCGAAGCGATCAGCGCGTCGATGCTGGTCGGCAACCCATCGGTCCGGCCTTCGGTGCCATCCGACTTCTTCCACAGAAGCGTCGGCGTGCCCTGCAGACCGATCGCCTGGGCGATGGCCTTGTTAGTCTGCAGCCGCTCCGCCGCCGCCGGACTGGGCGGATCGTTCACGCTGCCCGCCTGCCAAGCCGAGACGAGCTGTTCCGGCGGCTTGCTGAGTAGCGCCAGAGCGCTTCTGGTGCTCTGACCATTGTCCTCGTAGTCGAGCACCGAGATCGGAATAATCGACAGCTGCAACTTTCCCGCTTCCACGAACGGGTGGAGCATTTGATACGCGCGCACCGAATAGATGCACTGCGGATCGATCACCATCCACAGATGTGGGGCCGACGCCGACCCGACCGTTCCGAAACTCGCCTTCTGCACGAGGGGCAGGGCGGCGACAGCCGCACCCGATTCGGCGCCCGTCTTGCCGCCTGGCACGTCTCCAACCGTGACGGTCGGGATCGCACCCGGAACATTCGCCACCTCGTCGCGGGTCAAGTCCTTGCCCGCGCTGTCCCATAGCACACCTGGGATGACGCGCTCCTTGTCGGGGGTGATGTAGAACACCTGGAACTGCGCGCCGCTGCGCACGAACAGAGCATCCAGGCCATGTTGGCTGGGGAGAGGCGTGACGTTGCCGCCGGCAGCGGCGGCGGTGAGTTGCGCAGCCGTCAACTCGGTCAACGCGCCCGATACCGCGGCCTGACCATCCGGGGTGATTTGGAAGATCATGAACTGATCGCCGTTGCGGGCCGCAATCGAGCGCATGCCGTGCGACGGTCCGAAATCGGATATCGCCGCCCCGGCGGACGCCACGTGCTGGACGAACGGAACATTCGCCAGCGATTTTGGAAGAGTTCCGGAACCTGCGCTGTCAACCGGCGGAACCGGTTGAGGCGGGGTTGCCTGCGTCGTTGGAGCAGCCGGAGCCGCTTGGGTTTGCCGGTCGGCGACTTGTATCGGACCGCCATTCGGTAACGCGCATCGCGGGGCCGCCGCGTGGGCGGCGCCAGAGAGGGCGCCGAAGATCGTGCAGAGAAGCAAGGCTCGCATGTTTCGCTCCCAGTTGAGGAGCCTTGATCCTGGATCCTCAATTTGCGAACGGCGTATCCGTTGCGTTGCCCCATGAGCGTGCCAACCACGCGAGCGGGTTCCGGCGCCCGGCGGCGCGCGATTGACGCGCAACCGTCTCTCCTTGTGTCTCCTGACACGCGCACTCCTGGCCGCGATCGTTGTCGAGCAGTGCTGCTGCCTCGAGGGCCACTTCTATCGCAAAAGCGGAGACATCTGGATTCTCCACCGCAAACCAATCCCGCATGACGATCAGCACCCGCACCTTCGCCCGCACGGCGCTTCTCGTCCCCGCTACGTGCGCGCGAACTTGCTCAAATGCCGCGTCGCGTCGCGCACGAAGCTCCGGAAGCCCATTGACTCCGAATTCGTCGCGACCCGCGGTGAGCGCAACGATCGAATTGTGCGCGGTGTGAAACGCCGCACACGCTTGTTCGATGCGACAAATGGAGGTCGGCGCGTCCATTTCTTCGGAGTTGTCGGATGTGGAGACGGACTGTCGGTCGAGCCACCCGGTGAGGAATTGGAACGTCATCACTGTCTAGCCTCCAAACGATCAGTTTCATGCCATGGCCCTCCGCCGACGTGGGGCGTTTTTCATCCAGCCAGCGCACTGCGGAGATTGTCCCTGAACGAGCAAGTGTTCCTGAGTGAAGACTAGACGAGGTCCCCGTGTCCAAATAATGATTGTGTCCGCTTTAAGGCATGAAAAGTATTGGAGCTGGGGAGCCCTAGATGCAATCATCCGTCACCGCTCGTATGCACGTTCTGCTGACGCCATACGGGCGCAACCGGGAGATCAAATGCAACCGCCGAGCGACCGCCGCCGGCGCGCACACTTCGCATTAGATTGTCAAAGTGTCACATTAGGTCACCCCCACGACACATCAAATTACGGTTTGCGAGCGGAATACATTAAGACTCTGGCACGGTGAGGCCTTGGCAGGGTCGCGATACCTTGCCCTTGTGTTAATTTTTGGTCACGAGCGCCTAAATCCATACTTTCTAGAAACGGTCTGCGTCCTGGATCACGAAGGCGTGAATCTATTCATGCTTATCAGGAAGCGGCTTTAACTGTGCGCTAGCGTTTCAGTCGCGGTATTCGCAGTAGGATATGGACGCTGAATGAGCTGCACCGTTAAACAGCGGGAACGCTTTTCGTCGGCCAACAACTGACGCTCTCCGCCTGATTGCTTCATCTGCCTTGTTCTGGGTGTCGTAGACGGTCCAGGGTGTTTCGGGTCGATCGAATGACCTCACCGGCATGGGCAATGGCCTGAGTGAGACGTTAGCCGACGGGATCTGTCGTACTGCGAAGCGGTGTGCGCACGGAGCCTGTGCCGGTACAGACGGGGCAGGCTATGCGCTTGCCGCCGACAACTTCGACACCGCGTTGGCCCGCGTGCAGATAATAGACATGACGCCGCCCATGGCATTTCGGGCAGGTCTCTTCGGTGCCGGGCCATGCCAGGTTCGCTTGCTGCAAAGGCGCGGATGTCAGTACTGTGTCGTTCGATATCCCAGGAGGGTGGCCGGGCATGGACCGAAAAGAGCGCACTACACCCATTCAGCACAGCCTGATCGGCCAAGCGCAGGGCGCAACAACAGTGGCAAAAATCCGCTGACGCTTGGGCGCGATCGGCCGTTGTATGCCGGCAGCGTTATCGATTGACCCGCTTAGCTTGCATGTGGCGCAGTACGCGCCTTGCGAGCGGATTTCACGGAAGTCGAATAGGCCACGCCGTAGCTTAATCACCGTTTCCAGCGTCGTGGAGCCGCCGCATCGCTTACATTCGATTGCCATGTCCCTCCTCCGATTGTCCTTCAGCACAGCCGACATTAAACGAAGGCTCGAACACATCAAGAACAATAATTGAGGCCCGAGGAAATGATGCCAACGCGACAGGGTCGATGGCGCTGCCCGGCGACAGTTGATGCAGGAATAGGTTCAGAAATTCACCAGCACCACCTTGCCGCGCAGGTCGGCAAGGGTCAACGGTGCCGCGGTGTGAGCCAACCATCGATGCCAATGAATTCCGGCGCCGCGAACGGCCGGCAGACATCCCGCCGCCAAGGCACCTGCAGCAAGCAATTGTGGAAGGAGCGGGCGGCGGGACTGCATGGGACTCTCCTCGCAGCGTGGGTCGGGCGACCAGGCGGCGCCCACGTCGATGACAGCCTGGGCGAAATCGTGCGGCGCCTCCTGGGGTTGGTTGTGTCCCACGCCGCCCTTGATCAGTCGGTGCTCGTATTTGCCCGCGCACTTCCCGGCATACGCCGCCGCCGGTTCCAAATGCGGTGCGCCGTTCGCGTCGCCCTCCATGGTGATCGTCGGGACGTGGATGACTGGCGCCTCCGCCGGCCGCTTCTCCTGCGCGTCATACTGCCGCTCGCCGTCAGTGAGACCGATCCGCCAGCGATAGTTGTGGATGACGATGTTGACATGGTCAGCATTGTTGACGGCCTGCGCGCTGCGATCGAACGTCGCGGCATCGAAATTCCATTTCGGCGAGGCCGTCTGCCAGATGAGCCTGGCGAAGGCCTTCCGCTACTTTTCATAGCCGACCCGGCCTCGGCTGGTCGCGAAATAGAACTGGTACCACCATGCGAGTTCCGCCTTGGACGGTAGCGGTGCTTTGTTGGCCTCCGGGCTGCCGATCAGGTAAGGGCACCACCGAGGGTTTCTCGACTCGACTCTCAAGTGATGTTCTTAGTATGTTCTACGCCTCATCGAATGGGCGCAGGATCATGGAAGACGATACCCAAGAGCCACCAGATGCTCCTGCTGCCGAGCAGGCGCCCTTACGGCCGGCCACGTCGGAGGAGATCGAAGAGACGCTGTCATTCGCGTTGCGCTTCAAGGGCCGCAAGCGCGCTGATGTCGCGGGCCCGATGGTGGCACAGATCGCAGCCGAACATCTGCGGGTCTGCCTGGAGGCATCCGGCTTCGTGGTGATGAAGCGGCCGGCCGGACAGGCGCCCAGCACAACCCGACATCACCAGCGCACCGAGGATGAGGCGTGAGCGGCTACGCCGAACTGCAAGTCACCACCAATTATTCCTTCCTACGCGGGGCCTCGCATCCCGAGGAGTTGTTCGCGACGGCCAGGCTGCTCGGCCTGCCGGTGCTTGGCATCGCTGATCGCAATACCCTGGCCGGCATCGTGCGCTCGCATCAGCGCGCCGAGGAAGCCGGTGTGCGCATGCTCACAGGCTGCCGGCTGGACCTGAGAGATGGACCGTCTCTGCTGGTCTATCCACAGGATAAGGCAGCCTATGCGCGCCTGTGCCGGCTTCTCAGCCTGGGCAAAGGCCGCGCTGGCAAGGGCGCCTGCGATCTGGCCTGGCAAGACGTGGCCGCGCATGCCGAGGGGCTGCTGGCCGTCCTGGTGCCGAATCAGATTGACGAGGTATTGCCGTCCGGATTGGCGCGATTGCGTCGGGATTTCGGGGATCATGCCTACGTGGCTCTGACGCTGCGACGCCGGCCGGGTGACGCAGTGCGCCTGCAAGCGCTGGTAGATGCCGCGGCCGCCGCTCGCGTCGCCACGGTGGCGACCGGCGATGTACTCTATCACGTGCCGCAGCGGCGCATCCTGCAGGACGTGATGACCTGCATCCGCGAGGGCTGCACCATCGATGATGCCGGCTTTCGACGGGCACGGTCTGTCGATTGCCACCTGCGTCCGCCCCACGAAATGGCGCGTTTGTTCGCTCGCCACCCGGACGCAGTCGCCCGAACACTGGAGATCGTGCAGCGCTGCCCGTTCGATCTTCGCGAACTGCGTTACCAGTATCCCGCCGAGATCGAAGATCCGGCTCTCACGCCGCAGCAGACACTGGAGAAACTGACGTGGGAGGGAGCCGCACATCGGTTTCCAGATGGCTCGCCGGATGATGTCGTGGCGCAGCTCCGACACGAACTCGCGCTGATCGCGGAACTCGAGTATGCGCCGTACTTCCTGACGGTGAACAACATCGTTCGCTATGCCCGCAGCAAGGACATCCTGTGCCAGGGCCGCGGCTCGGCCGCCAACTCGGCGGTCTGCTATGTGCTGGGCGTCACCAGCATTGATCCCGTACGTTCCGGTCTGCTGTTCGAGCGCTTCGTGTCGCAGGAGCGCAAAGAGCCGCCGGATATCGATGTCGATTTCGAGCATGAGCGCCGCGAAGAAGTGATTCAGTGGGTCTACGAAACCTATGGCCGTGACCGTGCCGCCCTTTGTGCGACGGTCATCCGCTACCGGACGCGCGGCGCAGTCCGTGAGGTGGGCAAGGCCATGGGCCTGGCCGAGGATGTCACGGCCGCACTGGCGTCGCAGGTATGGGGCTGGTCAGAGGATGGTGTGGAAGAGGACCAGGCGGCGGAACTCGGGCTAGATCTGGCCGATCGGCGGTTGCGGCTCACTATGGACTTGTCGCGCGAGCTGATCGGCTTCCCCCGCCATCTCAGCCAGCATCCCGGCGGGTTTGTGTTGACGCACGACCGGCTCGACGAGTTGGTCCCGATCGAACCGGCGGCGATGAAGGACCGCCAGGTTATCGAGTGGGACAAGGACGACATCGACCACCTTCGGTTCATGAAGGTCGATGTACTCGGCCTGGGCATGCTCGGCTGTATGCGCCGCGCCTTCGATCTGCTGCACGCACATCGCGGAAAACGTTTCGATCTGTCGTCTATCCCTCCAGAGGATAAAGCCACCTACGCCATGATCCAGAAGGCTGACACGCTCGGCACATTCCAGATCGAGAGCCGGGCGCAGATGTCGATGCTGCCGCGGCTGAAACCGGCGACCTTCTATGACCTGGTGATCGAGGTGGCGATCGTGCGGCCCGGTCCGATCCAGGGCGACATGGTGCATCCGTATCTGCGCCGGCGAGAGGGCAAAGATCCGGTCGAGTACCCAACGCCCGAACTGAAGCGCGTGCTTGGCAAGACGCTTGGCGTGCCATTGTTCCAGGAGCAGGCCATGCAGGTGGCCATTGTCTGTGCCGGCTTCACCGCGACCGAGGCCGACGCGCTGCGCCGGAGCATGGCGACGTTCAAGGTGACCGGGGGGGTCTCGAAGTTTCAGCAGAAGATGATCGATGGCATGATCGCCAACGGTTACGCGCGCGAATTCGCCGAACGCACCTTCAAGCAGATCGAGGGGTTCGGTTCCTATGGTTTTCCGGAGAGTCATGCCGCCAGTTTCGCGCTGATCGCCTATGCTTCGTGCTGGCTGAAATGCCACCACCCCGATGTGTTTTGCGCGGCGCTGCTGAATGCGCAGCCGATGGGGTTTTACGCGCCGGCGCAGATCGTGCGGGACGCTGGACTGCATGGCGTGGAGATCCGGCCGGTCTGTATCAATGCCTCGGCGTGGGACTGCACGTTGGAACCGGCCGATGGACGATACTTTGCGGTGCGGCTGGGATTGCGCATGGCGAAGGGATTGTCCGAGACCCATGCCGCGAAACTGATCGCGTGCCGTAGCGCGGTGGCTTATCGCGACGTCGAGGATGTCTGGCGCCGTGCCGACGTGCCGGTGTCAGCGTTGGAACGGCTGGCCTACGCGGACGCGTTTCAAGGTTTTGGGATCGCGCGGCGGAACGCGTTGTGGGCAATCCGGGGCCTGGACGACACGGAGCTGCCGTTGATGATCGCGGCTGGTCCACCGCCGAGACCGGCACTGTCGCACGAGCCGCCGGTGGTGTTGCCGCCGATGCCGGCAGGCGGAGAGGTAGTGTCGGATTATCGCTCTGTCGGTCTCACGCTGCGCCAGCACCCGGTGTCGTTCGTTCGCGAAGAGCTAGAACGCCTGGGTGTCATCTCCTGCGCCAGCTTGGCGGACTTACAGCCGGGTCGGCGCATTACGGTGGCTGGCATTGTGCTGGTACGGCAGCGGCCTGGCAGCGCCAAGGGGGTCATGTTCGCCACGATCGAGGATGAAACCGGCCACGCCAACATCATCGTTTGGCCGAAGGTATTCGAACGGCAACGGCGCATCGTGCTGTCGGCCGGCATGATCGCTTGCCGGGGCCTTCTGCAACGCGAGAGCGACGTGACCCATATCGTGGCTGAAGAGCTGACCGACTTGTCCCGTCTTTTGGCCAGCGTCGGACAGCGCGCGTTGCCGTTCCCGATCACGCATGGACGCGGCGACCAGGTGACCCATGGCGGCGGCCCGGACTCTCGCGAAACGCTCGGCCGCAAGCCCCGCGACATCTACGTCCCTGATATCCAAATCGACGCGCTCAAAGTGAAGACGCGGGATTTTCGGTGATGAGCGGGCAACAACGTCTCTTGCGCGATCAAACGGATCTGTTCGTTGCCGTGCGGACGGCGCCGGTGGGCTTCGTCTACCAGGAAGAGGTGATCTCGCCCACCGACGAGCACGTGCTTCTCGATCGTTTCCAGGACCTGCCGTTCAAGCCGTTCGAGTTTCATGGTTTCTTCGGCAACCGCCGAGTGATCTCATTTGGCTGGCGCTATGACTTTGCTGGCGGCCGACTGCGGGAAAGTGAGCCTGTTCCTGCGTTTCTGCTTCCCTTGCGTGAACAGGCAGCGGCGTTTGCGGGTCTTCCGGCCGAGGGGTTGCAGCAGATCCTCATCAACGAATATGCGCCCGGCGCGGGCATCGGCTGGCATCGTGACAAAGCGATGTTCGAGGACGTGATCGCCGTGTCGTTGGCGTCGTCTTCCACCCTGCGGCTCCGGCGCAAGGACGGCACTGACTGGGAGCGTGCTTCGCAAACCTTGCAGCCGCGCTCAGCCTACCTGCTAAGGGGACCGTCACGGCGGGAGTGGGAGCACAGTGTTCCGCCGGTCAGCCAACTTCGTTACTCGGTGACGTTCCGGAATTTTGTGCCTGGATCGGGAAGCTGAGGACGAGGCACGTTCGATCATGACGGAAACAGCAATTGGCAATACACCCGGAGGCGAACGGAAGCAGATCGATCTGGGGGCAGGCCGCTGGGCGTCCGGGCCAGGTCATTCGCGCGCACCCGACCACTTGTGTCCGCCATATGGATTGGATGACTTGGGGGCTGTTGCCACACGACACGGCCGATCCGGCCACTGCCCCGCGACCGATCCATGACCGGGCTGAGACCGTTGTCGAGATACCGATATTTGCCAGCGCATTCCGCCGTCGCCGCGCGATTGTGCCGGCCAGCGTGTGTTATCAACAAAGCACCATAGGACGCGTGGATCAGTGCTTGGTGATCGCCCGGCGGGATGGACAACCGATGGCGATCGCCGGTCTGTGGGAAGCTTACGTTGCGCTGGATCGGAGTATTGAACGGACCTACTGCAGCATCACAGTCGAGGCGACGGGTGCCGTGGCGAAAGTTCATGACCGCATGCCGCTGATGCTCGACGAGGCGGATTGGCCATTATGGCTGGGTGAGGTCGAAGGCGATCCGGCACGTTTTCTGCATCCCGGTGCTGATGATAAGCTTGTAGTCCACGTCGCCGGCAATTAAGGGCGGCCAGGCCGGCATCGTGCGCGGCGCTGAAGGGAGGGTCGACGGTGTGTAACCTCTACTCGATGACGACCAATCAGGAAGCCATTCGTCGCCTGTTCGGTGTCGTCATCGACAGTACCGGTAATCTGCCGCCGCAGCCCGGCGTCTTCCCGGACTACGCGGCCCCGATTGTGCGCAACACGGCCAACGGCCGGGAACTGGCGATGGCCAGGTGGGGCATGCCGTCGCCGGTCTTCGCGCTGAAAGGCCGGAACAGCGATCCCGGCGTGACCAATGTGCGCAACACCGCTTCCCCTCACTGGCGCCGCTGGCTGGCGCCGGAGTGTCGCTGTGTCGTGCCGTTCACTTCGTTTTCGGAGAACGAGACACTTCCGGATGGCCGCAAGCCGCCAATCTGGTTTGCGCTGGGCGAGGACCGCCCGCTCGCATGCTTTGCAGGAATATGGGTGGCGGGCTGGACCTCGGTCCGCAAGGTCAAGGAGGGCGAGACCACAAATGATCTGTTCGCTTTCCTGACCACAGAGCCGAACGCACTGGTCAAGCAGTATCATCCAAAGGCAATGCCCGTAATTCTCAGAACCCGTGATGAAATCGACACATGGTTGGACGCGCCAACCCCCGATGCGTTGCAGGTCCAGCGTCCGCTTCCCGATGATGCGTTGATGATTGTGGCTCGTGGACAAAAGCAGGACGGCGTGCCGGTGGGACCGCCGTCTGGACTTCTACTGTAGGTAAAGGTCGAGGGCGCTGATTCATCTGAATGACACCGATGCGTAGAGCCTAGTGACGAGGAGAGCCGAGAGGCGGTCTCAGCGATCGCGCCCGCAAGACCGTTCATGCGCAGAGGCTTGCGGAATGGGCGTCTTTCGGGTCAGCAACCTTGGTTCCACCGGGCGTGCCGACTTTCTGTAGATCGCCGTTAACGGCCCCTAGCTGCATGGACTCCGGACGGTTTGCAAAATCTTCGGATCAGCCTTCAAGTGACGGTTTTGCCTCGAGGTTAGTTTGTTGTCGTTCATACAGCCAACGTCCGACCAATTCGCGGGCTTCATCGAGGGTGACCCCGCGCCGCTCCATCAGATCATACGTCGCGCGCAGGCGCTGGCCGTCCAACACCTTTTGTTCGATATCGTCGGGAGGTCGGGCGGACTGCTTCGCGGTCATGATCTGGCGATCATAGCACCAAGGTTCTCACTGATCAGCATCAAGGATGGTCAGCGGCAAATTGATCGCGCGGGCCACGATTCCGCCCCCACGGCGATCATAGAGCGGATGGGCCGCGCCCTCGGCGATAGCTTTCGGCCAGAATGAAAATCCATCGTGCTGTTTGAGAAAGCGGTGGCGATCGCATCCCGGGGCAAAACAGTCGCGCTTATCTGCAGGGCATTGGCGGAAGTAGCAGAGCCGGCCGAGATAGCGGTCTGTGTCCGGCTCAAGCAGGAAGACCTCAACTTCGTGGACGGCTGGCCCATGGCCTTGCTCGGCGACAATTTGCCCAACTGCGCGGCTACGCGCCCGGCGCAGGTCCTCCAGCCCGTCAATGCGGGAAACCCACACGGCAAGATCGACATCCTTGCATTCGTGCGCGATCGGCAGACGCAACTGCCTATAAGGCGCGAAGCGTGGCACCTCCCGCCATAGCGGGCGGGCGACGGAGCCAATCAGCGCAATCGCCTCGACATCCCGGCACTCGGCGAGAGCCACCGCAACCCGATCGGCGGCAGTGCGAAAAGCTCTCTGCCGTTCGAGAAGTCCGCTTTCCTCCGCGGCGATGGTGGCCTTGGTCGGAGTGCGTGGCATGTCCCCCTCACCGTTACCCGCCATGCCCCGGGCGGGTGCCAGGATCATTCTAGGCGGACCCTTGTCCATGTTGAATAGGGTCGGGGTTAGCGGCCACAAAAAAATATTTCTACACGTCAATGGTGATCAATGTGCGCTGGGTACGGTGCTATTCCAAGTACAGGTCACCAAGCGATGGCTGCGCCAGGTGATCGTCGCACTGGCGCTGATCTGCCGCAGTTCGTATCTCGGCATTATCGAATTCATGCGCGATTTGCTGGGCTGGCCGATCAGCATCGGCACCATCCACAACGTGCTCCACGCGGTCGCTGAGCAGGCCGGCGTGATCAACGGCACGCAGGACCTGTCGTGCATTCGCACCGGGTTGCACGATGAGCTTTTCCACGCCGGAAAGCCGGTTCTGGCCGGCGTCTGCGCCCAATCGACCTATTGCTATCTCCTGGCCGCGGAGCAGCACCGCGACGCCGACACCTGGGGCATACATCTGCTTGACGCCGCCCAGCAGGGACTGAACCCCGATTATACGATCGCGGATGCCGGGCAGGGCCTGCGTGCTGGGCAGAAGGCCGCCTGGGGCGACACGCCGTGCCATGGCGATGTCTTTCACATCATCCACCAATGCGAAGGTCTCGCCAATACGCTGTCGCGCATCGCCAAGGGCGCCAGGTCGCGGCGTGAAAACCTGGAGGCCAAGCCCAGCCGTGCGGATCAGCCTGATCCGAACGAGGCGTTCGTCACCGAACTGGCGCTGGCAAGGCAAGCCGAAACCCGGGCGCGTGAACTGGGCCGCGGTATCCGCACCCTTGTCCAATGGCTGAGCCACGACGTTCTGGCGCTGGCCGGTCCGGACCGGGCCACGCGGCGGGAGTTGTTCGACTTCATCACTGATGAACTGGAGCGTCTCGAGCCGGAGGATGCGCGGCGCATCCGCCCGGTGCGTGTCGCGCTGCGCAACCAGCGCGATGATCTGCTCGCCTTCGCCGGCGTGCTCGACAAGAAACTGTCCGGCATCGCGCGGAGCCTCGAGATATCTCAGTCCCTCGTGCGCGAAGCCTGCCTGCTACACCGCCTGCCCAACACCTCGACCGCGTACTGGCAGGGATGGAACCGGCTTCGGGCGAACATCGGCGACAAGTTCCGCGCCGTCTTCAAAGCGGTGAACCAAGCAATGGCACGGACGCCGCGCAGCAGTTCGCTGGTGGAGAACCTCAACTCGCGGCTGCGCAACTACTTCACGTTGCGCCGCCACCTGGGCACCTCGTGCCTGGATTTGTTACGGTTCTTCCTCAACCATCGGCGCTACATGCGCAGCCAGTTGGCCGAGCGCGTCGGCAAGAGCCCGCGAGAATTGATGACCGGCGAAAGCCATCCGCACTGGCTCTCCCTGCTGGGCCTCGGACCGCTGCAAAGCCAGCACGCCTGAACCGGGGAGGCTGACCGCCTCCCTCGCACAACAGCCACGCCGACCCAGTCTGACCCTCAACCGCCGGCCGCTTCCGCGCGGCCGTATGTTACCCCAAAATGGTCAAAAATGAACCACGCCGCCCCTGATACTGACGAGCCGCCCGCACGTGGCCGCCGTCAATGGAGAGTGCAATAGATTTCGTCGCCACCGCCGGCTTGGATCCCGCCCCCGCGACAGCCTCCTGCTCCAGCCTGGCGCCCACACGAAGGGTTCGTTGCCGCGTGGTTTCCACGGCCTGTGGCTTGCCGAGTGGCAGAAACTCCGCCAGCAGCGTCCGCGCCCGGCGGTAGGGTAACAGCGAGCCCATCTTTGCGACGGTCCGCTCGTACGCCGGCGTGCATCGGTCGGGCATGATCTCCGCAGCCGGATTGAGCGTCCGTCGGCAGGTCACCGCACACCGACACGGGGTAAAGCGCGGCGCGCAGACCTCCACCGTACCGAACAACGACACCAATCGCCGAGAGCGCTGATCTTTGAGGGGTCGCTGCGCGCCGCAGCGCTGGCAGCGTCGCCGGTGGCGGCATTGATCCTCCGCCTGAGCTTGAACGAGATGGACCTGCAACGCAGCAAGCAGATGCTTGCCCTCCTCCAGCGTCAGCCCGATCATTTGCGGCGCATATTCGGCAACCGCCGCGCGACCGCCGACCTCATGAACGCCAACGATCCCATCCGCTCCAACCAGCTCCAACATCACCCGCCACTTCATCGTGAACTCCCGGCTACAACAACCGGCCGGTCCCATAGCACATCGCGGTAGGGACGCCCATTACTGGGCGCCCCCCGCACAGATCCGTACGTGCGGCTTGCCCGCATACGGCTCCTACCTCGGGTATTTGACGGCGAAGCGAACGTTCGGCCAAAGGTGTAGGATACGGGGCTTGGGGAGCCACTCCTCAGCCAGTTTGGCGATCCGGTCCCACGTGGTCCGGTCCTTCTGGCTCCGCCGCCGAAGCGTGCGTTCCCATAAAACCCTTACGTGGTGTCGGAAGGCTGCGAGTGCCCGGCCGTTGGTCGGCACGGCGTGGTAGTTGAAGAAACCTCCCACGACCTGCCTCAGCCATTCTCCCTGTTCGGAGATTGGCCCGTGCATGCGTCGTCGCATTTCCTCCTTCAGTTCCAGGAGCTTCGCCATCATACGGTCTCGCCGTGTTTTCCTGATTATCAGGAAGCGGCCCTTGCGGGACTTACTACAGATGAAGGTAAAGCCCAGGAAGTTGAAGGTCTCCGGTTTGCCCAGCCCGCGCTGCTCCCGGTCGGCTGCCGCGTGGCGGCCGAATTCGAGCAGGCGGGTCTTTTCCGGATGGAGCGACAGCGCAAACTCCTCCAGGCGCGTGCGCATCATGTCGAGGAACCGACGGGCGTCGGCCTCATGCTCGAAGCCGACGACGGTGTCATCCGCATAGCGGAGAATGATCATATCGCCTGTCGCCTCCCGCTGTCGCCAGCGGTTGGCCCAGAGGTCGAAGGCGTAGTGCAGGTAGATGTTGGCCAGCAGCGGTGAGATCACCGATCCTTGGCCCGTTCCCCTTTCACTGGCCTTGAACTCCCCGTCTTCGAGCACACCCGCCTTCATCCATTTCTGGATCAGGCGGATGATGCGCGGGTCGCCGATCCGATGTTCAACGAAACGGATCATCCATCTCTGGTCGACCATGTCGAAAAACGAACGAATGTCGGCGTCTAGTATCCAGTTCACCTTGCGGCTGTCGATCCCGACCACCAATGCGTCCAGCGCATCGTGCTGGCCACGTCCCGGTCGGAACCCATACGAGAACCCGAGGAAATCTACCTCGTAGATCGCGCTCAGCACCATCGCCACCGCGCCTTGAACAATCTTGTCCTCGACCGCGGCGACCGCAAGTGGGCGCTGCCTGCCGTCCGCCTTCGGTATATACACCCGACGTGACGGTTGGGGCCGGTATGCTCCCCTGTGGACCCGGTCGTGTAGTTCTTCGAGCCTGCGCTCAAGGTCTACCTCGTAGTCCGACCAGGTCACCCCATCCACTCCGGGGGCAGCGTCCTTTTTGAGGGCGTCAAACGCCAGACGCAGCGTTTCGGGGTTGATGTGATGGAGAAGCGCGGTGAACCGTTCCTTCTTGTTGTGCCTCGCGGCTTGCCGTATGCGATCCAGCGCCTGGGACACGCCTACCCGGTCCTGCGCCCGGAGCGTGCTTTGCTGGCCCGTTGATCCGCTCTTCGCGGCTCAACCCCCTTGGTCCCTGCCCTTCGCTCCACCGACTCCGAAGCGGTTGGCACCGCCTTGTTCGCCGGCTTCTCCCGGTCAATGCCACCGACACTCGTCCGGATCGCTACTATTTCAGGGTCTGACTTCTCGTGTCCGTGCATCATCGGCTACGGCTCCTCGCCTTTCCGACGCGGGCCGGGCAACCCGAGGGCCGCCCGGTCGGACACGAGATCTCCCAGGTTCCGACCTGTTCCTTTTGTACGTGATGGGGTCTTGGACCACGACGGAGTGTCGACGCCTTGCATGGCGGCGCCGCACATATTGCCTTCGACGCTGGGGACGGTCTCGGCCTCCGTGATTTCAGAACTTTCGCGGCTCAATGTCCCACCCCACACAATTGCTGTGTACGCTTCGTGACTACCGTCGCCGACGGCCACGCAACACTCGCTACCGGGCGGGTGCTAGCCCTTACCCGGACCGGACTCTCACCGGCTGGACCAGATCAGCTTGTCCTGACGCACCCCCACCTTCTGGACGGTCTCTGTTGCCATCGTGACTTCACAAGCTGCGGTTGCTCCGGTAACTTTCTGACCCATTGGACCGAGTGAGATGCGAAAAACCATCAGATGGCTCACCATCCTCAGTATGGGGGTCGCTTCAGGAATGCTCGCGCTCGGCGCCATAGTGCTGCTCGACGCGCGCGAGGATGCCTGGCAGCAGGCGAAGCAGGCGTCCGCCAACCTTGCTCTCGTCCTGGAGAGGGATATCGCACGCAACATCGCGCTCTATGACCTCTCCCTCCAGGGTGTCATCACGGCGTTGCAGCAACCCGATATCGATCAGGTCAGCCCTCAAATCCGGCACATGGCGGTGTTTGATAGTTCAGCCAGCGGCGAAGACCTGGGATCAATCCTAGTGCTGAACACGGCGGGAAGCGTCGTTGAAGATTCCACATCCATCGTGCCTCACACTCTGAACCTGGCCGATAGAGACTATTTTCGCGTCCAAGAAGAACGGCCGGACATCGGCCTCTATGTCAGCCGTCCTTTCCTGAGCCGGTTGCGGGGTGGCGACGCCAGCATCGCGATCAGCCGACGCATCCCCGCGTCGGACGGTCGTTTCGGAGGCGTGGTCATGGGTGCGCTGCGCGTGGCCTACTTCCAGAAACTATTCGAGAAACTCAATCTGGGGCCGGGAGGCTCTGTGACCTTAATCGGGGGTGATGGTCGGTTGATCGCGCGCTATCCGGTCCTTGAGGCAGACTTCAACCGTGATATGAGCAATTCAACCACCTTCCGCAAGTTCGCCGCGGCACCCCAAGGGAGCTTCGAAGGAGCGTCGTCGTATGGAGTTAGGCGGTTATACACGTATCAGCACATCGGTAATCTGCCACTGATTCTGAGCGTTGCCCTTTCGGTTGACGAGATTTATTCGGCTTGGTGGCGTAAGACACTGATCGTTGCCACGATCCTGGTCGTGCTGTGTGGCGCTACGGTGGCTTTGTGCCTGTTATTCCGTCGGGAAATGCTGCGCCGTCTAGCAGCCGAAGGCGCGCTCGTCGAAGCAGCTGATAAGCTATCGGTGATAGCGGCTACCGACGGGTTGACCGGTTTGGCCAATCGTCGCGCGTTCGATGCAAGGCTTCGGGTGGAATGGAACCGTGCGATCCGCGCCGAGACCCCAATTGCCCTGTTGATGCTCGATGCAGATTGTTTCAAGCTGTATAACGATGGCTACGGTCATCAAGAGGGCGACCGTGTTCTTCAGATGATCGCAACCTGCATCCAGAAAAGCATACGCCGCCCTGGTGACCTGGGCGCCCGCTACGGCGGCGAGGAATTCGTTGCGGTATTGCCAAATACCGATTGGGCAGGGGCAAGCACTGTCGCCGAGGCGATACGCAGCGCGGTCGAGGGGCTCGACATACCGCACGCGGGCAGCCCCAGCGGCCGGCTAACCGTCAGTATCGGTGTCGCCGTCGCGCGGCCTCTCCTTGGGGAAGCGGAAAGCCTGATCGTGAAGGAAGCCGATGACGCGCTGTATGACGCGAAGCATGCCGGGCGCAACCGCGTTAACACCGCCGGTCGTGACGACCCGCCGATTGCGATGGGACTGGCTGAAGATTGGGGGTGAGCGCCTCGACCGGATAACTTTCGGGTCTGTTCGTTGACCTGGGGTGGACGCGTGGCCTGGATCTTACGGTTGGTGAAAACCGGCGCTGAGGGCGACGGCCGGAGTACGGATGTCATGGAGATCAACAAGCCCGACGATCTCGCTGATATCGCCCATCTGGGTTTGAGCTTGGCTGAAGCGAAGTTGTTGTTGGTGGGGGTCCAACGGGAGATCGTCGCCGCTCAGGCGAGAGCCCACGCCCTTCGGCGGCCGGATTGTCGCTACGGCAGGGGCGTTTGCCGGGTCAAGGACGGGACTGTCCAGAGTCTGGGGAGATCAGGCCGCCATCGCAAGTTGCTGAGATGGTTCGTGCCCCGGATTGAATAGATGGCCAAATCCGGTTCCGAGCGTGCCATTGTAGATCGCGCAGCGAACCTGAAGAACGGCATCTGCGCCACCCCTTGACCATCGCATCTGCTGCTGTTTGTTCATTCTCCGGTTCACGAGGAAATTCGCCGTGCCTTCGGTGATCGATGTCCCAACCCTCAGACCCGCGCGGTAACGTTTGGCGTAATTCACCAGCCAGGCACTTTGTCCAGTGAGATACTCATCGATTTCGTGCAACGCATGCCACAGCTTGCCCGATGACGCGCCCGCGCCGCGGCGTCTGGCCTCGTTTTTGAAGACATACATCACCGCGCGAATTCGATCGATGGTAACATGGGCGTTCTTCGCCTTGCCGTTCCATATCCGCCAGTGAAGCCGCTCGACCTGCGCGACGATAAAGCCCTTCGCCGAGGGCCGGCCCGGTGTTTCATCCGCCAGGCCACCCGCCGACAGCTTCGCGTGTTGGAGCCGCATCGCGATGTGGTACCAATCAAGGATCGGCGGATCCTTCACGCCGGCATCCGTCAGAATTGAGCGTAGACCGGAACAACCATCGGTGAAGGCGGTAAGCTTCGTGTCTCCATTCCGGCCCATTACCGCGAGGTTCCGGCCGATCAGCGCCAAAATGCTGGTGCCGCTCTTCGCGACGGTACCGAATACCTGCCGGCCTCCACCAGGAGCTTCGACATTGCCGACCCTGACCTCCATATGGCGCTCACCGTCGTGACGGCTCCGGACGAACGTCGCGTCCAGACTGATATCGAGTGCCGGCGCCTCCGCTGCGCACGGCCCGGTGGCCGCGTCGCGAAGCTGATCGGCGACTTTTATTGTATGACCCCGCAATGTTTCCAGGCTTGTGCCGGTCTCCACGGGCAGAAGGTGGGCCAGCACCCCGGCGGCGACTCTGTAGGTCAATAGAGCGGACAAATTCGCGTGCAGTTCGTTCAGTTCCGGCGTCGAACGGCAATTCTCCGGCCAGTCGATGCCGGTTTCGGTCCGCCCGCAATCGGCACAGAGCCATCGCCGCAGCCTCGGCACTACCTCGCCGAACGGCGTCGCGATCCGCCGCGGCCGCCAGTCCTTGAGGTGACATAGGCCCGAGCAAGACGCGCACGACGGCCGGCGAACCGCGTGATCCCGGGCCTGCGCGGCGACCATCGCCTGCTGAACGCGAGCCAGCAACTCCTTCGCCTCGGACAGTGTCAGTCCCAGATTCGCTATATCCGCGAGACCGGACGATCGATGGATCTCAATCAGGTCGATACTCTCCGTCGGCGCGTCAGGGCCGGTTTCGGCCAATCGCAAAACCCACCCCATCGATGATCCCTCCGCGCCAGATACAGCCGGCTCTGTCATATCGCGGTTGGACCAATCTCCCCAGACTCTGGACAGTCCCCCGGCAAAACGGGCAAGCCATTGACCGCGCACCGTTGAAGCCACCCCGAGGACCGGTCTAACCCTGCCCCTACAAGGCCACCGCGTTCAGGAAGAAATCCCGCTTCTTCTGCTCCGGCAGCGGCATGGGCAGCGCGTGGGTTGGATCGTCGTAATCCCAATGCGGGTAATCGGTCGCGAACAACAGCCGGTCCCAGCTGATCCAGTCGATCGCATCCAGCACATGCGCTCGGTTTGGCGGCTCCTCCAGCGGCTGTGTCGTGTTTGCGCGCGGCAATGTTCATCTTCAGGATAGCATCCATTCTATATGCCCAGTATTCTACTCATGCCACACACAGTCATTTCGACCAGCGTGGGCCCTATCGTTATGGGTCTTGTTGCGCTTGCATTCACGCTATGCAACAAAGGGCGCCAAACTACCGGCGGATCGGATCGACGCTCGTCGACTGCCGCGTTCTTCTCTAATATCATCAGGACGTTCGCCACTCCCGCCATGTCAAATCCTACCGATGCAATCCGCCGAGCCCATAGCGCCTGTCTCTTCCAGCCTGAAGCTTATCGCGCTGCTTATCTGGGCAGCAGCGTCTGGTACCGGCGACCGTTCATCCACTACCTCACGATCGGCGCCCGACGCGGCCAACGACCCAATCCCTTCTTTGATCCTGCCTATTATCGCGCGCAACTTGCCGCCGCTGGTGTGCGTCTTCGCTCCCCGCTTCTGAACTTCTACCTGCGCCACGGCGCTGATCGCCTGGAATCGCCCTCTGAGGAGTTCAACCACTCCTGGTACGCCGCGGTTAACCATGATTGTCTGGGCGGCAACCACCCTCTCGAACATTATCTTACGCGTGGTCTCGCCGAGGGGCGCGATCCGGCGCCGCACATCGATCTCCAGCGATGGATGGCCTCACATGGCGCGACATCAGCCACTGCCCCGGCCCTAATGCTTAGGCAGATCGCCGCCACCGGTCGGCTCGAAGGCGAGGGCGTTGACTACGGCTTCGTAAGTCTTGAGGCGCGCCAAACCGCCTTTCGCGACAATATCGACTGGCGACCACTCCGCCGCGCTGCGGCACCACAACGGCCGAACCTCGTCTTCGTGCAGACTGCTCCTGACGCCGCTCATCGCTTCGCAACGCCGGAACGCAGCTTCGATCTGATGCTCAACTACTACGAAGACCCTGGCGCGGAACCTCATGCAGCCTGCGAGTATGCCATCTTCCAGCGCGGCTCCAAGGTGACCGCCATCGAGGCCATCTTGCGCCGTGACCCAACTCTGCTGCGCAGCTACGAACGCGTAATTTTCCTCGATGACGACATCGATCTCGGCGCCGGCGATCTGGACCGCTTCTTCGACGTGATGCAGTCGCACGACCTGGTGCTGGCGCAGCCCTTGCTCACTCCGGATTCGGACTGTTCTTGGCCGATCTTCCGCGACGTCGCACATGCCGGCCGTGTGGTGCCGGTTGATGGGGTGGAGGTGATGATGCCGGCCTTCTCGAGGGCGGCACTCGATCGGCTAGCCTGGACGTTCAGTGAGGGCATTAGCGGGTTCGGCATTGACCTGCTCTGGGGTCAAACGTGGCCGGAAGCACAGCAGGCGGGCCGCATTGCAATCATTGGTGAAGTCTCCGCGCGTCACCTGCGCCCCAGAGACCAGGAGACCGGACTTTTCTACCGCTTCATGGCGCGCCATGGAATCGATCCCAAACGCGAGCTTTTGCGGATCATGCAACGAAACGGCCTGAAACTCGGATTCGCCCGCATGCCGGTTCTCCCGCGCTCGCCGACACCGGTAACCTGCATTGCTGCCGCGTCGCCATCGTAGGCGACGCGCCCACTTCGCCTTGCAGAGCAGTCATGGTGCGCAATGAGTCCGATATCCTGCCCAGTTCCCTTGCACATTGTGCCGCCCTGTTCGACCACATCGTCGTCATGGACCACCGATCCACCGATCCACCGACGGCTCGCGCGAGATATTCGAGGCGGCGTGCGCTGCCGGCGTCCCGATCGAGCTGCTCGACTGCTGTTCGCGGTAATGTCCCGGCGGCGATTACCAACCTGCTGGTCCAGCGCGCCTTTGCTGCTGGCGCCGACTGGGTCTTCCCGCTTGACGCCAACGAATGTGTCGACATCACTGACCGCCACACTCTCGAGGCTGTGCTCGAGGCGCAGGCCCGTGGAGCGCGCAGATTCGCCTGGCGTAACGTTGCACCCGATCGGCAAGGCAGCTGGGGTCATTTCGATGTCAAGGGGGATTATCTTTGCCCGGCTAGGCCCTCGGTTTGGAGCAAGGTCGTCCTGTCGCGAGCCGTCGCCGACCACTACCCGGGATTCTGGCTAAGCCTCGGCAACCACGAGATCTCCCCCGAGCAGGGCATGGCAACTCTCGAATTACCCACCGCGGGTGAGTACCTGCATATCCGGATCCGGTCCCGTGACCGCCTGTACGCCAAGCTCGAAAACGGCGGCGCCGCGTACCGCGCCCTTGGCCGCGCGAAGCCCGCTCCGCGAGCAGCTGCTCGCCGGCCGACTTGACGGCGCCGCAGGAGCAGGCCGGCACCCGCCCTTACCGCGCCGGATCGCCCCACCGACGGCAGATCTGCAGCTTGATGGCCCAGACCCAACAGTCGTGTCACCAGCCGCCAAATTGATTTCTGACGGTGTTCTCGAGCGGATCAGGGTATGGAAAGGGTTGAACTTTTGACGAAAGGTGCAGCCGCGATGATACCCTCGGGATAGTGCACTCTTGCCGACAACCATCCTACCCTGCTATCGACCGACCCGATGCTACCAATCCTGAAATAGTTTATGATGCCAAATCTGTTGTTACTTTCTAACAAACGCTACCATACCGACTTCCGCAAATACCTGATGCGCGCGGCGGAGCGCGCCGATGCGCGCGCGCTGCACATCTACTGTTGGGAGCAGATCATCCTTTCGCGACACGGCAGCGAGTACGCGACATTTGCGTCCAGTGTCAACGAGCACGAGATTCTGCAGTTGGTGCGTGAAAATCTCGGCGATGGTCGGCTGATCGTGCTGACCGGACTTGGCGGCAATGAAGCCCCGTTCGCGAGCCGGTTGCAACGCATATTTGATAATGCCGTGCTGGTCTATGACGTCTATGACGACCTCCAGTTCAACGCGACCGGCTTCGAACGGGGGATCCGGATGTTGCAGGATGCGATTTGGCGTTGCCGCTGCACACACACGATCTTACTGGATGCGGCGCTCAAGGAGCGCTATCCGCGTGCGCACCATCTCGACAATGCCTCGCACATGCAGCCGATTGCGTCGGTAGAGAAGGCCGATCCGCGAAGCATGGTCTATATCGGCTCGATAGACAGCCGGGTCGATTTCACCTGGTTAGACGCACTTGCGTCACAAGACGTCACGCTGGCGATTTATGGCCGCGTTCACGAATCCACACCGCACGCCGCCGTCGAGCTCGACGCGCTGCTGAAACGTCGCCGCAACGTCACCTTCCACGGCGGCTATGATAACGACGATCTGTGGTCGATCCTGGGCAATTTCCGTGCCGGCGTGCTGCCCTACCAGGTCGATCATCCGATGACGCGGCACGTCAACCCGGACAAACTGTATCATTACCTCAACGCTGGCCTGGAAGTGCTGGCCGCTCCAATTCCACAGGCGAAGCGCCATGCCGCCCATGTCCATCTGGTTGCCAGCAACGGACCATGGCCTGAGGCGCTGAATGCGATCGTCACCGCGCCCCGTCGCGGCGACTGGTCTGCGGCCGCGAACAGCTGGGACCGACGTTGGCCCGAACTGGTACAGGCGGTGGCCGCATAGCCGAGGGATAGAAGCGTCTTGGCAGAGACCGGGTAGCTAATTAACGATCACAAGAATTATCGCGACCACCGGGACAAGATGCCCTTGCCGACCGACTGCTCCGCCGCTCGCCCCATTGCGGAGCGCAGAGTGCAACTGCCACACCCCACCATGCAGCGATGCGATGAGCGGCGCAGGAACGCTGGGGCCCCTTCGTCGCCGCGGACGCAAATCTGTCTTTTCTGGCCTAGCTGCGGCCGCGTGGCGGACAATCGGGCAAGCCGCGCGTGCTGGTGCTGCTTGGCGGCGGTGGCCTCGACGATGCGCTGATGTTCTCGGCGGTATTTGCGGGCCTCGGGCGGCGTCCGGGGCCAAGCGAAATCGTTCTGCTGTACGAGAAGCACGTGGTGCTGTCGCTCTATGCCGACAACCCCACGGTCGCCAGCGCTGTGGCCGCGCCTTGGGCGAGATGCAGGACGTGGCAACCGCGGCGCGCCGGCTCGGCATCGTCGATCTGTATTGCTTTTTGCCACACTATCTGGTGCGTGAGGGTTTGCGCATCGACATGGATGCCACGGCGCTTGATTGGCCGGGAACGAGAAGCTCGCAGATCTGATTGAGCGCTTTTCGTCCAATCTCGGTATGAGCTTGCTCGATCGCGCCTGCAACACGCATGTACTCGATCGCTGCCATCGATCATCGGCCTTCCGATCGGCGGCGCCACGCCGCTAATCTTCGCCATCATGTAGCAACCGCCACCACGGTTGACGGGCTGTGCGATCTCGGTCATGTTCCCTATATGTTCTATGATTTGAGACGGCCCTGATGGCGCAACACTTCCTCCTGTCCGCGGCTGCCCGCTCGCTCAGCCCGGGCAAGGTCGCGCGGATGTCCGAGCGAGGCGCAGAGAACGTGTTCGTGCGCCTGCGCTGGCCGCAGACCGATGGCAAACCGGTCTGTCCACATTGCGGCTGCGAAATTTGCTACGACTGTCGTCGCTCGGAACACCAGCCGCGCTGGCGCTGCAAGGCGTGCCGGGCTGACTTCTCGGCGACCTCGGGCACCTTGTTCGCCTGGCACAAGCTGCCGCTCAGAACCTACCTGATGGCCATCGCGGTGTTCTGTAATGAAGTCAAAGGCAAGAGCATGCTGGCGTTCTGCCGCGACCTCGACGTGCAATACAAGACGGCGTTCGTGCTGGCGCACAAACTGCGCGAGGCCATGGCATCCGCCACGAAGGCGCTGCGCATTGGCGGCGAAGGACGAACCGCCGAGATCGATGGTGCCTACTTCGGTGGCCACATCCGACCGGAGAACCTGGCCGCTGATCGGATTGACCGGCGGCTGGCGGAAAACCAGTCGGGCAAGCGCCAGGTTGTCGTCGCCATGCGCGAGCGCGGTGGGCGTACGCTGGCGCAGGTGTTCGCCGCCGAGACGGACGCTGTCGCGGCCGTCCGTCTGCGGATCGCCAAGGGCACCGTGGTTCACGCCGATGAAAGTCCGGCCTGGAACACGCTGCATGCCGGCTTCGCCATGCAGCGGATCAACCACCAGGACGGCTATAGCATCGACGGCGCCTGCACCAATGGCGCGGAATCCTACTTCTCCCGTCTGCGTCGCGGCGAACTCGGACATCACCACCATATCGCCGGGCCGTACCTTGTCCGCTACGCTCAGGAGGCCGCCTGGCGCGAGGACCTGCGCCGCGTCAGCAACGGCGAGCAGGTCTACGGCGTGGTCGGACTGGCGATGCGGTGCCGACCGTCGGTCGATTTCTGCGGCTACTGGCAACGCGCGCAGGCCGCCTAGACCATGTTTCGTTCGGGGCTTCTCCCGAACGGCCCGAAACACGGATTAGATCAGCCGCCAACGGACCACGCCCGCGATCTCCACCCGCGCGATCGTCTGCTTCGCCCGGTTGAGCGAAGCAAGTAGCGTCTTCTGAATCCGTTCACGGCGCTGGTCATCGGCTGGCAATATGGCCTTGAGGTGCATGATCCGCTCCGCGAGTTCGCGCGTCGTCACCGGCTGGGTGGCCTCGCGCAGCTCATCGTAGATCAGCCGCAAGCACTCACCCTGACGAAACCAGGCGTAGCGCTCTCGCGGCTGCTTGGGACGGATGTCTTTCGGCCGAATATCTGGATCGAACAGCCGCATGGTGGCATCGACATGCGCCAGGTTTGCGCGCTGCTGCGCAAGCTGTTGCTCAAGTTGGTGCAGCATTCCCGCCAGTTCTGCTCGCTTGTTCCTTAGTGCACCGATGACATGCGGCTCGGCCATTGCCACCCTTTCTTGGATATCCAAGAATGGTATAGTAGATCCTTCAGACCTATACTTCAACATCGGGGTGGTGGCGGTTGCTACATGATGCCGCTAATCTTTTCGCATGACCCAGCGGCACTGGCCTGCGTGTGCAGGCTCGATCCGCCGACGCGCTACGTCATCATTCGCGGCGGCGCCAGTCCCGGCGATCTGGCATTTGCGCGCAACCTCGGGGTGGAACGCACGACTAAGCAGCTGCCACCTGCGAAATGGGCCGAGATACGGGCACTGCTGCGATCGCAAGAGCTTGCCGTAGTGCGAGTAGGCGACAATGGCGATCCTCCGGTGGTCGATGCCGATATCGACCTGCGCGGGCGCACGGATCTGTCATAACTCTGCTGCGTATTGAAAGCAGCGGTCGCACACGTCGATACCGAGGGCGGGCTCCTGCATTTCGCCCACGCTGCCAATGCGTCCGCCGTATTGTTCTTTGGCACAATCAGCGAGGCCTTCGTCGGTAATCCGGGCAAACTCTATGTTGCCTCGCCAGCATGCAGCCGCTGCTGGTATTCGAACGCCACTTCGCTGGCGCACTGCCCACGCGGCACGACAGGACAGGAACGCACCTCCAGCATCGATCTTGATCGGCTGTTGCGGCAACTGCTAGAATTGATTGCCATCCGGCACCGACCCTTCCCCGCCGCCAGCCTCGCTCAGGGACTGGGGGATCGTGCGGCGCGAGGCAGCGTTGCATCTGGGCGACCGTCCGACGCCACCGCGCCTTGGCGTAGTGGCACCGGTGCTCGGCGAACCTGCCGCTCAGGGTTTTGTGCAATCGGCGGGAGACGATGCCGTCGTCCCCGGCTCGATTTACAACATGCCCCTGAATTCCGGCGCCCACGATTTGCGGTTGTGCGTCGATGTACTCGCTGCGGTCAGCGAGCGTGCGGCGGCGCTTGACCATCTGCTGCGACCGGTTGGCCCGGGCGGGCTGCTGGTGATCGCGACGCCGCTCACCGCGGTGCCCTCGGCCTATGCGTCCGGCCCTGATGCGGCGGCTTTGTCCGAATGCCTCGGCGAGGCGGCGCTGTTCGAGCCCGATGCAATCGTTGCAAGCGCTGCACCGGTCAAGAGCGCCGGGGCCGCGGCGATGAAGGGCACGGCCTCGGCTTGTCTTTGCCTGTGCAGGCCCGGGCCAGAAACGGCCAAGCCGCCAGCATTCCGGGCTGAAACGGCCGAGGTGGGTTAATCGACGCTGGGGCGCAGCCGCCGCATTGTGCCGCCGACCGTCCGGCGCAGCAGGCGCAGCGGCAAACCGAGTAACGACCGCGAATAGAGCGCGTAATAGGCTCGCGCCAGCCGGGCCACTCGCGAACGCTCCATCTCTGCCAGGCGCCGCTCCGTCTCGGCTAGGTGTCGCCCCGTCTCGGCCAGGTGTCCCTCCGTCTCGGCGACGATACGGACAAACAAATCCCGGCTTTCGACGAGCCGGTCTTCCATTTCCCGCCGCAATTCCCGCATCTCGGCCTGCTGCGTCAGGTAGCTGTCGCGCAGGCTCGCATGCGCTGTGCTGAGGATCTCGTACTGAATCTGTCGTTCGCGCAGCAAGGTTTCCGGAAAGCAACGCTCGACCCGCGTGTTAGGGAACACATCTGGCCGCCCCGGCGCCGCCTCGGCGCGGCTGATGGTCCGCAAGGGCGGGATGCAAGCCGAGCCAGCCTGGTAGGCGACGACCAGTGCTGCAAGATCGGCCTCCTCATCCTCGGCCGCTGCCATCCGATGCGTGTGGAACCAGTTCAGCATCTGCGCGAGGTAATTGCTTGGATGTACCAGCGACAGGGGCGGGATCTGGGGCAGCGACGGCGGCTTCAGCCTTTCTGCCGCGGAACTTCCGCGGCAGACGAACAACAGTAGATTTTGGGCGTACCACCAGTCCACATCCGCGCGCGCCCAGATTAGCGGGCGGACCAGATCGAGGCAGTCGAAACCATGGGCGCGAAACAGCAGTGCCCAGAACTCCGGCCATTGCTCGTTGACATGGTGCTCGCCGCCCTGAAATGGTACTGCTGCCGAGAACAGCACCACATCGGCAAACTGCGTCAAGTCGTTGACGAAACTCTCAGCGCGAGAGAACGACAGATGCTGCGCTACCTCAACGCTGATAACAAGATCAAACCGGCGCCCGTCAGATAGGGGGGCGACGTCGCACAGCCGTTGCCGCTCCAGGTCAACCGGCAGAAACGCCGCCGGATCGATCAGGAGCGCGGCCCGATCAACATAGTCGCCATCGACTCCGAGAATATCCGCAGCACCGAGCTCCTGTGCCGCGCATAGCCAAGGCGCGACCCCACAGCCGACGTCGAGCACGCTCTGTGGTCGGAATCGGTCGAACAGTTCACCTAGCACCGCCCGCGCGGAGGTGAGGCTGCGCACTGACTGGCCGGCAAAGAAGGAAGTGGTGTTGGGTACGTTCATGGCCTGCATCGACATTATGGGGACGGCATGCTCCGAGAATAGTGTCGCCGCGGGCATGCGCCTTTTATCCTATCGAAGGGCCTGCGCTAGCAGCAACTTGTTCCTCTGCCAACCCCGGTTCTGTAGACGGGGGCGACCAAGCAAGGAGGCATGCATTAGTGTCTGTTTGTAAACGTCAGGCGCTGAGTTCCTCGGCGACGAGGCGCTTCAGTCGGCGCGAGAGTATCGAGATGATCGCGATCTCGACGAAAGCGATGAGGTGTTCCTTCGAGCGTTCGACGATGGTGTTCAACCGCCGGTAGCGGCTCAGCCAAGCAAAGGAACGCTCGCCGACCCAGCAGATGCCGGCGGGAATAAACCGCCCGTCCGGCCGCGCGCAATGGCCTCGACGGTGATGTCGAGGGCCTGACCGATCTCGGCAAGCCGCTTATCCCGGTAGCCGAGGGGACTGCCGCAAGCTTGGGGGTGTTAGGGCAAGTGTTTTTTGCGTCGATCCTTTGACCGGGAGTGGACGCGTGGCCTGGGTTGTGAGAGCGGCGAAGATCGGTACTGAAGGCGGGGGACCGTCCATGGATGTAATGGAGATTGGCCGACTCGGTGATCTTCCCGACATCGCCAACCTGGGTGTGACACTGGCCGAGACGAAGCAGTTGCTGGCTGGCCTCCAACAGGAGAACCTCGCCACACAAGTCAGGGACCACGCCGCTCGGCGACCAGCCTGCTCCCGCTGTGGCCGCGCTTGCCGGGTGAACGACTACCGGGACCATGCGGTCGCGACACTTCTCGGCCGGGTCACGGTGCGGCTTCCCCGCTTTCGCTGTGCCGCGTGTGGCGTGAGCGAGGCTGGGATCGCCTGGTCACTGCGTTTCCGGTCAACACCGGAACTCGACCGGCTTCAGGCGCATCTCGCCGCCGTCACGACCTACCGGACGGCCGCTGATCTGCTGGGGGAAGTGTTCCCGGTCGATGCCGCGAAGCACCCGAAACCTTGCGCCGCCATACCCTAAAGGCCGGCGAGATTCCCGCTGCATGTGGCGCGATCCAGCCGGAAACGCCGGCGTCGGCGGTCGTGGTCACCCTGGACTCAACCTTTATACGGAGCTGCGGGAACGGAGAGAGGCATCTGGAGGTGCGAGTCGGCAATGTCGAAACGAAGCCTAGAGGCCGGCAGGTTTTCTGCGCCGTCGCGAAAGCAAATACGACTGTCGAAGCGCTAATCGGACAGAATGCGGCAGGCGTGGAAAATTCCGCCCAGCCGCCCGCAATCGGTCGCTAGAAAGCCCCCGAGCAATGAACTTTTATGACGGGATTTCAGTTCAAATTGTGCCATAAAACTCCAATGAATCAATCTGGACTACCTTGGGACCAGGGCACCGAATCCAAGTTCATAGGTTTTGCCCGGTAAGCAAGTTGCCGAGATAGTTTGTTTTCCAGGCTGCGGCCTTTCGGCGGAGCTTGATGGATTTCTTGTCCTTTGCTGACCGGACAAGGTTGAGAGCGAAGTGGCGGACGACGGCCATGTTCCTGGCGCCAAATCCCTTTCGTAGCCTCGACTGATCCTCGTTGAAGGTGACGTCGAGAACCCAGTGCAGCCGGTTTTCGATCCCCCAATGGCCGCGCACGGCCTGTCCGGCCCGCTCAGCGCTGAGTGCGGCGGATGAGATGTAGTAACGGGTTTCGGCGTGCCTTGTCTGACCACGTTGGACCTGGGCGCGAACACGAATGATGCTGGCGGCGTCCGGCAGCCGCAATTCGCCGGGGAACCGGCGATCCCCCGAGAGCCAATCGACCTCGCGGATCACGTCGATGTCGCGCTGTTCGATCCGACCGTGACCCTTGTCATGTTCGATATGCGTATCGACGGAACCGGCCGGAGCGGCGTCGAAGCAGGTCGCTATGTCCGCTCGCAAAGTGGGCTGATTGGCTTTCACAGCCAGCAGATAGTCGGCGCCGGCCTTTCGTATCGCACCGGCGATGGGTCCATTGGTGGCGATGGCGTCGATGGAAACCAACGCGCCACGCAGCCTGTCCCCTTCGGCCAGCCGTGCCAGCAACACCGGGATGGCGGTCAGTTCACTCGATTTGTCCGCCACCGCCTCCTGGCCCAGCACCAGACGGGCGGTGGTGGCGAAGGCCGATACCAGATGCAACGGTGCCTCACCCGCGGCGCGATCGTGGCTGCGCCGGGACGTCTTGCCATCAATGGCGATGAACTCGGGACGGTCGGGCCAGGTCTGACCTACCCAGGCGGTGAACGCGGCCTGAAACAACTCTGGGCTGATCCGGTTCATTAGGATCGTGAGCCAGCGCCCACCGGGCACGCCGTGCGAGAAGGGCAGATGCTGGCGGAGGAAAGCCAGATGAGCCTCACCCCAGGCGGCGATATCATCGTAGTCGTCACAATCGGCGATCGTGCCGCAAACGACCAGGAACAGAACTTCCGCCAGCGGATGAAGAATCCGCCTGATATCGCGCGGATCATCGATCGTGGAGAGATGTTCCAGGAGTACCGAGAGGCGTGATTTTTCAGATTGCGCGGCGGGCATGGGGGACATGGCATGTGGCTCCGAATCCAAACATGCCGCATCGAATCAACCATTGGTTGAACTGTCTATGGACCGTAACTTGAGTTCGGAGCCCTGGTTCCCGGTTGACGCTGACCGCGGCGCGCAGGCGCGCGTCGCGGATCCGCGCTTTCAGTGTCGCCAGCAGGTCGGGATAGGTTTGCGGTGTCGGTTGGGATTCGAGCATGAGCTGAAACTAGCAGTCCGGTGCCGTTTCGGCACGGTTGGGCGAGCGATTTACGGCGGCACCATGCGTATCACCCACGATGGAACGTAAGGCGATTCGGGAGGTGCGGACGACGGCGTCGAGATGGGCCATGGCCTCTTCGAGCGCCGTATAATCGAAGGCCCGGCGCTCGATCGGCGTGAGGGGCGGCAACGGGGACGGCGCCGCCTCGACCACATCCTCCTCGATGTCGTGGCGGGGGTGGCCGGGGCCACGGTCCGGATCGGGCCGGTAAGGCGGATGCACGACCTGCTGCAGCGGGGTCAGCCCCTGCAGCCCGAACAGCCGCCGCTTGGAGCGATGCGTCACCTCGATCGCGGTCCCGGCGGCCAGCAACTCATCGAGAATGCGGATGGCGTTCTTGACTGCGATCCCGAGAACGCGGGCGAGGGTGGTCGCGGAGAGCACGGGCGCCGCCGCCAGCAGATCGACGGCGGACGTGATGTGGGAATCCTTGCGGCGGCCGGCGATGCTGTGCCGGGCTTCGAACCAGGCGCGCTCCATTGTATAGAGCAGATCGAGGCCGTCGACCGCCTCGCGCGCGATGGCCCGCAGGAAGGCCGGCAGCCATTCGTCCAGGTCGCAGTTCTGCCCGGACCCAAGTGCGGCGGCGCTGGTCAGCGGCACGGGCAGCCGGAAAAGCTGACGCTTGCGCCAGAAACGGATCATCGCCGCCCGCATGGCCGGCCGGGTCTCTCCGCTCTCGACCCATGGCGCAAGCCTAGCCAGTTTGCGCCGAAAGTGAATCAGGCCCGGTTTAGACGCCACGCGACAGATGGGCTCGAGGGCCCGGACAGAACTCGTCCAACCGCCCAACGGCTCGGTCAACCGAACCACCCACAAGATTCCGCACGGAGTTGCGAGCGACCAGGTCAGTTCCGGTGGGCGTGATACCAACTGTTGCGCAGGACCCGACCGGGCAGGGCGCCAGTGTGCTCACCGTCTTCCAGCAACACCTGGCCATTGACGATCGTGTAGTGCACGCCCTCGGCCTCTTCCTTGATCCGCCAGCCCCCGGCCGGGAAGTCATGCACGACCGTTTCCTTTCCGGCCCGCACTGTGGCTGGGTCGAAGATCACGACGTCGGCCGCTAGACCAGGGCGCAGCATGCCGCGGTCGTGGATACCGAACGCCGAGGCGGATTCGAAGGTCAGTTTACGTACTGCCTGTTCCAGCGTCAGCACGTTGCGCTCGCGCACCCACTCGCCGAGTAGTCTTGTCGTATAGCCGTAGCCGCCGTGGAACTGCACATGCGCACCACCGTCGCCCAATCCCACCAACGCATTCGGATAGGTGAGAATGCGCGTCATCGCCTCGTCATCGATGTTGTTCTCAGCTTGCAGGAATCGAGTCTCTAGGTTTTCTTCTACCACCAGATCCAGGAACGCATCGATCACGCGCTTGCCCTGCATCTTGGCAATTTCGCCGATGCTCTTAAACTGCAGCGACCGGTTCTTCTCCAATGTCGGTTCGTTTACCCACATGTAGTCCCACCAGGTCCTCGAGAAGCCCACGGCCTGGACCGGTACTGAACGTTCCACTGCCTCGGCGTGCAGCTTGTCACGCACTTCGGGATCGGCGTACGCGCGCAGTTTTTCTTCGTCGGTGGCGAGCAGGATTGGATGCCAGGTCGGCAATCCGCGGAACACCTGACAGTTGCGCATGGTGAAGTCCTGCGTCACCCGGTTCGGGCTGCACATCGGATAGGCTCGGATTCCCCTGGCCACGGTCTCATCGACCCGCGCAATATGTTGCATCCATTTATCCGGTGAGCGCACGGTCTGACTCAGGCTGTTGTAGACGACCATCCGTCCGGTCGCTTCGGCCAGGCGGGCCATCATGCCGTCTTTCAACTCCTGATCCACTCCGCCGCCGACCTGGATGGTGCCGGTGGACAGTTCCCGCAACACGTCGCCGAGGGCGAAGACTTCGTCCTCACTCGCCCACAGCGCGGGGATCGGCACGCCTTGCGGATCGAAGTGACCTCTTTGGCGGGACAGCGACAGACCAAGGGCACCGGCGATCATGCCATCGCGCACGACGTCCTGCATTGCCTTAATTTCGTCAGTCGTAGCCTCGCGTTTCTGACACTCGTCTCCCATGACGTAATAGCGCACGGGGGTATGCCCGATCAGCGTGCCGGTGTTGACGCCGAGACGTTTGTCGAGCTTGTCCATGTATTGCGGCACGGTTTCCCAGTCCATGTCGATCGTGGTCAGCACGTCCATTGGGATTGCTTCGACATAGGAGAGGAACTCCGCCGTACGGTGCTTCCCGGCGCTCCGCACCGGGGCGAGCGCCAGCGAACAGTTGCCGAAGATCACCGAAGTGGCTCCGTGCTGCGGCGAAAAGGTGCAGAGTGGATCCCAGGTCACTTGTCCATCGTAATGAGCGTGATTGTCGATGAAACCAGGCGCCACCGCGCGCCCATCAGCGCTCACCGTGCGCGTCGCCGGGCCGTCAAGTTTGCCGATTTCGACGATCTTGCCATCTTTGGTGCCGATATCGCCACGGTACGCCGGCATTCCGGAACCATCGACAATAAGGCCGTCCTTAATCAACAGATCATATGCCATTGATCGCCCTCCCATTGCGGGGCCGCCCATCGCGACCCTGTCGCGTGTTCTATGTCTTCGCGAACTCCGCCGCGTATTGCAAATCCTTAACCCGGCGCGAGTTGTTGTCAATCGTCGGTATGTCTGCTCTGAGCACGGCAGAGGCGTGCAAAGGCCGGCTTCTCCTATGATTACTTATTCAATACTAAATAACCGCCGTTGAGTTGGTGCACTATCGCGGTCGAAAGAGGATGATGGGGTGGGTTCCGTCAGCGCTCACGCCACGATGCCTGTTCGGTTGGGCCCGATCCGGGATAGGACCGAGGCGAGGAGGATTGGCTAGGTGGGATGCGTTGGGTGTGGCTCCCCGGCTGCTTCGGAACGGAGCCAGCGCACGGGTCAGGGTTGCCCCCGATTCCACTGTCGGGCCTGTGGCAAGCAGTTCAACGGGTGCTGTCAGCGCCCGCCCTCCCCGGCGGCCTATACTGACATAGTGGGCAACCAGCTAGACCCGAGTGGCATGAGCGCTGACAGAACCCATCTGTCGAGCCAACCGGGATAGGGCGCTTGCACTGCTTGCCGATCGGAACGGATAGCTTTGGGTTGGGGGCAGTTATGCGGAAAGCGCGACTGCGCAACGAATTCATACGGTTGTTCGATGGGAGCGATTCTGTTGCAGCTTTTAGCCGAGAGCGGGGCGCGGTAGAAGCCGTGCCATGGCGAAACGGCGACAAGCGACCCAGGTGCGGCAGGATCAATCCTTCAGGGATCGGCAGTTCACCGCTGAGGTGATCTTGTGAGCGCTCCGATGGTATCTGATGTTTCCCATCAGCTACCGCGATCTCGAACTCATGCTGCTGGACCGCGGCGTCGGGGTGGACCACACCACCATCTTCCGCTGGACACAGGCTTATGCGGCCGAGCTGGACAAGCGAATCCGCCCCCACCTGCGCATGAGCAATGGCTCCTGGCGGGTGGACGAGACCTATGTGAAGGTCAAAGGCCGGTGGATGTATCTGTATCGCGCCGTCGACAGCCGTGGCCAGACCATCAACTTCCTGCCATCGGCCAAGCGTGACCCTGAAGCGGCGAAACGTTTCTTCCGCAAGGCGTTGGCGCAGTCGCACACGGTGAACCCGAGGACCATCACGGTGGACAAGAATGCGGCTTATCCGAAGGCGGCCGCGGAGATGAAGAAGGACAGCGAACTCTGGCGCTGGTCTCGGCTGCGACAGGTGAAATATCTGAACAATATCGTCGAGCAAGACCACCGGAACGTCAAACGACTGGCCTGTCCGGGGCTTGGCTTCGGCAGCTTCTGGACGGCGAGACGAACGCTGGCAGGCTACGAGACGATGGCAATGATCAGGAAGGGGCAAGTTCGGAACATCGGTGGCAACGACATCAAGGCCAGGCGCGGTTCATAGCAATGCTGTTCGAGGTCGCTGCCTGATAGCAAAGTCGATCCCCTCTGGTGGATCCCTCGCAGCCTGGGAATAACGCTGCAACAGAACCAATATGGGCGCATCCCTCCCGCTTACGCCGGAGCTCAGCGGGCAAGCCGGGACCGAGCTCTAGGCTGGCGCCCCGAGCTGCGATCCGTCCTCGCCCGAGTCGCAACACAGCGCACAGCCGCTTCGCGGTGTCTTGGCTGCCGCTGTCACGACGGGCTACCAGCAACGCCGATGACATTGAGGGATATGATCCCAGTCCGAGACGCGAATGGCGCACGACCGTATCCCCTTTGGCAAGCCAACTGGGGTGCGCTGATTCAAGGGGCTCCAAATTCTGCATCGTCAGCCAACAGTGGCTGGGTGCAATTCAGTCCCCGCGGCTTCGAGAGACCTCTGGATCAGGCCAGCCATGAAGTCGTGGGCTTTGTCCTCTGATAGCTTCCACAGTCCGGCAATCGTTGCGCATGTCGGACTGTGGAATACCAGCAACGCTTCGGGTGATCGGTTCGGGTCCATCCCATAGGTGACCCATTCCAGCCTAATGGAGGCGGCATCGCTTGGGCGGCCCTTCGAATTCACCTGAATGAGGTCGCCAATTAGTCGCGTAACCAGCTCCTGCGGCGACGGCACGCCCTGCCGCTCGGCGATCGTGCGAACCGCATTCCAGGACATCGGCGTGAAGTGGATGGCCGGATTTCCGTCCGCGACGGTCGGCCACAAAATCTGCAACGCATCCGAGGTCGGCTTCATTTCGTGATCCACCTATGACTTGCATCTGCGTCGTAACCACGTCGCAGCGTGCGCAGTCACCAGGGAATGCTCGGCACCTTTTGGCGAAAACTCTGGGCAGCTTTTGGCGATAATTCTCCCCCAGGATATTCTCCGAAATAATTCCTAGCCTCTCCGATCGGTCACCGCGATGATGCGATCCTGTCATCGTTGCGCCAGTACGTAGAGGAGGTTTGCGGTGCGCGCCGCCTAAGGTGGATAATGTGAAATCGCCCGCGCGCGAGAATTCAAGACTTTTGCACCACGTGATGCATCAAATTGCATGCGCCGCCGTGACGTTGATGATTTCCAGGCTTGTCAGGTTCGAAACATAGCGGCCGCCAGCGACGTCTCCAGGGACGACAATCCGCATCGCACCGTCACTACCGCCAGACCCTAATTGGCCCTTCTGGTCGGCATAGGCGACGATGTCCTGTTGGTTGCCGAACGCAGGGTCGATTTCCCCCAGAGAGAACACCGCGCGATACCCATCGCTGCCCGTGGCAACAACGGCAAAATTCAGCAGGTCGTTCTTGATGGATGGGTCGGTCAGCAGCCCGGCATCTTGGATGAGGTTCCATAACGAGACACCCGTGTAAGTGTCAGTCACCGACCCGGCCCCGGAGAGGTATGTCGCTGTCTCGGTCAAGGTCTGACTGGTGAGTCGGCTCAACGTCTCGGGCGTGATGATGGTCGGGTCGGCGACTGCGCCGGATAGTGTCGCCGAGGCGGCAATCCCGCCCGCTCCGGTGGGAGCGGGTTCAGGCAGCGAGCCGACCTTCAGGCTGACGAGATCGGACACATAGCGCCCGCCTGCTTTATCGTCAGGAACGACAATACGGCTGAGGCCGTCAGACCCATATGGACCGAGTTGGCCCGCTGTGTCGGATGACGCTACCAAAACTGGCTGGTTGCCAAATTGCGGGTCGATCTCGCCCAGGGAGTAGACGGCAGTGTAGCCATCCGATCCGGTCGCAACGACGTATTTGCTGAGAATGTCATTTTTGGTGGAAGTCGTTGTCACGCCTCCGGCGGTGTTAAGCAGGTTCCATAGTGTGGTTCCACTATAAGTGTCGCGCACTGGCACGCCGGCAGCGGTATAGGTCACGGATTCCGTGGTGACGGGCGTTAGGTCGGGGAGATTGTAAAAGCCTGGATCTGCGATGTCGCCGCCGAGGTAAATCGGGGCGAAGGAATATCCGTATTGGGCAAGCAGGCCGCTGAAGGATTGTTCCACGCTGTAGAGAGAGGCGAGCCAGGTGGCTCCGCTTACAGGGCGTGTCATGCTGGATCCCCCCTTGATCGCTTCGATGTATGTAAGTGGATACAACGATGTTAAACGAGGCGGCAACCTATGCCAGCCTAAACTTGCCGTGTGATCCCGCTTGGCCCGTTCGATTGAACAATGCAGAGCTGTTTTCTGGGGCGCAAGATCAAGATTGCCAAAATGCTGCTGATCATCTATAAATCAATGAGTTATGGTTTCCAGAGTGTTGATTTCCGTTGAGATCTGACCCGGCGAGGCCGGATTTTTCCACTGAGAATTGACCCATGTTTGAACGCTCTCCCGTCTGGACCAGGCGGGGGTGACCGGAGTGTTGGACATGGCATTTTTGAGCATTATCCGCCGGTGGCATAAGCGCGAGCATGTGCCGATCCGGGAGATTTCCCGGCGGCTTGGCGTGTCGCGGAACATCATCTGCAAGTGGCCGCCCCCGCAGGTAGCCCGCCACCAGGCGCGGGTTCGTCGCAACCTCTCTCACTCAGTCGTTTCCGGCCTGTCTACGCAATCGGCGATTGCTCACATCCCATCGGGCGGCGCATCGTCCTAGGAGGCCCCGGTATGAGCAGGTTTTTGCTGGCTGCGATGCCACGTCACATCAGGCAGACGGATGCTGCGTCGCATGTCGTCGCATCACGTGGAGTAGATGCACGCGAGCCTCGAATGCGCTCATCATGCACGTTGCGGCCTCGTGGAACTCCCGACAGGAGAGGTATGCCGGCACGACAATTCTATTCGTTGGCGGGGTAAAGCCCGTCATCCCTACGAAACGCGCACCTCCGCAATGGAAGTTTGCGACAGAACCTTTCCTCGAGTTGACGGGAACTGATCGGATACGCCAAATATCAGCGGACCGCCCATAGGATCACCTCCCGCTCGAATTGGCTGCTCTTGAACGCGATCATCGCTTGCTTACCCACCGAAATCACTGTCGGCAAACCTGCAACAGGCGGTTCAGTCGGCCAACTTTGCGACAGAGCCCGTGTCAGTGCGCGGTGTAGTCGCTGAACATCGCCGACAACGCGTCAACGTCGATCGAAGCGACCGTTCCGGCTGACATTCGAATCCATCCCGCGTCGCGCCACAGGGCAAGGTGCTTGTTCACCATTTCGCGACTCATGCCGGCCATCACACCTAGTTCGCTCTGTGAGAGCCGCAGCGGCAGGCTGGTACCGTTGCCGGGCGCGGAGCCCGGAAGACGCGTCACCTCAAGGAGTGCCTTCGCCAGCCTTATCGGGGCGGTCCGTGCCCGACTGTCCGACAGTCGCTCGACAGCGGCCTGACGCCGTTCGTCAGCCAGGCGCAGGATCGCTAGCAACCCCTCGGGGTTGCGATCGAACACCTGGCGAAACCGCATTGCGTCGATCATCAGCAGTCGGCTGGCCGACAAGGCAGTCGTATCCGCATCATGCACACGCGTCCGCAGGACTGTGGTTTCTCCTACGCAGCGACAAGTGCTCACGATTTCCATGAAGACTTCGCTACCATCGGCCAGCGTCGTCGACAGCTTTAGAAAGCCCTCAAGCACAAAAATTACATGTGCAACCGGATCGCCCTGATAACAGATTACTTCATGAGGTTTCACGATACGAATTTTTGACGATCGCAACAGCGCAGCCCTGTCCTGTTCCGATAACGAAGCCAGTGCTGTGTGCGCGGCGAAGAGCCGCCGTACCGCGGCGTCGGCGCACGGGCCGGTTTCGACCGGGGCCGAGATGGGGCGTGGCAGGATCGCTGGGCGATATGTAAGCGCCGGGTCGATCTCCCTGCTCAGGACCGGGAACCCCCAACGATCCACTGACGACGCATTCAGGACAGTCATGCAGAGTCCCTCTCGTTCCTGTGGAATCCACGTATCGAATGAAAACGGGTATTACGGATGGGGCGTCAGTCGAGCGTCATCATCTGGTAAAAATCCAGCGCGGCGGTCAAAACCGATTTCACACAACGGGCTTTTTCGTTCACGCTGCCAGCCTGCGACCAATCTGGTGCCGGTCCAGGCCAGGGTCACGCAGGCTGGATGTTGAGCCGAGCGAGATCACGGTCAACTCACGCAGACCGGCGGATTAGGCGACTATGTCGGCGGTTATTCGGTCACCGGTATGGTTGGCCGGCTTCTTGTCCAGGGACTGCCGCGACGGCAGGATGGCAATCCGTGGCGGTCCGCTGCGCCGTCATCGCGGTTGGCGACGACGCCTATCCCGTTTCAAATGTCACGAATGCGGCGAATCAACGCTTCGGTTTTCGCGGCAGGGGCAACGTCCAGGTTGCGCCGCAAAAGCACCTTGGCCTCGACATAAATCCGTATCGCGTCGACCCGTTGGCCGGCGTCGGCGTAACCTTGAATCAGGCGTCGGTGCACGTCTTCGCGCAGCGGGTCGATCGCCAGCATCCTTTCCGCAATGGCGACGCGTTCGCCGTCACGACCGCTCCTGGTGTTGTCCGCCAGATTACCCAGCGCTTCGAGCATGTTGGCCTCCAATACGCGTCGCATTCCGATCAGAAAATCGTCGAATCCGGCGGAAATGGTTGGAAAGCCGTGCAATAGAGGACCGGCATAAACCTGCGAGAGTTCTTGCCACGATGCTTCAATGCCACGATTGAACAACGCACGCAGTTCGTTCACGTCACACGCGATGCGTCCCGGGGACATCGAAATCGCGCCGTCCTTGGTCGCAATGACGTCCTCGCCGCGAAACGCATCGCGCCGCAGCAGATAAAGCTCCTGCTTCAGGCTATTACGTGCTTGTTGTTCACCCCGATCAGGCCACAACATCTCGCCGACGATTTCACGCCTGACAGGACGACCTGCCTGTAAAACGAGAAAAGCCACGAGTGCCTGCGCTTTGGATGGCAATAGTACGGGATCCGCGCCACCGACCCGAAGCGCAAAGCCTCCGAGAAGTTTGAGATACGCGAAATTTGTCAACAGTCTTGCCCCCAACACTGTGTCGACGTCGTGTAGTGTCCGGTGGGACGTGTCAGTCGACCGTGATTGCGAAGAGTATTGTGGACGCCGAACGTGAATTACGCCGTGTTAGATCGGTGTGATCCGCACGTGAGCAAGAAGGATTCACGTTGATCCAACCGTACTCTACCAGTTTTTGTTTTCAGGGGGTGATTCACGCCTTCCGGCTTTCAGCCTCCGGCGATCGCGTGTCCACATCATCTCTTCCCGGCGAACCGGGACGGAACATGCTGGCAAGGTCACATGAACAGCGGTCGCGAAATACCAAGCCTCACAAAACGGTGATCGCTATTCTTGGCATGCGACGTCGCCCATCGGCCTCACGATCGAGGGCAGCACAGTCGCCATCCCGGGCCAGTGCTTGCGGGCGGCTCACTCTGAATTCGCCGTGATTGTGATCTGCTTCATAGTATGCATTCCGATGGTCCGTTACTGCGCTCTCACGGCCCAGCGCTCAGCCGGCTCCCGGACCTCGCTGTCGCGCCGCGATCAGAAAAGGACCTTCATCATGAAGAACCAGAACAACCCCCAGTCACCAGAAACCAATTCACCGGCTGTCACCGACCTGACCGAAGACCAGACCAATCAGGTCGCTGGCGGTGTATCGATGCTTTCCACCACAGCGTTCGTTGGTTGCCGCGCCTGCACCTCAGGCGTGCTATCGGCATTTGCGAACCTCGCCGCGGTCGTCAATCCGGCACCGGAAATCTGATCGCCGTAGTCAGACCAGATCGATCGGTAATCGTCATGAGACCCTCGCGCAAGGTGGCCGCCTCGGCAGGCTACGGTGTCGGCGTTGTATGGTGGCCTGAACTTGATACGCTCTGCACGCGCTGCGAGGGTCTTGTGCATGTGCTTGAATTAGAGCCCGAGACTTTCTGGGTTCCTCATCGTGGGCAGTGCCAAGGATTCACGTCATCACTTCCCGGGTTGATCAATCATCGTTCGCAGCCAAAACTGCTGCACGGCGTCGGCGCCCCGTTTGGCGGGGGCGTGCAGCAATCGGCGGCTCATCGAGCGGCGCTTGGCCGCGATATCGCCGCGTTGCAGCCAGCCTGGATCAGCGATCATCTCAGCTTCAACCAGTTCGCTCCGATGAACGGCAGCACGCAAACCCTCGCGACCGGGTTCTTCCTGCCGCCCGCGCAATGTCCGGACGGCGTTACCCAGGCGGCAGCTCAGATACGTCATCGTCGCGCGACAACCGGCGTGGGTGTAGCTTTCGAAACCCCGGTCAGCTATCTGCCGCCCCGACCGACCGAAATGTCCGATGGCGATTTCGCGGCGCAGGTCGCCGAAGCCGCCGACTGCGGTATCGTGCTCGATCTGCACAATCTGCTGTGCAACGAACGCAACGGCCGTCAGTCAGTGGAAAATTTCTGCGCGGCTATCCCGCTGCACCGTGTCTGGGAAATTCATGTCGCCGGCGGCGAAGCCCAACGCGGCTTCTGGCTAGATGCGCATTCCGGCCTCGTCGAGCCGAACCTGATGGCGATCCTGGCGGAAATCGTTCCCCATTTGCCGTCGCTGGGCGCCATCATATTTGAAATTCAACCCGATCGCGTGGCGTCAACGGGCCTGCCCGCGATCGGCAAAATGCTGGAGCGTCTCAACCGGATTTGGGAAACGGCGGTGCGGTCGGCTGCTGTCGTAACGGACAACCCCGCATGTACCCGAACCGTCGATCCGGTCACCCCATCACTGTGGGAGCACGCGCTGGGTGCTGCCCTGACCGGAACGGAACCACCTGCATATCCGCCAGAATTGGCAAACTGGTTTCATTCGGCCGAACCGGCACTGGAGCTGTACCGGTATCTCGCCCAGGAAGGTCGCGCCAGCGCTTTGGTGGACACCGCGCCGCGCACGATCCGGTCGCTTCTGACCAACATGGGTGAAGCGCGCACGCGTGACGTGTTGGGACAATTCTGGCGTGTCGCGACACCGGCCTACACGTCCAGCGAAGAAGCCCTGGCATTTCTGGATTTTCTGTCGGCCGGTGGTTTCGCCGAACCCCGGCTGGATGCCGACATTGCCAGTGATCGCAGCCGGCTGATGCACTGGGGCGAGGAAGAGGCTCGGATGCCCTTCGCGTAAATATACGGGCCCATCACGGCCCGCATGCGACAAGCCAGCACGGCTCTGGCTTCACGAGGTGGTGGTTGGGCCGGATCTCTAAATACCAGCCTCCATGATCAGGCCGGCATGGCCTGATCTTGATGGCTCGTTCGGTTGATCCTGCGCCGAACGGACTGCTTCGCGTCCAACCCGAAAGGAAACCCGATCATGGAACGACAAACCAACGATAAGGCCCCTGCCCCGGCTTCGCCAGCCCCGGCAGAACTGAGCGTGGCACAGCTTGAGCTCATCTCCGGCGGCCTCAACCCGCAACCGCTGCCACCGCGGGTCGAACCAGAGATGCGCTTCTGATCATGACCGACCCGGATCGTATTCCGGGCCGAACTCGTAACCAATATCGGAACAGGAGATACGCATGAAACGATCCATCGCCAACTCGACACTGCCGGCCCCTGTGTCACTGACACCGGAACAACTGGCTGCCGTCGCCTCCGACACCAGCACCATGCTGGGTGCCGGCGGCGGACTCTTGCTCACAATCTATGGCGGTTACCCCGTGGGACCGATCATCGATCGGGTCGCGGTGACAAATGCCACCCAGGTCAACGTTGCATCGGTCGCCACCCAGTCCGCCGCGATCGTGTGATATCCTCGGCGCCGGCATGCACATCACAGGCATGCCGGCGCTTCCCGGGAAAGGGGAGCATTCCATGACCGACGAAACCATGCTGTGCCCCAGCGCCCAGCCCGACCAGCCAGACGCCCGCGTATTCGGTGTGCAGACGGCCACGGCGGACCAGAAGCGCCGGGTCGCCTACCTCACCAAGTCACTCCCGGTGACCCCGGATATCCTCGCCCTGTCCGGCCAGGCTGCCGCAGCGGAAGTCCTCCGCATCGCCGCCCCGTGCATGCGCGGCGGCTGCACGCACTACCAAGGCGGCGGCTGCACACTCGGCCAGCGCGTAGCCCAGATGCTGGATCCAGTCGTCGGTTCGCTGCCGCGCTGCGCCATCCGTCCGGACTGCCGATGGTTTCGTGAGCAAGGACCTAGCGCCTGCGTCCGCTGCCCGCAGATCGTCACCAATGCCCGCGAAGGCAGTGATGTGCGGCCCGAGGTCGCTTTCGCCAACGGAATCGCGCCGTCGCCACAATAACGACCGCGGGTCCGCCGATGGGCAGACCGGCGTCAGGCCAAAACAATCCAGCGGCTTTCAGGCCGCCGCCCGCGCGATCAGAATCGTCTCCCGCAGGCCATCCTCAGCGAAGTGCAGCACTCGATCGGCGCTGGCCAGGGTCTGCGGACGATGAGCGATGCTGACCCGTGTCAGCCCCAGGCCACGCACCGCCGCGTTCACCTGTTCTTCCATCCGCACGTCCAGATGCGACGTGCCTTCGTCAATGAACAGCAGCTTCGGCCGGCGATACAGCGCACGTGCCAGCAGGATGCGCTGTTTCTGGCCACCTGACAGCGCGCTGCCCATATCGCCGATCAGCGTGTTGTAGGCCATCGGCATGCGCATGATCTCGTCATGGATTCCGGCCAGTTCCGCGCAGTCGCGCATGTGCGGCAGATCGGACGCCTGGTCGAAACAGCAGATATTGTCGGCGATCGATCCCGACAACAGCTGATCGTCCTGCATGACGACACCGATTTGCTCGCGAAATGCCCGCGGCCCCAGGACCGGCAGCGGCAATCCGTCCATCAGCACCGCACCGGCGGTGGGCTGCACCAGACCAACGAGAATCTTCAGCAGCGTGGTCTTGCCGCAGCCGGATGCGCCGGCGATCGCCACATGCTCACCCGGCGCGATGCTAAAGCTGACGTCCTGCAACACGAACGGCTCGTCTACGGAATAGCGGAATGACAGACCTCGCACCTCGATCGCCCCAAGCAACGGACGTGCATAACCGGCTGGCTGGTCAAGTCCGGCTTCGGGTTCGGTCAGTGCGATATCGGCAAGCCGTTCCAGATGCAGCCGCAGCATGCGCAGTTCGATCGCCTTGTCCAGCAGGCGGCCGGCCTTCTCGGCGAACTGGGTCTTGTAGGCAACGAAGGCAAACAGCATGCCCACGCTGATCCGTCCGTCGAGCGCGGCCAGGCCGCCCAGGCACACCACGGCAATGTTCTCCAGCCCGAACAGCACGTCGTTCGCCGCCTTGAAACCGGCCTGCAAACGCGCCACGCCGGTTTCGGCATTCACCCTATCAACCCGGCGATTGGCCCAGATCGCCTCGCGCTGCGCCTCGCAGCCGAACATCTTGATCGTCTGCTCCGCTCGAACAGTTTCGACCAATACAGACGTCTCCCGCGCCCGGTTTTCGATCAGATCGAGGAAGCGCCGCCGCAGCGCCGGAAACAGCCCGATGCGCAGCGCGGTGTAAACCCCAAGCGCCAGCAGAACGATGCCGGCCAGCGACGGCGCGTAGGCCAGCATCATCGCCAAGGTCAGCACCGTCATCGACCCGTCCACCAGCGCGGTTGTGACGCCCTCGGCCAGGATCGAGCGGACATTGTCGGCCGAACCGAACCGCGAGACCAGATCGCCGACATGGCGTTTCTCGAAATAGTTGAACGGTAGCCGTATGAGATGTTGGAACAGGCCGACGCCGATCCGTACCGAGATCACGCTTTGCACGAATTGCACAACGAAGGCGCGCAACGCCGTGGCGCCGGCGTTCAGCACCGCCAGCAGGCCAAAGCCGATCGCCAGTGCCAGCAGCAGGCGGGGATCGCCCTTGCCGACGGCGTCGTCGACCACAAGCTGCATGAAGAACGGGCTGGCCAGGACATAGAGTTGCAGCAGCAATGACAGGGTCAGGATCTGAGCCAACGATCCGCCGAAACCGCGCAGCGACCCCAGCAGATGGCGCAGGCGCAGCACGGCCCTGGCGTCTGCCTGGCGAAAGTGGTGCGTCGGGGTCAGTTCCATTGCGACGCCGGTGAAGCGACGGCCGGCCTCGGCGGGTCCGATCCGCCGCTCGCCGCGCGCAGGGTCATGCACGACCAGGCTGCCGTTCCGCCTGATCGCGACCAGCACGACGAAATGGTCCATGTCCCAGTGCAGCACCGCCGGCAGCGCCAGCATGCCCAACTGCTCGGCTTCCAGCCGCAGCGCCCGGGCCGTCAGGTCCATGCGCGCGGCCAGCGCCATCAACCCGCGCATCGTCAGGCCGCTGAGAGAGGTGGGATGGCGCCGCCGCAACGTGCCAAGGTCGACGTCGTGGCCGTGATAGCCCAGCACCATCGCCAGGCAAGTCAGGCCGCATTCCGCGGCCTCGCTTTGGCGGATGTCGGGAACCGTCCGGCGGCCGAGAAGATTACGCATCGCGATCCCCCTGTTGCGCTTAAAATCGGCCGCGGGCGCTGAGCACCGGGTCCAACAGCCATTGGACGAAGCTGCGGCGGTCGAAAATGATGTTGGCGTGCAACTGCATGTCGGCTTGCAGCGGTATGCGGCGTTGGTAGGCGCCGATGGTTTGTGCGTGCAGGGTCGCGGTGACCCGATATGATGGCTCGCTGGGCGGCTGCATCACGGCGCTGAGTTGCTCCGGACGCAGCAGCGTATGGGCGACGCTGGTGATCGTGCCCTCTTGCGCACCGAACCGCTCGAACGGGAACGCATCCAGGGCCAGCCGCACCGTCTGGCCGGGCGCGATGAAGCCGATCGCCCGTTCGGGGACGAACAGCACCGCTTGTAGATCCTCGCCTTCCGGCACGATCGACAGCAACGGCTGGGTCGGGTCGGCCGGGTTGCCGGCGGTCGCCTGCACCGCCGACACCCGCCCCGCCGCGGGTGCGACCACAAGATAAGCATGCTGCCCCTCGGCATCGGCCAGACGCGTATCGATCTGCGCTGCTTCGGTGCGCAGCGAAGCCATCCGAGCGGCGGTGTGCGCGGGCAGTTCGCTCAGGGCGTAGCGCAGTTCGACCAGTTCGCCCTGTTTTGCTGCCAACTGCTGGCTCAGGCCGCTGAACGCCTGGGCCTGACTGATTCTGGCATCCTCGCGCCGGCGCTGCTCGACCGCCGAGACGAAGCCCTGGGTGGCGAGGTCGCGCGACACCGCGGCCTGTTCCTCGGCGAGTTTGGTACGCTCGCGCTGGGCCGCAATCTGCGCGTCCAGCGCGTCGCATTCCTGTGCCAGCCGGACGATACGTTCCCGCAGACGATCTGCCTCGGAGCGCGCCGTGTCCTGTTCCAGGGACACCTGGCGCAGCTGCAAATCGCGCTGCCTGATCAGCGACTGGCGAACCGTTTCGTCGAGGTCAGCACCGCCGGCCGCTGTCCGCTGGGTCTGCACGCTCAGCAGAGGGTCGCCGGCCTTGACGATATCGCCCTCCGCCACGGCAACCGAGGTGATGGTGCCGGTGCGCGGCGCCAGTACCCGCACCACGCCGTGCAGCGGGGCGAGATACCCGGTGACGGCAGCCTTGCGCGCATAGCTTTGGGTGGCGACAAAGCCGAACAGGGCGGCGACCGCGACAATCAGCGCAGCCGTCAGTACCGCGAACGAAACCGGCGGGCGCAACGGCGCGCCGGATGCCGTCCGCAAGCCATGACACTCGACAGCCTGCGGCCGGAACAGGGGGCGCACGACTGTCTCTGGCATGGCATCGTCTCCCGATGAGCGGCTTGGATGCGGGGAACCCTAGACGCACGGCTTCCCCTGCGCTGTGAGGTGCGTCACAGCGCAGAGGAACTTGACCGTGACTGTGACTGCGGTGGTTATTCGTATCGCAACGCGGTAACGGGACGCGACCGGGCGACTTGGACCGCGTGAAAACCGGTGGTGGCGATCGCGATGGTGAAAGCCCCCAGCCCTGCGATCAGGAACGGTTCAAGTCCAAGGTCGATCCGGTAGGCGAACCCGTCCAGCCAGTTGCGCATGAAGTACCAGGCGATCGGCCAGCCAAGCAGGTTGGCCACCAGCACCGGTTTGGTGAATTCCTTGATCAACAGCCAGACGACATCGATCGTGGAAGCGCCGAGGGCCTTGCGAATGCCGATCTCCTTGGTGCGGCGTTCCGCGGTGTAGGCCGAGAGCCCAATCAGGCCCAGGCAGCCGATCGCCACCGCGAACCCGGCGAAGGTGGCGAACATCCAGCCCTCACGGGTGACGTCCAGGTACAGGCCGGCGATGCGGTCGTCGAGGAAGACGCGGTTCATCGGTCGTTCCGGCACGAACTCCAGCCACACGGCATCAAGCCGGCGCAATGTTTCACCGAGATTCGCATTCGACAGCTTAACATTTAGAACATTGAACATTTCGGGATCGATGATGAAGAGGCTCGCGGGCACCGGATTACGTACCGAACCGAGCGGAAAATCCGGGACCACGCCGATCACGCGATGACGGCGTTCGGGGAACCCCGGGTCGGTGCTTTGGATTTCCTGTCCGATCGCCGCGGCCGGGTCGGTGAAGCCCAGCGCCCGCATCGCGGTCTCGTTGATGATCACGCTGCTGAGGCGGGATTTGTTCTGGGCTGACAACTTGTCTTCGGTGAACTCGCGAGAGAAGTCGCGGCCGGCGAGAAGCGGTACATGGTACAGATTGAAGTAGCCAAAATCGATCGGCAAGACGTTGAATGCTGTTGCTGGCAGATCGATCTTGTCGGGGCGGGCGAACTCCAGATTGAACGACTGGGTCAGCAAGGGAACAACGAACGTCGCGGCGATGGACTGGACGCCGGGCACGGCGGCCATCTGCGTGCGCAACGCTTCGACGGGTCCGGTTTCCCGACGGTCGAGACCATCCGGCGTTGACTGTTGCGGCATTCCAGTCAGGTCGACTGTCAGTATCAGGTCTTTCTCGAAGCGCAACGCCTTTGTCGTGGCAAACGTGATCTGACGATAAATCACCGTGGTGGCAATCAGCAGGGCGATCGTCACGGTGAACTGGAACACAACAAGGGCGAGGCGCAGTTTGCCGCCACCGATCAGGGAGCCAGCACCGGCCTTCAGGACCTGCGCCGGCCGGAAGCGTGACAGGATCACGGCCGGATAAACGCCCGCGGCGACACCGAGCGCCACGGCCGTCACGACCGGAACGATGACCAACTGTGGATGGCGCAGGACGTCGAATGTGATCTGCCGATCGAGGAAGGCGTTCAGCGTGGGCAGGAACAGCAACGCCAGGCAGACGCCCAGGACCATGGCGGCCAGTGAATACCCCAGCGACTCGCCCATGAATTGCAGCATTAACTGGCTGCGCACCGCACCGAGACCTTTGCGTACCCCGACCTCGACGGCTCGGCGGGTCGCGCGTGCGGTCACAAGGTTGACGAAATTGATCCCCGCCAGCAGCAGGATGAGCAATCCGGTCGCGGTGACGGCATATAACGTCTGCACCCGCGTGTTGGGCTCATTGGTGTCCGAATTGAACGGATGCAGGTGGGCGTCGGCCAAGGATTTCAGTTGCGCCGAGGCAAACATCGCCTCCCCTTCATCGCCGCTTGCGTAGTGTGCCAACGCGAAGGTGTGGAGACGGCCAGCCAGTGCATCCGATGACGTGCCGGGGCGGAGCCGCAGGTAGGTCGACACCGTAATGTTCAGCGCGGCCATCACCTGCGGCGCGGCGTCCAGCATGGCCAGCTTGCCATAGCTGGTCTTGCCCGATGCCAGGGCGACGAATTTGATCGACGAATTCGACGGCAGATCTTCGGCGATGCCGGTGACACGGATGGGGTGGATCTGGTTGATGTCCAACATCTGTCCGATACAGTCGATGGTGCCGAAATATTTCTGTGCCAGCGTTCGGGTGAGCACGATCGTGTCCGGTTCGGCCAAGGCGGTGGCGGCATCGCCACGCAGCAGGGGATATCCCAGCACTGTCAGGAAGTCGGCATCGACCCAGTCTACCGCCTCCGCTGCGCTGACCTGGCCGTGCCGCACGCCGACGCTTTGCTTGCCGTCACGCGCGATCGTTGCGATTTCCGGAAAGTCGAGCTTCAGCTCCGTGGCCATCCGGTCCGGGGTCGATGCCCAGGTGACCGGCCGCTGCCCGGATTCGGCGATCGTGAGTTGAACGCGGTAGACATCCTGGCAGCGGGAGAGAAATTGGTTATAGGACAGCTCATCGCGCACGAAGAGCCAGATCAGGATAACCACGGCCAAGCCAAGACCGAGCCCGATGACGTTGAGCAGGGCGAAGAAGCGATCGTGCAGGGCGTTGCGCCAGGCGGCGGCGAGGCAGTTGCGGAACATGATATTTCCCCCGGATCGGCGCTACGTTCAGGCGGCGAGCTTGTGGATCTTGGGCACGACCTGACCGTCGAGCAGTTCAAGCGTGCGTTCGGCATAGGCGGCATGGGCGTGGCTATGGGTCACCATGACGACGGTGGTTCCGGCCTTGGCGATCTCGGTCAGCATGCCCATAACGGCGTCGCCATTGGCGGTGTCGAGATTGCCTGTCGGTTCGTCCGCCAGGATCAGCTTCGGTGCCGCGACGAGTGCACGGGCGACCGCGACGCGCTGCTGCTGGCCGCCTGACAGTTGCTGCGGCAGATGGCGCGCACGATGCGGCAGCCCAACACGTTCCAGCGCGTCCGCGATACGGCGCTTGCGTTCGGCTGAACCGACACCACGATAGATCAGTGCAACCTCGACATTTTCGGCAACACTCAGTTCGTCGATCAGATTAAAGCTTTGGAACACGAAACCAATATTGGCTCGGCGCAGCAGCGTCAGCTTGCGTTCCGAGGCGCGGGCGATCTCTTCGCCCAGGAAGAAGAACTGACCGTCGGTGGGGTTGTCGAGCAGGCCCAGGATGTTCAGCAGGCTGGACTTGCCGCAGCCGGATGGTCCCATAACGGCGAGGAACTCGCCCTGGCCGATTTCCAGGCTGACCTGGTTCAGGGCCAAGGTTTCGACTTCGCTGGTGCGATACCGCTTTGTCAGATTGACGAGCTTCAGCATCATTGTCGGTGACTCCTGTTCTGGATCAGAAAACCAACCGGTCGATACGATCGAGACCGGTGTAGTCGGATGTGATGACACGGTCGCCCGGCTGCAGCCCGCCGAGTACTTCCACGGATTGTGTGGTGCGGCGTCCGAGCTTCACGGGCCGGCGTATAGCAGTGGAACCATCGGAATCGACCACGAACACCCAGGCACCGCCGGAGGCTTCCAGGAACGGGCCGGCGGGCAGCACGGTGGTCGCGGCGTCCTCACCCAGTTCGAGCTTGCCCTGAACGGCCTGGCCACGCCTCAGATCGGCCGGGGCCGCGCCTTCCCATGCCAGGTCGATCTCAAATTTTCCATCCTTGACCTGCGGATAGACTTTCGTAACGGTCAGAATACTGGGGACGCCGTCGATAGTGGCATCAACGTGCTGCCCGGGTTTGACGCGAGCCAGGTAGAATTCGTCGACCTGGATTGTCACCTTGAAACCGGCGTCGCGATCGATCTGACCGAAATGCTGGCCGCGGGTTTTCTGTTCCCCGACATGTGCGTCGAGCGCTGTCAGGACACCGTCCGCGGGTGCGCGCACGGTAAGCGTATCAAGCTGCGCCTTGGCGGCAGCGAGATTGGCGTCAAGACGCGCCGCCGTCTTCTGGATCAGGTCGCTGCTTTGCTTGATCACCGCGGCGTCGCGCGCCAAGGCCTTGGTGGAAATCTCGACAAGCCGTTGCTCGTAGTTGAACTCATCAGCCGATTGGTCGAGCTTTTCACGTGAAGTGAAGCCGATCTCGGCCAATGGACGACGCCGGGCGACCTCCCGGCCCAGGCGCACAACGTTGTATTGCGCCGCGGCTACCGCCCTTTCATCGTTGGTTTGGGTCAGCTCGAAGGAGAGTTGCAGGGAATGCTGGCTGTTCATCTGAGCGATGACCTGCGTTTCGCGGGCGATCGCATCCAGTTCGAGCTGTGGATCGGACAGCCGGATCAGGCGCTGACCTGCGACGACGTGTTGGCCGGGTTCCGCGAGAACCTCTTCAACCCGGCCGCCCTGGACTGCGTCGAGCACGATGCTGACCAGCGGCAAGACACGCCCGCGCAAAGGAATGAAATCGTGGAACGGCGCCGTCGATACGGTTGAGATCGTGATTCGGGAGGCGTCCACCCGAAACGTGCGTTCAGCCGGGTTCAGCTTCATCCAGGCGACCGCCGACAGGATGGCGACCGATACGATCCCGCCAATCAACATCGGCCGGCTCACCCGTCGGCGGGCGACCGGGCGATCCATGGTGGTAAAAATGGTCGTCGTGCTGGCGATATCCATGGCTATGCGGCTTCCTTGAAGTGCTCGGCCATGCTGAGGTCACGCTGGTGAAGGTCCTGCCGGTCGATTGCCTGATAGATCGCTGCTCGGTTCTCGTAATGATTTGGATTCTGTGAGTCGCGTGCGATCACCTCATCCATGTCTGCCAGCGCCTGCTCATACGCGCCATTGTTGTAGTGCAGCACGGCGCGATTGACGCGCATGGCGACCGAGTCGTCGGTCATTGCAATGGCCCGGTCGTATTCCGCGAGCGCCGCGTCGGTCTGACCCAATTCGGCGAAAATTTCCGCCCGAGCGGCGTGTAACTCCGGCTGATCCGGGGTCAATTCAAGGCAGATGCCGGAACACGTCAGCGCATCCTGCCATTCCTCTCGGCGAGCATGGCAGGTCGCCTTCCGGAGATAGACGCCGGGATAGGGCGGGCTGTATTCCAGCGCCTGTGTGTACTGGTCTATGGCGTCGGCATCGCGGCCGAGCTGTTCGAGAATGGATCCGCTCTCGGCATGGTATTCCGCATAGAAAGGGTCCATGGCGATTGCCGCCCGGTAACATTCGAGCGCTTCTTCCAGTTGTCCAAGCATGACATGAACCTGTGCCATGTTGTACTGGAGAACGGAGCGGTGGAGCAGGTGCCGGCTTTCACCGAGATCGTGCGTGACCGATTCGTAGGCCAACCGGCACAGATCGAATGCTTCCTGGTGGCGCTTCTGACGTATCCTGAGAAAAGCCAATCCGTTGTCGATGAACGCCTTCAGAAAGGCGTGTTCACCTGCCGTCGGGTGGTCGTCCAGTGTGCGGAGATAGTCTTTGGCCAGCAAAAGACAGTGCTCGGCGCTTTCCGTATCCTTCGCGTCGAGATAACGAAGGTGATGCATTGCGAATATATAGTTTATATTGGCAAGCAAATGAGGCTCTGTTATATACTGATCGGTCAGAGCCCTGACGGTTCGCAGTGCCTGCTCGCCGTCACCGGACGCGACGAGGCAACTGTTGATCTCACTGACACTGTTCATGCGTTTGGATTGGTCGCCATCGACGAGCAGATCGAAATGCGGCAGGATCGTGGGCAGCAGGCTTTTAGCCTCGTGATAGTAGCCGCGACGGTTATAGACGGCCAGCACCCGAAGTGCGAGTTGCGCGGCCGCGAAGCTATTCTGCCTGTCGCGGTAATACTGCAACAAACGCGGGAAATGGAGTTCAAGAACCGTGTCGTCGCTGGCAGCGATAACCTCGGCCGTGGCCGCGTCGATCGGGGGGGACGTAATCACAGAAAGTTGGACATCCCTGGGGATCGCCTTCATGTCCGGCGGAAAGGATGCCATGGCGGACGTATCGCGGTCAGTCTGAATCACGACGTCGATCCGAGAGTCCGATGCCGCGCGTCTCGCCAATTCCGCCAGGAACCGAACCGCCAGATGTTGCGCGTGATCAAAGTTCCGCACGACGATCAGCCACTGGCGTTGGTCGTCCGTTGCCTGTTTCCATTCCAGGACTATGCCGACTAGGCCATGAACCAGGCGATAGGCACGCTCCATCGGATAAAACCGCGTCCGCTCGATACCCGTCGCCGTATCCGTCAGGCAGAAATACCTGGGATAAATACGATCACGAAAGTGCGGCAGTGCCATGTATAGTTCGTAGTCATGCCGCGTGATGGTCGCCGTTTCACCGATCTCCAGCAGATCGAGATAGGCTGCCTCGATCAGATCGCTGATCCCTGCCCAGGTCCCGCCAGTCCCGAAATCGGCATCGATCTGGAAGACCCGCTCCGCGGGCTCCCATTGGGAATCGGCATGGGCGAGCGGCAGCAGCTGGAACATGTTGCCAGTCTGTCCGGCCGACAGAGACATGGCTGTGTCGTGTGGAGTGGTCATGGAGTTTCCCTGTTCTGCCATTGAGGTTTGAGCCACATGTACATCCCGGCGCCCAGCATGGAGAGAAGGATCGAGACATAAACGATCGTGTCACAGGCGACCCACACGGAGGCTGTTCGCTCGTTCAGCATCTGGATCGCGGATTCGAGATATCGCCACATCGTGGGCAGGAACACGACGAAGAGAACGATCATTGATAGGACCCTGCCAAATGCCCAGACCAAAGAGAAAGTCCGCAATATGGCCGGATTGTTGAATATTCGTGGTGGGCCCGCGTGACCAAATCTGCCGAAGGTAGCACGATGGAGGAGATGACGGAGGTAGGCGCGGGTATCCAGATCCAGGTCGGGGTAACTGAAGTAATTGCAAAGGACGAAGTAGATATCCGTCTTGACGAACACGTTGAACTGCCAGCCCATGGAGATCACCGTCTCCAGCACCATGACCTGAACCACCTGAACCACGAATGGATTGGCACCGGACCGCAGGAGGACATCGAGAAGGATGGTGAACAGCGAAAGGCAAAGAATATCGACAAGCAGTCCTGACAGCATCGGCAGGTAGCGCTGCGATTTCGGTAGCGCCAGGATCCCGGTCAGGTCTGACTCCGCGACAATTGTCCACATACGGGTGCCAATGCCGTAGCGGGATTTGATCCCTTGCCTTGCGGCGGCAAGCATATGGCCCAGTTCGTGGGCAACTGTCTGTATCAGTGACAGACCTAGCACGATGACGAGAAGCAGGGTTCTGTACGAGTCGGTGTATAGTGCGGTGGGGTTGATGCGCAGGGCTGGATTTGCCGCGGCATCTGCGAATGCATATAGGACGATCGCCAAGTAACAGGCCAGTACAGGCAGTGAAAATACCGCCTTGGCAAACTCAGGGGCGACATTGAAAGTCCTGCCCACAGCTTGTGCGGAAGCTTCCAACCGAGACGGTGTGGTTTGGTGTGGGCCTTCCTGATATATGAATCCAATGTCCATCAGTTGATCGACAAAGCCGTGAACATCGACCGCGTCGGCGGCATCACCGAAAAGCTGAGATTTGATCTCGGCCGGTGTATTGCCGGCCTGAAGCATCGTCAGGATATTCAACCCCTGTTCAGGAAATTGGTAGAAGTCCCCCAGGTCGGCATTTCCAACGATGTAGAGATCTCTTTCTTTCTGGATCGACAGTGGGATGACAGTACATCGCCTGTCAGGCGCCGCGATCGTGGAGGATTCGTCCGTTTGCATCGATAGGCTCCGGTTGTTCGGAGGATTGCAACCCGTGACGCTCTCGCCGTACTTCGCGCGGTCATATTCGAGTATCAGCGCGGGTCGATAACTCAGACTAAAGAAAGCAACGGCTTCCGCGCCATGGTTTCCCTTGGCACGGAAGCCGATTTGGTTAGGCCAGTGCGACGAGGCAGTAATGAGCAATGACGGTGATCGGCACGCGCGTGGTTTTGATCTGCTGCATCTTGGTGATGGAAATCGTCTTCATGGTCGTTCCTTTCATGATGGAGTTCGGTAGCAAGGTGAACTGAGTTGGTCTGGTAGGCCGGTTGGTCTATGACGCCGACGCTTCAGTGCTGACCTTCCCAGTCACCGATCAGAATTTAACAAACCTAATCGACCGTCGCTGTGATTTATCTCACAGGGGCGGTGGTGTATGGATCGGCAGGTTCTGTTGCAGCGTTTTTCCTAAGAGCCTGACCGGAAACGGTATCGGAATCAAATCTGGTAAGGGTTAAGTCTTTGTAGACGTTGACCGGTCTCGCAGGTTGCGATTCGCTGGC
>NZ_LMUJ01000082.1:54868-58830 GCF_009765975.1 Acidisphaera sp. S103 | reverse complement strand
TGACGCTGCTTCGGCTGCCTGCGAGGTTGGTAAGGTTCGGGATCGGCATGCACGACGACGTTGCCGCTGCGCACCGAGAGCAATCCCACGCCCAACCGCCGGCAAAGCCGCGTCGCATCCGCCGCTTGGGCATCCCAATTACGCCGAGCGACCCGGCCCTCGGGCACCGCGACCGCGACGTAGACCAGGTCCACCGCCGGCAGCCGACGCAACGCCTGGTACAGCACCGCCAGCCCAAACGACAGCTTCAGTTCGACCGCGACGATGGTGTCATCGAGGACCCCGACGACGTCGCATCGCCCGACCTCGCCGCGGACGACATACCCCACGGCCTCCAGATGCCGTTTCACCGGCGCATACAGGTCGCTCTCAAGCGGACGAGGCGCCGTCACGTCTCCAACTTCTCCCATCATCCGCGTGACCCGCTGGCCCATCATCCGCGTGACCCGGTGGCCCATCATCCGCGTGACCCGCTGGCCCATCATTCGCGTGACCCGCTGGCCCATCATCGTCATGGCGGGCGAAGGCCCGCCATCCACGCCTTTCCCGCGACCGACGCCGAAACGTCCCCCTACGGCAGTACTTTCCCCGGGTTCATGATCCCAGCCGGATCGATCGCCGCCTTGATCCGCTGCATCAGCGCCAGTTCCGCCCCACCCCGCCAATCCGGCATCATATAAGGCTTCAACTTCCCGATCCCGTGCTCCGCCGAGAAACTGCCGTCGTACTCCCGCACAACGTCATTCACCGCGTCCATGATGGCATGATCCTGCCCGAGGAACCAAGCCGCATCCGAACCGACCGGCTGCTCGAGGTTGAAATGAATATTGCCGTCCCCCATGTGCCCGAACGGCACCACCCGCACCCCCGGCAGCAGCGCCTCGCACGCCGCCGTGGCCTTACCGATGAACGCCGGCACCTTCGAGACCGGCACCGAAACATCGTTCTTGACGCTGGCGCCCTCGCGCTTCTGCGCTTCGGAATGTTCCTCCCGCAGCTTCCAGATCGCCGCCCGCTGCGCGTCCGATTCCGCGATCGCCGCATCGAGCACGGTGCCCTCGGTCAGCGCCTGTTCGAGCACCGACTCCAACATTCCGCGCAACCCCGCATCCGGCCGAGGCGACGCCAGTTCCACCAGCACATAGAACGGCGCCGGCGCCTCCAGCGGTAGCACCGCACCCGGTATATGCTTCAGCACGAACGACATCCCCAGCCCCGACATCAGCTCGAACGCGCTGATCGAAGCCGCATCATGCGCCTGGAACCGCGAAAACAGCGCCAGCGCCGCCTCGGGGTTTTCCACCCCGCACAGCGCCACCGCGATTTCCTTCGGCTGAGGCACCAGTTTCAGCACCGCCGCCGTAATAATCCCCAGCGTCCCCTCCGACCCCACGAACAACTGCCGCAGGCAATACCCGGTATTGTCCTTGCGCAGCCGCCGCAGCCCGTTCCAGACCGACCCGTCCGGCAGCACCACCTCCAGCCCCAGCACCAGGTCGCGGGCGTTGCCGTAACGCACCGTGTTGTTACCGCCGGCATTCACCGCCAGCACGCCGCCGATCTGCGCCGTCCCCTCGGACGAGATCGACAGTGGCAGCAAACATCCCCTATCCGCCGCTGCCAATTGCGCCGCCTTCAGCGTCACCCCCGCCTCGATCGTCAGCGTCATGTCCGCGGTATCGATCTCGCGAACGCGGTTCAAACGAGCCGTGGACAGGACCAACTCCGACCCATCCTCATTCGGCACCGCCCCGCCCACCATCGATGTATTGCCGCCCTGCGGCACGATCGCCGTCCCGGCCGCCGCGCACAACCGCACCACCGCCGCGAGTTCCTCCGTCGTCCCCGGCCGCACCACCGCGCTGGTGCGGCCCTGGTACAGCCGGCGCCAATCCTCGGAATACGGCGCGGTATCGCTGCTTTCGGTCAGCAGCCCCCGATCGCCGACAATGGCGCGAATGGCATCCAACAGGGGGGTGGCGGGCAGTGCGGTATCGGGCATGGGGCAATTCCTCTCCGCCCGACCTTTACCCCGCTCGGCCGCCCGCCGCTACTGGGCCGCGCTACTTCCCGGTCATACCAAAGACGGTGCGAATAGCCGTCACGAACCGGTCCATCACGCCCAATACCAGCGTGGTGCTGAAACCGATCACGAACGGCAGCAGTGTCAGCGCCATGGTCTGCACCAGATCGGCATTGACCCTGACCGTCGTTATGTCGCCGGTCGCTATCTGCGCGACGACGAACTTCAACGACCCCGCCGAAAGCGGAATACCTAGCAGGAAAGCGAACAGTATACCGACGACGATGCGGGTCCAGATCAGGTCCCGATCCGTCAGATCGAAATCGGTTTCGGGCGATTTCGCGCTGCCGTCGCCCGCCGGCAACAGCCCGTTCATGCGGGCATTCTCGCTGATCATCGTGGTGCCGAGGAACGCGCACGCGCCAAGCCCGCCGAGAGCAAGGGTCCAGAGAATGACCGAGGCCGAATACAGATAAGCGCCCTGGGGCGTTGCGCCACCAGAGGGCGCGTTGTCGAAGAACATGGCGCGCACGATGCCGCCGGCCAAGGCGAACACGGCGGTGACCAGAAAAACGACGGGCACGGTCGTGAAATACAGCCGCAGACGCGACATTTTCAGTTTCCAGCGCAACCGTCCATCGAGGTAGCCCGATATCACGCTCTGCTTGGCGTCCAGCAACGTCCATTCTTCGGCTGTCGGGGTTCTGCCGTAGACGTGAAATGAAATCGCCTCCAATTTTTCGAGACCGATATTCGGCAGATCTTCGGCCTTGAACGCCACGCTCTCCTGGAACAGCAGGCGCTTGACCTTACGCACCTGCGACAACTGGTCCCAAAACCGTTCGTCGTTGATCGCGTCGCTGTCGATCTTCAGCACGGTCTTGCCGAACCCGCTGCGCGCGGCGGCATCGAATAGCTGTTTCACGGGGGTAACCAGCAAACCATATACCGACATATCGTATAGCGTGCCGGGCACGTCCCATCGGATCAACGGTCAAAAGCCGCCTTAGCGACAGTAAACCACCGCCGTGACTGCAACTTCAATGAAAAACCGGCCGGCCGCTACTGCCGGACCGGTCAGGCCGGAATCCGTACCGGCAACGACCGAATTCCCCGAATAAAATTCGAGTAAACCCGCCGCGCATCCCCCACCACCTCGATCTTCGGGAACCGCACCAAAATTTCCTGCCACAATATCTTCAGTTGCAGCTCCGCTAGCCGGTTGCCCACGCACCGATGGATCCCAAACCCGAACGACAGATGCTGCCGGGGCCTGGCCCGGTCGATGATGAACCGGTCCGGCTCCTCAATCGCCTCCGGATCGCGATTGCCGGAGATATACCACATCACCACTTTGTCCCCGGCCTTGATCTGCTTCCCCCCGATCGAGGTGTCCTGCGCCGCCGTCCGCCGCATATGGATCACCGGCGTCTGCCAGCGGATGATCTCCGACACCGCGCTGTCCACCAGCCCCGGATTCGTCTGCAACTTGTCGTACTCCCCAGGGAACTGGTTCAACGCCAACAACCCGCCGCTCATGGAATTCCGTGTCGTGTCATTCCCGCCGACGATCAGCAGCGCCAGGTTGCCCATGAACTCGGTCAGCGGCATGTCGCGGGTGGACGCCCCATGCGCCAGCATCGACAACAGATCGAACTTCGGCGGCTGCCCCCGCCGTTCAACAAACAGCCGGCCGATATACTCAGCCATAATCTTCAGTTCGGCGAACCGCTCCGCCTCCGAATGCACCGGCGCATCCGGCGCGTTCACGTTGCAGATCGCCACGTCGGACCAGTACGTCAGTTTCGACCGCTCCTCGAACGGGAAGTCGAACAGCGTCGCCAGCATCATCGTCGTCAGCTTGATCGACACCTCGTCCACCCAGTCGAACACCTGGCCCCGAGGCAGCGCGTCCAGCACCATCCGCGTCCGCTCGCGG
>NZ_LMUJ01000082.1:29062-54722 GCF_009765975.1 Acidisphaera sp. S103 | reverse complement strand
GCGCTGGTCGTCATGCCGAGGCGGGTCCATCCGGATGAAGCTGGGACGAGCCATATCCTTCGGCTGGTCCTCGATCTGAATGCCGCCGATCTCGTTGGAGAACACCGCGTGGTTCACCTCGCAGTGCATGATGTCCTTGTATTTCGACACCGCCCAATACGGCCCGTAAGGACTGTCCGGCACATAATGGATCGGGTCTTCCCGCCGCAGCCGTTCGAAGTAGGGATGCCACGTATCATCCTGGTACAACCGAGGATCGGAGACGTCGAAGCGCTCCAACGGCAAGCTGTAGGCATCGACGGAAACGGGTGCGTTCATTGTCAGCCTCCCTGTTTTGCCGACAGGCCAGCACACAGGACATGGCCGGGTCAACGTAAACGTGGCATACCGCACTGGAAACCCGACTGTTTCTTGGGCACATTGCCACGATGGAAGCCACCGAACACCTGAAGGCCGCCGCGCGGGCCGCCCGAACCGCCAGCCGCGTCCTGGCGCGCAGCAGCGCGGCCACCCGCAACGGCGCGCTGGCCACGATGGCCGACGCCCTGCGCGACGGCATGCGCGACATCCTGGCCGCCAACCACACCGACGTCGCGGCCTACAAGGGCACCGCCGCCTTCCTCGACCGCCTGACCCTGACCGAAGCCCGTGTCGAGGCCATGGCCCGCGGCCTGGAGGACGTCGCCGAACTGCCGGACCCGCTGAACCACACGCTCAGCGAGTGGACCCGCCCGAACGGCCTGCGTATCCAGCGCATCGCCCAGCCGATCGGCGTGATCGGCATGATCTACGAAAGCCGTCCCAATGTCGGCGCCGACGCCTCCGCGTTGTGCCTGAAATCCGGCAACGCGGTGATCCTGCGCGGCGGGTCCGACAGCCAGCATAGCGCCCAGGCGATCAACGTGGCCCTACGCCGGGGCCTCGCCGCGTCCGGCCTGCCGGAAGCCTGCATCCAGGTCGCCCCCAATGCCGACCGGTCCTATGTCGCCGCCATGCTGGCCGGGGCAGGGCTGCTGGACCTGATCATCCCCCGCGGCGGCAAATCCCTGGTCGAACGCGTCCAGCGCGAGGCCCGCGTGCCCGTTCTCGCCCACGCCGAGGGCCTGAACCACACCTACATCCACGCCGCCGCCGACCCCGCCATGGCCCGCAAGATCCTCGCCAACGCCAAGATGCGCCGCACCGGCGTCTGCGGCGCCACCGAGACCCTGCTGATCGACCGCACCATCGCCCCGTCGCTGCTGCCGCTACTAATCGAAGACCTGCGCGCCCAAGGCTGCGACTTCCGAGCCGACGCTGCCGCCCGCGACATCGTCCCCTCTCTGCCGGCGGCGAATGCGGCCGACTTCGACACCGAATGGCTGGACTCCATCCTGTCCGTCGCCGTCGTCGACGGCGTTGACTCCGCCCTGGCCCACATCGCCGCCCACGGCAGCGAGCACACCGACGCCATCGTCACCGAAGACGCCGCCGCCGCCCACGCCTTCCTGCGTGGCGTGGACAGCGCCGTCGCCCTCTGGAACGCCTCCACCCAGTTCTGCGACGGCGGCGAATTCGGCTTCGGCGCCGAGATCGGCATCGCCACCGGCCACATCCACGCCCGCGGCCCGGTGGGGTTGGAGCAGTTGACGACGTACCGCTACCTCGTCCTCGGCACAGGTCAGGTGCGCCCCTAAGGGCCCGATGTGGAATAATCGAACCGGCAACACAGGGCGTCGGCCTCCCATCGTCATGGCTGGCGAAGGCCCGCCATCCACGCCTTCCAGTGCGTGCTCGGGCCGTAAGCGGTGAACGACCCGATCCCCCGCTTCGGCGACCGGCGCCGGACGCGCGTCGGCCTGCTGGGCGGATCGTTCAATCCCGCACATGCCGGCCATCGCCACGTCGCCGAACTGGCGATGCGCCGGCTGCGGCTGAACCAGGTCTGGCTGCTGGTGTCCCCCGGCAACCCCCTGAAGCCCACCCACGGCATGGCCCCCTTCGCCGACCGCCTGGCCGGCGCCGCCCGCCTCGCCGACGGGCGCCGCATGCTCGCCAGCGGGATCGAGGCGGTATTCCGCACCCGCTACACCGTTGATACGCTACGCCAATTGACACACCGCTTCCCCAACGTGCGGTTCGTCTGGATCATGGGTGCCGACATCCTGGAGCAGCTTCCGCGCTGGCGGCGCTGGACCGATATCGTGCGGCATCTGCCCTTCGTGGTACTGCCTCGCCCCAGCTATACGCATCGCGCGCTTGCGGGACAGGCCGCGTATCGGCTACGGGCAAGCCGCCGGCCGGCCAGGGAAGCCCCTGTGCTGCCGGGAGCCGAACCGGGCTGGGTCTTCCTGCCGACCCGGCAAACCGTCGTGTCCGCCACCGCGATCAGACAAGCCGCCAAAGGACCTGTGTCATAACCAAGACGCCCACCGTTTCGTCCTCCCCCGCGCGGCACAAACCGGCGCCGCGCAAAAGCGCCGTCAAGCCGAAACTGCCGGAGGCTGGCGTCGTCCCGGGCAGCCCCCGCAAGAAGACGATCGCCGCCGGCCCCAAAAAAGCCGCCGCCGGCACACGCGCGAAGAAGCCGAAAACCGAGGCGTCGGAACTGGACCGCCTGCAAAAGATCATCGTCACCAGCCTGGACGACGACAAGGCCGAGAACATCGTCACCATGGACCTCGCCGGCAAGGCGATGTTCTGCGACCGCATGGTGATCGCCTCCGGCCTCGCCGACCGCCAGATCACCGCGATGGCCCAGCATCTTAGCGAAAAACTGAAGGAAGCCGGCCTGAAACGCGTCCAGATCGAGGGCATGGGCGGCTCCGACTGGGTCCTGATCGACGCCGGCGACATCGTCATCCACCTGTTCAAGCCGGACGCCCGCACGATGTACGCCCTGGAAAAAATGTGGGGCGAGGACCTGGACGAAGCCGTCTAGCCCGTTCGGTCGCCGCTCACTCCCTCCGCCCCAACCCCTCGTCATGCTGACGAAGGTCAGCATCCACGCCTTCGGTGTGTCCAAGCGAAGGCACCCATAACGACGGCCAGGTGCCCCACCGTCCACCACCTTGACATTACGCCCCCGAACCTGCTTGGCAGGACAAGCTGTCAAGGAAACAACCAATGGAACAGCCCGACCGAGTCAACGTCACTCGCCTGATCGACGACCACCCGCTCAGCCCCCTGCAAATCCGCGTCCTCATCCTCTGCGGCCTGGTCGCCCTGCTCGACGGCATGGACCTCCAGATGATCGGCCTGGCCGCCCCCTCCATCGCCCGCGTCCTCCACGTCGCCTCCCGAGCCTTCGGCGCCGTCTTCAGCGCCGCCCTTCTCGGCCTCATGCTCGGAGCCTTCATCCTCGGTCCAATGGCCGACCGCCTCGGCCGCAAGCGCATCCTGGTCGCCAGCACCCTGATCTTCGGCCTCTTCACCATCGCCACCGCCCTCGCCACCACCTTCAGCGCCCTCCTGACCATTCGTTTCTTCGCCGGAGTAGGCCTAGGCGGCGCCATGCCCAGCTTCATCAGCATGGCCTCCGAATACGTCCCCCACCGCCTGCGCACCCTGCTGGTCACCGTGCTGTGGGCCGGCTTCCCCTTCGGCGGCGTCGTCGGCGGCCTTCTCGCCTCCGTCCTGATCCCCACCGCCGGCTGGCAATCCCTGTTCTACATCGGCGGCCTCGCCCCCCTCGCCGTGACCGCCGCCCTGACCGTCGCCCTACCGGAATCCCTAGGCTTCCTCGTCACCAGCAACGCCCCACCCGAGGCCATCCGCCGCATCATCCGCCAAATCAGCCCGCAAGCCGTCACCGAAACGACCAACACCTTCGTCCTGGATGAAGAACGACTACCCGGCCTTCCCGTGCGCCACCTGTTCACCGGCGGCCGAGCCACCGGCACGCTGCTGCTATGGGTGCCCTATTTCATGGCTTTCCTGATGCTTGTGACGAATTCCGCGTGGAGCCCGACACTGCTGAACGCCGCCGGCCTGGGCGCCGGCCAGCCCGGCATCGTCATGGCGGCCTACAACGGCGGCAGCGTGATCGGCACGTTGATCGTCGGCTGGGTGATCGCCGTGTCCGGCCCGTACCGAGTGCTCACGATCCTGCTGGCCCTCAGCGCACTGGCGTTCGGCGCCGTCGGCTACGCTGCCCCATCCTTCGGCCTGGTGACCTTGCTGCAAGGCCTGGGCGGCTTCCTGCTGGGCGCCGGCAGTTCCGGCCTGATCGCGCTGGCCGCGGTGTTCTACCCGACCGCCATCCGCTCCTCCGGCGTAGGCTGGGCCACCACCGCCGGCCGCTTCGGATCCTTCACCGGCCCGCTGGTGGTCGCCATGCTGGTCGGCCAACACTGGACCATCGACACCATCTACCTCGCCCTCGGCGCCCCCGGCCTGTGCGCCGCGCTGTTCGTCGTGCTGCTGGGCCTGGACCAGACGCGCCGGGCGGGCAGGGCAGGGGGACAAACCGTCTAAGCCGATTGTTCGGCTGGAGCATCACGTTGCCATTCGGGAAACCGTTAGCGTTCGATTAACAGTTCGGTTCTATCTGATTGGGGATGATGTGCCCCTGCCGAAATCACCCGTCCGTCTCCCGTCACCCCTGGCCTTCGACTCGGTTATATGCCATATATGGCATGGGTTGAATATCCAGCCATGGATGGCACCCCAAAGCCGGTTCGTTGGATTGGATCCAGCCGGGAGGATGTGCGCGATTTCCCAGAACCGGTGCGTTTGCGGGTCGGCGGTGCCTTATGGGATGCGCAACTCGGTGGGAAAGCAGCGTGGGCCAAGCCGCTCCTGGGTTTCGGCGGCGCTGGCGTGCTGGAGGTTGTGGATGACTACGACGGAGATACCTATCGGGCCGTTTATACTGTGCGATTCAGCGGTGTCGTCTATGTGCTGCATGCCTTTCAGAAGAAATCGAAAAGCGGCATCGCAACACCCCGTCATGTAATCGCGTTGATCGAACAACGCCTACGACAGGCGAGGGAGGATTACGGACGATGGCTGATCACGACATCACGGTAACCCCCGGTTCAGAAAACGTATTCGCCGACCTCGGCGTCGCGGACCCGGAGGAAGAACTCGCGAAAGCGCAACTCGCCTCTCACATCCGAACGACGGTCGGGCGGCGGAAGCTGACCCAGGCGCGGGCGGCCACATTGATGGGACTCGACCAGCCCAAGGTGTCGGCACTGATGAATGGGCGGCTGACCGGATTTTCCAGCGACCGCTTGCTGCGGTGCCTGACGGCGCTGGGGCAGGACGTGGATATCGTGGTCCGAGGACATGCGAAGACCGACGCGCGTGGCCGAGTGCGGGTCGTGGATGCCGTAACCTGACCAGCAAAGCCCTACACACCGCCGACCCCACCCAACAGCCCCTGCCGAAGCGCCACCAGCACAAGCTCGATATCCGAAACAACCCCAAGCTTGCTCTTGATAAGGTAATGCGTGTTTGCCACCGTCTTCGGACTGATATGCAGGATATTCGCGATTTCCTCTGTCGTTTGTTCCGCCAGCAGCATGCGCAGGATCTCGAATTCCCGAGGCGCCAGCACGTCCGTCGCAACAGGCGTATCGGCAATACGGCTCAACGCGAGCTCATGATCGATATCAGGACTTAGCGCGACCTTGCCCGCCAGCACATCCCGAGCCGCCATCACCAACGCATCCGGCGCGCTGCTCTTGGTTACATAACCCTTCGCCCCCGCTCGGATCGCCTGCACCGCATAGGCAGCACTCTGGTGCATGGTGAACACAAGGATCCGCGCCCGGCCATCCCATTGCCGTATCCGCCTGATGGCCTCGATCCCACCCAGCCCCGGCATGGTCAGATCCATGATGACCAGATCAGGCTGCAACGCCTTGTACCGCCGATAGGCCTCCGAACCGTCGCTCGCCTCCGCAACGACTGCGAAACCCGGCTGCCGCCGCAGCAACGACCGATACCCTTCGCGAACGATAATATGATCGTCCACCAACATGATCGTTGCATCGCCGTTCACGCGGCAACCCTCGTTTCACCTACCGGTACCGGAATGACCGCTCGGACCTGAAGACCGCCGGGGCCGGGGGCATCGAAACGAATGCTGCCGCCCAACGCGGCGACACGCTCACGCATCCCCAGCAGCCCCATCCCCGATTTAACAGCAACCCCGTTGCCAGCTTTGCCATTATCCGCAACAAAAAGTTCGATATCGGCGTCCTGCATGCGCAGCCGAAGCACCACGGACGAAGCCTCCGCATGCTTCGCCGCATTGGTAATAGCCTCCTGCGCGATCCTGTACAGATTCGCCGCGAAATCCTCCGGCAACCCGTCGAAGACCCCGTCCAACTCGATACGGAACGTCGTCCGGCCGCCGCCGGCACTGTTCCACCCCGAGACAAGACTCTCGAGGCTCGCAACCAAACCCAACTCACCGACATCCGGCGGCCGCAATCGCAGCAGCGCGTTGCGCAGCGCCTCCATCATATGCGCCGCCGTCCGCCCGATGCTCCCGCAATCGGGCACAAGAACCGGGCAACTCACCTGCGCCACCTGTCCCGCCGATGCCGCAACCGCGCCGATCGCCGCAAGACATTGCCCAAACTCGTCATGTAATTCCCGAGCGAGGCGTCGACGCTCCTCGTCCTGCACCGCGATCAGTTGCCGCGTCAGCGCACTGCGTTCCGCCACCGTCACCTCAAGGCTGCCGGCAAGCTGGTTGAACACATGCCCGACGGCCGAAAGCTCTGCGAGATCGAACGGCGGCAGCCGCGCCGACAGATCGCCCGCTGCCAGGCGCTCCAGTCCGGTTCGGATAACCCGCGTCGGTCGTAACGCCGTCGCAAGTGCCAAATAGACGAATCCGCACAGCGCAAGCAGCGCCGTGGCCATGACGACCGCCAGATGGCTCGTTTGGTCCCAGCTTCGCCCGATCAGCCGTTGCGGCGTGATCGACGCCACCGCATCGCCCAAATGCGCGCCCGCAAGACTCACCGGCCGAACCGATTGGACATCCGTATCGAAAATACCCGAGTAAACAGCAGCAAAAACCCCCGGCACCCCACTCTGCTCGGGATTAGAACCACTGCACAGTTGCTCCCGGGTCTCGCCGTTCGGCGACCGATAGGAAATGCACAAACCCGGTTCCATCACCACAGCCGCGGCCGCCTCGAGGCCGGAAGACACGTCGACCGCCCCTTTGATCCAGCGCGTCTGCTCCTGCTGCAACGTCACCGCCGACGCGACCGTCCGCGCGATGCGATCCACCTGCAGTCGCGCCTCCCGGTGTGTCTCGAACAGGGTGAAGGCCAGAGCAGCGACAAAACACAACGCCGCCAAGGCACTGACACGCAGGCCAAGCCGAAGTTTGAGGTCGATCGGCAATATCCACATGGGCGAATTCCTTCGCATGGGCGGCAATGATCGTAGGGACGGAACCAGGGGATGGAAAGCGAACCCCCGAAAATCGGGCAAATTGCCCGGTCATTGCCGGGTGCCGATCCGTTTACGCCACCGGACAGCATCATCCAGTGTTCGGCCGCCACTTCCCCAAGGACCGGCACATGCGCCGCTTCAAAAACAAACGAGCATTGCTCCCCGTCCTGCTCGTCAGCATCCTCGCGGGGTTGTCCGCCAAAGCGGACCCAGCCCCGATCAAGATCGCTGTGTTTGACTTCGAGTTCACTGATTTCAGCGCCGGCGCGGGAGTCGCAGGCGATCCCGCCGACGACCTCACCCAACTGAACAAAGCAACCGGGGAAGTTCGGCAACTCATCAAACAATCCGGGCGTTACGACCTCGTCGATACATCCGGTGCGGACAAAACAGCCCAATCGCTGAGCCAGGCGGACGGCAAAGCCGTGCAAGATCGATCCCTACGGGACTGCAACGGCTGCGAGGCCCCCATCGCTCGGCAACTCGGCGCCGACCAATCGTTTCTTGGCGTCGTGTCGCGGATCAGCCGCATGGAATACGTGGTCCGGCTCCAGATCTACGACGCGCACACCGGCACTCTGGCCTTCGCCGCGCAAAGCGGCCTACGGATGGGCGCCAACTATTCATGGTATCGCGGCGCAGCCGACTTGATCAAAAGCCGTCTGTTAAACAAGTCATAACCGATGGAGGGTAAGATGCACGGGTTCAACGACAGCAACATCACCTGGTACACACTCGACTGGCTGGAACACGTCGCGTTCCACGTCTACGCCGTCGATGAAACAAACCGTATCGTGGACGTCATATTCAAATTTGCCCCGAACAAGCAGGCCATGCTGCATCGACATCATTCGCCCTACATCACGTTCGTCTTGCAGGGGGAACTGCGTTTCCACCGCCCCAACGGTGACTTCAAGGAAGTCCGCCCAACGGGAAGCTACGTCCAGGGCACCGCAAACGGCGAGCCGCACACAGAAGGCGCCGGCGATCAGGAGGCCATTGTCTTCTTCAGCAACCGGAACGTCACCGGCGACCTCTACGAATTTCTCGACAGCGACATGCAGCGCGTGCAGATGCTGGGTATCGCGGACTTCAAAGCCCAGTTCGATCGTCAGGTGGCGGAAGGCGCGGCCGCAAAGGTCGCATCCCGGCCGGCCCCTAATCCAACCACCGGAACCGCTCCAAATTGAACCGGTTCTTGTCATCGAACTCGATGCCTTCCGCCTTCAACAGCCGCTGCTGCAAGGTATCACCCCCATTGCGGGACAGGCTGAACGACACCTCGCCCTTCGCGTTGACCACGCGATGCCAGGGGATTTTGATGGCTGGGTCCAACTCCTGAAGCACACGCCCGACCAGCCTGGCGCGCCGCGGCAACCCGGCCATCGCCGCCACTTGGCCATACGTGGCCACCCACCCCTTGGGGATGCGACTGATCACGGCGCAAATCGCCGCGACAGCCTCATCCCCTACTGGCTGTTGACCCCTCGGAGGCATCAGCCCGCAGGCGCCCGCTCATAGTCCTCCACCAGCCACTCAGCCGGCTCCGCCGCCGCGTCGTCATACCATTCCGCCACCAAAGGATGCGCCCGCACAGCCGAACAGTAAGCCGACGTCTCTGCCGAAACCTCCGGCTTCCAGCTCAGAAACCTGGCCACCACCGGCGCATACATCGCATCCGCCGCCCCGAACGACGCCCCGAACAGGAACGGTCCGCCCCCCCCAAACCGCGCCCGCGTCTCCGCCCACAGCGCCTCCACACGAGCAATATCCGCCAACGCCCCCGGCGTTCGTCCCAGCCCGGAAAAATCCCGCCCCAAGTTCATCCACATCGCCATGCGCAATTCCCGGAACCCCGCATGCATCTCCGCCGAGATCGAACGAGCATGTGCCCGAGCCACCCGATCCGCCGGCCACAAGCCTGGAGCGACCTCCGCGCAGTAATCGCAGACCGCCATCGATTCCCACACACGAGCACCGTTATGCTCCAGAAACGGCACCAGCCCGTTCGGCGACAATGCCGCGATCGCCTTTGTCGGCCCAGGCCGTTCGAACGGGATCAACCGCACATCCACGTCCAGTTCGGCCAGCCGAACCGCCAGCCAGCCGCGCATCGACCACGACGAATACCGTTTGTTGCCGATATACAGAACGCCGTCAGTCATCGCTGCCTCCAAACAACCCGGCCGGTGCCATCTCGCCGCGCGTGTAGTCGATCCGGCAATACGCCCCGCCCATATATTGTTCCTCCACCGGATCGCCGCTGACCGCGCCGGCCAACTGCCCGGCGAACGGATCAGCGCTGTCCACCGGCACCCAACCCAGCTTCGCCCGCGCATCGTCCCGCCACCACGTCATCCGGGCATTCGCCGACGCCCCCCAGATCACCGCATGCCCAACGGCGGGCGTCACCACGCACCGCTCCATCAGCCGCGAGAAATCCGGATACGACATCCAAGACGCCAGCATCCGGGCATTCACCGGTTCGGCCGTTGCCGACCCGATGCGCACGTTCACGCTCTCCACCCCATGCTTGAACCAGTACATCCGCCCCATCAGCTCGCCGTACGCCTTCGACAGCCCGTAATACCCATCCGGCAAAAACTGAGTATCCGCCGGCAAACTCTCCGTCCGCTCATGAAACCCGATCGAGTGATTCGACGACGCGAAGATCACCCGCGCCCTCTCCCGCCGAGCGGCTTCGTAGATGTGATACAGCCCGCGGATATTCGGCCCGATGACCTCTTCGAACGGCCGCTCCACCGACACCCCGCCCAGATGGATGATCGCCCCGCAGCCTTCCGCCAGGCGCAGGATCGCCACTCCGTCCGACAAATCGGCCTTCGTAAACGTAGACCCCGCTGGCACAGCATCCGGAAACGGCGCGATATCGGTCAGCACCAGCCGCCAGCCCAGCGCCCCCAGCGATTTCACCAGGACGCGGCCCAGCGCGCCGGAGGCTCCAGTTAACACGATGGGTTTGGCAGGCGTGTCAGTCATGGCATGCTCCTCTGATTCGCAGCGGGAGGCATCATGCGCAGGATCGACGAACTCGCCCAGGCCCTGGAGCGGGGAACCACCACCAGCCGAACCCTCATCGAGGAATCGCTGGCCAAAATCACTGATCCCAACGGCGAGGGCCGCAGAACCTTCATCAAAATCCACGCCGACCAGGCCCGAACCATGGCCGACGCCGCCGACCAACTGCGCGCCCATGGCCGCGCCCCGACCCAATACGCCGGCATCCCCATCGCCCTGAAAGACCTGTTCGACATCGCCGGCGAGCCCACCCCCGCCGGCTCAGCGATCCTCGCCGACGCCCCGGTCGCACAAGCCAACGCCCCCGTCGTCGCCCGCATGTTGGCCGCCGGTTTCATCCCCGTCGGCCGCGTCAACATGACGGAGTTCGCGTTCTCCGGCCTGGGCATCAACCCGCACTACGGCACCCCCACCAGCCCCTGGGATCGAGCCTCGAAGCGCATCCCCGGCGGCAGTTCGTCAGGCACTGGCGTCGCGGTCGCCGACGGCATGGCCGCCGCCGGCCTAGGCACAGACACCGGCGGATCCTGCCGCATCCCCGCCGCCTTCTGCGGCGTCACCGGCTACAAACCCACCGCCCGCCGCATCCCCATCACCGGAGTCCTGCCCCTAGCGCCGTCCCTGGACTCGGTCGGTCCGCTGGCCCCCAGCGTCGCCTGCTGCGCCGCCATCGACGCTATCCTCGCCGGCCAAACCCCAACCACACCCGTCCCACTGCCCCTGAACGGCCTGCGCTTTGCCGTCCCCGACAACATGGTCCTCGACAACATGGACGACACTGTTGCCGCCACGTTCGACCAGGCCCTGTCCACCCTGTCCGCCGCCGGCGCCCGCATCGAGAAAACCCGCTTCGCCGACTTCGCTGAACTGCCCACCGTCAACGGCAAAGGCGGCCTGGCCGCGTCGGAAGCCTACGCCTGGCACCGCCATCTGCTGGCCACAAGAGGCTCCGGTTACGACCCCCGCATCCGCGTCCGCATCGCCCGCGGCGAGCACATGAGCGCGGCCGATTACATCGACGTGCTGAACGCCCGCACCCGCCTGCTCGCCAGCTTCGACCGCGCCACCGCGCCCTATGATTGCGTGCTGATGCCCACCGTACCGATCGTCGCCCCGCGTATCGCCGACCTGGATGACGAACGTGCCTACAACAACATCAACATGCTGGTCCTGCGCAACACCGCCCTGGGCAACTTCTTCGACCGCTGCGCCATCTCCCTGCCATGCCACCGAACCGGCGACGCCCCGGTCGGCCTGATGCTGATGGGCGAAACCATGGGCGACCCCCGCCTGTTCAGCATCGCCACAGCCGTGGAGGCAGCGCTGCGGTAAGGAAGGCGAGGCCCCTTGAACGGGATCAAAGGGCCAATGGCCCTTTGCGGGTCAAGGGCAGAGCCCTTGCCTTAACCTACGCGAGTGCCGCCAGCGGCTGTTCCGGTCCCGAACCCAGGTATTGGCCCAGCACGTCGTCGGGCGGCCCGTCGGCGACCACTTTGCCCTGGTCCAGCCACAGCACCCGGCTGCACCAGCTTTTGACGATCTCCGCCTGGTGGCTGGACAGCACCAGGATATCCGCCCCGCGGACCATCGCCTCCAGGCGATGTTTCGCCTTGTCCAGGAACACAGCGTCGCCCGCCAGGAACCACTCGTCCATCAGCAGGATCTGCGGCTTGATCGAGGTCGCCAGGGCGAAGCCCAGCCGCACCACCATGCCGGCCGAGTAGATCCGCACCGGCAGATCGATAAAGTCGGACAGTTCGGCGAAATCGGCGACGTCTTCCTCCAGCCGAGGCAGGGCCGACCGCGGCAACCCATTGTACAGCCCGCGCAGCAGGATATTCTCCCGCCCCGTCAGTTCCATGTTCATCCCCAGATTGGGATCCAGCAGCGCGTTCAGGCTGCCTTTCACCCGCAGCCGGCCGATAACCGGCTCATAGATGCCGGCCAATACGCGCAGCAGCGTGGTTTTCCCCGCCCCGTTGGACCCGACCAGGCCAAGCCGGTCGCCGCTTTCCAGGCGCAGGTTGATATCGCTCAGCGCGCGTACCACGACCCGCTGCTGCTGGTCTTTCGCCAGCCGGCCGGACGCCGCGGCCACGACCATCTTTTTCAGGCTGCGCGATCCCGCGTGGTACAGCGGAAACAGGACCGACAGGTTATCCACTTCGATAATGGCTTTGGCAGTCATGATTCAGACCCAGAACGTGACACGTCCGCGCGCGCGGACGAAGAATGCCCAGGATATCACGCAAAGAACCAGGCTGAAGCCAATCGCGCCCACCCAGGTGGTGGTGGCGATGGGGCTATTCAGTATTGGGCCGCGCACGATCTCCAGCAGGTCGAAGAACGGATTGAGTGCCAGTTCCTCGATGCGCTTGGGCCCGAGTTGATCCGGCTTCCAGATCACCGGGGTCATGAAGAACGCAATCTGCATCACGCTGTTCACGATCGGCTGAATGTCGCGGAACCGGGCGCAGAACCCGCCCAGCAGCAAGGTCAGCGCCAACGCGTCCACGCACCATACCAGCAGGCCCGGTATCGCCATCAGCCCTTCCCAATGCGGCCAGATTGAGAAAATCGCGAACACCACGACGATCACCACGATGTTGTGGGCCAATGCGATGGCATTGCGGATCAGGGTCCGTATGGAAAATACGAAGAACGGCATGCGCACCGATCGGATGACGCCTTCCGCCTCGGTAAACGCCGCGCAGGCTTCCGACACCAGGGCGGCGAGGAAGCCCCACAACACCTGGGACAACGCCAGGAATGGCAGGTACTCCCGCACGTTGATCTTGAAGAGCGTCGAGTACAGCACCCCCAGCGCCCCAACCATCACGCCGGTGGAAATGGTCAGCCAGAACGGCCCCAGCATGGATCCGCGATAGCGCAGCCGGATATCCAGCCAGCCCAGCGTCAAGGCCAGGCGCCATAGCCGTGCGCCACCGACGATATCGGCCATCGCCCACCGGTTGCGCACGGCAAAAGTCGTATCCGCCCGCAGGATCAGTTCCGAAGTGGGGGCGATCGTGGTCACGGCGCTGCTCATATCGCGGGGCGCATAGCCCATTCGGGGGGACGGCACAACACACGCGTGCTGCCGGTTTGCCCCACGCGATCCCAGCCACGCGATCAACACCGGCATTCACTTTCTGACCGGTAAAATTCGCCGGAGGCGGTCAAATACCCTGAAACCCGGGCATTTATGCCAATTTGCCACAATGCCGACATGACTTGCTTGAAAGATGGAAGTCGTTTAATGCCTTAAGCCACGTTCCTGAGTGATTGGATAAGCGGCAATCGATCGTTTGCCGTGTCGAATCCTGTTTGTCGCGCGCCACGGAGACGCATAGGTATGACCACACCGGATCGACTTGTCACCCTCGGCCGTCTCCGTGCCGCCAGCGCCATTGCTCTGCTGGCCGCATTGGCCGCCTGCGGTACGGCGCCTCACCAGGATGCGATCCAGGAATCCGCGCGCTACGTCGCCCACGCCAAACACAACTACACCCCGCCCGGACCGCCGGAAGACCCCTGGGGCCCCTATATTCAGGAGGCCGCCACCAAGTACGACATACCGGAGGTCTGGATTCGTTCGCTCATGCGGGTCGAATCCGGCGGCAAGGAATACCAGAACGGCGACCTGATCACCTCCGGCGCCGGCGCGATGGGCCTGATGCAGGTGATGCCGCAAACCTACGACGAGCTGCGGGACCGCTACAATCTGGGCGACGACCCGTTCGATCCGCACGACAACATCATGGCCGGCGTCGCTTATATGCGGGAGATGTACGACATCTACGGCTCACCCGGCTTCCTCGCCGCCTACAACGCCGGCCCCGCTCGGTTGGACGACTATCTGGCGAATGTAAAGCCGCTGCCGGATGAAACCCGCCGTTATGTCGCGATGATCGGCCCCAACCTGCGCGGCGTCTCTCCGAACAACCCGTCGGCGGCGGATCAACTCGCGATGAACCAACTGCCGATCGATATCCCGCCCGGCAAACGCTACAGCCGCCCGGTGATGCTGGCACGCGCCAAGCCCGGACGAGGCGGCCATTTGCCGCAACGCTCGGTGGTGGAGGTCGCACAGCTTCCTGAACCACCGCGCCGCGGCGGCGGCATGGCTGTTCAGCAATACGCACTGGTCGCCCCGCCACCCGCCCCACCGCATCATGGATTCCGGCTGATCGCCTCGGCCAACGCCGCCGAGGCCGCCCCGGCGCGTCGCGGTGGTCCGGCTGGCCCCGGCCAGTGGGCGATCCAGGTCGGCGCCTTCGCCAATCAGGGACAGGCGCACAACGCGCTGTCGGTCGCGCAGGACCACGCGCATGTGGAACTCGCGATTGCGCATCCGTTTGTCGCCAGCGTCCACCAGGGCCACACCGTCCTGTGGCGCGCCCGCATGACCGGCATGTCGCGCGAAACCGCCGTTCAGGCGTGCGAGCAGATCCTCCACGGCCACTCGACCTGCATCGTGCTGTCGCCCGAATCCCAGTCCTAGCGCATGATCGCGCTGGGCGGGACGCCCAGAGCGCGTGAATCATGCGATCAAACAAAGAGCTAGTGTCCCGAATCTGAAGTTCGCCCGCTGTGGCGAACTTCAGATTCGGGACACTAGACAATCGCGTCCGCCAGGACCTCACGGTTCCAGATCGTGCCGAACCGTGACGGCCCGGCGCCAGCCGTCGGGTTATGGCTTGTTGCGAAGTAACCGAACCGTACCCGCCGGAACGCGTAAGGCGAATCTCGGTCTTACGCGTGGCAGCGGCAGTTCATCGCCATGGCAGCGAGACGGACGCCGCTCGCTCGATCGCCATCATCGGCGCCGGGTGCATCACAATCGTAACCAAAATGGGTATGTTACGGTACGATATCATCTTAGTAACAAATTTACCTGGATGGGTCGCAAGCCCACGCTGCCGAAGTATGCCAATGGAAAAGTGGGGTTATCGCTGCGACCAAAATCGTCATGACGGCCGAAGTCGCGCCGCCCATGCCTCGCAGCATCGAACAAGATCTGGATAGCTGGCCCACGCCGACATCGTGACGAACAGCCGGTGCCGGCCGTTTAGAGCGCGATCGTTTGCGGTTGATTGCAACCTCAAACGTGAATCGCCCTCTCAAAGATACAGTCTAGAGCATGATCGCTTCAATCTGAAGCGGTCACGCTCCAGGCTCAGCGCCGGTTGGTTCGCGGCAGCGTTGACGCTCGTTACGCGGCGAACCGGCCTCCGCACGCATTGTCCGAATTCCCCTCTACACCGCGCATCAATGGTTCGACTTCTAGGCAGGCAAGCATAATCAAACTTCAGGATGCCCAAGATGAGCAATCAAACGTGGAACGAACAGAATCTGAGTTTTGCTTACGCCTATCCAGACTTTGACAGTACGTACGAATACCAGACGATTGCTGCCAATGGAACGACTTATGAGGATGCAACTGGTAACTTCTCATTCAGTGTAAGCCAGGTTTCAAGTAACGTCGAACAGATAGAGATTTCGAATTTCACTGATGCCTATGGAAGTTATTTTCCGGCGGCGAGTTTCAATGGCCTGGTTTTTTTCGGACCGGCGGGTGACGCGCCGATTATCGGTGCGACGTTGGTCAGCACCAACATGGCGGGACTGACCCAGTCGGATATTGCCTACAGCAGCACCTCCGTGGGGGTGAACTGGGAAAATCTCAACGATTACACCAATACCTTCATCACGATCGACGTCACGTTCGGGTCCGCCCTGCCTCCAACGCTCACCTCCGTTACGCCCGCGGTGATCGAGCAAGGCCAGGCAACGGTCATCGCCACGGTGACTCCCGGTGGGCCAAGGGGATACACTCAGTCTTACCCAAACCGGTGGCAGCGGCACGCTTTCATTGGTCACGGTGAACGGCATACAGGAAATCGTCTATCAGGCACCCGCACAAGTCACGTCCGACGAAGTAGATACGGTCAGCTTTACTGTTTATGATGAGCAACTGACCACGCTCGTGTCGGGCACCGCCTCGGTCCAGCTCGATGCCGACATGACAAAGGTCTATCTGCAGGGCTATTTCAACACCGTCTCCGCGCCGGCAACCGCGCCCACGGGTAACACGACAACCGGTGCGCCCATCACAGGTTCGATATTTGGCAACGCCATCATTAACGGCACCAGCGCAAGTCAAACGATCACGGCTTATGGATACAACAACACGATCAACGCCAACGGCGGCAACGACGTGATCTACGCCGGACTGGGCCAGGCGACGGTCACTGTCTCGAATGGCAACGGGAACAACACCATCTCCGGCGCACTGGGCAATACCTCTGTGACGCTCGGCAACGGCAACAACAATATCTCGCTCAGCGGCTATTTCGACGTCGTGACCCTGGGGAACGGCAACAACACGGTAACCGGGCCGCAGGGAAATGCACAGGTGACGGTCGGCAACGGGAGCAACGTCATTACCCTGGGTGGTTACTTCAACGTCGTGCATGCCGGGTCCACGACCGGGACCGACTATATCAACGCCGGCATTGGCAATGCGACCGTTACCGGCGGCAACGGCAACTTCGTCGTCCTGGCCGGCGGCTACAGCGACGTGGTTACGCTCGGAAATGGCAACGATGATGTGTTTACCTCACCTGCCGGCAGCAACCCGTCCGTGCCGACCGGCAGTACGGCGCCGGCGGAGCAAGGACTTGCCGTCGTTACGACCGGGTCGGGTAACGACACAATCATACTCGGTGGCTATGACAACACCGTCAACGCCGGCAGCGGCATGAATTTTATTGGCGGCGCTCTTGGCCTCAACACGTTCGTGCTGGCCAGCTCGGGCTTCGATGAGATCGCCGGTTTCTCAACAACCAATGGTGATACGTTGAACGTCGCCGCGGCGCTTCAGGCGGCCGGTTGGAATCTCGCGCCCGCGACATTGGGCAACTACCTGAAAGTCGCCGACGCCAACAACAACGCTATCATATCGGTTGTGAAGGGCGGCAGCGGTGCCGGCAGTGCCATCGCCCAACTCGATGGAGTCGGCAACCTGACTCTGGCCGGACTACAGAACCATTTGATTCTGTAGTCCGTAAGCGTCAGTCCCGTAGCGGTTCAGGCGTGGCCCGCCCTCTCAAACATGCAAGCTACAGTTGGTGTCTGCAACCTGAAGCTACTATGTTCTACAGTGGCTTCAGCGGCGGCGTCTCGCCTTCCGGCAACGGCACCTGCGCGACGTTCAAAACCATCGACACCAGGCTGTAGTAGCCGACGCCACCCACAAGATCCATGATCCCACGCTCACCGAAACGATCCATCACCGCGCCATAACGCGCGTCGGACACCTGACCCGTGGACAGCAGGTCGGTCACGAATTCATACACGATCGTCTCGTCGCCGCTCATCTCCGCCGGGCGGCGGCCCGCCGCCACCGCATCCAGGATCGCCGGATTCAGGCCGGCATCGATACCCAGCCGGCGATGCGCGTAAAATTCGTACTGGGCACCCCATTTGCGCCCGGCCATGCAGATCGCCAGCTCGTTCAGCGGCGCCGGGATGGAGCTGCCGAAGCGCACATAGGCGCCGACGCGCTGCACCAGGTCGCACAGCACCGGGCTGCGCACCAGGGCGTTGAACGGCCCCCGCAGGCCGGCGCCGCGCGGCCCCGCCTGGATCGCATCGACGACCGTGCGCTGCTCGTCTGTCATCTGTTCCGCGGTCAGCGGGGGGAAACGGGTCTCGGACATAGGTTCTCTTCCCTGTGGATAAGGCTCTCGGACTGGCGTCATGCCGTCGCTCAATATCATAGACCGAGTTGCCGAGATGAACGAGTGGCCGCACAGATCGGGCCAGGGATCAGCGCGGCGAGCGACATCGACGACGACAATCACCTCGTCGCAAAAGACCGCGATCCCCCGCCGCTGCACCCGGACTTTCGCATCTCAAGCGCAAGGGCATACTCGTAGACCTTCCCAACCAACCCATGACCGAGCGCACTGGCAACCCCGAAAACCACACCCAACAATCCGTTCGGTGACCGGCCCCCAAAACCGCAAATCCTCTTCATCCATCTGCATCCCGCTAATCCGCCTTAAAAACCTGCCTCGGCGTCCGTGCCGGCGCCTGAAGCGGGCGCGAAGGTCTAACGCTGCGGATACCAACGAACCATGAATCCCTCCGAACGTGGGCAACCCATGGAGCGTTTCTATTTGCAGATGTACTTCAAAGTGCCCCGTATCAATTCCTGAAGCCTGACGCACCCGGACCCATTACGAAAAAGTTCCGAACGACACCCCCCCCTCCGTGATGCCCGTCGCACCGTCCCCGGCAGGCGCCGGACCTTCACCTGCCTGTTGCGTGCTTGACGACCGCCGCATCTTTTGCGAGCGTCGGTGCCGCTAGACGCACGTCCAACTCACTCAGGTAAGGGGTGGTGGTGCTGTGGAAGCTGGGGACCGAGAAATATTCGTTTCGCGCAGCGGCATTGGCCAGTCTGCGGCGGATGAAGGCAAACGGGCCAACAAGGGTTCGCCGAGGCAAAGCGCGCCCGTTCCATATTGCCTTGCCGACCAATGCCCGTCACCGCACCCCGGACCCAAACCGGCCGCGACCATACGCCAGGCCAACCGGACGAACACGACGCCTCTCGCGGTGATACCACCCGCCGCCCCGGCGCGCTCACATAACCGTGATCGAAATCGCGAATACCAACGACGACGGTGATCCATATCGCCGCATGGCTGCAATAAGGAGGATCAACAATGACAAAGCAAGACGACATCGCCCTGATGGCCCACCTGATGCGACGGGCCGGGTTTGGCGCCAGCCGTGACGAACTCGAAGCCCGCGTGGCCAAGGGTTACGAGGCCACCGTCGAGGAACTGCTGGCCCCCGAGACCCAGCCGCCCGTCGATCCCTATGTGCTGCTGCGCCATCAGCCAGCGGCGCTGCTGCCGGGCGGCCAGCCCCCGATGGGCAATGTGAACTACATGTACTACCTGGTCACCACCCAGCGCCCGCTGGAAGAGAAGATGGCGCTGTTCTGGCACCAGGTCTTCGCCACCGGCAACTCCAAGGTCGACAACTACGACCAGTTGCTGGAACAGATCGATTTGTTCCGGCATCAAGGCATGGCCAACTACCGCGACCTGCTGCTCACCATCGCCCGCAATCCCACGATGATCTTCTGGCTGGATAACAACCAGAACCATGGGACCGCGGTCAACGAGAACTGGGGCCGCGAACTGCTCGAACTGTTCAGCCTGGGCGCCGGCAACTACACGGAAAAGGATGTCCGCGAAGCATCCCGCGCCTTCACCGGCTGGACCTTCGAGACCAAGATCCCGCGCCTGCCCTATGGCCGGTTCCCCTGGAAGTTCGAGTACCGCCCCGAAGATCACGACGACGGCATGAAGGAGTTCCTTGGCACAAAAGGCAACCTCAACGGCGAAGACATCATCGACATCGTCGTAAAGCAGCCCGCTTGCGCCCGCTTCGTCTGCCGGCATCTGTACAACTTCTTCGTCGCCGATGAACCACAGGTCCCCGCCTGGAACCTGGAGCCGCCGCGCGACCCGAAGGCCATCGACGCAATGGCTGCCGCGTTCAAGGAAGCCAAGTACGACATCAAGCCCGTCCTGCGTGTGCTGTTCAATTCGGACTTCTTCAAGAAAGCCCGCTACCAGCACCTGAAATCCCCCGCCGAGGTGGTTGTGGGCACACTCCGCCTGGTCGGTGGCTATCAACTGCCCAAACCGGGCTATGGCGAACTGTCGATGCAGCCCTCCTACATGGCGCAGGACCTGCTCAATCCGCCATCCGTGGAAGGCTGGCATACCGGCCGCGAGTGGATCAACAGCGGCTCTCTGATGGCGCGCATCAACTTCGTGGCTGAACAGGTGGGCAATCCATCGCTACCTGGCGTGCACGCCATGATCGAGCGTCTGAAGGCCATGGGCGTGCTGAGCCCGGACCAACTGGTCGACGGCTGTCTGGACCTGCTGGGCCCGGTGGAGGTCAACCCCGAAACGCGCCGGGAACTGACCGAACAGGCGAACGAATGGGGCAAGCTGAGCTGGGACAGCGATGCCAATGCCCTCACCGCCGCCAAACGCGCGACCGAAATGATGCAACTGATCGTGGCAACCAGAGAGTATCAATTCGCCTAACAAATGACCCGTATCGGGCAAGGAGGAACAGAAATGTCGGCGACGCAGAAAGACCCCGTGCTGGTCGTGCTCCAACTGACCGGTGGGAACGACTATCTGAACACGGTCGTCCCCTACAACGACCCGCTGTACCGCGACAACCGCAAGGCGGTCAGCATAGGCGATAACGAGATACTGCACATCGACAAGGATTACGGCTTCGCACCGTACCTGGCACCGTTGAAAAAGTTCTGGGACGATGGCGACCTCGCGATCATGCATGGCGTGGGCTATCTCGATTCGCCGCGATCCCACTTCCGCTCCATGGACATCTGGCACACCTGTGAGGCCGACAAGGTCGGCACCGAAGGCTGGCTGGGCCGTGTCGCGCGTGAGATCGACCCCAAGAAAGAGAACGTGGTTACAACCGTCAGTTTCGGCCCGACGCTGTTCCGGGCGCTGTCGGTCCCTGACGTTCCGGTCGCCTGCGTGGCCGGGCCGCTGGAGCAATACGGCTTCCTGCCGAACATCCAGGAGCCGGAGCAGCGCCTGAAAATCCTCGAGCGCTTCTCGCGCATGTACAAGCCGAAGCCCGGCAGTGGCGTGATGGAATACCTCGGCACCACCGGCCTGGATTCCCTGAAGGGCGCGGATATCCTGAAGGTGGCGCCGGAACGCTACAAATCCACCGTGAAGTATCCGGACAGCTCGATCGCCCGCAAGCTGCGGGGTATCGCGCAGGTACACTTCGCCGGTCTCGGCAGCCGGATCTTCTACTGCGACCATGCCAGCTTCGATACGCATGCGGGACAACAACCCTTGCACGGCACCTTATGGACGCAGGTGACGGAAGGTCTCCAGGCCTTCATGGCCGACCTCCGCGAGCACGACGCCTCTGACAATGTCATCATCCTGATGTTCTCGGAATTCGGCCGCCGCGTGCGCGACAACGGGTCCGGAACGGATCACGGCGCCGCGGGCGCAACGTTCGTGATCGGTGACAAGGTCAAGGGTGGACACTACGGCGAATATCCGTCGCTCAAGGCGGAAAAACTCGTGCAGGGCGATCTGAACCCGAGCATGGACTTCCGTAGCATCTACTCGACGATCCTCGACAAATGGATGGGCATGGATCCGGTGCCGATCGTCAACGGCACCTATGAGCAGCCGGCGTTCCTGAACTGACCAGACGGTCTCCCTCGTTCCCCGACCAGGAGAACGAGGGAGGATCGACCGCAAAGAACAAGCGAATAACCTTCCGCATGACGGCAGGCGACATCGCATATGACGGGAGAAAAAAATGCCCCTGACAACAGTTGCGCGTGGACGGACCTATGACTGGAGCCATGCCGTAGGGCGTGGTTCCGCCTCCGGCACGGGATTCAACTATCCGCAGACGATGTGCCTTGGCACCGGCCGCGATATCTATGTCGCCAACCGAGGCAACGAAAACAACTTCGGCATGCGCGTCAACAAAGTAAGGCTCGGCGCGCCCGGCGAGGAGGAACTGCTCGACGAGTTCTTCAAGCACGGCGAAGGCGAAGGGCGTTCAACCTGGCCGTTCGGCGTCGCCGTGGACGGCAACGATCATGTGTACGTCTCCGACGAATGGGACAACACCATCTCGGTGTTCGACGGCAGCGGCAAATTCATTCGCAAGTGGGGCAAGACGGGCAGCGGCGACGGCGAACTGCTGCGACCCGCCGGCCTGGTCTGCGAAAAGAACGGCAATGTTATTGTCGTCGACAGCGGCAACAACCGCCTGCAGGTCTTCACCCCGGAAGGGAAGTTCGTGGCCAAGGTTGGCAAGGCCGGCAGCGGCGACGGCGAATTCAATCAGCCGTGGGGGATCACCCTCGACAAGGATGGCAACATCTTCGTCGCGGACTGGAAGAATCACCGCGTGCAGAAGCTGTCCCCATCAGGCAAGTTCCTGATGAAGTTCGGCGAATACGGCACGGTTCCGGTCCCGCCGAACGCCTTCGCCGTAACGTATCTGGGACCCTGGGTCTCAAGCGGCGGAGCGAACGAATATCCCAAGGCGGGCCTGCTCAACCATCCCACCGACGTCGCCGTGGACAGCGATGGCGACATCTATGTCGCCGATTGGGGCAATCACCGGATCAGCATCTTCGATGCGGACGGAAATCCGCTGACCAATCTCATGGGCGACGCCCAGGTGATGTCCAAGTGGGGCCAGCAGAGCATCGACGCCAACCCCGACATGATGAAGGCATACCGGCGAGCGAAGAACCTGGAACCGCTATGGCGGTTCTGTTTCCCGACCGCCGTGGACTTCAACCCGGCCACCGACGAAATCATCGTGGCCGACAGCCAACGGAACCGTTTGCAGATCTATCGGAAAGTGCGCGATTACGTCGACTTCCAGGCAAACCTGTAGGCGACCGCTTCCGGTGTCCCGGCTCCGCCGCTCGTTACGATGGCGGAGCCGGAACACACGCTCGTTGTTTCTGCATTTCAAATCAGAAAACCGTTCATGAAGCGCGACCGGTTTCGACCGGCCCGCCTGCCATGGATGCGAAACAATGCCACCACGCGGCGCCGACCCGAAGCATCCATGTGATTTGCTGTTCGGCCGCACTGTCGTCCCAGGGCAGCGGAGCCGCCAGGATCGCCGCGACGTCGATCATCCCGGGGTGGTGGGAAACGCCCCATTCCATCGCCGCCACCGAACCCAATTCTGCTTGGAGCCGTGGCCCAATCTCCGGACGGGCGCGATCGGCCAGCATGAAGAAGCCTTCGCCGGCAAGGCCGGTGCAGCGGAGGAACACACCCACCTGCGGAAACGGGTGCCTCGCCCGATACAAGGTGATCCACGCGGCATCCCGGATGATCGCGAACCGACGGTTCCGGTAACCCCCCGCGCTATGCGCCGGCAGACCGCCCAAACCGGTGCGCCGCGCCAGAAGATCGCGCCAGAAAGCGCGGTCCTGCGCCAAATCCTGGCGCGCGATCCCCATCCCGGTGCGTTTGTGTTTCATGTCTGGCAATTCGCGTCCCCAGCCCGTCGGCTAACATACGATGTGCCAATCCAAGTAGTGTAACCGAATTCTTGGCACAGGGCTTCCCCAACGAGTCCGGCGCCAGTCGATTCGTCACGGCCCAGCCTCAGTTGATTCGTCACGGCTTAGCCCCAGTCGTTTCGTCATGGCCCAACCTCAGTCGATTCGTCACGGCCCAGCCTCAGTTGATTCGTCACGGCCCAGCCTCAGTTGATTCGTCACGGCCCAGCCTCAGTTGATTCGTCACGGCCCAGCCTCAGTCGCTTCGTCATGGCCCAGCCTCAGTCGCTTCGTCATGGCCCAACCTCAGTCGCTTCGTCATGGCCCAGCCTCAGTCGCTTCGTCATGGCCCAACCTCAGTCGCTTCGTCATGGCCCAACCTCAGTCGATTCGTCATGGCCCGGCGAAGTCCGGGCCATCCGCCCCAGTAAGGCTCTGGACCAGACGGCCCGAACGTCGCCGGCCCAAGACGATGCCGCCGCATCAACATCAACGGTCGCCGGCATAAGCCGAAGATGACGCTGTGTGACATTTAATTCCAGACGAATCATTTTAGTTGACATTTGCGATGGTAAGAAAGTACCAAACACTCGCTTTTCGTTTCAACAATGAAAAATCACCTCCACTTCAATTGGTGAAGCGACTTCAAGGACAGCGCAAGTTGTTGGCTGATTCTGCGCGCCAGCAGCAATACCTCTTTGCCAATCGGAAACGTTGCTTTCCCCGAGATTCGGATAAGGAGATACCGTAATGACCCAAGACAAGTCGAACGATCGCCCGGACGCGCCGGTATACACCCCCGTGCCGCCCCGGTTCCAGCAAGGACCACTGACGACGGCCTTGCAATTAGGCCCGCTCGCCTTCCTGAATGGCAGTTGGAGGGGACCTGGCTTCAACGCGATCTGGCGCCCGCATAACCAGAAGTCGGAGCCGGTGAACGTTGCGACCAAACGGTTCCTCGAATTGAACCTTACGCACGACGGCTTTGATTTCCACATCATTCCGGGTGTCGTTCCGAACCGCGGCGTGGACCCGCAGCAGGATCTCAGCCTGTACGGCCTGCATTACCTGCAGCGGGTGAGTGACGCCGATCCAAAGCCTTCTCCGCATGTGCATCCGCACGGCTATTCCCAGACGGCAGGTCAGGCGCTGCATATTGAACCGGGATTGTTCATGCGCGTACCGGCGAGTTCGCAGCCTTCCGTCGGTGACACGCCGATCGTGAACAAGGATGCCATCGTGCGGATGGGCAGTATCCCGCATGGGACCACGGTGCTGATGCAAGGGCCGAACCCCGGCAATACGCCGAAGGCTGGCAAGCCGCATATTCCCCACCTCATGCCTTTTACGAATTATCCAGGGGCAGTCGCACCGGGACTTGCCAACACCTCGTTTCCGCTGAACCCAGTGGTGCCGCTTCAGCCGCCGCCGCCGCCTCCGGGGCCGAATCCGCCGGCCCTCGGTATCCAGCCACTTACACTTGTCGGCGGCCAGCATCCCGTCCCGGAGGTCAATATCGGGCTCGACACACTGGTGACGGCAATGCCGACGCCGGCTGGCCTAAGCAGCGGCCCGTACCCAGGACATTTCCAGGGCTTTATTAACGATCCAAATTCCGTGCTTCGGGAGGCGATAGAACACCAGGAAATACTTGGTCATATCACAATCCATCTGACCACCGATACTTTGTCCGCGGATGGTAAGCCAACCGAGGGCATCGGCAGCCTGTATGAGACGGTGACCAACATTCCGTTCCTGGGGGTCGCCACCCGCACCCCGCCGCCTGCCCCCGGTACATCACCCGCTCCCTCGGCTTTTCAAGCGGCCCCGATCCCCAATGCCTTCGTCTATTCGGCAAGTGCAACCTTCTGGATCGAATGGGTGCGCAACCCCGGTCCGCCACCGATACCGCTGCATCACGGGCAAGGGGAACCATGTCCGCCGGTCGTGGAGCTCGAGCCGTACTGGGAGCATTCGACATATCTACAGTTGCAATACTCACAGCTTGTGATCCTGATTTTCAACGGCGTGCTCTGGCCACATGTGACGGTGGCGACGATGACGCTCAGC
>NZ_LMUJ01000082.1:21795-28878 GCF_009765975.1 Acidisphaera sp. S103 | reverse complement strand
GCTTCCCCTGGAGCGGTTATTTCGTATCACATACGAACGCCGTGACCCTCGTTCGTCCGCCGTGCTGAAAAATCCCTGGCCCAACACCCTCTCAGCAGAAAACCGGCAAGACACCGGCCACCCACGCAACGATCTCTATAACAAGGTAAACATTCCTTGACAAATCCCCAAAATCTAAGATAAACATCCTACACAACCGCAACGCCGGACACCATGACCGAAACCCACCCCGAACCGCCTCAAGACGCCGTCGCGATCCAGCTCCCCCCGGCCAACATCCTGTTGACCCTCGTCGTCGCCCTCCTCGCCCCCATGTTCCTCGGCGTCTGCGGCGGCGACATCGCCTTCGCTCGGGCCGCCGCGCTGGAAACCGTGAACGACTACCGCGCGCAAAACCGCGCCGGCCTTCTCGCCGTCGCCCTGATCGTCGCCTACGGCCTGGCCGCGCTGGGATCCCTCAGTCTCTCGATGGCCGACGACATCGCCCCGTCCATGGCGCTGCGTCTGCGAGGCAACGCCAACGCCCTGAACCGCTCCGCCGAGCAGAATCGTCAGGCCCTGAAGCGCAGTCTCGCCGACGATGCCGATCAGGCATCGTACCCCGGGATGACCGAAACCGGAATCCTCGCTCTGGACGATGAAAACTTCAGTGCGGACGTCGTCATAGCCGGCGTGGCCGCCGCCCAAAAACTGGCCGCCGACGCCCGCCCCCGCACGCAGGACAAGCCCGCGCCAGCCCCCGCCGCCCCGACCACCGCGGAGCAGCAAAGCCGGGCGATGTGGGCCAACGCGATGGCACAGGTGGCGGGCGATTTCACCGCCAACCTCGCCACGCTGCGCCCCGACCAACGCCGAACCGCCTCGATCCGGGCCGCCGCGCTGACCAGTTCCGCCAGCGCCTTGCTGTCAGGCGCGCCCCTGCCGGCCCTCGACCGCCCTATCCCGAGATAGTCGCGCCTACTTCAACTGATCGGCCGCCTGGTCCAGCCCCGCCTGCACGCACGGCTCATCCACCCCCGGCGATCCGGACGCGCCCACGCCACCGACAACCTCATTCCCTAGCTTGATCGGCAACCCACCCGGGATCGCGATCACGTTCGGCAACGTCACTTGCTGACGTACCACCGGGTTCCCATCGGTGAACCGCTTGGCATACGCGTCCGTCGAGACCTTGAACGTCATCGCCGTGTAAGCCTTGCGCCGAGCGTTCTCCATCGTATGCGGCGATGCGTTGTCGCCGCGAACCGCCACGATCGTGTCCCCGTCGCGGTCCACCACCACGACCGACACCGCATATCCTTCCGCCGCGCAATGCGCCAACGTTCCCTGCGCGATCGTGATCGCCGCGGCCGCCGGCACATCATGATGCACCAGCAATTCCGCCCGAGCCGGCCCCACAGCAAACAGGACCCCAATCAACACAACACCAAACCCACGCATGACCGTTCCCCCCTCAATCCACTGGTTGCCTTTGTCCCCTGGTGCGGTGCAACATTCCGGCTCAATGTCAAATGCCGGGCCCCGCAGATGCCGCTCCATGTCGCTCTGACCCACAAGACATCCTACCACTACGATCGCCTCATCACGCTGGGTCCGCAGACCATCCGCCTGCGTCCCGCGCCACAGGCCCGCACCGCGATCCTGTCCTACGACCTGACGGTCGAGCCAAAACCGCACTTCATCAACTGGATGCAGGACCCGCAGGGCAACCACCTCGCCCGCGTCGTGTTCCCCGAGAAGGTGGACCGGTTCGAGGTCACTGTCGACCTGGTCGCGGACATGGTCACGGTCAACCCGTTCGACTTCTTCCTGGAGCCGCAAGCCGAAACCTACCCGTTCACCTACGACCCGGTCCTGGAGCAGGAACTCGCCCCGTTCCGCAAAACCGAAACCCCCGGTCCAAATCTACAAGCTTTGCTAAACGCCATCCCCCGCGAGGAAATGCGGACAGTAGACAAACTGGTCGCGTTGAACACGCTGATCCAGAAGAAAGTCGCCTACATCGTCCGCCTGGAACCCGGCGTGTTCACCCCGGAACAGACCCTGGAGGGCGCCACCGGCTCATGCCGAGACTCCGCCTGGCTGCTGGTCCAGGTGCTGCGCCACCTCGGTTTCGCCGCCCGCTTCGTGTCCGGCTACCTGATCCAACTGGTCGGCGATGTGAAGCCGCTGGAAGGGCCGGAGGGTCCGACCGCCGACTTCACCGACCTGCATGCCTGGGCCGAGGTCTACCTACCCGGCGGCGGCTGGGTCGGCCTCGACGCCACCTCCGGCCTGCTGTGCGGCGAGGGCCACATCCCGCTCGCCGCCAGCCCCGACCCGATCTCCGCCGCGCCAATCTCCGGCCTGGTCGAAAAAGCAGAAACCACTTTCGGCTTCGAGATGTCCGTAAACCGGATCAAGGAAACCCCCCGCACCACCAAGCCTTACACCGAGGCCCAGTGGCAGGCGATCCTAGCCCGCGGCCAGGACGTCGACCGCGCACTACAACGCAACGACGTCCGTCTGACCATGGGCGGCGAGCCAACCTTCATCGCCGCCAACGACATGGACGCCGCGGAGTGGAACACCGACGCCCTAGGACCCACCAAGCGCGCCTACGCCGGTCGCCTGATCCGCCGCCTGATGGACCGCTGGGCACCGGGCGCTGTGCTGAACCACAGCATGGGCAAACAGTACCCCGGCGAGCAACTACCCCGCTGGGCCCTCCACTGCCACTGGCGCGCGGATGGCGAAACGATCTGGAACGATCCCGCTCTGCTCGCCTCCGACGACGACACCGATAACGCCACCGCCAGGGATGCCGCCCGCTTCGCCTACAGCCTCGCCGAACGCCTGCAAATCGACCCCGCCCTGGTTATCCCGGCGTACGAGGACGTCCACTACTACTTATGGAAAGAACACCGCCTGCCCGCCAACGTCCTGGCCGAGGACTCCAGGCTGGCCGACCCGCTGGAACGCGCCAGACTGGCAAAAATCTTCGCCCAGGGCCTGTCCAGCACCGTCGGCAGCGTCCTGCCCCTGCACCGAGTGATCGACGGCGGCGCAAGGCGCTGGCAATCCGGCAAATGGTTCTTCAAATCCGGCGAGATGTTCCTGATCCCCGGCGACAGCCCACTCGGCCTGCGCCTGCCGCTGGAATCGCTGCCCTGGGTCGATCCTGAACAGGCCGAATACGACATCGACCCCGACCCCTTCGCCCCACGCGAAAAACTACCCCCACGCCAGGCCCTGCAAACCCGCCCAGCCCTGGGCGACCGCCATGGCATCGAGAATTTCCGCCCCGTCCCGCAGGACCTACCCGAGATCGGCAAAAGCGACCCCGAAATCGTCCGCACCGCCCTCGCCGTCGAGGCCCGCGACGGCCTGCTGCACATCTTCTTCCCGCCGGTTTTCGCCGTCGAGGACTGGCTGGCCCTGACCACCGCTGTGGAAGAAACCGCCGCCGAAACCGGCCGCAAAATCGTCCTGGAGGGCTACCTGCCGCCCGAGGATGAACGCCTGCTGCACTTCTCCGTCACCCCCGACCCCGGCGTCATCGAGGTCAACGTCCACCCCGCCAACACCTGGTCCGAACAAGTCCGCCTGACCGAGGAACTCTACGAAGAAGCCCGCCAAATCGGCCTCGCAACGGAAAAATTCAACCTCGACGGCCGCCATGTCGGCACCGGCGGCGGCAACCACGTGGTGATGGGCGCCGCCGCGGCCGAGGACTCGCCGTTCCTGCGTCGTCCCGACCTGCTGAAATCCGTAGTTGGCTTTTGGCACAACCACCCCAGCCTGTCCTTCCTGTTCAGCGGCCAGTTCATCGGCCCCACCAGCCAGCACCCCAGGGTGGACGAGGCTCGGCAGGACGCCCTCGCCGAACTGGAGATCGCCTTCGCCCAAGTCAAATCAGGCGTACCGGTCGCCCCCTGGGTCACCGATCGTCTCTTCCGCAACATCCTGGCGGACATGACCGGCAACACCCACCGCACCGAGTTCTGTATCGACAAGATGTATGACCCCGCCAGCGCCTCCGGCCGCCGAGGCCTGGTCGAATGCCGATCCTTCGAGATGCCGCCGCACGCCCGCATGTCCGCGGCGCAAATCCTGCTGATGCGCGCAGCCGTTGCCGCCTTCTGGGAGCGCCCGTATGAGCGCCGCCTGATCCACTGGGGCACCAGGGTGCATGACGACTTCATGCTGCCCCACTTCGTCGAACAGGACTTCAACGGCGCGTTGGAAGAACTCGGGACGCTTGGTTTCAGCTTGGACACGGAATGGTTCGCCCCGCATCTGGCCTTCCGCTTCCCCCATATCGGCCAGGTCGCCTGCCGCGGCATGGAGCTGGAATTGCGCAACGCCCTGGAACCCTGGCACGTTCTGGGCGAGGAACAGACCGCCACCGGTACGGTCCGCTATGTCGACAGTTCGGTGGAACGCGTGCAGGCACGCGTGTCCGGCTGGATCGACGAACGCTATGTGCTCGCCGCGAACGGCGCCGCGGTGCCACTGACCCGCACTGACCGGGAAGGGGAGTATGTCGGCGGCATCCGCTTCAAGGCCTGGAACCCGCCCAGCGCGCTGCACCCGACGATCGGCGTCCACGCGCCGCTGGTGCTGGACATCTTCGACCGTTGGAGCGGCCGCAGCCTGGGTGGCCTGACCTACCACGTCTCCCATCCCGGTGGTCGCAGCTACGACACGTTCCCCGTCAACGCCAACGAAGCCGAAGCCAGGCGCCGCGGCCGGTTCTTCCCGTTCGGCCACACACCCGGACCGATGGACGAACCGGTCGGCCAACAATCCCGCGAGCACCCACGCACGCTCGACCTACGGCGGGTCTGACCCTGTCCGTGCCATGCTCTAATTCTGTCATATTGGCCGGCTGTGCCGTTGCCCACCGTCGTGCCCTCGTCATGGCGGGCGATGGCCCGCCATCCACGCCTTGGTTTGTGCAAATTGGAAACCGGCAGGCCGAACCGAAGAAACACCTATTTGTATCAAACGGAACAACCGCTCGGTGGTATCACAATGCCAGCCGCCGGCGGGGCATTGGTCGCCAATGCATGTGTATAGGCAGGTCGATCCTTCGCACGCTCATTATAGGCCAGTACGCGATCACTCACCGACACGCCGTAACGAACCGCCCAGGTCACGCAGGTGGACAGCAGGATGTCGGCGGCCGTGAAGCGATCGCCCAGGATGTAGTGTGGATCAGCCTCCAATGCGCGCTCGACGGTTCGCATCTGCTGCTGGAAGTATTCGGCCGCGGCGGCGTTGGCCTGCGGTGCCTCACCATAGATGTGCCGCAGGTCGCCGTGCCGGCGCATCACGTACAGCGACGTCGCATCCAACTCGCTGATGACGAAGAAGCACCATTCCAGGCATTGCGCCCGCTGCCTGGGATCTGTGGGCACCAGGCGGTTGTGCGGCTGGCCGTAGGCGTCGGACAGATAGGTAATGATCGCCGCGCTTTCGGTCAGGATCAGGCCGTTATCCTGCAGCAACGGGATCTTCTGGCGGGCGCTCAGGGCGGTGAATTCGGCGGTCTTGGTTTGGCCGGTGCGGGGCAGGATCGGACGCAACTCGAAGTCCAGGCCGAGTTCATGCAAGGCCCAATGTGGACGGATGGTTCGGCTGGTGCCGGCGCCCCACAGGATGCGTTCATTGCCCATTGTTCATCCCCGATGGTTGGACCCCGGTGGCTTGGACGTCAGTGCCGCTATGTCGGCTATGGAATAACCGATCTGCGCCAGGACAGTCTCGGTATGCTCCCCAATGCTCGGAGCAGGGCCGGCGATGCGGGCCGGCGTGCGATCGAACCGAGCGGCGGGGCGAGCCTGGCGGACCCGGCCCACGGTGGGCTGTTCGATCTCCTCGATCAGCGCGTTGTTGATCACCTGGACATTGTGCATGACGTCGGCACGCCGCAGCACCGGGGCGCAGGGCACCTCTGCCGCGTCCAGACGGTCCAGCCAGTCCTCGCTATGCCCGGTCGCCAGGATCTCGCCCACCAGCCGCAGCCGTTCCGCCGCGTTCATCGATCGGGCCGAGGGCGTTCGGAAGCGCGGGTCATCCACCCATTCCGGCCGTTCAATGACATGGCACAGGCCGCGCCACTCGGAATCGGACAGCGACCCGACGGTGATGTAACCATCCAACGTCTGGAAGATCAGGTCAGGCCGAGGCGCCGGCTGCGGGGCGTTTTCCCGGCCGACGATGGCATATTGCGACATCGCCTCGGGCCACAGGAATCCCACCATGGTGTCGAGCATCGACAGGCGGATGTGTTGGCCCTGGCCGGTGCGCGCCCTGGCGACCAGGGCGGCGCAGATGGCCTGGGCGCCATAGACCGCGGTCGTTTTGTCCGCAACGATGGTGCGGATCATCTTCGGCCGCCCGGTTTCCTGGTCCGCCTGGACATCGGCGAAGCCCGACAGCGATTGGATGATCGGGTCATAGACACGCTTTTTCACGTAGGGGCCTGTATCGCCGACGCCGGAGATCGACACATAGACCAGGCCCGGATTGGCGCCGCGCATTTCCGGTTCGCCCAGGCCCAGCCGCTCCATCGTTCCGGGACGGAAATTCTGCACCAGGACGTCCGCGGTGGCGATCAGGCGGCGCAGCGCCTCCAGCGCCGCCGGTTGTTTCAAATCCAACGACACCGAACGCTTGCCGCGGTTGCAGGCGATGAACATGGCGGTGAACTGCCCATCCCCGGCGGTGCGGCGGGCGATGTCGCCGGTGGGCGGCTCGATCTTGATCACGTCCGCGCCCTGGTCGGCCAGGATGGCGGTGCAGACCGGCCCGGATACCACCGTGGTCAGGTCGATGACCCGGATGCCCTCCAGCGGTCCCGCCATCACCAATGCTCCGACCACGGCCGCAGATCGAGTTCGTGGGTCCAGGCGTCGCGGGGCTGGCGATGCAGATTCCAGTAGTTCTCGGCAATGGAATCGGGGTTCAGGATGCCGTCGGCGGCCTTGCGGGACTCGTAACGGTCGGGCGCGCGTTCGCGGGTGAAATCGGTGTCGATCGCGCCATCGACGACGACATGTGCGACATGGATGTTCTCCGGCCCGAGTTCGCGCGCCA
>NZ_LMUJ01000082.1:10726-21663 GCF_009765975.1 Acidisphaera sp. S103 | reverse complement strand
GGCGTGCTTGCCGCCGGCGAACGCCGAGTAGCCGGACCCGCCTCGCACACTGGCGGTGGCGCCGGTGAACAGGATCGTGCCGCGTCCCCTGGGAACCATGACCTTGGCGGCTTCCCGCCCGGCCAGGAAGCCGGACAGGGCGCACATCTCCCACACCTTGGTGTAGACCCGCGTGGTGGTCTCACGGATCGAAAAGCGGACATTGCCGCCGATGTTGAACGATACGACCTCGATCGGACCGATCTCCCGTTCGATGGTCGCGAACAAATTGGTCACTTCGTCTTCGCGGCGGGCATCACTGCCAAAGGCTCGGGCTTTGCCGCCTTCCTGTTCGATTCGGTTGACCAGGCCGGCCAATTTGTCGCCGTGGCGGCGGGTGACACAGGCGAAAAAACCCTCACGCGCGAAACGGCGGGCAATGGCGCCGCCGGTCGCGTCTCCGGCACCGATGACCAGGGCGACTTTGGTTTCCGGCATGGACGGGTTCTCCCGATCGTTATAGCTTTAAGATATCATAATAAAAGTTATAGGTCGAAATCGGCGTCTGTCAATCGGTGGGATGCGTGGCCCGATGCGTTCTGCAGAATGGCGAGCCGCCGGTCCCATGCCCGGCGGTCTCGCTTATCCCTTGGTTTTGTTTCGCTACCAGGGCAATTCCTCGCCGGTGTAGGACAGGAACCGGTGCTGGTGGGCGCCGGTTTGTGCTTCGAGCACCGCGACGACGCCGGCCGCGCTGTCCTCCACCGAAACCGCCGCGGCCTGTCCGCCCATATCGGTCCGCACCCAGCCCGGATGCAGCGACACCAGTGTCAGGTTCCGGCCGCTCAGTTCGCCCCACAGTCCGCGCGCCAGCGAGTTCAGTGCCGCCTTGCTCGCCCGGTACAATTCGTGCCCACCGGGGTTCACCGCCACGCTGCCCATGACCGACGACGTGAACGCGACCACGCCGGAACCCGGCCGCACATGGTCCGCGAGCGATCGAGCCAGGCGCACCGGCGCGATGGCGTTGGTGAACATCAGGGCGCCGGTTTCCTCGGCCGTCGCTTTGCTCGCGCTGCGATGATCTGGGCCGGAGACACCGGCATTGACCAACACCGCATCCAGCATTTTGCCGCCCAGCGTTCCGGCAAACCCGTCCAGGTCGGCGGGGTTATTGATATCCAGCCGTGGGATCGATACGCGTCCCGGATGCGATGCGGCGAGTGCGTGTAGGGCCGCCGCTTTGTCCGGTTGGCGCGCGGTTGCGATCACATCCCAGCCGTGTGCCAGGAACTCCTTCGTCACGCCGAGCCCGATGCCACGATTGGCGCCGACGACAAGCGCGAGGCGAGATTCAGCCATTATTCTATCCTTCCGAGAGTGGCGGCCTGATCGCATGAGGCGAATAGGTGAAAGATGGTAACATGGGTCGTCGAACAGGGCAGGGCAACCGATGAGTGCGTCAGGCAGGCAGACCGATGGCATGGTCAACAAGGGGTTCATCGTGAACCGTCCCGACGCCGGTGCGCCGGGACGCGGCGGCCGGACGTTTATCGTGACCGGCCTGCATCGGTCGGGGACCAGCCTGGTCGCATCCGTCCTGCGGCAGGTGGGCATCTTCATGGGGACCGAGATCAACGATCTTGTCCATGAAGACGAGGGGATCGCGAAAATCCTTATGGCCCGGGATTTCGCCTCGCTGACGCGGCTGATCCGGGAGCGGGACGCGGCCTATGGCACCTGGGGGTTCAAGTTTCCCATGCTGGCCAAGCCGCTGAAGCCCGCCGATCTTGCTCGGTTCAGCGATCCGCACATTATTGTTCCGTTTCGCGATCCGGTGTCGATCGCGGTACGAAAATCGCTGTCTGAATATCAGGATTCGATGCGGGCGCTGCGGATCGCGGTGGAGGAGCAGGCCGCAATGGTGGCGTTTGTCGAGCAGCTTCGATGCCCGTCGTTATTGCTCAGCTATGAGAAGTCGTTGGTGTTTCCGGGCGATTTTATCGATGCGATCTTGCAATTCTGCGGGTTGCCGCGCAGCGATGCGTTGCGTGATCGGCTGGTTGGCCTGATCGAGCCCAATCGCCAGGATTACATTGCCCAGGTGCGGCGAAATTACGGTGGAGTGATCGATGGCGTGAGCGAGGGGTTTCTCCACGGGTGGTGCTGCCTGACCGCCGTGGTTGAGCCGGTGGCGCTTCAGTTGTTCGTGGACGACCGGCCGGTCTTGGCTTTCCGAGCGGATTTGTTTCGGCAGGATTTGCTGGATGCGGGGTTCGGGACGGGCCATCACGGGTTTGCCATCGATCTGGGTAAGCTTCAGGTGCGGCCGGATGCGGTTATTCGGATCAGGGTGGCTGAGCAGGAAATCGAGCTGGATCATAGCGGGCGTCGTCTTGCTGATTATGGGGGGTAGGTGTGTGGCCGTGCCGGGCCGTTGTGGTTGGTGCTGTGCTTAAGAAAAGTAATCAAGCGCACACAGAGTTACACTGAGTTGGCACAGAGTTACACTGAGCAGATGTTTGGCTGGCCAGGCTAGATTTCGTTGTTTCGGAGGATGATTTATACTCGGTGTAACTCTGTGTGCGCTTGATTACTCTGGTGAGACACGAAAACCTGTTATTCAGAGATTCCGGGCGGCCGGTTTGACTGCCGTTTCCACCGGAGCTGACGGTTTTGCTTTATGCAGCCTCTCGATGATGGTCTCGTGGGGGATGATTCCGCCGATCGCCACTGCGCAGAACTGCCCGGTTGGCTGTTGGATGGTCATAATGGGCTCGGGCCGGCCTTACAGGACCCGGCGCCGGATGCCTTCCTTCAGCGATGTCGTGTTGAAGTTCAGCAGAAGGACGACGCGGCAGCAGCTCAGGCGCAGATAGGTCAGAAGCTGAGCTTCATGCACGAATAGGATGTGCTCCACCGATTTGAGTTCCAGCAGCACATCATTTCGCACAATGAGATCGGCGCGGTAGCCGCAGCCGAGTTGCTCGCCGTCATAGGTCACGGGCAGGTCGACCTGGCGGGCGTAGGGCAGGCCGTTGCGGTCGAACTCGTGGCAGAGGCAGCGTTCGTAGATGCTTTCGATCAGGCCGGGACCGAGTGCGGTGTGGACGCGCATCGCCAGTCCGATGATCTGGTGGGTTAGGGTAGGGTCGTGGGTCATCTTGGTATGATCGCGGCGAGTTGTTTACGGAGTGTTAATGGCGGTTTCTGTTTCTTGGTCCGGGGGGATTTAGTAATCAAGCGCACACAGAGTTGCACTGAGTTGGCACAGAGTTTCACAGAGTGCCGGGTTTTGAGTGGCTGCTTGTTGTTTATGGAGATGACGCTGGCTTGTGGCGAGGGAAGCCACCTTGGTTCGGAGCCGGAAGCGGCGGCCTGGATGGTGTCAACCGTGTCGGTCGGGTGGGGAAGGGCCCAAAACGAACTGGCACGTTGGGTCATTGCGGCGCATCGGCAAAACGGCGACACTCGCCTGGAAAGCCGGCCACACGGGAAACGCCGAACGAGGAATTCACCGATGCAATGGGCTTTTCTCGTCCTTGCCGCGCTGGCGGCACTGATCGAGCTGAATACCGGCACCTTTTACCTTGCCGGCGTGGCCGCCGCTGCCCTTCTGACCACCCTGATCGGCTTCTGGCTGCGCGATGACTGGCTGATTTTCGTGTTTCTGCTGCTGTGCGCGTTGCTGACCGTTGCCGTGATGCTGTTCCGGCGGAACGGGTCGCACGGCACGGGGCTGGTTGATTTCGACATCGGTCAGGTTGTGTCGGTATGCGGGATTTCGCCGCATGGACATCGTCTGACCGTTACTTATCGTGGTGTGAACTGGGAAGCGGTGACGGACGACGGCTCCGTTCTCGTACCCGGCGATACCGCCGTCATTGTGCGCAAGACCGACAAGCTTCTGCACCTGGCCTTGCCACCCGACGCCGCGGCGCCGACACAGGCAGCCGCCGAAAACGATATTTGAGGAAGACATCATGCCAAACGAGTCACTGATGACGTTTGTTCCTGTGCTTTTGCTGCTGTTGTTCGCGTTTGCCATCCTGCGGTCGACGATGCGCATCGTGCCGCAGCAGCAATCCTGGATCGTCGAGCGGCTCGGTCGTTTCCATCGCGACCTGTCGCCGGGATTGAACGTCCTGGTGCCGTTCATGGACCGCGTAGCCTATCGTTTCGATCTGCGTGAGGTGCCATTCGAGGTGGCGCCGCAGGTCTGCATCTCGCTGGACAACACCACGCTGACCGTCGATGGGTTCCTGTATCTGCAGATTACCGATGCGGTGAAGGCGGCCTATGGATCGAGCAATCCGATGGTCGCGGCGATGCAGTTGGCGCAGACCAGCATGCGTTCGGAGATCGGCAAGTTGCATCTGGATCAGGCGTTGTCGTCTCGGCAGATGCTGAATGCCGCGGTCGCCGGGGCGGTGGAGGAAGCCGCGACCAACTGGGGCATCAAGGTCCTGCGCTACGAGATCAAGGACGTGACGCCGCCGCAGGAGATTCTGCGCGCGATGGAGTTGCAGATCACCGCGGAGCGTGAAAAGCGCGCGACCATCGCCAAGTCGGAAGGCCAGCGCCAGCAGCAGATCAATACTTCGGAGGGTCAGCAGCGGCAGGAGATCAACCTTGCCGACGGGCGGCGGCAGGCGGAGATCCTGCGTGCCGAGGGCGAGGCCAAGGCGATCGCGCTGGTCGCCGAGGCGACCGCCGACGCCATTCGCGCCATCGCCACGGCGGCGGTGGTCGAAGGCGGCATCGAGGCGCTGCAGATGCAGGTCGCCAAGAGCTTCATCGACCAGTGGGGTAATCTCGCCAAGGCGGGGACGACGATGATCGTCCCGGCCGATCTGGGTAATATCGGCGGGTTGGTGGGAACCGCGCTGGGGATCGTGCGGGGCAGTTCGATCGGGCCAGGGGCGGCGCCACGGGCATCGGTGCCGACGTCACGCTGACGATAGGTTTTATCGGGCGCAGGCCACCACGACGGTGCCGACCTTGCCGCCGGATTCTACCGACAGATGCGCGGCCGCGGTTTGGTACAGTGGGAACTCACCCGCCACCGACAGGATGCGGTTCGGGGTCCGGATGAAGGCGGCGATGTCCAACTGTGCCCGCTTGCGCGTGGCATGGGGACTGGTCGGCAGCACAAAGCCGCGCACCGTCAGGTTCTTTCCCATCAGCGCCCGCAGATTGATCTTCGGTTCGAGTGCGCCGTTGCTGGCGTAGTAGGCGATGCTGCCGTTTTCCCGCACCGATCCCAGTACCGCCGCAAGGTTTCCGCCCAGATCGACATCGACCACGTGATCGACGCCGGCGCCGCGTGTGATCTCGGCTACGCGGGCGGCGACGTCTTCGGTGCGGTAGTTGATCGTGTGGGCGGCGCCCCCGGCCGTTGCGCGTTGTGCCTTGTCATCCGAACTGACGGTGGCGATGACCTGGGCCCCGGCCCAGGCGGCGAGTTGCACCGCGTAGTGGCCTACGGCGCCGGCACCGCCGGTCACCAGCACGGTCTTTCCCTGCACAGGGCCGGCGGCGAATACGCAGCCGTGTGCGGTCATGCCGGGGATGCCGAGGGTGGCGGCCTCGGCGAAGGAGACGTGGTCGGGGAGTTCGGTCACGAGATCGGCGTCCAGGGCGATGTATTCCGCCGCGGTGCCCATCCAGCGTCCGTTGCGCTGGCCGTTGTACAGCCAGACCCGCTTGCCGACCCAGCGCGCGGGAACGCCGTCGCCGACTTTGTCCACCACACCGGCGCCATCGCTGTTGGGGATCACTCTGGGATACTCGGCTGGCACGGCGCCGCGCCGGCGGTAGGTGTCCGAGGGATTCACGCCGGACGCTTCCAGGCGGACCCGGACCTGGCCGGTCCCCGGTTCGGGCGTCGGCAATTCGCCGGTGACGATGACCTCGTTTGCCGGTCCCTGCCGGTCGTACCAAACGGCGCGCATGTCTTTCTCCTCCGTATTGTTGGGGGGATCGTAGAGAAATGCGGGTTCCCCGTCATGTGGGCAGGGTGCCGAGGCGTGGGGGATCTGTTTGTTGATTCCGGCATTTTGACGGACGCACAGCGCAACGAAGCGATCGTTGGCGGGAAGCACCCGTTGGCAGGTTTACCCAACGCCTGGAAACCAGGCGTTGGGATCGGACCGTTAGCGGATCGGCGAGAAAGCCGATGGCATGACCAGGGCGTTTTCCTGCTTCACCACGACGCCCGGGGGATTCCGAGCGGGCCATTGACCACCGGCGGTGGCGGCGGCGCGGGCGCTGAAACGCTCGTTCGCGTCCTTATAGGCCCAGATGTGGACCCATTTGTTCAACGCGCCGAATTCCGAGTACCAGCCGCCGACGAAGGGCGAAATTTTCGCCCGGCCCTCGATCTTGTCCGTCCAGCGCTCGATCAGCCCGGGGATGGCTCCGGCGACCAGCGTGTACTGGCGGATTTCGAACAGCGGGCCGACCTGACGGGGTTCCAGGGCGGGGGAGAACGGCGCCGGCAGGAACACTTCGCTCTGCTGGGCGGTGACGAATTCGCGGATCGCCGGCGGCCAGCCGGTTTCTTTCGAGGCAGCGGCGCGGACCGCGGTGCGGTGCTCGAAACTGTCATAGGCCCAGACATGGATGATCTGGTTCAACGGCCCGATTTCGGTGTGCCAGAAGGCTGCCAGCTTCGAGTGCTTTTCGCGGACGGGCAGTGCTTCGCCGAAGCGTTTCTCCACCTCGGCGAGGGTGCCGGGTTGCAGCGTGTAGGTGCGCATTTCGATAATCATCGATGTCCTCCCTTTTCTCCAGCGGATAGGTTAGAACATGTTCCGGCGGCAGGGAATGGCGGGCCCCAGGCCGTTGCGGTTTCCGCCGGTTTTGGGAAGGAGTCACGATGTGCGGCGTGTCACCATCAGGATCATAGTGGCTGCCATGGCGACGGTGGCGGTGGCCGGCTGCGACACGGCAGGTGCGCCGCCCGGGGCGCCCGGTTCGGCGACCGTGTCCATGCACGGCAGCGTTGGAACCAGTTTTGGCGTTTTCTCGCACTGAGGCTGGGCCGTTTTCGAATCGATCGTAAATGGCCTGATGCGGAACGTTCCGCCTTGCGCGATCGTGGTCAGGAGGCGGGACCGAAGCCCCGCCGTCCGTGTGTCAGTTCGGCAGCAGGACCGTGTTGATCACGTGGATGACGCCATTCGACTGATTCACGTTCGAAATCGTCACTTCGGCGACACCACTCTTCTCGCCGCTGATGAACAATTTCATTCCGTTCTCACTGACCGTCAGCGGGTCGCCTTCGACGGTCTTCAAGGTCGCCTTGCCACCACCGGCCTTCACCATTTTCATCAGGTCGGCCGCGGTATAGTCGCCGGATACCACGTGGTAGGTCAGGATTTTCACCAGCGTCGCCTTGTTTTCCGGCTTCAGCAGCGTATCCACCGTGCCCGCCGGCAGTTTGGCGAACGCTTCGTTGGTCGGTGCGAAGACGGTGAACGGGCCTTTGCCCTCCAGCGTCTCGACCAGGCCGGCTGCCTTGACCGCGGCCACCAGGGTCGTGTGGTCTTTCGAGTTCACGGCGTTTTCGATGATATTCTTGGACGGATACATCGCCGCGCCGCCGACCATGACGGTATTGGGTGCCATTGTGCCTTGGGCGAAGGCCGGCACCGTGGCAAGTCCGCTGACCGCGAGGCCTGCAAGCAGTAAAGTAACAACACGCGTTGACATGAGAATTCCTCTCGGAAAAGCATCGTCTGGTTGGATGCGTTGTCTTTACGGTCACTTGCCGGCGGCAGATCAATCGCTCACGAAAAAATGTGGCGCCGTGTTCAAGGTGGGGCTGCATCGGTATGCTGGACGCGTTGCAAGGGGCACCGTCATGACCTGGTCGATCGTCGCGCATGATCCGAATTCCGATGCGTTCGCCGTTGCCGTCGCCACGCGGGCGTTCGCCGTGGGGGCATCCTGTCCGTTCGTGCGGGCGGGCGTTGGCGCGGTGTCCACGCAGTCGATGACCAACCGCTATCTGGGTCCCGCGATACTGGACGCGATGGCCAGGGGCCTGCCGCCCGCGGCGGCGATCGAGGGCGCGCTGGCCGGCGATGAGGGACGCGGCATCCGCCAGGTCCATGCGGTGGACCGCGCCGGCCGCACCGCCGCTTGGACCGGCGGGAACTGCGTCGCGTGGTGTGGCAGCGTGTCTGCCGGCGGGGTCAGTGTCGCCGGCAACATGCTGGCTGGGGAGGTGGTTGTTTCGGCGACGCTGGCGCGTTGGAAAGCCGACCGGGACATGCCGATGCCGGACCGGCTGATGCTGGCGATGGAGGCGGGCGAGGCGGCGGGCGGCGACCGGCGCGGCAAGCAGTCCGCGGCGATGATGATGGTCACGACTGAGGATTTTCCCGATCTGAACCTGCGCGTTGATGACCATGCCGAACCGCTTCAGGAACTGCGGCGGTTGTTGTCGGTCTGGAAGGTGGAGGGCGTGCCTCGGTTGGGGATCGCGCCTTCGAAGGCTAATCCGTCGGGGCTGACCGATCTGGATGCGATCGAGGCTGGCTGGATCGCTCGGGGGTTGGATCTGCGGTTCCGGCGGTAGGGTGGGGACTGTCGTCTTGGCGACGTTGGGGGATGGCTGTTTCGGATTCGCGGGCCTTGAGCGGTTTGTGGGTGCCGGTGGTTAGGAAGTAATCAAGCGCACACAGAGTTGCACTGAGTTTGCACAGAGTTTCACAGAGAAGATATTTACGCGGTGCTGTTCCTTGTTTTGGTTTTTCGCTTGGTGGCTGGGCGGAATGCCATGGCTATGGCGGCAGCGATGCTTCGCGTGTTTGCATTGTTGGCTGCCGTACCGATGGTGGCTTTCCATGTGATCGGCGACGGCGAAGCAGGGGATTGGGCGCTACCGAGTTAATTTCTTCTCCTTGAAACACCGCGTCATTCTTGATTGCTTTGTTGCCGACGGCACCGGTCGATCGCGCGTGGTCCGTTCGGGCGAAGCAGCGTGATGCCAACTGATCATGCCGAGCGAACTACTGATTTTGGTGTCGCCTTTGTCTCGCGGCTTTGGTCGAGATAGTGCGTCACCCTGCCGCGCAGGATCGGATCCTGAACAGGCGCATGCCCCTGCGCCACCACACCGCGATCGACAGGGTTCGCACCATCGCCATGCTCAGACTGGCCAGCAGCAGCACGGTGACGCCGGATGGTTCGGGAACACCATACCCTGGCGAAGTATCGAGTGTTGGCCCGGGACCCGGCAGGAAGACGTTGTTCGATACGATGTCGAATGGTGGCCCATTCTGGTCGTAGAACAGGTTGGAGGGGGGGATGGCGTACAGCGTGTTGTCGGCGATCGTTGCCGGAATGGAGTCGTTGTTCGGGTCCAGGGTCTGGTTGAAAACCGCGACCGCGGCCGGACCGTAGTCGTTGATGAAGATATTATCGCCGACGTACAGGCTGCTGTCCGGATAGGTGCCTTCCCCGCCGAAGTGGACCATGTAGTCGTTGACCGCCGATGCCCCTTTCTCGATGACGTTGCCGGTCACCGTGTCGATCCCGCCATCGGCGAGATCGATGCTGTAGCTGGTTTGCGCCGTCGGGCCGTCCTGGATGCGGTTGTTGGTGATGATGTTTGTAAACGCCCGGGATTTGATCTCGTGGCCGCCCAGCGCGTCGTGGAAATAGCTGTTGCTGACGGTCAGTTGGGTGACGGCGCCGATATAGATGTTGTGGTCGAAACCATATCGATCGCTTGTCGACGGCGCACCGTTGTTGTCGATCTCCGAATTGGCGATGGTGACGTACATGCCGTTCGTGCTGGCGGCGTCGGCGCCACCGGTGAGGATTCCATCCTCATTGCCGTGAATCCAGGAATTCAGGACGGTCAGTGAATCGTTCCCTGTTTCGAACAGGATGCCGGCGCCATTGCTGGGGCCGGTCGGGTTCAATGCCGACGGATCGTTGTTGGCGCCGGTTATGTCGAGGCCGGAGATGGTCAGGTTGACGTTGTCGTCGCCCGGCACGTTCAGGATGGCTCGGCCGTTCGGCGGGTCGGGCTGTGGGTTGGAGAGCACCGCCAGGCCGCCGACCGAATCGATCGTCAGGCTGTGCGTGATGTCGGGGAAGTTCTCGACATAGGTTCCCGCCGGAACCAGAAGCACGTCGTTGGCCGACGAACCGGTGATCGCCGCGCTCAAGGTCGCGTAATCGGCGCCACTGGTTGAATCGATGATGGTCATGCACGCGGTCTCCGGCCCGCGAAGCATGTTCGTTGCCCTGTGCTTCGCTCACGTTATCTTGAGCACGGCGCGCGCCGCCGGCAATCCCGTTTGCCGATCGAACCGGACCTTTTGGTCAGCCGGCCGCGGCAAGTGCCTCCCGTTGCATCTCCAGGGCCAGCCATTGTTCCTCGGCCTTGGCCAGGGAGGTTTCGGCGGCATGCAGCGCCTTCGTCGCGGCGGCGAATTGAGCCTGCTGTTTCACGTACAGGTCGGGATCGGCCAGCACCGCATTCAACCGCACGATCTCCTGTTCCAGGGCGGCGATACGACCGGGCAGGGTTTCCAGCGCGTGCTTGTCTTTGAAACTTAATTTTCGGGCGACCGGCTTGCTGACCGCGTCGTCACGAGACCCGCGCGACCGCCCGCCGGACACGCCCGTCGCCGCCTTCGCCGGTCCGCGCTGCAACAGCATGTCGGAATAGCCGCCGGCATATTCGATCCAATGCCCATCGCCTTCCGTGGCGATCACCGAGGTCACCACGCGATCCAGGAAGTCGCGGTCATGGCTGACCAGCAGCACGGTGCCGGCGTATTCGGCGAGCCGTTCCTGCAGCAGTTCCAGCGTTTCGAGGTCCAGATCGTTGGTCGGTTCGTCCAGCACCATCAGGTTGGACGGCGTGGCGAAGGCTCGGGCCAGGGTCAGCCGGCCGCGTTCGCCGCCCGACAGGACACCGACGGGCGTGTTTG
>NZ_LMUJ01000082.1:6676-10546 GCF_009765975.1 Acidisphaera sp. S103 | reverse complement strand
CCGGGTGCCGCCCCCCCCGCCGGTCAGGGCCTGCGACAGGGTCTGGTTGGGGTCGAGCGAGTCCCGCCGCTGGTCCAACGATACCTCGGCCAGGTTGGTGCCGATTTTGACCTCGCCTGTGTCGGGGGCCAGCTTGCCGGTCAGCATGTTCAGCAGCGTGGTTTTGCCGGCGCCATTTTGTCCGACGATCCCGACGCGGTCGCCGCGGATGATGCGAGTGGAGAAATCCCGCACCACGGTGCGGTCGCCGTAGGTCTTCGAAATCCCCTCCGCCACCATGACCAGGCGGCCGGACAGTTCCGCCTCGGCGGCTTCCAGCTTCACCTTGCCCACGGCGGCGCGCTGTTCCTTGTGCTTCTTGCGCAACGCATGCAGGTCGCCCAGCCGCTTCTGGTTCCGCTTGCGCCGCCCGGACACGCCGTAGCGCACCCAGTCTTCCTCCATGAGGATTTTCCGCCCGACCTTGTGCCGCTCCAGTTCCTCTTGTTCCAGGATTTGATCGCGCCAGGATTCGAACTGGGCAAACCCCTGGTCCAGCACACGTGTGGTGCCGCGATCCAGCCAGACGGTGGTTCGGGAAATCCGTTCCAGCAGGCGGCGGTCATGGCTGATCACCACGATGCCGGAGCGCATGCCGGCGAGTTCCTGCTCCAGCCACTCGATGCCGGGAAGGTCGAGATGGTTGGTGGGCTCATCCAGCAGCAGGATGTCGGGTTCGGGGGCGAGGACGCGGGCGAGGGCGGTGCGGCGGGCCTCGCCGCCCGACAGCATCGTTGGGTCTTCGCGGCCGGTCAGACCGAGCTGCTCGAGGAGATAGGAGGCGCGGTAGTGGTCGGCGGCGGCGGCGTCGCCCAGGCCGGCTTCGACGTACTGCAGTGTGGTGGCGAACCCGGCGAAATCGGGCTCCTGCGGCAAATAGCGGATGGTGGCGCCTGGCTGGGCGAATCGGCGGCCGGTATCCTGCTGCACCAGGCCGGCGGCGATCCGCAGTAACGTCGATTTGCCCGATCCGTTGCGGCCGACCAGGCAGACCCGGTCGCCGGTGGTTACGGAAATGCCGGCGCCGGCCAGCAGCGGCGCGGCGCCGAACGTCAGGGCGATATCCTGAAGCGCGAGAAGGGGAGGAGCCATGGCGACGGCTTAAACCATCGGCGTTCCGGATTGAAGCGGGCAGGCAGGATCGTGCGAAGGGCGAAGATTGTGTGGACCCCGAACGGCATGCCAGTATTCTTGTCCGCGCGAGGGCGATCGGCCGAGGCTGGACGCATATGACCCAAGCGTACCGGTGTGAGGATGACGACCATGGCCAATGACAAGATGACGGCGCAAATGCGCGAGAAGGGCGGCTTCATCGCCGCGCTTGACCAGAGCGGCGGGTCGACTCCCGGCGCCCTGCGCCTCTACGGCATTCCGGACAGCGCCTATAGCGGCGATGCCGAGATGTTCAAGCTGATGCATGAGATGCGGGTGCGCATCATGACAGCGCCGGCCTTTACCGGGGCGAAGGTGATCGGTGCAATCCTGTTTGAAGCGACGATGGACGGGAAGGCGAAGGACAAGCCGGTTCCGGCATACCTGTGGGACGAACGGGGGGTTGTTCCGTTCCTGAAGGTCGACAAGGGGCTGGAGGCGGAGAAGGACGGCGTCAGCCTGATGAAGCCGATTCCCGGGCTGGACGCGCTGCTGGAGCGGGCGGGGAAGCTTGGGATCTTTGGCACCAAGATGCGCTCTGTGGTCAATTTGGCCTCGAAAGACGGGATCGCGGCCATTGTGGCGCAGCAGTTCGCGATCGGCGCGCAGATCAGCGGCCACGGGTTGATGCCGATCCTGGAGCCGGAAGTGTCGATCAAGAGTCCGGACAAGGCGGGTGCGGAGGCTATTCTGCTGGCCGAACTGACCAAGGGGTTGGATGCGTTGCCGGCGGGGCAGCAGGTGATGCTGAAGCTGACGATCCCGGATGTGCCGAATTTGTATGCGGGGCTGAGCGGCCATAAGGGTGTGGCGAGGGTTGTGGCGCTGTCGGGGGGGTATACGCGGGCTGACGCCTGTCAGCGCCTGGCGGCCAATCACGGCATGATCGCGAGTTTCTCGCGGGCGCTTGCCGAGGGCCTGACGCGTTCGATGAGCGATGCGGCGTTCGATGCGGCGCTGGCGGCGTCGATCGATGAGATTTATCGGGCTTCTACCGAGAAGGTTTGAAGCCGGGCCGCCTAGGGCGGGGCTGAAGGCGTCAGCCCCGTCTTGCGGGTCGATGGGTGTCGGGCCGGGTTTGGCCGCCGGTGAGGCGACCGACCGGTCTGACGCGCGCGCTTGACTATACAAAACATAACTGGTAGTGTTTCCTTATGGCTGCAAACACCCGCATGGCAACCGCCGTCCAAATCCTGTGTGTCATCGCCTACACGGGACCGGAGGGCACCAACTCGGAGATCGTCGCGAAGAGTCTTCGCACGAACCCCGTGGTGGTGCGGCGACTGCTGAAATGCATGCAACAGCAGGGCCTGGTCGAGATTCGCCCGGGCAAGGATGGCGGTGTCGAACTGGCGCGCGCGCCTGACGAGATCACCTTGGACCAGATCTACCGGGCGGTCGAAACCGAAACGGGTGTGTTTGCCCTGCGGCCAAGGGGCAACCCGAACTGCCCGGTCGATTCCCGGATGAAGGATCTGCTGACGCCGATCTTTGGCGCCACCGACACCGCGGTCGAGACAACGCTGCGGCGGACCACGCTCGGCAGTCTTGTCGGGGCGATTGTCTAGACATTTTTTTACCTATGAACAAAACATAAGATGTTTTGTTCTATTATCCAGACAGGACACCATGGACTCGTTCGTAGAGACAGATCAGCAGGACATCCTGGCGCCGGCCTTGTCGGTGCCCGATCCCGGTGGGGCACCGGGACCGAGGCGAGGCATCGGCATCCGTCGAATCGCCGCTTCGCCGAACCAGGTGCTGGCGATCGTTTGCATCGGCATCGTGCTGGCCAACCTTGACCTGTTCATCGTCAATGTCGGCCTGCCCAACATCGCGCGGGACCTGCGCGGCGCCTCACTGGAAAACCTGTCCTGGGTCTTGAACGGTTACGCGATCACCTATGCGGCGTTGCTGGTGTTCTTCGGGCGCCTGGCCGAACGTTACCGCCGCAATCAGAGCTTTTTGCTTGGCATCGGGCTGTTTACCGCTGCCTCGGCCGCCTGTTCGGCGGCCAATAGTGTCGAGATGCTGGTCGCGTTCCGGGTGATACAGGCAGCGGGCGCGGCGCTGATGACGCCGACATCCATCGGGCTGATCCTGGCGACGTTTCCCCCTGAACACCGCGGCGGCGCGGTGCGAACCTGGGCGGCCGTCGGCGGTCTCGCCGCGGCACTGGGGCCGGTCGCCGGCGGCTTGCTGGTGATGGCGAGCTGGCGCTGGATCTTTCTGGTCAACGTCCCCATCGGTGTGATGGCGCTGGCGGTCGGCTGGTGGAAACTGCCGGAGGTGCCGGGGCACAACGTGCCTCGCCCCAATCCGTGGGCCGCGTTGCTGATTACCGGTGGGATCGGCGCGCTGACCTTCGCGATCGTGAAGGTGAACGATTGGGGATGGGCCTCGCGCGGCATCGGCCTGAGCGTCGCCGCCGCGGTCGTTTGCCTCGCGTTGTTCGTCCGCCACTGCCTGAGGTCCCGCAACCCGTTTGTCGATCCCAAGCTGTTCCATGTTCGCCAGTTCACCGGTGCTGCGTTGGTGATGGCGCCTTACTCGGTCGCTTTCGGCGCGATGCTGTTTTCCGTTGCGATCTGGGAGCAGACGGCCTGGGGCTGGTCGGCGCTGAAAACCGGCCTGGCGATCGCCCCCGGCCCACTGCTGGTCCCGGTCACGTCGCTGCTG
>NZ_LMUJ01000082.1:6082-6518 GCF_009765975.1 Acidisphaera sp. S103 | reverse complement strand
CCTCGGTGTCGCCCCGGTCGTCACCGCCGGTATCGTGTTCTTCGTCGCTGGGCTGGCCTATTATGGCACGTTCATTGGTCTCGAACCGAACTTCGCCACCATCGTCATTGGCATGGCGCTGACCGGTATCGGCGTGGGACTGACATTTCCAACGTTGATGGGCATCAGCGCGTCATCGCTGCCGCCATCGTCGTTCGCGACCGGGTCGGGGGTGATCAACATGATCCGCCAGGCAGCGATCGCGGTGGGCGTGGCGATATTTATCGCGGTGATCGCTTCACCGGCTTCGCCCGCGGCGCGGGTCACGGCGTATCATCGCGGGTGGTGGATCATGGCGGTGATAACGGCGTTGGGACTGGTGCCGACGTTCTTTCTGATTCGGACCACGGCCCGTCCTGTCAGCCTTGAAATCGCGAGTCCGGCGTCCGGAACCGTC
>NZ_LMUJ01000082.1:2781-5844 GCF_009765975.1 Acidisphaera sp. S103 | reverse complement strand
GGGCCTTCGCCCGCCATGACGATGAGAGGCCGGCGGCGTTAGTGCCGACAGACCCTTTGTATCAACGGAGACGAGGAAGATCCCCGAATGTGCGTTGCCGATTATCGATCCGTCCGATTTTTGGCTTCTACGCCGTGCCGCTCGGCACGCCCGGAAAGCTGACGTTCAGCTTGCTGAATATGACGTCAATCGGGATTGCATATGCGGTCGGGCCGACACCGCCGGCGCTCATCAGGCCGATAAGGCGATTGTGTTGGTCGCACAGCGCGGACCCCGAATCGCCCTGGATCTGAAAGGTGCCGCCGCCGGTACCAGTGATCTTCCAGACCTGCCCCGCGTTGAATTCGACGGGCAATTGCTTGGATGCGGGATCGATCGGCCCGAACAGCATCGAGTCGTTGTTGAAAGTCTTGAACGGCACCTTGACCTTGTCTTGGCTTACCATGCCGATGCCCCATTTCTTGATACCGGATGCGTCACCGTATTTCCAGACCGGGCCTCCGGGCGTTGGGACCGGAGGGGGGGCAAGTATCTGCGTGCCGTCCAGAGTCGCGTTTGTCCACTGCACACCTGGCTTCAGTGTCGCAACGGCAGCGTCGAAGTTCGTTTCCAAGAATCCACGCTCAAACTTGGCGACCGTGCATTTTTCGATTGCCGAGGCCACGAATTCGTTGAGCGTCTTCAAATAGAATTTGTCGATGTCGGTTTGGGTGATCGGCTCACTCGGTTTTTGAGGGTCGGTTGTAGGTGGTGAAAAGGTTCCATAGGATGGGTTTTTGGGCGGTGGGTGCCCCTTGAGCCATACTGCCTTCTTGTCCCTGCCAATCGATTGTTCCGCGAACTCCTTCAGCTCGATTGCGCAAGGCTGCACGATGTCGAGCTGTGATTGCGGGCGTGGCGTCGCATAGAAAAAGCTTGGTGGAGACTGAAAGAACTGCAGAACATGCATATTGCTGAGCAGCATGATCTTCTTTGTTTCTTTGTCTTCGACGAAGCAACCCAGGGTTCCCCCTGTCGCTGCTCCGAACCCAGCCTGGCTTATGCTGATCCCCGGTGCGATCGGTCTCCAGAACATTTAGCCCCCCACCGGAACATGTTCGATGGAGGATACGCATTCGAGCGAATGCTGGCAATCGAGCTAAGCCCGACGGAAACACTCATGACGTCGAATAATGCAAGGTTGGAGGTACGGAAACCAGCGGCTGTGTCCGCCGCCGTCGCGGCAACAGAACCGACCTACCCAGGCAATGTTTCCTTGACCCAGTCCCGTCGGCCGCCGCGAAGGCCGCACTGCGCATAGGTCGGCTTCGGGCTTGTGTGGCGTCTCTCGGAAGGTGGTGGCTCACATCTTGTCGGCTGCGGGGTCTTTCTCGCCTGTGGCGATCATGGCCTCCCGACCTCAACCCATTTTCTGGCGTTAATCACTGCCGGCCATCCAGTTGTTTTGGTAATAATTATGCGCTGGGGCTTGGTACGGGGCGGTCTGGCCATTGGCTACGGCGACACCCAGGCTGACAACTGCGAAGGCAGCGCGAATCAGGGTTTTCATCGGAAATCTCCATCTCCGGCCAGAAGGTCTGACCACCATGTTGCGCACATAGATGGACCTATGCTGGGCTGGCGATAATCCGGCGGATTGACATTAGATTTATGTGTTCGGCGGTGAAGTTGCGCCGGCGCTCAGGCCGCGACGATGGCGCCCAGGTCGCGGGCGATGGTCATCTGCTCGCGCGACATCTTGCTGGAGACCAGCCTGGCGCCTGCGAAGTCGGCGCCGGTGAGGGTGGCGCCGGTCAGGTCGGCGAATGAGAGATCGGCGCCGACGAAGCTGACGCCGTTCAGCAGGGCGTCGCGGAGATCGGTGTGACGAAGCCGAGCGTTGGACAGATCGGCTGGTATTCGGGCGCCGGAACCGATCTGGAGGGCTCGCAGGTCGGTCTTGCGCATGGAGGCGCTGTCGAGTCGGGCACCGGCCAGGCTGATACCGCGCATGTCCGCCCCGTCGAGCCGGCTTTTGCGGAAATCGCTGTCCGGGCACTTGGCTGCCTGGAACGCGGATCGCGTCAGGTCCACGCCGCAGAACACGGCGTTCGCGGCGCGGGCCATGGTCAGGCGTGCGCCGACGAATGCCCGGCTGCCGCGCAGGTCGAAGCCGGTGAGGTCCAGCAGTTGGCCCTGCTTGCCGTTGGATTCGATGAACGCGACATGCCAGGCGAGCATGTCCTCCAGGCTGACATCCAGGGTGCTGAGCAGTTTGCCGTGCGGCTTGTCGGACAGCGCGTCTTTCATGTCGGCGCCGGCGACGTTGGCGAAGGTAAAATTGGTGCCGGACAGGCTGGCGCCCTGGAAGCAGGTGTCGCGGGTGTCGGCCTGGCCGAAATCCGCCCCGTCCAGGTCGCAGCCGGAGAAATTCGCGCCCCTCAGATGGGCGCGGGTCAGGCGGCAGTCACGCATGAGGGCGTCGGAAAAATCGGTTTTGACGGCAAACGCGCCGGCGAGGCTGGCGTTGGTCAGGTTGGCACCGGAAAAGGTGGTACGGCCGGTGCCGGCGTTCACCTCGTTCGGGCCGCGCGCCCGGAACTCCCCCGACCGGTCCCTGGCGATCTGTCCGCCTTCGCGCATGTCGGCCTCGAAGAGGTTGGCGCCAACGAGCATGGCGCCGCTGAAATTGCAGCCGCGGAGGTCGGCGCGGCTCAGGCTGGCGTCTTTCAGGTTCGCACGGCGGAAATCGCAGCCGAAGACGGTGGCGGAGTCGAGGCGGCAGGCGGTGAGGTTGCTGCCGATGAAGGAGGAGCCGGTCAGGTTGGCGTGCGACAAATCCTGTCCGCCGAGGTCGACGCCGGAGAGGTCGCAATCGAGCAGGACGGCGCGGCGGCCGCCTGGACGGGATTCGCGGAACCAGGCATGGCGGCGCAGTATTTCGGCCAGTTCGAGGGCGGAGCGTTTGACCAGTTCGTTCAGGGGACGTCACTCATTTGAATATGTCCAATGTTATACTGATGACGTTATCGTCGACCCATCGATTGGTCTGTCCGTCATGCCGATACCCGGGCCAAGCCCGTG
>NZ_LMUJ01000082.1:0-2657 GCF_009765975.1 Acidisphaera sp. S103 | reverse complement strand
GGCGGGCCTTCGCCCGCCATGACGACTGCACGGCGGTTCCGCAGGGTCAATGACAACGTCAGTTGGTATCACATCCGGACTGGTTTGTGGTGTCGTCCTGGATACCGGTTATTCCTTAACGATTGATGAAGATGGAGAGCTCGCGGCCTGTGCTGCCCACATGTCCCAGGAGCGGTTGAGTTGGCCGTTATTGGTCTGGGTGGAGGCGGCGGCTTCGCCGGGGGATAGGTAGGTGGGTTCGCCGAGGCGCAGGGCGTCGCCTTGGAGGCGGGCGTTCACCTCGGTGTAGACGGCGCGGAACACGGCCTGGCGTAGGGTCTGGCCGACGACGGTGCTGCCATGGCCGCGCATCAGGACGGTGGCGTGCTCGCCCAGGGATACGGCCAGGGCGGCGCCGAGGGTTCGGTCCCGGATCAGCATGTCGCTGCTGTCGCCGGCGCAGCAGCGGATTTCGAACACGGGCGCGCCTTGTCCGAGGAAGCCGCTCATGTGGAAGACCGGCCGCAGGGTGACGGTGGGGACGATGCCGAACGGGACGACCGATGGGGAGTGACTGTGCACGACCGCGGCGACGTCGGGGCGGATGCGGTAGATCTCGCCGTGGATGAAGCGTTCCAGGTAGGGGCGGCGTGGGTCGCTGTCGGTGGGTTCGCTGTCGGGGTCAAACTGCATGATGTCGTCCGCGGTCACCATTGCCGGGGCCATGCTGCGGGCTAGCAGGAAGTGATCGGGGTGATCCGGGTGGCGCATGCTGACGTGGCCGAAGCCGTCGACCACGCCTTGCTGGAACAGGATACGGTTGGCGGTGGCCAGTTCTTCCAGGACGGCGCGATCGGGTGGCATCTGGTGGTCTCCTTCGGGTTTCAGGACGTCCGGGTTAGGGCGGAGGCCATCGCCGGGGTGTAGCCGGGGCGCACGCGGACATCGACCACGGCTATGGCGCCAGCATCGACCGCGGCGATGGCGGCGGTGAAGACGGCTTGCAGGTCGGCGGCGTCGTGGACCGGGCCGAAGCCTTGGGCGCCTTGTGCCCGACCGAGAGCGGCGAGGTCGATGTCGGGGTCGGACATGCGCATGCCGATCCATTTGTTCTCGATCGGGCGGTTGCGCATGGTGGCGACTCGTTCCTGGTGGACTTCGTCGTTGAAGAAGGACTGGTTGTTGGCGACGACGATCAGCAGGGGAATGCGGTAGTGCGCGGCAGTCCATATCGCGGTGGTGCCCATCAGGAAGTCGCCGTCGCCGCAGACGCAGATGGGCAGGCGGCCCGATCCGCGCAGGGCGAGGGCGGCGCCGACCGAGATGCCGGGGCCGGCGCCGATGCCGCCGCCTCCGTCGGACCCGAGGTAGTCGAGCGGGTGGCGGAACGGCCATGACGTGGCGTCCCAGGACAGTGGCAGGTGCGTCAGCGAGACCGGGCGGTCGCCCGTGGCCAGGCGTAGCGCCGCTGCCAAGGCGGGTGTGACGATCGGGCCGGCGGTTGGGGCGTTTGGTGGGGTCAGTGGCGGTTGGGGCGGTGTGGGGGCTGGTTTCAGGTGGCGCAGCATAGCGACGGCCACCTGGTCGGGGTCGGCGGCGATGAACAGATCGACCGGGGGCAGGGCTTGGTGATCCATGCTCCAGCCGTTGTGCAGCACGTGGTCGAGCGAGACCTGGATTACGCGGCCGGCCGGTGGGCCGTTGCAGGCGGTGCGGAGGGCGCCGCCGAGGTCGACCCAGTCCAGGCTGAGGATGACGTCGGCCTCGGCGATGGCTTGCAACGCTGCTTGTGCCGGGAAGATGCCGGGACTGCCGGTGTGCAAATGGTGGTCGGTGGGGAAGGCGGCGCCGACTTTCAGGTCGGTGATGACCCTTGCGCTGAGTGTCTCGGCCAGGGCTAGGCGGTTGGCCCAGGCGGTTTCGTCGCGGCTGACCCGGCCCATCAGGATGACGGGGTGTTGGGCTGTTTGGAGCAGGGTTAGGGCCTCGGTGATTAGCGATTCCGGGGCGCCGGTGGTGACGGGCGGCATCAGGCGGGTTGGGTCCAGCGGCGGCAGGGGCGTGGTCAGTGCGTCTTCCTGCAGGCCGAGGTCGAGGTTGACGTAGACGGGTCCCATCGGCGCGGTGCGGGCGATCCAGGCGGCTCGGAACAGGGCTTCGCGGGCGGCGGCGGGGGACGCGGGCTGGGCGTCCCATTTCACGTAGTTGCGGACGATGGCGCCCTGGTCCTGGGCGGTGTGGATCCACTCGATCCAGGGGCGGCGGCGGGCGGCGTCCATCGGGCCGGTGGCGCCGAGGACGATCACCGGCATGCGGTCGCACCAGGCGTTGAAGATCGCCATGGTGGCGTGGAACAACCCGACATTGGAATGCACCGCGACCAGCATGGGGGTGCCGGTGACCTTGGCCCAGCCCTGGGCGATCGCCACGGCGTGTTCCTCATGCAGGCAGAGCAGCATCTGGGGGGCGTCGTTGCCGAGGTGGTTGACCAGGCTGTCGTGCAGGCCGCGATAGCTGGCGCCGGGGTTGAGGGCGATGAAGGGGATGTGGAGGTCGCGCAGGGTCTCGGCGATGGCATCGCTGCCGAACAGGGTGTTGCTGGCGGCGGGCAGGCCGGCGGGACGTTCGATGCTGGTGGGCGGCGGCGCTTCGGGCATGGCGGGGGGCCTTTTGGGGGG
>NZ_LMUJ01000081.1 GCF_009765975.1 Acidisphaera sp. S103 | reverse complement strand
AAGCGTCCATCGTTGTCCCCTATGAAGCGAATCGAGGGATCGTATGGATTCAGCCCTTTAGCCGTTTGTCACGTACTCCTTCGCCCGATTGCCCTGCAGATGCGTTGGTGGCGGCTTGACTTTTTCTTCGGCCCAGACCGCAACTATCAAGGCAAGAACGGGGGGACAGCCGCATGGCAAGCCGGATCAACCGAGCGATCGAACTGCTGGAGCAGGGCCAGGCGATCTATTATGACGGTCCGCACAGCGGCCATGTGCTGACCTATGAACAGGGCCGGATCGATGCCGGCACCTGGGCCGACTACATGAATGTCGGCATGGAGCATGGTGCGTTCGATATGACCGGGCTGGCGGAGTATATGCGCGGGCTGGTGGATGGGGGACCGACGCGGTCGGGCCACCGGACTCCGGCGGTGATTGTCGAGGCGCCGCTGAACGGCACGGACGAGGCCAATGTCCGGTTCAATGCGTGGCAGTTCCGGCAGATCCTGGGGCGCGGGGTGCATGGGATCCTGCTGTGCCAGGCGGAGACCGCCGATGCGGTGCGGGCTTTCGTGGAGGCGTGCCGATATCCGCATCATCTCGAAGGGGTCGATCCGGGGATTCCGTCGCCGGAAGATCGGTTGGAGGGGGCGATACGGCCCGCGGCGAAGGACGGATTGTTGGGGATTGGCACGCGCGGTCGGGGATCGGAGAACACGGCGGCGCCGGTGTGGGGATTGGCGGGGGATGAGTACATGGCTCGCTGCGAGCCCTGGCCGTTGAACCCGCGTGGCGAGCTGCTGCTGGGGGTGAAGCTGGAAAGTCCGGAGGGGATTGCTCAGGCGGATGCGATCTGCGCCGTGCCGGGGCTGGGGTTCGCGGAGATGGGGCCGGGGGATCTGAGTTTGTCGCTGGGGTCGGTGAAGCTGCTGCGCGACCCATATCCGCCGGCGATGCAGGCGGCTCGGGACCGGGTGTTTGCCGCGTGCCGGCGGAACGGGATCGCGTTCCTGGAGGGCTGCCGTCCGGAAAACATCGTCGGGCGGTTGGATGAAGGCGTGCGGGTGATCTCCGGCCACAGTGAGGAGATGGCCCGTATTGGCCGGGCGCATCAGAAGCGGGCGATGGCGGTGTAACGGGCGTTAGGGCTCGCCGGGGAATAAGCGAATTGTCCGGCGAACGCCGCCGGCCTCTCATCGTCATGGTGGGCGAAGGCCCGCCATCCACGCCTTGCTGTGTAGGTCTCGGAAAAGGCGTGGATGGCGGGCCTACCAGGCTGTGTGAAAACCTCAGCCGTCCGCCGGACCACACCGATATCGATCTAAATTGTTCGAACTGATCGGTAAATCAACATACAAGCCCGGTTT
>NZ_LMUJ01000080.1:2881-37035 GCF_009765975.1 Acidisphaera sp. S103 | reverse complement strand
TGGGATTGCGACCATCCCAGGCACGGACTCGCACCGTGCTGACAAAGCGCCCTCACGGACGCACTCATGCCGATGCAGATCGGCATCCACGCCTTTGCGCGCTAACAAAGGCGTGGGTGGTGGGCCTTCGCCCACCATGACGGTTGTTAAGCCGTGCCAGAGGGCTGACGACAACAAAGGCTGGTATACGCCCCGCCCCTTCACGAATGGACCGGACTCAACGCCACCGCTTCCTCCATCGTATGGCGTGCCGCGATCACCAGATACACCGCCGGCAGGACGAACAAAGTGAACAGCGTGCCGATGGCCAAGCCGCTGGCGATTACCAATCCCATGTTGAAGCGTGATGCCGCGCCGGCACCGGAAGCGGTGATCAGCGGCACCACGCCCAGCACCATCGCCGCCGTTGTCATCAGGATCGGGCGCAGCCGCAGGCCGGCGGCGTAGATGATCGCGTCCAGCTTGGACCGGCCGGCCCGCTGCGCTTCGTTCGCCACCTCGACAATCAGGATGCCGTGTTTGCTGATCAGACCCATCAGCGTCACCAGGCCGACCTCGGTGTAGATATTGAGCGACGCGCCACCCAGGCCGAGGCTGATGAAGACCAGCGCCCCGGCGATCGACATCGGGATGGACACCAGGATCACCAGCGGGTCCCGGAAGCTTTCAAACAACGCCGACAGCGCCAGGAAGATGATGATCAGAGCCAAAGCAAAGGTGGCAACAAACCCGCTCGATTCCTGCACGAACTGACGCAACGGTCCAGCGTAGTCGATCACCACGTCGTTCGGCAGGGTCTGTGCCGCGATATCCTGCAACGTGTGCAAGGCCTCGGCCTGCGACACGCCGGGCGAGGGCACGCCCGAGATCGTCGCGGAATTCTGCTGCTGGAAGTGGGTGATGGTTTCCGGCACGGTTTCCTGACGTACGCTGGCGATGGCGGAGATCGGCACCGGCACGCCGTCGATCGTCGCGATCGGGTAACGCATCACCTGGTCGATCGTCAGCCTCGAGCGTTGCTGAACCTGCGAAATCACCTTGTACGACCGCGACCCGAGGCTGAAATAGTTGGTGTAGGCGCCGCCCAGCAGCCCGCCCAGTGCCGAACCGACCTGGGTCATGGACAGCCCAAGCTGCGCCGCCTTGTCGCGATCGATCTCGAGCACCTGCTGCGGCGCATCGACCTTCAGGTCGCTGTCGACGAACATGAACAACCCGCTGGCCGCGGCATCGGCGAGGAACTTCTGCGACTCGGGATACAATGTGGCGATCGGCTGGGTGGACTTGAGCACGAACTGGATCGGCAGCCCTTGCGCACCCGGCAAGGCGGGCGGCTGGAAGGCGACGATCCGTTGGCCGGTCACCGCGCTCATCTGGTTCTGCAGATCCTGTTGGATCGCGGTCGCGCCGCGATGGCGGTCTTCCCACGGTTTCAGGGTCACACCGGCGATGGTCTGGGTCGGGCTGATCACCTGGAAGCTTTGGTCGGCTTCCGGGATGTGCTCCATGATGCTTTGCACCTGGTTTCCGAACAGCTCTTTCTGCTGCAACGTCGCGTCAGGGGCAGAGGTCGGCAGCAGGATGACAAAACCCTGGTCCTCCTGCGGCGCCAGTTCGCTGCTGGCGCTGCCGTACAGGAAGTAGATGCTGCCGATCACCAGCGCGCCGAACAGCAACGTCACCGGCAGCGTGCGCAGGCTGCCGCGCAGGCGCCGTTCGTAGCCGCGCTGCAAGCGGCTGAACAGGCGGTCGATCAGGTTGGTCAATCGATCGGACAGGCCGCGCGCGTCGGCCCGAGCATGCGGTTTCAATAGAAAGCCGCACATCATCGGTGTCAGAGTTAGGGCGACGACGGCGGACATGGTGACGGCGCCCACGACGGTGAAGGCGAATTCCGTGAACAGCGCGCCGGTCAGGCCGCCCTGGAAGCCGATCGGCACGTAAACGGCGACCAACACGACCGTCATCGCGATAATCGGGTTCGCCAGGTCGCGCGCCGCCCGGATGGCGGCGTCCCTAGGTCGCATGCCCTCCTCGAGATGGCGGTTGACGCTTTCCACCACGATGATGGCGTCATCGACGACCAGGCCGATCGCCAGGACCAGTGCTAGCAGGCTCAGCAGGTTGATCGAAAATCCCAATGCCAGCATGACGGCGAACGTGCCGATCAGCGACAGCGGAATGGTTACGACGGGGATGACGACCGATCGGGGCGAACCCAGGAAGGCGAACACGACCAGCGTGACGATCACCACGGTTTCGGCGAGCGATCGTTCCACCTCGGTGATCGAGCTGTTCACGAACACGCTGGAGTCATAGATGATGTCACCGGTCAGTCCCGCGGGAAGCTGCTGCTGGATCGACGGCAGCACGGCTTTCACGCCATCGATGACCGCCAGCAGACTGGCCGACGGCGTCGTCTGGATGCCGATATAGACACCCTTCTTGCCGTTGTACTCGACGCTCGATTCGTAGTCGTCCGATCCCAGAGTCACGTTGGCTACGTCACCCAGCCGGATGATGCCGCCATTCACCTGCTTGATCACCAGGTTCCGGAATTCCTGCGCGGAATGCAGGTTGGTGGACGCCGTCAGGTTGAGCTGCACCATCTGGCCCTTGGTGGTGCCGATGCCGGCGATGACGTTGTTGCCGGCCAGCGCCGTCGTCACGTCGGTCGCACTCAGCCCGTACGCCGCCAGTTTGACCGGATCGAGCCACGCCCGCAGCGCGAAATTCTGGCCACCCAGCAGTTCCGCGGTCTGCACGCCGGGAATCGCCTGCAACCGGGGCTGCACGTTACGAATCAGGTAGTCGGTGATCTGGTTGGGCGAAAGCTCGTCACTGGCGAAGCCGATGAACATGGCATCGAGCGATTGGCCGATCGTCACCCCCAGGGTGGGCTGCTGCACGCCGGCCGGCAATTGGTTCATGACCGAGTTGATCTTGGAGGTGATCTCGGTGATGGCTTTGTCGGGGTCGAAGTTCAGGATCAGGTTGGCAGTGATGACGCTGGTGCCGGCGATGCTGTTCGACGACATGTAGTCGATGCCGTTGGCCTGGGCGATGGCGTTTTCCAGCGGCGTGGTGACGAAGCCGGCCACGGTCTCCGGATCGGCACCGTAATAGACCGTGGTGATGGTGATGACGGCGTTTTCGGTCTTTGGATATTCCAGGATGGGCAGCGCGTAGAAGGCCTTGAGGCCGAGGACGAGCAGCATCAGGGAGACGACGCAGGCGAGGACGGGCCGGCGGATGAAGATGTCGGTGAATTTCATGAGTGCCGTTCCTGGTGCGCAAAGGCTTGGCTGGCCGACCCACCCTCCCCGTCATGGCCGGGCGCGTCCCGGCCATCCACGCTTCGTCCGCCGGTGCGAAGATGGCCGGAACACGCCCGGCCATGACGGACAGGCCACGGGACACGCCCGGCCATGGCCGCAGGTTCGCTACGCATCTCCGTCACCGATCCACCGGCTCGGGTGCTGGGTTGTCGGTCGGCTGCACCGTGTTATCGACTTTCACCGCAGACCCGTTGTGCAGTTTCAACTGACCGGCCGTAACGACCACGTCGTTGGCCTTGATCCCCTTCAGGATGCTCACCTGATCGCCGCGATTCGCGCCCGTCGTAACGAACTGCTGGTTGACGACCTGCTTCCCGTTATCGTCGTGCAGCACATAAACCAGGGAGCCGTACGGATTGTATGCCACCGCCGCCGACGGGATGGTGACCAGCGACCGCGACGGGCCTGAATCGACTGAGACGCTGAGAAACATTCCCGGCAACAGCTTCCCATCCGGATTCGGGATGCTCGCCCGTATCGGCAGCATGCGGCTGCTGGAATCGACCTTGGGGTTCAGCGACGAAATCACCCCATCGAACGTCTGGTTCGGATAGGCGTCGGCTGAAATCGCCACCTTCTGCCCGACCGCGATCTGTCCCAGCGCCTGCTGCGGCAGATAGAAATCGACGAACATCGGATCGAGCTGTTGCAGCGTGACGATCGCCGTTCCGGCCGCGATATATTGGCCCAGATCGACCTGCCTGACGCCCAGGCGGCCGGCGAACGGTGCCTTGACGATCTTCTCCGCCATCACCGCCTGCTGCGCGGCGACCTGGGCGCGTGCGACCTTCAGGTTCGCCGCATCGCTGTCGACCGTCGCCTGCGCCACGCCGTGCGCCGCCAATTGCATTTGATCGCGCCGCAACGTCACGCCAGCGAGGTCCGCACTGGCCTGAAGCTGCGCCAGCTTGGCGTCGTCATCGTTCGGCCGCAGCCGCAGCAGTTCGGTTCCTGCAGCGACGTCCTGTCCGGACTTGAAATCGATCCGGTCGACGACCCCGCTAATTTCGGCCGCCATGTCGGCGCCGTTGGACGCACGCGCCGAACCCGTCGCCGTCTGCGTCGGCTGCCATTGCTGCATCGTGGCCTTGGCTGTGGCCACTGTCGGGACCGCCGATTTGATCGCGGTCACCACCTGCTTGATCATGCCGGCCTTGAAGTCCTGGAACCAGATCAGCCCAGCAGCCACCAGCCCGACCAGCAGCAGCATGACGATCATGCGCAGCCAGGTCCGGGGACGACGCTCCGTGGTGCGGGGCAGCGCGACGCTATCGTTCATTGAAAAACTCCGCAGCAATGCGCGACCTTCGGGTTCACGTCGGTCCGGTTCCACCAGCCGCCACCCAGCGCCTGGAACAGCGCCACCGTATCGGTAAACCGAGCCGCTCGAGCTGTGATCAGATTCAGACGAGAGGAATAATCCGTCTGTTCGGCAGTCAAAACGTTGAGGTAAGTGCCAGCCCCGGCGGTGTATTGCGATCGAGCAACGGCCAGGCTGGCGGCGGCCGTCTTCTGCGCGGCCAGTGCGGCCTGCAACGTTTCGGCATCGCGCTGGATCGCCACCAGCGCGTTGGCGACATTCTGGAACGCGGTGTTCACCGTGCTGCTGTATTGCGCCGCCGCCACCTCCAACGCCGCCTGCGCCGCCCGCTTGCGTGCCTTCAGCGTGCCACCCTCGAAAATCGGCTGTGTCAAACTGGCGGCGATGGACCAGACGATGCCCTCCGGCGTGAACAGATTAGACGGCGTGCTGCCCTCCCGCCCGTAGCTTCCGGTCAGGGAAATCTGCGGCAGCATGTTGGCCGTTGCCACGCCCACCGCCGCCGTCGCCGAATGCAGCAACTCGCCGTATGCCCTGATGTCCGGACGCTGCTCCACCAGTTTCGACGGCAACGATACCGGCAGGTCCGCCGGCAGTGTCAGGCTGTCGAGGTTCAGCGTCGGCATCGTGTACTGGTCCGGATGCCCACCGAGGTACACCGAAAGCTGGTTGCGGGTCTGCTGCAACTGCTTGCGCAGTCCAGGCAAGGTCGCGACCTGCGTATCCAACAGAGATTGTTGTTGCAGCACATCGACTTGGCTGACACCGCCAAGCTGGAACCGCTGCCGCGTCAGGTTCAGCGCATCAGTATCGGTCTTGATGATGTCCTGGGTGGTGTCGATCTGCGCCTGCAGCGAGGCCTCGGTGATCGCCGAATTGATGACATTGGCGGCGAGCGTTAGGTCGGTCGCCTCCAACTCGAAACGCTGGTATTCGGCCTGCGCGTTCAACTGCTCAACCTGCCGGCGGATGCCGCCGAACGCATCCAGCGTGTAGGAGACGTTCAGCGCGGGAGAATATGTCGTGAAGGTCGATGACGCGCCGCTGAAGCCGAACGCGGCGAGCGATTCACGCTGGCGTTCCACCTCGGCGCTCGCGCTCACCTGCGGAAGCTGCTGCCCCTGCTCTGCCCGCAAGGTTTCCCGAGCTTGCAGCAGCGTGGCCTGGGCGGCGGCGACGTCGGGATTGGCTTTCAAGGCCTGGGTGACCAGCGTGGTGATCTGGGGGGAATGGAACAGGTCCCACCACTCACCCGGGATGTCGCGCCCTGCTGTCAGTTGTTGCGCCGAACCGCCCGGCGTGGCGGCAGCAGCGGTCCGGTCCGGCAACGCGGCTTCGGTGAAGCGCGTGCTGGCTGGGGCGTCAGGGGCGTGAAAATTCGGCCCCACGGTGCAGCCGGACAAGATCGCGGCCAGCAAGGCGGCGCGCATGGCCGGCGTGGGGGTTGCGGCGGAGGGCATCAGTCTATCATATTCCTATACCAACGGGTCCGGTATATGCGATACTATACCCATGAGTCCAGTTTCTAAATCGAGAGGTGAAACATCTGTGGCAGATTTACCGGCCGTCCCTCGCTCCGGTCGGCCCAAAGACACCGCGAAACGTGAGGCCATTGTCACGGCTGCGCGAACCTTGTTCGCCAGGCAGCCCTATGACCTGGTGACGATGGAAGCAGTCGCAGCCCAAGCCGGCGTGTCGAAAATGACGGTGTACAGCCATTTCCACGACAAGGAGACGCTGTTCGAGAACATCGTCATTGAGACATCCAATCTGATGTTGAGTGCCCTGGCGGACCCGAAATGTGGTGATGGCCTGCGGGAGCAATTGGTCGCGGTGGGTACATCGTTCCTAGGCGTGATCCTGGGCACCGACATCTGCAAGATGGGGCACTCACTGCCGGGTGCGTTACGCGCTAACCCGGATTTGAAGGATCGGTTCTATGCCGCCGGCCCCGGCCGCGTGCGGGCGGCGATATCCGCGATGATCGCCAGGGCGCAGGCGCGCGGCGAGTTGGCCGTGGACGACCCGGACCTGGCCGCCGACGATCTGGTCAGTCTGTGGGAAGGCAACCTGGCCGCGAAAATCGCCTTCGGCCTGGCCGACCTCGCCACACCGGCGGAAATCAGCCGCCGAGCCGTGCGTGGCACAGAGGTGTTCCTGCGCGCCTACAAGAAATGACAACACCCCGCGCCGTTGTGGCTCGGGGTGTTGGACAATTACATACCGAGATGGCCGAAAGTCAGTTCGCCACGTCTCCAGCCGCCTTCCGGGTCGCCGAGACGGCTTCGCGCGCGGCACGCGCCATCAGGCCGCTGTCGTTGGCGATGGTGCAGAGCTGAAAACCCATCTGCATCATCCGCGCGGCATAGGCGGCGGTTCCGTTATGGATGCCGGCGAACTTGCCGTGCTTTTTGCACGACGCCAACAGCTTGCCATAGATGTCCAGGATGATCGGTTCCTCACGATCCAGGATCGGGATCAGGCCAAGCGAGAGGCCCATGTCGGACGGACCGATGTAGATGCCGTTGATGCCGGGGACACTGAGGATCTCATCGATGTTGTCGATCGCCTGCTGCGTCTCGATCATCGGGATGACCAGGATTTCGTCGTTGGCGGTCGATTGGTAGCTGCTGGCCTCGCCATACATCGCCGCTCGGATCGGGCCGTTGCTGCGCTTGCCCTTCGGCGGGTACAGGCAGGCTTCGGCCAGGGCCTTTGCCTCGGCCGCGGTGTTCACCATCGGGCAGATGACGCCCATGGCGCCGCCGTCCAGCACCTTGCCGATGATCCCAGGCTCATTCCACGGCACGCGCACCAGCGGGGTGATCGGGTGGGCCTGCATCGCCTGGAAGCATTGGACCATCGACTGATAGTCCTGCACACCGTGCTGCATGTCGACCGTGACGCTGTCCCAGCCGCACTGCGCCATCACTTCCGCGGAGAAGCCGGACGGGATGGCCAACCATCCGTTGACATTGGCCTTGCCGGCGTCGATGCGCCCCTTGAGTCTGGTGGGCATGAGATGCGTTTCTCCCGAAAGCGAAGTGAGGGCCGCAAGCTAGGCGTGGGTCGCCATAGCGTCAACGCGGGTTGTCCTGTCGTGCTCCGGGAATCCGGCGCGCCGGATGACTAAACGACTTCGGTAACATGCCCCTGATCGACTATGCGCAGCGAGCGGATCAGCGCCGGAACCTCATCGACGGGACGCGGGCGGCTGAACAGATAGCCCTGCACCAGGGCGCAGCCCTGACGACGGACCAGGGCCAGTTGATCCAGCGTTTCCACGCCCTCGGCGACAGTGGTCATCCCGAGGGCCCGCGCGATGCCCACGACGGCGCCGACGATGACAGCGGAACCGGCGTTGCTGTCGATATCCCGGACGAAGCAACGGTCGATCTTGATTTTGTCGAATGGAAAACTTCGAAGATAACCCAGTGACGAATAGCCGGTGCCGAAATCGTCCAGAGCAATGCGGATGCCCAGCGCGCGGAGTTGATGCAGCAAGCCCAGCGTGTCTTCGCTGGTCTGCAACAGGACCGATTCAGTGATCTCAAGTTCCAATCGGTTCGGATTCAATCTGGAAATGGCCAGCGCCTGCCTCACACTATCGAGGAGCCGACCGCCCTTGAACTGCACCGACGACAGGTTGACCGCGATGTCGATATCTCCCGGCCAGCTCGCGGCGTGCAGGCAAGCCGTGCGGAGCACCCAGTCCCCGATGGGGACGATCAGGCCGGTTTCCTCGGCAACCGGAATGAAATCGGCGGAACCGATGACCCCCCGGACAGGATGCTTCCACCGTATCAGCGCCTCGAATCCGGCGACCTTGCCAGATTGAATATCCAGAACCGGCTGATAGTGCAGATCGAACTCATCCGCGGCCAAGGCGTTGCGAAGATCCATTTCGACCTCACGCCGGGCCTGGACCTGCCGATCCATTTCCGGCTCGAAAAAACGGAAGGTCCCTCGCCGCTCTGCCTTGGCCAGATAAAGCGCGATATCGGCATTCATCAGCAGCGTGTCCGATGAGGTGCCGTCTCGCGGCGCGATCGCAATCCCGATGCTCGTGCCGGTCACGACACGATGTCCGTCGATATCATAAGGTTCGCGCAGGGCGAGGATGATGCGGTTGGCCAGCATCGCGGCATGGTCGGGTGACCCCAGATCAGCCTGGATGATCGCGAATTCATCGCCGCCAAGACGCGCCACCGTGTCGATGTTGCGGACAACGGCCGACAACCGGTCGGCGACGGCACGCAACAGGCTATCGCCCACCGGATGGCCCAGTGTGTCGTTGATCACCTTGAAGCGATCGAGATCGAGACACAACAGGGCGCAATGGGTTCCGCGCCGCGCCAGGGCGATCGCTTCTATCAGGCGTTCCTGAAACAACGTCCGGTTCGGCAATTCGGTCAAGGCATCGTGGCGCGCCATGAATGCCAGGGCGGTCTCGGCGTGCCGCCGTTCGGTGATGTCCTCGTGCGTCGAGACCCATCCACCGCCACCCATAGGCCGCGAATGCAGCAAAACCGCTCGGCCGTCCGATAATTCGTTGATCAGTTCAAAGGAATCCGTCGTCTCGACAAGGTTCTTTGCCCGGGCGACATAGTCGGCCGGTTTCATGGCCAGGAAGGTCCCACGCGCCATGCGATGCTTAATGACATCCGCGAACGGTGTTCCCGGCGGAACCTGATCCGGCGTCAGTTTATACATCTCGGCGAATCGGCGATTGCAGACCATCAGCCGTTGATCGGCGTCAAATAACGTAAGGCCTTGCGACATATTGTCGAGCACGGCATCGAATCGTACCCGACCGGTTTCCAATTCGGCGTTCTGCGCCGCCAGCCGGTTATATTGCAGGCCGAACGCCCGCAGCAGCAGGATGATGCAGGATATCGCCACCATCCCGCCGAGGACCAGCCACAGCACGTGCCACTGCCAGCCGAATAATATCACCTTTTCGGGTGTACTGACGTCGATGACAAGGGGGAACTCACGCAGCGGGCGAACCGAAATCACCCGTCGCGCGGGACTCAGAAAACCTATCGCCTGATACGTCCCGCCACCCTTCATTAAAACAGCGTACCAGGGAATTCCCGCCGGCATCTTTTCGCCGATCCCGGCGTCGGTATGCGGATGATGGACCAAAATCACGCCGTCGCGCCGCAGCATTGTGACGGAGACGTTTTCAGGCGTTACGGCCCGATAGAAATCCTCCAGAAAGGATAACGTGACCGCCGCCGTGACAACGCCCGCGAACTCGCCGTGCAGGCCATTCATGCGACGAGCCAGGTAAACAGTCCAGGCGTCGTTCGAACGATTCCTGACGGGAGCGGAAACCAGCAATGCATGGTCATCCCGCTGGCGGAAATGGAGAAAATAGTCGCGATCGGAAACATTAATCCGCGGCGTGGGATAGGCACGTGACAAATTCGCGACCCATCCATCCGCGTCGACCACCGCGAGTGCGTCAACCTGCGGCAGGCTCTTCAGACGTTCTACAAGCATGTCATGGATGGCTTTTGACCCCCAGTCCCCGGGAACATCCGGAGCCACCGTCCTGGCGATCATCAACTGTCCCTGAATTTCCCGCAGGGTCAGGTCGACGGGTTGCATGGTGCGGGACGTCTGTTCGGCCAGGACCTGAGCGAGATTGGTCGTCATCTGCCGGGCCTGGGCGATAGCAGTGATGCGCTGACCTATAATAAGCCAAGCGGTTATCCCGATTATGGCCGCAACGAGCATAACGCCAAGCAAGGTCAACCGGTGGGTGGTTCGCGATCGTCGAAACCCGTCCCCCCGCGGCCCCAAATTCGCTGCCCTCGCGTTACGCCGCCTTGGCAGACGCCAACGAAACGAGGGTTCGACGTCCGCTGGGGGGGTCATCTCATGCATCGGAGACCCACCCGCGAGACGTCGGATCCCGAGCCCTTACAATGGCTTCGCAGTTGGGTACCGGCCGGATTTGCTCATTGCTTGCCGTTGCCGCGAACGCCATGCTTCGGCGCAAGCCAGCTCCGGTACTCATGCGGCCATACCCAGGTCCACAGAATGAACATCCATGTCACGACCCCGCGGTCAGAACGTTCAATATGCACGAATTAGTAAAGAAAGCTTTAATTTCTAAGGGGACATTTTCCGCGGTGCTATTCAAGGGCCTGTCAATCACAAGATCGGCATGCGGCGTTCAAGCCGGCGCATCGCCCGGCAACGGCAGCGCACGTAAAACATCCAACCGCCGCGTGAGCTGATTCGCGAACTCGCCTCGGGCGCATCACACAATTGCGCAGGAAATCGGCCGAATTCCCCTACGCCCGGATGCAGAACAAGGCCAACCCGCCGCCCATGAGAACAAGCAGCTAATGACGAACCAGTCCCAGCACCCGTCCAAGCCGTGCGAATTGCGCCTTGATCACCGCCCACAGCACGCCACCGGCGGACAGCGGAACGGGCGCCGCCGGCGCCGACTCGGTCACTCGCGTTTCGTCTTGCGCGAACTCCTCCGCCGCCCGTTTGGCGAAATCGGCCATGATGACGTTGGCGACCGCAACCCCGCCGGTGCGGGCGAAGTCCGCCAGCACACCGCCGAGTTCCGCGTCGGACACGATATCCACCACCGTCGTGGGCACCGCCGCGGCCGGGTCGTTCCGTAACGAAAACCCAACCTTCACGCCAATACGAGCAGCCCGCATATCGGCCGAACCGCGGCCATGCAGCGACCCTGTCAGGGCATCAAAGTCGAACGCCGTCGTCACACGACCCTTGAAGTTGATCTTCTTCGGCCCGAACGCAACGATCATACCGCCCGGCCATGACCCATCCTCGGCCTGTGGTTCCAGCACCGCACCCGGCATACAACGGGCCATCCGAGGCACGTCTGCAAAGCGGCGAATGATGTCCCCGGGCCGGCCGGGGACGCTAAACGATCCTTCGAAATGCATTACGCGACCGGCCGCAGCAGCGGTGCCTTGCTTTCGGTCCCGAAATGCACTTTCGCATACGGGTCCGTCGGCGTGGTCGGCGACACCCGCGCATCGATCAGGTACAATCCACCCTTGCGCAGACCCTCGGCAACCGCGCCGCCGATCTCCGACGCCGCCGCCAGTTTCACACCGTCACCACCAAAGGCCTTCGCCAGTGCGACGAAATCCGGTGATTCCCACTGCGCCAGTTTCTCGTCGAATCCCTTCGCCACCAGCTTGTGCACCTCGGCGCCATAGCCGGCATCGTTCCAGACAATCAGCACCATCTGCATCTTGTGCCGGACGATGGTTTCCAGTTCCTGCAAATTGAACATCAGGCTGCCGTCACCTTCCACCGCGACATGCTGACGGCCGGGATTGCCCGCGCCGGTGCCGATCGCCACGCCGATCCCTTGCCCCACCGCGCCGAAGTTGTAGGAATACTGAATCTCCGCCCCCTCAGGCAGCGGCATGTACATCCCGATCCACGAGAAGAAGTGCCCGGCGCCGCAGGTCAGCAACAATCCCTTCGGCAGCCCGGCACCGAGATGTCCCGCCAGCGCCCGCGGATCGATCCCATCCTTCGGCGGGTCGAATCGATGCGCCGGCGCATCCAGGATCTTCTTTGTGGCATCGGTGCGCAGCCCGGTCTTGCGAACCTGCCGAGCAGCCAACGCTTCGTTGATCGCCGCGACCGACTTGCGGCCGTCACCCTGCACGTACAAACCCGGAATGACACCGATTTCCTCAGGCGCCGCCTTGATGTCGATACGCGCGACCTCGGCCGACGGAAACAGCAGCCCGCCTTCCGTGGTGTAGTAGCCAAGCTCCGCGCCGACCCCCAGGACGAAATCGGCCTCCGCCAACAGATGCTCCGACGGCGCCGAGGCAAACGCCCCCGCGATTCCGATGTCCCACGGATGCCCGGCGAAATACCCTTTCCCTTGCAACGATGTCGCCAGCAGCGCCCCGACCCGGTCGGCCAGTTCGATGATCGCGTCCTTCGCGCCGGACGCCCGAGCGCCCCGTCCCGCGATGATGACTGGCCGTTCCGCGGCGATCAGTTTCTCGATCACCGGTGCCAACGCGTCGGGGCTGGGTGTTTCCATGCGGGGCGGCAGGAAATCCGTGGACGGACGATATTCGTAGTCCCAGTCGATCTCGTCCTCCTGCAAATCCATCGGCAGGTTCAGTACGACCGGCACACGGTGAACCCTGGCCGCGTAGAATGCCTCGGCGATTTCCTCCGCCATATTGTCGAGGGTCGTTACGGTATGAAATCTCGCATAACTGGCCTCGACGAAACGGCGCTGGTCCATCGACTGGGTCTTGTTCTTGGCACCCTGCATGATTTCACCGGCGATCAGCACCACCGGCGTCCGCCCGCGATACGCCGCGATCAGCGACGTGCCGCATTGGGTCAGGCCGGGACCGCAGGTGACCATCGCCACGCCCACTTTGCCGGTGGTGCGGGCATAGCCATCAGCCATGGACACCGCCATCGACTCATGCCGGGCGTTGTACGCCTTGATGGATTTGTCGCGGCACAGTGCGCCCCACAGCCACATGTTGCCGTCACCCATCAGGCCAAAAAAGTCTGTCATGCCCTCGGCCTTGAGAGATTGAGCAATCGCTTCGTATGCTTTCATGGTGGTTCTTCCCGGTCGTTCCAGCGTTTCGGGATGCATCATGCCGCGATGCCTGGATACGCACAAATCGGCGCGTCCATTGACCCACCCGGATGCCCGGCATAGGTTGCCCGCAACCAAAAATGGGTGGGAAAAACAATGTCCGACAGCCGAGCGGAACAGCCCGGGCGCAAACGCTACATCGTCTATGGCCTTTTGTTCACCATGACGTTGATCAACTATTTCGACCGCACGGTACTATCCGTCGCCATGCCGATATTGATCGCGCAGTTCACACTCACCCCGATCGCCGTCGGTTACCTGCTGTCCGCCTTCATCTGGTCCTACGCGCCCTGTCAGTTACCCGCCGGTATGGTTCTCGACCAGTGGGGCACCCGCAAAACGGCCGCTCGCTGCATCGCCTTCTGGTCCGCCGCCACGGCGTTGACCGCCGCCGCGACCAGCTTTCCGTTTGTATTCATTTCGCGCCTGCTGCTGGGCATCGGCGAATCGCCGACCTTCCCGATGGCCGCGCGCGCCATCCGCGAATGGGCGCCGGTGAAGGAACGCGCCTTGGCATTCTCGATTTCCGGCTCCGGCCCGGCCTTCGGCACGGCCATCTCCGCCATCACCATCGCCTGGCTGGTCAGCACCATCGGCTGGCGCCTCTCCTTCGTTTTCTCCGGAGCGCTCGGTTTTCTCTGGGTCATCGTCTGGCTGGCGGTGTACCGCGACCCCGAGGACGCACCCTTCCTGCAACCCGCCGAACGCCGCATGATCCTGGCGGAACGTTCCCCCGGCGGCACCAGCGACACCGGCGGAATGAAACTGAAGGAACTTCTCAGTTACCAGACCATGTGGGGCCTGTTCCTGGTGCAAGGCTGCGTGAACTACACGCAGTATCTGTTCCTGACCTGGCTGCCGACCTACCTGGTGCAAAGCCGAGGCCTCAACATCATGCATTCCGGCCTGGAAACGGGCATCTGCTATTTCGGCGCCATGGTGCTGACGATCGGCATGGGGCGGCTATGCGATCACCTGCTGACTCCCGAGGCAGTCAAAGCCGGAAAGCGGCGTTACGCCGTGGTGATATTGGCCTTCGGTGCCTCGGTCATGGTGCTGGCACCATACACGCCATCCGAGGCCATGCTGCTGGTGGAACTCACCTTCTCCCTCGCCTGCGTGCAGAGCGTGTTCGTCAACACCTACTCACTGACCAACGACCTGCTGCACGCCGGCAAAAGCATCGGCACGGCGATCGGCTGGATCCAGTTGGGCGGCAACATCTTCGGCCTCGCCGCCCCCATCGCCACCGGCTACATCGTTTTCGCAACCGGTAGTTTCACCAGCGCCTTCCTGCTGGCCGGCGCGCTGCTGATCATCGGTGCCGTCATCACGCTGACGATGACCCGCCGCCCGGTCGGCGCGCCGCAACCGGCACCGGCCTATGCGAGCTGAAGGAGGGACGCGATCATGAAAGTCGGCCTGTTCATACCGTTGGAATGGGAAGCCGCCCACGATGATGGCCTTCACATCCCCAATATGCTGGAACAGGTGCAGACCGCCAGGGACGCAGGCTTTTCCTCGCTCTGGCTGCCGCAGCATTTCGTCAGCGGTCCGAATATGCGGCAGCTTTCGACATCCCCCATCCTCGGCCTGCTTGCCGGCATCGCCCCCGGCCTGACGCTCGGCACCGGCGTGCTGCTGCTGCCCATGCTCAACCCCGTCCTGCTGGCCGAGGAAGCCGCGACGATCGACCATCTGACCGGCGGAAATTTCACCCTCGGCGTCGGCCTGGGCTACCGCGAGCCCGAATTCCAGGCCTTCGGCGTCGAGCGCAAATCCCGCGTGCCCCGCTTCCGCGAATATATCGAGGTGATGCGCCGCCTGTGGACGGAAGAAAGCGTCACCTTTCACGGCAAATACCTGCATTTCGACAATATCAGCCTCAGCCTGCGCCCGAAAAACCCCGCCGGGATCCCCATCTGGGTCGGCAGCGCCGTCGATGATGGCGTCAAACGCGCCGCCGAGATCGGCGATTCCTGGATCTGCGCCGGCGCCATGGGCCGAGACGACCTTCGACGCTGGTACACCATGTTCCACGAAGCCCGCATCGCCCACGGCAAACCCCTGAACTACCCGCGCCAGATCGCCCGCGAATGCTTTTGCGGCCCCGATATGAAAACCGCCATCGCGTTGGCCGCTGGTCCGCTGTCGGCGAAATATGCCCGCTACGCCGGCAACGGCTGGGGCACATTCGATCCATCCGCCGGTCCGGCCGGCTTCACCGAATTCGCCCGCGATCGTTTCGTCGTCGGTGACGAGGCATTTGTGCGCGACGAACTGCAACGCTATCGCGATGAACTCGGCGCCACCGAATTCCGTTTCCGCATGGCCTGGCCCGGCGTATCGCAGCAGGACGTCCTCGCCAGCATTCGCCGGGTTGGCCGTCTCGCCGCCGATCTTTGAGGAGGAAGCAATGGACCTCACCCTGTCCGAACCGTATCGGATCCTGCAAGCGGAAATCCGAGACTTCATCCGCCAGCATGGCGACAAGTCGCCCAAGGTCGGCGGAGGCCGCAAACGCCCCGACCAGAAAACCCTGGACTGGCAGAAGCGCCTGGTCGAGAACGGTTACGCTGGCCGCACGATCCCCAAGGAATACGGCGGCTTCGGCGCCACCCCCGATGTAATGGCCGCCGCCGTCATCGCTGGTGAATTCGCCCGAGCCAATGTGTATGCGGGATTGACCAACCAAGGCATCTCCATGCTGGTGCCCACGTTGCTGGAACTCGGAACGGACGAGCAAAAGCGCCAATACGTCGGCCCCACCATCCGCGGCGACATCATCTGGTGCCAGGGCTACTCCGAACCCAACAACGGCAGCGACCTCGCCAATGCCCAGACCAAGGCAGAATTGAAAGACGGGCACTGGATCGTCAACGGCCAGAAGATCTGGACCAGCTCCGCTCATTACGCCGACATGATGTTCCTGCTGTGCCGCACCGAACCGGACAAGTCGAAGCACGACGGCCTATCCTATCTGCTGCTGTCGATGAAGTCCCCCGGCCTGGACCCGCGTCCGCTGAAAACCATGACTGGCCGTAACGAATTCAACGAAGTCTTCTTCACCGACGTCAAAGTCCCCGAATCGCAGATCGTCCTCGGCCGAGGCAAAGGCTGGTACGTCGCCAACGTCACGCTCAAGCACGAACGCCTGATGATCGGCGACGCCGGTAAAATGACCGCCAGGTTCGAACAACTGATCTCCCTGTTGCAGACATCGGAAATCGACGGCACCAAGCTGATCGCGATGCCCGAATACCGCGACCGCCTACTGCGCCTGCAAGGTGAGGTGATGGCCTGGAAAGCCCACAACCTGCGCCTGCTCACCGAGGCTGCCCAAGGCGTCGATTCCGGCGTCAAGCGCATGATCATCAAATACGGCGGCACCATGTTGGGCTTCCGCCTGTCCTCCCTCGCCGTCGACGCCCTCGGCGCGGCCGGCCTGCCCTACGAATCCCTCGGCGAGGATGCCGAGGACGATGACGCAACGACCTGGAACATCGACTACATGTACGATGTCGGCCTGATGATCGGCGGCGGGTCCACCAATATCCAAAAGAACATCATCGGCGAACGCGGCCTGGATCTGCCGCGCGAGCCGAAAGCGGCCGGAAGGGCGTAACACAATGGACTTCGGCCTGACCCTCGAACAACGCCAGTTCGACGATTCGTTACGAGCCTTCCTCGCCGACAACCTGCCGATGGACCGGCTGCGCGTCCTCGCCGAATCCGGCACCGGCTACGACGAAACCCTGTGGAACAACCTGACCGAACTTGGCCTGCACGGCCTTCTGGTCCCGGAACGGTTCGGCGGCGCCGGCCTGGGCATCCTCGACGCCGCGCTGGCCGCCGAGGCACTCGGCAACGCGGCCGCCCCCGTGCCTTATCTGGGCAGTGTCGTCATGGCGACGCTGGCCTTCATCAACAGCGCCAGCGAGGCCCAGCAAGACGAATACCTGCCGATGATCGCCGCCGGGGAATGCCGCTTCGCCGTCGCCTTCCCCAGCCTCGCCGGCCAGACGGGCACGTCGTCCGTTCAATACGCCGACGGCCGCCTGTCAGGCCGCGTCGCCGGCGTCGCCGATGCCGGCGCAGCCACGCATTTCCTGATCTACCTGCCTGACGGCCACGCTGCCGTCGTCGATGCGGCAAACGCCTCCACCCAGTTCCACCGCAGCATCGACCGCACCCGCCCGATCGTCGACGTCACGTTGAACAACGCCCCCGCCGTCCGCCTGGATGCCGCCAACGCCCCCCTCGCCGCCGCGCATCGGGTGCTTGATGCCGGCCGCGTCATCGTCGCCGCCGACACGCTGGGTTCGGCGCAGCACATGCTCGACGCCGCCGTCGCCTTCGCCAAGGAACGCGTGCAGTTCGGCCGCATCATCGGGAGCTTCCAGGGCCTGAAATACACTTTGGCCGAGTGCGTCACCGCCCTGGAACCCTGCCGAGGCATGATGTGGTACGCCGCCTATGCCCAGGACGCTTTGCCGGACGAAGCCAGGCTGACCGCCTGCCACGCCAAGGCCCATCTGAGCGACGTGGCCCGCGACGTCGCCCGCCTGACGACCGAGGTCCACGGCGGCATGGGCTTCACCGACCTGCTGGGCCTGCACTTCTGGTTCAAGCGCATCAGCTTCAACCGCCAGATCCTCGGCGGCCCCGAACGCTGCCGCGAAGAGGCCGCCGACCTGCAGGGCTGGAAATCGCGCGCCTGAGTTAAGCTGTATCGTCGTCCGTGGGGCCGGTCTATACGACCGTCCAGTCACGAACACGGACGCAGCATGACCCACGGCAGCAACAAGATCCCCGCCACCCTGATCCCCGGCGACGGTATCGGGCCGGAGATCGTGGACGCTGTCGTCCAGGTCCTCGACGCCCTGGGTGCCCCGTTCGCGTGGGATCATCAGCAAGGCGGCATGGCTGGCATCGCCTCGGGCGGCGACCCGCTGCCTGGCGCCACGCTGGACAGTATCCGCAGCAACAAGCTGGCCCTGAAAGGCCCGCTGACCACCCCGATCGGCGGCGGCTTCCGCTCCGTCAACGTCCGCCTGCGGGAGGAATTTCAGCTCTACGCCAACCTCCGCCCCGCCCGCACGCTGGTTCCCGGCGGCCGCTTCGACAACATCGACCTGATCCTGGTGCGTGAGAACCTGGAAGGCCTCTACGTCGCATTCGAGCACTACATCCCCGTCGGCGACGACCCGCACGCCGTCGCGGTGTCCTCCGGCGTGAACACCCGCGAAGGATCCCGCCGTATCGTCCGCTACGCCTTCGAGCATGCCCTGAAGCAAGGCCGCAAAAAGGTCACGCTGGTGCACAAGGCCAACGTGCTGAAGGCACTGACCGGCGTGTTCCTGGAAGCCGGCCGGCACGTCGCCAAGGACTACGAAGGCCGCATCGCGTTCGACGACCGCATTGTCGACGCCTGCGCCATGCAGCTTGTGCTCAACCCCTGGCAGTTCGATGTGATCGTCACGACGAACCTATTCGGCGACATCCTGTCCGACCTGATCGCCGGTCTGGTGGGAGGCCTCGGTGCCGCGCCCGGCGCCAATATCGGCGACAAAGCCGCGATCTTCGAAGCCGTTCACGGCTCCGCCCCCGACATCGCGGGCAAGGGCATCGCCAACCCCACCGCGCTGCTGCTCGCCGCCGGCCTGATGCTGGACCATGTTGGCCTGACCGACCAGGCGACGCACTTGCGCAAGGCGATCGACCAGGTGCTGAACCAGGACAACATCCGTACCGGCGATCTGGGCGGCAAGACCTCAACCAGCGACTACGCCAAGGCACTCGTGCAGCGGGTCGGTTCGGGTCTCTGATCCGTCAGGGGGCCTCGGCGCGGCCGACCAGCCGTCCGTCTTCGGTCCGAACCCGGATCGCAAAATCGTACCGGTCGATGTCGAGCGCGATCTCCACATCCTGCCGATGCAAATGCGGACGCCCCGGATCATTGAACCGCGCGATTTCGCCGCCCGCCAGGATCAACCGACGAACCGCCGCCGGATCACCCGGCCGGCCCTCCAGCAGATTCCGTAGATGCAAGGCGCAAAGTTCGTCCTCATCCGTCCTCGCGACTCCGCTGTCGCCCATCGCTACCAAGGCCACCCGCTCCGATCCCCCCGCCGCCAACGCCCGAGCTGTCGCCTTGGCGGTCACCAGCGATGCGGCATACAGACGGTCGGCACCACCCGCCGCGACGATCCCCTGGGTGCCTGCGCTGGTTCGCTGGATAATCGTCTTCCCACCGAAGTCGACCCCCGACACCTCAAACGGAGAATTCCCGAAATCGAACCCATCCGGCTTGCGGCCACCAACCTCCCCCATGCAGACCTGCCCCAACCCGCTCTCGCGCAACGCGAACGCTTCCTCGATCGTGCTCACAATCACGATCCGCGACGCGCCATTGGCCAGCGCCACCGCCGCCGTCGTGAACGCTCGGAACACGTCGATCACGGCAACCGCGCCCGTCGCCTGTCTGGCCCCCTCAAGCAGGCTACCCACGAAGATTTCCATTCCATCCTCCATCCCGCGGTAGGCACCATGAGGCCCGGTCGCGTAACCTGACCCGATGCCATTCGCCATCACCCTCCGGCTCGATCCAGCCAGTGCCGATCGCATAGAGAGCCTGCGGCACGCTCTCGCGACCGAGGGCATCGACAGCGACCGCTACAATCTCGTCTACCCCGCGCACATCACCCTCGCGATCTACCCTGACCGCACGCCGGAGGACAGGCTGCACGCCGCCCTGGCCCACGTCACCGCATCCTGGCGAATCCTCCCGGTCACATTAAGCGGGATCGGCATTTTCCATGGCACGTCCTCAATCCTGTGGGCCGCTCCGGTGGTTGGACGTGACCTGCTCATGCTTCACGCCAGCCTCGCCGAGGCATTGCCCGATCTATCGATTCACCCACACTACCAGCCGGAAGCCTGGACACCGCACGTCACGTTGACCGGCGCGCTGCCGGACCCGGGACCGGCGCTGAAAACCCTGCTGACACACTGGCAGCCAGTGACTGGGACACTGGTGCAGGCCGACCTCGTACGTTTCCGCCCAGTCGAAATGCTGCAAAGCCGTTCCCTGGCGCAGCCCTAATTCCATACGGCCCGCGTGGTGGCGCTGCGGAAAAAGCAAGACTCTAACGCAGATAAAAGGAGATGCACGCCGAACACGCAGATGATTTCGGGGCGCCTCACAAACCGCGAACCTCGCATTTGACCGCCAGCCCGAATTATGCGCCAGACAAAGCCACCGGCCGATCCCAATGAGAGTCAAACGCCACATCGCTGGACAACCGCCAGCCCGGCGACGTGACTTCATAGACCAGTGCATTCTCAGCAGTCGTCAGATTTAGCCCGTCATTTATAAGCAGGAGAAGATTAGGAGCGGTTGCGTTCGCCGGGTAATCCGTCCAGTATTCTTCGCAAGCATTTAAAAAAGCTACTATGGCACCTTCGACCACCACCAAATCGCCAGTAAAGGACATTCTGTATACTCCGCAATAAGAGTTTTTGATGTTAACGGTCGAGTTTTTCTTGATTACCGTATCGATTTTTTTACTCTGAATCCCAGGTCGCTGTAGCCCAGATCAGCTCTTATTGCGGACCTTGAAGCCGAGCGTGAAACCCAGGCAAGGCCATTCCCGCTCCCGCCTCGTTCTACTCTCTTGGCACAATCGCCATCCGTCCGTGCGCTTCCGTCAACGGGTGCCTTGTCGTAGCTGTCCACCCAACAATCTTTGGTCCATTGCGATGCATTTCCCAACATATCATAAAGGCCAAATGGATTTGCTGGAAAGGTTCCGACAGAGATCGGACGCTGCGGATATGCGTTATTGTTGCACTGGTAACAGTTAGCCTTTCCGACGACCATGTCGTTACCCCACCATCGCGCGGTCTGGCTTCCGGCCCGGGCTGCATACTCCCACTCTGCCTCGCTTGGCAGCTCATAGTGGCCAGGCGCTGGGCCGGATGCACCGCTGTCCGTCTTCTTATCGAGCCAGGCGAGGTAGGCTTTCGCGTCATCCCAGGTAACACAGACAACAGGGTCTCGTTCTGTTTGCCTGAAGCCAGGATGGGACCACGTTGCGGACGTCGTGTGGCCACGGCGCCCGTCGATACCAAAAATATAGCAAGATCCGGTTGAGTAGCCAGTCTCCCGCACGAAGACGGCAAATTCGCCGACCGTCACCGGATATTTTCCCAAGGCAAGAGCCTTGGAAATAGTGACCCTATGCTGAGGATGCTCGTATGCCATGAATTTCTGGGCCGCTTGATGATCGGTAATGCCCAAAAAGGTAGCAATACCTGGAGCCTCTGCCGGAACAGCGCCGAGATCCCTTTTTGTATCGGATTCGGTTGATCCCATCAAAAAACTGCCGCCGGGGATGACCACCATTTCGGGGCAATCCGGACAATCACGGAAGGTGATTCCAGGTTGAAGGCCCTGTGCTCTGGAGTGATCTTCGGCAACTACGCTACCTAATAATATTAAGGCGACGATTGCTAAGGGTCTCCATTGCCTCGTAATCCACGCGACCCAATCCGATGCGCAAAGCGACGCTCGTCCATTGCGCGTAGACAGTCGTACCAACATTTTTGGTAACCCAGAATCAGCCGTCATCTTACACTACTTGATGTGCCGGTGGACCGTCTCAAGAAACCGCGCCAAGCGTGTTGAGCATGCTGAACGCGCATCCGACCGCCCAGCCCATCACTATCTGCGTGTTCCGCGTGCATCTTCTTTCATCTGAGTTGTAATTCTTCCTTCGCCAGACACGCCACCCCCCATTGCGCAACCCCACCCGATAGGGTACCCCCCTATCCATGACCCACACCATCCGTGAGAAACAGAAGCTCCTGGCCCGCGTCCGCCGCCTCCGCGGCCAGATCGAGGCCATCGAACGCGCCCTGGAAACCGAATCCGGCTGCGAGCAGGTCATGCACCTCATCGCCGGCGCCCGTGGCGCCATGGCCGGCCTGATGGCGGAGGTCGTCGAGGACCACGTCCGCACCCATCTCGTAGACGCCGAACTCCACCCCGCCGCCCTGAACCCGGATGCGGTCGAGCAACTGCTCGACGTCGTCCGCACCTACCTGAAATGACAGGACAAGGCATGGAACCGCACAGCCACGTCTTCCTCGGTGAAGGCCACGAACACGCCGAAAAGCGCACCTGGGCCGTCATCTGGCTCTGCGCGACGATGATGGCGCTGGAGGTTCTGGGCGGCCTGCTGTTCGGCTCCATCGCCCTGGTCGCCGACGGCCTGCACATGAGCACCCATGCCGGCGCCCTGCTGCTCGCCGCCCTGGCCTATCGCTACGCCCGCCGTCACGCCGCCGATGCTCGTTTCACCTTCGGCACCGGCAAACTCGGCGACCTCGCCGGCTTCACCAGCGCCATCGTGCTGGCGATGATCGCGCTGCTGATCGGGTGGGAGGCAGCCGGCCGCCTGCTAAACCCTGTGCCGATCGCCTTCGGCGAGGCTATCCCCATCGCCTGCCTCGGCCTGACCGTGAACATCGCCAGCGCCTGGCTCCTCGGCGCCGGCCATCACCATCATCACTACCACCACGACCACGACCACGATGAAACCCGCACGCTCGATTTTTCCGGCACTAGGCTGACCTTGGAAATCCACGAGGACGGCGTCCCACCCCGCTTCCGCATCCGCGAATCCGTGCCCCCCGACACGGTATGGGCGGAAACCACCCGCCCCGACGGCGCCCGCCAACGCTTCGCGTTCACCCAACTGGCCGGCATCCTGGAAAGCATCGACGAAATCCCCGAACCGCACGACTTCACCGTCGACCTCCACCTCGGCGACACCCAGGCGTCGACGATCTATGAAGAACACACCCACACCGAAGCCCACCGCGACAACAACATGCGGGCCGCGATTGTCCACGTCATGGCCGACGCCGCGGTGTCCGTCCTGGTGATCGTCGGCCTGCTGCTGGCCAAGGCGTTCGGCTGGCTATGGATGGATCCGCTGGCTGGCATCGTCGGGGCCGGCGTCATCGCCAGTTGGGCCTATGGCCTGATACGCGACACCGGCGGTATCCTGCTCGACATGAACCCCGATCGCGTGCTGACCGAACGACTGCGGCAGGAAATCGAGACCGACGGCGACAAACTCACCGACCTCCACATCTGGCGGCTCGGTCCTGGCCATCTGGGCGCGGTTCTGTCCGTCGTAACCGGCAAGCAGCGCGGGCCGGAGGACTACCACGAACGCCTGAGGCACTTCGCCGCGCTGTCCCACGTCACCGTCGAAGTCCAACCCCGTTGAACCCCGACGCCGACGCCAAGCTGCGCGACTTCGCCACGCTGCTGTTGCGCTGGAACGCCACCCTGAACCTGATCGCGGCGCGCGACGCTGCCACCCTGTGGGACCGTCACATCGCCGACTCGCTGCAACTCGTCCCGCTGATGCCCAAGGACACACCCCGAGCCATAGATCTGGGCACCGGCGGCGGCTTCCCCGGCCTGGTGCTGGCGATCGCCACCGGCATCCCGTTCGACCTGATCGAGTCCGATCAGCGCAAGGCGTCATTCCTGCGCACAGCGATCCTGCAGACCGGCGCCCCCGCCACCGTGCATTGCTGCCGGATCGAGGACGCCACGGTGCCACCGGCCCCCCTGGTCACCGCCCGAGCCCTGGCCCCGCTGCCGCGATTGCTACCCCTGGCGGCACGGCTGCTGACCGACAACGGAACCTGCCTCTTCCTGAAAGGCGCGAAAGCCGAGGACGAACTGGCCGCCGCCACCGATTGGTCGATGGCGGTCGACCGCGTGCCAAGCCAGACAGGTCAGGACGGCGTCGTCCTGCGCATCACCGGACTGTGCCCCAAAGCGTCCTGACCGCGCGGTCAGAACTTCTCCACCCAGGGCCGCAACTCAACTTCCCACGTCCACGCGCTCCGCGGCTGGTTTGCCACCTGCCAGTACGTCTCGGCGATCGCATCCGGGTCCAGCGTGCTGTCCGGATTGTCGTTCGAATCCGCCCGCGCCGCGCTCCGAATCCCGCCATCGATGACGAAATGCGCGACGTGCACGCCCTTCGGCGACAACTCACGCGCCAGGCTGGACGCCAGCCCACGCAGCGCGAACTTGCCCATCGCGAAGGCAGACGAATTCGGATACCCCTTCACACTGGCCGACGCCCCGGTCAGCAGGATCGCCCCGGACCCACGCGCCACCATGTGCCGCGCCGCCTGCTGCGCCACCAAAAACCCACCATAGGCGCTGACCGAAATCGCCCGAGCGACATCCGCCGGGTCCAGATCCGTCACCGGCCCCCGCGCCCGGGCACTGGCGTTGTAGACCACGATATCCGGCACGCCCTGTGTGGCGACCACCACTTCGAACAGCGCGGCGACCTCCTCGGGTTCGGTCGCCTCGCAGGCGAAGGTCACCCCGGCGGTCTCCTCCGCCAACTTCTGCAATTTGTCTGGATCACGGGCCGCCATCGCCACCTGCAACCCGTGCTTGCTGAACAATCGCGCCAATGACGCGCTCAGACCCGGCCCCACGCCCACGATCAATGCTGTTTTCGGTTCCATTTCAACGCCCTCCGGAGATCGGTACTATGACGCCCGTAATATAGGACGCTTCCGGAGAAAGTAACCACAGCACCGCGGTCGCGACTTCATCGGTACTGCCGACCCGCCCCATCGGCACCCCGCCAACCAGCCGAGTCAGCCGGTCCGGCAACCCGGCACGAACATGCAGATCGGTCTGGATCAACCCCGGACTGACCGCGTTCACCCGGATGCCGCGCTGCGCCAATTCCTTCGACGCACCCACCGTCAGGCTGTCCAGCGCCCCTTTCGATGCCGCGTAATGGATCCACTCGCCCGCCCCACCGAGCTCCGCCGCCCGCGACGAAACATTGACGATCGCCCCACCGGCCCCGCCCCGATCCGTCGCCATCCGGGCCACCGCTTCCCGGATCATCAGGAACGGCCCGCGCACATTCGCCCCCAGCACCGTATCAAGGATCTCCGTCGTCACCGTGTCGATCTTGCCCATCGGCCCCGGCGTTCCGGCATTGTTGACCAGCGCAGTGACCGGCCCCAATTCCGTATCGACCGTCCGGTACAGCGCCAGGATCGACCCCTCGTCGGCCATTTCCGCCCGCACCGCGATCGCCTTGCCGCCGGCCGCGGTGATATCGGCGACCACCGCTCGCGCCATCGCCTCATTCGACTGATAGGTCAGCGCCACCGCGTAACCCCGAGCGGCCGCCAGCCGGCCCACCGCTTCGCCGATCCCCTGGCTACCGCCGGTAACGATCATGACCGGTTGCATCTTGGCTTTCTCCCCGTGCTTGCCTTGCCCGCACATCATGCGCGCCCAGCCGTCGGGTTAAAACCACCCCATGCCCACGAACCCCGCCGCCGCACCGGCCGCGAGCACCCAAAGCGGGTTGATTCGCTCCCCCAATGTAGCAACCACGGCAACAACGGTGATCGCCGTCAGCCCCCAGGTCCCGTCCGACGCACGAGCGATGATCGCCGCGCTGGCCGCGACCAACCCGACCGTCACCGGCACCAGCCCGGCCTGCACGATGCGGCGCCACGGATTGTTCTTGAACCGCCGCCACAAGCCCAAAGCCAGGCCCATCAGGATGGAGGACGGCCCGAACATCGCCACCGAAGACACCACCAGACCGGGCAGACCCGCAACCCGCCAGCCCAGGAGCGGAACGATCATCAGGTTCGGCCCCGGTGCCGCCCGAGCCAGCGCGAACACCGCGCTGAAATCGGACGCCGACATCCAGTGATGCACGTCGACCACCTGGCGCTGCATCTCCGGCAGAGTCGTGTTGCCACCGCCGAACGCCAGCAGCGACAACTCCGCAAATATGGCAGCCAGCGAAACCAGCACTCCGGTCATGCCGTCCGCCACCACGTGATGGCGATACTGAGTGGCGCCAGAACCAGCATCGTCGGCAGCAACGGCACGCGCAGCCACCCGACGGCGGCAAAGCACAGCCCGGTAATGACCAGCCCGAAGAACCTTGTCCGCAGCGGCGCCAGCATTTTCAGCGCCGTCGTCACCAGCAATCCCGCAGATGCCGCCGCCAGCCCGGCAAACAGATGCTGGACATGCGGATCATCCCGGAACCGCTCGAAGAAGACGCCCAGGCCGATCACGATCGCCGTCGGCGCCGCCATCAAACCGGTCAGCGCCGCCACCGCCCCGGCCGCACCACGGAACTCCAAACCGACCGCGACCGACAGATTGATGATATTGCCACCCGGCAGGAACTGGCACAGGCCCAATGTCTCGATGAACGCCTCGGCCGTCATCCAGCGCCGCTGTTCCACCAGCATCCGCCGCGCCAGCGGCAGCACTCCGCCAAACCCGATCAGGCCAAGCCCCAGAAATCCAAGAAACAATGCCCAGACCGAGGGCACCTCCGCCCCGCCGCGCCGTTCGGCCATCGATACCCTCCGCGTGTCCCGAACGACACTTGCGATGGTCCTCTCATGATGTCCAATGCAACCGCGAACGTTTTGCGATACTCTGCCGGTATGAATCTGATCGAGCTCCGCCGCCTGCGCGCCTTCGTCGCCGTGGCCGAGGAAGGCCACATCACCCGAGCAGCCGAACGGCTGGGGATGCAGCAACCGCCGCTCACCCGGCTACTACACGGCCTGGAGAAAGAACTGGGCGTCCTGCTGATGCACCGCCTGCCGCGCGGCGTGCGCCCGACCGAGGCCGGCAAAGCCCTGCTGACAGAAGCCCGTGCTGTCCTCGCCCGCGCCGAGGGCCTGAACGATGTGGTCCGTCGCGCGGCCCGCGGCGAACAGGGCCGCCTCGCCATTGGCTTCACCAGTTCCGCCGCGCTGCATCCCTTCGTTCCCGCCGCCCTGCGCACCTTCCGCGAGGCCCTGCCCGGTGTTTCCATCGTGTTGGAGGAAGCCGGCACCGGCGAACTGGTGGATGCCCTGCTGCACGAACGGCTGGACGCGGCCTTCGTGCGCTCCTCAGTCGCCAGCATGGCCAACCTGCTCGTCGACCCCGTCCTGGACGAACCGATGATCGCCGCGTTGCCATTAGGACATCGCCTCGCCGCGGATACCGCTTCGCCGCTGCCACTCGCCACGCTGGCGGCCGAGGAATTCGTGCTCTACCGCCGCCCCGCCGGCCCCGGCCTCTACGACGCCATCCTGGCCGCCTGCCGAACCGCCGGGTTCAGCCCAATCATCGCGCAGGAAGCCCCCCGCCTGCCGGCAACGCTCAGCCTGGTGGCGGCGGGCCTCGGCGTGTCGATCGTGCCAGCCTCCATGCAACGCCTGGGCGGCGAGAACATCGCCTATCGGCGGCTGGACGGTTGCCCGGACTTATCCGCACCGCTGCACCTGACGATGCGGCGGACAGTCCTGTCCCCGGTGCTGGCCCGGTTCCGCGCGCTGGTGCGTCAAATGAAAGACAATCATCCGCCCACACCCTGACGTTATTACCCTTCTTTTACCCAGCCGTTCCCCTATCATCCCACCCCAACAAACAACCCGGAGGTGACCCAAGTGCTCGGTCTGATGCAGCCCCAGGGGCTGATGATTTCCTCGATCCTGACCCACGCCGCCCGGCACCACGGATCAGGCGAAATCGTATCCCGCACGCACGAGAACACCACCCATCGCTACACCTGGCGAGACGTCGAGGCCCGATCCCGGCGCCTCGTCCGAGTCCTGCAAAACCTCGGCGTCGGACCCGGGGACCGCGTCGGCACCCTGGCCTGGAACGGATTCCGCCATCTGGAGGTCTACTACGCCGCCCCCGGCATGCAGGCGATTTGCCACACCATCAACCCCCGCCTGCATCCCGACGATATTTCGTACATTATCAATCACGCGCAGGATAAAATCCTGTTCGTCGACAGCAGCTTCGCCGCACTGATCACCACAATCGCACCGAACATCGCCGAAACCGTCAAGACAGTCGTCATGCTGACTGCGCCGGAAACCATGGCCGACGTCACCCTCGCCCCCGGCATGACACTGGCCTGTTACGACCAACTGATGGACGCGGCCGACGACGACTACGTCTGGCCGCTGTTCGACGAAAACACCGCCAGCGCGCTTTGCTACACCTCCGGCACCACCGGCCGCCCCAAAGGCGTGCTGTATAGCCACCGCTCAACGTGGCTGCACGCCTATGCCACCGCATTGCCCGACGTCCTGAACATACGTGCGACCAGTCGAGCCCTGCCGGTCGTGCCGATGTTTCACGTCAACGCCTGGGGCATGCCCTACGCCGCGGCACTGGTCGGAGCCTCTCTTATCCTGCCCGGCCGTCATCTCGACGGCGCCAGCATGGCCAACCTCCTCAACACCGAACGCGTCACCTTCACCGCCGGCGTCCCCACCGTCTGGCTCGGCCTTCTGCAACACCTCCGTTCCAGCGGCGAACGGCTGGACACCGTCGAACGCATCATGACCGGAGGCTCCGCCGCCCCGCCGCTGCTGATCGAAGCCTTCCGCGACGAATATGGCGTGGCGGTCGAGCACGGCTGGGGCATGAGCGAACTCAGCCCTGTCGGCACCTACAACGCCCCCAAACCCGCCCAGCAGGGACTGACCAAGGACCAGGCCACGCGGCACATGCTGAAACAAGGCCGCATCCTGCCCGGCATCGACATGAAGATCGTCGACGGCGATGGCCACGAACTGCCCTGGGACGGCACCGCGTTCGGTGACCTGGCGGTCAAAGGCCCCTGGATCGCCAGCGCCTACTACGGCGACCAACCCGGCACCGCCCTCGACCAGGACGGCTGGTTCGCCACCGGCGACGTCGCCACCATCGACCCCGACGGCTTCATGGAGATTACCGACCGCTCCAAGGACGTCATCAAGTCGGGCGGCGAGTGGATCAGCTCCATCACCCTGGAGAACATCGCCGTCTCCCACCCCGACGTCCTGGAGGCCGCGGTGATCGCCGCCCGCCACCCCAAATGGGACGAACGCCCGCTGCTGCTGGTGGTCCCGCGCCCCGACAAGACCGTCGACCCTGCGTCTGTTCTGGCCCTGTACGAAGGCAAGGTCGCCAAATGGTGGCTGCCGGATGAGGTCGTGGTCGTCCCAGAACTGCCCCACACCGCCACCGGCAAGCTACTGAAGACAAGTCTAAGAACGCAGTATAAAGATCATTACTTGAAAGCGTCGTAACCCATGCGTCGGACACCTGGCCACGGCGCGGACGAGGCCACGCCTACGGCTCCCCGCCCCACCTAACCCGCATGGACCGGAAACTCCTGGCCTGGGGCCTGCGCCACAAGCCGGTCCCCTTGCCCCGCCTGTGGCTGTTCACCGACGACAGGCGCCTTCCCGATCCGCGCATGTCGGTTGCCTGTCTGCCCCGCGGTCAAGCCGGAGTCGTCCTGCGGCACGACCATGACCCCGCCCGAACCAGCCTCGGACGCGACCTGGCACGGATCTGCCGCGCCCGCCGGTTGATCCTGGTGGTGGCAGGCAATGCTCGGCTGGCGGCGGCGTTGCACGCGGGCGTCCATCTGCGAGGCGGCTACCGGCCCGGACCGGTTCGCACACGCGGTGTGACCACAAGTTCCGCCCATTCGATACCGGATCTGCTTCGGGCTCGGCGAGCGCACGCCGATCTGGTTTTCCTGTCACCGGCCTTCGCCACCGCAAGCCATGCCGGCGCCCCCGGCCTGGGTCCGTTGCGCTGGGCGGCAATCGCCCGGCACCGCGCCTGGTCATTCCCCGCCATCGCGGCGCTAGGTGGCGTGGATGGCGGCACGATCAAGCGGTTACCCTCCCGATTGGTACAGGCGGCCGGCGCGATCGGAGCACTCAGTACCGGCTGATCTCTGGCGACCACCGGAGCGGAGCGCTCCGCTCCGGTCATGGTCGGACAATACGCCATCCCCCAAGCGGTGTACCACCGCAACCCCACGAGACTGCGCCGCGGCTGCCACACGGCGGTAATCCTATGGCTCAGTCGGCCTCGAATACGCATGTTGCATAAAAAGCGCAGTGTTCCAGAAATGCCATGATGCACTCCCGAAGCGGGTTGCAGGGGCATAAACATCCCGTCATTAATTTTCGTCAGGGTCTGGCTGCCCCCCGCCTGTTCGCGGGAGACGACGGGCGGGGCCTGAGGAGATCGCCGGGACACCGGTGTAATAAGGAGGATTTTCATGCGTAAGCTTCTCATGGCCAGTGGGGCCATTCTGGGGGCGTCCGCCAGTCTGGCGTTTGCCCAGACGCAGGTTCCCGCGAACCCGTCCCAAGGTCAGTTGGTCGCTCCGTACGCGGGCGGCGCATCGTACAACAGCAACAACAACTCCTGGGGTATCCCCAACACCCCATCAGGCAGCGCGGCTGCCGGCGGCCTCAGCACCTATGGCTCGGTCGGGCAGAACTTCTATGCCGTTCCGGCACCCGGCACCGTTGTCATCCGACTCAACGGCAAGGTCGAGGCCGACGTTGGCGTGACCTCCACCAGCCTGAACAGCTACCATGTCCCGGGCGGTGTCACCTACAAGCAGAACGCGACTTCCGTCAGCTCCTACATGCGCCTGTATCCCGGGTTCGACGGCACCAGCACGAACGGCATCCATTACGGCGCCCAGATCGAGCTGCGTGAGAACTTCCAGCCCGCGATGGCCGCAACCGGCACCACGGCGGCGCCATCCATCGCCAGCCCGTCGGTCAACACCTCCGCAGAAACCGTCTTTGTCCGCCGCGCCTATACCTACCTGTCCGCGGATCAGGTCGGTATCCTCCGCATCGGCCAGGGTGACGGCGTTATCGGCCTGTTCGACAACTGCATTTTCACCAGCCAATGCTGGGATGCGGGCGACGGCGTGTTCCAGGGCCCTGGCTTCGGCGGCGTCAACTTCGGCAACGCACTGGGCGGTGGCGCCACCAACTATCCGTGGCTCGCACAGGCGGGTGCCGAATACGCCAACGAAAAGCTGACTTACCTCACCCCGCAGATCTACGGCTTCGATATTGGCCTGCAATACGCGCCGAGCGAGGGCAACGCCTACCAGATGTCCTCACCCCTCGCCGCTTTCTCATCGGGTGGCAGCCCCGGGCTTCCGAGCGGCGGCGACAACTCGATCCAGACAACGACCGGCAACACCGCCAACCGCTGGTATAATCAGGTTGGTGCGGGTCTTCGCTATGAGCACACCTTTGGACCCGTCGACGTGAAGGCCTACGGCTTCTACGAACACGCCGCGGGCGAAGATGCCGCCACATACACGACCGCCACGCCGGGCACCGCCGCTTTCATGTCGGCAAGCGCCAACGCCCTGCACTACCAACAGATCGGCTTCTACCAGGGTGGTCTCGCCGTCACCACCGCAGGCCTGACCGCCGCCGTCACCTACCAAGGTGGCAAGGTCAACAACCAGCTGGCCCTCGACCCCAGCGGCGGCGCGCCCATGGACGCGACCGTCTTCGGCCTGACCTACGTCAACGGTCCCTGGGTGCTCGGCTCCGCCTTCGGCATCATCAACTCCCAGGGCAGTGCGAACCTGGTAGGGGTCTCGCAGCGTCACCAGTTCGAAGCCGCGCTCGGTGGCAACTACAGGCTCGCCCCGGGTGTGAACCTGGTGCTCGAATACAACTACTATCAGACCCACCAGGGTGACTTCAATTTCGCGACCAACGCTGTGGGTGGTGGCAACGCCTACAACGACGTGAAGGGTCAGGCCCTGTTCGTCTCGACCATGCTGACCTGGTAATCAACGCGATCAACCAGACGATCGAAGCGGCGGGGCATCACCCCGCCGTTTCTTTTTGTGACGCGCTCTCGGAGCCGAACCTCACGCACAGCGGCAAAGAAGCGCGAATACAGATTTAGCGGATTAATACCGGCGACCGTTGACGTTGACACATCAACCTCATCATCGACCGGCGAAGTCCGGCCCATTCGATCCAGCACCTTATTGTGGCGATGGCCCAGACTGGCGTTAGGCCATGACGGATCAAAAGACGGCCTCAATCTCGGACACACCCCAACCACCGCGATGCGTCCTGGACCGTGGCCTTCCAGCGAGAGTCGAAATACTCTGGCGCATAAGTGCCGAATCGCACCAATAGCGACGGCCACGTCGCACGCCGCGAACGGCAGGGTGTGGGAATGCGAGCGAAAGGGGGGGACCAATGACAATCAGCGAAAACGCCAACCATCCAGCACCGACGCCGTCGCGACCATGCCAGTACACGCTGTTCTTTATCCCGCGCGGCATGGTGGCGGAAGCCGAGAGCTTCTTCGCCGGAATGGAGGAACCGGACGACTATTTCCTGCTCGTTCCGGCCATGCGGGTCGAACAACTATCCTGGCGCCCCGAACGGATCAAACGGAGTGACGTCCGCTCCCTCACCCACCACCGCGCCGGCGTATGGGTCGCGCTGAGTGAACCGCAAAAAGCCGTCCAGCTACGTGCCATCCTTGATGAGCGCCATCGACACTAATGGTCTTTCAGAAACGCGCGGATTTGATCGTCCCGCATCAGTTTGCACGCACACAGGCTGGAAAGATCGCGATGAAACGCCTGGAGACGCAGAAGCAACGCATCCGGTGCGATATCGATTGGCACCGGAAAACCCTCCCGATGCAGCCGGCGGAGGCGGCGTAGCAGATTCGGTAGGCCGGATCCGCCCCCAAATGGCTCAAAAAACAACAGCTTATAGTAGAAAATGTGAGGGGGCCGGGCATTTGTCGGCCGCAGCACGATCTCCCCGATTTCATCGATCCAGTTAACCAGGCTGTCTACCCAGACCTCGCGTTGAAACGGGTCCGAAATTGTCCACAGCTTCAGCAGGTGGTCATTGATCGGCTTCTCTAACCCGGTAATGACACGTTCCGCTTTTTTCTGCGTATACGCCATTTCCAGCAAGACGCCCGAATCAAGCAGATCATGCAGTTGCATGTGCATATAGGTCGCCCCCTCGATTACCCCGCATCAGAAATGCTCACGATCAATTCGCCTGGCGGCGACGCCACGGTTCCGCGCCACCCCTTCTGAGCAAGATGGATTATCGAAATATAAGTTTCAATTTATATTTTTGCCGACCGTTGATCAGTCCGGATCGCTGGTGAACGGTATTGGAGTGTGCGGAGCGGCGGAGCAGCCGCTCTACCGACACGCAGGTAATATATTGTATTTGCTTATATTTCCTCTTTCCGATTGCCCTGAATTTGTAACCCCCTCTCCGCTCTGTGGCTATTTCGCCACGGTGCTTCATGAAAGCCACTACCCTACTCCAAAACAGGTTGCAGTCGGGTAATTTTCAATTCATGAATTTGCTCGGGTCTGGCAGCCCCCCGCCTGTTCGCGGGAGTCGACGGGCGGGGCCTGAGGATCGCCGGAACACCGGTGCAATAAGGAGGATTTTCATGCGTAAGCTTCTCATGGCCAGCGCGGCCATTCTGGGGGCATCCGGCGGTTTGGCGTTGGCCCAGCAAGTGCCCGCAAGCCCGGCCCCGGTGCCCGCGAACCCGTCTCAAGGTCAGTACGCGGCGCCGTACGCCGGCGGCCCCTCGTACAACAGCAACAACAACTCTTGGGGTATCCCCAACACCCCGTCAGGCAGCGCCGCCGCCGGCGGCCTCAGCACCTATGGCTCCCTCGGGCAGAACTTCTATGCCGTTCCGGCACCCGGCACCGTTGTCATCCGCCTGGGTGGCAAGGTCGAAGCCGACTTCGGTTACAGCGCGAACAGCCTGAACAGCTACCATGTTCCGGGCGGTGTCACCTACAAGCAGAACCCGGTCACCGTCAGTTCCTACATGCGCCTGTATCCCGGGTTCGACGGCACCAGCACCAACGGCATCCATTACGGT
>NZ_LMUJ01000080.1:2230-2871 GCF_009765975.1 Acidisphaera sp. S103 | reverse complement strand
AGCAGATCATGCAGTTGCATGTGCATATAGGTCGCCCCCTCGATTACCCCGCATCAGAAATGCTCACGATCAATTCGCCTGGCGGCGACGCCACGGCCTTTCGGCGCCATCGCTCGTCCGAACAGAATGGATTAACGAGTTATAAATTTCAATTTATGTTTTATCGGACCGTTGATCAGTCCGGATCGCTGATGAACGGTATTGGAGTGTGCGGAGCAGCGGAGCAGCCGTTCTACCGACACGCAGGTATATATTGTATTTGCTTATGTTTTCTCTTTCCAATTGTCCTGAGTTAGTAATCGCCCCTCCGTTCTGTGGCTATTTCGCAACGGTGCTTCATGAAAGCCACGGCTCCGCGCCAAAACAGATTGCCGTTGGGTAAATTTCAATTCATTAATTTGTCTGGGTCTGGCAGCCCCCCGCCTGTTCGCGGGAGTCGACGGGCGGGGCCTGAGGATCGCCGGAACACCGGTGCAATAAGGAGGATTTTCATGCGTAAGCTTCTCATGGCCAGTGGAGCCATTCTGGGGGCGTCCGCCAGTCTGGCGTTTGCCCAGACGCAGGTTCCCGCGAACCCATCGCAAGGCCAGTACGCGGCCCCGTACGCCGGCGGCCCCTCGTACAACAGCAACAACAACTCC
>NZ_LMUJ01000080.1:1802-2220 GCF_009765975.1 Acidisphaera sp. S103 | reverse complement strand
CCGTCAGGCAGCGCCGCCGCCGGCGGCCTCAGCACCTATGGCTCCCTCGGGCAGAACTTCTATGCCGTTCCGGCACCCGGCACCGTTGTCATCCGCTTGGGTGGCAAGGTCGAAGCCGACTTCGCTTACAGCGCGACCAGCCTGAACAGCTACCATGTTCCGGGCGGTGTCACCTACAAGGTGAATCCGGTTACCGTCAGTTCCTATATGCGCCTGTATCCCGGGTTCGACGGCACCAGCACGAACGGCATCCATTACGGCGCCCAGATCGAGCTGCGTGAGAACTTCCAGCCCGCGATGGCTGCAACCGGCACCACGGCGGCGCCGTCCATCGCCAGCCCGTCGGTCAACACCTCCGCGGAAACCGTCTTTGTTCGCCGCGCCTACACCTACCTGTCCGCGGATCAGGTCGGTATCA
>NZ_LMUJ01000080.1:0-1792 GCF_009765975.1 Acidisphaera sp. S103 | reverse complement strand
GCGCCGTCCATCGCCAGCCCGTCGGTCAACACCTCCGCGGAAACCGTCTTTGTTCGCCGCGCCTACACCTACCTGTCCGCGGATCAGGTCGGTATCCTCCGCATCGGTCAGGGCGACGGCGTTATCGGCCTGTTCGACAACTGCATTTTCACCAGCCAATGCTGGGATGCGGGCGACGGCGTGTTCCAGGGCCCTGGCTTCGGCGGGATCAACTTCGGCAACGCAATGGGCGGTGGCGCCACCAACTATCCGTGGCTCGCACAGGCCGGCGCCGAATACGCCAACGAAAAGCTGACTTACCTCAGCCCGCAGATCTACGGCTTCGATATTGGCCTGCAATATGCGCCGAGCGAGGGCAACGCCTACCAGATGTCCTCACCGCTCGCCGCCTTCTCGTCCGGTACCAGCCCTGGGCTTCCGACCGGCGGCGACAACTCGATCCAGACAACGACCGGCAACACCTCCAACCGCTGGTATAATCAGGTTGGTGCGGGTCTTCGCTATGAGAATACCTTTGGCCCCGTCGACGTGAAAGCCTACGGCTTCTACGAACACGCCGCGGGTGAAGACGCCGCCACATACACGACCGCCACGCCGGGCACCGCCGCTTTCATGTCGGCAAGCGCCAACGCCCTGCACTACCAACAGATCGGCTTCTTCCAGGGTGGTCTCGCCGTCACCACCGCCGGCCTGACCGCCGCCGTCACCTACCAAGGTGGCAAGGTCAACAACCAGCTGGCCCTCGACCCCAGCGGCGGCGCGCCCATGGACGCGACCGTCTTCGGCCTGACCTACGTCAACGGTCCCTGGGTACTCGGCACCGCCATCGGCATCATCAACTCCCAGGGCAGTGCGAACCTGGTAGGGGTTTCGCAGCGTCACCAGTTCGAAACCGCGATCGGTGGCAACTACAAGCTCGCCCCGGGTGTCAACCTGGTGTTCGAATACAACTACTATCAGACCCACCAGGGCGACTTCAACTTCGCGACCAACGCTGTGGGTGGTGGCACCGCCTACAACGACGTGAAAGGTCAGGCCCTGTACGTCTCGACCATGCTGACCTGGTAATCAACGCGATCAACCAGACGATCGAAGCGGCGGGGCATCACCCCGCCGTTTCTTTTTGTGACGCGCATTCGGGGCAAAACCTCATGCACAGCGGCACAGAAGCGCGAATACAGGTTTAGCGGGTATCGCGCGCCCGGTTGGCGAGCCGGTCGCGCGCCGAAAGAGACGCATACCAGCGACCGTTGACGTTGACACATCAACCTCGTCATCGACCGGCGAAGTCCGGCCCATTCAATCCAGCACCTTATTGTGGCGATGGCCCAGATTGGCGTTAGGCCATGACGGACCAAGAGACGGCCTCAATCGCGGATAGTATGAGGACCTGCATTTTCAGGACACCTGGAATCGGAGAAATGAAAGATTCCGATGGAGCTTGTCCGGGCCACTGCGCGTGACACACGCTGGAACACGTGGCTCGGACACACCCCAACCACCGCGACGCGTCCTGGACCGTGGCCTTCCAGCGAGAGTCGAAATACTCTGGCGCATAAGTGCCGAATCGCACCAATAGCGACGGCCACGTCGCACGCCACGAACGGCAGGGTGTGGGAATGCGAGCGAAGGGGGGGACGGACCAATGACAATCAGCGAAAACGCCAACCATCCAGCACCGACGCCGTCGCGACCGTGCCAGTACACGCTGTTCTTTATCCCGCGCGGCATGGTGGCGGAAGCCGAGAGCTTCTTCGCCGGAATGGAGGAACCGGACGACTATTTCCTGCTC
>NZ_LMUJ01000079.1:162488-172140 GCF_009765975.1 Acidisphaera sp. S103 | reverse complement strand
GCCGATCTCGACGAAATCGTCGGCGCCGGCGATCGTGGCGCAGAGCATCAGCAACAGGATTTCATCCAGCGGATACAGCACCTTCGTCGCCTGGCGTGGATCCCGCAACACCGCGAAATGGGTCAGAAAGCACGGTGAACCGGGTTCGGACATGGAAACCTCATGGTACGAGGCTCCCTAAAAATCGTATTTCAGACCGCGCCGGAATCCCACACCCCTTCAAGCGATTGCCCTGTGGCAGCCAGCGATGGCCCTTGTGCCACACCGATCTGTGTGTCATGGTTTTCCTATGGCACGTCCCGAAGACATCCCCCAGCCGACCCGCGACGCGGTGCTGAACCTGCCGTGCCCCGCGTTTGAGACAACGCCCTTTGTTTCCGGCCCGCCGTTGTCCGAACGCCGTATTGCCATCCTGACCAGCGCCGCACTTATCAAGCGCGGCGACCAGCCATTCCCGTTCGGCTCCGGCGAAGTCCGCTTCCTCCCGGCTGACATCGCGCCGAACGACCTTCTGCTCAGCCACGTTTCCATCAATTTCGACCGAGCGGGCTGGCAGCGCGATATCAACGTTGTGTTTCCGATCGACCGGCTACGCGACCTCGTGGCAACGGGTGAGATCGGCGGCGTTGCGGACACGCACTATACGGTCATGGGATCCACCGACCCGGCCGCGATGGAGGCGGCGGTCGATCAGATCGCCGGGCAACTGAAGCAGGAACGGATCGATTCCGTCCTGCTGACCCCTGTCTGACCGCTTTGCACGCGCGCCGTGTGCGCGCTGGCCCATAAACTGGAAGAACGCGGTTTCTCGACGGTGGCGATTGCGTCCGTGCGGGTCCAGGCGGAGAAGACCCGTCCGCCCCGCGCCCTGTGGACTTCCGCCATGCTCGGGCGCCCGGTGGGTGAGCCGGGCGATCCGGTGTTTCAGCTACGCATCATCCGCGCGGCTTTGGCATTACTGCAGCGAACTGATGGCCCGGTCATCCTGGAGGATTTCCCCGATGATCCGCCCGGCTGGCCGGACAACCGCGATTGGGTGGCTCCCACAACGACCTCGGCGGGCGATTTCGCTGGTGAACTGACCGCGCTGCTGCCGCAATGGCAGGCGGCGCAGGTGCGCTTCGGCCGCACGTCGGTGGGGTTGAGCTTCCAGACCCCCGACACGTGGCCAGCCTTCGCTGAGGCCGTTCTGGCCGGCGGCCTGCCGAAAGTGCCTCAACTGGATACGACAGCGTTGGCGGTGCGGTTCCTGTGCGACGACATCAAGGCGCTGTATGGGGAAGTGGCACAGGCCGCCGGTTCGGCCCCGTCGGCGCGGCAGGTGGACACCTGGTTCTGGCGGCAGACGGCGGCGGGTGCGCTGCTGCAAGCGCTGCGGCGGACCGCCATGGTCAGCGAGAACAACGCACTCAAGACGGTGGGCGGGCGGTTTTTTGTGCCGACGCCTTGGGTGGTGTAGCGCTCCGGCAGCCGCCCTTATTACCAACCACCGGCGTTATTGTTGACCCTCGATGGGTACATCCGTCATGCCGATGCAGATCGGCATCCACGCCGTCTTACGTGCGAACACAGGCGTGGATGGCGACCCTTCGCCCGCCATGACGGTTGCAAGAGGGTTCCGAAGGGTTAAACGACAACGCCGATGTGACGCGACATATAGTGTAGACAATGTAGCCACGAAAGCCTGTAGGGGGTCTGCGGCCATTGAACCACAGGGTCCCGCACAAACGGAACGTCAACCATTCGCCTGTTTCCGGATGATCTCTAAGTCTCGAAGCGCTCTGAAGCCAGTTTGGTCAACCGTTTAGTGTGCGGATCGTCACCATAGGAATTCAGAGAGCCGCAGTTCGCCACGGCAATGGCATCGATCACCTCCGACGAAGCTGGGGTAACGTTGTCGCTGCCAAAATTGCGTCCTGTCGATATCATGCCTCGCCACCCGTATTTGGTCTTTCGTCAGATTGAACTCCGCCGCGGCCTCGTGGCCACTCGGGATAGTAAGGCGTATTGTCAGTGTCCGTTAGCCATGCCGCGTCGTGCGACGTCCAGATGTGCATTGCCGGTCTCACACCTGGATCGTCATCCAGAGTCGCCACGCGCAGGATGATGTGTGCCTGGACGGGCCGCTTGGCTATGAGATGCGTTCCACATGCCGAACAAAACCAGCGCATTTTGCCGGGTGAGGATTCGAACGCACGAAGGCCACTCTCGCCCGTGGTCCATCGGAAATGCTCTCGCAACACCCTTGCGGTGGTCGCGAAGGCACTGGCGTGGGCCTTGCGGCAGGTGTTGCAATGGCAATGGACGATCGGCATGTCGAGCCGGTCCACCTCATAGCGCACGGCCCCGCACAGGCAGCTTCCTTTCAGGCTCATCGTTTGTTCTCGCCTCCTATCCGCCGACATGATTGGCAAAACCGGCAAGGTCGCAGCGGCCCTCCAATGCTTCCTCTTGCAGAGCCTGAAGGACCCGGAGCGCCCGCTCGGCGTCTGGCACAGGGACGAAAACGTGATCGTGGTAATAGGCGGCCACAACGTTCGCGCTGATCCCATGTCGTGCGAGCCTGCCGGTAACGGCAGCCGTTAGCCCAACCGCTTCGAGGTCGGAATGCACTGTAAGGGTGATGACCTTCATGACGGTGCCAAATGATACGCCATGCCGCTCTGCATCCGCCCTTGCTACGATCAGCGTGATCCCTTCGCGTTCTTTGAAGAATCCAGCCGCGGACAGGAGCAGCTCGTCTTTCACCTCGGCCGTCGCAAATGAGCAAAAAACCATTTCGGCCTCATGCAGCTCCGGCGCGATGGCTGCCAGCAGCGTGGCGAGTTCAGTAATGCCGCTCATGCCGGGCCTGACCCACCCGTGAGCCTGGGTGTCCCCATCTTGAACCAAGCCTTCGCGATCTTACCTTCTTCGACCTCGTAGATGGCAACCACGTCCACCTCGCCGGGTCCGTTCGGGTAAGTGCGCGTCACCGTCTCCTGATCGACCACCAGGTTGGCAACAGCGATGCGCCGAATTAGCCGCCCGTGTAGGTTCGGCTCCTGGAACCGGGCGACGTGACGTTCGCGAATCTCGGCCGCGCCGCGCGCCAAAAGGCAGTTGGGGAACTCGTAATATTCGCAATCTTCAGCCCACCACGCCATGAAAGTGTCGATGTCGCGTGCATTATAGGCGTCGAGCTGTCTCTGCACGGGCAGGGCGGCCTGAGTCCAGTCATTGTCCATGTTCATTGTCGGTCTCTCCAAACGAAAAGCCCCCGCAACGGTTGTTGCGAGGGCTGAAACATGTTCCAGAAGAAAGCTGAACTTAGGTCAGAAAGCCTGACCCATGACTCTCGCCGAACATGACAAAGCCGCCGCGATCTTCACAGCGTCGGCGTCGATCAGCAGTGCTAAGAGCGAAGTACATCGAAGTTCAGCGTTGGATAAAAGGTTGTATCTGTCAAGAGAGGGTAGGGAAGCCCTAGGCAGCTATATTCCATCCTAGGCAGGAGATCCCTATCCGACATACTTGCCTTCGTGCCCGCACTGATTCATGGCTTTATGTAGCGACCTAGGGGTATGGTGGGCACTCTGAACTTGCCGGAACTGGAACAATTGGCCCAAGACAGTGATCCACTGACGTGGCTCAAGGGCAGGCTCGGCCCTCTGTACGCTCTGACGAGGCTCCAGAAGGAAGGACTTCTGGAAGCACGCCGCAGTCGACCGTGGCTCCGGCAACTGACCTCGCTGTATTATGTGCTCGATCTCGCGGTTCCGTTGGCCCTTCGTATGACCGGCACGATGCGGTGGGGCCAGCGCAATGCCCGCGCCATCCGGGTCGTCAAAAACGAGGTGTTTCTAGCCAACCTTCCGGCGATATTCGACGGCTTCACCATTCTGCATCTGGCTGACCTGCACGCCGACATCAGCGAGGGCGTGATGGCGGCTCTTCCTGGGGTGCTCGCGCAGCTCGAATACGACGTCTGTGTCTTCACCGGCGACTTCCGGGGAAAGGTCTACGGCCCCCATGCCCGGTCCGAAGAACTCGTTGTTGCGTTGATGTCGGCCATTCGGCAGCCGACTTTCGGCGTTCTGGGGAATCACGATACCGCGCTGCTGATACGGGGGCTGGAGCGCGCTGGTATCAACATGCTGATGAACGAGAATGCGCCAATCGTCCGCGGTAACGATAGGATCTGGATCGCCGGCGTCGACGATCCCCATTACTACCGCATGGATGATCTCGCGGCGGCGGTGCAGGGCATTCCCGACGACGACGTGGTGGTTCTCCTGTCGCACAGCACCGATGGATACGAGCGTGCGGCTGACGGTGAAATCGAACTTATGCTGTGCGGCCATACGCATGGTGGCCAGATCTGCCTGCCTGGCGGGCTGCCTGTCATGACCAGTTCGAAACATCCTCGACGGCTTGCAGCCGGTCCGTGGCGTATAGGGGGAATGGCGGGCTACACCTCGCGGGGCATTGGCACCAGCGTCGTCGAGGCGCGCTTCAACTGCGCCCCTGAGGTGGTCTTGCACACGCTTCGCCGGAGCTAGGTAACAGCCCAAACTGAAGCGGGAACCTCACCGTCGATTGGCGGGGCCGGTTCGGGCGGTTGGTCTGGCTGGTAACGTTAAGCGGTGCCGGTCAGCGAGCTTGTCACCGCCGCGGCGAGCAATGCATGCCCCGCGGCGGTGGGGTGCAGATCGTCAAAGAACAGATAGCCATTCTGGGCAGCTCCTGCCGCATTCAGCGAGCCACCCGATCCCGGCGCTGGGCCACCAGTCCACACCGGTTGCGTGACGTTGCTGAACCCATACGCCGCTGGATTCGCAACCGCGGCATCCAGCAGAGCATAGGTGTTCACGTAATCGATCGATGCTCCGCCGGATGCGACGATCTGCCGCAATGCCGTACCCAGATCGGCATTGTAGTCCTGTGCCAGTGCGCTGGACGCCGCATCGCTGGCCGGGCTCGCACGCTCATCAGGCGTCACCCCAAGATCCGGCACACCCATCACCACGAGATCCTTCGCCCCATGCGCGACCAGGCCGCCGATGAACTGGACTTCGTTGTTGACGCTCTGCTGCACGGTGGCAACCTGCTGTGCGGCAGTCTCGGTCGAGTTGGCGATAGCCATCACATCGTTCGATCCAGCCCAGACCGTATACAGCGCGTTGGGCGAGGGATTTGGCCTGTTCAAATCGAACTGCGCGAGTTGCGACGGCAGGTCGAGGGGGGTCTGTGGATGCACAGAGGTTGTCCCCGTCTGCGCCCCGCCATACGCATAATCCGTCCCGCCCTCCAGGCTCGGCCGCAACGGCGGCAGCCCCAGGTTCTGAGCCAGGTCCTGGACCCACACATTGCCGTTGCTGAAGCGGCCATCGCTGTAGGGGGCGGAGGGAACCTGCCCGAGTGTCGCAACGTAGTCGTTTCCCGCGTCGGACAGGCTGTCGCCGAATGCATACACCTTTGCGAACCCGCCAGCCGGTGCCGTCACGTCATCAAAATAGATGAATGACGGCGACGCCAGCAACGCCAGTTCCGTCGGTGAGATCGACGCCACAACCGGCGCCTCTTCGGGCTGGATCAGACCAAGCCGAGATTCAAGCTCGTTCAGGGCAGACATGAGGGTTGGCATGTCCCCGCAAACGTAGAGAGCCATGGGATGGTTCGATCAAATTGCGTTCATGCCGGGAGACTGCCAAAATCCGCATAGGAAGGCTGCGTGACGGAAATTGCCCGCAAGCACGCTATCAGGAGCAGGGCGCGCTGCATTTGGCGCCAGCAGGTGCTTGGCGGGCAACTGATGGCCCTGTCTATGCTCGGCACTGAAATAACTGCATCGAGGCGAAGGATGAATCCGTCGCCCGGCATCCCGTGGGCTTGATCGCGCCAAGCTGATTTTTGCCGTATGCTGTTTGAAGCCGTTGCTTGGGCCTGCTCGAACCACGGCTTCATCATTTCCCTGCTTCAAGAGGTAGACCCATGATGAACCGACCAAAAGACTGGAAGAAAATCATCAATGCCGAGGCAGAAACCTGCTACTGGCTCGCGCCGGATGGTTCGCGGCACCCAGCTACGGACGACGAGAATGCCGAGGTGAGGCGCGAACTGCTAAACATGCGAACCATCAGTGACAAGCGTCGGCAGCAGCAGCTCGCGGAGCTATAGCAATTTCGGCGGTATCCGGTCCCTCTGGAGGCCGACTACCCGCCCTGCGGCGGCTAGACAATTCGCCTCGGCGGCTTCAAGGATTGGGTCGCGGCCGGTTGGCGGGTCGAGCGGGGTAGGGTGTCAGCCCCGGATTCACGCCCTCACTGCGCGAACGTCGAGTGTGCTATTGTGCATCCCTACGAGTGCTGATCGTGAAGGTAGGAACATGTTCACCAGCATCAGAAAGTACAGCGTGAGACGCGGTTCAGCAGAGGAACTTGCCCGCCGCGTACAAGAGAGTTTCGTGCCGCTGATCCGACAAATGCCGGGGTTCCAGAGCTACTATTTGCTCAATGGCGGACCAGACGTGCTGATAACCATCAGCATGTTCGATAGCGTGGACGCAGCGGTTGCATCCAATGAAGTATCGGCAAACTGGGTGCGGAACAACGTTCTCGAATTCACCAAGGGGATGCCAGAGGTCATGATCGGCAATGCCTTGATCGCCGAGGTCAAATAGCCGATTTTCTACGACGGGTCAGCGCCCCGGCCGCCGCCGTTGGGCTTCATCGGCCGCGGGCCAGCCCAGTACCGCACCGCGTTGTGCGTGGTCCGGCAGGGCCGCGGCCAGATTGTCCATCGGTACCCAGCCGCGCACGAGCCTCTCCTCCTAGGTCTTCGTCAGACCCAGAAGCACTTTCGTAGCCGCCCACACGCCCTTCGGATCGTACTGGCCCTGATAGACATCCGGAGGGGCGGGACCGCGCTTGAGCATACGATAGATCGCTTCCCAGGCCGTGCGTGTGGAGTATTCAAAGGTGAACGCGATCTCCCGTTCAAGCTCAACGTACTGACCGAGGAGACCCAGGTTGGTCACCCCCTCCGGAACCACGGGGGGTCTGTCGCCACGCTTGCGGCGCAGCCAGATGTTGTTCACGTAGGGCATGTTGGTGGGAATGCAGATCGACGTGCGTACGATCTCTTCCGTTTTCGGCTCCCCTTTCTTCAGACCGAGATGTTGCAGCAGTTCCCGCAATATCTCCTCGCCCGTGCATTGATACATGGGTTTTGGATAGACGTTGTGTAGCGCGACAATCTGGGTGAGAAAATGCGTCAATCAGGATGAGAATTGATGACCGCAACGAGTTCATGATGTTCGGTCTGATTGTCGCTGACAAGAACTAAGTTTTGTTTTGATTGTCGCGGAGCGACAAACCAACCGTGTCCTTGGTCGTCGCGTGATTGGGCGGCCGCCCGGGACCTTTCTGTTTGCGCTCAAGCGCCGCCCGCCGCCTGTAGCTGTCGACGTTGATTTCGAAAATCGTTGCGTGATGGACCAACCGATCCACGGCGGCCAGCGTCATCGCGGGATCTGGGAAAACCTTGCCCCACGCGCCGAACGGCTGGTTGGCGGTGATGAGGGTGGAGCGGCGTTCGTAACGCGCGCTGATCAGCTCGAACAGAACCGAGGTCTCAGCCTGATCCTTGCTGACATAGGCGAGGTCATCAAGGATCAGCAGGTGGAAGCGGTCGAGCCGGCTGATGGCGGACTCAAGGCCAAGTTCGCGGCGCGCGACCTGGAGTTTCTGTACAAGGTCGGAGGTGCGGGCGAACAACACGCGCCAGCCGTTTTCGACCAGTGCCAGGCCAATCGCTGACGCCAGGTGCGTCTTGCCGCCGCCGGGTCCGCCGATCAGGATCAAGTTGGCGCCCTTGTCGATCCAACTGTCACCGGCGCAGATCGCCATCACATGCGCCTTGGAGACCATCGGCACCGCTTCGAACTCGAAGGCGTCGAGGGTCTTGCCCGGCAGCAGCCGGGCTTCGACGAGATGGCGCTCGATGCGACGGCGATCGCGTTCAGCAATCTCGTGTTCGGTGAGCGCGGCGAGGAAGCGAGCCGCGGGCCAGCCTTCCTTGTCCGCCCGCTCGGCAAAGGCGGCCCAGCCTTGCTTGATCGCGGGCAGCCGGAGGTCGTTGAGCAGCAGCGTCAGCCGGGCAGCGTCGATGGTCTGGCTCATGCCGCCGCTCCGATATGATTGTCGTTGCCGACCAGCGCCTCGTAGGCGATTAGCGGGGTGAGAAGGACAGTGACCGCGGGCAGTGCCGCCGGATCGGGTGCGAAGCGTTCGCGCAAGGCCGCCAGGTCGGGCAATTGGCCTGCCGCGAGATCGGCGGCGAGCAGCGTGGCAAGGTCGGCCTCACAGCCGCGCTCATGCGCCAGAGCCAGCAGGTTGACCATCAGACGGCAGGCGGATTTTTCCGGCAGCCGTTCGAGCAGCCGGTCGAAGGTCTGCCGGTAGGCGTCGCGCGGGAAGAGCTGGTCGCGGTAGACAAGACCCAGCAGCGCCATTGGTTTGCGCCGCAAAGCATGGATCACATGGCGATAATCCACGACATGCGCGCGCTTGCCCGCGGCATCGGCCCGACCGCGGACCAGGGTCATCAGAGGTGTGCCGCCGATGAACAGATCGAGGCGGTCATCATACAGTCGGGCCCGCAACCGGTGACCGATTAGCCGTGACGGCACCGTGTAGAACACCTTCTTGAGGATGAAGCCGCCGGAGGAGGTGACGGTGACGATCGTCTCCTCATGATCGCAGGTCCGCTGCCCGGGCAGTGGCTGGAGCGCGGGCCGTTCGGCCTCAATACGCTTGGTGGATCGGGCGTTCTTGCGGCTGACGATCTCGTCGATGAAGCGGCGATAACTGGCGAGGCCGTCGAAGTCGTTGACACCGCGCATCAGCAGCGCGTCGCCGACGGCTTTCTTGAGATGACCGTGGGAACTTTCGACCGAGCCGTTCTCATGCGCGATCCCGCGATTGTTGCGCGTCGGCTGCATCCCGTAATGGGCGCACAGCGCGTCATAGCGCCGGGTCAGGTCCTCGCGCGCATCGGTATCCAGGTTGCGGAACGCGGCCGAGAGGCTGTCGCTGCGATGCTCGAGCGGCGCACCGCCGAGGGCCCACAACGCGTTTTGCAGCCCCTCGGCGAGCGCCACATAGCTTTCGCCGCCGAGGAGGACGTGAGCATGCTCGAAGCCCGAGTAGACCAGCCGGAAATGATAGAGCCGGTGATCGAGCGGTTCACCGGCGATGGTAACGCCGAGGTCGGCCATATCGGTGAAATCCGACAAGCCCATCCGGCCGGGTTCGTGTACCTGGCGGAAGATCACCTCCTGATCTGCACCATACAGAGCACGCCATGAACGGATGCGGCGCTCCAGGGTGCGCCGGACGCCGCCAGACAACGCAGGGTGGCGCCTTTGCATCTCCTCGAAAATCGCGACCGCGCGCAGCTCCGGGGCCGCCTTCAGCATCGGCACGATCTCGGCCTCGAAGAAGTCGGCCAGCGGGTCCGGGCGGCGGCGGCCGCGGATCTGCTGATTGTCCGATGGCAGCCTGTGATCGTGCTCGAAGCGATACGCGGTGGCCGGGCTGAACGATGTCTTCGCCGCGGCCACGGTCGGTGAGTCTGTCTGTCGGAACTTCATGTAGAGCCTCATCTGGTG
>NZ_LMUJ01000079.1:161931-162478 GCF_009765975.1 Acidisphaera sp. S103 | reverse complement strand
GCTGTCGCTGCGATGCTCGAGCGGCGCACCGCCGAGGGCCCACAACGCGTTTTGCAGCCCCTCGGCGAGCGCCACATAGCTTTCGCCGCCGAGGATCACATGGGCATGCTCGAAGCCCGAGTAGGCCAGCCGGAAATGATAGAGCCGGTGATCGAGCCGTTCACCGGCGATGGTAACGCCGAGGTCGGCCATATCGGTGAAATCCGACAAGCCCATCCGGCCGGGTTCGTGTACCTGGCGGAAGATCACCTCCTGGTCTGCACCATGCAGAGCACGCCATGAACGGATGCGCCGCTCCAGGGTGCGCCGGACGCCGCCAGACAACGCAGGGTGGCGCCTTTGCATCTCCTCGAAAATCGCGACCGCGCGCAGCTCCGGTGCGGCCTTCAGCATCGGCACGATCTCGCTCTCGAAGAAATCGGCCAGCGGGTCCGGGCGGCGGCGGCCGCGGATCTGCTGATTGTCCGATGGCAGCCTGTGATCGTGCTCGAAGCGATACGCGGTGGCAGCGCTGATCGATGCCTTCGCCGCCGCTACGGACGGCGAT
>NZ_LMUJ01000079.1:146875-161921 GCF_009765975.1 Acidisphaera sp. S103 | reverse complement strand
ATCGGTGACATGGCGGCCGGGCAACGGGTGGATCCTCGATGAGAAAATCCATCCCCATAGCCGGTCGGTTACGATCACCAGACGATCCGCTGCCCCCGCGAGGGCACGCCGACTTTTCCCGGGCATGGGCCTGCGGTCGGGCTACGCCCTCCCTACACCCCACGCCCGGGAAACCTTCTCATCCTGATTGACGGGGATTCTCACCTTGATTGTCGCGCGGCAACCCGGACCCATCCCATCAGGGCAACCGGGGGGTTCGGTAAGAGACCAATCCGACCATAGGTCAATTAACGGGTCCGTAGGACAGCTCCCTGATTAGCGAATGACTATCGACACCTGATATTACAAATATCCTGCTCCCATTTCAGCAGCGAAGCGCTCTGGATCGCCCTCCCACACGACGCGCGCGTGCTCCAGGACGTAGACGCGGTCAGCGTGTGGCAACGCGAAGGTCACATTCTGTTCGCCCAGCAGAACGGTGATTGGTGTCGTTTCCCGCAGGCGCCCAAGTGCATTGGACAGTTGTTCGAGAATGACCGGCGCCAGTCCCAGCGTCGGCTCATCCAGGATCAGCAGTTTCGGGCGCATCATCAGGGCTCGGGCGATCGCCAGCATCTGCTGCTCGCCGCCCGACAGCGTAACCGCTTGCTGGTGCTGCCGTTCGCGCAGGATCGGGAAAAGATCCAGCAGCCAATTGAGTTGTTCCTCGCGATGCGCGCGCGGCAGATGCTGGCCGCCGAGATCGAGGTTCTCGCGCACGCTCATGTCCCCGAACAGTTCACGGGTTTCCGGGCATTGCACGATGCCCTCGCGCGCGATGCGTGCCGGGTCGCGGCCGTTCAGGCTGTTACCTGACCAATGAATGTCGCCGGCGAACGGAACCAGACCGGAGATCGCATTGAACAGCGTGGTCTTGCCGGCACCGTTCAACCCGACCACCGAAACGAATTCGCCGGTGTTGACGTGCAGGGAAACCTCCTGCAGTGCCCGCGCCTTGCCGTAAAACACGTCGACGCCACGCACATCGAGCAGCGCCTCGCCACCCTTGTTGTCCAGTTCCTTGCGCGGATGTGCCTCGATCTTGCCGCCGATATAGACGCGACGGACCGTTTCATCCCGCATGACCTCTTCGGCGGTGCCTTCGGCGATGCGCTGGCCGAGATACATGGCCAGCACGCGGTCCACCATGGCGGCAACGCTTTTCACATTGTGGTCCACCAGCAAGACCGCGTGGCCCTCCCGGCGAAACCCCTCGATCAATTCGGAGAACACGGCGACCTCACCGGACGTCAGGCCGGCGAACGGCTCGTCAACCAGGACGACTTTGGGATTGCGTGCCAGCGCCTTGGCCATTTCCAGGCGGCGCAGGTCGGCGAACGGCAGCGTCGGCGGGCGGCGATGCATCACCGCCCCCAGGCCGACCCGCTCGGCGATCTCACGCGCGCGGTGATCGACGTGCGGTTCGGCGGCCAGCCGAAACAAGGAGTCCGGCAGGAGTGCCAGCTTGATATTCTCCAGCACGGTCTGCCGCGGCAACGGGCGCGAATGCTGGAACACCATGCCCACACCCTGGCGCGCGATGCGGTGGGTCGGCCAGCCCGCGATGTCGGTGCCAGCCAGTTTTACGGTGCCGGCATCGGGCCGCTCGATCCCCATGATCAGCTTCATCACGGTTGATTTGCCGGAACCGTTGGGACCGATCAGGCCGAGTATTTCCCCGGGAGCGATGGTGAAGCCGATCTCCTTCACCGCGATCAGGCCGCCGAAGCGCTTGGTCAGGCCGGATACGTCCAGGGTGGGCGCTGTCGCGAGCATCATGATTCGTCCCGGGAGTGGAACATCCAACCCAACGCACCGTCCGGGAAGAAAATGATCACCACCAACGCAATGCCGGAAACCACCAAACTGTTGAGTTGGCCGAGGGGACGTAGCAGTTCGTTGAACAGGATCAGGAAGATGCCGCCGATGATCGCGCCGACGATCGTGCGGCGGCCCCCGAACACCACGGCGATCACGATCTGCACGGTCAGGGCCAGGCTGACCACGGTGTCGACGGAGGCGATGCCTTCGTAGAACGTGATCATGGCGCCCGCCACGCCGGAAAACAGCGCGCTGATGCAGAACGCGGCGAGCTTATGCTTGGTGACGTTGAAACCCAGCGCCGCCGCGCCGATGCGGTCCTGGCCGGTGGCTTGCAGGATCAGCCCGAGCGAGGAGCGTGACAGGCCAAACAGGATCACCGCCGAGATCGCCAGGAAGCCAAAGGCATACCAGTAGTTCGTCACCGCGCTGACGGACAGGATGGACGGCACCATCATGCCGATCTCGCCCCCCGTGACGCCGGCGAAGATGACGATGCAGTCCAGCAACAACAAGACCGCGACCAATGTGACCAGGCCGAAATAGGGTCCTCGCAGACGCAGCGCCGGCAGGGCGAGAATGAGGCCGCCGACCACCGCGGCGGCGGCACCGCCGGCAATGCACAGCGGAATGCCGAAGCCGGCGTTGTTCATCAGGCCGGCAGCATAGGCGCCGGTCCCGATCATGAAGGTGGGACCGAAGTTCACCTCACCCGCGAACCCGAACAACAGGTCCCAGGACATGGCGAACACGCCGAAATAATACGCGGTGGAAAGAACACCGAGATAGTAGGCTCCCAACCATCCCGGCGCGGTGGCGGCGAGCAGGACCAGCAGCAATCCGATCCAGGGTCCGGGGCGGCGCAACAGGGTCATCGCATGCGTCCTTTCACCGTCGTCCCAGGAAACCGCGCGGGCGGATGTAGAGGACCAGAATCAGGATCAGCAGCGCCGGGATTGGCCGCAGGGTCGGCGCCAGGAGATAGGCGGTCAGCGTCTCCGCATAGCCGACGACGTAGGCGGCGATCAGCGAACCGGAGACGCTGCCGAGGCCGCCGAGAATCACGATGGTGAAAGCGCTGGCCGTCAAATTGCCGGCGTTGTCGGAACTGACCCCGAAGAAAGAGGCCAGCAGCACGCCCGCCAATCCGGCGAGCAGGCCATAGATCGTCCAGACAACGAGATATATACGCGAGAGCTGAAAACCGAGCAGGGTGAGGCCGCGGGGATTGATGGCGGCGGCGAGCAGTTGCTTGCCGATCCGCGTGTGATTGACCAGCAGATAGAGCAATCCGATCACCGCCCAGCAGATACCGGCGATCAGCAGTTCGTTGCGCGGCGTTCGCACGCCGAACAGGTTGATGACCCCCGGCAGCAGCGGCTGCATCGTCACCGGATTGTTGCTGAAGAGGTAGTCCATGCCGTCCTGAATCATCACGCCCCAGAGCAGGGTGCCTGTCAGGACGAAGATTTCTTCCTCGGATTTCGGAATGGCACGGGAACGCTGGATCGGCCGGACCACCAGGAAATAGGTGATGTATGACGCGATCAGTCCGGCAAGTATCCCGATGGCCGCGCCACCATAGGGTCCGATGCCGTATTCCGAGGCAAACCACCAGCCGAACAGACCCGCGACCAGGATGATCCCGCCATGGGCCAGGTTCAGCACGCCGCAGACACCGAACAGCAGGGTAAAACCAAGGGCGCCGATGCCGTAGAGCGAGCTGATCGCAAACCCGTCGATTAAAATCTGTAATCCGCGCAAAGCTTTTCCTGCTCGTTTTGGGTCCGGCAGCGATTGGTCAGGACGCGGCCGTCCCCGGCATCAATCCGGGAACGGCCGTGTGGTCCGGCGGCATGGTCAGCCGCTACTTCGTGGCAGCCTGCTGGTCCGGCAGCTTTACGAAAGAGGGGAACACCATCTTGTTGGGGCACTTGTCTTCCGGCCAGATGCAGACCTGCTTGCCGTCCTGCCACTGAATGAAGATGCCGGTGGTGTAGTCATGCCCGTATTTCAGAGCATGGGTGTACGGGTCGTTTGGACCATAGAAGGCGACCTTGCCGAGGGTGCCTTCCATGTCGGTCTTTTCCATCTCGGCCACGACCTTGTCGGGATCGGTGGATTTGGCGCGCTGCATCGCCTGGGCGATGACCTGGACCGAGTCATAGGCGGTGAAACCATCGAACGCCGGGAAATGACCGTATTTCTTCTGAAACTCATCGCCAACCTTCACGGTCAGCGACGTCAGCGCCAGGCCCGGAACGGTGCCGGACTGGGTGATCACGCCGTTGGCGGCGCCGTTGGTGCCCTTCCAGAATGTCGGGTTGGTGGCCTGAGCGCTGATACCCCCCAGCGGGATCGGCACCTGCTGTGATTGCCACTGCACCGTTGGCTGCACGCCGACGTGGGCGATGCCGTTGATGATCACATCGGGATGCTTGGCCTCGATGCGGTTGAAGATCGGCGTAAAATCGGTAGTGTCCGGATTGAACGCGATCTGATCCACAACCGTCAAACCGCTCTTGGGTAGGCAGGACGCGTAGCCTTCGTCGAGCGGTTTGGTCCAGTCGGCATCCTCGCTCATGATCGCCGCGGTCTTCATGTGCAATTTGTCGACCAACAGGTCGTGCGAGGAATCGCAGACTGTCTGGGCCAGGATCGGTGAAGGGAACCAACCTTCGAACATATATTTGTACTGGCTGTACTTGTCATGCACCTGCTTGCTGATCAGGTCACTCGCCGCGGCCGGTGTGATAGTGGGTATGTGTAGCCGCGCCGCCCACGGCTCGATCGCCAGCGCGACTTCGCTGATGAAAGTCGTTACCACCGCCGATACATGGTCTTGCTGCACCGCACGCTGATAGGCGCGGACGGCATCAGAAGCCGAGGAGTGATCGTCGTAGGTGATAATTTGAATTTTGCGGCCGTTGATACCGCCCGCCGCATTGATATCGTCGGCAGCGAGTTGCGCACCCTCGCTGATCGCCTTCCCGACGATCGCCGCTTCCTCACTGACAACGCCGATCTTGATCGGCCCCTCATCGGCGGCATGAGCCGGCACGAACGTTGCCAGGGCTATCAACGAACTTCCCGCGAAAAGCGCGGATAGTGCACACGGTTTGATATTTATCATCGACCTTCCCATCCCTGTCTTCTGGGTATCCCTTTCCGGGTTTCCCTTGATTATTCGGCACTTTATAGTGTGATGGAGTTACTCTCGAATTTTGAGCGGGTCACATTACAGTTTTTTCATGATTTCCCATATGGCGTCCAAAACCGGCGGGTCTCGATCGATGGACGGGACGGTCGGGATGTGGGCAAGAGACGCCCCATATCGATATTGGCATCCCTGATCGGCAAAAGTCCGATGTAACGCATTCACGTGAGAAATATGGGCTGGTGAGCCATTTACCAACATTTGGAAACCAAGCGCTGATCGAATTTATACCGTTACGAAACATAGCGTCGTCGCTCTGAGCTACAACTTGAACGTGCAGGAATGCAGCAATGAGATTCGGTTTATGGTTTTTCTATCGGGGGAAGTTGCGACATCGATCCAGGAGCAACGCCCATTCCCGGGACCTGCGAGGAGCGGTCGCGTATGGTACAACCGACAGATTGCGGCGATTTGATCCGTTATATTGCCTGCCTTTTAAAACATCTGAAGATAAATTAAGTGCACCTGGCGCCCGTTTACAATCGAGGCTACATAGCAGCCCCGCAGCGGAGACCGGAATTGCTCGCGCCCGAGAGGCTTAAACAAGATTGAATTGAGAGAATTTGCGAATGGTGTCGATGCAATGACTGGATAGCGGCGAGATGAACCCGGTAATGGCGGATGCGTTACTCATCACATCAAGTATTCTGTTCCGCTTAAAGATTCGATGGAGTTCCGGATGGACTCTTGGGGCGCGATGATTTTGTTTCGAGCGCCGTTCAGCGACAGTTCGGTAGTCCAGGCATAGTCCCTGCGCCCTGTGTCTTTCGGTGGTCGAACAGGGGGGCATCTGGACGAAGCCTCTAGTAAAACAAGGATTATGTGGGCAGCTCGGCACGGCTTGGTAGAATCTGCTCTCGCACTCGAATATCTTGATCGGGGAAAGGCCCGGGCCGACGTCGTCGAACAAAGCGATTTGGCCTGCTTGGCGTGCTCCGAAGTGGGGCGATCGAGCATGAAGGTCGCGCCAGCATCGCGGCGCCACCGCTTGCGAAGCCGCATCCGATCGATTGTCACCAACCGCAAACCCTCGGCCTGACATTGCGCTGGCAGGAGCCGGTCGAACGGGTTACGCGTCATCGGTTCCGGCTCGACGATGGCAAGGACGTGGTGCTCGTTGACCGCGAAAGGTTCGCTTCCCAAGTCGTAGAGCAATTCGGGCAACAGGTGATCGCGACTTCTCGGAGACCGACGGCGGCGAAATGGAATTCGCCCACCAGGGCCGCGATCTGGCGCCGCACACCCGCTGCAAAGGCTTCCGAACATCTGCTGGACCGAGGAATGCACCCATGGTAGTGCCAGTCGCATGGGGAAAATACCCGTTAGATTGGTGGGGCGTCGTAATGTGGGTTTGGGCCTGGGAAGTTTGCTTCTAGGGTCTGAAGCCCAGGCAGCGCTTCCGACCCCAACGCCAGCCGTCCCAGCGCCAGCCGACCCGGCGGTCATGCCCCCGATGGTGCGGTCCGGCCGCGACGTGGTTACTGTCATGGGCGGGTCGCTGATCGGAACCTATATCAAGATCGTCAACGATATGGCCAACGTGCTGGCCAGTTACGCGCCGGATGCGCCGCGCATTTTTCCAGTCATAACATCCGGTGGATATCAGATACCGTATGATCTGGTCGAACTGGACTTCATCGATGCCGCTGTGGTGTCGGGCATCATGCTGGACGCGGTGCGCCTCGCCGGCTGGCTGCCGCAGATCGCTGAACGCCTGGCCTATGTGAGCGAGCTCTATTTCGAGGAAACGCATATTCTCTCGACGCAACTGATCGAGAACGTGTACGCGCTCGATGGCCTGACGGTGAACGTGGGGCCGCCTGGTGGCGGTAGCGACGTGATCGCACGTCGGATGTTCGAACTGCTCGGCATTCATCCGAAATACGACAATCGACCGATTCCCGCGGCACTTGATGGCGTACCGCGCGGCGATCCGGCGGCCGTGGTCTTTGTTGCTGGCAAACCCGCCGATGTCTTTCGCGACATTCGGGTGGTGGGTAATTTGCACTATGTGCCGATCAATTGGGACGACAAGGCGAAGAACTGGTTGTCACCCTGGTTCCGGCCCGCCATGTTGGAAAATGCCGATTATCCGCGCCTGGTTCCGGCAGGAACTATCGTGCCGACAGTGGCCAGCCCGGTGTTTTTGGTGACTGCGATCCAACCGGCGGGTTCGCCGCGACAGAAGATGATCTCGGCCATGACCGCGGCGTTCCTGCAGAACCTATCGACTTTGCAGACAGGGCCGTATGAACCGAAATGGCGCGAGGCGAACGTGCTGGATCACCTGCCTCATTTCAATCGGGCGGCCGAGGTGATTGCTTGGTTCACCCAGTCGAATCAGAGTCAGGACGCCCGTTAGAGGGCGATCGTCTGGGGCTGACCGGCATCGGTCGGGACCGTCCCCCTAGACAAAGGGCCTGAGGCGGCCACTCAACGCTCAGGGCTTGCCGGTACCGGTGGGCGCGATGGGCACGGGGGTCGACGGATTGGCTTCCGGCATCACTGGCTTCGGTGGCACGCCGGCGGCTGGTTGGACTGATGGTGTCGCGGATACACCGGGGCCTGTAGCGCCGCTGCCCAGGGCGTTGTTGTCCCCGGTGTTGAGGATCAGCGGCAGACCCTGGCTGCCGCCGACCACGACCACCTTGGCATTCGGTGACAACGCCAACGCCTGGGTGGCTTCGATGCCACGCAGTGTCAGATAGCTCTTGGTCAGGCTGCTGCCGACGATATCGTCGAAACGCCGGATGCCCTCTGCCTTGATCGCCTGGCGTTCGGCCTCATCACGCTCCGCGGCCAGACGGTAATTGTATTCCTGGGCGCGCTGCGCCTCCTCCAATTTGGCGTTGATCGCCGTCTGCACCGGCTCCGGCATGACGATGCGGCTGATCAGCAGGTCCTGCAGCAGGATGAGCGGCCGATTGAGTGAGTTGACCTTGGTGTTGACGTGGCCGTCGCGGCTTGCTCTCGACGCTCCCGAGTCCTGCACCGGATGCGCCTCGGACGGACTGCGATCGGAACCGGTATCGGCGTCCAGGGCACCGATCTCATTCAGACGGCTACGGTCGGTCAGCGTGTTGAAGATCACCTCCTGCACCTGGTTGCGCAGTGGCCCCAGCAGCGATTCGACCGGGTACAGCGCGATCAGTTTGCGCACCGCGGCACCGACCTGCGGACTGATGACCTTTGCAACGTAGTCGGGTCCCACGGCATCCTGCAGATAGGCAAGGTTCTGGGCCGACAACCGGTAGCGCGTGGCGACCTCCACCGACAGCGACAGCCCGTCGCTGGTCAGTGCGTAAAGATCATCGTGCCACTGCTGCAACTGCAAATTGTAGATGTAGATGCGGTCCCACGGCCAGATCAGGTGGAAGCCTTGGCCCAGTGCCGTCTGGAACTGGGTGCCGCCGGCAAAACGCTTCCACAGCACGCCGCCGCTGCCCGGCCCGACGAACACCACACTCAGCGGGAGGAGGAACACGGCGACCATCAGCAGCATCACCAGCGCGATGATCAGTCCGAAATGACTGCGCCGCCGGACATCGTTTCCTTTTCGCATCTTGCTTGCCAGCCATGCCCGGCTACGTTGCGCGCTGGAAGTTGCCGGGGTGGGTTGAGCGGTGCTGGCGTCGAGAGGAGCCTGCATGCCGCTCATGATGTCTCCGTCGGCGGCGAACGGCGTCGTGTGCGCGCGGCCGAGCGGCCGCGTCGAACCGGCTGCTCGGTAGATGCGGGATCAGACGGCACGACCTCGTCGCTTGGTTCTTCCGGCATGAATTGTGTGGTGTGCTCGTCAGCGGGGGCGATCGCCGCCGTGCTGTCCGTTGTGTGTTCGTCAGACGATGGGTCGGCCACCACCGCCAAGTCGGCAGCTGGTTCGGTGGCGTTCGGTTCCTCGGTTGCGGCCGGTCCATCAGGTGCGGCCGGTTCGGTCGCTGCCGGTTGCGGCTCCGCCGGTTCGTTAACTGCGAATTCGGCTGTTGGCGATGGGATGGCCGTCTCTGACGACGGCGCCAGCGGCAAGTTCGGTGACGCGGCTTGGGAATCGGTGAGTTGCGGCCACGCGCGATCAGGTACACGACCATGCGTTTCAATGTGTCGGATAAAGATCTCCGCCAGCGCAAGGGTACTGGCTGCCGCCGCGGCCGGCATGACGGCAACGCCCAGGAGGGTACCAAGGATTGGAACGAATTTGAGCAGTGCCGGAATGCCAGTAAGCGCAACGCCTTGTGGCGCCAGGCTGCCCATCGTGCTCATTACCAGGGTGCGCGCGCGTTCGCGCCCCAGTGGCGTCTCATATATCTCGGCTATTTCGGTGAGCATCTTCACTTGCAGCACAACAAGGCTGCCGACATCCACCAGCGGGAACGGGATCAGTCCCGCGCCCACTGCCCAGCCAACGTAGCTATGCGCTAGTCGGCGTGCTTTTTCGCCGCGGGCGACGTTATCCATTGTCCCCTGTCGATTGCCGAGCGCAGATCATGAGGCTTGCGCAAGAACCTACCAAGACGGGTCTGCTACTACAGCTGACCAAGTGCTGCAAGAAGCTATCGCGTCGGATCATGCGGTCTCGTTTTATTTCCATCTCAAAATTGTGCGAAAACGAGAAAAAAGACTCGCGGCGTTTTTTGACTTGTCTCGCCTGGTTGCACGGTCGCCCCATGCGTTAACGGGAAATCCACTTCAGCGGAACCACCCAGACCCAGACTGGTTAATATCTTCACGCCGATGCCGGTCGAGGCCGCTGACGCGCTAGAAGGGAAGCCTGGCGTGGCGATCGCCGACCACATTTCACCGATGTCGTAGAAGGCGTAAGGTTGTATGACCGGCACGATGGCATTGCCTGTCGGAATCAATTTGGACAACTGCATCTTCCAGGCGACGCCGCTATCGCCGGAAATGATACCGCTGTCGTATGCACGGCCGAAATCGACCCCCCCGAATGTCATCACCTGCGCGGCGGGCAGCGGTGCCAGGGCGCGCTGCGCCTTCAGGCCGGTGCTGAGCTGCAGGCCCAACGGCAATGGCTGGTCGCGCCGAATATCCAACAGGAACTTGCCGGCGTTCAGTTTGATCCCGGGACGGGCATTGAGCAGATCGCCGTTCGGCCGCGCGCCGAGCCCGTCGATCCCCTGCGTATACACCGTCCTCGCCGTGGTCACCCCGCCCAGGCTGTCATTGATCGTTGTCAGGAAACCAATGTTCGCCGCTCGGCTGCGTTCGTCACTGGTGGTGAGCGTGCCGCCAAGAGCGCTGGAAGAGTTATTGAAGAGATCGAATCCGACGGTGAACAGCGACGACAGATGGACGTTGGCGACGATCGGATAGCTGAGGCCCAGGCTCACCATATCACCCAGCGCCGCAATGTCGCTGGATGCCAGGTAGGCGCCGGGGTAGGCTTCGGTCTTACTGTACATAAAGGTGCCGACCAGGCCGCTGGACGTCAGCGGCTGAATCCACTGAATGGCGGCATAGGTCAGTTCCTTCAATGGCAGCGGCTTAAGCGTCATCAACTGGATTTCTTCGTTCAGGCCAAGCTGTCCATCTTCCTGGACCATCGCGCCGATCTCGAGCGGCCCGGCGACCGAGCTGCCGCGATTGTCCATCGCGGTGGTGAAGGTGATCGGCTTGCGGGTCAGGTAGACATCCGCCGCGGGATCGTCGACGACGGGCGGAATGACGCTTTGCACCAGCACGCCCGGAATGTGGTTCAACACGTAGAGCTGGCGCTGGACAGACGCGGTGAGGACAGGTTTGTCCGCGGCGATGGCATTCGCCGCGTCGTAAAGAAGATCGCCCGGTGCGACCAGATTGCCGTTCAGGTGTACCTGAACGTGGTTGACGATCAGCTCACGGACTTCGATCGTCACGACGCCGTCGTGCACGACCTGCGGTGGCACGTCTGCGGTGGTGCCGAAATGGCCGGCCGCGACATAGCGGTCCGCGATACGGCGGGCGATGTCGTGCAGTTGACCCAGCGTTACCACATGGCCGAGCGCATCGGCGTAGATCGGCGCGAGATCGGCCGTGGTGAGTGTGCTGCCGCCGACCACATGGATTTGCCGCAGATCGATCCGCACTGCACCGGCGGCGGCGCCGGTGCCGGCGGCGCCAAGCGTGGGCTGGATGGCGATGCCCGTGTCGCCTGGGCGGACCAATAGCACGGTCATCCGCAGCTTGCCCTCACGCAGCGGCTGCAGCCGTGCGGTGGCGAAACGCATGTCCCGCATCGAGGCCGCCGCCGCCTGCGCTGCCTCCAGCGTCGCCGTCCGGACCGGCTGCGTGGCAAGGATTCGCGCCACCACCGGCTGCAACGCCGGCGGTGTGGGCACGGGATGCCCATCCAGCATGAAATCCACCTCGCCGACGCTGAACTCCGTGACGCGTACGACGAGCCGCCCGTTGGCGAGCCGTTGTCCGGGCACCCGCACCTGGGTGAACGGATAGCCGGCCGAATGGTATTTCGCGGCGATAGCGTCCGACAATCCGTAGATGTCCGCCAGAGTGTCCTGACGGCCGATATGGCTCTGCGTCAGCGGCTTGAAGTCTTCCGGCCGGAACACGGTGGACCCCTCGATGACGATATCGGCGATCTGGAAGGTCATGTGCTGCTGCGCCGGCGTCAGCGTCACTCCGGCCAATTGCGGCGGCACATCCTGGCTGGGGACATAGCCCTGACTCGCGAAACCCGCGGCTCGGTCGCTGGTGTTTTGCAACTGCTGCTGCCCGACGGTGCCGCTTGGCGGTGTCGATGGCGGCGCTGCGAACGCCGGGCCCGCGCTCAGCAGGGCGAGCAGGGCACCAAAGGCGCCGATACCGGGATGAGCGGGCCGTGATCTCTTCCGGATGGTCATGCACGCCTCTCCCGATCCCGATTTTTATGTGTTGCATGCGTTATGGGGAATGAGCGGGCGACCAGACGCCCCGCGGGTTCGATCAGGATTGCGTTCGCGGCGTCGGACGGATCGATCGTGTTGCCGCCATGGCCGCACCGGCATGCCTCGTGACCGAGGCGGCGATGGCCGATGCGATCCGGGCGCGGTGCTGCGGTGATCGGATGGTGGTCAGCCGGCGGCGCCGTGCCTGGAGTTCAGAATTATACATTTGGCAATTCCAGGACGGGTGGTGGCATGCGAAGCGTTGTAGGTGCAATTGTTACGATTTTCAAGTGTCGATGAAATGCCGCGCAGCAGGGGGAACTGAATGGTGGCGCGCACGGTTCGTGCATCGATCTGTTTCCGTTTTTAGATTCGATTTGCTTTGTTTTTAGATTTCATCATTTTATTTTTAGATTCGTATTAATAGGAAGATGAATTTTACTTGGCTTGGTGATGATTGCATGATTCTCCCATGGCAGCGCGCGGTCACAGGGTAAATCCCGGGGCGGAGACGCATGATTCGCCTGCAGTGATTCGGGCGTACGATTTGATTTTTGTGTGAACCTGTCGGCGGATTGCGAGGTGTCGGCGCCCACCTGGCTGGTGGCATTCGTTAATGTTTAGGGCCTGACGCAATGCTTACCTTCGGCCCCTTCAAAGCCTGCGACAGGCACAATATGACGCGCCGGGACGACCGAAACGCGTCCGCTGCCCCGGGCAACCAGCTTGATAGCGGTGCTGGCCCAGGGCCTTGTCCCCGTTACCGTGTGCGTGCGTGCGCATCCAACAAGAAGCACCAGTTTTGGTTGCCATGGCCCAACGTAGCCGTTATGAGTGGGCACTATCAGCGAATGGACTTCCCGCGGGTCATGCATGACCCGCCATGTTGCTGGACAGACCAGGGTGGAAAAGGATTAGGCAATGTCAGACGCAAACACTCGACAGGCAGAGGCCCTGCGCATCATCAAGTCGAAAGTCGGTTGGGCAACGGGCGCGGGCCTGGTGCCGATCCCGCTTCTCGATCTGGCTGCGATCACCGCGGTGCAGGTGCGGCTGGTCCAGCAGCTTGCCAGGGTCTACGACGTGCCGTTCCGCGCCGATGCGGTGAAACGCATCGTCGGCGTGGTCGTCGGCAGCGGTGGCGCTGTGTTGGTCGCGGCGCCTGTTGCCAGCATGTTGAAGGTATTCCCCGTGCTCGGAACGTTCCTCAGCACGTTCGTCGAGCCGGCGGCGGCGGCGGCATCGACCTATGCCCTGGGCCACGTGTTCATGCAGCATTTCGAGTCAGGCGGCACACTGCTTAATCTCGATCCCGACGCGATGCGGCAACATTACTACGAAGAGTACCGCAAGAAACACAACGAGCCGGCCGCCACACACGAGGCGACCGTCGCACACGAGGCAGCCGCCGCGGCTGCCTGAGGCTTCGTTACGTCGGACGCGGCGTGTCGGTCGCCGCGTCTGATCCTGTCGCGTTGCAGTCGGCTTCGTCTTACGGACCAGGATCAGCCCAGATGTGCACACCTGACGGAAGGTGGGCTGTGTCGCTCCGCGAACGTGGGCGCGGAGCAGTGCCAACGAACCGATGGTTTTGTTACCAATGTCACGATCGGATTTTGCGCTGGCGGAAGTGTATCCACCGGGGCACGGTGCCCGTACGTCCGATCGTTGTCGTAGCAGGCAACGATGCCTCCCGCGTCGATGTGTCTGGATCGCACGCATGGCAGGATGCCGGCCTATTTGATGGCGGAATGTTCTCTGGTGGCGTTGCTGCCTGCCGCACGCCGCTTCTGACCTACCCTTTAGTCAATTGATAATGCGGTTTTCGTCTGCCGCTCTTGCATAAGCGCATCGACCCCGCGAAAAATGGGGGTATTGAGAGGGATGAGGGAGAAGTGGACGAGTGCCTGAGACCGGTACTGTCGCTCCAACCAGAGGCACCGTCGCGCGTGCTCTCGGCTGGGAAAGTCGCGCCCAAAAACCTTGTCGAACTGTTGCGACAAGCTGATGAAGGCGCCGGCATCCGTTTCATAAGCGGCTCCGACCGCGAGTTGTTTCATCCGTACCCTGTCATAATGTCACAGGCGACCAACCTGCTTGGTGTGTTGCAGCGGTATGGACTGGGTGCCGGCGACGAAGTGGTCCTGGCCCTGGCCGATCCGCACGCCTTTGTCGTTGCCTATTGGGCCTGTCTGCTCGGCCGCATGGTCGCGGTACCAGTGCAGCCGCCAACGAATGACGAACATCGGCTGAAACTGGCACGCATCCTGGGTCTGCTACGCCAGCCGTTCCTGTTGGCCGATCGGGTTGAAAGCGGCATACGCGGTGTTTCATTTGCAACGGCCTCGTCCGATACGGGCGCCCCGGGGCAAATCGACGCCACTGCCGAACCGGATGAGATCGCGTTCGTGCAATTTTCTTCGGGATCGACCGGGGAGCCGAAGGGCGTGGTGCTCCGGCACGGACATCTGCTGACGCATCTGTCCGATTTCGCATCCAGTGCCCGCATGACCAGGGATGACGTGTTCCTGAGTTGGTTCCCGCTGACCCATGACATGGGGCTGATAGGCTGGCACCTGATTCCACTCGCGCTCGGTGCGCAGCAATGTCTTATGCCTCCTCGGCTGTTCGTGCAGCGGCCGTCACTGTGGCTGGCCAAGACGGCGGCGCATCGCGCCAGCGTGCTGTGCGCGAACAATTTCGGCATCAAGCATTTCCTGAAGCTGCTGCGACCGGATGCGGCGGCCGACTGGGATCTGACCTGCGTCCGCCTGCTATTCAACGCCGCTGAGCCCATCAGTGCCGATCTGTGCCGCGACTTCCAGGATCGGATGGAACCATTCGGGCTGCGGCGCGCGGCCATGTTCCCGGGCTATGGGCTTGCCGAAGCCTCGCTGGGCGTGGCGTTTCCGCACCCCGGCGACGCAATGCGGGTGCACGAGGTCGACCGCCATCATTTGACTATGGGTGCCGCGGTGCGGCCGCCCGCGACGGCCCGCGACAGGATCAGCCTGGTCGAGATCGGTCGGCCGATGGACGGTGTGGCCATTCGCATTGTCGATCGCGACGGTCGTGCATTGTCCGAGAG
>NZ_LMUJ01000079.1:145896-146713 GCF_009765975.1 Acidisphaera sp. S103 | reverse complement strand
CAGCCGCAGCAGGGCGGGCGGCTACTCCCGCAGCCCCGCCGCCACCGCCGCGCTGTTCGCGCCGGATGGCTGGCTACGCACTGGCGACGCCGGGTTCCTGACGGACGGCCGCCTGGTACTGACTGGCCGGATCAAGGAAATCATCATTCAGGCCGGGCAGAACTACTATCCCCAGGACCTCGAACGGCTGGCCGAAGACGTTGAAGGCGTGGAACTCGGCCGCGTCGTCGCCTGCGGCGTACCTGACCCGGTCGCTCAGCGGGAGCTGCTGGTGCTGTTCGTGCAGACTCGTGCCGCCGACCAGGATTTTCCCCAATTAGCCCGAGCGCTACGGACGCGGCTTATGCGCGCGGGTGGCCTGTTGGTGGACCACGTGGTGCCGATCGCCGCCGTGCCGAAGACCAGCAGTGGCAAGATCGAACGCTACAAGCTGGTGCAGCGTTTTCTCGCCGGAGAGTTTGCCGGGATATCCGCCACCGATGGCAAAGGTCATCCCGATAGTGCCTGGCGCACCGCGCGCGGCGCGGAACGACGGCGCCTGTTGCTCGCGCTGCTGCAACGCGGTGCGGCAGAGGTAATGGACAACAACAGCGTCGAGCTCGATCGATCCTTGTTCGAGCAGGGGCTTGATTCGCGGCGGGTGCTGTCGTTGCACGCCTGGTGCGTCGATGCGTTGGGCTTGCAGCTTCCCGTGTCGCTGCCGTTCGAGCGGCCGACGTTGCTCGACCTTGCTGCGTTCATCGATGAAGCGACTGGTGAAAATCCCGCCGCGATCGCCACCCCGATGCGGACACCGCGGCTGGCGACGGCGGAACCG
>NZ_LMUJ01000079.1:109929-145886 GCF_009765975.1 Acidisphaera sp. S103 | reverse complement strand
GCCTGCGGTCGGGCTACGCCCTCCCTACACCCCACGCCCGGGAAACCTTCTCATCCTGATTGACGGGGATTCTCACCTTGATTGTCGCGCGGCAGTAGTCGGCCGAAAGGTTCGGACCGACGGCAACGATGCGGCCACCCTCGACCAGAACATCTCCGGTCGAGAGGTGGGGAACATTGGGGTCCATCGTGACGATCGTGCCGCCTTTGAAAAGTGTGCGGCCGGTCTTCTGCGTGCTCATGATCGAAGTCCTCCTGGGGTTGGCGCATTTGGTCTCGCCGTTATCCCCTCTCGATCGATTTGAATTAAGTGAGCTTATGTCAGATCATTCCTGACTAAAGATCAGGAGATGGCTGATGCCGTTCGATGGAAGGATCCTGTCGGGGGTGAGCGTGCTGGCCGCAGTGGTCGAGGGCGGTAGCTTCGTCAAAGCCGCCGACCTCATCGGCATCACCGATTCCGGCGTCAGTCGAGCGATCGGTCGGCTTGAAGCAAGGCTGAACGTGCGGCTGCTCGATCGTACGACGCGTTCCGTGACGCTGACCGACGAGGGGCGACGCTTCTATGAGGAGGTGAAACCCCATCTCAGCGCAATCGAGGACGCGGCCGCCGTTGCCTCGGGCACGGCCTCGGCCGTGCGCGGCAGGCTCAAGATCGACATCGACCCATTCTTCCTGCCCTTGGTGCTGGCGGGCCGTCTCGGGCCGTTCTGCGAGCTCTATCCAGAACTTTCGATTGAGTTTGTGACCAGCGAGCATATTGGCGACCTGGTATCTGAAGGTATCGACCTCGCCATCCGCTTCGGTCAGCCGCGTCGGTCCAGTTTGGTTGCTCGCAAGCTCGTCGAAGCGCCGATCCTGACCGTGGCCTCACCCCGCTATCTCGAACGTCATGGCAAGCCCGCGCACCCGAGCGAACTCGCCCGGCATCGCTGCCTGCAGTTTCTTGATCCCTATTCAGGCCGGCCATTCGAATGGGAGTTCGTGCGAGGTCAGGAGTCGGTCGAAGTGCCGACGAGTGGCCCGCTCACTTTCACCGATCCAAAATCGATGCTTCAGGAATGCGTCGCCGGCACGGGTATCGCCCAGATCATCGGTTGGGGTATCGGAAGTCTGCTGACGTCCGGCGAATTGGTCGATCTTTTCCCGGACTGGCACGGCGAGCGCTTCCCGCTGTTCGCCTTCCACCCTTCGCGTAAACATCCCCCTGCGAAAGTTCGCACCTTCGTCGATTTCTGCGTCGAAATCGCTATGGAGCTATAGTGTCGACTGCCGCTGAAACTCGGCGCCCAGCGATCCGGATCGCGCCTGCAATCCTGCCGCAAGCATCTTGTGGAGAAGGGCGACCGACCGTGGCCGCGAATGAAGCATCATTATGTGCCGCAGATCTATATGCGCCGCTTCGCCTGCGCCGACGGTTGGCGGCACGGGACAGGCCGTTGCTTTAGGGGCGGCCGATCGCCGGGTGCACAAAATTGCGCAGGGGTCTTCGTGCTGTGAGGGCCCTTAGACGGGAGGTTGTTGCCGCCGCGGCAAAACCTCAGGGCCGTCTCGAAAGGGGCGGCCTTCTTCTTGTCTGGACCGTGCATCTTGCTGGCGCTCATTTGAAGCGAGCCGCTCGATTTCCCTCCCATTTGAGACTTGTCCGGACAGGGAGATATAGGGATGCGCCAGCTCGTTGCGGGTATCGGATTGCTGTTGCTGGCTGCGTGTGGCCGCACGGATCAGCAGAAGTCGGTCGATCTGCTGCAGCAGCGGCTTCATACCCGAATGGCCGACGCGGTGAGTGCCGGCGCAGCCACGATCCAGGATCTGCCCGATGGCGCCATCGTGACCTTCCCGGACGGGCGGCCTGCTGCCGACCCGCGCACGGACCTGGTGGAGGCGCTGCTCGATCCTGGCCTGCTGCGCATCGGCATCGTCGCTCCCGCCGGTTTGCCACCCTACGCGGCCGATCGACGGGTCCAGGCCTGGGAAGCCGATTTTCGCCGTACGCCGATCGGTCCGGCCTTGCGGCCGCCATCCGTCATGCCTCAGCCGTCGCCAAACGGCATGACGGTCTCAATCCAGGTGGTCTGCCCAGACCGCTCCAACGGCTGGGGCTATGATGTTTCACATAGCCCAGCCTGCTTCTGATCCATCTGCCCCTGTGACTTTGAGACCCCTCCCCACGGTGGCGCGGTATCTGCAGCGACGGGGGAGGGCGAATCGCCCTCCCTGTAGGCAAAGGGTGTGCGATATGGGCACATCCCCGGACGCGAAAGGGAGTCGCTACTGCCGACACCCGTTGGGGCGGCCCTTCCGCTGCTCACCCCTCACGGCCTGGGAGCGGTGATCCCAAAACGTCCCCTATAGGATGCCCCAAAAGACTCCCCAAAGGGTTCCCTTAAGGATGCCCCGGCCGTGTCCGCTCGAAGTGCAGCATCTCCGACAGACCAGGTCATCCTAGACGGATGGTATGGTATCGTTACGAGTGGGCGCGGGGATGCGCAAAATTGCGCAGGGGTCCGCTTACTGTGCGGACCCTTGGTGGAAGGGTGTCGGGAATAGCGACACCCTTGGAGGCGGAAGGACTAGCAGGAGTAATTCCTTCTGTATTTGGGGCGGAATAGCACAAAATATTCCAACTCAAAAACGGTCGGCTACCACTCAGCGACAAATGTGCCCTATCGTGCCTTCGCACTGACCGGAGGACGCGATGCCTGCCCAAGTGGTCCTGGTGCTGGACGATATGGCACTTGCTAATCAGGCGGTTGAGGAACTTGCCGCCCAAAATTATGAGGCGGTCGCTCTGCCAAGTCCGCTGGTCGCGCTCGATGCGCTGGAGAGTGCGGACCAGGTGGAGGTGCTGATCACCGGCACCGGACACGCAGAGGGCCAGCCTAACGGCGTGTCATTGGCGCTGATGGCTAGGTCGAAGCGCCGGGACGTCAAAGTCATCTTCGTCGGGACGCCCGACCAAGCCCCCTACACGGAGGGCCTCGGAACCTTCCTGACGTCGCCGACCACGGTGGAAGAGGTGGTCGAGATCACTGTACGCCTTCTCTCCTGATGGACACGCTCGCGAGATGGCTGGAGGCAAACGAGTTACGTTTCAAAGCGGAACGCTGGCGCCGCATGGCTATCCTATTTACGGACAAGCAGGCGATCGACGCCCTGAACGACCTAGCGGCCCGCTTCGACAAGCAGGCGGATGAATTGGAAGCCGTTACGGCGGCTTTACCGCCCTGTGCATCAGCCGCCCAACCGCCTCATGGCAGCGGATAAAAATGCCGCAAGGCCGTCTTTCCAGCGTGGCTTTGGGATGAACGTCAAGTCCAGTTCCTTCGCGCCTGCGATGGTCTCGGGATGAGAATTGGCAGTCATCAGCGCAATCGGCATCGCTGGATACAAGTGTCGCAGATTGGCGGCGAGGCTGAGGCCATCTCGCCCTGGCGTGTTGTGGTCGATCAAAGTGATATCGACGCGGCCATCCAATGCCAATGACATGGCGGTATCAGCGCCTCGAGCCTCAACCAGCCGCCACGTGGAATGCTGCCCGGCGGAATAGAGCCTGCTGATTGCGTAGACCGCCGCCATTCGGACCACTGCACCATCGTCAACGATCATCACCCAATAGTCCACCAGGCCGCCCCTCCGATTGCGGCGGAGACTGGTCCTGTGCCCATCAGTTGGCAAATCACACACCCATCGGCCGATGGCTTATCCGGGGCACTCTTCGGGGTGGCCCTTCTACTGCCCGGCAAGGTGCGGCACGGCGCCGTGCCTTTGCATCGATCTGATGCAAAAGGAGGCCCGCACAGTTAGCGGACCCTTGCGCAGTTTCGCGCATGGGAAAGCGCGCCACGGTGGCGCGCTATCGGGCGGCGAAGGATGTGCGAAATATGCACACCCCGATGACGGAAGGGGGTCAATACTGTTGAGCCCCTCGCCTCGCAACAGCCCCGCAAAATGCCGTATCGCCACGGCGCCCGGACGGTGCACCGACCACCCCGCCAAACTCCGATAAAGTGTTGCACAACTCCCAAAATGTGTTACCCGGCCCCGCGGCCATTTTCCCATAATGTGTTGCACAAGTGCGATAATGTGTTGCTAAGTTTCTGAGTAACGGGGGGACGACATGATTTGGCGCGATCGGCCTTTGGAAGAGCATGATTCCGAAATCCATCCCTTTTGAGAGGCGGACCATCCGGAGGTCATCCCAACCGGTCGCGTGCATCCCAGGTCAGCGCGGCGATCTGCCGGTAACGGAAATCGGCAGTGGTTGAGAGGCGCAGGTGCCCCTCAGGCCGCCTTCCGGTCGGGAGACCCACTCAGGAGCGCTAGAACTTCCTTGTGGTTTCGGTCGATGACCATGAGATAAGCGCGCATCGCGCCGAGCGGCCGGTGGCGCCCCTGCTCCCATTGCCGAACCTGATGCACCGTGAACCCAAACGCGGAGGCAAACTGATCCTGCGACATCTGCGCCTTCAGGCGTATCGCCCGGACGTCCATCTCCGCGGGGACGTGCAGCTTCGCCGGGTCGGCGGCCCCTTGCGCAATCGCCAGAGCCTCATTGAGCCCTTCGGCGATCTTGTCGAATGCCTTCTTGCTCATTGTGTCGCACTCACTTTCACAATCCGTTTTTTGTATTCTGAGACGATCGTCTGCGTCAGGAGAGCCAATTGGTTGCACTCAGCCTTGGTCAGATTGGCCTTCTCACCTTTCGAGAACACCGTAATCAGGAAAACCGGCATCATCTGCCCGCTGTAAAACGTGATGGTCCGATAACCGCCACTTTTCCCTTTGCCGCGTCCGGCTACACGAAGCTTCCTGCATCCACCTGTTCCCGCCATCTCATCGCCAGCCATTGGATTTACGGCTAAGTAATTGATAAGATCGGTAATCTCATCGGTAGACATGCCCGCGTCTTTGGCCGCCCTTTGAAAGCTGTGCGTTTCGCAGACGGTGTGCATGTCCGCTCCTATATGTGTTTCACGCAGTCGCGTCAATAGATGGTCACGCCGCCGTGAACAGAGGGGCTGCCGCCAGGCAGGCCACGGCACTGGGTCGCGATCCTGCCGGGCTTCAGCACTTCTCAGGCAGCGAGCAATTGCCTTTCACGCCACATGTCCACCTTGGGGAATCCGGCGCTTGTGCGCTCGGTTTCCAGCACCCTCAGAGGCGGCATAGCGTCGCCCCGGATCCAGGCGTTCCACGCCTTCACTGTTAGAATGGCCACGTCGATCGGACTGATGTTGATTCGATCCTTTGTCATCGCTGCACCGCAAAGTCTCGTGTGGAGCCGATAGGTCGGCTCTGATTCATCGCGAGCCAAGCCGCTGGCGGCCAGATCAGCAAATTCCAATACTCGTTCAATGGGTGCTGTCCGTGCAGCAATTGCCAGGACAAAACCGAAAGACCCGGTGCGGGTCGGGCGGAATTTCGAGCGCTGGATTTTTGCAGCTATTTTACAAACGAAAGCATCAGTATCGACCACTTTGAGTATTTCACCGCTTTCCACGTGCGAACGGTTGCCCATTTGCCCTTTGTCATAATGGATCAGCAGACGTGCGATGGATGCCTGGCAACTTGTGTGGCTGTAACCTTCGATGCTCAGCACATGCCCTGCGGTGCGCGTTGCGCCGGTGCCGGTCGCATGGAACGCCTCGCGCGGAATACCGAAGCGGACATCAAGTTCAGCTGCGATGCCGCTTGTAAGGATCGCCGTGAGCCGATGCTGGCCATCGTTCAGAACGCCTTCGTGGGAGACAATCACCGGCTCGCCGGTGTTCACCCAGGCACCGTCACTCAGGATTTTGCAAAACCGCTCGATCGCCCGGCGTGCAATGGGTCGATTGCCAGTGTTCAGCTTCAGCAGCCATTCGGCGATCTGAGGGGTGACCAGGCCGGTCAAGGTGCCATGGTGGGTAAGAATGCGCTTAAGAAGATCATCTTCCGAGGAAACCAAGGGGCGCGCTGGAGCGGCTTTCGGAGCGCTCGTCGGATTCGTTGGCCGCGGTATCCTGTTGACGCTTTCGGTTATCTTGAACGGCGGCAAACTCAACTCCACCCGCCGGGCGTTGATACGATCCAGGGGACGTCTGATCCCCTTCAAGTTCATCGTATTATCTCGCGCCCAGGCCAGTGCGCCTTCCATGTCGATCGGCACATATCGTGATGCGGCTTTCTCGCTGGCGAGGATGGCGTCGACGACGCTGGCGGAGCCGTCCCTAGTCCGAAGAGATGCTGACATTGTGGCCTCCCTTGTGACGCGCCCGTGTTGGACGCCCGAGGAGGCTAGGAACCGAGTACCGGAGTCGGGACAGTTTCTTTCACTTGCCCGGCCGGGCGACTCCAAATTTCCTGGGGATAAGTGCGATGGTGACGATCCCACCCCCTGATATCAGTGCATCGTCAAACCGGTCTGGCGATCGAATTGACGGTGCGTCCGTGGTCGCAATGAGCGCTCGATTTCGGACATCTCCCCAGCCACGCTGGATCGTCGCGACCCAGACAGCAAAAAGGCCGGGGATGACCCGGCCTCTGCTACGCTCACGCGATCGAAAGCTTACTGGCCGCCGATGACGTTGCGGTTCAGACTGTTGGCCGTATTGTCGTACGGGCCGTAATGGTTGCTGTAGACCGCAGCATTGGCAAGCGGGGCAACAGCGGCGCTCAGGCTCAGAACGGCCAGGGCGGCGAGGAACATCTTTTTCATCGGAATTCTCCATCTGCGGTCGGGCAAAATGTCCGGCTTTGATGGACGGTAATTGGGCCTTCGTGGCCGGATGATAATGCTGCGATGCGGCATTGGAGCTATGCACTGGGAGACGAAATCACCAATAAACCATGCATTACAGCTTGGACACATTGTTGATTCGGATCGGCACTGACACCACATTCCGGGTTGCCGTCTTATCGGACGCTACCGGTATCTCCATCCCGGTGAGGCACCCGAGATGACCGAACGGCCCCCGGCAGGGTTTCGGGTTCTCTGCCGGGGCCTGTCGCGATCGAGCCTGGAAGCCGTCGTCAGAACGTCCTAAATTTCCGACATGTTCGTTGTCACCGAAGCCGATGCCGCCGCGATCCGCACGGTCTTCGAGCAAGAGGGGGGCCTGTCGGCCGCGATCGAGGTGCGCCGACGCTTCCCAGGCATCACTGACAACGTGAAGGCGCGGGAACATGCCCGGACCATCGCCGGGTGGCAGCCGTTGCCTCCCCCTCCTTCGAAGTCTCGGAAATGCAGTAGCAGATCATTGACGCGGTGATGGCTCGCTCCCTCCAGAGCAACGCGGCGCGAAGCCACCCGCTCTTCGCCTGAATCGTCATGCGGGAATCTACCAGAGTATCCCGGCGCCTTCGTGGCGCGGTTGGTGACCGACACCCCGACGCCCTACATTCTGGTCGGGCATACCCTGGCCGAGGTCCACGCCCGTTTGCCGCATGGCCTGGAGCGCTCCGATCGTCAGCCGTCAGACCCGCCGGACGTGGTGGAGGCGTGGTTTCCAGCGTAATCGGCGCCTACGTGCAGCATTCGAGACGCCTTGAATGCAGGCCCGTGTGCCTCGCCAATGCCGACACCTCCGCCGGCAACCCGTGTGGTGGGAATAGGCTAACCCTTATGGCGTCGGCCGGACATCAGGACGGGTGCCTCGGCGAGCTTTACCGCGGCAGCTTCGAACAGCGCCATCGTTGGGACGAGGGCTTTTCCGCAGACGTGCTGGACGGGCAAACGCCAAGCCTCAAGCGTGCGGTGCGAAATCGGCATTCCGAGAATCCTCCCTATTTCCTCGGCCCCGCGCCGTCGGGTGATGCGAGGTGGAAGGGTCTGAATTTGTTGACGAACGTCGTCAGTGAGAATGACGCCAGAAACAGCAACCCCCAACACGGCGGTGGGCGCGGCGGCGGAGACTTCGGCGTAAGTTTGTAGGCGCATTGCGGGCCTCGAATGGATGAAAGAGCGCGTCCCGGAAAGGGGACATAACCACCCTGCGCAGCGGGGCAAACGGGCCACGGTTTCGGCTCACCGGTGATAACGTGTCACCAGCGAGCAGACATCGCCCACTTCAACGCTGTGCCTCCGTGCTGAGGCGCGCAAGAAAAAAACGAGGGCGAACGGAACAAAAAATCACGGGTGTCGGCCCCGTCATCCAAAAGCGTATCGCGTCCGCTAAACTGCACCTCACGAGGTGAAGCCAAGAGGAAGTGCATGTCAGGCTGAATCCTGTTCGTGGTCCTAATCGGTCACATTGGCAGCAACGGCGATCAACCCATGACATCGAGCGCGCTGCCGATGGCGACGCACGAGGCATGCGAAACTGCTGCCTTAGACCTGCGGCGGCACCTCGTGGGCCAGACATTCATCGGGGGCAACGTCGTGGACGCCATCACCCGCTGTGAACCCAGCGGGTCCGGCCAGTAGCCCAGCTCTACGGGCAGTGCCGAACTCTCGGCAGGTGGGATCGTATTCGGCGGCACCTGTGCGTCTTCGTTGCTGGCTGACGTCAGTCCGCCGAAGGGCAACGGAAGGTTCCTCTATTGCAGCGGAATGGCCACCCAGGCCTGGCAGTCGCGAGAGCAATCGCCAATTGGCAGCCCAAGCGTTCGAGTAGGCTTTCCACCCTGCTGTCCTGTCAATGTCCTGTCAGGCGAAAACAAGCCCGAAGGCCTCCATGACTATATTGGTCAATTTCGTAGGGAATATCAATAACTTCGAGTGGCGTCCCCGGCGCGATTCGAACGCACGGCCCCCAGATTAGGAATCTGGTGCTCTATCCGGCTGAGCTACGGGGACATACCAATACCATCGCCTGATAGCCGTCAGGCTCGGTCTCTGTTCAGCGGCCCATATTATAGCCAGCCCTTGCGCCGATGTCCAAGGCGAACCCAAGGCGAACCAGGAGAGACGCCGTCAGCGCCCCTCGGTTTCCAGTCCCAGATAGATTCGCTGGACGTCCTTGTCGTCGGCCAGTGCCGCGGACGGTCCCTCCAGCACGGTGCGGCCGGTTTGCAGGACGTAGGCATAGTCCGCCACCTCCAGCGCCAATTCGACAGCCTGTTCGGCCAGCAGCAGCGTCAGGCCCTCGCGCCGCAGCCGCGCCAGGGTTTCGTACATCGATTCCACCACCGCCGGTGCCAAGCCCAGGCTTGGTTCGTCCAGCATCAGCAGCTTCGGGTCGCTCATCAGGGCCCGGCCGGTCGCCAACATCTGCCGCTCGCCGCCCGACAACGTGCCCGCCCGCTGCTTGCGGCGTTCGGCGAGGCGCGGGAACAGAGCGAACACCCGATCCAGCAAGGCTGGCACGCGCTTTTTGTCGGCCAAAATGGTCGCCCCGAGGCGGAGGTTCTGCTCGACGGTCTGCTGCACGAACAGCCGCCAACCTTCGGGGGACAGGGCCAGGCCGGAGGCGACGATCGCGAAAGCCGGCCGCCCGGTAATGATCTGCCCCTGCCAGGTGACTGTTCCGGCCGCCGGCGGCACCAGCCCGGCGATGGCATTCAACGTCGTGGTCTTCCCGGCACCGTTGGAGCCGAGCAAGGCGACGACGGATCCGGCGGGGACGGAAAGCGAGACGTCCGCGACACCGACGAGGTCGCCATAGCGAACATGCAAATTGGATACGGTCAGGAGAGAGGGGACCGTCGCAGCCGACGCCCTTTCCGCCATCAGCATGAAGCCCCTGGCAGATCGTTGTCGTCTCGCCGTTTTATCAATGGCGTCTGAGCTGTTACCCGCATGATCCGTACGTTTTATGGTCCGTCATGGATCATAGGGGAACGGGGGAAAAGAGAAAGCCACTGGGCACATCGACTGGCCACGCGTTCGACAGATGCGCCGCTCGGCTTCTCGCTGGCAGGTTCCAGGGCCAGAACTCTTTTTGCGTAGCCTATCCCCGCATCCGTTCGCCGATATCCGCCAGCACCTTATGCGCCGAACGAACCGCGCCCTCCTGCCAGCCGGTGATGAACGACATGTGCTCGCCGGCGAACAAATATGGCCCGTCGCCCTTCAACAGCATGGGGAACTGGGTCGCTCGGGCCTTGCGGCTCCATTCGGCCCAGCCGCCTCTTGTGTAGGGAACGTTCTTCCAGGAGACCGAAATGCCGTTGGCGAGGAATTGTGGTGCCTGGGGATGCAGATGCGCGACATCGTCCAGCGTGTCGTGGAGGCGTTGCCGCAGGGGTTTGGCGGCGAAGGCGTTGCCCACGCCTTCCGACCAGATATAGGCGCCGACCAGGATGCCCTTGGTCTGCTGCAGGCCGCCCGACGGATACCACATTTGCGTCGCGTCGCGGCTGGTCCAGGAAATGCCGCCGTAGATCTGCTGGTCCAGTTCCCAGAACCGCCGGGACGCCTGGAAGGCCACCTTGCCGGCCGGGATATACTCCACAGCCTGCATCGCGGTTCGGGTCGCCGGAGAAAAGTCCGTGTCGATGCCACCGAGCGCCGAGAACGGCACAGTCACGACGACGCAGGGCGCGTCGATGTGGTGTTCGGCTCCGGTTCCGGCGTGTTTCCAGGTGATTTGGGCGCCGGTTTCGGTTCGGTGGAGGCGGGTCACCACCGCCTGGTAGGTGATGACGCCGGCCAACGCTCGCCCGAACGCCTGGCCGATACGCCCCATGCCGCCCACCGGCTGAAGCATGGTGGCCGCCATGTTGGAGAGTTCGCCGAACTGCATCGGCCCCTGCCAGAAATCCGACTGCAGGATTCGTTGCAGGTCCAGCGGTTGATTGGCGGTTCCCGGCTGGGTCGCGTCCGGCGGTTCCGCCCAGCCGGCGCGTGCCGAACCGTGATAGGCCATATCTTTGTCGAGCGCGCCGAAGCCGCGCAGGAAGGAACGCAGGCGGTCCTTGTCCTCGGCGGTGACCGGCTGGGCCAGCAGGTCCTTGTCCACAGCCTTGGCCGCCAGTTCGGCGACGTAGCCGCGGGCGTCGTTGACCACGCGCCGGTTGAGCTGCGGTGCGCCTTCGAACGCGTGGTCGTCCTGCATCAGGGCGGCTCGGTTGTCGTTGCACAGGACCTCCAGCGGGACGCCCAGGGTGCGGCAGTAGGACAGGATGCCCTCGTGGTGATAGGGCAACCGAGCGGGTCCAGGGTTGAAGTAGAGGTGGTCGTCGCGGTCCCAGGCGACGTGCTGGGTGGTGGCTGTCTCGGTGACCGTGTCGCCGCCACGCAGCGACCAGTTGCGGCCGCCGGGGCGGGTTCGCGCCTCCAGGACAAGGGGATGGTAGCCGGCGCGGCGTAGTTCGTAGGCGAGCACCATGCCGGCGATGCCGGCGCCGATGATGACCACGCGGCGGCCTCGGCCGGGTGGCAGTGCGGATGGGCCGGCATAGGCAGATGGGACCGCCAGCAGGCCCATCGCGGCCATGGTGTGATAGGCGGCCGCCACGCCGCCGGCGTTGCCAACCAGGTGAAGGAGTGAGCGACGGGACAGGGTCATGGCATGGACTTTAATCACCTCCGGGAAGGCGGCGTAAGGCCGTGGCCAACGATGCCATGGCGGGAAGTTTGGCTTGCATGGCTCTGCGATCCCGCATACTTTGCATTGTAGAGTCTGGATGAGGATGGCGATGGATCTCGGGCAGGCGTTGGCCGATATCAGGGCGATGCGCAGCCAGATGGCGCGGGACACCGTTTTTCGCGGCTATGGGCCGGCGACCTTCGCACTGACCGGGCTGTTGGCGGCCGCTGCTGCCTGGATTCAATCGCGCATTATCCCCTCACCCGATCAAAACGTTATCGCATACCTTGCTTTGTGGACGGGAACCGCGGCCGTCTCGGCAACCGCGATCGGTATCGAGGTCGTATTCCGAACGCGCCGGATTCACCACGGACTGGCCGATGAGATGATCGGCGCGGCCGCCGGGCAATTGCTGCCTTCGATCGGCACCGGGGCACTGTTAACCATCGTGCTGTGGCGGTTTGCACCTGAAAGCGCGTGGATGCTGCCGGGGCTTTGGCAGATCGTGCTCAGCCTGGGCATCTTCGCGTCCTGCCGGGCACTGCCGCCGGCGCTCAATGCGGTGGGGTTCTGGTATCTCGCGACGGGCCTTGCCTGCCTGGCTTTCGCGGGCGGCCAGCACGCGCTGTCACCCTGGGCCATGGGTGCGCCGTTCGGGATCGGTGAGTTGCTGGCTGCACTGCTCATTGCGATAACGGGAGGATGGGATGGCGAAGACGACGTCGTCTGACAAGACCGCTGGGCGGTTTGCCTATGATGGCCTGGACCGTATCATTCATGAGAAGGCACGGCTCAGTATTTTGACGTCGCTGGTGTCGAATCCGAAAGGTGTCGCATTCGGCGACCTGAAGCGGCTTTGCGGACTGACCGATGGAAACCTGAGCCGGCACCTGCAAATACTGGAAGAAGCCGGGCTGGTGCTGATCGTGAAAAGTTTCGTCGATAACAGGCCACACACCGCATGCAGGCTGACGGCGACGGGGCGGAAACGCTATCTCCGCTATCTGGCGGTCCTTGAGCAGGTCGTACGGGACGCCGCGGCGGCTGCCCAACACGAACGTGGGGCGGCGGATTGGGGCGATTTCGTACCAACCTGAGTCTGCGCTTTTTTTGCGAGGATACTTTGTAATGCAAACTATATGGGATAGCAAAGTCAGTTGCGATAATCCGCCTGCGGCCGACCGATCCCCATGCATGTTGGTCAGAACCGCATGGAGCGTCCGTTGCGGAGTGGACGTTGCCATACCCCGAACCGTGTTGTGGGACGCATGGTGGTTGGATCGGGCACCGCTGTCATATGCATCGAACGCGCCTCGGTGCTTGTCATGAGCGATCAGGACTTGACGGCCGCAGGCAACCCGTTCGGGACACAAGCTGAATCGCGGGAAAAGCAGGTTTGTCCGCGAAATCTGATGACCGCGGCTATACTGGTCGCAATGTCCGATTGGCTGTTCTACGGCCACCCGTTTGGCGTTTCCGCCGCCGTCTTTTTGATTTCGCTTGGCGCCGGAACCGTCATTTCGTATCCGGTTCGGGCCAGTGCCGCCGACTGGACGATCGCTGCGGCGATTTTGGCATTCAGCGTCGCGCCTCTGGTCATCCAGCCTAGCCTGTTGGCCACGGCGTTCGGTATTGTGGGTGCAGCCTGTGCCGCCACCACGTTGCATGATGCCGATTTGTCGTTGTTATCCCGGCTGAACAGCGCGGGGCGCCTTATCCGGGACATCGGGTGGCGTGTGGCACCCGATTTATACCGAGCGGTCGATGACTGGCGGCGAAACGGACCGGTCACATGGAACCGCGGCACGCTGTTGACCTGGATCGTGCCGTTGGGATTGGGTGGCGTGTTTCTCGGATTGTTTGCTTCCGCCAACCCGGTCATCGACGATGGGCTGTCGTCGCTCACACCGATTCTGACGTACGCAACGATACCACTTGGGCGCATCATCGGTTGGCTGACGGCCTTGTCATTGATATGGCCGTTCATTGTCGTTCGGCGCGCCAAACCGGCGAGGCCCGAAACCATTGCGGGGCCGGATAACATACCGGTATCCGGCGCTTGGGCGTTGCTTTTCGGCAAGCGGGCTGTCGTGCGTTCGCTGGTATTGTTCAATCTCCTGTTCGCGGTGCAGACCGGGCTTGATCTGGTCTACCTGTGGGGTCCAGGGACGCTGCCGAGTGGCCTGACTTATGCCGCCTATGCGCATCGCGGTGCCTACCCTTTGATCATGACTGCGCTTTTGGCCGCGATTTTCGTGATCGCGACAACGCAGCCGGGGCGTGAAACCGCCGGGTCACGGCTTGTCCGGCGCCTGGTCGGACTTTGGATCGCGCAGAACGTACTGCTGGTGGTCTCATCGATCCTGCGCCTCCATCTGTACGTCGCGGCCTATTCCTTGACCGGGCTGCGTGTCGCGGCGTTCATCTGGATGGCGCTTGTTGGTGCCGGGTTGGTCCTGGTGTTGGTGCGCATGCTGTCCAACCGTTCGAACGCATGGTTACTTCGCGCCAATGCCTGCACCGTTGCGGCGACGCTCTACATTTGCTGCTTCGTCAACTTTCCGTCGGTCATCGCGACGTATGACGTCCTCCATTGTAAAGCACTGGCGGGACAAGGCGCGTTTCTCGATGTCTATTACATCGAAAGTCTTGGCCCTCAGGCCATTCCGGCACTCGATATCTACATGAGACGGGGTCCACGGAATGGTCTGGTCCGAGAGACACGAGATGGACTTCGGACCGATTTCCTCACGCGCCCTGACGACTGGCGGGGTTGGACCTACTGGGATTGGCGGCTTGAACGTTATATTCGGAGCAACGAGGAAGATACTTCGTCGAATTGACCGAAAATGCCGCAAGCAAATCCGGGGCGCGCTGGTGGTCCAGTATCGCGCATCATAGAAGCGCAATATGTCGGTCATGGCCGATAGTATCCGATTCACGCGGCGAATCGTGGTCGCGTCGCGACTCTCGTTTCTCTGCGATCGGATACTTGTCAGACCTGGAAGCGGATGCGTTCCTTCAGGGTCGTCTTGAAATGGGCATAGGCGGCTTCGGCTGCCTCGGTGGCTTTCGCCAGCACGGGGTCGTCGAAGAACCGCACCGAACGCAGCAGGCGGATCGGGATGTCCAGGTCGTTCGCGGGCAGCGCATTGAAGGCCGACAGGGCCAGGGAGGCGGCATCCTCGGCCAAAGGCGCGAGGCCGTCGAAGGCGAAGCCCAACTCGGTGCCCTGCGTCCACTGGACGTGGGCGACGTAAGCGCCACCGCCGGCGAAGCGCAAAATCACCCGATCCGGGATGGTGGCCGTGACATCGGTGCGAACACGGGCCCCGCTGGAGGAAACGTCGAGGACGACACAGTCGATCACGGCGCGGCCAAAGGCTATCTTCGCCCGCTTGAGGACGCCGGTCCTTGTCTCTCGCCGACGCGGGTCAGTGGTGTCGATCTGTGCGTTCATCGGCTCAACGTGTGCCCCCAGGAGGTTGCGAGGCCAGTCCTCTTTGTGGGGCATAGGGCGGATGCGCTTACTAAATGGTTACAGTGTTTATTAATGACACGTCGGAGGCGTCGGCCGGACAAACCATCTTGTCGCGGCCGCCGGTCCGGCCTTCACTGTGGCTTCCCAGGAAGGAGTCGCCGCATGGCGCAACGGTTCGCAGGACGTTCGGCCATCGTCACCGGTGGCGTTTCAGGGATAGGCGCCGGCGTTGCCCGCCGCCTGGCGGCCGAGGGTGCCACGCTAAGTTTGTGGGATATGGACGAAGCGGGGCTGGCGCGATCGGGTGCGGCGCATACGGTGACGCTGGACGTCGCCGACCCTGATGCGGTCCACCGGGCAGCCAAGGCCACTGCCGACGTGCTGGGAAAAATCGACATCCTGGTGGCCTCAGCGGGCATCACCGGCCCAAACGAGACCACGTGGGCATATCCCGTGGCGGCCTGGGACCGGGTGATCGACATCAACCTGAAGGGCGTTTTCTACTGCTGCCACGCGGTGGTGCCGTTCATGCAGGCAAATGGCTATGGGCGGATCGTCAATATCGCCTCGATCGCGGGCAAGGAGGGTAATCCGAATGCGTCTGCCTACTCCGCGTCGAAGGCGGGGGTGATCGGGTTGACGAAGTCGCTGGGGAAGGAACTGGCGGGGAGCGAAATCCGCGTCAATTGCGTCACGCCAGCGGCGGTGAAGACGCCGATCTTCGATCAGATGACGCAGCAGCAAATCGACTGGATGCTGTCGAAAATCCCCATCGGCCGGTTCGGCGCGATCGATGAGATCGCCTCACTGATCCTGTGGTTGGCCAGCGAGGAATGCAGCTTCTCCACCGGCGCGGTGTTCGACGTCTCCGGCGGACGGGCGACATATTGAACCGGCGCCGATAGACCATTGGACGCACAGCAAAAGGATATGCGATGACTTCCGAAGACCTTGGTTTCCTGCCGGCGACCCGCCTCGCGGAATTGATCCGCACCAAGCAAATCTCCCCTGTCGAATCCACGCGTGCGTTGCTGGAACGGATCGAGGCGGTGGAACCCAAGGTCAATGCGTTCGCGTATCTCGCGGCCGACCAGGCGATGGACGCCGCCCGCGCGGCCGAGGCGAAGCTGATGTCGGGCGACCGCGTCGGGCGGCTGCACGGCGTGCCGGTGACCATCAAGGACCTGGCGATCACCAAGGACATGCCGACCCAGCAGGGCAGTTTCATCCATCAGGGCGCTCGGCCGACCGAGGACGCGCCGATCGTTCCGCGCATCAAGGATGAGGGCGCGATCATCCTGGGCAAGACGACGACGTCGGAGTTTGGGTGGACGGGTGTGTCGCACTCGCCGTTGACCGGGATCACGCATAACCCGTGGAAGTCTGGGTATAACGCGGGGGCGTCGTCGGCCGGGGCGGGTGCGGGGTGCGCGGCGGGGTATGGGCCGCTGCACCAGGGCAGCGACGGAGCCGGATCGATCCGTATGCCGGCGCATTTCTGCGGCGTGTTCGGGTTGAAGCCCAGTTTCGGACGGGTGCCGTATTATCCCGTCAGCACCGGCGACATGACGTCGCATAACGGGCCGCTGACCCGGACGGTGGCGGACGCGGCAGTGTTTCTGGAGGTGATGGCGGGTCCGCATCCGCTGGATTACACCACGCTGGAAGCCGGTCCCGCCGCGTATCATTCTCGGTTGCATGAGGGGGTGAAGGGCAAGCGGATCGCGTATAGCCCCGACCTGGGGCATGCGCGGGTCGATCCCGAGGTCGCGGCGCTGGTGAAAGCGGCGGCGCGGCGGTTTTCCGAGTTGGGGGCGATCGTCGAGGAGGTGGCCACGCCGTGGGCGGCGCCGGGGCCGGAGCTGATCCGGTTTTTCTGGTCGGCACATTTGACCCGGCTGAAGCCGCAGTTGGAGAAGTGGGAGTCGCGGATGGATCCGGGCCTGGTCGCGTGCATCAAGGCATCGACCAACGTTTCCATCGCCGAATACCAGGCCGCCCGAGAGCGGAAAATGGCATATATCGCCGGGATTCATCGCTGGTTCGAGGGGTGGGATTTTCTGCTGACTCCGTCGGTGTCGGTGGCAGCCTTCCCGGCGGAACGGCTGATGCCGGAGCATTGGCCACAGCATGAATGGGACTGGGTGAGCTGGGCGGAGTTCTCCTATCCGTTCAACATGTCCTGGAATCCGACGGCCAGCGTGCCGTGCGGGTTTACCTCGGACGGGTTGCCGGTCGGGTTGCAGATCGTCGGCAAGCGGTTCGACGATCTGGGGGTGCTGCAGGCCTCGGCAGCGTTCGAGGCGATCCAGCCATGGGCCGACAAGCGCCCTACCCTGGGCTGATCGCGTCGTGCTGGAAGCCGCGCAAGCGTTTCTGCTCGGTTTTCCGGCATTGTTTTCCATCGTCAATCCGATCAGCGGCGCGTTTATCTTCCGCGGTGTGACGGCCAGCCGGCCGCAGGAGGCGCGGGCGCGGCTGGCTCGTTTGGTGGCGCTGAATTCGCTGGCCGTGATGATGGGCGCGCTGTGGGCGGGATCGTATGTGCTGGCGTTCTTCGGCATCACGCTGGCCGCGCTGCGGGTGGCTGGCGGGCTGGTGGTGGCGCTGAGCGGCTGGCACCTGCTGAACGCGCCGGAGGTGCAGGAAGACCGGAAGCAGGAGCAGGCGGCCTCGGCGGAAGGGTTCGAGGATATCGCGCTGTTCCCGCTGACCATTCCGTTTACCACCGGGCCGGGTACGATCTCGGTGGCGGTTGCCCTGGGGGCGGGGCACCCTCGGTTGTTCGGAGGGCTGGGCTGGTTCTTTCTGGGGATGACCGCGGCGGCGGTGGCGATGACGGCGGTGATCTGGGTCACCTACAACTATGCCGACCGGTTGACGCGGATGATGGGGCCGACCGGGACGCGGACGATTACGCGGGTGTCGGCGTTCCTGCTGCTGTGCATCGGGGTGCAGATTTTGATTACCGGAGTGGAGGATGTGCTGGGGCCGCTGCTGGCGGGGCGGTAGTGGTTGCCGTGGTTGGGCCATCGCACAGGAAACCTCAGTCCAACCGCCCGGAACCGCATGACGGTCCTTGGCGGACCTTCCGCCGCCTTGCTACACTCCGTTGTGCGATTCGCTTGCTTCCCCGCCGTGCGGGGATCAGAAGCGGCGGCCGGACCCAAGTAGGAAACAGACCATGAAGCTCAAGGCCGACCGCGCCGTCTTGATCAAGGCGCTGGCCCACGTCCAGAGTGTGGTGGAGCGGCGCAACACCATCCCCATCCTGGCGAACGTCATGATCGCCGTGCGGGACGGCAAGCTGACGCTGACCGCCACGGACATGGAGATCGCCATCGTCGAGGATGTGCCGGCTTCGTCCTCGCGCAACGGCGCCTGCACGGCCCCAGCGGCGACGCTGTACGAAATCGTCCGCAAACTGCCCGACGGGGCGGAGGTGGAACTGGATCATCCCGGTGGTGACGCCCAGTTGTCGCTGCGGGCCGGGCGGTACGACACCAAGCTGACGGTGCTGCCGGTCGAGGATTTCCCGTCGATGACCGCCGGCAGCCTGCCGCACAAGTTCAACCTGACCGCGCTGACGCTGCGGGCGCTGATCGACCGCACCAAGTTCGCGATCAGCACCGAGGAGACTCGCTACTACCTGAACGGCATCTATCTGCATCACGCCGACAGTGAGGGCACGCCGGTGCTGCGCGCGGTCGCCACCGACGGCCATCGGCTGGCGCGTGTGGAGGAACCGCTGCCCGAGGGGGCGGCGACGATGCCCGGTGTCATCATCCCTCGTAAGACGGTGAACGAGCTGCGGAAGCTGCTGGATGAGGTCACCGGCAATGTGGAGGTGGCGCTGTCCGACACCCGCATCCAGTTCCATGCCGACCAGATGCTTCTCACAAGCAAGCTGATCGACGGCACCTTCCCGGAATACGAGCGGGTGATTCCGCGCGGCAACGACAAGGTGCTGCGGGTGGGCAAGAAGGACTTCGCCGACGCGGTGGGCCGCGTGGCGGCGATTTCCTCGGAACGGTCGCGTCCGGTGAAGCTGTCGCTGGCGCGCGACCTGCTGGTGCTGACCGCGTCCAATCCAGAACAGGGGACGGCGACCGAGGAACTCGACGCCGACCATGTCAAATACGACGCCGGTCCGCTGGAGATCGGGTTCCAGGCGCGCTACTTGAACGACATCACCGACCAGATCCCGGAACAGGTGGAATTCCGCTTCGCCGACGGCTCCGCGCCGACCGTGGTGCAGGACGCCGGTGACTCCAGCGCGCTTTACGTTTTGATGCCGATGCGGGTTTAGCGGGGGGCAGGTTTAGGCCCGTCTCGGTACCGGCGCGCGCGGCGGGCCGCCGGCTTCCAGCGCCGCGGACGAAACCGGCGAGCGAACCATGGTCTGCAAGGCGACCGCGCCCAGAATGGTGATCGCGGCGCCGATCGCCAGCGCGATCACGAACGATCCAGTGAGATCGACCACCATTCCGGTGACCAGCGGCGACACCGTCCCGCCGATGTAGCCACCGAAATTCTGGATGCTGGCGATCGAGGTGCAATACGACTGCGGCGCCACCGCCGTGATCAGCGTCCACTTCCCGGCGATCCCCAGCGACAGGAAGAACATCGCGGCGGAGATGAAGATCACCGCCTCGGTCGCATTGCCGGCGGTGGCGGCGATGATGGTGAACAGGCCGGACGCCAGCAGCCCCAGAATGGCGGGTAACCGGCGGCTGGCGACGATTTCCATGCCGCCATGGGCCAGGCGGTCGGTGACCCAGCCCCCCGCCCAGGCGCCGAGGACGGAGAAGATCAGCGGGATCATCGCCAGGAACCCGGTCTTGGCGATGCTGATATGCTGCTGCATTTCCAGATAGGCCGGCAGCCAGGTCTGGTACATCCACACCGCGTAGCCGGTGCAGAACGCACCCAGGGCCAGGCCCCAGACGGAGCGGAAACGGAACAGACGGCCCCAGTTGCGCAGTTCCACCGGCGCCTCGGCGGCGCGGTTTTCCGCCAGGTAGGCCTCGTCCTGGGGCTCCAGCACTGTCTTGGCGGGATCGCGGTAGATTTTGAACCACACCAGGGCGCCGAACAGACCGGCGATCCCCATGGTGATGAACATCATCCGCCAACCAAAGCCCAGCATCAGCGCGGTCAGCAGTGGCGGGGCGATGGCCGGCCCGATGCTGCCGCCGGAGTTATAGACGCCGGTCGGCTTGCCTCGGTCCTTGACGTGGAACCAGTCGCTGGTGACGCGGACGGCGCCGGGGAAGGCCGGGCTTTCGGTGGCCCCAAGGGCAATGCGCGCCCACATCAGTTGGACGTAGCTGCCCGCCAGTCCGCCGGCCGCCTGCGCGGCGGACCATGCGATCAGGGCCAATCCGACCAGGTAGCGGGGGCCCAGCCGGTCCAGCAGGAATCCGACGGGGATCTGGAAGCAGGCGTAGGTGAGCGACCAGAAGGATTGCAGCGCGCCGATCTCGGTGGCGGTCAAACCGAACTCCCGCCGGATCGTCACGTTGCCGATCGCGAGTGTGGAACGGTCGATGTAATTCAGCGCGATGGCGGCGGTTGCCAACCCGACCGCGATCCATTGCATGCGCCGCATCCTGGGCGAAACCGAACTGACGGCCATGCTTTACCCCCGCTGATTGGTCTTGTGCCAATGATCCCGACACGGTTTGCGCCGGCTGGCAAGAGCGACGGGGAAGCGGGATCGCGACGCAAGCGGGTCGTGTCAGGGCGGGCTGGTGGGAATCGACTGTTCCTTGCGCCGCTTGGAGAATTGCGCGTCCAGGATCAACGCCGCCACGCCGCAGACGATCGCGGCGTCCGCGACGTTGAATACATACCAGGAATAATCGCCCCAGCGCGTATCGATGTGCGCCTGGATGAAATCGACCACCCATCCGAAACGAACGCGATCGATGACGTTGCCGATGGCGCCGCCGGCGATGGCGCCGATCGCCAGGGCGACCATCTTGTTCTCTGCCCGGTACAACCAGACGCCTAGGGCGACGACGACGGCCAGGGCGACGGCCGACAGCAGGACGTGGCCCCAATCCCCGAGACCGTTTAACAGGCCGAACGTCACGCCGGTGTTGCGCACCATGGTCAGGTTAAGCACAGGCAGCAGCCTGACCTGGCCGAGTTCGGGCAGTTTCAGGCCGTTCAGGACCCACCATTTGCTGGCCTGGTCGGCGGCCAATACGATCAGCCCGGCGATCACACCCAGCGGTACGAGGTTCGGTCGGGTCATGGGGCCGGCTTGCACACCAGGCCGGAGTCCACTGCGTCCGAACACCGCAGGCACAGCGACGGGTGGGTAGCGTTCGACCCCACTTCCGGGAGCACTCTCCAGCAGCGGGCGCATTTGTCGCCAGAGGCGGGCGTGACCCTCGCTGGGGATTCGTCCGTGTCCGGCACGAGCGTTACGGAGGAGACGATCGCGATCTCGGACCATGAGGCGGCATCCAATAAGGTTTTGTGCGCTGCATTCAGCGGCAGTTCGACGGCGGCCTGCAGCGAGGAGCCAATGGTGTTGGCCTTGCGGCATTCCTCGATCGGCACGGTCATGCGGCGGCGGATGGCACGCACCGTCTCCCATTTCGCGGCGAGTGCTTCGTCGTGCCAGGCGGCGGGGGGCGTCGGAAACTGTTCCAGGTGGACGCTGGTGTCCTCGCCGAAACGGGCGCACCAGGCTTCCTCCGCGGTGAAGCACAGCACCGGAGCGAGCCAGGTGCAGAGATATCGGTGCAGATGGTCCAGCACGGTGCGGGCCGCCCGCCGGCGGAGACTGTCGGGCCGATCACAGTACAGGGCGTCCTTGCGGATGTCGAAGTAGAACGCGGACAAGTCCACCGAACAGAAATTGTGCAGGTCGGGATAGACGCCGGTCCAATCGTACGATTCCACCGCCGATCGGATTTTCGTATCGATTTCGGTCAGGCGGTGCAGGACCCAACGTTCCAGTTCCGGCATGTCCTCCAACGGCACGCGTTCGGCCTCGGTGAAGCCATCGAGGCTGCCGAGAACCCAGCGCAAGGTGTTGCGCAGGCGGCGGTACAGTTCGGATTGCTGCTTGAGGATTTCCGGGCCGATGCGCAGGTCTTCCGTGGTGTCGGACGACATCACCCACAGCCGCAGGATATCGACACCGAATTTGTCCGCGACCTCATCCGGGGCCGTCGTGTTGCCCAGGGATTTGGACATCTTCCGGCCCTTCTCGTCGTTGACGAAGCCGTGGGTCAGGACGGCCTTGAACGGGGCGGCTCCCCTGGTGCCGACGGCCTCCAGCAACGATGTGTGGAACCAGCCGCGATGCTGGTCGGAGCCTTCCAGATACAGGTCGGCCGGCCAGGGCAGGCCGCGCTTTTCCAGGACGAAGGCGTGGGTGGAGCCGGACTCGAACCAGACATCGACGATGTCCATGACCTGTTCGTAGTCGTCCGGGTTGTAGTCGTTGCCCAGGAAACGGGAGGCCGGGGACGAATACCAGGCGTCGGCGCCTTCGGCCTCGAATGCCTCGGTGATGCGGGCGACGACGGCGGGGTCGCGCAAAGGCTCGCCGGTGCGTTTCTCGACGAACACGGTGATCGGCACGCCCCAGGCGCGCTGGCGGCTGATGCACCAGTCCGGGCGGGCGGCAACCATCGATCCGATACGGTTACGGCCCTGATCCGGCACGAACTGCGTGGCGGCGAGGGCGGCAAGCGCCTTGTCCCGGATGTGGTGCGGGCCGTCCATCGGGATGAACCATTGCGGCGTGGCACGGAAGATCAGCGGCGCCTTGGACCGCCAGGAATGCGGGTAGGAGTGGACGATCTTGCCACGCGCCAGCAGGTTTCCCGCCTCGGTCAGCGCGGCGCACACCGGATCGGCGGCCTTGTAGACGTGGGCACCGGCGAACAGCGGTACCCAGGGGTTGAAGGTGCCGTCGTCGCCCACCGTCTCGGGGATATCCAGGCCGCTGGCGCGGCCCAGGATGAAGTCGTCCTCGCCATGGCCGGGGGCGATGTGAACGAAGCCGGTGCCGGCCTCCGTGGTGACGAAATCGCCCAGCAGGAGCGGTGTGTCCTGCTCATAGCCGAACCCGCGCAGTGGGTGGGCCATGACAGTGCCGGCGAGATCGGCGCCTTTGACCGTGGCCAGCACCGTGTGGGCTTCGATACCGGTGTCCTTCAGCACCGTGGACAGCAGGGGTTCGGCGATGACGATCTTCTCGCCGGGACGGGCCCGGGACCCGTCGGCGACGGTGTCGACACGCACCACGGCGTAGTCGAATTCCGCCCCCGCGGCGACGGCGCGGTTGCCGGGCATGGTCCAGGGGGTTGTGGTCCAGATCACCACCGAAGCGCCGTCCAGGGCGGGAATGGATGGCTTGACCACGGGGAAACGGACCCAGATGGTGACCGAGGTGTGGTCGTGATACTCGATCTCGGCTTCCGCCAGCGCGGTCTTTTCGACCGGCGACCACATCACTGGGCGCAGACCGCGGTAGAGTGCACCGTTCAGCAGGAACTTGCAGATTTCACCCGCGATGGCAGCCTCGGACGGGCGATCCATGGTGGCATAGCGTTCACGCCAGGCGCCCTCGACGCCCAGGCGGCGGAATTCGGCGGCTTGGACGCCCATCCAGTGGTCGGCGTAGGCGCGGCATTCGGCGCGGAAATCCAGGATGGGGACGGTGTCCTTGTCCTGCTTCCTGGCGCGGTATTCTTCCTCGATCTTCCATTCGATCGGCAGGCCGTGGCAATCCCAGCCGGGGATGTAGTTGGCGTCGTAGCCCGCCATCTGCCGGGTGCGGTTGACGACGTCCTTCAGGATCTTGTTCAGAGCCGTGCCGATGTGCAGGTGGCCGTTGGCGTAGGGCGGGCCGTCGTGCAGGATGAACAGCTTCCGGCCGGCCGACGATGCACGAATTTTGCTCCACAGGTCCATGGCATCCCATTTCGCCAGGATCTGCGGCTCCTTCTTCGGAAGGTCTCCGCGCATGGGGAAGCTGGTCCGTGGGAGAAAGACCGTGTCTCGGTAGTCGCGCTTGGGGTCGGTGGCGGCGTCGTTCATAGCGGTTCCGTTAGGCAAAGGGCGGGCGTCCGGGTGTCGCCGGCGATGCAGGGGGCCAGCCTATACACGGATGTGGTCGCCTCGACCATGCCGGACCAGGGGGCGGATCAGGGGGCAGATCAGGGGGCAGCCGAATCGCGGGCCAAATCGGGCGATGTGACAACGGCGAGGTGATGATTTCGGCTTTGCCTCAGGCGTTTCAGCCAGCGATAAAACGAGCATGAGCGATCCTGACGGTCTTTTGCGGGCGGCCTTGGCGCAGCATCAGGGCGGCGCCCTGTCGGCGGCCTGCGATCTGTACCGGCAGGTGCTGGCGGTGCGGCCGGGGAACCACGACGCGCTGCACCTGCTGGGCGTGGCCCGGGGCGCCATGGGCAAGACGGCGGAGGGCATCGCGCTGATCCAGCAGGCGATCGCGGTCAATCCCGGCGCCGCATCACCGCATTTCAATCTGGGCGGCCTGTTTCTCGCCCAAGGCGAGACCGAGTTGGCGTTGGGCGCGTTTTTGGCCTGCCTGGCATGGTCGCCGAACCATGTTGGCGCGCTGACCGCCGCGGCCCGAACGCTGCATACGCTGGGACGATCGGCCGAGGCGGTGGACCGTTATGCGCGGGCGCTGACCCTGGTCCCCACCGACGTAGCGATATGGGGCGATTTGGGTGCGACACTCACGGCAAGCGGCCGCCTGGACGAGGCCCTGCGATGCTACGATCAGGTGCTGCACCTGCGCCCCGACCACACCGAGGCGCACTACAACCGCGGCTATGTCCTGCTGCGCCAGCAGGCTTACGATGCGGCGGAAGCGGCGTTCAGAGCGGCGCTAGCTGGCCGGCCGGACCACCTGGGGGCGTGGTTGAACCTGGGGTTCGCGTTGGAGGCCCAGGCCCGGGGCGAGGAGGCACTCGCCGCCTTCGAGCATGCGCTGACGCTGGCCCCCGAAAATCTTGCCGCCCGGTTGCAGCGCGGTTTGCTGCTGCATGCCTTGAACCGGCACGCGGACGCGGTGGAACCCCTCACCGCCGTGCTGACCGCCGCGCCGGATCATCTGGAGGCATTGGCCGCGCGCGGCAGCGCGTTCTGGGTGCTGGAAGCGTGGGACGGGGCCAAGGCGGACCTGGACCGCGCCCTGGCGTTGGCCCCAGATCATGTGCCAGCCTTGATCGATCGGGGCAACCTGTTCCACGACCTGCAGCGATACGATGCGGCACTGGCTTGTTACAACAGGGCGCTGGCGCTGGATCCGGACAACCTGACCGCGCTGATGAACCGGGGAGGCACCCTGCAATCATTACAGCGTCATGCGGAGGCGCTGGAGACCTATCAAAAGGCCCTGGCCGTGCGCCCCGGGTACGACGACGCCCTGATGAGCGTCAGTCTCTGTCAGCTTCGAGCCGGCGCATGGTGTGAGGGATGGCGAGGCTATGAGACCCGGCTGCGGCAACAGCCCTGGACGGATGCGCTGCCGACCTTCAGCGGACCACGGTGGGACGGGGCATCGGATCTCCGCGGCAAGCGCGTACTGCTGGCATCGGAGCAAGGGCTCGGCGACGCGATCCAGTTCAGCCGCTTCGCCCGCTTTGTGGCGGATCGCGGCGCCCGTGTAATCCTGGGTGTGGAGAAGCCGTTGCGCCGCCTGATGCGGGGTCTGGCCGGCGTGTCGGAGATCGCCGTCCCGGGTGAGCCGGCCCCGGTTTACGACTGCTACGTCCCGCTGATGAGCCTGATCGCCGTGCTGGATCTGGGTATGGAAGACGTGGCGACCGGCGGCCCCTACCTGCATGCCGATCCGGATGCCGCCGCGGCGTGGCGCACGCGGCTGGCCGCGTTGCCGGGCCTGAAGATCGGGTTGGCGTGGGCTGGCGATCCGAGGCGTCATAATCGGACGGCATTTCTGATGGACCGAAGACGGTCGATCGCACTGGAGCGTCTTGCGCCGCTGCTGGCGGTGGACGGCGTGACGTTCGTGTCGCTCCAGAAAGGGGCTGCCGCCGTTCCGCCGATCATCGACTGGACGGATGAGTTGGACGACTTCGCCGATACCGCGGCGCTGATCGACGGGCTGGATCTGGTGATCACTGTCGATACCGCCGTCGCGCACACCGCGGGCGCGCTGGGCAAGCCGGTCTGGATGCTGAACCGGTTCGACCGCTGTTGGCGCTGGATGTGGGACCGGACCGATACGCCATGGTATCCGACGATGCGACTGTTCACCCAGCGCGTGCCGGGCGTGTGGAAGGACGTGGTGTCGGAGGTCGCAGCGATGCTGGTTATGTCAGACAAGCCGCGTTGAGCAGACCGAGCGCGATGGACCCGGCGGCCAGCAGGGTGGCCTCCGCCATGTCGCCGCGCGCCAGAGCGGCACTGGCATCCCGGCGCAGCAGCCGCAACGCGCCGAAGCAAAGCAGTTGTAGAAGCAACGAAACAACCGCCCACACCGCCATGTCGAGCAGATTTCCGGAACGGACGATCGCGACCGCCAGCGGCATGGCGAAGCCCACCATCGCGGCGCCGAGGACCAGGGCGACGGCGGTGTTGCCATCCCGGATCAGTTTCCATTCGTGCAAAGGCACAACTTTTGTGTAGGCGGTGAGGAACGCCGCGAACAACACGACGGACGCGCCAAAATACAGCAGGAAATTGGGCAGGTTTGCCAGGCTGGTCATGCGACGCTCCTGAAGAAATGGGGCACGAAACGGCTGGTGTCCCGAGTGATCGGGGTGCTGTCCTCGCGGATGCCGACGCCGTGCGGCACTCCCGCGATGAGCCAACTGCCGATCACCGCGTAGCGGCCATCGACCTGGGGCAGCTTCATCCAGGCCTGGTGAACGAAACCTTCGGCACCGTAGGGACCGTCGGTCCGCCAGCCCGGCGCTGTGATATTGTTGCCTTCTCGTCCGAACAACGGTTTGGCGATTTCCAGGCCGCCGGTCCTGTTCGGTTGGCGGAACGCCGGCAACAGGTTCGGGTGATCCGGGAACAATTCCCACAGCAGCGCCAGGATACCCTTGCCGGATAGCAGCAGGCGCCACGCCGGTTCGATCCAGCGCGTGGAGGAGGAGCCGATATGTTCGCCGAATGAGTCGCGCAGCATCGCTTCCCACGGATACAACTTAAATGCCGCTCGGATCTCCTGATTGCGCAAATCGAGAAAGCGCCTTCCATCCCAGCCGATATCGTCGATGTTCAGGAAGGGTGCATCGAGGCCGGCCTGGATCGCGGTGTCGCGCAGGTAATCGACGTTGCCGCGGTCTTCCTCGGAATCCCGGCTGCAAGTGAAATGGACGGTTGGGGGCAGACGCAGGGTGGGCCATGCGGCGATCAGCGCCTCATGGATGGAATTGAACTGATCCGCGTCCGGAAAGGCGCAACTAAGCCATTCCCATTGCACGACCGAGGATTCGTACAGCGAGGTGGGCGTGTCGGCGTTGTATTCCAGCAGTTTCGGCGGGCCGGTGCCGTCCCAGCGCAGATCCATGCGGCCGTAGAGACTCGGTTCCTGGCGGTCCCAGCTTCGCACCAGCAGGGGCCAGACGGACTCCGGAATGCCCAGGGTCTGATGGCGGCCGTTGCGGATGGCATATTCGGCGGCCGACCGGGTCAGCCGTTCCAGTTCCGCAGTGGCGTCATCGAGGATGTCGACTTCGGCCGCGGTAAACTCCCAGCAGGCGGTTTCGTCCCAGTAAGATTCGCCGGCGATCTCGGCATAGGCGAAACCCAGTGCCCGAGCACGCTGCCGCCAATCCGGCCGGGGGGTCAGTCGGTGTCGGCGCATGCGTCAGGACCCTCTGCCGCCGTGAAAGCCGCCGAAACCACCGCGCACCACCGAGGCGATGGTGCCGCGGGTCCAACCGCGGCTATAACCGACCGCGCTGGCGCCGCCATGGCCGCCGAACTGACGGCAGATCGTATCCGCATCCGCCGTGTGGTTTCGCTGGGCTTCCTGGCATTTGCCGACCGTCCGGCCGGAGACCAGCGCGAGGCCTCCCCCCATCAACACCAGGACGATCGCGGTGGTTCGACGCATGGCCGAACCCTAGCACATCGTAACGATCCCGTGAAGCATGGTGTCAGTTGGCCAGAGGGACCGTCCATGAGTCGTAGCCGTAGACCCAGTCGGCATCGTGCGGTTCTTTGAGCCAGGTGTTCTGTGCCGAGGTCTGCTGGATGCGGCTGGTGCGCGGCTTGCGGGTCGCTTCGTAGCGCAGCAGGGCGTCGTGCAGGCCGTCGCGGTCCACGCCGTCGAGACAGCGGGAGAGGATGGCACCGTCCTCGATCGAGGTTGAGGCACCCTGCGCCATGTACGGTGTCATCGGGTGGCAGGCGTCGCCGAGGAGGGCGACATTGCCGTCGACCCATTTCGGCAGCGGATCGCGTTCCACCAGTGCCCATTTGTGGACGTCCGGGCAGGCCGCGAGAATGGTTCGGACCTGCGGGTGGAACGTGTCGTAGGCGGCGCGCAACGTGGCGAGGTCGCCCTTGGCGGACCATGATTCGACGTCGAACTCCGGCTCCGGCGTGCTGGTCACGAAGTAGAGTTCGTCGCGGCGGGGATTGACGTAGTAGCTGACGATGTGACGGTCGGGTCCCCACCACTTGACGCATGGGTAGGGTTGCGCGTTGCCCAGCAATGCGGCCGGAAAGACGGTACGGTAGGCGACTCGGCCGGTGAAACGTGGTTGTTCCTTGCCCAGCATGAATTCGCGCACCACGGAATGGACGCCATCGGCGCCGATCACCGCGTCGGCTTGTTTCGTCTCGCCGTTGGTGAACGTCATGCGGACAGTGCCGTCCGGGGCGTGATCCAGGCCGTCCAGCTTGTGGTTCAGGCTGACGACATCGGGCGGCACGAGGTCGGCCAGCATCGCGTGCAGATCGCCCCGGTGCATCAGGAAATATGGCACCCCATGGCGGTCGAGGATGGACTGCCCGAGCGGCTGGGAATTGGTGAGTTTGCCGGTGTCGTGATCGCGGGAGTCGTTTGACTCGGGCTGGAACGCCTGGGCGAGGAATTTGTCTTTCAGGCCCAGAGCGTAGAGGACCCGGATGGAATTGGGCGCCTGCTGGATGCCGGCACCCAGACGCGTGAAGCCCCTCGCCTGCTCGTAGATGTGCGCGTCGATGCCGATGCGGCGCAGGCACGCCGCAGCCGTCAGCCCGCCGATGCCTGCCCCGATGATGGCGATGTGGGGTTTTCGAGATGTCATGGATATCCTCCGTCAGCCGGCATGGTGTCCGGTTTCGCGGCGCTCGCCAAGCCGAGGGGTTTCGCTACGGCCGTGGACAGGCGGCGGCGATTTCGGGTTTGATCGGCGGGCACCCGGGGGGAACATCGGTATGGACATTAAGCACGTCGTGGTTCTGATGCTGGAGAACCGGTCTTTCGACAGCATGCTGGGGATGCTGTCTCCGCATAGCGAGACGTTCGACGGACTGACGGGTTCGGAGCGGAACATTTGGCACAAGGCGGATGGGCCGGTGCCGATACCGGTGTGGAAATCAGCGGCGATGACGCCGGACGCCGCCTGCATCCCGACCCCCGATCCCGGCGAGTTGTTCACCGACATCCATATGCAGATCCACGGCGTGGGGGATCCAGCGGTGGCGATGGGTGGGTTCGTCGACAACTATATGCAACAGCCAGCGAAAGACGGTCCGCATGACCCGGCTGCGGTGATGCACTACTTCACGCCCGATGAAATACCGGTGCTGAGCCAGTTGGCCAGGGCGTTCGGGGTGTCGGATCGCTGGCATGCCTCGGCCCCCTGCCAGACCTGGCCGAACCGGTTCTTCGCCCATACCGCGACCGCGAATGGGTATGTGAACAATTCACCGACGCACTTTCCCTACCTGATGGAAACCGTGTTCAACCGGCTGGAGGACGATGCGAAAGTCCCGTGGCGCGTGTATTTTCATGACTTTCCCCAGTCGGCCACGTTGGCGCGGCTGTGGGGGCGGGCCGCGTGTTTCCGCCACTTCAACGACGAGTTCATCCGCGATGCGGCGAGCGGCAGCCTGCCGGCCTATAGCTTCATCGAGCCGCGCTATTTCGCCAATCCGGTGCTGCAGACGATGCCGAACGACCAGCATCCGCCGCACAACATCGCCTATGGGGAGGCGCTGATCGCATCGGTCTATAACGCGGTGCGTCATGGGCCGGGGTGGCGGAACACCCTGCTGATCATCACCTACGACGAACATGGCGGCTGCTACGACCATGTGGTGCCGCCCGCCGCCACGCCACCCGGCGGGCAGACGCCGAACGGGTTCGACTTCAGTTCGTTCGGCGTGCGGGTGCCGGCGGTGATCGTTTCGCCATGGGTGCCGAAAGGGTCTGTGATCCGGCCGACGGGCGCTACGCCGTTCGACCACACCTCGATCATCGCGACGTTACGACAACTGTTTCCGTTCCGGTCCTTGACCCCGCGTGACGCGGCAGCCCCGGATCTGATGCATGCATTGAGCGGCGACGGCACCAATGACGGGCCGGCGTCCATCGTAGCGGCGGAGCCGACACCGACGACAGCGGAACTGACGGCAGCGGCCGCGGCGGCGCCGAACGGGATGCAGACCGCGTTGAGCACGGCCGCGCTACAGCTTCCGACGGCCGGTGCGAATGTCGATACGCATGTGAAGCGTCTCGCCGCGGTGCCGGATACGGCGCCGAACCAGCCGACCGTCGGGGCGGCGGTGGCTGATGCCGTGAACCATGTGAAGGCGTTTCTGGCGTTACTGTGAGCTGCGAACGGGGGAAGCCGCTGGCCGCCCCCACCCTGCCCTAGATCGCCGCCTGCCGCCGAACCTCACGCGCGGCATCGACCAGACTCTTCAGAGCGGGTCTGACTTCTTCCCATTTGCGGGTTTTTAGGCCGCAATCGGGATTGACCCAGATCTGCCAGTCCTCCAGCCGCTGCCGGGCGAGACCCAGAAGCTCCACCATCTCCCGCGTGTCTGGCACGCGAGGGCTGTGGATGTCCCACACGCCCGGGCCGATCTCGGCGGGATAGCCGGCTGTCCCACCGCCCTGCCCCGGCACGAACGCATCCAGCAGTTCCATCCGGCTGCGTGTCGTTTCGATGGAAATCGCGTCGGCGTCCATATCGGCGATCGCCGGCATGATGTCGTTGAATTCCGAGTAGCACATATGAGTGTGGATACTGGTGTCATCCCGCACGCAGCATGTCGCCAGACGGAAGCACGCGACGGCCCAGTCCAGATAGGCCGCCCAATCGGCGTGGCGCAGCGGCAGACCCTCCCGGAACGCCGGTTCGTCGACCTGGATCACCGCGATGCCGGCGGCCTCCAGATCGGTCACCTCATCACGGATCGCCAGGGCGATCTGCCGGCACGTTTCGGACCGGGGAATGTCGTCGCGGACGAACGACCATTGCAGCATGGTCACCGGTCCGGTCAGCATGCCCTTCATCGGCCGATCGGTTTTGGACTGCGCGTAGGCCGACCAGCGGACGGTCATCGGTGCCGGGCGCGAGACGTCGCCCCAGATGATCGGCGGGGCGACGCAGCGGCTGCCGTAGGATTGCACCCAGCCGTGCTGGGTGAAGGCATAGCCGCTGAGTTGTTCGCCGAAATACTTGACCATGTCGTTGCGTTCGAACTCGCCATGCACCAGCACGTCCAGACCGAGTTCCTCCTGCCAGCGGACCGCGTCGTCGATCCAGCCTTCGATCGTCGTTTCGTACGTCTCGTGTGTAATATTCCGCCGAACCAGTGCGGCTCGGGCCTGGCGAACCGCGGCCGTTTGCGGAAAGGACCCGATTGTCGTGGTCGGAAACAGTGGAAGACGCAGTTTCGCCTGCTGGGCTTCCCGCCGTTGCGCATACGGGCTGGTGCGTTGCCGCATCGTCTCGGTCGCCCCGGTCAGCCGAACCGCCACCTCCGTCCGATGCACGCGGGGACTGGCCTGCCGGGCCCGTACCGCTGCATCGCTGGCGGCCAGTTGGGCGGCGATCGCCGTATCGCCCTCGTCAAGGCCGCGCGCGAGGGCGGCGACTTCATCCAGTTTCTGCGTGGCGAAGGCCAGCCAACCCTTCACGTCGGCGTCCAATGCGGACTCCTGGGCGAGATCGACCGGCACGTGGAGCAAGCTGCACGATGGTGCCACCATCAAGCGACGGGTGCCGCGAACCGCGGCGACGCGCCGCAGGGTGGCCAGCGCGGTGCGGAGGTCGGTGCGCCAGACGTTGCGGCCATCGACGATGCCCAGCGACAGCCAACGCTCCGGCGGCAGGGCGTCGAGCACGGCGTCCAGTTCTGCGGCACCGCGAACCAGATCGATGTGCAAACCAGCCACCGGAAGAGTGGCGGCGGTCGCGAGATTGCCGCCCAGCGGTCCGAAGTAGCTGGTCAGAAGGATCTCCGGCGCCGTAGTGAACGCCTGATAAGCGCGGACGAACGCCTGCCTGGCCTTATCCGTCAGGTCGAGTGCCAGAACGGGCTCGTCCATCTGCACCCAGGCGGCGCCGGCCTCGGCCAGTTCGGCCAGGATTTGGGCATACACCGGCAGCAGGGCATCGAGCAGATCGAGCGGGTCGGACCCGTCGGTCGTCTTCGACAGCAGCAGGAAGCTGACCGGGCCGAGGAGGACCGGACGCGTGCGCATGGGCAGCGCCATTGCCTCGCGGAACTGCTCCAATGGGCGATTGGATGTCAGCGTGAAGCGCTGGCCGGCCGACAGCCTGGGGACCAGATAGTGGTAGTTGGTGTCGAACCATTTGGTCATTTCCATCGCCGGCAGGCCGGGGGCATCCGCCGCGCTGGTGCCCCGGGCCAGGGCAAAATAGGTGCTGAGCGACACCTTCCCCTCCGACCAGCCGTAGCCCGGCGGGATAGCGCCCAGCATGCAGGCGGTGTCGAGCACGTGGTCGTACAGGGCGAACTCGCCGGACGGCACATGGGCGATGCCGGCGCCGGCCTGCAACTTCCAATGGCGGGTGCGGAGCGCAGCGGCGGACGCTTCCAGTTCGGCGGCGCCGGTGTCGCCGGACCAGAACGCCTCCAGTGCGGTTTTCAGTTCACGCCGGCGCCCGATGCGGGGGAAGCCGAGATTGCTGGCCAGCGTCATGCGGGCCTCCTACCAGCGGACATGCCGTTCGATTGGGTCGTCATCAATCATCTCCAGCCCCCGACTCACCCCGATCGGCGGCATTGGTTCGCGCGACGATGGCAGGTCTCCTGGCTGGCGGGTCAACGCCCTTGGTCCTGTCTTCCCGAACCCGAACGGGCTCAGTGACCCCACCTTCCGGAGAAGGCGGACGGACCAATGGCTTACCGCTGACAGTTGCGGGGGCAGCCACCGACTTGCCTCCGGACCATTGGTCCTGCCGAGACTCACGGTGTTCCCTTTTCACCCGCTCGCGCGGGACCATCGACATATAAGGATAACTTTATGTGATGATGATTTGCAAGAGGAACTGACTCACCTGGCGATGCGGCGGCGGACGCTGGCTACTCCACCGGCTCCGCCGCCATCATGCTGCCTCGCGACGGCCGGTGCATGAACAGAAGCAGCAGGATCGACGGCAGGATCGTGCAGATCAGCAAGACATAGTCGTCGGCATAGGCGATGATCTGTGCCTGTTGGCTGACCGTCTGGTCCAGCAGCGCGGCGCCATGGCGGGTTGCGGGGTCGAAGGCGCCAACCGCGGCCAGGGCACGATTGAAGGGGGTCAGATTTCCGCCGATCATCTCGTGCAGCCTCTGCGTGTTGCGTGCCAACATCGTGGACGTCACCGAAACGCCGATGGCGGCCCCGATGTTGCGCAGCAGGTTGAACAGCGACGCGCCCTCGGTTCGCAACACCGGCGACACGGTCGCGAAGGCCAGGACCTGCAAGGGCGTGAAGATCAGGCCCATCCCGGCGCCTTGCAGCATGATCGTCGCGATGATCTCGCCCTGGGACACGTCGGGGGTCCAACCGGTCATGATGTAGTACGAACCGCAGACCATGAGCAGTCCCATGCCCACCAGGTAGCGGGGATCCATACGGTTTGACATACGGCCGGCGACGATGATGGACGCCAGGTTGCCCAAGCCCCGAGGTGCCATGATCATGCCGGCCGTCTCCACCGGATAATTGCTGAGGACCTGAAGCCACGGGGTCATCAGCGCCAGGCTGGAAACGAGCAGCGTGCCCACGGCGAACATCATCACCAGGCCGGTGGCGAAGTTCCTGTCCCGGAACAGGGCGGGGCGCAGCAGCGGCTGGCGGTTGGAGAACAGATGGACGAGGAACAGATAGAACCCGAGGCCCGCGAGGATCCCCTCGATGATGATCTCCTTGGAATAGAACCAGTCCAGGTCCTCGCCGCGGTCCAGCAGAAGCTGTAGGGCGCCGATGCCGATGGACAGCATGGCGAAGCCAAGCCAGTCGAAGCGCAACCGGTTCACGCCGAGCGTGGATGGCAGGAAAATCATCAGGCCGACGGTGGCGAGAATGCCGAATGGCAGGTTGATGTAGAAAACCCAGCGCCAGTCGTAATGTTCGGTGAGGAAGCCGCCGAGGGTCGGCCCCATGATCGGACCGATCATCACGCCCATGCCCCAGACCGCCATGGCGAAACCGCGTCGCTCCTCGGGGTAGATGTCCAGCAGGGTTGCCTGGGACAGCGGTACCAGCGCCGCGCTGCACATCCCCTGCAACAAGCGGAAGCCAACGATCTGCGCCAGCGACTGGGCGGCGCCGCACAGCATGGAGGCGATCGTGAAGCCGATGATGCAGCCGACGAACAGCGGCTTGCGGCCGAAGCGCGCGGCCATCCAGCCGACCGGGGCGGTCATGATCGCCGCGGCGGTGATGTAGGAGGTCAGGACCCAGGTGATTTCGTCATAGCTGGCCGAGAAACTGCCCTGCATGTACGGCAGCGCAACGTTGGCGATGGTCTGATCCAGCGACTGCAGCAGGGTGGCGCCGATTGCACACAGGGTGATCATCGCCCGATGCGGAACGGCATCGGTCATTGGAATCGGCTGAGCCTGGGTCGCCATCGCTTTGCTTCTTACCGGACGTCTCTCTCTGGTCCCGATGGTCCGGCAATGCGGCAGTCCGGTCAAATCCCGTGGACAGGACTGCGGCGAATCGAAGGTGGGTAAAATGGAACCTCTTTATGAGTGTGGATCGCCGGCGGTGGCCGGTCCGCGTTGTGTCAGTTGGGGTTTATCAAAATTGCTTTTTGGCGCCACGAGAACGTGATGATGCCGTCCCGCCACGCGACCGGTGGGATGCACTTCTGCATCGGCGCCGCCTCGGCCTCCACCGGATCGATCAGCGTGTAGGTCGCGCCGCGGCCACCCAGCGCCTCATTCGTCGCATGCACCAGGGCGTGGGTTCCCGCCGGCTGGTGCGGTCCGGCGTGGATGAAGGCCCGCCCGTGTGCCGCCTTCATGTCGGCGACCAGCGGCGCGAACCATCCGGGCATGTCCGATGGAGTCTCGCCCCGCAGGACCGCCGCCGCCAGGGCCGGAACGATCCGCACCAGATCGCGGGGACTGGTGACAAAACGATCATCCGCAGCGACACCGGTCAGCGTCGGCGTCAGTTCGATCGCGTAAGATCGGCTCATGCGGCCGGTTCGAGCCGGGTTGCGCCGAGCGGCGAAATCCAGGGCGAAGCGCAGGTGGCCGGGTGCGGAGTCCAGCAGGTCGCTGTCGATGGTGACGAGAAGATCGGTCGCATCCAGCTTCGGCACGATCTCCACCGGCTGCCCGTACGCCATGATCGCCCCGGCGCGCACGGCATCGCGAGAGACCGGGTCCCAGCGGTGCCAGCGCATCTCGGGGTATAGTTGCTTCATCGTAGCGATTTTCCGGATGAAGGTGGGTGACGTGGTGGTGCCGGTCAGGATCCGAAATCCGGTGCCACGACCCAGGGTATCGCGCTGGCCGGCCAGCGTGGTCAGCAGCGACGACCATGATTGCGGTTCGCCGTCGCGGATCAGGCCC
>NZ_LMUJ01000079.1:34411-109919 GCF_009765975.1 Acidisphaera sp. S103 | reverse complement strand
GCCTGCGGTCGGGCTACGCCCTCCCTACACCCCACGCCCGGGAAACCTTCTCATCCTGATTGACGGGGATTCTCACCTTGATTGTCGCGCGGCAGTCAATACCTTGCGGTTCATCCACCGCGCACGAGAATTCGGATTTTCGATTAAGCGCATACGCTTACTGGTCAGTCTCTGGCAGGACCGCCATCCCAGCCGGGAGGTGAAAAAGGTCGCTCTGGATCATGTGGCAGAACTCGAACGCCGCATTGCTGAGCTGACGGACATGCACGATGCCCTTCAGACCCTGGCCAATACCTGTCAGGGCGACCATCGACCGGAGTGTCCCATCTTACGCGGCCTTGAAGACACATCGGCGCCGCGCGTGAAAAGGGCGGCCTGATCCAATCATACGCTTCGCCTGCTGACGAACGAAGGCCTGGAGCCTACCGATCCCTTGTCACTGGCCGATGCGCTGCCGCCCGAGGCCTGGACGCCACACGCCGCTGGTGAGGGGTCGAAAGGTCCGCGCCTGTATGACTGGGCACGGATCGCGTTGCCGTGGACAGTTGACAGTTGACAGCGGCTTCGAGCGCTGGCTGCTGATCCGCCGTAGCCGGCGCGATGCCTCGCAGCGCGCCTACTATCTGGTCTTCACGCGCGTCGGAACAACATCGGCGGAACTGGCCGGCGCCGCCGGGCTGCGCTGGACCATCGAAGAGTGTTTCCAGCGCGCCAAGAAGGAACTTGGCCTTGATCACTGCGAAGCCAGATCATGGCATGGCTGGCACCGCCATATGACGTTGTGCATGGCGGCAGCCGCGTTCCTGGCCAGGTTGCAGGCCTCGCTTCGCCGTGCCGCGTTCGGTAAACCGAACGGAACGAGTCCGCCACTCGCCGCGTAACCGCCATCCGTCTTGGCATGCCCAGCGTGCCAGAGATCCGCGGTCTCATCGCCAAGCTGCTGTTGCGATCGCCCTTGCGCTGGCCGTTCGTTCTGGCGTGGTCCGCCTGGCGACAACGCCATCAGTTCACCGCCGCAGAAGCCCACTACCAAGGCCGCAAAACGCAACTGTAGTACTAGTCAGTCGGTGATACCGCGACCGCGTGGTAGTGCGCCTCGTCGACCGGCTCCAGCCAATTATTGTTGTCCGGCCCCTCGATCTCGAGGAATGAGATGTGAGCAAAAAGGTGCCCGACAATTGCGCCGTGCCAGTGCACAAGGCCCGGAGGCACCTCGGCGACGTCTCCGGCTCGCAGGATGCGCGGCGGCTTACCGCGCACCTCGATCATCCCAGTCCCGTGCGTAGCAACGAGCACCTGGCGAGTCTTGTGGGTATGCCAGTTGGTGCGCGCACCAGGGGTAAAGGTGACAAGTGTGGCACTCGTGCGCGATGCTCCCAACGGCGTCGCCAGCGCATCCTGCAGCACCGTCCCCGTAAACCAGTCGGCGGGGGCGGCCTTTGTGGGTCGGCTCGCGGCCAGTCGGATTGTCACATCATCCATGGTGGGTCTCCATACGTGGGCTATATCCGAGAGAGCATAGCAGGTCTCCCGCGCGGCCGGAACGTAGCGTCACATTCGTTTCTGGCACGGGGCTTTAGTATAGGCTAGCTGCCGAGACCGGCGGTTACTGAGCAGCGGCCGCCACGGATTGCGCTGATCCGGCGAGCCGATGGGCACGCAGAAAAGTTCGGATGTGCCGCACCGCCAATGGAATCTTGTCCGGTGTGTCCTTCCACGGATACAGGCTTACCTGCGCGTTCGGCGCGAGATGCACGGTTTCCATCGCGACGGCATATGGATGCGCTGGAACGTCGTCCGGAAGCACCAGGATCGGTGTCTGGCACCCGCGTACGAAATCACGTGTCACGGTATAGACAAAGTCCGCCCGAGCACCTCCATACATGTTGGTCAGGAACGTATCGACCATCGCCATCGTGATATCGGACCGGCGAGCACACAACTCTGGGCCCCAGCCCTTCATGTTGTTGTTGTAGGACATGCCGGGCATCTCCGGACGGTAGCCACTGGGCTGCGCCGGTATGGCAGCGGGGATGCGATCACCAACCCGTTTGAGCAAGTTCCAGATGAATGGGCCGCCGATGCAGAAACCAAGCACCATGAATTCCCGGATGCCGAGGTGATCCATCAGACCGATCTGATCGTCGGTATAGGCGTCCCACGGCCGATCGACTTCGAGTGGACCCGTCGACTCGCCACCCTTGGCATTGCGCAGATCAGCTGAAATGACGCGAAACTCCCCCTGGAACTCATTGAACGGGTTGAAAGGGTGCGTCGCAAGCCCTGCGACCGTGGAATTCAACCCACCGCCGGGAATCACCAACAGGGGAAAGCCGGAGCCGGCTTCTGCGTAATGAATGCGGACGTCGCCTTTTTCGTAAAACGGCATGGTATCCTCGCTCACCTGATGTTGGGTAACTATAGGCCAACATAAACATCTCGACCACTCCAGGAACGCACCACCGCTTCGTCAAAGCGGCCAGCGTGCGTTTGAGCAGGTCGCGCCGGCCGGACGCTTGCTTGATTGTTGTCTTCTGGACTCGGCGTCTTTCGTTGTTTCTCGAGCGGCAGCAATTCCTCCAGCGCAATTCGAGATCAGATCACGCCTTCCGCCCGCAACGCCGCGATCTCATCCGGATTCAACCCCAGCCATCCACCATAGACCTCATCATTATGCTGACCCAAACGCGGGCTCGGCGTTGCGGGGGCGACGTCGGTTTCGTGCAGCCGGATCGGACTGGTCGGCAACACGACGTTGCCAAGATCGGGATGATCCACCCATTCCAACATGCCGCGGCAATGCATATGCGGATCGTGCATCACCTCCGAAACATCGCGCACGGGGAAGCATGGAATGCGAAACCGCTGCGCCTGTTCCGCGACCTCGGCTTTGGTCAGCCCGGAGGTCCACGCGGTAACGATAGCGTTGACTTCGTCCAAATGGCGAGACCGATCGTGCATGGTGCGAAACCTCGGATCATCCAGCAGGTCGTCGCGCCCTGCAGCCATCAGAATGTTTCGCCAGTGCTGTTCGGTTCCAGGATGGATCGCTAGGAACCCATCCCGCAGTGGATACAGCCCATAAGGAGCGGCCGAACCGCCGGAGTTGTTGCCGGCACGTTGTGACACATTGCCCGAGCGGCTGAATTGCTCCAACGATGATGCCAATGTGTAATAGACGGTTTCCTGCATGGCGATCTCCACGAGCCGGCCGACACCACTGCGGTCGCGCTCATACAGCGCCGTTACGATGCCGGCGTAAAGATGTGTGCCGCCCATGAAGTCCGCGACCGTGATGCCGGCGCGAACCGGCGGGCGATCCGGAAATCCGGTTACGCTCATGATCCCCGACGCCGCCTGCACCGTCAGGTCCATCGCCAGGTTGCCCCGGTCCGGACCCGAAATGCCGTAACCGGTGCCGGTGGCATAAATCAGGCGAGGATTGATTTCATGCAGCACAGACCAACCGACACCGAGTGAATCCATCGCGCCCGGCCCAAAATTCTCCAACAGGACGTCGGCCCGCCGCACCATGTCGAACAGCAGTTCCCGTCCACGGGGTCGTTTCAGATTGAGCGTGATACCCCGCTTATTGGCGTTCAGCATGACAAACGGCAGCGTGGTGGCACGACCCGGCGGTGCGCGCTGGCGCAATGGCTCACCATGCGGCGGCTCGATCTTGATGACGTCGGCACCCGCCTTGGCCATGAGCACGCTGGCGTAAGAGCCTTGAAAGATCTGGCCGAAGTCGACCACGATAACACCGGCAAGAGGCAAGGGGCGTGGCGGGAAATCGGTCATTCGCAATTTACCAAACGGACAGAGGTGGTCACTCGCATCGGACTAATGAATGATGCCTTCCGGAGGTTGTCAATTTCGTGGCTCAGGATCTTCCCGAAACTGACCCAAATGGTAACGCGGCTACCCCCTCACTCGAGTTCGTCTGAAACGATAACCAAGCCCCTGGACACGCCGCCATCATCGGTTCAATCCAGGACGACCATTCGCGGGAATTTCCGATGACCGAACGCATGACCGGCGGCCAGGCCGTCATTCGCACCCTGACACGCTTCGGCGTAGACACCGTGTTCGGCCTGCCCGGGATCCAGCTCGATCCGCTGTTCGACGCGCTCTACGAGCAACGGCAGTCTATCCGCACCTACCACACACGCCATGAGCAGGGCGCCGCCTACATGGCCCTCGGCTACGCTCAGGCGTCTGGCAAGGTCGGCGTGTTCGCCGTCGTTCCCGGCCCAGGCATCATGAACGCCTCTGCCGCCCTGGCCACCGCCGCCGGATCGAACGTGCCGGTCCTGGGGCTGACCGGGCAAATCCCATCCCATCAGATTGGCCGAGGCCTGGGCATCCCGCACGAACTGCGCGACCAGGAGGCCGCGCTGCGGGGCGTCGTTCCGTGGGTCGAACTTGCCAAAACACCAGCGGCGGCACCCGGCCTGCTGCGCGACGCATTCGGCGCGATGCTGGGTGGACGGCACCAGCCAGCGGTCTTTGAAATGGCGCCTGACGTCCTGGCTGGGTCGGACGCCGTGACCCTGCCGGAGTCTTTCGTGCCGCCACCACGACCCGTTCCCGACCCGGTTGCGGTGCGGAGGGCCGCGGAACTGCTGGCCACTGCCCGCAACCCAGCGATCTTCGTCGGTTCAGGCGCAATGGACGCCACGGATGCATTACGCCGTTTCGCCGAACGCCTACAGGCACCCGTCATCATGAGCCGCACCGGCAAAGGCACGATCTCCAGCCGTCATCCCCTGGCGGTCGGCATGTTGGAAGGCCAGGCACTGTGGCCCGATGTCGACGTAGCCGTGGTCGTTGGCACCCGCTTCCTGGCACCGGCATTGTCCTGGGGGCGTGCCGGGGAGGTCCGCATCATTCGTATCGACATCGACCCTGTGCAAGCGGCTTTGCTCAACGCGGCCGACGTAACGTTGGTTTGTCACGCCGATACCGGGCTGGACGCCCTGCTGGATGTCCTACCGCAACGACCCTCCGCCGCGGCGTCGGTCGCGGCGGTGCGAGCGGATGTGGACAACAAACTCAGGACGTTGGAGCAACAATATCAACTCGCTCGGGTCATTCGTGAGGAAATGGATGACGACGGCATCATCGTGACCGACGTCACGCAACTCGCCACGTTCGTGCAATACGGTATGCCGGTCTATCAGCCGCGGACACTGATCACCCCCGGCTTCCAAGGCACCCTTGGCTACGCCTACCCCACCGCCCTGGGTGCCAAGGTCGCGTGCCCGGACAAAAAAGTGCTGTCGATTTCCGGCGATGGTGGCTTCATGTTCAACGTGCAGGAACTCTCGACCGCCGTCGCCCATGGGATAGACGTTGTTGCCATCGTTATGAACGATGGCGCATTCGGGAACGTAAAGCGCATCCAGCAGACCACCTATGGTGGACGCATGATCGGCGTTGACCTGCACAATCCTGATTTCGTCGCGTTGGCAAACAGTTTTGGCATGCGTGCCATGAAAGCGGAAACACCCGACCGCTTACGCGGCGCGCTCAGGACGGCATTCGCATCTCCTGGCCCAGCCTTGATCGAGATACCGGTCGGCGAGCTGCCCAGCATCTGGGGACTGATCAAACGGCCCCCTTCGGCGGGCTAGCCAACCCGAACGACAAGCTTGCCGTTGTTCTCTCCGCGGAACAGCATCCCCAATGCTTCGGGCGCATGGTGCAGCCCGTCTAAGATGTGCAGCCGCTGATGAAGCTGTCCTTGTTGATGACGTGCGGCCAGCCATGTTCGGGCTTCCTCATAACGGTCGTGATAGCTGAACACCTGGAAGCCTTGCATCCGCGCCCGACGCGTCAAGACCTGCCCAAGATTTCGGATACCATAAGGCGGATCAGCCGCGACTTGAGATATCCGCCCGCACAACACGACCCGCGCCTGCGGCCGCAGATGCAGCAGCGCCGCATCCAACGTTGGTCCACCGACGTTGTCGAAATAAACGTCGATACCATCGGGACAAGCCCGCCCGATCGCCGCCGGCAGATCGGATTCCGCCTTGTAGTCGATAACGGCATCCAAACGCAGTTCGTTCGCCAAATAGGCGCACTTCTCGGTGCCGCCGGCGATCCCCGTCACGTGACACGCCTCAAACCGAGCGATTTGGGCGGCGATCTGTCCGACGCCGCCCGCCGCACCGGATACCAATACGCGGTCCCCCGGCGTCAGTTCGCCAATATCGCGCATGCCGAAATAAGCGGTCACGCCGCTTAGGCCAAGCGGACCGATCCAGGCCAGCGCATCACCTTTCGCCATATCCAATTTCTGTAGATATCGCGCCGGCAGGGTAGGATGGGTCTGCCAGCCCAGCCGAGCCTGAACCAGCTCACCGGGCTGGTAGTCGCTGGACCGACTTTCCAGCACCCGCCCGATGCCCCCACCGCGCATGACGTCGCCTAGCGGCACGGCACGCTGATAACCCGGGTTCTCCGACATCCAGGACCGCATCGCCGGGTCGATCGACAGGTAGAGTGTCTCCAGCAACACCTCATCCTTCGCGGGCCGGCGTGTCGCTTCGGTATCGGACACGAAATCGTCCGGATAGGGAATACCGGTTGGCCGAGACCGTAATAAGATACGGTGATTGGTGAGGGTCATTTAGGCGAAACCCCGCTGGCGAACCATTTCGGCGATCCGTTCCGCGATCATGATGGTGGGAATGTTGGTGTTGGTACGCGAAACCTCTGGCATCACTGACGCATCGGCGATGAACAGATTGTCCGCTCCGACGACCCGCCCGTCAGGACCGACCACGGTCCGAGGGTCTGCCGGATCGCCCATACGGCAGGTACAGGACGCGTGCCATGCGGACTGAACATTGTCCCGCACGTGCCGTTCCAACTTGCCGGCGTCGGCCAGCAGTTCGGGCAACGGCAAACAGTCGCTGATGACCTTGTCGAAGAGCAGTTTCCGCAATGACGTTGAGGAATCCATCATTACCGCCGCCACATTCGTCAGCACCGCATTCTTGAAGTTCTTCTGGCTGACATTGCGCACGCGCTGCGACAAACGTGATGCGAACAGGTTGGACAAATAGTTGGGCACTGGATCGCTGGCCAGAATGCGCGCCATCCGGCGAAACGCATCCGTCATGCGGTCCATGTCGCGCGGGTCGCTCAGCCAGTTGAAGTCGACGTAGGGTTCGTCGTCCGGATTGGCCGAGGTCAGCCGTACCTCACCCGTCGAATACGACCGCCCGATATACGATGACAGTGTGCCAATGCGCACGCCGATCGCATGCCAGGCGGACCGGCAAACCGCCATCATCACCATATCCGCCGCCGGAACATCAGGCAGGCCCGAGGACCAGCGCAGATAGGTATAGTTTCGCCGCAGGACCATCTTGTGGCGGGATACCGGCGGCAAATAACCCGAGATATGGATGGCCGGATGATCCATCAGATTGCTGCCGACGCCGGGTCGATCAAGCCGCACATCGATACCGTGCTGGCGCAGATGCGCACCAGGACCGATTCCAGAAAGCATCAACAGCCAGGGCGTGTGCAGTGCACCGGCGCAGACAACAACGGTATCCGCCGTAATCGTTTCAATCTCCCCATTCCGCCGCACCTCCGCCCCAGCCGCTCGGCCGTCTGCGAACAGAATTCGCCGCACCTGCGCTTCACCAAGAATTTGCAGATTGGGCCGCCGGCGCGTCGCGGCATCCAGGTAGCCGGCGGCCGTCGAACGCCGCGCCGAACCATCGTTGGACAAAGGCAACGGCGAATAGCCCTCGCCAAATTCTCCATTCATGTCCGGTCGTAAAGCGTAACCAAGTTCGTTCCACACCTTGGTGACCGACAAAGTGAAGTCGTCCCATTGGTCCATCGGCATCCGCCGGACCGTGATCGGGCCTTGTGCCCCATGCAACTGATCGGTGTAGTCCAGATCGGTTTCCAATCGACGAAAATATGGCAAAACGGAGTTCCAGTCCCACCCTTTTGCCCCGATGGCGTGCCAGTGGTCATAATCCTCGGGCGCACCGCGCAGCGCGACCTGCCCGTTGACCGACGATCCGCCACCCAGGACGCGTCCTTGCTCATAATAAACTGGAGCCGCATCGGCCCTTCGGCGAACCTTCAGATTCTTCCAGAAATAGCTTGGGTTCATCAGCGCGCTGCCTGAGTAGGTATCGCGCAGGTCGTCCGGTATTTGGTCAGGGGTGTAGTTCTGTCCCGCTTCCACCAGTATGACTTTGTTCGAAGCATCCTCCGACAACCGAGCGGCCATAACGCATCCGCCCGATCCACCGCCGATCACGAGATGGGTTGCGTGCATATCAAGCCCCCTTGAACCGCGGAGAATGTTGCGCGATCGGACTGGCGTTAGAGGTCAGCACCATCGTAAAGCCGTGGAAGAAGTGTTGCCGCGTGCCGTCCAGACCCCCATGCACACTTCGGTCGCCCGGAAAGTTTCCCCCTGCATCCCCTCTATTCGAGTCAAAATTCGCTCCCGCACAGAATGACGGGTCCACACGGGTTAGGGCAATGACACGGATATTGGGATCATCGTCACCTGACCGCATGTATTCGTCGACCTTGGCGACCGTGCGGTTTTCCTCGACTGTTCCGACCAGGGCGTTCAGCCGTTCAGGGCAGTTGAATCTGATCCACAGGATACAGTTGTCCCCGGATTCATATAGCCAGTGATCGACCAGTTTCGGTCCCATTCTCGTTTCCCTTTATACGACCGCTTCGGCCATCGCCGCGTAGACCGGGTGCGCGTTGCCACACAGTGGCGGAAGACAGCGCCACTCGGCAAGCTGGTGGCTTCCGCCCGTGATCGACAGCCGGCCCAACACAACGCCAAGGGGACACGCCACGATGCCGAACAGCTACTGAACCCAAAATACCGTATCACCACGGCGCCCATACGGTGCCCCGGGCTGGCTATCATTGCTTCAAACATGCCACCTGATGGCCAGACCCGACCGTCTGCAGCAACGGCACCGTTTTTTTGCATGCCTCATCAGCGATCGGACACCGTGTGCGAAATACGCAGCCAGACGGTGGGTTCAGTGGGCTCGGCATTTCTCCCACCAGGATCTTACGCTGTTGCTTTGAACGTGGGTCGGGTATCGGGATCGACGACAACAATGCAGCCGTGTACGGATGGCGCGGCTGATCGAATAGCGTCGACGCGGGTGCGATCTCCATAACACGCCTCAGATAAAGTACTACGACGCTTATCCGTGCGCGCCGTGATCGGCGCGCCGGCGGGGTAGCTGATCGTCTCCAGGTCATCCATGCCACGCTGGATGATGGAATCGATCCAATGATCTTCCAGGTATGGGAACAGGGACCGCAGGTTGGGCACTGACGGGTGCACGTCGCAATCGATCGCGCCACGGTCAACGAAGCTCATCGTACGGACACCCGCGTTATCCTCCAGCGTTGCCAGCAGGCTATCGGCAGGGAAAACCAGCCGTCAAGGGGTCAGATAGCTTGACATCTGGTAGCGCACTCGTCTTACTCCCGGCATGCCGGTCAGGACCATCCGCACGCAGCGGCTGTATGAACAGATTGCTGCCCAGATCGAGGATCTTGTGCGGCAGGGAGAGTTAAAGCCGGGTGATCGCCTGCCATCCGAAGCGGAGCTGGCGCGCACCCTGGGGGTCAGCCGGCCGTCCGTGCGCGAGGCAATGATCGCACTGGAGACCGTCGGCTTGGTTGAGGTGCTGACCGGCAGTGGCACCTTCGTGCGCGAGGTGGCACCCGCGCATCTGAACCTTCCTTGGGCGAGCGGCCGCGAGCCCGGCCCCGGCCTGTTGGAGCAGTTCCAGACGCGGCAGGTCATTGAACCGGAGTTGGCCGCGCTGGCAGCCAAAGTCGCGAACCCGCAGGAAATCGCGGCGCTTGGTGCGATCGTCGATCGGATGGAACAGAAGCTTGGATCGCAGGCCTCTCTGCACCCGGATCATCTGGCATTTCATGTGAAGCTAGCGCAGGCGTCGGGCAACCTGATCCTCGCCAACCTGATGCGCACACTGTTTGTCGCTTATGACGATCCGATGTGGAGCACATTGCGGACGAAAGCTTACGCGATCGCCAATCTTCGCAAGGGGATCATATTCCGACGGCAGCTTGTTGCGGCGCTGACGCGGCGCAATGCCGTGGAGGCCCGAGCCATCGTGCGGCGACACCTCAATCGTCTTTATGACTTATACTTTGGCAGTGTCACAGAAGAGCTGACCAGCGAGGATAAGAAGGCGACAGGCGGTGAACTCCACGAAGCCGTTTCGACAGGTCAGTAGAGACCGTCTCAAATCGGTTCTGTTGCAACGTTTGGACGTTGGCCGTGAGTCATCTGCGAGAGGACGGCCTGCCTTTAGATGCAGTTATGAAAGAGGGTATTGAAAGCGAAACCGCGAGGAAGCACCGTGACCGAGAAGATCGAGGCAACCGTTCTGGCCGCAGTCGCGGCTGTCGGTAGCTTGATTGGATTGGTGTCATTGGCTGCGTAAGCGGTCTCGAGCCGCGCACTGATGGACGCAGTCTGAGGGAGGCCGCGACAGGCATCGTTTTCGAAAAGCCCCCCTCGCAGGCAAGACCGTGCTCGTGACCGGGGTCCCGTCTGTGATGAAACTGGGCACTGGACGGTTGCCATAACTGTTTGAATGCCGCAGGCAGGTCCGATTTCGGACGCGCAATTGGGTTCTGTCGGCAGCCATCGCGGCATGAAGAGCTGCTACGCGTGAGGCTCAATATCCGGCAGCGTCCAACTCTTGTCGAAGAATGCCTCGGTTGGTCCATACCAACGGAAATAAGCAAACCAACCTCTGCCGGGCAGCGTCTTGACCCAGTTGGCTTTCGGATCGGCCGGAGACTGTGGACCGAAGTTGATGTCGACAGAACCGTCGGCGTTGGCCTGCAGTTTGTCCTTGCTCGAGATGCCCGCTTTCATCGTATCGGTCTGCACCATCGACCGTGTCAGGACATCGTATACGGTGACCGCCCAAAATTCCTTGGCCGGCACCTTCGCCGGAACGTGGAGAACGTAGGACTTGCCGCCGTCAAGCCATTGGCCGGTTTTGTCCTTTGCCGCGCTCATGTATTGCGAGCCCGCGCCGACAATCGGCTTGACCATTCCCTCGGCGACCGTGATCGCCTCGAAAGTGTAGTCGGTCCGCTCATCGAGTTGGCTATAGTCCTTCGCCTCCTGGTCAGGGTTGAGGGTCAAGACCCACTCCCAGTGTGTGCCCGGATAGGACGACGCGTTTGCAAGGCGCGGTGCCATGCTCAGGGTCTGCGCCATGACAAAGCCGACCTGCGCCGCGTCGGTCAAAATTTGCCTTTGGCGAGCGTCCGGCTGGAACGACTTGCCTTTCTCGATCCCGAGGGGCAGCAGCATGGCATGGAAAAACCGATCGCGCTCCTCGACAGGCTCCTTGTCGAGCACGTCGGCCAGAAGTTGCCAATATTCAAAGCTACGAGGAGCGATCGAATCCATCGGGCGACCGCCAGAGACCACGATACGCGTCTTGGGAGGATTGCCGGCTTGCGAGAGCGGATAGACCTTTATACCGGCCAGCGTTTCCCCGGCTGCTTTCGTGTCGCCGTTCTTGACGAATGCCCGGCCGACAAACATCGCTTCGTTCGTCTTCGAGACAGCTTGCAGGTATCCTGCTGGAACGGTTCCCGTGTAACCTGGGGGGACCAGAAGGAATTTGCCACCCTTGCCCTTATCGGGGCCGAATGGTCCCACTTCAACGACCGGTCTCTGCCAAAAATCGTCGATAACGCCATAGACCCCGGTGGGCGAGTCAATGACGACCGGACCGTCCCGACCGAGATCGACGAAGACTGCGGCATAGATCGTCGTGTCGTTGGCGGTCAGGGCCTTGATGGCGGGTGTGGTGTAGCCGTCGACGACACCGACATCATTGAAATCAACGCCCCAATCGCGTTTGTTGGCGCGTCGCAAAGCCTCCATGGCTACGATCGGCGTAGCCCATACGTAGACTTGAGCGGCGCGTTGGAAGTCGATCGCGTCATACAGCTTCTTGACCGAGTCATTGCTCGGGTAGCCATTCTGCAACTCGATCGTGCCGATGCGGGTCTGCATCGTTCCATTGAGGACTGCGGCATCGTCGGCAAGCGCGGCACCAGCTATGGCGAGAAGCGAGACGTTCGTCAGAATGATGGTTCGGATACGCATAACTTGCTCCTGCTGCTGCGTTAGTCCACCTGCAAATCCGGTAGTTTCCATGTCTTCTCGAACAGAGCTTTGGTCGGGGCATAGAGTCGGAACATCACCTCGAAAGGGCGCTTTGGGTCTGTAGGCACCCAGTTCGATTCCTTGCCCGCCGGGGCCTTGGGACCGAAATAGACATCGACCGAACCATCGCCTCCCTTTTGCAGTTCAGCGATTTGCGATGAACGGCTCGCTCGCGGCATATTGCGGATCAGGGCGTGCGTCTCGCGATCGTAGGCCGTTATGGACCAATATTGCTCGATAGGCGGATTCGATGGCACGGTCAGGCGATAGGTCTTGCCCCCATCAAGTGCGTTGCCATCCTTGTCCCGAATGCTGATCAGGTAGAACTGGCCCGCACCCAGGCGCTTGATGCCGATATATGCATAGCTGTAAGCGAGGCCGCGATCATCGACAGGATACGCGTCGGGTTCGGTAAACCCAGCTTGTGCGGACTTTATGAGAGCGGGTGGCGCCGGAAAGCTCCAATGCGTACCTTCCCAAAATTGAGGAAGACCTGCGTCGTATTTCGCTTCCAGCCAGGCCCGAGCCTCTTGGGCGCCGGTTTCGAGGATTGCCTTGGTTTGCGCGTCTGGTTTGAAAGGTTTGCCCTTTTCAATGCCGAGTGATTTTAGCTGATCGATCATCACCCGGTCGCGGTCGATCCACGGCTCGCTCTGCACGATACGATCGAGCCCTTCGAAAAACCGCAAATTATAGCGAATGGTGGAATCGAACAGCACATCGGCGGCGTCGGCGAATGCCGTTTGTGGTGGGTTGTCAGCTTGCGACAATGGATAGACCTTGATCCGCTTGCCATAAGCCACCGATTTGACGACATCAGCATCGCTGTGACTCTTCAGGTTCGAACGCAATAACGCGTAGCTGCCGTAGGTGCCTGCTTGCAAAGGGATGTAGCCATCGGGGATCTTGCTGGCGTAATCCGGCGGCAGGATCAGATATTTCCCGCCTGCGCCTTTATCCGCGCCCATCAATCCCGTGTCTTCGAGTGGCACCTGCCACACATTGACGATATTCCCGTTGAGTGAGCCGTCGTCGCCAGCCGGCGGAACGTCGATCACCATTGGCCCGACATTTTTGGTATTGATGAACGTCATGAAGTAGATAGCGTCGGGATTGGGCGTGAGCGTTTGGTTGTGCCAGTCGAGTGGCCGGCTCCAATAGACGATCTGATTGACCTTGCCGTTGGTCTTGCTGAGCATTTCCTGGAGCATGAAGTCATAGTTGACCGCTGGCATGCCCCAGATGACCGCCTCAACCGCGCGTCGCTCGACCGTGCGGCGGTTGAGATCGGTTGTGCTGGTCTGCGCGGTCGCACCGTGAGCAACGAGCATCGAAACACAAGCCGTAACGATCATCCTGAACATGCGGATATCTTTCCCATCAGCGTTTATTCGAGAAGCCTGATCCTTGAAGCCCACTTAGGTTGTGCATCAACGAACTTCCGAACGCTGCCGCCCGCAGGTTCAGGTCGGACGACATGCGCGAAGCCTCCGATCGCTACCCGATCTCAACTTAAGTCGCGCGGACGGCCGCCGGCGGTATCCAGGTGCCGTCAATCACCGGGACCCTCGGCCAATAGGCGCGAAGGAAGAGGGTAAAATCTTCGTTCGAAGGCGCGGGCAACCAGTTTGCTCGCTTGTCGTCCCCCGGTGGATCGGATTGAACGTAAATCGTCAGTGAGCCGTCACTGCCAAGCTTGAGGTCCTTGTTTTTCGTTCCGACCGAGTAGCGCTTCATCACGTTCGGGACGAAGAAATGCTGCACATCGTAAAGGGTCAAGGACCAGAAGCCTTCGACAGGTGGAGTGCGGTCTTTCGGAAAAGTGACAGTGTATCGATTGGCGCCGTTGAGCCTGCGCCCATCACCATCAAGATCCTGGTAGAAGTATTTCGTCTCGGCCGGCGCATTGACCAGGATGTTTGACTTCGCCACGGCCGTGCGCGTGAAATAGTCGGTTCCGAACGCGGCATTGTTGTTGGTCGAGCTCCAGTTGTTGCCGACGGGCACACCCCAGTTCCGGAACTGAAGCAGCGGACTGACTAGCTCCTCCTCTACCCTCTTTGCCTCGTCAATGGCCCCCTGTTTAAGGGCGGGATTGTTCATCAGCGCTGCGAGCAACGCCGTCACCTGTGCGTAGCGCGCCTCCTCGCCCGGAAGCGGCGGCGCATCCTTCAGGACGAGCGATAATTCATCGAAGAATTTTTCCGGAAGGACCCATTTTGTTTCGCTACCAGCCGTATCGTCCATCGGTGACTTGAGCGTCGGCAGCTTGCGCCAGTCGTGCGTCTTCGGCCTGCCGTCAAACCGGTCAAGCGAGTACATGTCGATCCCGGCGAGCAGTGGTTGGACCGCCTCACGATCCTCGGGGCTATCGTCCATGAACACGCGCGGCCCGACAAACGCAGTGCCGGTTTTCGCCCGAAAGACCTTTGCGATGCCTTTCGGGACCTGTCCCTTCCAATTCGGTCCGACCAGCAGGTAGAACCCTGGTAGCGTTCCGTACATCTTGCCGATCTGAGCGAAGCTGTCGGTGCGCAAGTCAACAACCTGGCAAACCCAAAACCGATCGCCGAAATCCGGCACCTGCACGACGACCGGCGTTTCGTCGAGCGCCGCGATGCCGCCGCCATAGACAACGTCTTGGTTCGGGCATGCGACCCAGCGTTCTTCCGGTTTGACGTAGTCGCTCAGCATCGCCAGCGAGTTCAGCGGCGCGAAGGGCAGAATGCCGTTCATCAAACCCACCTCGGGCGCTTGTTTAAAGGCGAGGCGCCGATTGTAGATGTTCATCATCGGCCAAGCCCAAAAATAGGTGTCCCCTGCCACCAGCCTGGCGAATTCCGGTGTGATCTTCATCGCGTGGTCAGGGGCGGACGGAAGCGCCCGCGCCCAATCCGGGGACGGTGAGATCGCCGAGAGGCCAGCTTCCTGCGCGTGAGCTTGCTCTGTCGCTTCGGACGCTGAAACCAAAGCCAAGGTCGCGGATGCCCGAAGCAAAGCATGGCGGCGGCTAAGCATGGATCGTTCGACGTAATCGGTCACGGTTGAACCCCCGCTTCAGTTGCCCCCTACCGCACCTTCACCAGACCTGGCGGATAATAGGTGCCGTTGGCCACCCCATCGATTGGCCCGTAAAACCGGAAAGTCAGGTGATAAATCAAGCCCTTCCGGGTCGGAAGCCAATTGCCGTCCGGCGCCTCCGCGGGTTTGTCGGCTGCGAAATACAGGGTGAGCGAGCCATCCCGGTTATATTGTGGGTTCGTTTCACGGTTGAGCAAAAACCGATTTTTTGCGTTGGGCAGCACACGGAAATGGACGGCATCCACCGCGATGACGGACCAGAAATAATTTGCGAATGACTGCGGGAACGTGTCCTTAGGAAAGGTCATCGTATAGACGCTATTGCCGTTCAGTAGTTCCCCGGTGCCATCCGTGCTGGCGCGATAATACAGCACCTCCGGCATTACATTGGCCCAGATGCCTCCATAGGTGATCAAGGTACGGGCCACGAAGTCGGTGTTGTAGTTGCCCACTACGGCTGGGCGCGCCCAGCCGTTGACAATGACGCCGTGTCCAATCGTAGGTCCATACTTGGCGAACTCTCCACGCCCTTGCTCATCAACGATCTTGGCGACGCGTTTACGCTCCTTTCGGCTTTTGATCGCACTGCCGATGGCACGGGCGTCAGCCGCGTATTTCTCCAGTCCCGGGTTGAGATCTGGCTCGCTATCGAGTGCCGCGTCCGCAAAATCGAACGCCTCGACGCCCGGCAATTTTTCCAGGTCAAAGATCGGTGTTTTAGGAATTGCCAGCAATTGCGGTGATCCCGTTACTCTGAGGGCGAACTGGTGCTGAATCCGGACAGCCTCGCCCCAGTCGTCACCGAGTTCGATACGCAGGAGAACTCGAGCGTATTTCACCGGCAGATCGATGCGCTTCATCTCCGTCGGAAGCGACACGTTTGCGTTCCGCAAACAGACAGCAAACTCACCATCCGGGTGATGCGGAAAGACGCGTTCACTGATGTTGGCCAGCGTCTCGTCCCAGCCATTCAGGAATTGCACCGTATAGTATCGGCCGCTGATTTTCGGCACGGTGACGATTGTGCAACTGGTTTCGTCCACCGCGACCCACGCTTCCGAATATGCGACATCGAGGTTGGGATTCGGCCAGTCAACAGCGCCAGGTTTTCGGTGCACCAACTCGTTCCACTTAAATCCCTCCTTAAAATCGAGCTGCTGCTGCCGCAACACCAATAGACGGGTGAGGAGATACATCCACGCGTCCGCGACATCCCGATCTGAAATTTCCGGCGGTTGCGCCGCGACACTCTTTGGCGCGGGCGCCAGGGTTAAGCTCAAACCCAAAATTGCTGCGCAGGCGGTCCGAAGCATTTTCATGGGCGCCTCTACTTCAGTAACCACCTGCCTTATCATTCCGGCGGATTAATGTGGGTTATCTTCGATCCCTCCAGCCCGATACCAGCCATCAGCCCTCGCTGGCCAAACGGCACCGCATAGACATCCTGCGTCAGTGTCGTGCTGGTCAGGCTGGCGGCAACACCCTTGTCGACAATGACCACGCTGGGCCCCGAACCAATGGACCAGCCATCGCTGTCCTGTAGATACTTAAGCGACGCATCGGTCATGAAAAACATCGCGTAGCTGAAGGTTTGCGCACCGGCCTGCAGGCCAAACGACGCCGCCCCGATATTGTAGTAACCGACGGTCTTGCCGCCGACACGAAGCACGCCGTCGCCGCCCTGACCACCGACCAGCAGGCCTGCCTTGATAATTTTCGGGAAGATCAGTATCGCCCGGGAACGCGCCCCCAGCCTGCGTGCCGAATGCTGCGTGGAATAAAGCCTTTGCAACGCCCAGCTTGCATTCGCATTAATCTGTCTGCCCGATGCCGCCCACGCTCCCGATATCCGAGTGAGGCTCGCGGCGAGTGCAACTGGCGTCATGATGAGGACGGAACGTCTGGTTGTCGCCATCGCTAAATTTCCTCTGTTCGTGGCTGAGCGCTCTCTCCAAACGACAAGCGCAACCATATGCATGAAACGATGCCGACAAAGACTGGCCTATATCACATCGCACTTCGATAGCGACCATACCTTCGGTACTTGGTCAGAACCGAAACCGCATGTCCGATTTTAGTGTGGCGGGTTCGGTGCATAACCGTTAGCACCGGCACTGTAGCCGGAACGGTATGACGCGGCCCTGTTCTTTTGCGCCTGGTCATAGATAAGGCCGCCGGCAAGCCCCGCCACCGCCCCGATGCCGGCACCCAGGCCAGCGTTCCCCGCGATGGCGCCGATAACCGCGCCACCGGCGGCACCAATGCCGGTCCCGGATACGGCTCGTTGTTGCGTCGGCGTCATATCCGAGCAGGCCGCCAGGGACAGGGCCGCCGCGGTGAGCATCAACATAATGCGTTTCATCGTGTCATCCTCGACTGCAGAAGCGTTATTTTTTGCAAGGATATTTTTGCGCGAGATAGAGAAACATGCCGTCCACCGCCGGTTCATCAAGGCGGGACGGATCCTGGTTCGCCCAGGAAACGAAGCTGGTCAGTTCCGCACCGCTGGGCGGCCGCGGATTTGGCAGGCAGAACAGCTTGCGTCCATGGCGCTGCTCGCCATGCGCGATTTCGACGATCACCGTGCCCTGGGCGAAGCCGTGGCAATAATTGATCGCCGCCGTCATCCTCGGATCATCGGGCGCGGGCGCGCAGACTGCGATCAGGTCCCGCACAGTCTGCGGCGGGAACTGGCTATCCTGGACAACGGCGCCGGCGGGGTAGGCAAGACCTGTCGTCAGTGCAATCCCCAAAGGCAAGAATGCGAGTTTCATATGTTACCTCCCTAACGAATCGGTCATCAAACCCAGCCGCTAGTGCGACCCGCTTTGATTTTCCGTGATATCCACGCGTGTCCAACTCAGGTCGGGATCGTATCGGACAAGGCCCGCTGCTCGGGCGGCAGTATCCGGACCAAGATCCTTCTGAAAAACTACGCCGTCCTTGGCAACTACGAACGTCATGATGCCGGAAGCGGCATATATGGCCGGCCAAGCCACCAGGGCGAACCCACCGGTCATGTGGCCGTTCTCTACGTAGTTCCGCGCGCCGTCAGGCGCACTGGCCCCCTGTGCAGTCAGGATACGAAAGAAATAACCGTGATAGGGCGTTGGTTTGCCGGCGACGAGTTCGCCGGGATAACCTTCTTCCTGCGCTTGCGCGACCAGTGCGGCAAACGGGCTGGCTGGTATGTTGGCTGCCGAAGGCCAATACAAGCCGTCGTAATTATGCGGTGTGCTGACAAGGTGCTGCGCATACACGGCTTTGCCGGTCGCCTGTTGCGACAGATCGGAATAAGCCTGCTGCGCGTCGACGTAGGCCAGGCAAACGCGGATGGCTTCGATTTCATCACGGCCGATCCGGCGATTAACAATCTCCTCCGCACCCTGCTCGGAGTCGAACATCCACATGCCGTTTTGGTGCACCAACGGGATCGGCAATGGCCAATCATTTTCCCCGACATGAAGGACCATGCGGGTATCTCCATCGGCCACCAATTCATGCTTGGCGTTGTAGGCATCGAGGAAGCGATGCCGTTCGGCTGCATCGCTGGTGGCATCGCCGGAACGGACCAGTGATGCGCTTCCCGGTCCGAGGATCGCGAGCAGCTTGGTGGCATTATCTGCCTGCGCCGCCTGAACCAACGCAGCAACGGCAGCATCGGCGCTGTCGAAGCTGGCCGGCGGGGCAGCCCCCGCCGCAACCGTAAGACCGACCAACGCCAGCAGTGCAGCGCCACGGATAAAATCTTGCAATGACACGGAGCGCGACCTTTTACCGACGACCACGGAATCCTCCTGCATGGCCCCCTCCTGCACGAAAACCACCGGCCTGGCCGCCGAACCCGTGGCTTTGGCCCCCTGCCCTAAAGCCACCGCCGCCCACACCGCTGAACTGACGACTCTGTCCCCCACGCTGGCCGAATTGCGCGGCGCTGCGCCCCTCATTCATGTTGCCGAATGCGCCGCCGCCCTGGGGTCGAAAGCCTTGCGCCGGACGGTTCATCGTGCCGCCTGCCCCGCCGATATTCGGCCGGCTGCCGGGAGTCATGTTCGGCCGAACACCTTGCGCCGGTCGTTGTTGGCCTGGCCGATTAACCAGGTTCCCCGGAACGCCCACATTCGGCCGGCCGATCGCGTTGGCCGGCAAACCGCCGCCGCGCGATGGCCGTCCCACCGGGCCCGCCATAGGTGGCCGGCGTTGCGCGGGCGAAAGGCCCCCGGGACGGTTCGACGCATTCCACACATTGGAATTGATACGCTGCCGGTTGACGTTGATATTGTTCCAGTTGTTGACGTTAACGTTGACGTTGCCGCGTCCCCAGTTAGGACTGGCCCAGCCCCAGAGCCCGGCTGTGACGGCGACGCCGGCGCCGAACGCCAGTCCCGCCACCAACGCCGTGCCGGCGACATAGCCCGGAGGCGGCGGCAAGTACACCGGCGGTGTCGAATATGGCCAAGTTCCGTACGCAACCGTCGGATTGTAGCTCGGTACGTAAACGACATCTGGTTGGGCGGGCTCAATAACCACCACCGATTTGCCCTCGTCCTGGCGGGTTGTCACAACCTGCTGCGGCGAACTTGCCAGTTTGCCGGCGGATTGAGCCTGCCGCCGCAACCGCTGCACGCTGTCGAGCACGTCCTGCTGCTGTTGGAGGAAGGCGTAACCGAGCTGCTGCATCCAATCGAGCTTGTCGTTCATTTGCAGCAGAACCTGGGGGAACGGCACGAGGGATTTGACGCTGGGATCCCAGGTCTCCGCCGCGAGCGCCTTGGTGAGCGCGTCGCCTTTCAGATCTTTATGCGCCGGATCCTGGATCCAACGCGCAGCGTCTACGACCTGAAGCGGAAAGGTGCTCGCCATGAGCAATTGCGTCAGAAGTGAATCGGGATACAGCGCGACAGGCGCCAACAGAGCATCGATCTGCTGCGTGTCGAAGGTCGTAACCTGGCTGTTCGCTTCAGGCGGCGCCGGCTGCGCACGTGGCATCGGCGTCCATGACGCTTGGAGGATAAGGCAGGAAGCGAAGACAGAAACCAAGCGTCTGATCATAGCGAGATCCTGACCACGACTTTTGTAGCGACTTATTGCGGGAAGCCGACAACCAACAAACCGTAGAAGTAATATTCCGAGAGTGGATCCAAAGCGCGCACACCCGTGCCGCATCGACCTGAGTGGAATCGGTCCGCCGCACGAATTAACACAAGGCTTGCAGATATTCTCGACGGAACCCTTCGCACGCAAGACGGGCTGATCCCAACAACTTCTTAGGGATTTAACGGATAGGCCGGAAGAGATCGGCGTGTCATGCCAAGACAAGCCGATTACGTATCGTACGTCGCCGATTTTGGCGGGCGCACACAGCCGTCAATACGTCACCAGGGAGTTGATAACAGGCGACCTAAGGTAAAATACGGATATCCATGCAGGTCACCGGGTCGGAACATTGTCCGATGGCGAAGCCTCGTGTCCGCGACGATCGGCCAAAAGGAGTTATAACCATGAGGTGGCTCTCTGACACTCTCCTCATGGATCGGCCCGCGACGTCGGTCGATCTCTGGCAGCGTGGACGCTGGCGGTTATGACGCGGGCTCCCGTAACGCAAGCGCTCAAAAGCGAGTCCGCCGTCATCCTGAGCTTGATGGAGGCCGGCCCGGGAACAGCCCTGCTGCGACGCCTCAGATTAAGTCCGCCGATGTCGGCGCGGGCGGGTGCGACGTTCGCCGTCGCGTTGATGGCGGTGACATGGTTGCCGCTCGCGCTGCTTGCTCTGGCTGATGGCGACGCGTTTCACGGTTTGGTGCTGCCATTCGTCTATGATTACGCGACGCATGTACGCTTTCTCTTTGCGTTGCCGATATTGGTGTTGGCGGAAATCCCGATCGCACGGCGCATCAGGAATACCGTTAACCACTTCCTCGCGGCCAGCCTGATTGAGGACAGCGACATCGAACGCTTTTCGGACGCGATCACTGACGCGATACGCCTGCGGGATTCGCGGATCGCCGAAGTGGTGTTGGTCGTGGTGGCTGGCTTAGCCTGCTGGCTCACGGTTCATAAAGGTCTGAGCGCAGGTGACGGGACCTGGTATCAGCCGACGATGGACGGTCCGTATTCTCTCGCGGGCCTTTGGTACATCTTCGTCAGCACGCCGATCTTTCAGTTTCTGTTACTGCGGTGGATCTACCGCATGATGGTGTGGACGAAATTTCTGTGGCAGCTCAATAAGATCGATCTACTGCTTACGCCGACGCACCCAGACGGGGCGGGCGGTCTGATGTTCCTCGGCAAGGCCGTCGTGCCGTTTGGCAGCATCATGCTGGCGCTCAGCGCGGGGGTGTCAGCGTCGGTTGCGACCAAGGTTCTGTCCACCGGGGCCAGGCTCGACAGCTATTGGCCAGTCTGCGTGACGCTCATGGCCTTATCGATCATCATCTTCGTCGGTCCCTTGCTGATTTTTAGCCCGAGGCTGATGGAAGTGAAACACCGCGGCCTTGCGGAATACGGCATTCTGGCCAGCCAATACACGCAGTCGTTCGACCGCAAATGGATACCGGCCGCCGCGACGACGGACGAGCCCCTCCTCGGAACAGGTGATATTCAGTCGTTGGCGGATCTCGGCAACAGCTTCGGGATGGTCCGCAAGATGAAATTTATTCCGATCGACCGCGCGGACATCATCGCTATCCTTATTCCGGCGGCATTGCCCGGGCTGCCGCTGGTCGCGACCGAGGTGCCGTTGCGTGTAATCGGCCAGCATCTCCTACACTTGCTGATTTGAGCGACGCGATCTCCATGGCATCGTTGCTTTACAGGCATTTCCGGGGTGATCCGAGGGATAACCCCAATGGCCAATCGGGAAGCCTCCGAAGACATTGCCCGAGCCGCACGATCAACTGGGACGACGTCCCGCGCGACAAAAGCGGTGGAGCGAGCACAATGGGCAGGGCTATGTCTGTTCGAGCGAGACGATACGGTGCGGCCTCGTTGCTGGCGGTCGCGGCGGCGCTCATTTGCCCTGCACCATCGTCGGCCGATGAAGGCGGTATCAGCTTTTGGCTGCCCGGCCTGAACGGCAGCCTCGCGGCAGTGCCCGGCGTGCCCGGACCATCGTTCACCGCGCTTTATTACTATACGTCGCTGAGTGCCGGCGGCGGCAAGACGTTCGAACTAGGCGGCAAAATCGTTGGTGGGCTCGGCGGGCAAGCCAACCTGGCCGCATTTGGGCCCACCTATACATTCGCGACGCCGGTCATAGGCGCTCAACTGTCGGTCAGCCTTCTGGGGATTGCCGGGGCTTCGACGGCGTCGGTCGACGCGACACTGACCGGTCCGTTCGGGCGATCAATCTCGGGAAGCCGCAGCGATGAAATCGGCGGCTTCGGTGATCTGATCCCGCAGGCGGCGCTGAAATGGAATAAAGGCGTGAACAATTTCATGACCTATGTCACCGGCGATATTCCGGCTGGCAATTACAGTTCCAATCGGCTTGCCAATCTGGGTATTGGCCACGCCGCGATCGATGGGGGTGGAGGTTACACCTATCTCAATCCCGCGACCGGCCGAGAGTTCTCCGCGGCGCTCGGTCTTACCTATAACTTTGAAAATATGACTACCCACTACCAGAATGGTGTTGACCTGCATCTGGACTGGGGCGCCTCTCAGTTCCTGAGCAAGCAGTTTCTCGTGGGCATAGTCGGATACGTGTACGCCCAAATAAGCCCCGACGGCGGGGCCGGCGCTACGCTCGGCAGTTTTGAATCGCGGGTCCTCGGGATCGGACCGCAGATCGGCTACATGTTTCCGATCGGTTCGGCCGCACAAGGTTACATCAACCTGAAGGGCTACAAGGAATTCGCGGCGCAGAACCGGCCGGACGGTTGGAATCTGTGGCTGACAATGGTGATCACGCCAGCGCCGCCGCATCACGAAAATGCGCAGGCTTTGCTGTTCCCGACCGGTCAAAGGTAAGCACCAACTCCGGAGAGATGTGCGCGTGATGCAAGCCACCAAGACACGACATCGACCGGCGATAGGGAAAAAACCCGATGTCGCGATGGCGTGGATTCCCGGCGGCACGTTCCGGATGGGCTCCGACACCCATTATCTCGAGGAACGTCCTGTCCACCGAGTGACTGTGGATGGCTTCCATATGGACGAAACCCCCGTCACCAACCGGCAGTTTTCCACCTTCGTCGCAGCGACCGGCTTTGTCACCTATGCCGAAATCCCACCCGATCCGAAGGATTATCCGGGTGCGCTGCCGCATATGCTGAAAGCCGGTTCACTGGTGTTCTCGCCACCGAACCATCCGGTTGATCCACGTGACTGGAGTCAATGGTGGCAGTTCCGCTTCCGCGCCAACTGGCGACGGCCCTACGGCCCCGGGAGTTCGATCAAAGGCCTGGACGATCATCCCGTCGTTCACGTCGCCTATCGCGATGCGAAGGCGTTCGCGACCTGGATGGGAAAGGATTTGCCGACTGAAGTCGAGTGGGAATTCGCCGCTCGCGGTGGACTGGACGGTGCCGAATTCAGTTGGGGCGAAGAATTTACGCCCAACGGCCAACCGATGGCGAATACTTGGCAAGGAACATTCCCGCACGAAAATCTGGCCACCGATGGCTACACGCGGACCTCGCCCGTGCGTGTTTTTCCGCCGAATGGCTATGGACTGCACGATATGATCGGCAATGTCTGGGAATGGACCAGCGATTGGTGGTCCACCCATCACCCCGACGACGCACCGAAGGCGTGTTGCGTGCCGGTCAATCCGCGCGGCGGGCCAGAAGAGGCAAGCCTTGATTCCAGGCAACCGAACGTTGCTATTCCACGCAAGGTGCTGAAGGGCGGCTCGCATTTATGCGCGCCAAACTATTGCCGCCGGTACCGGCCCGCTGCCCGTCATGCCGAACCGATCGACACATCCACCAGCCATGTCGGCTTCCGTTGCATAATGAGGAAGGAACAGCCATGAACGACCGGGATCAAAACGATAGAGATCAGCCGCGCTCGCGCCTCGGCCGGCGTGCCATGCTTGCCGTGGGTACTGCCTTGGCATCGTCGTTCGCCGGAGGGACCGTAAAGGCGCAAACGCAGGGTCAGGCTCAACCCCCAACGTCGGGTTCGGCCGACGTCAAGCCAAATATCCTGGTCATTTTCGGCGACGATGTCGGGCAATCGAACATCAGCGCCTACACGTTTGGACTGGTGGGCTACAAAACGCCAAACATCGACCGCATCGCCAAAGAAGGCATGCTGTTCACGGACTATTATGCGGAAAACAGCTGCACGGCGGGCCGCTCATCCTTCATCACCGGTCAGACGCCGCTGCGGACCGGGTTGTCCAAAGTGGGCATCCCGGGCGCCTCGGCTGGCCTCCAGAAGGGAGATATAACCATTGCGCAGGCACTCAAACCGATGGGCTATGCGACAGGGCAATTCGGCAAGAACCATCTTGGCGACAAGGATGAATATTTGCCGACCAACCATGGGTTCGACGAGTTCTTCGGCAATCTTTATCACCTGAACGCCGAGGAAGAACCTGAGCGCGAGCTTTGGCCGAAAGACGACCCCGCGTTCGTGAAGGCCATGTCTCCACGCGGTGTTTTGCACAGCTTTGCCGACGGTAAGATCGAGGATAGCGGGCCGCTGGATAAAAAGCGGATGGAAACCATCGATGATGAAACGACCGCGGCTGCCATCGACTTCATGGATCGCCAGGTTAAAGCGAACAAACCGTTCTTTTGCTGGATGAACACCACGCGGATGCACGCGTTCACGCATGTTCGCGCATCCATGCGCGGCCAGAGTGGTATGCCAGGCAACGAATACGCGGACGGCATGGTCGAACACGACGGCGACGTCGGGAAACTGTTGAAGACCGTGGACGACCTGAAGATCGCCGACAACACGATCGTCATCTATACCACCGATAACGGTCCCAACGAGTGGTCCTGGCCGGATTCGGCGGTATCACCGTTCCGTAGCGAGAAGGATACCAACTGGGAAGGCGCCTTCCGCGTACCGTGCATGATCCGCTGGCCGGGGCATATCCAACCGGGGTCGGTTTCGAATGATATCTTCAGCGGGCTGGATTGGTTCCCGACATTGCTGGCGGCTGCCGGCGATACAACGGTCAAGGACCGCTTGCTCAACGGCTGGTCGGTGCCGCCGACCGGTGCGAATTTCAAGGTCCACCTGGATGGCTACAACCAGCTGCCCTACCTGACCGGCCAGGAGCCCAAAGGGGCGCGAAACGAGTTCTACTATTTCAATGACGACGGCGATCTCGTTGCCATGCGGTTTGGCAACTTCAAGGCCGTGTTCGAGGAACAGCGCGCGCCTGGTAATTTGCTGATCTGGGCCAATCCGTTCACGCGCTTGCGTCTTCCAATGTTGTTCAATCTGCGTATGGACCCCTATGAGCGCGCCGATATCACTTCCGATCAATACTATGATTGGATGGCTAAAAATGGCTTTCTGGTTGGTGAAGCACAAATGAAAGCCGCGGCCTTCCTGGAAACATTCGTTGCGTATCCGCCGAGCCAGCGCCCGGCGAGCTTTAGCATCGATCAGGTACGCAAGGCCGTGGACAAGAAGATCGACGAATCATTCAAGAAACGCGGTCTGGAGTAGCCTTGGTACCACCCCGGGAAGAAAGCGGTGTTCAACCATCCGACCAGACGAACTACCTTGCTGGGGCTTACGGCGGCGATCGGTGCGTTTCCCCGCATCGGTCCCGCCTTCGGCCAGACTGATCCACTGCCATCCTGGAACGATGGCCCTGCCAAGCAGGCGATCGTCTCCTTCGTGACGCGAGTCACGACGCAGGGTGGCCCAGACTTTGTGCCGGTCGAACAGCGTATCGCGACATTCGATAACGACGGAACGCTGTGGTCCGAGCAGCCGGTGTATTTTCAGTTCGCATATGCGTTAGATCGAATCAGGGTGATGAGCAAAGATCATCCGGATTGGAAGGACAAGCAGCCTTACAAGGCGGTTCTCGAAGGCGACCATGCCACACTCGCCGCCCTGGGCGACAAAGGGACGATGGAACTGATGGCCGCCACACACACGGGGATGACCGTCGACGCGTTCGGCAAAGACGTCGCGGACTGGATGCGCACCGCTCGGCATCCCCGCTTCAATCGGCCGTACAGCGATCTGGTTTATCAGCCGATGCTGGAACTGTTGGCATACTTGCGCGCGAACGGCTTCAAGGCGTTTATCGTCTCCGGCGGCGGCGTCGAATTCATGCGCCCCTGGGTTGAGAAGATCTACGGTATCCCACCCGAGCAGGTGGTGGGATCAAGCGGCAAGGTCGAGTACAGGCTGGTCGGGGACAAGCCGGAACTGCTGAAACTGTCGCAGATCGAATTTGTCGACGATGGCCCCGGGAAGCCGGCGGGCATCAATCGGTTCATTGGCCGCCGCCCGGTGTTCGCCGCCGGCAATTCCGATGGCGACCTGCAGATGTTGCAATGGACCACGCTGAACGACGGACCGAACTTTGCGATGATCGTGCATCACACCGACGCGGCGCGCGAATGGGCTTACGACCGGACGTCGTCCATCGGCAAGCTCGACAAGGCTCTGGACGAGGCGCCGAAGCGTGGCTGGCTGGTGGTCGACATGAAGAGCGACTGGAAAGTGATTTATCCGTTTCAAAAATGAGCAACGATATGTCGCCGCGAGAGGCCATCATCGAAATTCAGCGGCGGGTCAACCAGTCCATCATCGGCCAGGAACGCGTGGTGGAACGCATCGTCATCGTGCTGCTCGCCAACGGCAACGTGCTGGTGGAAGGCCTGCCTGGCCTCGCCAAAACCCGAGCGATCAAGAGCCTGTCACGCGCGTTAGAGTCCGACTTCAGTCGTATCCAGTTCACGCCGGACCTGCTGCCGTCCGATGTCACCGGCGGGGAGATCTATCGCGGCGGCAATTTCGAATTCCGAAAGGGCCCGGTCTTCGGCAATCTGATCCTTGCCGACGAAATCAATCGTGCGCCCGCCAAGGTGCAATCGGCACTCCTGGAAGCGATGGAAGAACGTCAGATAACAGTCGCCGGTCAGCGCTATGGCCTGCCCGATCTGTTCATGGTGTTGGCGACGCAAAATCCCATCGAACAGGAAGGCACCTATCCGCTGCCGGAAGCGCAGAAAGATCGCTTTCTGATGCACGTAATGATCGATTATCCCGCCGATGCGGACGAGATCAAAGTGCTGCGCCTGGTACGCGATGAACAATCGCAACATCCTCGAACGCCGGAACCGCCACCGCTCCCGCGGCAGGTCATCTTCGACGCCCGACAGGAGATCGACCACATCAAGACCGCCGAGGTCGTGGAAAACTACATCATCGCCCTCATCGCTGCCACACGCCGGCCGGCGGAATTCGGCGACAAGCTGCGGCGATGGATCGCCATCGGCGCCAGCCCGCGCGGATCACTGGCGCTCGACCGTAGTTCACGGGTGTACGCCTGGCTGCAGGGACGCGACTATGTCTTACCGGAGGATGTGCAGGCTATCGTTCACGACTGCCTGCGCCACCGCATCTCGCTCAGCTACGAAGCCAGCGCCGATGGCGTCCGGACGGACGACGTGATCAACGAGCTGGTCAGGCAGGTGGCGGTCGCGGTGTGATGAGCGAACCGGCGCGCGCCTACGTGACGCTGGACGACCTGTTGAAACTGCGGCATCGCGCCACGGGTTTCAGCTTCCTGCCACGCCAGCCGGTACACAGCTTGCTCGCCGGGCGGCACGCATCGCGGGTGCGTGGTCGTGGCCTCGATTTCGAGGAACTGCGCCCCTACGTCGAAGGTGACGACACACGTGCCATCGACTGGCCGGCAACCGCTCGGTTTGGTCGTGCGCATGTCCGCATCTACAATGAAGAACGTGATCGCAGCGTCCTGTTGCTGGTCGATCAGCGGCTATCGATGTTCTTCGGTAGCCGGCACGCCATGAAGTCGGTGGCGGCGGCGGAGGCGGCAGCACTTGCAGCGTGGCGCATCACCTCACTGGGGGATCGCGCCGGCGCGATCATTTTTTCCGAATCCGATATCGTCGAAGTACGACCACGCGCCCGCGAAACCGCAGTACGGCAGATCGCCGGCGCCCTGGCGCGGCAAAACCAGGCCTTACGGATCGGCGCTGACAAGGCCGCCGAACCCGACCTGCTGAACGATGCACTACGCCGAGCCACCCGCCTGGCAACACATGATTGGCTGATCTGCCTGATCACCGACGCATTCGGCGCCAATGAAACAACCGTCGAACTGGTCACAAGGATGACGTCACACAACGACGTCCTGACCATCTTCATTCATGACCCGCTCGAAGCATCGCTTCCCGACATTGGCAACGTGGTCATGGCGGATGCTGCCAGCCAAATCGAGGTCGACACATCAGCCCACGGTCTGCGCGCGCGGTTCGCCACGGATTTCATTGCGCGACGCGATCGCATAGAAACGTTTTCCCGCGACCGCGCCATTCCGATCCTGCCAATTTCCACCGAACACGACGTGGTGGACCAACTTCGGCAGTTGCTTGGACGCAGGCTCGCTCGGGCACGCGGAGCTGGGCATGGCGGCTGATCCGGCTGACCTCGCCAATCTGCACGACATCGTGCTGCCGCCGGCTGTGCCTTATTGGCCGCCGGCACTGGGTTGGTGGATCGTAGGCTTTACGCTGCTGGCAATGGCATTGCTGGTGTTGGCGCGAAGCATGATGCGATATCGCCACAATGCCTATCGCCGCGAGGCGTTGCGTGAACTCGATGCGATTGGTCCCATCCGCGACAGCGCCACCGCGCAGGATGTATCGGCGGTGTTGAAGCGCGTGGCTCTGGTGACATTCGGGCGCGAGCAAGTCGCATCCCTCAGCGGCCGCTTCTGGCTGGCATTCCTCGATCGAACCGGCCCAGGCACTGTGTTCGGACAGATGCTTCCGCTGCCGGGGTTCGACGGGTCGGCTGATGGCGACATGATAGCAGCAGCCGCGCGCAGGTGGATCCGCCATCATCACCGGAATGACGGGTCATGCTAAGTCTCGCCTATCCGTGGCTGGCGCTAAGTCTGCCGCTGCCTTTGCTGGTCTATTGGCTGCTGCCGGCTCACGCAGAAAGCCGGCCGGGCGTGCAAGTGCCGTTCTTCAGTCGGCTGGTGGCTCTGACAGGTCAACAACCGCACGCAGGTGTTGTGATCGGCCGGCGCGGCATATGGCGGACGATCGTGGTGTGCGTCAGTTGGGGCCTGGCGATCGCTGCTTTGACTCGTCCGCAATGGATCGAGCCGCCCATCCATCACGACACACCGGCGCGCGATCTGCTGCTGCTGGTCGATCTTTCCGGATCGATGGACACCGTTGATTTCACCAGCGCATTAGGCGCGAAGATCGATCGCCTCAGCGCGGTGAAGCAGGTCCTGGACGACTTCCTGACCCGACGCAAAGGCGACCGGGTGGGCGTCGTGGTCTTCGGCAGTTCGGCATTCACACTGGTGCCGTTCACCAGCGATCTCGAATTGTGCCGCATGCTGCTGCGGGAAACCCAGGTCGGGATGGCCGGCCCACGCACCGTGTTCGGCGACGCGATCGGACTGGGCGTCAACATGTTCGCCTCCTCGACGGTATCGGCGAAGACAATCATCGCACTTACCGACGGCAATGACACCGCGAGCAGCGTTCCGCCGGCGCAGGCGGCGTTGATCGCCAAGGATCATGGCATCGTCATCTATACTGTCGCGATCGGCGATCCGACCGCGGCAGGCGAAGACAAGCTGGACGAGGCTGCGCTGCGCGACGTCGCGTCGGCCACGGGCGGCGGCTACTACAGAGCGCTCGATCGCGATGAACTCGCCAAGATCTACGGTCGGCTTGATACGATCGTGACCCGCAAGGTAGACACCGTCACGTTCAGTCCGAAAACCGAACTGTATTGGCTGCCGCTGGCCGCGCTGACCCTGTTTTCGATGTTGGCGCGAGCGTCACGCCTGGTGCGATGGCCGCGACGGCGTGAAGTGGCAGCGCCGATATGACCGTTTTCCACTTTTTGCGCCCCTGGTGGTTGCTGCTGGCGCCTGTCGCGGTCGCGCTATGGTGGCTGGAGCGTCGGGCCAGTGACACCACACAGAGGTGGCGGCGGGCGATCGATCCAGACCTGTTGCGGCATCTGATCGTGCGGGGGGACGTTGGCAGCCGTATCAGACCTCGCGACGTGCTGTTGGCTGGCTGGCTGGTGGCCATCATCGCGATGGCAGGTCCGACGTTTCGACAGGAGCCATCGCCGTTCGCCGATGCGGCACGGCCGGCGATGCTGGTTCTGAAAGTGACGCCATCCATGCTGACGACCGATCTGGCGCCGACCCGCCTGGATCGGGCTCGGCAGAAAATGGCCGATCTTCTGGGTATGCGAGACGGCGCACCGGTGGGTCTGATCGCCTATAGCGGGTCCGCACACTTGGTCCTGCCGCCGACGTCCGACAAATCTGTCGTTCTCGCCATGGCAGGTGCGCTGTCTCCCGACATCATGCCACGCGAGGGAGACACCCTGGCGGGCGCGCTGGCCCTGGCGAACGACGTCCTGCGGCGGGCAGGACAGGGCGGTTCCATCGTCGTGCTGGCCGATAACGTGGCGCGCGATCAGCTTGAAAAATTGCGCTCGACCGGGGAAGCACCGGTGACGTTGTTCGCGATGCGTCCGCCGGCGCAGGCAGATGCCGATCGGACATTGCTGGCGGCCGCCGATGCGCTGGACGCTGAATTTGTGACAACAACGATCGATACAGCCGACGTGACGGCACTCGCACGCCGGCTGAAATATGGCGGTGTGCCACCTTCCACTGCGGGTGAAGGCCAGCGGTGGGAGGAGGCAGGATACTGGCTAACGCCCATGATCGCCCTGCTGGCGCTGGTTTGGTTCCGGCGCGGCTGGTTGCTGGCATGAAGAAGCTGGTTCCGTTTGGCGTGGTGCTAGGCGTGAGCTTGCTTGCGCTGACATCCGCGACCTGGTGGTCCGGTTGGGCGGGTATCTGGGCCTCGCCGGATCAGCGTGGCCGTCGGCTATTCGACCGGGGGCGGTACGCGGACGCAGCGGAGACCTTTCTCGATCCCATGTGGATCGGTGCCGCCCTGATGAAGGCCGGCAACTTCAAGGACGCAGCAGGCGATTTCGGCGGCGTGGATACAGCGGAAGCCGCCTACGACCAGGGCAACGCGCTGGTCATGCTTGGGCGCTACGACGATGCCGTGGGGCGTTACGATCGGGCACTAGCGTTGCGCGCCGGCTGGAGCGACGCCGCGGCCAATCGCGAGATCGCACGCCTGCGGGCCGACCGGGTGCGCGCGAAGGGCGCTGACCCCAACGGCATGCACCAGAAGCCCGACTCGGTGGTCTACGACAAGACCAAAAAGGATCAGCGCCCTCCGGATACCGCGGATGCGACGGTTCCGATGAGCGACCAGGAGATCCGCATGCTGTGGCTGAAACGCGTGCAAACCCGGCCCGCGGATTTCCTGCGCGCACGCTTCGTTTTTCAGTTGCAGGCACAAAAGCGATGAAGGCGCTGTTTCTGGCTTTGATTTTTGTTCTGGCCGCGGCCAATGTTCGCTCGCAAACAGCCGGGAACGTGGTCGTCCGCACGGCTATGAGTCCGACCGCGGGTGCCGTCATAGGTCAGCCCATTCGGCTGCTTGTGGACGTGCTGTTTCGCGACAGGATGCCCTGGCCACCCCGCGTCGCGATCGGTGACGTCGCGGGCGCACAGGTGTTCCGGTTCGAGACCCAGGGGGTCACGATGCGTGACTCGATCAATGGCGAAAACTATGTCGGCCAGCGCTTCGAATTCGCGGTCTACCCAAGGCGCGGCGGAACGTTGGTCGTACCCGGCGCGATTGTCACATTGCTCGATGCGAACGGCGACCCAGCCAGTTCGGTCGTTGGCGAGCCAACTCATACGGAAATCGCCATTCCGCCTGGGGTGGATGCGTCGCAACCCGTCGTCGCGACCGACAGCCTGACCCTGGAGGAGCAATGGTCTCCTGATCCGAACGGTCTATTCAAGGCCGGCGACGCCCTGGTGCGCACCATCACGCGTTCGGCCAGCGACATACCCAGCCTCGCTATGCGTGACCTCGCCTTCAGCGCGCCTGCCGGTGTGCGCGTCTACACCGATCCTCCGGTGAGCAACGACACGGCCGAACGCGGTCAGGTCGTGGGGCACCGAATCGACCGAGCGACCTACGTTTTCGAGACGGCAGGACAGTTTGCACTACCCGATGTGACGCAACCATGGTGGCAGCTCAGTTCGGGGACGTTGCAGCGAGCCATCGGTGAAGGTCATGCTGTCGCCGTAGCTGCTGCGCCGGCCTTTGCGAAGCGGTGGGTTTGGAATCGGAGGGCATTGCGGAGCCCCACCATATGGATCGAGAGCGCCGGTGCGATCGCGGGGATGGTTCTGCTCATCGTTGCAGTTCTTCGCGCCCTCCGCTGGGCGCGTGCCGTCCGGACCGAGCGTCACCAACGGTGGATGCGATCGGAAGTGAAAGCTTTTCGTGATCTTTCGGACGCGTGTCGCGGGGCGGATGCCCGACTGATCTATCGTGCGTTTACCGTGTGGCGTGACCGTCTGCCGGTCAGCGCGCGGGTGCCCGCAATGCAACTGTCCTCCGAACTGTTCGATACTTTGTTCGTTGGAGTCGCCGGCCCCTGGTCGGAACCCCAAAGCCAGGCACTGTTGATGACGCTGCGGCGGTTCAGAGAAGATACGCTGCAGCAAACCTCGACGTCGGTGCCATCGGCATTGCCTCCGCTCAACCCCCCAGCGATCGTCCGCTAAATCGCGAACTGGAAGTTGAGCCCGGCGAAAATCTGCCACACCGGCACACCAACACCACTATGGATGACCGAATACTGCGGCTCCACGAAGGCGTTCAACGTATTGCCGTGCCCGAAAGCCCAGACCTTCCCGACGCCGAAGCCGACCGGGATGACGGTGGTATGGTTGCCGAGGTCGAGCGTCCATGTGCCGCTCGACCGAAGATAAAACCCTTTCGGCAGGTTATACGTGACGATCGGCTGAAAGGTCATCAACTGGGCGACCGGGCGGGAGTCGTCGCCGGCGAACGAGTGCTGATAGGTCACCAGCGCAGCGACCAAGCCCCATGATTGCGGTGCGACCGCCACCCCGGCGACGCCGGCCTGCCACTTGCCCGCGCCAGTATTCTTGTTGGTTGCCGTCGGCGCCACCAGCAGCGGACCCACGCCGAACAGGACGGGCTTCACCGGGATCACCACCAGATCGAACAGTGTCAAATCCCCGAGGCCAGTGTTAGTCCCGTTCGGAAAACCCGGATTTGTCGCGACCGGAAGGGTGAAGCGGATCAACTGTGGCACGCCAAAGGGATCGGCCGGCACCAGGCCTCGCAGCAGCCCCTGATTGGCCGACCGGCCGTCCACGCGATTCAATGACGGCAGGAAATAGTCCTGCAGGTTGAGGGTAATTTTCGGCGTAAGCGGGTTGTTGGCGGCGTTCGCGTCGGCAGCGATCGTGGCCTGATCCTGTACGTCATCCGCGTAGGCCACGACCGGTAGCATCAATCCCGACAGGATAACGAAACTGGCGGCTGCCCGAGACACCTGGATTGCCGATCTTTCGTTGTGGCTTAGGAATTTCATATCGCTTCCCCTGGCATTCTTGAACGCGGCGAAGCGTCTGCCGGTCAGAACTCCACGATCTGATTCCGAACGGCGTAGCGGACCACATCGACGATGGAGTTCGCGCCGATCTTGCGCATGATGGCGGCGCGATGCGCCTCCACCGTCTTCACCCCGATCGACAGGCGGCGGGCGACCTCTTTGTTCGACCGGCCCTCAGCGAGCAATTGCAGGATCTCTCGCTCTCTGGACGTCAGCGGATCGCCGGCGCGCTTCACCGTCGAGTCTTTTTCCTTCATCGCACTCAGGTAGCCAGCGAGAATGGTTTCGCTGACGCGCATGTTGAAATAGGGCCGGTGCGCCGCGAGCGAGGCGACGGCATCGATGATGTTGCGGGAAGCGTCGGACTTCAGGAGGTAGCCGCGGGCGCCGGCAGCGAGCATGTTGCGAGCCAGTTGTTCCGATTGGTGCATTGTGAACACCAGGATTTCTGTCGTGGGACGCGCTTTCAAGATCTGCCGCGTCGCCTCCAGCCCGTTCAGTTCCGGCATGCTGACATCAAGCACGACAATATCCGGCATCAGTTCCAAGCACATGCTGACGGCGTCGCGCCCATTCGTGGCCTCGCCGCAAATGGTCCAGTTCGGATGCTCCTCCAACAACCGGCGAAGTCCCTGCCGGACGACGTCATGGTCGTCAGCGAGCAGGATACGCACAGGACGTTTCGCATCAGCGCTCCAGCTGGATGACCGCGCGTTCATCGAGTCAGTGTACCATACCAATATCACTTGTGGGATCGGGTATAACCCGGGGGTGGCGCCCCGCCTCATCCCACTGGCGGGCGCCACGGCCTGCTATTTTGCCGGTTCCACCTCGACCATCGCGGCCTCACGGAACGTGACGTCCACAATGTCACCTGGCTTCAGCGTGCGCAGGAACGCCCGCATCGGCGGCGAGCGCACCTGAATGACATGAGTGACTTGACCAGCATCCGAGAAAGTCAGTAAATTGTGTTCAAGATCAATGGCCGATACCGTTATCTTGCGGCGGACTTCCAGATCGTCTTCGCCGCCCGGCTTGGCGCCGCGGGCAGCCCTGCCGCCACCGACAAGGTCCTGGTCTGTCAGCATGGTCTCGTCCGGTTTGCCGATACGGGCCGCCAGCTCACTTTCATAACGGGCGTATATTCGGTCACCCGACCTGATCTGGGCGAAGTTGCGGACTTGTGGTCCGGCAATCAGGGTTAGCAGATGTCCGTCTTGTGTCATCAGCAGTAGCTGGCGGGTCTTGGCGTCGACGGTTTCGACGGTCGCGGTGGTCTCAAATGTTTGGCTCAGTACGGCCGGCTGCTGGGCTGCGACTGGGAATGCCGCCCCTCCGGCGCCGAGGCCAAAAACAGAGCAAATCAACGATGTCCGGATGATTAAGTTCATGAGTTTCTCCGAAATGGAAAGATCGTCATTGTCGATCCGCATCGAGGAACACTGCCGCGGTCGTGCCATCCCCTCAATCAGGTGAATTCCGCATACTCGCCAGAAAAAGTGCTGCCCGAACGGGCAAACTGGTGCCCGGTTGCCGTTAGCCCCCAAGAATATCGTCGTTGCGACAAGACCCACAGCCGCTCGTGGTCGTATTTGCGAGCCTGTCGACTCAGCCCCTAGGGGTAAACCCGAGGACGGCTTCAGGGTCTACCCGATACCGGCCTCTCCAGTACGGCCCTATCGTCCTGTTCCCGACCGGCAGCAGGGGGTGTGATGTCCGCATGTCATGAAGCCTCGTACGCCGCGGCGCTGTGTTCGTATGATCGCCACGCCTGCCGTAGCCATCATGTTCGGCCGATTCAGCAAAACAACAGATCCCACGGCGTGAGGTATTGTGAGCAATGTTGTTCCGCCTGACTGTTCTGCTGGCACTGGCCTTGCTATCGGCGTGCTCGCCGCCGCTGGATGTCACCTCATTGGATCAGCGGGATGCTTACCGCCTCGCCAATCGCAGCGCGTTGTCAGCGAATGGGCTCAGCGTGGAGACGCGCACCACATTGCGGCGGCACGCCCTGGCCGATTCCTTCGACCAATATCCGGATGAGACGATCGCCGCGTTGCACAGCCAGGTGGTCGGTCGCCCGGAGGCGTGGCCGGACTTATTCGCTCTTGCCGAGTTGAGCTACCTCACCGCGCGCCGCGAAGGGTCGCGTCCCCGCTACATGGCCGCCGCCGTCTATGCCTACGCGTTCCTGTTTCCCGATGGAACGGAGAATAGGCCCGATCCTTTTGATCCACGGTTTCGGCAAGCCTGCGATCTCTACAACATGTCGCTGACCGCCGCCGTCACGCAGGCAGGCGACGACGAGGCGGCGCTGAAGCCCGGCGCCTATAGTCTGCCTTACGGCACGCTCGATGTCACAATGGATGAGGCCAGCCTGGACTGGGGCGGGCGCCGCGTGACCGGCCTGGTGCCGACCGGCACTTTGGAAGTGAAGGGGGTCATCAACCAGTACCGCACCCCCGGCCTCGGCGCCGCGATGGCGGCTCGGGTTTCGGCCCCGCCGATGGCACCGCAAGGTTTTGTCGTCGCGCCGCGGCTGCGCGTACCAGCGACATTGTTGCTGCGCATCCCCACGCCGCGCCAACAACTGGCCACCAGCCACCTGAATGCGACGCTGACCGTCTACAACAAATTCGACAACACCAATGTAACCTTGGGCGGACGCCAGGTGCCGCTTGCCTACGATGAAACCGCGACAGCCGCGATCAGCCTGGCAGAAACAAAGCTCTGGAACACCGAGATCAGCGGCTTCCTGGAAGGCACCGCGTTCGACAACAAGCGGCCGCAGTTGCTGGCCATAGAGCCGCACCGGCAGGGTCGGATGCCGGTTGTATTGGTACACGGCACCGCCTCCAGCCCATTCCGCTGGGCCGACATGGTGAACGATCTGATGGAAGACCCCAGGATCCGGGATCACTTTGAATTCTGGTTGTTTTCCTATGCGACCGGCAATCCGATTCCCTATTCAGCGGCGCAGTTGCGGACAGCAATCAATCAGGCCACCACTGCCCTGGGCGGGACGGCCGCCGATCCGGCATTGGGCCATATGGTCCTGATCGGCCATAGCCAGGGTGGTCTGCTGGTCAAAATGCAGGTGATCGATCCCGGCGACGCCCTTTGGAACAAATTGAGCCGGCGGCCGCTGAGCGCGCTGACGTTGGATCAGTCCTCCCGGAAGATGCTCCAGGATGCGATGTTTCCCACCCCGCTTCCGCAAGTGGACCGGGTGATCTTCATCTCAACGCCGCATCGCGGTGCCTATGCCGCCGGATGGTCGCTGGCCCATCTCGCGGCACGGCTGGTGACGCTGCCGCTCACCGTGACCAAGGCCACAGCGGAGATATTGACCGGCAACAAGGACGCGCTGGCCTTTGATCCCTCCTCCTTTCGCGTCGGTGCCACGTTCGGCATGACACCGGGGAACCCGTTCCTCGAGGCGCTCGCGGCCACCCCGATCGTGCCGGGCGTGCATGCCCATTCCATTATTCCCATTCTCGGCGATGGCCCGCCGGAGAACGGCGAGGACGGCGTCGTCCGTTATCAAAGCGCGCATATCCTTGGCGTCGATTCCGAGCTTGTCGTGCATCGGTCGGGTCATTCCACGCAGTCCAACCCGCTGACGATCGCGGAGGTGCAGCGGATCCTGCTGCTGCAGCTCGCCACCGTCTGTGGCGGCCAAGCGTGCGGTGCTGCCCTGCCTGGATCAAAATGACGCGGACAGGCGGCGCCCTGCAATGGCGGCGGTGGGTTGGCATCTGGGTCTGGACTTTGCTGCTGATTGGCACCGGTTCCTGGAGCGTATTGGCCGTGGCCTATGCGGCACGCGGCCCCGCTTGGCTTGCATCAGCGTTGGCCGCTATTGTTGGCGTTACGGCGATCGCGAACCTGCTTATCCTGCCGCGCCGTGTCGCACGGGTGTTCGGGCTTATTCTGTTCGGCGGCGTCCTTATCTGGTGGCTTCAATTGTCGCCATCCAACGATCGGGATTGGGAGCCGGAATACGCGACCCAAGCTCGAGCGGTGGTGGATGGAAACCGTGTGCTGCTGATGAATGTGCGCAATGCGACGTATGGAAAGGATGGTTCGGTCGCACCCGCCTACTACGACGCCGAGTACCGGCTCGACCGGCTGAACGAAGTAGACATGGTCAGTTCCTATTGGTCGGGTAACGCCATCGCGCATGTCTTCCTCTCGTTCGGCTTCAGCGACGGACGGCACCTTGCCATTTCGGTGGAAACGCGCAGGGAGAAGGGCGAAGCGTATACGGTGATCGGAGGATTATTCCGCCGCTACGAGCTGATCTATGTAGCCGCCGACGAGCGGGATCTGATTGGCGTGCGCACCGATATTCGTCGGGAGCGGCTTTATCTCTATCGTGTTAACGCTACCCCCGAGGAAAAGCGGCAGCTGTTTCTCAGTTATCTCGATCGTATCGCCAGTCTGGCCGTAACGCCGGAATTCTATAATACGCTGGTCAACAACTGCACCACCAACGTCGTATTGCGGGCGAGGGTGGCGGGCGGGATCCCCCTGAACTGGAAGGTGTTGGTCAGCGGCTACGCGGATCAATACGCCTATCAACTCGGGCTGCTGGATCAGGCATTCCCTTTCGCGGTGCTAAAACGCCGCAGCCTCATTCAGCGATCGCCGGACGCTCAGATTGATGCAAGCTTCTCGGCCGACATTCGTCGGGGTCTACCCGGCTGAGTCATTATCAGCGGAGGCGCTATTCCGCAGATCACGGCCATCCGCGTAATTCGTGCTGAAGATCATGGTGCCTGAGGGCGGAGATGCACCATCTGCCGACGGCGAAGGCATTTTGTTCGTAGTGTCTGGTAAAGGATGATCCCTGGGAAGAAGGGTTCCCCGATGGCGGGAATCATGACGGGATGATACAGGGTTAGTGGATTGGAAGCCGAGAGCGGACGATCGTTCGAGCATGGGCGGTCCTATTTCGCCTGAATCGTTCGGCATCAGCGGCCACGCGGGCGTTCTATTATTGGAGTAAACCAAGTAGAACTAGAAAAATATCACGACAGGAGTCGTTCACGCAGGTTGAATTCGATAAATCGCTGGGCGATCAGGAATTCCGCCTTCAATGGCTGATATCAGCCGAACCGTCAGTTTCGTTCTTTTGCCGCAGACGAAAGTATATTTGACAATCGTAAAAAGAAAATATCACCATATTTTCTCAATAGGGACAAGATGCTCATCACATTGCCTAATTTTTATTAATTTTTCTCGAAAAAATCTCGCCGCCTGCCAAAGGCAGTCATGCCTGTGATGCTGCCAAAATCGCCGTAAATCCCAAACGTATATGGCGAAATTACTCGGCTGAATTATCATCTCGACGCTTCTGTGACATCTCCTGAAAAAATCCCGCTCCGTGCGCTGCCAAAGTAGACTGCCTTCTCTGGCCGTTTCGCCAGTAGGGTATTGCCTTAGATCCCAGGAAGGGTTTGACTGTACAGGCCATAAGGGTTTTGTATGGACTCAAGGCACATACGGCCTTCTGGCACAGCAGAGTCGGCGCGCCAGCGGTGTCATATGTGTGACGAAACAACAAGGCCGGAACTATGGTTCGCGACGGGTGCTCGTGGAACGGATTGCGACGCCCAAACTTACGATATGCTTCGGTGTCAGGTTATTCAGCGGCGGACGAGTCCGTGAGACTGGATAAAAGATAATTTCGGGGAAGGGTTGTGTTATGACTATTGTCATGCCCGCATCCAACGAAACGCGTGTTGATCTAAATTCCAAACCACTACTCGCTCGTCAGATGGGCGTTATTGATGTAGACGCGGCTGGCCGCTTTCTCTGTATTGACGCCGCATCTGTTGGTCTTGTGTCTTCGTTTGCATCTCGTATCGGACAGGACTGGCGTCGGATGGTCCCGGGCCTCGAATCACCGGCGCTTGAACTCGCCGTGGCCCACCTGGCTAGCCCAAGTGCGGTCGATGTACGGGTAGGCAATCGTAATCTACGCATTCGGGTTCATGATATCGCAGATGGCATTCTGCTGGTATGGCATGACAGCCGCGACCCTTCGCTGTTCGCGGGGCCGGCCAAGGCGGCCGATCATGAAGCCGGCCGCAGACTATCCGATCGTACTGGCTACGTTGCCGTTCGCATCGGGCCCTGCAACATCTTTAGCCTTGATGGTGTTGATTCCAACTATGAGCAGGCCACCAGGTGGCGCACCGAGAATACCAGCGGCCGGACACCGCGCGCACTTATGACCGGAGACTTCGCCAACCGGGTCACGGAGCATTACGCCAATTGTGCCGGATCGGGTGATGCGCTTCATTACGAGGAAGTCCTGCCCGTACCTCGGGAAATTCGGCGGTTGAAAAGCACCCTTGCTTCGGTACGGCAACCCGATACCGGACGCATCCATCGTTCAATCGGCAGGACGCACAATGTCACAGAACGTCACCCGCCCGCTATGGGCGTTGTCAACGTGCCGGGCACGCTCCAGTCCATACTGAATGCGCTGGCAGCGCAGGTTCTCGTGCTGGACAGTAACGGTGCGGTGTTTGCGATGAACGCCGCCTGGCAGGCAAACGCCACCCCCACATTGCCAATCGGGACGAACTATCTTGCCGCGTGCGATGCCGGCAATGCCGGCAATCCCGTATCAGACGAGACTGCCAACGGTCTGCGCGAACTGTTTCGAGGCGCACGCGACGAATTTCGCATCGATTACCCGCTTGGGCAATGCTGGTTCCAGTTGCGCGCGACGATGCTCGACATCAGCGATGGCCGGTTTCTGATGTTGGTATGCGAGGACGTGACCAAGGTTCGCCGCTGCAGCGAGGTGCTGCGGCAGCTACCCCGAAAATTGATCCGTATCCGTGATGAGGAGCGGCGTAAGATTTCGCGTGAACTGCATGATTCCACCGCGCAGAACCTGGTCGGCGCCTCGCTCGCGACCGAACGCGCCATGCGGCTTGGAACCAAGCTGCCACGCAAGGCCGCCGAGGCACTGAGGGACGCGCTCGGGCTGATCCAGTTGAGTTTGCGGGAAATCCGGACGCTGTCCTATCTGCTGCATCCGCCTTTATTGGATGACGCCGGATTGGCGCACGCGCTGGGGTGGTACGTAGACTGCGTCGCACGTCGCGGCGACGTCATGCTTGATCTGAAGATCGGGCATGACATATCTCGGCGCCTCTTTCCACGCGAAGTCGAAATGGCGCTGTTCAGAGTCGCCCAGGAAGCGATCGGCAACGCCCATCGCCACGCCGGTGGCAGCCGGATCGATGTCGATCTGCAACTGATGCCGGGCGAATGCGGCGAGGAGATCGTACTGACGGTCGTCGATAATGGCGTTGGTCCATCATGCGCCGTTATGCGTGCCGTCGCGTCATCCACCTGCAACCAGAGGGCACTGGGCGTCGGACTGGCGGGACTGCGAGAGCGTCTGGATGAACTGGGAGGGCGACTGACCGTTCAACCCGGGCAGAACGGCGGCACGCTGCTCAGGGCCGTCGTTCCATTGACGCCGGCAGCGATGACGGCTGGATCAATGACGCCGCAATCCCCGGTCCGACGGCCTATAATCACAACCGCCGAACAATTTATGCGGTCGTAAAACAGATTGGAGAAAGAGGAATGAAAACGAAACCGCAAAAATTAGCCGTTGGGTCCGACCAACTTCCAGCACCGCCCGTACGGCAAACCGCATCGGCCGCGAGCCGCATCGAAGAAGGCCGAACATTGCGGCAAGCGACGCCTCGGATCTCACATTCGCAGCTTGGCATCGCGAAGAAGGGGCGAGACATCGTCGCATTGATCGAGGCATCGAACGCCGATCGGATGAAAGAGCTGATCCCGTTGCGTCATTCGCGCATGCTGGAATCGCCGTTCGCGTTCTATCGTGGCTCATCGATGGTGCAGGCCGCGGACCTCGCGAACACGCCAATCTCGGGAATCACAGTACAGGCCTGCGGTGACGCCCACCTGATGAATTTCGGCAGCTTTGCCTCACCGGAACGAGAGTTGGTGTTCGACATCAACGATTTCGACGAAACCTTTCCGGCGCCATGGGAATGGGATGTCAAACGCCTTGCCGCCAGTCTGGTGCTCGCGGCGCGATGGCGCGGATTTTCCCCGACGATCGCCAAGGAAATGGTCGTCACCGCTGCCGGCCGCTATCGCAAAGCGATGCGCGAATATGCCGACCAATCGACTCTGGCGGTCTGGTATTCCCACATCACGGCGACCGATCTTCTCGACCGATCACGCAAGCAACAAAAGAACATGTCGATTGTGAAGGCAAGCATCCGAGAGGCACAGCGTCACACCTCGGAGCATGTATTCCACAAAATCACCACGATGGCTGACGGCAGCCCGCGGATCGTCGATCAGCCGCCGCTGTTGTTCCATCCGTCCAATTCGGACACGAATGAGATCATGCGCGGATTTCTGGCAAAATATTCCGCCACACTGCGGGAAGACTATCGTGCGTTGTTCGATCGCTTCCGCTATGTCGATGCTGCCGTAAAGGTGGTCGGTGTCGGCAGTGTCGGTACCCGGTGCCTGATAGCCCTCATGCTCGGAGAGCACGACGATCCGCTCTTCCTGCAGATCAAAGAGGCGCGCAAATCGGTCCTGGAACCCTATACCGGAGGCTCGCCCCAGAAGCACCAGGGAGAGCGGGTGGTCACGGGTCTACGCCTGATGCAGGCAGCGAGCGATATCTTTCTGGGTTGGGCGCGCGGGCCGGGCGGCCGGGACTTCTACGTCCGGCAATTGCACGACATGAAGAGCGCAGCGCATATCGAGGTCTACGAAGCCGACAGCTTGACACGATACGGCGGTCTTTGCAGCGAGGCACTCGCGCGCGCCCATGCGAAGGCAGGACAGGCGCCGCTGATCTCCGGCTATCTCGGAGCGAGCCCGGTATTCGACGATGCATTGCAGGAATATGCTGTCGGCTACGCCGACCAAGTTGAACAGGACTATGAGCGTTTCCGCCAAGCAGCACGCGAGGGTCGCATCCGTACCGAAACTAGTCCATCGTCAACTGAGATCATGATTTCCTGAGTTGGGGTTGCCTTTTGGCGGCGAGGCGCCCCTGAGCGATCAATCGGGTTTTCTCAGCGCTCGGTGCAAGTGAGGTATAGCTCGGTGGGTGTAGGACGAGATATTCTCAGGTGGTTTGCGGCACCCTGGCTTGGCCGCGCCACTGCGAGTGGCCAGATGCAAGCTCTCTTGCAGCAGGACAGCCCCCACGACTTTGCATGCTCTCCCGGCCGCTCCGAAACAGCGATCGAACCGCACCCAATGCAACGCATCGCCTCAATCCCACGGATTCGGGCCAGTTTGCCGTCGAAAGGGCCGTAGCGCGAGCCCTGACGGAACCGGCTGCGGACGTAACAAGCCACCCGTCGCGATCTGCATGGTATAACGTAAACAGGCGGCGGCTATGCAGAATTCGACATCATCCATGACATGACTTCCCGACGAAATTGCTCTTGAGTTGCAGAGGTGGCCAAGGGGGCGGGACGAATGACAAGTAAGCAGTATGGCCTACCAGCGGGATCTGCCCTGGCGCGGAGGACGCTGCTGCGCGGCGGCGTTGCCGCGACCTCATCGGCGATGTTTGGTAGCAGAGGGGCAATGGCTGCGCCACGCTACCGGCTGAAGCTAGCAACGGATATGACGGACCTGCATCCGTTGAATTCGCGCTTGCAGCAGGCGGCGGACGAAATTTCCAAAGACTCGAACGGACAGCTCCGCATTACGGTTTTTCCCAATGATCAATTGGGCGGGGCGATGGACATGCTGTCGCAACTCCGTTCGGGTGGGTTGGAAATGCTGGCCCTCTCGGGACCAATCCTGGAATCGCTGATTCCCGTACTAGGAATCTACGGTCTGGCCTTCGCCTTCAAAAGCGACACCGACGCCTGGACGGCGATGGACGGCGATCTGGGCACCTATCTGCGCACGGCGATCCGTGGCGCCGGCCTGGAAGTGTTCGATAAGGGCTGGGCCAACGGCTATCGCCAGGTGTTCAGCAGCACCAAAGCCATTCGTACACCGGACGACATGAAAGGGTTCTCCATCCGGATACCGAACAGCGCAATCGAGCTGGCCACGTTCAAGGACCTCGGTGCCGCGCCGACGCCCCTGAACTGGACCGAGGTTTATTCGGCCTTGCAGACTAAGGTGGTGGACGGCGTCGAGGTGCCTCTGTTGGTCGCAGAATTTTCCAAGCTATACGAAGTACAGAGATATGTTTCCGTCACCAACCATATGTGGGACTCGTTCTTCTTGCTAATGAACCGTCGCGCCTTCCAGCAATTCCCCGAGGATATGCAGACGCTCATGGCGACGCACTTCGATGCCATGGCGTTGCGACAACGTAGTGACTTGGTCAATCAGGACGCGACGGCTCGTGCTGATCTACAGAAGCACGGCATGGCGATAAACGACACTGATCCCCAGCAGTTCCGCGCGGTGCTGCGCAAGGCCGGCTACTATGCGAATTTCCAGGCCAAATACGGCAAAGAGGCTTGGTCGCTGCTGGAGAAATACGCCGGTCAGCTCGCGTGAGCACCGCCGCTGGCCGAGCGGTCGCCAGCGCTGATGTCATCAGCCTCGCAATCGAACGGGTACTGGAACGTGTTGCCGGCTTGCTGGCCGCCGTTCTGGTTCTGGCAGAGGTCGTCACTCTGCTGCTCGGTGTGATCTTTCGCTATGTGCTGCAAAATCCACTCGGATGGACCAACGAGTTGGCCAGTGCGCTATTCTTGTGGCTCGCCATGCTCGGCAGTGTCATCGCTTGGCAACGCGGCCAGCATATGTGTCTTACCGCTGTAGTCGCGCGGTTCACTCCGCATTGGCGCGCGCGCGCCGAGGCGATCGTTGCGGCCGCCGGCGCGACATTTCTGTTGTTGCTGACACCTGCTTCGCTGGACTACACTGGTGACCAGTGGGCAATAGTCTCACCTTCGCTTGGGCTGCATGACGCATTGCGGACAGCTGCCTTCCCGATTGCTGGCCTGATGATGTTGTTCACCGCGCTGGCGCGCCTGCTCCGGCTCGGCTGGAGGGATGCGGGATTCGGCATCATCACCGTTGCCTCTGTTTGGGTGCTGTTTTCGCTTGGCGGTGATGCGCTGGCCGACGCCGACAACTGGAACTTGCTGGTGTTCTTCGTGCTGCTGCTGGGTGCAGGTGTGCTGCTGTCAGTACCGATTGCGTTCGCCTTCGGCCTGGCGACCTTCGCCTATCTCGATACAGTGACGTCGACGCCATTCACGGTTGTGGTGGCGCGCATGGACGATGGCATGAGCAGCCTCATCCTGCTTGCAGTCCCGTTGTTTGTGCTGCTGGGTATGTTGGTGGAGATGACCGGCATGGCACGCGCCATGGTGGCATTTCTAGCCGCATTACTGGGTCATGTGCGCGGCGGGCTGAACTACGTTCTGCTCGGCGCAATGTATCTCGTTGCCGGCATCTCGGGCTCCAAGTCGGCCGACATGGCAGCCGTTGTGCCGGTGCTGTTCCCGGAAATGCTGAGGCGCGGCTCCGACGAAGGTGAACTCGTCTCGTTGCTCGCTGCGTCTGGCGCAATGTGTGAAACGATTCCACCGTCACTGGTGCTGATCACCGTGGGATCAGTGACCGGCGTCTCGATCGCGGCACTGTTTTCTGCCGGTCTGCTGCCGGCTGCCGTATTGGCGGTGGCCCTCGCGGTGATCGCACGTCATCGCGTCCGGCATGACAACACTGCGGGCGTGGAGCGCGCGCGCCTGCCCGCTATCATGAAGGCGCTGACAGCGGCACTGCCTGCCCTGGTATTGCCCTTTGTGATTCGCGGTGCGGTGATCAGTGGCATTGCCACCGCGACCGAGGTCTCCACCATTGGGATCGTCTATAGCGTCGTGGTCGGCCTATTGATCTATCGTAGTTTCGACTTGCGCCGCCTGTACCCGATGCTGGTGGACACAGCAAGCCTGTCAGGTGCGATTTTACTGATCGTAGGCGCGGCAACGGCCATGGCTTGGGCGTTGACGCAGTCAGGGTTCTCCCAACAGCTTTCACGAAGCATGGCCACTACGCCAGGCGGCGCGTTTGGCTTTCTCGCCATCTCGATAGTCGCCTTTATTGTGCTAGGCAGCGTGTTAGAGGGCATTCCAGCCATGGTGCTATTCGGACCGCTGTTGTTCCCACAGGCCCGTGCCATCGGCATTAACGAAGTCCATTACGCGATCGTGGTGATCCTGGCGATGGGGATTGGCTTGTTCGCACCGCCGTTCGGGGTCGGCTATTATTCTGCGTGCGCTATTGCGCGGGTCTCCCCCGACGCTGCAATGCGGCGTATCTGGGCCTATCTGCTTGCGGTGTTGGTCGGACTGCTCGTGGTGGCCGCATTGCCCTGGATCAGCGTCGGTTCGTCGTAAATCACAGTCACCCAATCGGGACGGAGAAGAATGTGAAAATCAATTCGGTCACGATAGACTTATTGAAGGTGCCGCTGGAAAAGCCGTACGTGGCTGCCGGCAAGCCTGTCGACTCCTATTGGCACGTGTTGTCTCGCGTTGCCACTGCCGATGGTACAGTCGGCTTCGGTTATGTGGTGGTGCTGAACGATTCATTGGTGCGTGCGCTGGTACACGCGACGCGAGAGCTTGGGCAACTTCTGATCGGTCGACAGGTGTTCGAGATGGAAGCGACCTGGGCGCGTCTGATGGAAGTCGGCGGGCGATTTGGACCCGGCGGCATGGTGAATTTCGCGATTTCCTCACTCGACATGGCGCAGTGGGATCTTGCCGCTAAGACCGTCGGCCAGCCGCTCTATCGCCTACTCGGCGGCTATCGCGATCGGCTGCCATCCTATGCCAGCGATGGTATGTGGTACAACCTCTCGCTGGACGAATTGGGGAATGCCGCATCGAACCATGTCACGCGGGGCTTCTCTGCGGTGAAACTGCGTATCGGGCATGAAGCACTGCCCCAGAATGAGGCACGTCGGGTGCGCGCTGTGCGCGAAGCAGTTGGCGAGAGCACGCGAATCCTGGTGGACGCCACGGAAACCTGGAACGTACCGCAAGCCATTGCCACCGGCTACGCACTGCAAGAAGCCGGAATTCATTGGCTGGAAGATCCCATCGATCACGAGGACATCGCTGGCCTGGCGCGCCTCAGCAGCGTGCTGCAAGTAACGATTGCGACTGGTGAACATTATTATTTGTTGAGTGAGTTTGAACGCCTCTTCCAAGAAAGCCCACCCGGCGTGGTGATCATCGATCTAGCTCGCGTCGGCGGCATTACGCCCTGGCGACACGTCGCCAGCATGGCTCGGGCCCGCAACATTCTGGTATGCGGACACGTACTCCCGGAATGGCATGTCCACATGCTATCGGCGATTCCCAACGGCCATATGGTCGAATACGTACCGCGGTCCGAAGCAATCCTGGACGACATGCCGAAGCTAGAAGAGGGTGAACTAGTTGCGCCCGAGCAGGCTGGTATCGGACTATCACTTAATGAGCACAACGTGCGTCGCTTTACCGTTGCCATATGATTTCGTGAAAAACTTTGGACGTCGGTAGGCCAGCGTGATGCTGGGATCAGAGGTGTGCACGCAAGGCCCCCAACCGGCGTTGGAGGTCAGAGGATGCGGACAGAGTTCGCGCGTCCCAGCGCCAGCATGCGGTTGAGGACATGGACCGTCACCTCGACTTCAGTCGCACGACGCCCGTCTATGAGGTTGGTCAAGGATGCGCCCGGAAATCACCCACAAAGGGTCGCCGGTGACAAGAACCTCTTACTGTCCACTGACCTCACATTGTGAGGCAAGTAACCGCGCGCCCGCCACGACGTCCCATTGTCGCGCGGCATCTAAACCGGGTCTGATTCACTCTCGGTGGGTCTTCCTCAAACTGTGTGTTCGCAGAGTTGCTTCAGTGACAACATCCTGGCTCGCAGAAGGGTGATGCCCGCCCGGCCATACATCGCGCGCTTCAGCGTTTTCAGTTTGTTGATCTGGCCCTCGACTTGGCCATTGCCCCAGACTGCAGTGATGGCGTCTACCATGCTATGGCGAACCACCAGCCTGAGGCCGCGGTCATCGTGCCGCCGCGTGCGACGGCGGTACCCAGTACAACGGCGGCGAGTGCATCAACCCAGCGCGGCCGCTGCCGGCAAATCTTAAGCCAACCGAATCAGTCGGCCAACTTTGTGACGGAGCCGTCACTGGCCATACCAGGCACCGGGGTCCGGGGTATCTAGGGCGTGCTCTCCATGAGATGTGTCATAGCTGGTACACCCACATAATACCGCAACCATGACGACGGCGACTATGCAGCGTACCATCCACTTTATTGTAGTCATTTGTACCATCCTTTCATGGCAGTATTTCTCCAGCGGCTATACTAATGGTCAGGCACGAACGCGGGAACATTGCTTATACGCAATCCCTCATCATGCAGAAGTGTCCGGTCGAGGGTCTTCAGGGTCTGATTCGTCAGTGCTTGACTGGCTCTCGATGGTCGGACGCCTGCGATCTGTTCCTTGGGCCGGACTTCGCCGGGTGACGGCTGGTAGCTGAATCCGTTCGTGCGATTGCCGATCATTCGTGGCGGCGATGTCGCGTTCACTTGCTGAGCCTTCGCGGGGCACGTCACACAGACGATCAACGCCAAAAGCAAAAATGATCGAAGCATGGGGATTTCCTTCATCATAGCAAGGCCACCGCTTCCGAAAGGCCCGATGGTGACGAGCCCTTCGGCAAGTGGCTGGCGACTTCAGCCGCCGTACGCGCCCGTCTGCTGTTGTCGTGTGGCCTTGGCATCCTCGGAAATCGTGCTGGTATTCCCACGAACGATTGTGCTGCCCGTAGCACCGGGCACGTTTGGATTGGATGCGGCAATGTTGCCGCGTGTGTTTGGCATGACGGAGGTCGAAACGGACACGGGCGAATCCGCCATCGACGCATCGGCGTAAGCCGCCGGACCGAGAACGAATGTCAACACGGTCAATGCCGCGATGATTTTGGTCATAGTGATCTCTCCTTTATACTAAACCCGCAGCCCCCGCGGCAAATCCGGGAAGGCAACACGCGGCTGCATTCCATAAGGTTGTGTCGAGACATCCAATTTCGATTAAAAAATGCACAATGAATATTGAAGGAAGCGTTATTCTTTTGCGCCATTTTTGGTTACGTCAGCGCCCATGCCACACTGTCTGGTCGCCTGAGATGGAGCTGTGGCATAGGGTTGCGTTTTGCGGGGGCGGGATGGATGCAGTATGTGGTCTACGGCTCGGCCGATGACACCGGCGCCTCCCTCACGTGGTGGTATCGACATCTCCACTTTGGCACACCGATGCCGTCGAGCGGGCGTCCACCCCATCAGAACCAATTTTATTCGTTGGCGGGATAAGGCCCGTCATCTCTGCGGGACCCGCACGTCCCCGATGGAAGTTTACGATGGAACCAAAATACTCAGACGGTGACGGTCAGAACGCGGGGCATTCTTTGACTATCGACGGCTACCACGACGATTTCAGTTTCGGTCACTCTCACGAGGTCCGATCGACCCGCGCGTTGCACGTATACTTCTATACCGATTGTGATCGAGGTGTGTCCCGTTCGTACAATTGTTGTATAAACGCACACTGAGTCTCCGACTCTCACCCGCTGCAAAAACCATAGATTGGAAACTGATGCTGTCGCTACAAGTCCTCGCGCACGGGATGCCGCGGCAATGCTGGCGGCTTTGTCCATCAAATATAGAATCCAGCCGCCAAAAATATCCCCGGCTGGGTTCGCATTGGTCTGCATAGCCACGGTTCGCAGGGTTGGTGCTCCGCATGGTTGAGGGCTTCCGTTCCTCATATGGACATCGCTTCCCGTAACGGCCGGAGCCGACACAATACAAGGCCATCAATGAAAGCTGCCCGGCGAGATAGGTGCCAAGACCGGCCCAGCCCGGGACCGGTCTTGGTATTCTGGCTGATGACTAATCGTCGCCACCACCACCGACGTACCTACCCCCCAGGCTGTTCGCCGTATTGTCATACGGGCCAGTAGGATGCGTTATGTGTGGTTCGCCTGGAAATGCCGTTGCCACATCACTCCCGCCATTCATTGTCGGGCCAGAACAAGCGGCCAGGCCAATAGCGGCCAAGGCAACCAAGATCAAGCGTTTCATTCTCTCAACTCCTCTACAATATAGGCGAACCGTTCCTGGTAGCGGTGAGAGAACTGGCATCAGATACCCAAATTGCCAACTAAAAGCTAACAGCCGAAAAATAACAAATGGCATGCGGGAAATTAACATGCCTTCATATTTGTGTGCGCCCCTCGCCATCGTCCAACGCCGATACCATTGATCAGCTATGCGGAGATACGAGCGGTGCTGGCGAGGCACTGCGCTTACCCTCTGTCAACGTTTTGCAGTGCGGGACGCGCAAGGACGGGACGATGCGAAGTCTTTGGCTTTTAGTTATTTCGGTACCGATGGCTGGTTGCACGTCGCTGGCGGAACGCCAGGCTCAATCGGCCACGCTCGTCGGCCAACCGGTGACAGAGCTGGTCACCAAGATGGGGGATCCCGCACAAACACAGGATGCGGGCGGTACCACTGTCCTAACCTATGAGGACAAACGGCGGTCGACCGTGCCGGGTGCCCCTTTCTGCTTCGGCCCGGGGATGTGGTGCGATGGCACCGGCTTTCCGCCGCCACCCCCGGCAATGCTGGTTTGTCGGACAACCTATATGGTGAACGCCGGCATTGTGAGCGGGTATCATGTGGACGGCTCGGGCTGCTGAGGTGAGCCACGCAATTTACAAGACAGGGTCGATCAAATGACAACCTATTTAAAGTTCGTACCATGACCTTTAATAGCAGACAGCCTACGACGCCCTTATTTGTGAGGAAGACCACGCGGGTACTCCGCGCCCGGGCGAACGGACTGAAAAATGAACAAGTCATTGCCATCCCGACCAAAGCATTAGTGCCGAGTGTAACTCGCTAATGTTGGAAACAATATTATCCGTTTGATATCAAGGGTCTTCGATTTTCACACCTCTGATTTTGTCAATATAGGGGTGGCCCTTACACACTTCGGTGGAATTGTCCGACCATTAAATTCTGGGTCCAATAAAGCTGAACTCATTCTACTACGGAAATATATACGAATGGACCGTCAATGCTTCGACACCCCAGCTTGGCTTGGTGGTGAGGATAAGGATCAAACCTACGTGACATTCAGGAACGGCGGATCGGCCCTCGGCTCGAGCAAAGCGAGCGATAACTATATGAATTCCATATATTTCAAGGCCATTTATGAACGTAAATACATACGTGGGATAGATGAAAGCGGGGGAATATTCGGCTACAGAGTTCGGCAGCGCATTGGGAGTTTCGACTGATGAATTTCGACGGTAATACCAATACCCCGGTGGTGAACGAGGACATATCGGAACATTTATTTCCGACATCGCGCGCCAGGATATTGTTGATCGAGGATGACCCGGAAATCGCGGAAGAAGTGACGAACGAACTGGTCGATCGGGCCTATGTGGTCGAACATGTGGCGACTGGACCGCAGGGCGGGGAAGAGGCTCGACGGGGACGATACGATCTCCTGATCATCGATCTCCTGCTGCCAGGGTGCGATGGATTTTCAATTATTCAGGATTTACGGCGGGACGGCATCCAGATGCCTGTTCTCGTGGTCAGCGCACTTGGTGCCGTGAACGACCGCGTAAGAGGGCTGAAAGTCGGTGGCGACGACTATGTCACCAAACCTTTTGCCCTGCCGGAATTGGTGGCGCGCGTGGAAGCGCTGCTGCGCCGGCCCCTGGACACGCGTGCGACGACTTTGCGGGTCGGTCCACTGGAGCTGGATCTGATCGAACGGGTCGCCAAACGCGAAGGTCGTACCATCGAGTTGTCTAAAAGCGAATTTAAGCTCCTGGAATATTTTATGCGTCGGCCAGATCGGGTGGTGACCCGCGACATGCTTCTGGAAGATGTCTGGCATTACCGATTTCTCCCCCAGACAAACCTGGTTGACGTGCATATCGGGCGGCTGCGCCGCAAGATCGATGGCCCCAACGAAGAACCTCTTCTGCTGAGCGTGCGCGGCATGGGGTTCTATTTCCGTGAACCAAACTAGATTTTTTCGTGGAGGCGCATTCCGTCTTTCGGTTATTTTCTCGACGGGATGCATCATCTCCGGCATCGTTTTGTTCGCGGTTATTTATTGGCAAACCAACGTCTTCGAAAGGAAGCGCATAAGCGCTTTCGTTTTAGCGGAAACAAATGCAATTTCGCAGGGCACGACGAACGAGATCCTTTGGGCGGTGCGCAGACGCACCGCCGGAGAATATCCGAATGAGGATCAGGACATGATTTTCGCGGCGCTATTTGCCCCTGATGGTAGTCCGATCGCGGGCAACCTCAGGCACATTCCAGCGGGTCTGGTCGCGGACGGAGAAGTGCATAGCGTTTCATTGACCTCGACCGCCAAACACTCCATCAACCAACCGATCCTGGCTGCAGCTCGGCGTTTGACCGACGGCAAGATGTTGGTCTTTGGCCGGGGCATCCGTGTTCTGACCAGCCTGGAGAATATCGTAGAGCACGCGCTGATGCTGGGCGCCATTCCTGCCATTGGGCTTGTGATGGCGGCGGGCCTGTGGCTCAGCCGGCAAGCACAATGGCGCATCAAAGCCGTCAATCAAAGTATCGAACGGATCATGGAAGGCGATGTCCATGAACGGCTGCCCGTGGAGCACATTGCCGACGATTTCGATCATCTGGCCAATGGCGTGAATCGCATGCTGGCGGAAATCGAAAGCCTGTTAGCCGAAGTACAGGGCGTTGGTGATAATATCGCGCACGACCTTCGGACGCCGCTTGCAAGGGTCCGAGCCTTGCTGGAGCGCGGGCGGGACAAGGCCAAGACCAAGGAGGATCTGATCGCCGTCACCGACCGCGCCATTGTGGGACTCGATCAGGCGCAATCTATTATTACGGCATTGCTACGTATTGGTGAGATTGAAAGTGGCCAACGCCGGTCGGGTTTCGGCGATGTCGATCTGATCGAAATGGTGCAGGAAGCGGGTGAGCTTTACGGGCCGATGGCCGAGGCGAAACAGATCCGGTTCGCCGTGCAAAGCGATCCCACCCCATTGGTGCATGGTGACCGGGATCTACTGATCGAAGCAATCGCTAACCTTCTCGACAATGCGATCAAGTTCACGCCGTCGGGGGGCGCTGTCAGCTTTGAGGTAATGGGCGGGGCCGAGGGGCCGGTCATTCGAATATCCGATACCGGGCCAGGCATTCCGCCGGAAGAGCGTGCCGCGGTGATGCGACGGTTCTACAGGATCGACAAGAGCCGGCATATCCACGGCAGCGGCCTCGGCCTGAGCATCGTTCTCGCGATCATCAAATTGCATGACTTCGATATCATCGTAGGCGATGCCCAGCCCGGGTGTTCCTTCGAGTTGCGGTGCTATGCGACGCCTCGATCCGAGATCGAACCAGTCCGGATACGGACATTGAAGCGATTGATGCCGCCGATCACGCGATGGATACGTCATCGCGGCGACGAAACCGACCTGGGCGAACGAAAAGGCCGGCCCGTCACGCCTGGCCAGGCGGATTAGCGGCCGAACCGATCGAGTAGGAGTGGGACCACCGTGCTGGCACTTGTTCGCATTGCTCTAAATCGGCCTTATACCTTCGTCGTTCTGGCCATCCTGACGGTGATTTTTGGGATTATGGCCGCCGTCAAGACATCGACCGACATCTTTCCGGCCATCCGCATCCCAGTCGTCAGCGTGGTTTGGAGCTACGCCGGCCTGCCGCCTGACGACATGTCGGGCCGCGTTGTTTATTACTATGAACGCACGCTGACGACGCAGGTGAACGATATCCAGCACATCGAATCGCAATCCCTGCCCGGCTATGGCGTCGTCAAGATATTCTTCCAGCCCACGGTCAACATCAGCGCCGCATTGGCTCAGGTGACCGCCGCCTCCCAAACCGTGTTGAAGTTGCTGCCGCCTGGGATCACTCCGCCCTATGTCCTGAGTTACAACGCGTCCAGCGTGCCAATCCTGCAATTGGCTCTATCCAGCAAATCCGTATCGCAAACCAAGCTATTCGACCTGGCGCAAAACTTCATCCGGCCGCAACTCGCGACGGTCGCGGGCGCGGCGATTCCGTCACCCTATGGCGGCAAGGTTCGCCAGGTTCAAGTGGACCTGGATATGCACGCCCTTGAAGCGCGCAAGCTGTCACCCCAGGACGTGGTCAACGCCATTTCCGCACAGAACCTGATTCTACCGGCCGGGACGGAAAAGATCGGTAAATTCGAATACAATGTGGAGCTGAACGCGAGTCCCAAGGCAATCGCGTCGTTGAACGACCTGCCGATCAAGAAGGTTGGCGGTACGATCATTTATATCCGCGATGTCGCCTACGTCCATGACGGCAGTCCGCCACAAACGAACATCGTGCGGATGGACGGCGAGCGGGCCGTGATGATGACCATCCAGAAGGCCGGATCGGCTTCGACGCTGGATATCATCGCCGGTGCCAAGGCATTGTTGCCGCGTATCGAATCGATCTTGCCGCCGGGCGTTCACATCAGCCTGATCGGCGATCAGTCCATCTTCGTCAAAGCAGCCGTATCCGGTGTGATCCGCGAAGGCGCCCTAGCCGCCGCACTGACTGGCCTGATGATCCTGCTGTTTCTTGGAAGCTGGCGCTCTACGGTCATTATCACCGTTTCGATCCCGTTGGCCGTGCTTGCCTCGATCACAGCTCTGTCGGTCCTCGGCGAAACGATCAACGTCATGACACTCGGCGGCCTTGCGCTCGCGGTGGGTATCCTGGTGGACGACGCGACGGTGACGATTGAAAACATCAATTGGCACATGGAGATGGGCAAGGACAGCACGACGGCGATCATGGATGGCGCCCAGCAGATCGTCACGCCCGCTTTTGTGTCACTGCTGTGCATCTGCATCGTGTTCGTTCCCATGTTCACACTTGGTGGCGTGGCGCGCTATTTGTTCGTTCCGATGGCGGAAGCGGTGATTTTCGCACTGGTAGCGTCATTCATCCTATCCCGCACGCTTGTGCCCACCATGGCCAAATACCTGTTGCCCAAGCACGCGATTCATAACGCCGGCTCACACGCATCGCGCAATCCGCTGGCCCGATTCCAACAGCACTTCGAGGCGGGGGTCGTTCTGATCCGACAACACTACTACAACCTGCTGCGACTGGCGGTGGACAATCCGATCCGGTTCATCTGTGGTTTCATGGCCGTGGTCGCGCTGTCCTTTTGCCTGGCGCCCTGGCTTGGCCAGAATTTCTTTCCCGCGGTCGACGCGGGCCAGATCAAGCTGCATGTCCGCGCCCAGACCGGCACCCGGATCGAAGAAACCGCCCGGTTATGCGATCAGATCGAACAGCGCATTCGGCAGATCATTCCGCGCCAGGATCTTGGCGCGGTTGTTGACAACATCGGATTGCCGATCAGCGGCATCAACATGGCCTATGGCAACTCGGGGACGATCGGGCCGGAAGATGCCGATATCTATATATCGTTGAACCCCGGCCATCGGCCCACGAGGCAGTATGTTCGGGCTTTGCGCAAAGATTTACCGAGTCAATTTCCTGGTGCCAGCTTCGCGTTCCTGCCGGCCGACATCATCACCCAGATCCTGAATTTTGGGCTTCCTGCACCGGTTGATGTCCAGGTGATTGGTCCTGACCAGGCGGCCAATCGGGCCTACGCCGACAAACTACTATCAGCCATCCGCGATGTGTCGGGGGTCGCGGACCTGCGCATGGAGCAGGCATTCGATCAGCCGACTTTGAATGTCGACGTGAACCGGACCCTTGCCGATGAAACGGGGCTGACCCAGCGGGATGTCGCGACCAGTCTGTTGACGACTTTGGCCGGAAGCGGCCAGGTCGCACCCAGCTTTTGGCTGAACCCCGCCAACGGGGTGTCGTACCCGATCGTGGTTCAAACGCCGCAATATCGGATGGACACCCTGTCCGATCTTCGCAACCTGCCGGTCACCAGCGGTCAGTCCAACCAATTGTTGGGGGCTCTTGCAACTATTTCCCCGGGACCGAGCGACGGCGTCGTTTCGCATTACAATGTCGAGCCCGTGGTCGATCTTTATGCCTCGACGCAGGGCCGCAACCTGGGTGCCGTCGCGGCGGATATCCAGAAAATCCTCACCAACACGAAAGGCGAGGTGCCCAAGGGCTCCGTGGTCGCATTGCGCGGGCAGGTGCAAACCATGCAGACCGCCTACGTACAGCTTTTCGCGGGTCTGGCCGGCGCCATCGTGCTGATCTACCTGCTGATCGTCGTGAACTTCCAGTCCTGGCTGGATCCTTTCGTGATTATCACAGCATTGCCGGCAGCCCTCGCCGGTATCGTCTGGATGCTGTTCATCACCCACACAACACTGTCGGTGCCGGCGTTGACCGGTGCGATCCTATGCATGGGCGTGGCAACCGCGAACAGCATCCTGGTCGTCAGCTTCGCTCGGGAGCGGTTAGCCGCCGGCGATGGTCCGATACGGGCAGCGTTGGAAGCGGGGCTGATCCGTTTCCGGCCAGTGCTGATGACCGCTTTGGCGATGATTATCGGCATGGCGCCGATGGCGCTCGGGCTTGGCGAAGGCGGTGAACAGAACGCGCCGCTGGGGCGGGCGGTGATCGGCGGCCTGATGGTGGCGACCTGTGCCACGCTGTTCTTCGTCCCGACCGTCTTCGGCCTGGTCCATGGACGCAGGCGGCGGCAGACCGTGCCCGATGGCATCCAGATGTCTCATCTCAACACCTGATCTCCGGAGAACGCTCTATGCCAGACACGAACATGGAAGTCGCCCTGCCCGCCCCCACCGTTTCGGAGCGGCAAGACGCATCTGACGTAGACCAGGCCCCCGCACCTGCGCGAGGCCGGCGGCTGATCCTGGGTATAGGCGCGCTGACCGCGGCCCTCGCGACGGGGGTTTACGGCGTATTGGACCGGGGCTGGAGCGAGGAACGCATCGTGCAAATCACCACGCAGGAGGCGATCCCAACGGTGGACGTGATCCATCCGCAACGCGGCGTTACCGGGCAGCAGATGACGCTGCCCGGGACGGTGCGAGCGTACTTCCAGGCACCGATCTACGCCCGTGTCAGTGGTTATCTGAAGATGTGGTACCAGGACATGGGGGCCCACGTGACGTCCGGACAACTGCTCGCCACGATCGAGACGCCCGATCTCGATCAGGAACTGGCGCAGGCCAACGCCAACCTGGCCGCTGCCGAAGCGAACTACCGGCTGGCCCAGCTGACCGCGGGCCGGTGGCAACGGCTACTGAAGTCAGACGCGGTTTCGGTGCAGGAGGTGGATGTAAAGGCCGGCGATGCGGCAGCCAAGCTGGCAGCAGTCAACGCCGCCCGCGCCAATGTCGCACGGCTGCAGGCGCAGGAGGCGTTCAAGCGGATCGTTGCCCCGTTCGATGGCGTCATCACGGCGCGACGTACCGACGTGGGGGCGCTGATCAACGCAGGCAGCGGGATCGGGCCTGAGTTGTTCGCCGTCGCCGACGTGCATCAGATGCGCGTCTATGTGCGGGTGCCGCAGGCCGAGTCCGCCGATATCACCACGGGCATGAAAGCATCGTTGTCCCTGCCCCAGTATCCGGGCCGGTCATTCCCGGCCGTCGTGGTGACGACCGCGAACGCGATCGACCCGGCCTCCAACACACTGCTCGTGGAACTCAAGGCGAACAATACTGACGGAGTGCTGTCACCCGGGACCTTCGCGGACATCCATTTTGAGCTTCCGGCGCAACCCGACGTGGTTCGAATACCGACAAGCGCGCTGCTGTTCCGCGAGGGGGGACTGAAGGTGGCGATGGTCGGGCCAGATGGAAAAGCATCGATTACACCGATCCGGGCTGGTCGGGACCTGGGGACGCAAATGGAAGTGATAAGCGGGTTGACGCCGTCCGATCGGGTGATCGACAGCCCCCCGGATTCGCTGATAGAGGGCGAAAAGATTCGTGTGGCAGGCGCATCGTTCGCAGCGGCCGGCGTCAAGCCGATCGCCGTGGCCAGCCAATGACCATTACAGGCCGCCTGACCGTCCTGCTGGGGCCGCTGCTGGTGATGGCGGGCTGCTCGCTGGCGCCACCCTACAAGCCGCCAGAGGTGGCCGCGATACCGGCTTCATTTAAGGAAGCCGGGCCATGGGAATTAGCGCATCCAGCCGAAACTCTGCCACGCGGCCCTTGGTGGACTGCTTACGGAGATCCGGACCTCGATAATCTCGAGGCAAGGGTCGATGCGCACAACCCGACGGTAGCAGAGGCCGTCGCCCGCTATGACGTTGCCCGGGCCGACGTGGCGGAAGCGGGTTCGACACTGCTGCCGCAAATCTCGACTGGGGCTTCGATGACAACCAACCGCCAGTCGGAGCGGCGCCCATTGCGGTCGGCGGATCAGCCAAACCAGTACCCCGCTAACACCGTGGATGCGCAGATCAGCTACGATCTGGATGTCTGGGGGCGTCTGCGGAATGGGGTTGCGGCGCAGAAGGCTTCGGCCCAGGCCAGCGCCGCGGACCTGGCGACGATACGCCTCAGCCTGCATGCCCAGGTTGCCAGCGATTACATGGCGCTGCGTGGATTCGACGCGCAGGAGGACCTGCTGCGGCAGACCCTGGGGGCGTATCAGCGGGCCCTGGACATCACCCAGGCCCGGTACGGTGGCAAGATCGCGTCCGGCATCGATATGGCGCGTGCCCAGGACCAACTTGAATCCGCGCAGGCGCAGGCATCCGATGTCTTGGCACGGCGGGCGCTATACGAGCATGCGATCGCAAGCTTGGTTGGGCGACCTGCTTCGTCGTTTTCGATCGCGCCTCGGGTGATCCAGATCGCAGTACCACACATTCCGACCGGTGTGCCGTCCACGTTGCTGCAACGCCGCCCGGATATCGCCGCCGCCGAACGGCGTGTCGCGGCAGCCAACGCGTTGGTCGGTGTCGCCCGCTCGGCGTTTTATCCGGATATCAGCTTGAGCGCCCTGCTGGGTTTCCAGAACACCGGCGAGGCGGCTTTGCTAAGCGCGCCTTACACGTTCTGGACGCTGGGGCCGCAAATGGCGCTGCCGCTGTTCGAGGGCGGTCTGCGGCGTGCCCAGGAGGCCGCGGCAAGAGGGGTTCTGCGAGCCGATGGGGAAGCCTACCGATCCGTGGTGTTGAAGGCGTTCCAGCAGGTCGACGACAATCTTTCGAACCTCCGGATCCTGGCGCGTGAGTCGCAACAGGAGGAAGCAGCCGAACAGGCGGCGGATCATGCCGCGGAGATGGCGATGAGCCTCTACCATGATGGTGCGACCAACTATCTCGATGTCGTGGTTGCCCAGACCGCCGCCCTGCAGGCAAAGCAGGCGACGCTTTCGTTGCAGACCCGTGCGTTACGATCGAGCGTGCAACTGGTGCGAGCCCTGGGCGGCGGGTGGTCCACGCATGATCTGCCCAGCAAAACAATGGTCGCACGCCCTTGACCTTTTTTACGTCATGCACGGAATCCGGAATAACTGAAATGCAAACGCATAGCCTGCTTGCCTCGAGCATGACGCTGCAAATGGCCTACACCCAGAAAAAGGCTGAGCGTGTTATCACGGGGCTGGAAAAACCCATCAACGACCACCTGCTGAAGCTATGGACCGTTTCGGAGTCATCAGATCGCGACTCTTGGATCGAGGATCTCGTCAACTGGATCGATGAAATTGGCGAGATCGTTCTGCGACCTAACAATGCTCGGCCGTCCCATACATTCTATTACAAGCTGCTGTTTTTCGAGCCGTTTGGTGGGGGAGCAGGCCTATCGAACACCTTGAGCCGATTGCGCCGCCTGCACCGATTTGGCTTTCCGGTACAGATCGGCCTTTCGACCAATGATTTGTTAATCCGCCTCCAGGCGTTTCACCGCGATCTGTCCGGGCTGTGGGCCGGAAAGCCAATGCGCGACGATCAGATTCGACTGTTTCTGGCACAACATTAGAGCGCGACCCGAGCCGATGGAATCATCGGAACGGCGAATCATGCGATCAAACAAGGCGCAGGAACCGCCGTGAACGATGGACCCAGTCCAACACATAATGGGTTGAACCAACACTTGTCGCTTCAACGGGCGATCGCTGTCCTTCGGCACCGTCGCTCAGATGGTAATGGGCCTCGCCGGCGTTACGCCCAGCCCATGCAGTCGGTTCCGTCGCCGATCAGTCTCCGCGGGCACCCTGCTGAAGACGACCTGCTTTCCATCGCTTCATAAAACGACGCCGCCGAGGCGTGTCGTAGTCCCGAGTGGCGGCCGCCGCCGGTTCGCCGGCTGGATACTGGCGTATGTCCGCGCACCCGGCGGTCCTACGTGACCACTATTGCGACTCAATTGGTCTTCCCCGCCTCCATGTTCCGACACCCCGCTTAACCCGATCGAACCGCAGTGGTGCGCGACTCGTAAGCCGGGTGGTGCGGGAGGGGCGGCGCCGCGAGGTGTCCCCTATCCCGATCAACACATCTTACTGGTGTCGTACGATAATAGATATGTATGGTAACAAGAACGTACTCCACGACTATCAAAATTAAAATAATATTCACACATGAATAGTATATAAAACTAATTTTAATAGATCAAAAATCTTTTTTGTTCGATCATCTCTTGGCGATCGTTCCGCTATATAGAGGAATGGCAGGGAGGTAAAAGGTGGAATATAAAATTCGGCACCGTTCGTGCGACGTATTGGGTGCCGTTTGCTTGAGTATGGCCACTTCATTAACCATATTCGCCGGGGCACTCACGCCAGCCAGCGCCCAACAATCAGCATCGCCGTACGCACCTTCGCAATCGCCGACACCACCGCCATCGACGTCATCACCAACGCAAAGTGCCGTTCCACAAGCGCCGCCAATTGGTCAGATACCATCGATACCACCGCCCCTGACTGGCACGGGTCCAGTTGCGCAAATCGTCCAGTTCGGAAATAGCATCGGAAAGTCACTGGCGGATGAGGGTATCTATCTCTCAGGCAGCTACACCGAAGATATAGCTGGCATGGCCTCGGGCGGTGTCCCCGGCAAGACCGGCATAGGACCAAGCGGCCAATTTTCGGTCGGTGCCGTATTCGATCTCCAAAAAATGCTCGGGCTTACCGGAGGATCGTTGCACGTTACGTTCGATGAGCGGAGCGGCTTCAGCTTAAACAACAACACTGGGAACTCAGCCGGTCTGACAGAAGGCGGCGTCGGGCCAACGCGGGCAGCCCGACTTTCAGAGCTTTATTACGAACAGGCTTTTTATGACGATCGGATTGATATTCAAGTCGGCCGAACAAACCCGACACTCAATTTCGCAACCTCCGATCTGGGGATCTCATGCTCGACCGTTGGGGCACCCCTGTGCGCCCAGCCGGCAAGTTGGTACTTCAGCAACGCAAGCGTTGCGTTTCCGGCTTCGACATGGGGTGGGTTCCTCAACGTCCAGACAACCCCACACACCTATTTTCGAACCGGCGCATATGATGATGATATCAGCCAACTTAACCCTAATCAGCAGGGTTTCAATTTCAATGTGAAGGGATCAGACGGCATCTTTCTGCCCGCGGAAATCGGCTATCAAACCAGCCTAAGCGATGCTCGTTATCCAGCGAAATATGACATCGGTGGCTATTGGGATGACGCCGATTACACTACCCCGAACGGCATTCCGATGCGCGGTCGCACGGCATACTACGCGCAGGCGGAGAAGACCGTGTGGCGGCCGGACCCAAACAAGAACCAAAGCATCGCCCTGTTTGCTGGTGGCATCATCTACACTGGCGGAGCACCTTATTGGAGTCAGTTTGATGCTGGCATCTATGATCGTGCGCCGTTCGGGAACGCCCGTCCTGATGACACGATTACCATCATGGGCTCGCGTTTTGCCAACGCCCAGAACCAGCAACCAAACGCGCCGAGCATGTGGTTTTATGAGGTGGACTACAACTTCGCGGTGGTTCCTGGGCTAACCGTCGAGCCATTTATAGATTACATCGTGGCACCCAATAACCTCCTCGATGCATTCAGTTCCAGGGAACCGAAGAATGCGCTTACTCTCGGCTTTCAAGTGTCTATAGACTTTGCTCACTTCTTCGGATTACCGCAATTTGTCGCATATTGATTGTTAAGATCATGCGCGGGGAGAGCCGGGGCGATTGCTCCGGCTCCTTCTTAGGCTTCGTGCATAAACAAATGCTTCGATATTGGCACTGTCGCCCAGTCCCGTCATGGCAGGCGTAGGCCTGCGATCCACGCCTTTTCCGAGACCTACACAGCAAGGCATGGATGGCGGGCCTTCGCCCGCCATGACGATGAGAGGCCGGCGGCGTTCGCCGGACAATTCGCTTATTCCCCGGCCAGCCCTTAACTTCCGGTCGTCGGCGTTGAAGTGTCGCTCGTACCCTTGTTGGTGCTTGTGTCCGTGGTATTGCTTTTGTGTCCACTGAACAGCTTGAAGAACGCAGGTTCATATGGCGTGCTTGGGAACGCCCGTGAGCCGTACACCGGCGTGCTCGTCCCTGCCGGTACACCCTGCGCAAATACCGGCGCAGCAACGCTAAGCGTCGCCACAGCGACGATTAACAATTTATTCACAATATTCTCCGAAGATTTAAGATTCCGTTTATCTACGCTAGACTAAATTAAAATTAGGATAGAATCGACGCGTTACAATGCTGCAAAGCAGTATATCACCTATGCGTGATGCGAGGGAGATCGTTCCCGATCTGGACGCAAAAAAGGGCCGGCGGATCTGCGAACCCCTTTTTAAGCAACCGTGCCGAGATCCTTACTGCTGCTTTTGTGCCCCGCCGTACTGCCCACCACCAACCAGTGATGCCGGAGCGCCTGAAGTCTTCTGCTTTGCTGCCGCTCCACCGTACTGCGGATCGGTCGCCCCCCGGGGAACTCCCTGGATCTTCTGCTTTTGCGCGTCGCCGTGGCTGCCATACTGTGGACCCGCCATCGACAGTGGAACTCCTTGGGCCGGCTGCTTTGACGGCGTTGTAGTGGTTTGGCCTGACGCTGAGAGCGCGTAGAGCACAGAGGCAGCGATAATCGCTGTGTTGAGACGGGAAATCCTCATGTCCGACAGGCTCCTTGCTGGCGATGATTACAAAACATGATGTGGGGCGACGGCGAAAGCAAACAATGCCCGATGCCACTTTGCAGCTTCTTTAGACGAATGATTTTCTAATCCGCCTCCAGGCGCTTCACCACGATCTGTCCGGCCTATAAGCCGAAAAACCGATACGCAACGACCAGACTTAACTGTTCCTATAACGGCATGAGTAGAGTCATCGCATCACCCATGGCCGCGACTGCAGCAGGCACCGATCAGAATGCTGTGCCTCCCCGCGATCCATTGCCGTTTGCGGACACTTATCACCTGGCGGTTGTTGGCCGGCGACGGGAAATGGTTTCCAGACGACACGGTCATCGACGGCGTATACGCCGCATTGCCCTTTACGCGTATGGCAAATGGCCATGGCTCGGCCAAGTGGATCTAAACCACCGCTCTCGCTGACGGCTGTCCCCATGTTGTCGATCACGAAGGCACGGGGAAACGGCAATTCGAGGAAATCGCGATACATCTCGCGAGATTGTTGCGAGAGATATGGAATAGCCGTGACATCGGTAATCGCGGCGAACTGTGTCGGTGGTGGAAATCGTTCCGGCAGGTAGCCGGCGTGCAACTCGGTCGACGGCATACCAATTTGTCCCAAGAATGCATCTATTTTCGGCACCCAGAGTGCAGGCTCTCAGGATACGCCAGAAACTGATGCGAATTGGCCATGAACACGCCCACATTTACCAACTTCGCATTTCCGCCGGCGCGGACGTAACTGTCATACATAGCCCTCCAGATATCGACCGGAAAAATACTGTCATTCAATCCGTAGAACCAGAGAGACGGAATCCTGGTGTGAGCGCCGAAGATACCAGCAGCCGCTATCAGGTTGCGGGAGTCAGCATCGCAGTCTGACGATTCTATTCCGCCATTAAAGTCGATCAACGCCGCGACGTTGGGCACATTCAAGGCGCCGAGTGCGAGAGTGTTCCAGCCACCGAAACTTTGTCCCGCGACGATAACGCGGCTGGTATCGAATCTCGGGTCGGCCGCGAGATAGCGGATAACGGACCGAATGTCTTGCGCGTTCGCTATGCCGGTAGCACTCAGGTCGCAGCCGAAATGGTAGAATTCGCCGCCGGATGCCGCGAAACCCCTCATCATCGGCAGCGCGACCGCATAACCACGCGACAGGAAATAAAAAGCTGTGTTGGTCAGATGGTATCGATCGCCACGATGCCCGCTGGAGATGTTGCTGGCACCGTGGTTCATGATCGCCAAGGGGAACGGGCCAGGTCCGTTCGGGTGCATGATCGTCACTTCAAGCGTGACGACCGGCGGCTCTTCCGTCGGGATACGAATGACCTGTTCGTTGAGTTGGCGGTTGAGAATTGCCTTCGGATGCACAGCTTCGACCCCGAAAGCGGGGGGACGGCCCGCGATGAGTATTTGAGCAGCGACCAGGCTGATCAGCGCGAGGTGGATCCAGCGTGCTGTCCCTTTAGTCCGGCAAGGTCTCATCATCCACCTGCGTCCATTATCCAGTCATGGCTCCGCCGAGCGGGGGGTGTTCACTGGTATGGTTATCGGACACCGTAACCGGGTTCAACAACGATATGGTGGTCGCCGAGTTGGCAACGCTGGTAGGTGGATCAGATGTTGGGCGCCGGACAGGGCGGGGGGAGCATGCAAGCCTGTGGGGTTTGTTCCGGCTACGGTAGATCTTACGCTCACGGGACGAGAGTGAGCTGATGGCGAAACCGGTGTGGCGGGTCAAGCTGGTGACGGAGTTGCAGGCCGGGGAGACGACGGAGGTCGAGGTGGCACGCGTTGAACGCGATCATGATCGGCGCTCAGGGCAGCCAGTCCCGCTTCGATTTCGCATGCAACAGCCAGGCGATTGCATCCGGCGCGTTCGAGCGGGTGCTCGCTATGGCCGGCGTGACGGCGGATATGCCGGCGACGGTATTGTGCGACGGCGATGCCTGACTGTGGCGCCTGCAACACAAGTGCTGCCGGATACCGCGATCGTGCCGGATTGTCGGCACGCCGCGGTGCGCTTTGAACACACCCTGCAGGCCGCTCGCGGCCTTGGCACGGCGGACGCACATCAAACCGCCGCGGCGGTCCGCGGACTGGAGCGTGCGAATCCGCCGCCGTCCCCCCAGCATGTTATCGTTACTGGAACGGCAGATAGCGAACGCTGAACAGGAACATGTTTTCGTCGGTGGAGGGGGACAGCACACTGTCCCTGGTGTTCCCGATGCCCGCGAAGGTGTTGCGGTCCACATACGCATACTGCGCGCCAACCTCGGCGGCGCCGTAGGCGGATTTGATCACTCGCCACCAGGCGCCGACAGTGCCTTCCACGATGGCCGAGGTCACCGCATTGCACGAGCCAAGCTCTTCGAAGCAGCCTGACAGGTTCACGTCGGGATTGCCGTAGCCGGCGGTGCCCGAGTAGGATTTCTGCGCGGCGCCTTCGGCACCGCCATAGGCGTAGATATCGATCGCCGGGGTCGGGTGCGCAACGAACCCGCCCATGACGGAGTATTCCGCTAGCGGTTCGATCTTGCCGTTGGGGGCGAAGGTGGCGTCGGGCAGCTGCGACGTGCCATAGCGGCCGACACCCCGGCCGATCAGGCCGCTGACCTGGAAGTTCAGTATCTTCGGCACCAACGGCAGAATCATGCCGGCGCCGACGCCTTCGCCCGTCGTTTGGAAATTCCGGCCGGAACCGTTGCTGGCGACGGCAACGCTGCCATCCAGGAAACGCAACAGTCCATACAACTCGTAGTGGCCCCAGCCCGGATCCGCCGCGACCTTGGCAATGATGTCAGGCGCATTGGTGTCGCTGTATTGCTGGATGGAGTTGACGTTGGAACCGCCGCACTGATCGGATTCCTGGGCACCGCCGCCGATCGCCGTCGCCGTCGTGGCACCGGTCAGGCAGTTGTTGCCGCCGGACGGGCTGAACAGCGACTGTGGCGACTCGATCGAAAGACCAGCCCATAGTTTGTGGTCATCGAAGTCCTTGACCACCCGCAGTTCAGGCTGCCGTTCCCAGTTGAAGCCCACGACATACTGGGCATCGATGGTCAGTGGCACGTTTTCCTGACGCGGTAACAGGCCGGTCTGGTACATGGTGGCAAGGCTCCAGGCCTGGCCGCCGAGGATATGCAGGCCCAAATCGGTGTTGTCGTACGCGCCCCAGAACTGGCGCAGCCGCAGCGTGTAGCTATTGCTCTGGTTCGAGTTCGACGACGAGCCGGCGCTCAGGAAGTCGGTCTCCAGGTAGCCGCTCAGCTTCTGCACCTCGTCGATCTGGCCTTCGGTCAGCAGCGAGAAGCGGCTTTGCTGCGATGTTTCACGGTATTCCGGAATGCGGTAATTCGGACTGTTGGCGAGCGGAATGCTGTTGAAGCCCGTGGCGATGCCCGATGCCAGATTACGCGAGCGGTCGATACCTTCGAGCGCCGCGAAGCCGCCCAAGGTGACAGTCAATTTACCGACCCGGAATTGCCCCTGGCCCAGCGGTGGCTGGTCGGGCTGCGACGGCGCTGCCGCAGTTGCCGAGGCCACCTGAGCCGGCGTCGTCGCGGCCGCATGCGCTGCTTGCGCCGAGGCGGCCGCGGCCTGCTCCTGCGCCTGCCTGGCCTGCTGTTGCGCCGCCTTCAGCGCTCGGTCGCGGGTCGCGAGATCGGCTTTCACCTGACCCAACTGGCCTCGCAACGATTTGATTTGCTGCTCGATCGACTGGATCCGGGTGTCAGTCTGAGCCACTGCCGGCCGGGCGAACACGAGCACACCGATCGCGGCAGTACAAAGCAGAGTATAGTTGAACAGATTTATTTTATTCATCGATTCCTCAGACCGGGGATGACGCGTGCCATGACGGCGAACGGAACCTAGGGCGGGACCGATACGCGGTCCGGGTCGGTTCGATGACATTACTCTAAGATTTTTGTTAGTCCCTGCGGGCGGATTTGATCAATATGAACGTCAACGCCACGATTGTGGCAGGGTTGGTCTTGGTTTTCTCGCACCGCATAGCAGCGCGTTTGAACCGCTTTAGCTTTCCAATCAGCCGTTCGCTCGGAGAACTCAGCAACGATGAGGGGAAACAGGTCGTATTCGCGAGCGTGCCGGCGGAGGCGACGTCGCAGACGCGACAGTTGCGCGGTGTGCTTCATGGATTGGGAGCCACGCCAGCGATATCGGTCACCATCCTGAGCGATGGTGCCGATGGTCCAAGATCGCTCGGCGAAGCCGCCAGCTCCGGTCCGACTCACCATGTATTGGATTGGTTCCACGTCGCGATGCGGGTTCAACACGTCGCCCAGGCGGCCACAAGTTGGCCCAACGCCACGGAGACTGATCGCCAGGCTGGTGCCCGCCTCGCCGAGACGATCGAACGAATCCGATGGCGTCTCTGGCATGGTCAGGTCAAACGGGCCCTGAATCTCATTGCCGAAACCGTCGTTATCGTAGATGCCTCAGTCGACGATAAGTCGCCGATTGCTGCCGCCGCACGCAAGGTGGCGCGCCTCCTGGGCGATCTCGAGATATATGTTTCGGGGCAATCCAACATCATCATCGATTACGCGACAGCCCGCCGCCGTGAAGAACCAATTTCGACGGCAATCACCGACAGCACGGTGCAATGGCTACTGCATTGGCGGATGAATGCCCAACAGCAAATGCGCTGGTCTCCGCGGGGCGCTCATTTGATGCTGAAAGTCCAGACCTCCGTCGTGAACGGTACGTTTGACCGGGATTATGCCGTCGCGGCGCGTTGGGCTCCGCCGCCCGTCTCAGAGAGCGACCTGCCCCCCCACGTTCTGGACGGTCTCGGTCGGACACACTATCGCACTTCATTACGTGTTCAACACGCCACGCGACAAGCTAATCAAGGCCGAGGCACCTGCGGGCTCACATCTCGACGACGATATAATCCTGTTCGACTCGTACCGGCACAGTCTCCGCGACATAGGGCCCTTCGGACACCGCGGCGCCGGAGGCGACACTCATCGGATAGGATTTGCCGCGAATCTTTGCCGGGTCGCAATAAGACTGGCCGGTGCGGATGTCGAATTCCCAGCCATGCCAGGGACAGCGTACTAATTCGCCGTTTCGCTCCAGGCGATAAGTGCCGGGTTTGCCGGACACCAGCACCCCGGACACCACGCCGGCGCAGAGACTGCCGCCCTGGTGCGGGCAACGGTCCAGCATGCCGAAATATTCGCCGTCCACTTTGAAGACCGCAATGGGCCGTCCCTTGACTGTGTACAGCTTGTGACTGCCGGGCGGGACCTCGGCGACGGGGGCAACGACGTGCTGGGTCATGCCACCGGCTCCACAAGCCGCGCATAGGTCGCCCGCGGGTTGTCGACCATGATCTTGCGCTTCAGGGACGCCGGCAGCCCAGACGGCAACGCGTCGCGGCCGTCAAACTGCCAATGTGGATAATCGGTGGAGAACAGCAGCAGTGCGTCGGATTTCAGGTGTTCAATCACCCGTTCCAGGTCCGCACTGTCCGGAGGGCCGTCGGTAGGCTGCAAGGACAGGCGCACATTGCTGCGTACGATGTCGAACGGCGAGCGATCCACCCAGGGGATTTCCATGCGCAGGCCACGCCAATACTTGGTCAGGCGCCAGAGATGCGCCGGCAGCCAGGTCCAGCCGGACTCCAGCAGCACGACGATCAGGTCCGGATATTGGTTGAATACGCCCTCGCAGATCAGGCTCGACAGTTGCGTCTGAAACGCCTGTGCCTGAGCCGTGTAGTCTTCAGTGTAATAGGTCGGCCAGCCGGCCGCCGTGGGCGGATTGTGGTAGCTGCTTCCAGCATGAATGCCGATCGTCAGCCTGTGGCGGGCCGCGGCGGCGTAGATGGGCCAGTAGATACGCTTGCCCAGGGGATGATCGCCGCTGGCCAACAGCAGAACCTGCACGAACCTGGGATCACCAGCCCAGCGCTCGATTTCCTCGACGGCCAGTCCCACGTTCTGGATCGGCACGACGATGCTGGCCCGCAGCCGGGGTTCCTTGTCCAGCAGTTCCTTCGCAACCAAGGTGTTGACTGCCCGGGCGAAGGCGGCGGCGAGATCTTCGCTGAACAGGAGTTGGATGCCGTGTAGACAATTGCAAATTGCCAGATCGGTGCCGAACGGATCCAGGCATTCACCGCGGATTTGTTCCAGTGTTGCCGCCGGTTTGCCTTTTTCCGGCCGCCAGTCCGGCCGAGCGGTCAGGGGCGAACGCGCGGGATAGCTGATGGAATTGAACTCATCCATGCCGCGCAGTTTCACGATCTCCCGCCAGTGCTCGTCCAGATATGGCAGCAGCGCGGCCAGGTTGGGGATCGACGGGTGGATATCGCAATCGATCGTCATGACCGCCACCCAGGCGTATAGACGTCACGCGCGTTGCCGATGAAGAACGCCTCCCGCTGCTCTTGTGTCAGACGCAGCGGCATCGCGGTCTGAGGACTATCGTAGTCCCAATGCGGATAATCCGTGGCGAACAACAGCCGGTCCCAGCCGATCCACTCGATGACGTCGCGCAGATGCTCTGACGGGTCCGGTTCCTCCATTGGTTGCGTCGTCAACCAGATGTGGCTTTTGATGTACTCGCTCGGTAAGCGCTTTAGGTGTGGTGTTTCGGCGCGCAGCCGCCGCCAGTTGCGGTCCAGCCGCCACGCCAGCGATGCCATCCAGGCAAAACCGGCCTCGATCAGCACCACACGCAGCGCCGGGAAGCGCTCGAAAATCCCTTCTACGACCATGCTGGAGACCATGGACTGGCAGGACTGCGAGTGGCCGACCATGTCCTCGATGTAAAAGCTGCCCCAGCCGGTGCTGCTGGTTGGCTGGCCGCCATAACCGAAGGCGTGGACGCCGACCGGCAGACCGGCGGCTTCGTAGATCGGCCAGTAGCGGCGATTGCCTAACGGTTCGACGGTTCGTGACAGCAGCAGCACCTGCACCATGTCCGGATGGCCGGCCCAGCGCTCGATCTCGCGGACCGATGCCGGTGCATCCTCATACGGTACCACGATCGAGGCCTTCAACCGAGGCTCCGGCTGCGTCCATTCCGTTACCTGCCAATCGTTGATCGCTCGGCAGAGCGCCGCACTCAGGTCCAGGTTCTGGAATCCACCCGGATGTGGCCGGATCATCGCCAGGACGCCCAGCTCGATATTGTGAGGATCAAGGTGATGGGTGCGCATGAAATCGAGATTACTGCCCGGCCGTCCCCCGCCTGGCGGCCAGGCATCCCGGCGCGACGCATCCGGCTGGCTTTTGGGGTATTGCGGCCCGCTGTAATTGCCCTGTCGTGCCCGCTGCCCGAACTGATCCAGATGGTCGCGCCACTGAGGTTCCAGATATTTATATAGCATGGAAAATTCACGCGGGCTGTGATGGATGTCGCAATCCGCGATCGCCATCTTGGTCGCCGCATTGACCGGCTGCGACCGTGTCAGTTCGGTTTGGCTCATGGCGTATCTCCCGCTTCAATCGGCGACGGCCTGGGTGAGAGCAACACCGTCGGGCTCATGTAATTCGATCGGATCACGTACGACCACGCCATAGAAGAACGCTCCGGCAATCATGAACGCCGCGCCCAGCGCCAAAGCGAGGTCGAACGACCCGGTCTGATCGACGACGATGCCGGTCAGCAGCGGCGACACCGTGCCTCCCAGATACGACCCGAAGTTCTGGATCGACGAGACCGAAGCCGATTGCGAGTGCGGCGCGACAGCCGTGATGAGCGTCCAGTGCCCGGTCTGCGCGAACGCCAGGAAGAACATCGACCCGGACACCCCGAACAACGCCATGTTCAACGACGTTGTATAGGCCGCCACGGTGCAGAACGCCGCCGACACGACGAAGCCCGCCACCGTCGGGATTTTTCGGCTGGCGACGATGCCCACGCCGCGATGCGCCAGCCAATCCGTCGCCTGACCGCCAACCTGCGAGCCGATGATCGAGCACGCCAGCGGAATCATCGCCAGCAAGCCGGTTTTGCCAATGCTGACATGGTGCTGCATCTCCAGGAACCCGGGCAGCCAGGTGCCATACATCCAGATCACATAACCGGAGCAGAACGCGCCGAAGATCAGGCCCCACATTGAGCGGAAGTGGAACAAGCGCATCCAGTCCCGCAGATCACCTCCGTTCGTCGATCCCTGATTGAAGGAGAGATAGTCGTGATCTTCTTTCTGCAATTTCGAAAAATCGGGATCGCGATACAGCAGGAACCAGCCGCCGGCGGCGGCCAGCCCCATTACCCCCATCGCAACGAACATGCCGCGCCAGCCCAGCGCGAGCATCAGGGCGGTCATGATCGGCAGGCCAACCAACCGCCCCAGGTCACCGCCGACGGTGTAGACTCCGGTCGGGCGGCCTCGGTCTCGCGGATGGAACCAGTCCGACACGCAGCGGACCGCACCGGGAAAGGCCGGACACTCGAACACGCCCAAAGCAATGCGGGAGGCCAGCAGCCCCGCATAGCTGGTGAAAATGCCGCCGGCCGCCTGTGCCAGCGACCACAGCACCAACGCCCAGCCCACCAGGCGCCGCGTACCGATCCGGTCGATCAGCGCGCCGATCGGCAATTGCGCGAAGGCGTAGGTCAGCGACCAGGCCGACTGCAACGCGCCGATCCCAGCGGCGGTCAGGGCGAAGCTTTCGCGGATTTTCAGGTTGCCGACCGCGAGGGTCGAGCGATCAATGTAATTCAACGCTATGGCGATCATGCACAGGACCACAGCGAACCATCGCATGCGCTGCAATGCGGGTGAGACCTGCTGAGCCACCTCGGTTTCCTCCAACTGTGCCGTTCTTATTGAACCATTTCGGCGATTGTGGTCCGCAAGTGGATCAGGGTCAACCGGCGTTCAGACGTCCAGCGCCGTCCAGCGCGCCTCGGCCGGGGTGCCGTCCGGATCGGCCAGCGCCATCAGCATGTTACGTGTCCGCTCTGCTGCCAGCACCCTGGCCTGCTCGCCATCGCGCGCTTTCAACGCATCGAAAATCGCCGCCGCCAGTTTCGCCTGCACGGCCTGCCGCCCGGCGTCCCCGGCAAGGCCGGTGGCCTGACTCCATCCAAGCTGTTCGCGGCAATCGGTGAGAAGCTGGTAGATCGTGGCTAGCAGCGGGTTGCGCGTGGCCCGGGCCATGTCCTGCCAGAACAGATAGCCCAACCGCTTGGCAATGTCCGGTTCAGCCGCCTGCTGCAATTCTTCCAGTCGACGGCGGATGCGGGTGAAATCGTCCCCGGTCGCCCGGGACGTGGCCAGGGCGGCAATGGTCGGTTCCAGGATGTGGCGCACCTCCAGCACGTCCAGCATGGCGACGTCTGGCAGCGTCCGGTGGGATGGGGTTGGTTCCGGCACCACATAGCTGCCGCTGCCGACCACGCGCACGACGCGCCCGACCTGGTTCAGCCGGCGGAAGGCAGCTCGGACCGATTGGCGGCTAACCCGCAGCCTCGCCGCCAGCGCCCTTTCGCTCGGCAGGCGGCCGCCGTCATGCGCGCCGGACAGATGTGCGACCAGGTGCCGGTAGACCCGTTCCACGGGACCGGGTTCGTCCGGTGCTGCTTGCTGCGTTTGCATCGACCCGCCTCCCTCTTGCCGCCTTTGAAGACGGACCACTGGCGGACCACTGAGCCATATCGCAACGATCCTGTCCAGGGTGGGCATGGCCCGCACATCGAACGACCGACCAGCCACGGTTGCCAACGTTGAGGAGTTTGAGCATCGGGTCCTGGTGGCCTCCGCGAACGCCTGATGGCGCCGAGCGTGGCCGCCGATGCGATGCGGTCTTATGCGGAGGAGATCAACCGGCTCAATCGGGAACGGCGTGCCAGCGGCGAAGGCCATCGGATAGAATTGTTGAAAATCCAGCGGACGCTGAACCAGATGCTGACCATCGTCGAATAGGGCGGCTACACGCGCGGTATGACGGATCGGATGCGTGAGCAGGAAGCGCGCGAGGACGTTGTGAAGGGACTACTGGCGCAAGGGCCGGCCGATATCCCGGAGCTCCATCCGAATATCGCCGGGATCTACCGCAAAAAAGTGGAGCGACTGATCGAGGCTCTCCACAGCCCGGAGGACCAAGCGGAGGCTGCCGAAGCCATTCGCGCGCTGATCGAAAAGATTATGCTGTATCCTGATCCGAACCGAGGCGAGATCGATGCCCAGCTCTATGGCGTCCTGGGGACAATCCCGAACTGGATCCAACATCAGGACGTTGGGAGGCTCGGGAAACAGAACTCCGGAACGCCTGTTCGGGGAATGTCGGAATCGTTGGTTGCGGGGATAGGATTTGAACCTATGACCTTCAGGTTATGAGCCTGACGAGCTACCGGGCTGCTCCACCCCGCGTTGGTGGTGGGTGTTCCCCGGTTGGGCCGGGGGGAAGCAAGAGGGGTGGATTGGAAGACCTGGCGGCGACCTACTCTCCCGTGCCTTGAGACACAGTACCATGGGCGCTGGGGAATTTCACGGCCGAGTTCGGGATGGGATCGGGTGTAGGCTCCCCGCCATGGCCACCAGGTCGTCCAATCCACCCTCGGGGTCGAGGGTGTGATCGAGGTTCTGGTTGGTGTTGTGTGCGTGCCATCCCCGGCTTGGGCCGGGTGCGTTTGCTTTCGTCAAATGGCGAAGGGCCATTTGACTGCCGCAGGCCGCCCCGGGGTCACATCCGGCTGGCGCCGAATATGACGGACTGGGGATGATTTCCATGCATGGTGTAGAGGGTTATCGAGCCGATCGGGCGATTAGGACCAGTTAGCTGAGGACGTTACCGTCCGTATACATCTGGCCTATCGACGTGGTGGTCTACCACGGCCCTCAGGGAGATCTCGTTTTGAGGTAAGTTTCCCGCTTAGATGCTTTCAGCGGTTATCTTGTCCACACATAGCTACCCAGCGGTGCCACTGGCGTGACAACTGGTGCACCAGAGGTGTGTTCATCCCGGTCCTCTCGTACTAGGGACAAATCCTCTCAAATCTCCTTCACCCACGGCAGATAGGGACCGAACTGTCTCACGACGTTCTAAACCCAGCTCACGTACCACTTTAATCGGCGAACAGCCGAACCCTTGGGACCTGCTCCAGCCCCAGGATGTGATGAGCCGACATCGAGGTGCCAAACCTCCCCGTCGATGTGGACTCTTGGGGGAGATCAGCCTGTTATCCCTAGAGTACCTTTTATCCGTTGAGCGATGGCCCTTCCACGCGGGACCACCGGATCACTATGGCCGACTTTCGTCTCTGCTCGAGCTGTCACTCTCGCAGTCAGGCGGGCTTGTGCCATTGCACTCAGCAGCCGATGTCCGACCGGCCTGAGCCCACCATCGCGCGCCTCCGTTACTATTTGGGAGGCGACCGCCCCAGTCAAACTGCCCACCATGCAGGGTCCCGGACCGGGCTGACCGGTCTCGGTTAGACATCAGAAGAGATCAGGGTGGTATTTCAAGGTTGGCTCCACCCAAGCTAGCGCCCAGGCTTCAAAGCCTCCCACCTATCCTACACAGCTCTCTCCTAATGCCACTGCAAAGCTGCAGTAAAGGTTCATAGGGTCTTTCCGTCTGACCGCGGGTACCCCGCATCTTCACGGGGAATTCAATTTCGCTGAGTCGATGCTGGAGACAGTGGGGAAGTCGTTACGCCATTCGTGCAGGTCGGAACTTACCCGACAAGGAATTTCGCTACCTTAGGACCGTTATAGTTACGGCCGCCGTTTACCGGGGCTTCAATTCAGTGCTTGCACACCTCCTCTTAACCTTCCGGCACCGGGCAGGCGTCAGACCCTATACGTCGTCTCTCGACTTCGCAGAGCCCTGTGTTTTTACTAAACAGTCGCTACCCCCTGCTTTGTGCCACCCACCAATGGTTGCCCACCAATGGGTCTCGCTTATCCCGAAGTTACGCGAGCAATTTGCCTAGTTCCTTCAGCATCGTTCTCTCAAGCGCCTTGGTATGCTCTACCAGTCCACCTGTGTCGGTTTCGGGTACGGTCTATACGCTGGAGCTATTTCCCGGAACAACTTCGCCGCAGATCCAATCCGATAAGGACCCACGACACCCATCATTCGTCACTTCCAGCAGGCCGGGGAATGTTAACCCCGTTCCCATCGACTACGGCTTTCGCCCTCGCCTTAGGGGCCGGCTCACCCTGCGCGGATTAACCTTGCGCAGGAACCCTTGGACTTTCGGCGACAGAGTTTCTCACTCTGTTTGTCGCTACTCATGTCAGCATTCGCACTTCCGATACCTCCACCACCCCT
>NZ_LMUJ01000079.1:21911-29411 GCF_009765975.1 Acidisphaera sp. S103 | reverse complement strand
ACCAAGCCACCCGCCGCGTCCTTGTCCGACACATCCAGATGATGGAATCCGAAGCCGGCATGCGATCGCAACCGATCCAGCCGGGCCAGCTTCAATCGAACGTCGTAATAGTCGTTCAGGCTATCAACCCCGACGACAATGTCCCCCCGCGCCAGAAGCGCCTCGGCCACATGATACCCGATGAACCCCGCACAGCCGGTGACGAGGATCTTCACGGCATCGGCCGAGCGACGATACGGTCCTCAAGCAGTTCCAGGACGGCGTGACCCAGGGCGATGTGGCATTCCTGGATGCGGGCCGTTTCCGTGTCCGGCACCAGAAGCGCCAGATCGCATAATCCCAGCGCCGGCTCGCCACTGCCACCCAGCATGCCGACAGTGACGATGCCCATCTCCCGAGCCGCATCCAGCGCCTTGATGACGTTGCCGGATCGGCCAGAGGTGGTGATCCCGAACAACACATCGCCGCGTCGCCCTAACCCACGCAAGGGTCGTTCGAACACGCGGTCGTAGCCATAATCATTGCCACAGGCGGTCAGCATGGCGGGATCCAACGTCAGCGCCAACGCGGCGATCGACGGCCGCTCGTGGCTGCCACGCAGGCGGATCAACATCTCGGTCGCCAAATGCTGGCTATCGGCCGCCGATCCGCCGTTGCCGCAGAACATCAGCTTGCCGCCGGCACGCAGACTGGTCTCGCAGGCGTCGACCACCGCGATGACCGCGTCGGCAAGCTCCGTCGCGATCCGGCGCTTCAGCTCGGCCGATTTCGTCATCATCGCCGTAAAGCGGGCGATTTCGGGCTTTTGCATGCGAACTCCGTCAGGTTGGACCGACGGCGTTCTACATCACCGCGATGTTATTGTGCCACCCATCCGCCATCGATCGACAACGGAGTCCCGGTGATCGTGGCGGCCGCATCCGAACACAGGAATACCGCCAGTCCGCCGATCTGTTCGGGCGTGGTGAACTTCACCATCGGCTGCTTCTCAGCCACCAGGTCGTGGGTTTCCTGCTCGACTGTCTTGCCATCCTTCTCCGCGCGGTCGTGCAACTGCTTTTCCACCAGCGGCGTCAACACCCAACCCGGGCAGATCGCATTCACCGTCACGCCGGCATTGGCCAGTTCGATCGCCGCCACCTTGGTCATGCCCAGCACACCGTGTTTCGCGGCGACATAGGCGACCTTCTGCGCACTCGCGACCAGGCCATGCGCCGAGGCGATATTGATGATCCGCCCCCAGCCCTTCGCCTTCATCCCGGGAATGGCGGCCTTCATGCCGTGGAACACACCGGACATGTTGATGGCGATGATCTGGTCCCACCGCTCATCTGGAAAATCCTCGACATTCGCGGTGAACTGGATCCCGGCGTTGTTGACCAGGATGTCCACCGATCCCAGCGTCTTCACCGCCTCCGCCACCATCCCCGCGATCTGCTCCGGCCTGCTGATATCGGCACCGCTGTAGCCAACCTTCCCCCCGTGGGAGGCCGCAATATCCGACCGCAAAGCCTCGATCTGCGCCGCATCCCCGAAGCCATTCAGCATGATATCCGCCCCCTCAGCCGCGAGCGCTCGGGCGATACCCAGCCCAATGCCACTGGTCGATCCGGTGACCAGGGCGACTTTCCCCTTCAGACTCATGGCTCCATCCTTCCACGCACTATCGGCGGCCGTTCATACCGCACCGCATCATGAACCAGCGTTGTCGTCCGTCATAGGACCCTCTATCTACCGCCCGCACGCGAACCTGCCGTGCCGCGGAAGGAAACCATGGACACATTCGGATCCTCGCCGCCGCTTCCTCCCAAGCGTCCCGGGAAAAGATCTTGGCACCCGCGCGGCTGCGACAACATCGCACTCGTGCTGCAAGGCGGCGGCGCACTGGGCGCTTACCAGGCCGGGATCTATCAGGCGCTGGATGAGGCCGGATTACGGCCCGACACCGTCGCCGGTGTTTCCATCGGCGGCATCAACGGCGCGATCATCGCCGGCAATCCGCCCGAACGCCGGGTGGAGCGGTTGCGAGATTTCTGGGAAGGCATCACCGCACGCCCCGTCTCACTGCTCCCCGCCGACGGAGACGCCGCCCGCCGAGCCATCAACATCTGGTCCGCCCTGCTGACCACCACGCTCGGTCAGCCAGGTTTCTTCGCACCATACCCGGTGAACCCGTGGATCAGTCCCCGGGGCGCGACGACCGCGACCGCCTTCTACGACACCACCCCGTTGCGGGAGACGCTGCTGCGGCTGGTCGATTTCGACCTGCTCAACAAAGGCGCGGTGCGCTACGCGGCCGGCGCGGTGAATGTGCTGAACGGCAATTTCGCCTATTTTGACAGCACACAGTCGAGAATCTTGCCCGACCACGTGATGGCGAGCGCCGCCCTGCCGCCGGCTTTTCCCGCCGTACAGATCGGCACCGATCATTACTGGGACGGCGGCCTTGTCTCTAACACGCCGTTGCAGCACGTGCTGGACAATGCCGCATGCCTCCACATGTTGATTTTCCAGGTCGATCTGTTCAGCGCCCGCGGCATGATCCCGCGTGATATGGACGACGTGCTGGCGCGGCAGAAAGATATCCAGTTCTCCAGCCGCACCCGCCTCGTCACCGACTATTTCCGTGAGAAGCACGATCGCGATCTGACGGCGAAGAAACTGTTGGCGAAAATCCCCGACGACCAATTGGACGCGGACGAACGCGCGCTGAAGGTTCGGTTGGCGCACATGCCGGAAGCGACCATTCTGGAACTGATCTACCAGCAAGCCGCCTACGAAACCCAGGCCAAGGATTATGAATTCAGCGCGTCATCGATGCGCGAGCATTGGAACAGCGGCTATCTGGATACCCAACGCACGTTGCGGCACCGGAATTGGCTGGAAGTGTCCGAGAGCGATGCTGGCCTTAGCGTCCACGACATCCATCGCGCTGACGACTGACCGGTGGCTTCCCATTTGGGGTGGGCCGGCCCGCGAACGGACCGGCCCGATCCCCTAACGGCACGAGGGTAAGATCTTTCATAGGGGCTTACCTCCAGATGTTAAGCCGGCGGGGACAATCCCCGTCGGCTTTCTCATATAGACAGCCATTTATGAATGATTGATGCAATCGAACCGCTAGCCCCGCAGGTTCCGCACCAGCCCGTACAGGCTGATCGCCCCCCAGAAACACTCGAGGATCACTGACGGCAGGTTCCACGCGCGGATCAGCGACACCAGAACCAGTGATGCCGCGAGCAGATTGACCGCCGGAAAGCGCCAATCACTCGGCGCCAACCATCCCTGCAAAGTGGCGAAATAGGCCAGGATGAAGCCTCCAGCGCCGACAATGCCACAGACGATATACGGATCGAATCCCATCTTCTCCAACCTTGCGGGCGCGCCGCTGTGGCTACCCGAGACCACGCCAGGCGCCGCAGCGTCTACCCCGTCGGGTAACCGGCTGACAGTCCCCCTTACGCCAGCATGAACGCGTGATGACCCGGGGGTGACTTCTGAAGCGAGGGCGGCTAGGACTCGCGGCCAGTCGCATTGCGGTGCGGCATTTCAGAAACCCTCGCGGGGAGCAAACAGCCCATGACGATCAAGGTTGGTGACACGATTCCGTCCATGAAACTAATGGTCGCGACGGCCGACGGCCCGAAGGAGACCTCTACGGACGATATTTTCAAGGGCAAGAAAGTGGTCCTGTTCGCCGTTCCGGGGGCGTTCACGCCCACTTGCAGCGCCAAGCACCTGCCCGGCTTCGTGCAGAATGCGGATGCGCTGAAGGCCAAGGGCGTCGATACCGTGGCATGCATCGCGGTCAATGATGCCTTCGTCATGGGCGCGTGGGGCAAGGACCAAGGCACGGGCGACAAAGTCACCATGCTGGCCGACGGTGCAGCCGCTTTCGCCAAGGCGATCGGCCTGGAACTCGATCTGAACGCCCGTGGCATGGGTTGGCGCAGCCAGCGCTACGCCCTGATCGCCGAGGACGGCAAGGTGACGCATCTCGGCGTCGAAGCCCCTGGCGGATTCGAAGTCAGCAAGGCCGAGTCGATCCTCGCCGCGCTCTGATACCGATCCGGCGGCCCACGCAGCGCGGGGCCGCCGGCCGAATGCGAGTTCGGTCGTTGTCACGCGATCGTCACGGACAGGGGGTTGCCACCGTAACGGCCGCCTGCTTATTCCGTGCTGAATCGCAGGCATCTGATAAATGGTAATTTCCATATCGCTCCAATCACTCGTCCCGTTTGCCGGTGCTCCGTCGCCGGTCATCGGCCCCGGATTGCCCTATGGCAGTTGAGTCGCCGGCGACCTGTTTGGCACGCGCATCCGGTGTGGCGTCCTCTCTGTTACTGACAGTTCTGGTGCTGGCGTTTCCGACCATCGCCTCGGCTCAGTCGGCGGACAGCGCCACGGTGTCCGCGACCTCGCCCTCGTCGCAGGACAGCGCGCCCGCCGGGTTCTGGCAGCGCGATACCCTGACGGGGAATTGGGACGGTTTGCGCACCAGCCTGGCAGATTCTGGCATCAAGTTCGGTTTGCAGGAGCAAAGCGAGCTATGGGGTAACCAGTCCGGTGGACTACGACGCGGCGTGGTTTATGACGGCCTGACGACCGCCAGCCTGACATTGGATCTGGAGAAATTGACTGGCTGGACGGGTGCGACGTTCTTCGTCGACGCCTATCAGATCCACGGCCGCGGCCCCTCGGGCAATCTTGTCGGCAACCAGCAGATCGTCAGTAACATAGAGGCGACGCGGGACACCAAACTCTATCAATTGTGGATCGAACAGAAGCTGCTGGACGGGCGGTTGACCGTCCGCGTTGGCCAGGAAGGCGCCAACGACCAGATGATGATCACCCAATACGGTGCGCTGTTCCTCAATTCCAGCTTCGGATTCCCCGGACTGCCGGCGGCCGACCTGCCGTCTGGCGGGCCGAATTATCCGATGGCGACGCCGATGGTCCGGGTGCAGTTCCAGGCGACGGACAAGATCACGCTGGTGGGGGCGGTGTTCAACGGTGACCCGGCCCCGCCCGGAACCGGCGATCCCCAATTGCGCGACGCTGGCGGCACGGCCTTCCGGCTAAACGGCCACGCACTGGCGTTCACCGAACTGTGGTATTCCACCAACCAGGGTGACGGGGCCACCGGCCTGCCCGCCACATACAAGCTGGGGGCGTGGTACGACTCGGCGCAGTTCGCAGACCAACTCTACGATACCAGCGGCCTCTCACTCGCCAATCCCAAAAGCTCCGGCGTGCCGCGCGAGCATTCACCGGATTTCGCATTCTACGGCATCGTCGATCAGATGATCTGGCGGAAGCCCGGCAGCAAGCAGTCGGGCGTCGGCGTGTTCCTGCAGGTGATGGGCGCACCCAATCAGTTCAATCTGAGCAATCTGTTCGTCGAGGGCGGCCTGAACTGGATGGCGCCGTTCGCGGGGCGGGACAACGATGTGTTCGGCATCGGTGTATCGTATCTCGGGATCAGTCCCGCCGCACGCCGGTACAGCAGCGAGCTCGTGGCCGCCACGGGCACCGGTCAGCCCTATGCCAGCAACGAAACGGTCGTGGAGGCAACGTATTTGTACCAGGTAACCCCCTGGTGGACGTTGCAACCGGATTTGCAGATCGTGATCAACCCGGGGGCCGGCGTACCAACCAGTCTCAGCACCGCACCGCTGAAAAACGCAATCGTCGGCGGCGTGCGCGCGACCATCGTGTTTTGATTGCGGACTCAGTATTTTCGTAGGAAGAACGCGACCGTGACCGTCGCACTCAGCGCCACGACGAACCACCGCAGCACCACCGGCGACAGATGCCGGGCAAACCGAGCACCGTAGTACCCACCGGCGACGGCGGAAACCATCATGGCGAGGGTTTCCGGCCACCTGACCGCGCCGGCGACGGCGAAACACAAGACGGCGGACCCGTTGGTGACGGTAACGAGCAAGGCGCGCGGCCCGGCCATCGCCTTCAAGTCCGCCGAGTCCAGCAACGTCCACATCGCCATCATCATCAGCCCGACCGCGCCGCCGAAATAGCCGCCATAGATCGATATGACGAATTGCATGACCAGGAACGCCGGCCGTCCGATACGGACATAGCGGTGCAGCCATTCGCCGGCACGGCGCCCGGCGGCGAAGGTCAACGTTGCCAGCAGCAGCAGCCAGGGAATCACCAGATCGAAGGCACCGCCAGGGGTTACCAGCAACAGGATCGCGCCGACCAGCCCACCCGCGAGGCTGATCGGCAGCAGTATCTTTAGCCCGATCCCGGCAACACCGCGCACATCATCCCGATAGGCCCATGTGCTGGCCATCGTGCCTGGAAACAGCGCCACGGTGCTGGAAGCATTGGCGGCGACCGGCGGCAGGCCCGCCAGGACCATGGCCGGAAACGACACGAATGAACCGCCACCGGCGACCGCATTCATTGTCCCGGCTAGCAGTCCGGCCAGGATCAGCGGAAGAAAATGCCACACTTATTCTACCGGAACGTTCTGCTCAAGCTCGGCCAGCCATGCTGCCGCGTTGCCGTCCGACGGCGCGCGCCAGTCGCCGCGTGGCGACAGCGATCCGCCGGCGGACACCTTGGGTCCATTGGGCATGGCACTGCGTTTGAACTGGCTGAACGCGAAAAAGCGCGCCAGGAAGACCTCCATCCAGTGGCGTATCTGTTTCAGATCGTACGCCACCCGCCGATCCGCATGGAAATGCGGCGGCCAGTCGCCGCGGGCTGGGTCTTCCCAGGTGTGCAGCGCCATGAAGGCGATTTTCGAAGGCGCGAAGCCGTAGCGCAGGATGTGGAACAACGTGAAGTCCTGCAGGGCATAAGGCCCGATCTTGGCTTCAGTACTTTGCGGCGTTTCACCCGCACCCACAGGCACCAGTTCCGGAGAAATTTCAGTCGAAACGATCGCGTCCAGCGTCGCAAGCACGTCGTCAGCGAAACGTCTGGTGCCGATGATCCAGCGGATCAGATGTTGAATAAGGGTTTTCGGAACCCCGGCATTGACGTTGTAATGCGCCATCTGGTCGCCGACGCCATAGGTACACCAACCCAGCGCCAGTTCCGAAAGATCGCCGGTGCCGATGACGATGCCACCGTGATGGTTAGCCAAGCGGAACAGGTAGTCGGTACGCAAACCGGCCTGCACATTCTCAAAGGTAATGTCGTAAAGCGATTTGCCTGACGAGTAGGGATGGCCGATGTCGGACAACATCTGTGTCGCTGCCGGTTTGATATCCAGTTCGGCGGCCGTCACGCCCAGCGACTTCATCAGCGCCCAGGCGTTGGACTTGGTGTGATCCGACGTGGCAAAGCCCGGCATCGTGTAAGCCAGAATCCCGTCGCGCGGCAGCCCGAGAAGATCGAACGCCTGGGCGCAGACCAGCAGTGCCTGGGTTGAATCAAGGCCTCCGGAGATCCCGATCACCACCTTCTTCAACCCGGTCGCACGCATCCGCTGCGCCAGGCCGGAGACCTGGATGTTGTACGCCTCGT
>NZ_LMUJ01000079.1:0-21765 GCF_009765975.1 Acidisphaera sp. S103 | reverse complement strand
GGAACCGCTCGACCTTGCGGCGGAACCCGACGTCGCCGGCGGGGGCGTTCACGGTGAAGCCGATGCGGCGGAAGGCCCGCGTGTGGCGGCGGCGGTTGGTATCGAACGACCCCATCTGCAAGCGCTCCTGTGCCAGCATGTCGAGGTCGATATCGGCGATCGCCGCCTGGTCCGCCACGGGAAACCGTTCGGTCTCGGCCAAAGTGTTGCCGTTCTCGAACACCGATGCCTGGCCGTCCCAGGCGAGGTCAGTCGTGGATTCCCCTGCCCCGGCGGCGGCATACAGATAGGCGGCCAGACAGCGGGCGGACTGGGAACGGCACAGCAGGCGGCGGGTCTCGGCCTTGCCGATGGTGATGTTGCTGGCCGACAGGTTCGCCAGCACGGTCGCCCCGGCGACGGCCGCCTCTCCACTGGGCGGATTGGGCACCCAGATGTCCTCGCAGATTTCTGCATGGACGATCAGGCCGCTTATGTCGGATGCTTCCCACAACAGGTCGGTGCCGAACGGGACCGTGCAGCCGCCGATGGTGATGCAACCGCCATCGGTGCCGTCGCCACTGACGAAGTGCCGGGGTTCATAGAACTCCCGATAGTTGGGCAGATGGATTTTCGGCACGACACCGAGAATCTGCCCGCGATGAATGGCCAGGGCGCAGTTGTACAAAGCGCCGAGATGCCGCAGCGGCGCGCCCACCAGCAGCAGAGGCATCAGTTCGGCCGAACCGGCGACGATCGTCTCGATCGCGGTTTCCACGGCGTCCAGCAACACCGTCTGCTGCAACAGATCGCTGATCGCGTAACCGGAAATGCCGAGTTCCGGGAATACTGCGACCGCCACCGCCTGCCGGTCGCAATCCCGGGCCATGCGCAGAATCGTTTGCGCGTTGGACGCCGGATCGGCCAACGCGGTGGTTGTGGTGCACGCGGCGACACGAGCGAAGCCGTGGCGATAAAGGGAACGGAAACTCATGACAGGCCCGGGCTGTGATAGCCTTAATATGGCGCGGGTCGGCGGTTTGCACCATCCGCGCGGCTAACGCATCAGGGCCCCCGCTATCGCGCGCACCTTGAGGCGTTTGATCAGGTCGTCGTCGACGCCTCGAACAAGAAGGTTTCCCATAGCACTCTCCTGCCGATTTCAAATTGATGGCTTTTTTTTGCTAAGGAAGATCAACAGCGACCGAAATGTGGCGTAGCCACCGCATCCGGCACGCACTATCACCCACTTCACCGTGCCAGATCTTCCCGTTGCCGACGCCCTGCCTGCCCTGCACACCGCGCTGAATGCCGGGCGCAATGCCGTGCTGGTTGCTCCGCCCGGTGCGGGCAAGACCACCCTCGTCCCACTCGCCCTGCTCGACGCCCCCTGGCGTGGAGATGGCCGTATCCTGATGCTGGAACCCCGCCGCCTCGCAACCCGCGCCGCCGCGACCCGCATGGCCTTCCTGCTGGACCAACCGCTCGGGAAGACCATCGGCTACCGCACCCGCCTGGACGGCGCCGGTTCCGCCGAAACCCGCGTCGAAGTCATCACCGAGGGCCTGCTGCTCCGTCGTCTGCAATCCGATCCCGGCCTGGACGGCGTCGCGGCGGTCATTTTGGATGAGATTCACGAACGTTCGCTCGAATCCGATCTCGGCCTCGCCCTGTGCCTCGACCTTCAGCGTATGCTGCGGCCGGAATTGAGGCTGCTCGCCATGTCCGCCACGGCAGATGGCGCCCGCCTCTCCACCCTGATGGACGCGGACATCATCGAAAGTGCCGGCCGCCAACACCCGGTCACGGTGGAGCATACCAAAAGCGACATCCCCCATATCCGCGACCTGTCGGACGCCGTCGTCAAAGCCATCCGCGCGGCATTGAACAACCACCAAGGCGACATCCTCGCCTTCCTGCCCGGCATGGCCGAAATCCGCCGCGTCCAGGCCGCCCTGGACAACTGCGTCGCCCTCGTCCTGCCCCTCCACGGCGATCTCCCGCCCGCCGACCAGGACCGGGCGCTCCGTCCGGCCGACACCCGCCGCGTCGTGCTGGCGACATCGATCGCAGAAACCTCCCTGACCGTTCCCGGCGTCCGCATCGTCGTGGATGGAGGCTGGCGCCGCACCCCGCGCCTGGATCCGGCCACCGGCCTGACTCGGCTGACCACCGCCCGCATCTCCCGCGCCGCCGCCGATCAACGCGCCGGCCGGGCGGGCCGTGAGGCCCCGGGAACCGCCATCCGCGTATGGTCGCCCGCCCTGCACAGGGGCCTGCCGGCGTTCGATCGCCCGGAAATCCTGGAAGCCGAACTATCGGGCCTGGTGCTGGAATGCGCTGCCTGGGGCACTCCGCCAGCCGACCTATCCTTCCAGGACAAGCCCCCCGCCGGTGCCGTTGCCGCTGCCGCCGCGTTGCTGAAAGACCTCGGCGCGCTGGACTCCCAAGACCGCATCACCGTGGCCGGACGGGAAATGGCCCGCATTGGCGCCCATCCCCGGCTGGCGGCGATGATGCTGGCCACCGGCACCCGGGAACAGGCCGCCCTCGCCGCCGACCTCGCCGCATTGCTGGAGGAACGCGACCCGCTGCGCTCGCAGGACGCGCCATCGGACATCGCCATCCGCCTGGCCGCCATCGCGCACGGCGACCCCAATGCCGACCGGGGGGCCCTGCACCGTATCCGCCAGACCGCCGACCAATATCGCCGCCGCATGCGAGTGCCCCGTGACACCGAAGCTGCTGGGGAACCCGGAGCGCTGCTCGCCGCCGCCTTCCCTGACCGCATCGCGCAACGCCGCGGCGAACCCGGCTCCTTTCGCCTCTCCGGCGGCGGCAGTGCGCGCCTGCCGATCACCGACCCGCTTTCCAAGGCGGGCCTGCTTGTCGCCGCGTCCCTGGAACTGAAAACCGCGTCGCGCATCCGCCTCGCCGCGCCGCTGGACCCCGGCAACCTGCCCCCTGCCCTCGCCGCCAGAGTCACCGAGCAGATCGAAGCGGCGACATTCGATGCGACCACCGGGACGGTGCTCGCCCGCCGCCGGCGTCGCCTGGGTGCCCTGATCCTCTCCGATCGCACCGAACCGGCCGACCCTGCCCAAACCGCGGCAGCCCTGGCCAACGCCGTCGCGGCACAAAATCTTCGCCCGCTGCCCTGGACCGATGTTGCCCGTCAACTTCAGGCCCGCGTGGCGCTGATGCACGTCATCGAACCCGAAACAGGCTGGCCGGACCTGACCGACGCCGCCCTGAAAATCACCGTCCAGGACTGGCTGACACCGTATCTGGCCGGAGTCACCCGCCTATCGGATATCGAAAAGCTGGACCTGCACACCATCCTGCGCGGCACAATGCCGTGGGACCTCGCATCGCGGCTGGACCGCGACCTTCCCACCCATCTGCCGCTCCCCACCGGACGGGCGGCCATCGATTACACCGAGGCACCGCCTTTGGCCTCCGCCAAGGCACAGGCCTTCTACGGCATGGCGAAAACACCATTGCTGGCCGGCGGCCGCATCACGCCGCGGCTGGCGCTTTTATCCCCTGCCGGCCGCCCGATCGCGGTCACCGCCGATCTCGGCGGCTTCTGGAAAGGCGCCTGGGCGGACGCCCGCCGCGATATGCGGGGTCGCTACCCCAGACATCGCTGGCCCGAAGATGGCGCGAATCCCTCGGAAAACTGATGTGGGGGATTCTTGTTACAGCCCCGGCCACATGCCATGTGTTTCCGACACGCGCCGCCCACCGGGAGAACCCGTTCTCATCATGCCAGTTTTCCCCTCGTCTCGCCGGCTCGACGCAATCGCCTGGCAACGGCTGTTCCAGGGTCTGTTCCTCAGCCTGGCGCTGCTGGCGACGGCTTGCTCGCCGCAATCGGCCATTGCTCGGGCCGCACCGGAAAGCCTGGCCCCGCTGGTGAAGCAGGTGTTGCCGGCCGTCGTGAATATCGCCGTCACCGAAACCGTTTCCGGCAGTGACGCACTGGGCGAGCTGCCACCGGAACTGCGCGATACGCCATTGGGCCGCGAGTTCCGCCGCCGCTTCGGCAATAAGCGCGAGCAGGTGGCGGGCGCCGGATCGGGCTTCATCATCGATCCCTCCGGCATCATCGTCACCAACAACCATGTGGTCGACCATGCCGACAAAATCGTCGTCTCCCTGACTGACGGGCGCCAGTTGCCGGCCACGGTGCTGGGCCGGGACGAACTGACCGACGTCGCCGTGATCAAGGTCAGGACCGCCGACCCGCTACCCAGCGTACCTTGGGGCGATTCACGGAAAACCGAGGTCGGCGACTGGATTATGGCCGCCGGCAACCCGTTCGGGCTGGGCGGATCGGTGTCCGTCGGCATCATCTCGGCGGAAGGCCGCGACCTGGGGTCCGGTCCGTTCGACAATTTCCTGCAGTTGGACGCCCCGATCAACCCCGGCAACTCCGGCGGGCCGGTGTTCAACATGGCGGGCCAGGTGATCGGGGTCAGTTCGGTGATCGTCTCGCCCACCGGGGCATCGGTCGGCATCGGCTTCGCCATCCCCAGCGAGGCGGTCAGCCGCACGGTCGCCCAGCTTCTCGCCAAAGGTTCCATCGCGCGCGGCTGGCTAGGTGTCTCCGTGGAGGACCGCGACGACGGCGTCACGATCGCCACCCTGGATCACAGCGGACCGGCGGCGAAAGCGGGAATCAAGGCGGGTGACGTGGTTATCGCTATCAACGGCGAAAAGATCGACAGTTCCCGCGGCCTGATCCGCACGGTCGCCGTGGTCCCCCCCGGCAACGTCGTTCGGATCACGATCCGCCGCCAGGGCCACGAGATCGAAATTCCGGTGGATGTCGGCCGCCGGCCGGCTGACCCACAGGCAGGCTGACGGTCGATCGCGAAACGCCGAGGATGCGAAGCCGATATCGCGTGCTATCTTAACACAATCATTCAATCGGATAGCGGCTGCGGCGCGCCGCGTGAGTTGGAACAGAGGAGAGCAAGATGCGCATCCTGGTGGTCGAGGATGATAAGGACGTAGCCGGCTTCGTCGTGCGCGGCCTGCGCGAAGCCGGTCATGTGGTGGAACACGCGGATAACGGCCGTGACGGATTGTTCATGGCCGCCAGCGAGACATTCGATGCGATGGTCCTCGACCGCATGCTGCCCGGCGGCATCGACGGGCTGAAAATCCTGGAAACCCTGCGCGGACAAAAAAATACCGTGCCGGTCCTGATCCTGTCCGCCATGGCGGAGGTCGACGACCGCGTCAAAGGCCTGAAGGCTGGCAGCGACGATTACCTGACCAAACCGTTCGCCTTCGCCGAACTGCTGGCCCGGGTCGAAGCGCTGAATCGCCGGGGCAAGGGCGAAGGTCCGGTGACCAAACTGGTGGTCGAGGACCTGGAACTTGACCTGCTGTCCCGCCAGGTGAAGCGCTCCGGACAGAAGATCGACCTGCAGCCGCGGGAGTTCCGCCTGCTGGAATACCTGATGCGCCACGCCGGGCAGGTGGTCACCCGCACCATGCTGCTGGAAGGCGTGTGGGACTACCATTTCGATCCGCAGACCAATGTGATCGACGTGCATGTGTCTCGCCTGCGGCAAAAAGTGGACAAGCCGTTCCCGACCGGGCTGATCCATACCGTGCGTAATGCCGGCTACATGTTACGGGCCGAACAGGCGTAGTATCATGGGGTGATGCAACCAACACCGTCGTTATCGACCCGTCATGGCCGAACCATGAAAGATCGGGAAGCGGTGTTGACCGGCAAATCGGCCAGGGCGGTCCAGGGATGATCGACCGCGGCCTCTTCCGGTCCGCCGGCTTCCGCTTCGGGGCGATCTATGCCCTGTTGCTGGCCATCAGCGCCACGGCGCTCGCTGTCTTCTTGTGGTGGGCGACCGCCGGGCTGCTCGACCGCCAGACCGAGGCGGCGATCAACGCCGACGCCCAAGGCCTGGCCGAACGCTGGACCGATGGTGGCCTGCCTGCCCTGGTGGTCACCATAGAGGACCGCCTGGCTCAGAACATCGACGACGATGCGATCTATCTCCTGGCCGATTCAAACATGAAACGGGTCGCCGGCAATCTGGCGAGTTGGCCGCCATCCGTCAGCGAGGCAGGGTCGTGGTACGAACTGCCGGTGGCGCGTGCCGGGATGAAGTCCCTGGCGAACGTGCAGTGCTATAATTTGGCCGGCGGCTTCCATTTGCTGATCGGCCGCGACGTCCAGGTGCGCGCGCAACTACGCAAAATGCTGACGGACGCCCTGCTGTGGGCGGTGGTCGTCGTGTTCCTGATGGCCACCGTTGGCGCGCTGGTGATACGCAACCTGTTCCGACGTACCCTGGCCAACGTCTCGGCCACGGCGACCGCCATCGCCGGCGGGGATTTTGCCCAGCGGGTCAGGCTGAGCGGCCGCGGCGACGAATTCGACCAGGTCGCCGAAGTGATCAACGACATGCTGGACCGGATCGGCCGTCTGATGGACGGCGTCCGGCAGGTCTCCAACGCCATCGCCCACGACCTCCGCACGCCGATCACCCGAGCTCGGACGCGTTTGGAGGATGCAGCGATCCATGCCGAAACCCCCGACGACCTGCGCGCCGCGATCGAGCGTGCCACCGTGGATCTCGACGGCATCGTGGCGGTGTTCCAGGCCCTCTTGCGCATCGCCGAGATCGAGGCCGGATCCCGCCGGTCTTCCTTCGCGCGCGTCGATCTGGCCCCCTTGCTGGCCGAGGTCGCCGATCTGTACGGCGCGGTGGCGGAGGATCGCGGCATCATGTTGGAGTTCCAGGCGCCGGAGACCGTCCCGGCCTACGGTGACAAGGCAATGATCCAGCAGGCGATCGCCAATCTGGTCGACAATGCAGTGAAATTCTCGCCGGAAGGCGGGGTGGTGCGGTTGAGCGCGGATGTCTCCTCCATGATCTTTGTCGCGGTCGGCGACCAGGGGCCGGGGATAGCCCTGGACGAGCGGGAAAAAGCGACCGATCGCTTCTATCGCGGCGAGTCCGCCCGCAGCACGCCAGGATCGGGGTTGGGGCTGTCGCTGGTCCTGGCGGTCGCCCGCCTGCATGGCGGCGAACTGCGGCTGGAAGACAACCGGCCCGGACTGCGTGCCGTCCTGGCGTTCCCGCTGCCGGAAGATGAGGAAAACCTGGGTCTCCGCCCCAAGCCCCGCCAAGGGCCGGCAGTCCCTGGAAACCCCGTATAGCGGATCGTCAGGCCGCGGTCCCCAGATACGCCCGGATCACATCCGGATTCTGCCTGACGTTCTCCGGACTCCCATCAGCGATCTTGCGCCCGAAATTCACCACCACGACTTTGTCAGACACCGACATCACCAAACTCATGTGGTGTTCCACCAACAGCACGGTGACACCCTGTACGTCACGTACCCGTCGGATCTGGCCCTCCAACGTATGCACCTCGTCATGGTTCAGCCCCGCCGCCGGCTCGTCCAGCAACAGCAACTTGGGTTCGGCCGCGAGTGCCCGGGCAAGCTCGACCCGCTTCCGGATCGGAAACGGCAGCCCCGCGACGACGCGATGGGTGAATGCGGCAAGGTTCATGAACGCGATCAAATCCATCGCCTTGTCGCGTATCGTCGCTTCTTCCCGTCCCACCGACGGCAGCCGCAAGGCGTTCTCGACAAAGCCCGCGCTGGTACGGCTGTGGCGGCCGACCATCACGTTCTCCAGCACCGTCAACCGATCGAACAATGCGACGTTCTGGAACGTCCGTCCGATCCCGATCATTGGAATTTTGTGCCGGGGCACCGACAGGACCGACTGGCCTTCGAACGTGATTTCTCCAGCACTGGGCTGGTACAGCCGGCTGAGGCAGTTGAACAATGTCGTCTTCCCGGCGCCATTGGGGCCGATCAGCCCGGCGATCTGCCCGGGCATGACGTCAAAGCTGACATCATCCAGGGCGACCACGCCGCCAAAACGAAGGGTCACACCCCGCACGGACAAAAGCGGCGTCGAATTTTCAGGCATCGTGTCGATACATCCCCCAGAGCGCCGGATCCCAGTGCGCCGAGGCTGGACCGCTGCCCGATCCTTGATCCCCGCCGCCAACCCTACACTGCGCAAGGACCGCAGCGCGCGCAAGCGCCCGTGTTGACCGCGAACGCCACCCTGTTAACATTCGGACAATGGGAACATTCCAATTCGACCACCTGCACCTCCGCAGCCCCGATCCCGACGCCACCGCTCGGTTTTTCGAGACGATGTTTGACGCCCAGGCAACGCGCGGCATCTATCCGCCGGGCACGCTGTATCCCGGCCAGATGCGCGTCACCATGATCGTGGGTGGCCAGAAAATTCTGATCGCCCCCACCCATCCGCATGATCCGATGACCCCGGCCCCGGGATTCCCGTACTACGGCCTGGAGCACATCGGCTTCACCATCGCGGATCTGGATGCCACGATAGCCGCGCTCCGGGCAAAAGGCGCGGATGTGGCGATCGGCCCGCTGACCCGGGATGCCGGAACCTATCTGGCGTTCATCCGCGGCCCGGAAGGCATCATGGTAGAACTTGTCCAACAACGGCGGGATTCGCTGTAGTCGGCAATCGCGCCACGACGCGCGATATCGAGACCTGACAGAAGGCCAACGTCGAAAACGCCGGAATCCCAAGTGCCTGTGCCAGTCGCAGCGACACGCCCCGGCATCGGTGCATCCATCAATGACGAGCGGGGATCAAATCAAGCCATACAGGCCTCGAATACTCGGACATAGTTCCCGCCCAGTATCTTTCCGGTATCGATCGCGCTGAATCCTGCCCCGAGCAGCGCCTCGGCCAGCGCTGGCAGGCGATCGTAGTCGGGGAACGTGCTTGGGCCGACCAGCCCGAGCATATCGCTGCCCAGCCCGACGTGATCCACGCCGACCGCGTCCACCATACGCGCCATGCCGGCGGCGAGCGCGTCCATCGTCGGAAACACCGACACAGGTGGCCATACGCCGATCACGCCCCCGGTTTGCGCCACCAGACGGCCATGCTCCGGCACGATCAGGCGGCTGAAGCGGGACGGCCTGGTGGCCAGGGACGTATGCGAGAGCACCAGCGGTTTTGTCGTTACCGCTACGGCGCGTTTGACCAGGTCGAACGTGCCGTGCGCGACATCGACCACGATGCCCAAACGGTTGCAGCGGCGGATCACCTCGGCACCGGTGTCGGTCAGGCCACCATGCACCGGCGGTTCGGTCTGGATGTCGCCAAACTCGTTCACCCGGTAGTGAGTCAGTTGCAGATGACGCAACGACCAGCGCTTGTAAGCCTCCTCCACCCGATCGGGTTGACCTTCGAGGAAGTCGGCACCCTCGGCCGCGATGATGACGGAGGGCTTGCCAGCCGCGGCCGCGCGCAGGCCCTCCGCGTCGGTCACGATCGCCAGGCCCTGGGTCCGCGCCATGTCGTGCAGACGCCCGAAGGCAAGTTGGCCGTATGCATATAGCTCGTTCGGATCGGGATCGCGGTAGGGACGGATCTTTCCGTCGATCAACCTGTGGGTCGGACTATCGGAGACGACCGCCAGGCAGACCGCCGCCATCCCGCCCTTGCGCATCGGCACGCTGACCGGGCCGAACGCCGACCCGCTCCGCATCCGAACCATGCTGGCGATGCCGCCGGCATGGCTGTGCAGATCGACCGTGGTAGTTGCCTCCATCGCCGCCCGCGCGCCGTCCGGAGCGACCGGAGCGGCCAGACACATCAAAGGCCCAGCCGTCAGTGCCCGCCGGCGCGTGATCCCCGCCCATCCCGGCGGATCGACCGGGCGGGCGTCGGCCAACCGATAGCGCGCGTGCCCTTCGGCCGCGCCGCGGACGTGCCATACACCGGACAGACGCACCGCCCCCACGCACAGCGGCACCGGCGCATGTGCCTCGATCTCGATCGTCCCCCTGGGATCGCGCGGCGCGCAGCCAGGGCAGCAGCCGGGTTCTTGCGTCAACAGGAAGCGCACCGCCCGCTTCTGGCCTGGCACCGCCACGAGGTATCCGGACACTGTCACGATCCGACCGTCCGCCACATCGGCACCGGAAGACCCAAGTTCGTCCCACCGGATCAGCATACGCCCCCTCCCCCGGCATTGATCGGCGCCGTCAGGTCGGGGATAAATGCGTACCCGACCAGAGGAGCGACGCAATGCCCCGAACCGCCGAAACGATCATCTATCATAATCCGAATTGCGGTACGTCCCGTAAAGTCCTGGGGATTCTGCGAGAGGCAGGGCTGGAACCCACGGTCATCGAATATCTGAAGACGCCGCCGACCCGCGCCGAGTTGGTCTCGCTCTTGGAACGGATGGGCAAGACGCCACGCCAGATCCTGCGCCGCAAGGGCACACCGTATGAGGAACTTGGCCTCGAGGACCCGGCGAAATCCGACGACAGCCTGATCGACGCCATTCTGACCCATCCGATCCTGCTGGAACGGCCGGTCGTCGTTACGCCACGCGGCGTCCGCCTGTGCCGCCCCGCCGAGGAAGTCGCTGCGCTGATCGGTTGACGGGTCACGTATGAACCGACCGCCCGGAGATGGCCCTGATCGCCTTTTGCGACGGCTTCCTGGAATCGGCAGGCCACTGAGGGCCAAGATCTAGTTCTGTGCCGTCTCTGAACCCACCACCGGGCGTTCGGCAGCCAACACGTCACGCACCATGGCTGCCAACTGCGCCGCGCTGAACGGCTTGCGAAGCAGTGCCGTAGCGGCGCGCAGCGGCGGATCGACCTGCTCGTAGCCGGTGGTGAACAGCACCTTTATGCCCGCGTCGACGTCGCGTGCGGCCTCTGCCAACGCGCGCCCGCTGACGCCGCCCGGCAGGCCAATATCGGTGAACAACAGATCGATCCCACCGTGGTCGGCGATCAGGCGGAATGCCTCCATTGCATCCGGCGCTTCCAGCACATCATAATCCAGTTTCCGTAACATCTTAACGCAGGACGAGCGCACCGCCGCGTCGTCCTCCACCACCAGGATCGTTGTCCGCCCGCCGGCATCATGGTGCGAAATGGTGGTTGTGGGTGGCACACAGCGCGGCAGGACAAGCCGCAGTGACAATCCGCCTGCCGCGGCGGCCGGTCGCAACAGAAACCCATTGGCCTCCTGCACGAACGCGCGTGCGACGGATAGATAGGCGCTGCTCAGGTCGTCGGCCGGCAACCAGGCTTGCGGCTCGTCGGCTTCGGGGGCGCCGCCGACCGCGATCTGGACGTAGTCGCCCGGCGGCACGGAGGGATACGCAGCCTCGAAAACCGCATCCAGGTGAATATTCGACACCGCAATGATCAGCTTCGCCCCGTCGGGGCCCCGATCGCGGGCATTGATCGCCAGGGAGAGCAGCGCGTTCTCCATTTGCGTCACGTCGGCCCACGTGAACCACGACACGTCGGACGACACCACATCCAGGCCGATGCGATCGCCCAGGGCACGCCGCAGCAGGTCGGATACCCCGATCAGCAACCGATCGACGGGTACCGCCTCGGGCTCCGGGACTGGCTGGCGGGAGAACGACAGCAGCAATCCAGTCAGCGCGGCGGCCCGCTGCACGGCCTGCAAGGCTGCCTCAGTGTGACGCAGCAGTCGCTGCTGGGTGCCATCCAGGCGATTGGCCACCATCTCCACGTTGCTGCTGATCACCGTCAGGTGGTTGTTGAAGTCATGCGCGGCACCGACGGTCAGCCTGCCCAGCGCCTCCATCTTTTGGGAGCGCCGCAGCGCCTGTTCCATCGCCGCACGCGCCCGCTCTGTCCTGTCGAGAGCATCGCGCGCGACCGCCAGCATCTTGACCGAAGGCCACGCCGCCAGGACCATGCCGGCGACCCCGACCATCGCGGCGACCCAAACCTGGCCTGTCAGCCATGATGCCAGAAGAGTGGCCAATACGATGCCAATGATGGACAATCCCGGCCATACACCGGGAACGGCGACCGCGCGCAGCCAAACCACCAGCCGATCGGGCATCGACGCAAAACCAGCCAGATGAATGCGGGATGGCGGCAAGGGCAACATGGAACGGCGAGATTTGCCACAAGCGCCGCACTCTCGCCATGCCAGGACGGTAACGATATGATCACGGCAGCGTGAGGATCGCATTCGTGCACTCGGTTTTTTAATCACTACCCGGAATCCCGCATGGCCCCATCTGTCGATCGCGTCCGCACCGACCCCTCCCATCCGGCGACAGCCCGCGTCGTCGTGATCGGTGGCGGTATCATCGGCGTCTGCACGGCGTTTTTTCTTGCCCGCAAAGGCATCAAGGTCGTGCTATGCGAAAAGGGCGAGATCGCCGGCGAGCAGTCCAGCCGCAACTGGGGCTGGTGCCGCAAAATGGGCCGCGACCCGCGGGAAATCCCGCTGGCGATAGAGGCACTGCGGTTGTGGCCCGAGATGAACACGCTGGTCGGCGCCGAAACGGGCTTCCGCCGCGATGGCATCATTTATCTGTGCCGGACGCAGAAGGAACTGGCGAAGCGCGAGGCGTGGCTGGAGTCCGTCGGCAAGCCGTTCCAACTCGACAGCCGGTTGCTAAGCCGCAATCAGTTGACCCGGGTGCTGCCCGGTCTCGCGGGCCCGTGGTTGGGCGGGCTGTCCACACCCAGCGACGGCCGAGCGGAACCGGCGCACGCAGCGCCGGCGATCGCGGAAGCCGCTCGGCGGCTGGGGGCAACGATCCTGACCCAGTGCGCGGTACGGGGCGTCGAGACTCAGGGTGGCCGGATCGCCGGGGTGGTGACGGAGCGGGGCACGATCGCCTGCGAGTCGGTGGTGCTGGCCGGTGGAGTTTGGTCGCGACTGTTCTGCCGCCCGCTGGACCTGCGGTTGCCGCAATTGAAGGTATTGTCCTCGGTGATGCGTACCGAACCGTTGGCTGGTGGCCCGGAGACCTCGGCCAGCGGCTTCGGGTTTGGCCTGCGCAAGCGGCTGGACGGCGGTTACACGCTGGCAAGCTGGAACGGCAACATCGCCGACATCGTCCCGGATACGTTTCGCTTTCTCGGCGATTTCCTGCCGGCGATGCTGATGCAGCGGGGTAGCGTCAAACCGCGTCTCGGTGGGCGGTTCGTGCGCGAATTGCTCCTGCCGCGGCGATGGCGGCTGGATCGGCCCTCCCCGTTCGAAGCGGTTCGCGTGCTGGACCCGCCGGCGCACCAGGCGATTCTGAAGCAGGCCCGTACCCATGTGACCGAAGCTTTCCCGGTGTTCCACGGGATGCGGGTCGCCGAAAGCTGGGGCGGGATGATCGACGTCACCCCGGACGGTATTCCGGTGATCTCCGGGGTGGACGCGCTGCCGGGCTTTTTCATCGCCACCGGGTTTACTGGGCATGGCTTCGGAATCGCCCCCGGCGCGGGGCGCCTGATGGCGGAACTGGTGATGGGCGAAACGCCGGTGGTCGATCCGACGCCTTTCCGCTATAGCCGGTTCACGGACGGCACGCGCCACAGGCCCTCGCCGCTCGCCTAGGCCAAATTCAGGCTGGCGGTGACGCCTGGGGTTGGTCTTGCGCTGCATTGGACCACACGATTCGCGCGCTTTGGACGTTCTGCCCGACGCGATCATGTTTTAGGGATTCTCGGGATGGTCAACAGCTTCCCCTCCATGCGCCTTCGCCGCCTGCGGTCCAACCAGGCGATGCGGGATTTGCTGCAGGAGAACACCGTTTCGGTGAACGACCTGATCTATCCGATCTTCGTCGAGGAGGAACTGGACGACTTCGCCCCGGTGGAGTCCATGCCGGGCGTGTTCCGGATTCCGGAACACAAGCTGGACGTCGCGGTAAAGGAGATCGCCGCGACGGGGATCAAGGCGGTGATGACGTTCGGGGTGAGCCATCGGAAGGACGATATCGGCAGTGACTCGTGGAACCGGGACGGGTTGCTGGCGCGCATGATCAAGCGGGCGAAAGACGCGGCGCCGGAACTGATGGTGATCTCCGACACATGCTTCTGCGAATACACCACGCATGGCCATTGCGGAGTGATCCACGGCAGCGACGTGCATAACGACCACACGATCGAGAACCTGGGCCGGCAGTCGGTGGTCGCGGCGGAGGCCGGGGCGGACATGATCGCGCCCTCGGCGATGATGGACGGCCAGGTGGCGGCGATCCGTTCGGCGCTGGACGGCAACGGGTTCGACGGGATTCCGATCATGGCGTACTCGTCGAAGTTCGCCTCGGCGTTCTACGGGCCGTTCAGGGCGGCGGCGGGCTGCGACCTGCAGGGCGATCGCAAGGCGTATCAGATGAACCCGATGAACGGGCGGGAAGCGCTGCGGGAGTCTGACCTGGATGAGGCCGAGGGCGCCGACATCCTGATGGTGAAGCCGGCGATGCCGTATCTGGACGTGTTGTCGCGGATCCGGCAGCGCAGCTTGCTGCCGCTGGCCGCGTACCAGGTCAGCGGCGAATACGCGATGATCAAGTTCGCCGCGCTGGCTGGGGCGATCGACGAACATCGGGTGGTGCGGGAAAGCCTGGGTGCGATCAAGCGCGCCGGCGCCGACCTGATCCTGACCTACTTCGCGATGGACATCGCCAGGCAGGGCTTCTGAGCTTCAGGCCTCCGGACCGGCCTGTCTGGATCGCTGAAGCGTATTGTGATAAAGCTGCCCCAAAGCAGGGGTGATATTGAGACCGGTTTGCGGTCCCGTCGGGGTCAGCAGCTGTCATAAAACGTTCCGATGCACACCCCGCCGGCGATCAATAGACTCGTGGCTGGTATCGACGGTCTTCGCCTTTGTTACTGAACCGGTCGGATCGATCAACGCCCGGTGTCCCCTCAAGTTCCCGAGCCCGCAGGCACCGACCAAGCCGTGCGACTGTCGATACGACACGTGGAATGTTCCGTCTCAGGAGATCGCATGAGCAAGCACAGACTCACCCACGGCCGTGGCACAGGCAACCGGCGTCATCATACCCCTACGGCGCCCACATCTCATGCGGCCGGGGCAAAGCTGCCGGTGCAGTCGACGCATTTCGTCGCACCGCATTTTCCATTCCAGCCTTTACCCACGCCCAACGGGCCCGCGCCATATCGTTTCGATTTGTCGCATCTGCTGCATACTGAGGACGTGCAGCGGATCACCGAGTCGGGTTCCCTGGTGTTCCACACCGTCGGCGACACCGGCGATGAGCGCGGCAAGCAGATGGATTTCGTCTCCGCCATGATGACGGAGGATTATGACGCCCAGCCGGAGGGCAAGGCGCCCGCATTCTTCTATCACCTCGGCGACGTGGTCTATTTCGCTGGCGATATCGATATGTACGGCGAGAATTTCTACGAAACCTACAACGAATATCCCGGCCTGATCGTGGCGATCCCGGGCAATCACGACTGCCAGCCGGATGATCCGCAAGATGGGCCGGTCGATCCGAACAAGGTGCCGCTCGACGGCTGGGTGCAGAACTTCATGTCGAAGGACCCCAGCAAGCTCGGGTCGCTGAAGACGTCGTCGTCGCGGACCCAGATGGACCTGCCCAACGTCTACTGGACCTTCACGACGCCGTTCGCCACCATCATCGGATTGTTCTCCAACGTCAGCGAAACCGAGGCCGAACTGCATCCCGATCAGATCGCCTGGTTCAAAGGCGAGTTGACCGCGGCCGATCCGAACCTGGCGCTGATCGTGGCCATCCACCATCCGCCGTTTTCCGGCGATACCGAACATTCCGGCAGCAGCGTCGCGGAGAAAGTGCTGTTCGAGAGCTTCGCGGCAACCGGCCGCTACCCGCATCTGATCCTGTCCGGCCATGTCCACAACTACCAGCGATTCACGGTGAAGCAGGCTAGCCCGAAGGGTCACATCGAGATCCCGTGCGTCGTAGCCGGTGCCGGCGGCTACACCAAGCTTGGCAAGCTGCACAAAGTCCATTCCGAATACCCTACCGTACCGCTGGAGGTGTCCGACACCCTGACCCTGGAACAGTACGATCAAGACAATTTCGGCTTCCTGCGGCTGGAGGTCAGCAAGACCGCGATCACAGGCATTTATTTCTCGGCGCCTTACGAGGAAACGAAGACGCCGCCGCTGACCGAGACAGATCGTTTTACGATCGATGTGGATGCGCGCACGGTAACGACGACTTCAGGCTGACTGAATAAGTCCGACCCATGCCGCTATTCGGAGATCACGACTCCCTTTGCGGTATCGGGATGAAACTCGCCCATGAATGGGAAGCGCCCGGGACCGAGCGGATGGAGCTTGATGATGCCGTAGCGGCCGCCGACGATGACCTTCTCGACTTGTAGCGCGGTGGAATCGAATTCCTCGGGCGTGGTGTCCATGTTGGTGACCACCAGGGTCGTGGGCTGACCGGTTTTGACGTGGATCTCGGCCGGATCGAAGCGGTGATCCTTCAGCGTGACCTTGATCTGTGGCGGGTCCTCGGCTACCGCGGGTCCGCACAGGCATAGCCCGGCCAGGATCAGGCTGGTGGCGCCGAACCGCCAGGACGTCGAACGGTCGTCAGGCATCAATGAAATCCTCCTACCAGGATTGTCTGTATCCCGGTCGCACCGGACGGTTCAACCGGCTGGCTGCTAATTATTCGCAGTTGCACCGTTATTGCAAATCATTCTCAATTGCGTCATATCAAGCCCTACGCAATCAGGAGCAAATGGGAATGCCTCACGACACCAGGACGGCCGGCCACCAGCCCATCGTCAAGCGCATGACATTGTCCTCGATGACCGGGTTGCGGCTGATCGCCGTGGCGTCGGCGTGGACGGGCGGGGCGGCCTTGTTGCATGCGGCCCTCGCCGCACCGCCGTCGCTGAGTGTGCCGACTGACGAAGATCTGCAGACGGATCAGAGCGGAGCGGGCGGTTCTTTTGTCGACAAGTTGGGGCGCACCAGCCTGTTGCTGGGTGACATGGGCGGCCTGCGCACGGAACTGGCCAAGTACGGCATCTCGCTTGCGATCCAGGAAACCAGTGAGGTGCTGGGCAACGTCAGCGGAGGCACCCACAGGGGCGCGGACTATGACGGCCTGACGCAGATGCTGTTGCAATTGGATACTAACCGCGCTTTTGGCTGGTATGGCGGCACATTCAACATCAGCGCGCTGCAACTTCATGGCAGAAGCCTGAGTTCCGACAACCTGCAAACCCTGCAAACGGCGAGCGGGATCGAGGCGGATCGTTCGACCCGGCTGTGGGAACTCTGGTATCAGCAGAAATTCCTGGATGAAGACCGGCTTGATATCAAGATCGGCCAGCAGAGCCTGGACCAGGAATTCATGGTCAGCCAGAACGCCGGCTACTTCATCAACACGATGTTCGGATGGCCGATGGTGCCGTCGGCCGATCTGCCCGGCGGCGGCCCGGCCTATCCGTTGTCGGCGCTGGGCATCCGCTTTCGCTATCGTCCGATCGATTCGCTGACATTCCTGCTGGGCGTGTTCAACGGCAGCCCGGTGGCCAACAACAATGGCGATCCCCAGGCGGTCAACGCGTCCGGCACCAGCTTTCCGTTGCATAACGGCGTGATGGTGATCGGGGAGATGCAGTTCACCTACCCTGCCCTGGGTTCCATGATCAGCGCGGATACGCCGCAGCCGCTGTCCCGGGTGTACAAACTGGGTTTCTGGTATGATTCGGAGAATTTCGCCGACCAAGCCTACGACTTCAACGGCGTGTCGCTCGCCAGTCCCTCGAGCAACGGCATACCGCTGAACCATCATGGCGATTTCAGCGTCTATGCCGTCGCCGACCAACTGGTCTGGGTCGATCCGCATGAGGGCGACCGGACGGTCAACGTGTTTGCCCGCGTGCTGGGGGCACCGCAGGCCAATCGCAATCTGATCACGTTCAGCGCCAACGCCGGCGTGACGGTCCATGAACCGTTCCTGCATCGCGACGCCGACACGTTCGGCCTCGGGTTCGGCTTCGCCAAGGTGAGCGGTTTCGCCTCGGCGTTGGACCAGGCGACGGCAATCGACACCGGGGTCTACACCCCAATCCGCAGCAGCGAGACCTATATCGAGGCGACCTACCAATACCAGGCGACGCCGTGGCTGCAGATCCAGCCGGACGCGCAGTATGTGTTTACGCCCGGCGGCGGGCTGGCCGATCCCAACAATCCCGGACATCGCATCGGCAACGAACTGGTGCTTGGCGTTCGCACGAACATCCTGTTCTGAGAGGGCATCATGCCGACCATCACCCGCGTTCCGGCCTTGACCGGCGCACCGGATTTCAATAATGCGACTAACTCGCATCTAGTCACGTCCACATCGCCGTCATCTTGGATGCCTAACATGACCCTGCCCTTCGATCACCAACGCCGACACTGGTCCGCCGGCCTGGCCGTGGTGCTGGCCGCCGCCCTGGTTGTCCTAGCCCTTCCGGCTCGGGCGGATGCCCCGCGCGGGTTCCTGGAGACGGTGAAGCGGCATGTCACCCTGACGTCCACCGTGCCGGACAACGGTGACCAAAACCCATATGCGCTGGTCGTGGCGCCGGTCTCGGCCGGGAAGATCCAGAAGGACGACGTGCTGGTCGACAACTTCAACAACATCTCGAACTTGCAGGGCCTCGGCACGACGATCGTCCATTACAACCCGTCGACCAAGAAGACCGAGTTGTTCGCCAAGCTGCCGCACAACCTGCCGCAATGCCCCGGTGGCGTCGGGCTGACCACCGCGATGACGATGCTGAAAACCGGCTGGGTGATCGTCGGCAGCCTGCCCAGCAACGACGGCACCACCCGGACCCGAGGCAACGGCTGCCTGCTGGTGCTCGATTCCAACGGCCAGTTGGTGGATACCTGGACCGGACCCGATATCAACGGCCCCTGGGGCAACATGGCGGTCATCGATAACGGGACGTCCGCCACCTTGTTCATCAGCATGGCGGGTTTCGACCTGCCGGGACCGCAGGTGCGCGATCCGTCGTCCGGCTACCCGATCACCTTGCACAAAGCGACCGTGATGCGGATCGAATTGACTATTCCGCCGGGCAAACCGCCGACGATCCAGAATAAGACCGTCATTGGCAGCGGCTTCAGTGCCCGAGCGGACAAGGGTGATTTCTTGTTGGGTCCCACCGGGCTGGCGATCGCCCCGGATCACACGCTGTATGTCTCCGATGCGCTCGACAACCGCATCGATGCGATTTCGGACGCAACGACACGGACCACCAGCGCCGGCACGGGTCAGGAAATCACCAAGGACGGGCTGCTGAGCCATCCGCTGGCGCTGATGATCCTGCCGAACGGGCATCTGCTGTCGTGCAATGCGTGGAATGGCCAAGTGGTGGAGATCGATCCGCTGGCGCACAAGCAGATTTATGCGCAGTGGATCGATAACAACCAGGCGCAATCGCCACCCGGCAATGGCGACCTGTTCGGGATCGCCATGCGGCCCGACGGCAAAGCATTCTATTATGTCGAAGATGATATGAACACGATCGTGGAGTCACGATGAACCGTCTGCGCTCTTCCCGTCGAGGTCTGCTGGCCGCCGCCGGTGGACTGGTTGCCTCGGCGGGCGTCCAGGTCGCGGCTCGGGCGGCCCCGGATGCGGCGGTCGCCAAACTGCCCGCCACGACCGAGGCGTTCTGGGGCGACCATCAGGCTGGCATCACGACGAAGCAGCAATCGCATTGCTATTTCGCCGCGTTCGACCTGACCACGGAAAAGCGCGACGACGTCATCGCGCTGTTGAAAACCTGGACGAACGCCGCCGCTCGGTTGACCGCCGGGCAGACCGCCGAACCGATGGGAACCGACCACGACGCTCCGGGGCCGGATTCCGCTGACGCCCTGGGGCTATCGCCGGCTCGGCTGACGATTACGTTCGGCTTCGGTCCAGGCCTGTTCGTCAAGGACGGCAAGGATCGTTACGGGCTGGCTGGCTCGCGGCCGGACGCCCTGATCGACCTGCCGCGGTTCAACGGCGACCAGATGGTGGCTGAGAAGACGGACGGCGACCTGTCGATCCAGGCCTGCGCCGACGACCCGCAGGTCGCGTTCCACGCCGTCCGCCAGTTGGCTCGTTTGTCTTACGACGCGGCCGATCTTCGCTGGTCGCAGACTGGCTTTACATCGCCGCCCGCCGACGGCTCGACGACGCGGAACCTGATGGGTTTCAAGGACGGCACGCAATCGCCGCCGGACGTGGCCAAGGCCGTCTGGGTCGGCGACGACGGGCCGGTATGGATGCGTGGCGGCAGCTACCTTGTCGTGCGGCGCATTCGGATGGCGCTGGAGCACTGGGACCGCACCAAGGTTTCGTTCCAGGAGCAGACGTTCGGACGGCAGAAATACTCCGGGGCGCCGCTGGGTTTGAAAGGCGAGTTCGAACCACTGGGTCTCGACCGGACCGATGCCGACGAAAACCCGATCATTCCGGAAAACGCGCATGTGCGGCTGGGCAACGCCGCAGCCAACGGCGCGGCCGAGATCCTGCGCCGGGGCTATTCCTACAACGACGGCGTGAACTTCACCGCGGAGCGCTGGCCGCCGTGGCGCCAGGGGATGGAGTACGACGCTGGCCTGCTGTTCCTGTGCTATCAGACCGATCCGCGGACGGGCTTCGTCAAGCTGTTCGAGAAAATGGCGAAGTTCGACATGCTGAACCAGTTCGTGACGCACACAGGCGGCGGGCTGTTCGCCATCCCTGCCGGCATCCGGCAGGGCGAATATGTTGGGCAGCGTCTGTTCGAGAAGGCTTGACCCCGGGGCGTTATGACGGCCCTTGCTCCGGGGCGGGGGCGGCGTTCAGCAGAATATAGCGCTCGATCCCGATCTGCTTGATCAGGTCGAACTGGCGTTCGAGGAAGTCGACATGGTCTTCCTCGCTGTCCAAGATGTACACTAGCAGGTCGCGGGAGACGTAGTCGCGCACGCTCTCGCAATAGGCGATGCCTTCCCGCAGGTCGTCGAGCGCCTTGGTTTCCAGGCTGAGATCGGCGTTGAGGATTTCCTCCACGGTTTCGCCGACGGCGATCTGGTTCAGCCGCTGGACATTGGGCAGGCCGTCGAGGAACAGGATTCGCTCGATCAGCTTGTCCGCGTGCTTCATCTCCTCGATCGACTCGTCGTATTCCTGCTTGCCGAGCTTGGTGACGCCCCAGTGTTTCAGGATGCGGGCGTGGAGGAAGTATTGGTTGATGGCGGTCAGCTCATTGGTGAGCTGCGTGTTCAGGTGCTCAACCACCTTGGGGTCTCGAAGCATGGGATTCCTCCGTCATAGGCGGATCGATCCTGGACGCTTCGCGGCGTCACGTCGAGGCAAACCTTGGTGTGCGCCGGCCGGCCGTCAATCGGCGCCTTGCAGTTGCTCCGTCATCTGGCTGGCGTGGTCGCGCACCAGGTTGAGGACGGCCTGCACGCATTGCCCGCACTGCGCCCGGCAGCCGCAGGCGGCGTATATTTCGCCAGGACGGGTGCTGCCCGTTGCCATTGCGGCCTGCTTGAGCTTCCGGTCGGTCAGTGCGTTGCAAAGGCAGATATACACTTGCGTCCATCCCTGTCCTTGGACAGAGCTAGCCCATATGCAAATGACTCGCAAGTGCAGATACGTCCATGCAGATGTGCTCATTTTGGGGGATACGGTCTTCCACGCCGTAACCTGGGTTATCCCATAGGTATCAGGATAGCGGCGACGGGGAGAATTGTTTGGCCGGGCCGCCATGCTCTTATCGTCATGGCCGGGCGTGTTCCGGCCTTCCTCGCACCGGCAGATGAAGCGCGGATGGCCGGGACACGCCCACGGCTGTCTGGCACGATTTTTGAGTCCTGAACGCAATATTTCGCTGTACAAGCCGCACGGTATTGA
>NZ_LMUJ01000078.1 GCF_009765975.1 Acidisphaera sp. S103 | reverse complement strand
CGTCGCAGGCTTGGTTCATGCTGGCCATGGGCTTCCTGCTCATCCGCAGGATCGCTCGAGATTACCAGGCGATCGCTTGATTTCGAGTCAGGTTCTCAGCAGCATCCCCTATTGGTTCGCCGTATGAATCAATCCTGGAATGCCATCTGATCCATCTCCTCCGGCGAGGCCACCGCCTGGCGAATGAACCAGCGCACCATGCGGTGGCCAGTCAATTCGAACCGCTGGATCAGTCCATCACACAGCTGATCATCTGCTAATCCCTCCCGGAGCCGGTCGATCGCATCGACCAACCGGAAGATGTCGAGCGGCACGGCCGAACCCTACTCCGCCGCGATCTTCTCCGCGTCCGCCGCAGCCTTCAGCGCCGCGGCCTTAGCCTCCACCAACTCCACGATGTGATCCACCATCGACGCGCCATCGATCGTGTGGTCCGTCTTCCCGGCCGCATAGATCATGTGCCGCCCATTCCCGCCGCCGGTGACGCCGATATCGGTCATCAACGCCTCGCCCGGGCCGTTCACCACGCAGCCGATGATCGACAGGGTCAGCGGCGTCTCGATATGCGCCAGCCGGTCCTCCAGCGTGCGCACCGTCTCGATCACGTTGTAGCCCTGCCGAGCGCAGGACGGGCAGGAGATCACTTTCACGCCGCGATGGCGGATGCCGAGGGTCTTCAGCATGTCCCAGCCGACGCGGACTTCCTCAGCCGGTTCGTCGGACAGGGAGACGCGCAGGGTGTCGCCGATGCCGGCCCACAGCAGGGAACCGAGGCCGATGGAGGACTTCACCGTCCCCATCCGCCGTCCGCCGGCCTCGGTAATCCCGATATGCAGCGGGTGGTCGCAGACCTCGGCCAGTTGCTGGTAGGCGGCGACGGCCAGGAACACGTCCGACGCCTTCACGCTGATCTTGAAGTCGTGGAAATCGTGCTGCTGCAGGACATTCGCGTGATACAGCGCGCTTTCCACCAGTGCTTCCGGGTTGGGCTCGCCGTATTTCTCCAGCAGGTGCTTCTCCAGCGACCCGGCATTGACGCCGATGCGCATGCTGCAGCCGTGGTCTCGAGCGGCCTTGATCACCTCGCGAACCCGCTCATCGCTGCCGATATTGCCGGGGTTGATGCGCAGGCAGGCGGCGCCGCTCTCCGCCGCCTCGATCGCGCGACGGTAGTGGAAATGGATGTCGGCGACGATCGGCACGTTGACCTCGTGCACGATCTCCTTCAGCGCCAGCGCGCTCTCCTTGTCGGGGCACGACACGCGGACGATGTCCACGCCCGCCAGTTCCGCCAGCCTGATCTGCGCGATCGTGCCCTGGACGTCGGTGGTCAGGGTGTTGGTCATCGTCTGCACCGTGATCGGTGCACCGTCTCCAACCGGTACCTTGCCGACATAAATCCGGCGAGACTTGCGCCGGATGATTTCCTGATACGGGCGGTAGCTCATGCAAGTCTCCTTCAGCACGGGCGCGCGGGACAGCGCGAAGGTCTCCGCTTCGCGTGACCTACGCCTATTATGGGGTCTCCCAGCGCGATCCGCTACGGGTGGGGGTGGGTCGAGGCAAGCTGCGGGGCGGTAGCGGCCAGTTTGCCGTCCTTGATCTGATCGGGGTCGAGCGGGATGTCACGCCGCACCGCGCCCGATCCGCCGAGGCTGGGGGTCGGGGCGCCGTCCACCTCAATGTCGGTGCCCCCGGCGTTACCGGTGGTCAGCAGCAGGTCGGTCCGCGGCGGCACCGGCCAACTGTCCCCGGCTTTCAGCGTCTTGTTCAACAGGACGGCACCACTGTGATCCTTCACCTGCATCCAGGCGTCAGCAGTGGCGCGCAGGACGATGCGATTGGCATCAGCGGCGGGCGGTGCCGGCGGCATCGGCGACAAGCCGGCGGTCGCGGCATCGTCGGATGGCTCCGGCGAAACCTGGGCGGCGGCGGCCGAGGTGGGTGAAATCGGCATCACCGGCGGTGCCATCATCGCAGGTGCGGCTGGATCCGCCAGAACGATTTTCGGCGGGGCCTGACCTGGCGCACTGGCGGCGGCTGTGGTGGCAGCGGCCGGGTTATCCGGCGGCAAGGCCTGCTGCGCCAGCGGGGCCAGGCGTTGCGGGATCGCGGCGACGGTCTCGGCCGGCAGGCGGCCCTCGCCCGACAGGTGATACCAGCCGGCATAGGCACCCACCGCCAGGACCAGTCCAAGCAGCAGCACGGCACCGGCGGGTATCCCGCGCTCCGGCATCGGAACCGGGAAAACCAGTTCGGTGCGGCGGTTGAATTCGGCGGCTTCGGTGCGGAAGCGGCGGACCATTTCCTCGGCATCCAGGCCCAGCGCGTTGGCATAGGTGCGCACGAAGGCCAGGGCGTAGGCGTTGCCTGGAAGCAACGAAATCTGCCCTTCCTCAAGCGCTTCCAGATGCGGCAGGCGGATGCGCAGCGTGAAGGCGACATCGTGCAGCGACAGGCCCAGGCGCTCCCTGGCCTCTCGCAGATCGGCACCTGCCCGCGCCGCCGCGGGTGGGTCCGTCACCACTGGCGTGACGGTCGACATCATGCCCCGACTTTCAACCAGCTTCGCCCTGCGTTCGTGCAGCACTGGCAGCCCCAATCCGGTTCCAAACACAGGTGGAAAAATATGTGTCGCGCCGCCCGCCCCGGTTTGACAAATGGCTTGTAGACCACACGCCCAATTTTTCCAACGCCCTAAAGTGTACCATTTTGTGCTCCGATGGCCATTCCCGGCCGCCTATGGAGCGAAATTGAACGCCACCGTTGCTCCGCGGTTACATCACGGAATGCATGAATTTTCAGTTAACGATCGCCTGTTCGCGCGCCCAGGTCGCGATGGATTCCCGCAATCCGAACCCGCCGCCGCGGCGGATCGCCGCCAGCACCGACCGGAACGACCGCAGGTCGACCTGCGCGAACATCGCCTTGATCGGCAAAATCCCGCTGGCCGGCATCGACAGCGTTGTCACCCCCAGCGCCGCCAGCACCAGCGCCTCCAGCGGCCGCGACGCCACTTCCCCGCAGACGGAAACCGGCACGGACGCCGCCCCGGCCGCTGCGACAAGCTGTTCGACCAGGTCCAGCATCGGCTGCGACAGAAAGTCATAGCGGTCATACAACGACGGCGTTCCGCGATCCGCCGCGAACAGAAACTGTAACAAATCGTTGGAACCGATCGATATGAAATCAGCCTCCTTCACCAGTTCGGGAAGCTGCCACATCAGTGACGGCACCTCCAGCATGGTGCCGATACGCAACGTCTCCGGCGCCGGGCGGACGCGCTTGGCCTCGGCCTGCAGCAACCCCTTCGCCGCTCGGAATTCAGTCACCGTGGCGACCATCGGGAACATCACCGAAAGGTGACGCCCGCCGGCCGCCAGCAACAGCGCACGCAACTGCCGCCGCAGCAAAGCCGGCCGGTCAAGCCCGACCCGCAGCGACCGCCACCCCATGGCCGGATTTTCCTCCTCCACGACGGTGCCGGGCAGCAGCTTGTCGGCGCCCAGGTCCAGCGTGCGGAACAGCACCGGCTTGTCGCCCGCCTCATCCAGCACACGCGCATAGATCGCGGCCTGCTCCGCCACGTCGGCCACCGAACCACGAGCCAGCATGGCGATTTCGGTGCGGAACAGCCCGATACCATCGGCTCCGGTGCGGGCCAGCTGCGGCAATTCCAGACTGAGCCCGACATTCAGCATCAGCTTCAGCTCGATCCCGTCGGCGGTAACGGCGGGACGGTCGCGCCAGGTCGCCAGCTCCGCGTATTTGGCACTGCGCGCTTCCCGAGCCCGGATATAGGCTTCGCGGACCGCGGTTTCCGGCCGCAGGATGAACTGGCCGTCATCGGCATCGACTACCGCGTGGTCGCCCTGTTCGGCGCTGTCCAGGATGCCGCGCAGGCTGCCGATCGCGGGGATGCCCAGCGCGCGCGCCAGGATGGCAGCGTGGCCGGACGGGCTGGCTTCCTCGATCGCCACCCCGGCGATGCCGCGGGCGTGCCAGTCCAGCAACTCGGCCGGACCGAGACGCCGAGCCAGCAGGATGGCGCCGTCGGGGACGGTCTTGCGTGGTGCTTCGCCGGTCAGTGCGGTCAGCAGGCGGTTGGCCAGGTCCTCCATATCGGCGAGCCGTTCACGCAGATACGGATCGCTGATCCGCCGCATTCGGTCATGCAGTTCGGTGGCGACACGCTGCACCGCCGCCTCGGCCGTCGTGCCACCGCGGATCACGTCGCCGACCCGGCGCAGCCAGCCGGCATCCGAGGCCACCAGCCGATACGCCTCCAGCACCTCCCGCGACGCACTGACGTCAGCCGCCCGGCCCGTGTTAGGCACCTCGGCGAACAGGTCGTCCAATCCGCGCTGCATGCGGTCAACCGCCTGTTCCAGCCGAACCTGTTCGGCCCTTGGGTCTTCGGCGAGCAGGCGGACGACCGGACCGGTGGACCGCAGCAGCACGATCGGACCGACGGCGATTCCCGCCATCAGCGACGCGCCGGCGAACAGCCGCGGCACCGTGGCGGCGAGCCCTTCCGGCGATCCGTCGATGGCGCCGCTACCGGACAGCATCTCCGCGACCAGCATGGCCACGGTTTCGAGGTCGTCGACTTCGGCTTCGGTAAAATTGCGCGGGGTGCGGTTCTGCACCACCAGCACGCCCAGGGTGCGGCCGGAGCGGCGTACCGGCACCGACAGCAGCGAGGCGAACGGTTCCTCACCGGTTTCCGGGCGATAGGCGAAGGCGGGGTGGTTCTGCGCGTCCGGCAGGTTCATCACCGAACCGGTGGCGGCGCACAGGCCGACGATGCCCTCACCCACCCGCAGCCTCGTCTGGCCGATGGCGTCCGGCCGCAGCCCCTCGGTGGCGGTCAGCTCCAGGATGTCGCCGGGGCGCTGCACGTAGACGGAGCAGACCTCGCTGACCAGTTCGGAGGCAACCAGCCGGACCAGCGCCGACAGCGGCGCCGACCCATGCGCGCGCAACGTCCGCAGCCGGGACAGCAGGTGCCGCGGCTCACTCATGCGTCAGGGACGACTTCGCCATGCCGGTCATTGCACCATCGCCCCCCTTTCCCGCGGTGACCGGCCAATACGGGGATCGCATGGCCGAAACATGGCCGTCCTAGCCAACGCGTGCCGAAAGATCAAAAAATCCCGGTCGCTGGCGGCCGTTGATCAGGCGCCACCGTCTCACCGTAATGCCGGTACGCGCCCTCCCCACAACCCGTCATGGCCGGGCGCAGTCCCGGCCATCTTCGCACCGTCGGCGAAGCGGGGATGGCCGGAACGCCACCCCGCACCCTTACCTTAGCAGCGCAGAGGCCGGCTCAGTCCTACCGCCGCCACCACCCGCGTTTCCGCTCCACCGGCGGTTCGCCGCCGGCACCGATCAGGATCGGCTTGATCGCCGGCTCAGCAGGCGCCGGCTCCGGGGCCACGTCGTTGGCGGCGACCGGCGGCACGGCTTCCGCTTCGATCGGCACCGCTGAAGCCTCGGTCACCTTCTCGGCTTCCGCCACCACCGACACAGCCTCGGCCACCGGTTCCGGTTCGGCCGGCACAGCCTCGGCCGCCGGTTCCGGTTCGGCAGGCAAAGCCTCACCCGCCGGTTCCGGTGCCGAACTATTGACGATCTCCGCCTCCGGCACCTCCGGTTCGGGCACCGGCTGCGGTTCGGCTGCTGCCTCGGCCGCCACGGCGTTCGGCGCATCCGGTTCCGGCGCGGTGTTGTTGGCGATCTCCGCCGCCACCGCAGCACGAGGCGCCGGCCTGGCTTCGGCCGCGCGTTCCGCCTGGTCCATCACGTCGAAAATATCGAACACCCGCCCGCCGAACGGATCGGCCGGAGTCGGTCCGGCATAAACCGGCGGCAACTCAGGCTGATCGGCGCCGGGTGTGGCGAACGGCGATAACTCCCCGTCAGCCTGCGACCGCCGCCGCCGCCCGCCACGCCGGCCACGCCGCCGATTGCGCGGATCATCGTCGGATGGGGGGGCGGTTTCACCGCCCTCGACCGGTTCTTCGGCAGACACTTCGGCGGGTTCGGCCGGAGCAACCGGCGGAGCGGCCTCGGCCACGTCGCCGCCTTCAGCCTGCACGTCGGACGGCTCGCTTGGGGCTTCCCCAGCCGGGTCCTCCGCCGTGTCCGCCTGCGGCTCATCCCGCCGTCCGCCACGCCGCCGCCGGCGCCGCCGCTTGCGCCGCCGTTCGGCGTCCTCGGCAGTGCCGCCGCCAGCCGCATCGGCGGCCTTCTGTTCCGCGGTATCTTCCTCGCCGTCATCGTCGTCCTCATCCTCGGACACGACGGCGTCGGCCTCTTCCTCCTCGTCCTGATCCACGTCGGCGACCGAGGCCGGCGGCATCGGACGTTCGGCGGTCACCACCGGAGGTATCTCGTCGGGCGACCGGGTCCGCATTTTCTCGATGCGGAACTGCGGTGCGATCTGGGCGTCGTCGGCGGCGATGATGACCCGCATCGTGTAGCGCAGTTCAATCTCCTGCAGCCGCTCCCGCTTGTGGTTCAACAGATACAGCGCCACCGGGGTCGACACATGCACGACGATCTCGGCGGAGCGGCGCTTGCTGCCCTCGTCCTCAATCCCGCGCAGGACGTGGATCGCGGCGTTCTCGGTGCTGCGGACATGGCCGGTGCCGCCGCAATGCGGACACAGGATGAAGCTGGTTTCCGCGAGCGACGGCCGCAGCCGCTGCCGGCTCATCTCCAGCAGCCCGAAATGGCTGATATGACCGACCTGGATGCGCGCTCGGTCGTTCTTCAGCGCCTCCTTGATCCGGCGCTCCACCATCGCGTCGTGGCGCTTCGACTCCATGTCGATGAAGTCGATGACGATCAGCCCGGCGAGGTCGCGCAGGCGCAACTGGCGGGCGGCCTCATCGGCGGCCTCCAGGTTGGTCCGCAGCGCGGTTTCCTCGATGTTGCGTTCGCGGGTGGACCGGCCGGAGTTGACGTCGATCGCCACCAGCGCCTCGGCCTGGTTGATCACCAGGTAACCGCCGGAGCGAAGCTGCACGGTGGGCATCAGCATGCCGTCGAGCTGCGCTTCCACCTGGTTGCGGGCGAACAGCGGCTGCCCGTCGCGCCACAACTGCACCTTCTTGGCGTGCGACGGCATCAGCATGCGCATGAAGTCGTGCGCGGCACGCCAGCCGTCCTCGCCATCCACCAGGATTTCCTCGATGTCGCGCGAGTAGACGTCGCGGATCGAGCGTTTGATCAGGCTGGCCTCTTCATAGATCAGCGCTGGCGCCACCGATTTCATGGTGTGCTCGCGGATGTCGTCCCACAGCCGCAGCAGGTATTCGCAGTCGCGCTTGATCTCCGGCTTGGGTCGGTTGGCACCGGCGGTGCGGACGATCATGCCCATGCCGCGCGGGATATCTAGTTCGGCCATCACCTCCTTCAGCCGGCGGCGATCGGTCGCCGAGGTGATTTTCCGCGAAATGCCGCCACCCCGCGGGGAATTCGGCATCAGCACGCCAAAGCGGCCGGCGAGCGACAGATAGGTGGTCAGCGCCGCACCCTTGGTGCCGCGTTCCTCCTTGACCACCTGGATCAGCAGGATCTGCCGGCGGCGGATGACTTCCTGGATCTTGTAGTTGCGCAGGAAGCGCGGCGGCATGCGGCGTTCCCGCTGGTCGTCGCCAGTTTCCTGGTCGCCGCCGCCAACGGTTTCCGGCGGCGGCAGCACCTCGATGTGGTCGCCGTTCGAGTCATACCCATCGGTGTCGTCGGCATCCGCCTCATCCTCGGCAACGACCCGTTCGACGTCGATCGCCAGCGACTGCACCCGCGGTTCCACTGACGGCTCCGCCGGTGATTCCGCCAGCAGGGCCGGCCTGTCTGGCTTCGCCCAGGCCTCGGCGGCCACCTCGGCTTCCGCTTCAGGTGCCGAGACAACGACGGCGGGTTCCGCGACCGGTTCCGGCGCGATCAGCCGCGGCATCGACGCCAGCGCCCAGTCTTCCGCCGCCGGCTCCGGTTCCGGCACCACCGCCCGCGGCGCGGGTTCGACCCCTTCCGCGGACTGGCTCAACGCCAGTTCCAGATCTTCTTCCTCTTCCTCGCGGCGCGCGTCCTCGGCCTGCATCTCGATCAGGCGCTGCCGGTCGGCGACCGGAATCTGGTAGTAGTCGGGGTGGATTTCGCTGAATGCCAGGAAGCCGTGGCGGTTGCCGCCATACTCGACGAACGCCGCCTGCAGGCTTGGTTCGACCCTGACTACCTTCGCGAGGTAGATATTGCCCTTGAGCTGGCGTTTCGTCGACGTCTCGACATCGAAATCTTCAAGTCGGGTACCGTCCAGCACCACGACGCGGGTTTCTTCCGCGTGCGTGGCATCGATCAGCATGCGCTTCGTCATCTAGTCCTGAACTCCGGTATGCCGTCGCGTTGCATGAGCCGGACCTTCTCTGGGTCGCGGTCAGCGGACGGCTTGCAAGGCTTGCGGGAAGGGGCCCGCCCGAAGTTTCAGGAAAACGGTGGCGATCGATGGACGCGACGGCAATACCACCCAAGACGTGTGGGCTACCCAACAAATCGGGTAAAAATCCAAATCCGGACAGGTATTGTTCGACGTGGTTCATCAGTTCCTGGCGTTCGGATGGCGCGTTCCTTGGCGAAACGCTGCCCCGTGGAAAAGTCGGTGCCGATACCACCCGCGCGGCGATTGGACCCCCGCGGCGGACAGAACCCCGGCGCGCCACAAGTCCAAACAGGGCGGGCGCGACACGGGCGGCGACGTGGCTACGGCGAGGCGGATCCTTCCCCACACCTGTCAGTCTGACTCGGATCAGACCGATCAAGGGATCACGCATCGCCGAGATTAAGCCAAGAGACCGCGGTAACCCGCCGTCCCCAGTGACATCGCCGGAGCGGCCTGACCATGAAGCAAACCGCCCTTCACCGCAAGCAGATCATATCGGGCGCCTGTGAACTCCCTGTAATCAACAATCAAGCTGACAATCCGTATCCAATATGTTAAGAGCGGCGGCATGAGTTTCGTCCCGTCCGTCACGCGTCGCCTACTGCTGCGCCGTTTCGCGGCAGGATCGTCGGTGTTCGGCACCTTCATGCTGCCGCCCGCCGTACGCGATGCGATGGCGGCCAAGCCGCACCATCCCAAACACCTGGCCGTGCCGCGCCATGATGCACCGGGTGCGAAGCCGCCGGCGCCGCTGGTCATGCTGGACCCCGGCCACGGCGGCAAGGATCCAGGCGCGATCGGTTTTTCCGGCACCTATGAAAAGCAGGTGGCGCTGGCCACTGCCCTGGAACTCAAACGCCAACTGGAGGCCGATGGCCGCTATCGCGTCGCGCTGACGCGCACCCGGGACATCTTCATCCCGTTGGACGACCGGGTGGAGCGGGCACAGCGGCAGGGCGCGTCGCTGTTCGTGTCGATGCACGCGGACGCGCTGACGGATCATGCGGTGCGCGGCGCCTCGGTCTACACCCTGGCGCCGAGGGCGTCGGACGCGCAGACCGCTGCCCTGGCACGTTCGGAAAACAGCGCCGATCGCTTCATTGGCAAACAATGGCAGGGCATGTCGCCGGAGGTCACGCAGATTCTCGCCAGCCTGGTCCGGCAGGAAACGCGGACCGACTCCGGGCGGATCGCCCGCACCCTGGTAGGCAGCCTGGATCAAGACCTGCCGATGCTGCCGAACCCTGAACGGCATGCCGGGTTCGTGGTGCTGAAGGCGGCGGATATCCCCAGCGTGCTGGTGGAGATGGGATTCATGTCCAACCCGAAGGATGAGGCGGCGTTGCGCCGCCCCGACCATCGCCGGATGGTGGCCGAAGCGATGCGGCGCGCGGTCGACGGGTATTTCGCCGGGATCAGCCATGTCGCGAATGGCTACGGTCCAGGGATCGGCTGACGGATCAGCTAGCACCCTTGCCGGCAACGCATGGTCGCAATCTCGTTGCTGGCGATTTTGACCAAAATCGTCCATATCGCCGGCCATGACAGGACCATTCACCGCCGGCGAACCGCTGGCGCCCACTGGCCGCGGCCGACGCGGCAAGGCCGCACCGCCGGACCCGAGTCGCGGCGGCAAGCCGCCCAGGCGGCGTCCAGGCGTGGTCGTGCGCTTCGCCCGCGGCCTGGCCGGCGCGATCCTTGGCGTCGTGCTGCTGGGTGGCGTGGTCGGCGCCGCCGGCGGCTATATCGCCTACAGGCATTTCAGCGCCGACCTGCCGGACGTCGACGGGCTGCGCAACTACCAGCCGCCGGTCATGAGCCGGGTCTATGCCGGCGATTCCCGCCTGCTGGCGGAACTGGCGACCGAACGGCGGATCTTCGTGCCGATCACCGCCATCCCACCAATCGTCAAGCAGTCCTTCATCTCGGCCGAGGATCAGAATTTCTACACCCACCCCGGTGTCGATCCGCTGGCGATCGCCAGGGCAGCGGTGTTCGACCTGATGCATGCCGGGCAGGGGCGGCGGCCGATCGGTGCGTCCACCATCACCCAGCAGGTCGCCAAGAACATGCTGCTGGACGGTACGATGACGTTCAGCCGCAAAGTCAAGGAAGCCATCCTGGCGGTGCGGATCGAACAGACGCTCAGCAAGGACCGTATCCTGGAACTGTACCTGAATGAGATCTACCTCGGGCTTGGTTCCTACGGCGTGGCGGCGGCGGCGCAGAGCTATTTCAACAAGCCGCTGGACCAACTGACCGTCGCCGAGGCAGCCTTCCTCGCCGCCTTGCCAAAAGCGCCGAACAACCTCAATCCGTTCAAGTATCCCGAAGCCGCCCGGTCACGGCGGGATTACGTGCTGGATCGCCTGGTCGAGGATCATGCGATCACCCAGGTCCAGGCGGCCGCGGCCAAGGCGCAGCCGGTGATACCGTCGGAATTCCACCGCCCGCCGCCGATTCCCGGTGCCGACTGGTTCACCGAGGAAGTGCGTCGTGAACTGATCGCCAAGTTCGGCCAGGACACCACGACCCAAGGCGGCTTGGTGGTGCGCACCAGCCTCGACCCCACGTTGCAAGCTGCTGCGGAAAAATCCGTCCGGGATGGCCTGATGGCATACGATCGCAGACTGGGTGGCTGGCGCGGCGCGGTGACGCATCTGAATCTGTCGCCAGGGGATTTCGAGACCAAATGGCCGGCGGCGCTGAATGAACAGCCGCGTCCGCCCGGCATGCTGCCGGCATGGAAACTCGCGATCGTCGCGGGTGTCAGCGAAAGCGAGGCCAAGGTCGAGTGGCTGAACGCGGCCGGCGAACGCCGGACGGCAATGCTGGCGCTGGCCGACACCACCTGGGCTCGCCCGATGCATGACGGCAAACTGGGCGCCACCCCCCGGCGCATGAACGAAATCGTGCAGACCGGCGACGTGGTGATGATCGAGCCTCCCGCGGTGTTGCCGGAGCCGCCCTCCGGCCCGGCGATGCCGGTCAGGGGTAAGGCACCGCCGCTGGCCCCACTGCCACCGCCGGCCAACCGGGCGACTCTGCGGCAGATTCCCCAGGTTCAGGGCGCGCTGGTGTCGCTCGACCCGCAGACCGGACGTGTGCTGGCGATCGTGGGTGGGTGGAGCTTCGATCAAAGCCAGTTCAACCGAGCCACCCAGGCCAACCGCCAGCCCGGTTCCAGCTTCAAGCCGATCGTCTATTTGACGGCGCTGGAAAAGGGCATTTCGCCGAGCCAGAAGTTCCTGGATGCGCCTATCGTGATCGACACGCCTGAGGGTCGCTGGCGGCCGGGCAATTATGAGGGCACGTTCGGCGGTCCCACGTCGTTGGAAGTGGCGCTGGAGGAATCGCTGAACCTGGTGACGCTGCGGGTGGCGCAGCGGATCGGCATGCAGGCCATTGCCGATAACGCCATCGCCTTCCATGAGGTGGATTCGATGCCGCGTGTTCTGCCCGCGGCCCTTGGCGCGGTGGAAACCACCGTGCTGCGAGAGGCCGGGGCCTACGCCTCCATTGATGCTGATGGGCGGGAGGTGCTGCCGACGTTCATCGACAGCGTGCAGGACCCGGACGGACACGTGGTGATGCGCGCGCCCGGGCTGGATTGTTCGGATTGCTCCGATCCGTCGAAGCCGCCGGACTTGAACAACACTCATCCGCAGATCGCCGATCCGGATAGCGTGTTCCAGTTGATCACCATGATGGAGGGTGTCGCGCAGCGCGGCACCGGGGAGCCGGTGACGAAAGGGCTGAACCGGCCGATCGCCGGCAAGACCGGCACCACGCAGGACTTCGCCGATGCCTGGTTCGGCGGGTTCACGCCCGACCTGGTGACCGTGGTCTGGGTCGGCTACGACACCCCGGCCGACCTGGGCAACAACGAAACCGGCGCCGCCGTCGCCGGGCCGATCTGGCACGATTACATGGCGGCGGCACTGGCTGGCCGTCCCGTGCTGAACTTCCCGATGCCGCCCGGCGTGACGATGGCGCAGTGGGATACGGGCAAGGGCGTGTTCACCAACGCGTTCAAGCCCAATCAGGTACCCGGCGCGTCCGGGCCGATGGGTGAGGGCCTGGCCAGCAGCGGGTCTTCGTCGTCGTCCGATGGCACGTCAGCGGGCCCGACCGCCGCCGTGCATGGCGGGGTTGATAGCGGCCTGGGCGGGCTGTATTGACCCATTCCCCCAAAAGAGCAGCCATTACGCCATGTCCGCCGAATCCGATGCCCTGAACGAACAGATCAAGCAGTCCGTCGCGCTGCTGAGGAGGCATCTTTGACTGGGATGTCGCCGAAGGCCGCCTTGCGGACCTGAACAACCGAGCCGAAGACCCGGCGCTGTGGAACGACGCAGCCGCTGCGCAGAAGCTGATGCGAGAGCGCAACCAGATCGCCTCGGCGATGGAAGGCGTGCTGAAGCTCGAGACGGATGTCTCCGACGCGCTGGAACTGATCGCGATGGCGGAAGCCGACGGCGATGCCGCGATGGTCGCCGAGGCGATGGGGTCGTTGCGCGCTGCGGCGGACGAAGCCAAGCGGCGGGAGATCGAAAGCCTGCTGTCCGGTGAGGCCGACAGCAACGATTGTTATATCGAGCTGAACTCCGGCGCCGGGGGCACCGAGGCGCAGGACTGGGCCGAGATGCTGATGCGTATGTATATGCGCTGGGCCGAACAGCACGGCTACAAGGTGCAGTTCCTGGAAGAAAGCGAGGGCGAACAGGCCGGCATCAAGTCGGCGACGCTGCAGGTCAGCGGCCCGAACGCCTATGGCTGGCTGAAGACCGAGTCCGGCGTCCATCGCCTTGTCCGCATCAGCCCGTTCGACTCCAACGCTCGGCGGCAGACCAGCTTTGCCAGCGTGTGGGTGTACCCGGTGGTGGACGACTCGATCGAGATCGAGATCAATGAAGCCGACCTGAAGGTGGACACCTACCGGGCGTCCGGCGCCGGTGGCCAGCACGTGAACAAGACGGAAAGCGCCATCCGGATTACCCATGTTCCCAGCGGGATCATTGTCGCCTGCCAGACCGACCGCAGCCAGCACCGCAACCGGGCCATGGCCATGGCGATGCTGAAGGCCCGGATGTATGAGGCGGAACTACAGCGGCGGGAAGCGGTAACGGCGGCGCAGGAGAATGCGAAGACCGACATCGGCTGGGGACACCAGATACGCAACTACGTGTTGGCGCCGTATCAGTTGGTGAAGGATTTGCGCACCGGGGTCGAGACAGGCAATCCGGCCGCGGTGCTGGACGGCGACCTGGACGAATTCATGGCCGCGGCGTTGGCGGCACGGTCTGGGGCTACGCGGTCGGAGGCGAGTGCGAACGCGCGGTAGGGGGGAACGATATAACCTCTGATGAGGGATGGGTCCGCATGGAATTTGCGACGGCATGGGAGGCAGTACGACCGAGCATCTATCGCTTACTACTAACGGCGGGCGTGGAAGACCGTTCCAATCTTTGTTTGCCAGATGACGATATTGCCTTCGGAGCAAAGAGAATCCGCTGGGTTGAAGGCGCAGAGGACGGAGTTTTTCTCAAGCACGGCTACGATATCAACCGTGCAGCAGATGCCGAAATCGCCATTATCGCAAGCGCTGTTATGAGTGCAGCTCGCGATCCGATAGAACCTCATGTGGTGTCTTTGTATCAATTGTTGATGGATGATCAAGCGGTTCGGTCGATCACCTCGGTATTATCGCTTCTCTCCGAACGTGATGTTGAGATGGTTTCGGAACTTGCCATGTTGGGGCGTTGGCTTGCAACGGAAGCTCCGGACAGACAGCCGGTCAAATTCGGTTTGGCTCTACTCGGACGCTTTGGAAATCCGCTCGATATCAACGTCATCCTGTGCATTGGCCAGCATGAGGAATTTACGCTCTATGCCGCCGATGCCATCGTAGAGTTGATGACGAATCCTGATCCTTGGCTGTGGTCGTTGGCCAAAAAAGTCCACGGATGGGGTAGAATCCATACCGTGGACCGGCTGAGCACCACAACCGACCCGGCAATCAAAGGATGGATGTTACGGAGTGGATATAAGAATTCCGTCATGTACGAATATCTTGCCTACCAATGCGCGACATCCGGGGAATTGCTGACGGCTCTTCAACAGCGAGAACCTGACGAAGCATTGCTGGAAGGAGCACGGGACATTATCGAAGCACTGCTGGCCGGTGGTCCGGCGAAAAGTATGACAGACTATGAGGATGGCGCAGAGGTCGTTCAGCTCTACATGCGGCATGTTGCGAGCCGCATTCCCGACAACATAGCGGTGTTCAGAACCATTCAATCCATCCTGACACATGTCGATGACGGTGATACGGATTGGTCTGTAGAAGCACATGGTTGTTGGACGGAAAATGTCCGCCGCCAAATTGCTCTCGATGCCGCCGAGATCCTTGCCCGTGAGGAATGGCGGGAAATCGTCGATCGCGGCCTGCTCTCCAACGATGAATATATCTTCAGCCTAGCCGCGTCGGCGATCGACAGGCTTGGGGGTGATGCATGGCAGGTACGGCACGACCGGCAGCGAAGACTGCCAACGACGTCTCAATGGTATTGGCTGATGCAGTCGAGTGATCCGGATCAAATCGATCAGGTTCTTGTGACAGCGGAGGAGCAGATTGATTTGGCGGCGATAGCCTCTGGTCCGGAGGAGGCTCTGGGTCTGGGCGCCGAATTCAAGCAGCATCAGGTGCTGGACTGGCTTCTTCACGCATTAAGCCGATTCCCCGGCAAGGGATGGCGGTTTATCGCTGCTGGCGTGAGAAGCCCCGTGATCCGCAATCGAAATTTCGCTTTGCGAGCCGCCGCTCACTGGGGCTCTGCCGCATGGCCACCAGGGGGGCAAGCAATAATCGAACGCGCTCGCGCGGAGGAGACGAACACCGATCTTTATCTGAAGTTTGCAAATGTACTCGATGGACGCCCGTTCACGGATGGCATTGTTCGCCACACGCAACCCAAGCATTGATTGGTCTCATGGCTGGCCGACCCAGTGACAACTGCCACGTGAACATGATCTCCTTCCCGCGCCGTCAAATCATATCGTCCGGTGCGCGCGGCTTGCCACATTATCGCAGCCGACCCGTTGACAGCGGCCTCAGGAACAAGCCCGCGATTTCTATCGGTTGCGATCCAAGAAGATCGGTCAACGGCTGCTGTTCCACCCGAGAATGACAGGAGACCGCTCGGAGACTTCGATCGACGCTCATGCGCGGTGTCGGGTAGTGCTCACTCTTGTGCTCGTTGTGGCGCTTCTCGAAAGCACAGGCCGCGTGTAGGCTGATAACAAAGTTGCATAAAATGAGGAAATAGCCGGATGAATGACCTGGCTGGCGCCGACCCGACAACCAAGCTGCATGACGCCGGCGCGGCGTGTATCGCCCGGGCGCGCGGACTGATTCCCTTGCTACGGTCCGCGGCCGATCGGATCGACGCGAAGAACGAACTGCCGCCGGACGTGTTGGATGCGATGTTCGACGCCGGCATGTTCAAGCTGCTGCTGCCCCGAACGTTCGGCGGGTATGAACTGAAGCCGGTCGACTTCATCCAATGCGTCGAGGCGATCGCCCATGGCGATGCGTCGGTCGCGTGGTGCATGAACCAAGGCTCCGGCTGCTCCATGGCGGCCGCCTACATGGAACCGGACGTGGCGCGGGAGGTCTGGGGCGGCAAGCGCGACGTCGTGGCCTGGGGCCAGGGGCCGAACGCGAAGGCGATACGTACCGAGAGGGTGGCTGGCGCGTCACCGGCACCTGGAGCTTCGCCAGTGGCTCCCGCCATGCGACGTGGCTTGGCGCGATGTGCCCAAGTTTCGAGGCTGACGGCACACCGATGGTGCGCCCGGATGGCAAGGCGTGGGAACGGACGTTTCTGTTCCGGCGGGAGAACGCGAAGATCGACGATGTCTGGCAGGTGATGGGCCTGCGCGGCACCGGCAGCGACAACTACACGATCAAAGACCTCTTCGTTGACGATGCGCACAGCCTGACGCGGGAATACGAACCCGAACGGCGGCAACAGGGTGCTCTGTATGCGTTCCAAGCGATGCAGTTGTACGCGAGTGGTTTCGCGAGTGTCGCACTGGGTGTCTCGCGCGCGATGCTGGATGGGTTCATCGCGCTGGCGAAGACCAAGAGCCAGGCTTGGTCGGCGGATTCGTTGTGCGACAATCATGCGGTGCAGCATATCGTCAGTCATTCCGATGCGGCGTGGAAGGCGGCGCGCGCGGGGTTGCACAAAGCGGTCGATGAGGCGTGGCAGGACATTTCGACGACGGGCGTGTTGTCGTTGGCGCACCGTATGGAGATCCGGCAGGCAGGGACGTATGCGATCCATGTGTCTCGGGATATGGCGCACCAGGTGTTTCATGAGGCGGGGTCGACGGCGATCTTCAACAAGCATCCGTTCGAGCGGCGGTTGCGGGACGTGAACAGCGTTTCGCAGCAATTGCAGGGGCGGCGGACTCATTTCGAGACAGTGGGGTTATACCGGCTCGGAGGCGAACCGAACCTGCGCTGGATTTAACCGCGGGGTCGCGATAGCGTCGTTCCACGACCGTCCGACAGATGGCGGCGATGGGAGGGATGTTTATGCCGAGGGCCGTTCTGCTGCGCGTTTTCGCGGTTGTTGCCGCGCTGAGTCTTGGGGGTGCGGGCGCCCGAGCCGCCGACCCGGTCACCATTGGTTTTGGCATGGCGCTGACCGGTCAGATCGCCGCCACGGGCCGATCCGCACTGATCGCGATGAAGCTATGGGAAGACGACATCAACAAGGCGGGCGGCCTGCTCGGGCGGCCGGTGAAGCTGGTCTATTACGACGACCAGAGCACGCCGTCCTCGGTTCCCGCCTTGTACACGAAGCTGCTGGACGTGGACAAAGTAGATCTTGTCGTGTCCGGCTATGGCACGAACGTGACGGTGCCGGCGATGCCGGTTGTCATGGAGCACAAGCGCCTGTTCATGACGCTGTTCGCCCTGGGGGTGAACGCCGATTTCAAATACGACAGGTTCTTCGGGATGATCCCGGCGGGCCCGTCCGCCAGTGCGCGGCGTGCCTATTCGAAGGGGTTTTTCGAAACGGCGCGGACGATGACGCCGCCGGCGAAGACGCTGGCCATCGTGGGAACCGACGCCGAAGCGTCCCGTAACGCGATCGAGGGGGCGCTGGACAACGCCAAGGAAGCGGGGCTGCAGGTGATCTACAACCAGTCCTATCCGCCTACGACAAACGATTTCTCCCCGATCATACGGGCCATCCAGGCGCGCCATCCTGACGCGATATATTTCGCATCCTATCCAGGCGACAGCGTCGGCCTGGTGAATGCGCTGCACGAGGTCGGGATGAAGGCACGGCTGGTCGGCGGCAATATGGTCGGTTTGCAGACGACATCGATCAAGACCCAGCTTGGGCCAAAGCTGAATGGGCTGGTGAACTACAATTTCTGGGTGCCGACGCCGACGACGCTGACGCCGGAAATGGTGGCGTTCCTGGATCGCTATCAGGCGGAGGCGACGAAGCAGGGCGTGGACCCGCTAGGATACTACCTGCCGCCGTTCGCCTATGCCGAGATGCAGATACTGGGCGAGGCGGTGAAAGGGGCCGGAACCCTGGATGACGACAAGGTGGCGGCATACCTGCATGCCCACTCGTTCCATACGATCCTGGGCGACATCAGTTTCGGCGCTGATGGCGACTGGAAGGTCGCGAAAATCGTGTTCGAGCAGTTCCACGACGTGAAGGGCAACGACGTGGAGCAGTTCCGTGGCGGCAAGGCGGAGACCATTCTGGAACCGGCCGCGATGCGGTCCGGCACGCTGGTCGAACCATATTCTGACATCGCTCATTGACGGCGCATGCGAAGGCCGCATGGCTCCCCTGTGTGAGGGTTCGGTAGCGATTTAGAGGGTTGTCACGCTGATTTTTCAATATGTTACAGCGTTTCGAAAAAACTTTGGGTGTTCGACGTAATCGCGTTGACACATGGGTAAGGGGGGGACTAGAAGGCGCCTCCCCCGACGGACCGGTTGGTTCGGGCGGGTCGGACGGGGTTCTTCCCCGGCGCTCTTTGACAGTTGAATAGGCTAGGAAGGGATACGTTGGCGGCGTCCTGCGTCACGGAGCATGAGAGTGTTTTGTGAGGTTAGGTTCTGATTGGATGATTGGACTGGATTGAGATTTTGTTCGATCGTCTAGGTTTGGAGCTTTTATGGGCGTGTCTGCGATGTATATCTTTTATGCGTT
>NZ_LMUJ01000077.1 GCF_009765975.1 Acidisphaera sp. S103 | reverse complement strand
GGCGAGCAAGCCGCATTGCTACGTAGCAATGCCTATCCTGCCATCTGAATCACAGGCGATCATTTGCGCCGATCTGCGATTTTGTGAGCTTCTCGTGCAGTTGCAGATAGTCACGCATCGGCGCGAACAATCGCACAAAATCACATTTGCGGTGGGGTGGACCGCTCCCGAGAAGGCGGGTTATCGGGAGGGTCACCGCGCGCGATCTCCCTGAACCTACGTCTTTTGGGTGAAGAAAC
>NZ_LMUJ01000076.1:86303-98709 GCF_009765975.1 Acidisphaera sp. S103 | reverse complement strand
TCGTTCTGTCCGGTGTCCCAGGGCGGGACAGAGTGAGGTGCTTAGGCAAAGTAAGTAAGTGAACAGGGCTTGTCACCTCCGGGCCGTCCACATAAGCGTTTTCTGAACCAGTTCACGGCGGCGATCATCAGCCGCCGGCATGGCCTTAACGCGCATGATCCGCTCCGCGAGCTCGCGCGTCGTCACCGGCTGCGTGGCCTCGCGCAGCTCATCGTAGATCAGCCGCAAGCACTCACCCGGACGAAACCAGGCGTTGCGTGTCCGTGGTTGCTTGGGGCGGATGTCCTTCGGCCGGATATCTGGATCGAACAGCCGCATGGTGGCATCGACATGCGCCAGGTTTGCGCGCTGCTGCACAAGTTGTTGCTCAAGTTGACGCAGCATTCCGGCCAGTTCCGCTCTCTTGTTTCGTAGTGCACCAATGACATGCGGTTCGGCCATTGCCGCCCCTCTCTTGAGTTATCCAAGAACAATATGGTAGAATAGCCGAGCCTATACTTCAACATCGGGGTGGTGGCGGTTGCTACATGATGGCGCGAAATCTGGCTGGTAATGACCCCGCATCCAACCTGGAACGACATCGCGCTGCGACTTCTGCTGACCGTGATCGCCGGTGCCGCCATCGGCTTCAATCGGGGCGCCAAAGGCCAGGCCGTCGGCCTGCGGACGACGATCCTGGTTGGCCTCGCGGCGTCGGTCGCCATGGTTCAGGCCAATATCCTGCTGACGGTGGCCGGCAAAACGAGCGATTCGTTCGGAGTGATGGATCTCATGCGCTTGCCACTGGGTATTCTGACAGGGGGCGGATTCATCGGCGGCGGCGCCATCCTGAAACGCGGCGAGCTGGTACAGGGCGTGACCACGGCCTCCACACTGTGGGTCATGACGGTCATCGGCCTCTGCCTTGGCGGCGGTCAATTCGGTCTTGGGATGGTTGCCACGGCGCTGAGCGTCCTGATTTTGTGGACGCTCAAATGGCTGGATATTCGCATGCCGCGCGAACAACGCGCCAAAATTGTCATCGAGTCCGACCTTATCGATGAATTCCCAAGTGCGATCGCCTCACTCGGTTACACGGCGCGGCTGGAGGGGCAAACGCGGGACGATACTGGCTCTCAAACAAGGATCGCATTCGACATAACATGGAAGCGACCGGAAGTGGCGGGCCCGCCACGGGACCTGTTCAAAATTGCCAATGACAGGTTTCGCGTGGTTTCTCTTGAGCTGATTTCGCACGCGTCCATCAACGAATGAAAGGCATCACGACCCGATCTGCCGGGTGACGGCATAGATTGTTCGGGTCAGTGGGTCGGTCATCGCCAATCCCAGCAATATCGCCAGCCAGAAAATGCCGGCCATGGCAAAACCCCGGGCGATAGCGGGCGCGTCAAGCAGGCGCATATAGCCGAGGGCAACCAAAACCGCCATGATCGCCGCCGGCAGTGCGAGAATGGGGCGCGTTGCCGCCGGCACCGGCGGCAACGACACGCCGAACTCCAGCGCCGCGATACAGAACAGCACCAGCAAGAGCAACAGGTTGAGACGATGACGTTTCCTCATCCGCGTCCCACCAGGTAGATCACCGGATACAGAACGATCCAAACAATATCGACAAAACTCCAATATAGTCCCACCACTTCGACCGGCGTGTACCAGCCATCGTCGAATGCGCCGCGGCGGGCCTGCACCGCGACCCAGCCGACGAGGCCCACGCCGATAATCATGTGCAGGGCGTGCAGCACGGTCGCGACGAAGTAGAACGACCAGAACATGCGCGCACCGCCCGCGTCGGTGCCGGTGATCTTGAACGGGCCGGCGGGAAACAGATTTTCCGAAAGATCGATGTGCCATTCATAGAATTTCAGCAGCAGGAACAGCGTGCCGATCGCCATGGTGACCACACAGCACTGCACCAAACGGCGGATATTGCCGGCCTCCATGAACGCCAGGCCGGAGGAATAGACGAAACTGCTGGTGATCAGAAGGAACAGGTTGAGCGTGCCGATCCACAGCACGGTTTCCCGTCCGCCGGCGTCGAACCCCGCCGGCTGCCAGTGCCGGCAGAACATCCAGGCGATGATCAGGCCGCCGAAGAACAGGACCTCCGACGCCAGGAACAGCCACATCCCGGCGACCGCCGTGTCCGACTGATGCGTTGCGTCGGCGTATTGGAAATGGGTGTGCGGGGCGACTTCCTCAGACATCGGACGGCTCTATGCCCGGTTTGGGGAATTCGTACGGCCCCTTGGTGACGACCGGAGTGACGACGAAGTTGATGGTGAATGGCGGCGAAGGGGTCTGCCATTCCAGGCCCAGGCCGCCCCACGGGTTGGCCGGCGCCCGATCGCCGCGGAACAGGGAGAACGTCAGGTAGACTAGCGGCATCAGGTAAGCCGCGGCCAGGATGGTGGCACCGGCCGACGACAGCACGTTCAGCACCTGGAATTCCGGCGGATAGGCATGGTAGCGCCGTGGCATGCCGAGATAGCCCAGGATGAATTGCGGGAAAAACGTGACGTTGAATCCTAGGAACATCAGCAATGCCGCCGCACGCGCCAACATTTCCGGATACATCTTACCCGTCATCTTCGGCCACCAGTAATGCAGCGCGGCGAAATACGCGGACACCATGCCGCCCACCATGATGTAGTGGAAATGCGCGACGACGAAATACGTGTCGTGCAGCTCGACGTCCGCCGCCAGCGCCGCCAGGAACAATCCGGTCAGGCCGCCCATGGTGAACAGCCCGATGAACCCAAACGCATATATCATCGGTGCATCGAAGCGAATGTGTCCCTTGTGCAAGGTGCCCAACCAGTTGAACACCTTGATGGCGGACGGCACGGCGACGAAGTAGCTGAGCAGGGAAAACGTGACGCTCGCGAACAGCGACTGGCCGGACACGAACATGTGGTGGCCCCACACGAAGAACGCGATCACTGCGATGGACACGCTGGCCCACACGACGAATTTGTAGCCGAACAGTTCCTTGCGGGCGAACACAGGAATGATCTCCGACACCACGCCCAGCCCTGGCAGGATCATGATGTACACGGCGGGGTGCGAGTAGAACCAGAACAGATGCTGGAATAACAGCGGGTCGCCACCCAGGCGCGGATCGAAGACGCCGACATGGAACAGGGTTTCGAACAGCAGCAGGATCAGCGTGATGGCCAGGACGGGTGTCGCCAATACGAAGATCACGCTGGTCGAATACAGCGACCAGACGAACACCGGAAGGCGATACCATGTCAGGCCCGGCGCGCGCAGACGATGGATGGTGACGATAAAGTTCAGGCCGGTGGCGATGGATGAAAAGCCGGAAATGAAGATGCCGATCACCACCGCCGCCACATGGCCTTGCGCATAATTGCTCGACAGCGGCGTGTAGAACGTCCAGCCGGTATCGATGCCGCCGCTGAATAGCGCATACAATGCGCAAGCGCCGCCGGCCATGAACAGATACCAACTGATCAGGTTCAGTTTGGGGAAGGCAAGGTCCCGCGCGCCCAGCATCAGCGGCAGCATGAAGTTGCCGATCGTGACCGGCACGGCGGGCACCAGGAAAAACCACACCATGATGATGCCGTGCATGGTGAACAGCCGGTTATAGGTCTCGGCCGACTGGATCATCCCCTGCGGCACCAGCAGGTTGTAGCGGATCAGGGCCGCCGCCGATCCGCCGAGGAAGAAGAAGAAAGTGATCGAGATCATATACAGGATCGCGATCCGCTTGTGATCGGTGGTCAGCAACCAGCTTCGCAGCGACACGCCATCCGACAAATAGCTGATCTGGGATTGCGGAAGGACGATCTGGCTCATCCGTGCTTCTCCGCCGCCAGGGAATGGATATAGGCCACCAGACGGACGAGGTCGTCCTCACCGATGACGTTGGCGAATGACGGCATGATCGGTTCGTAGCTGGCCACGACTTGGCTTTTTGGTTGCATGATCGAATCGCGGATGTAGCGGTCGTCGGCGATCGCTGTGCTGCCGTCGGACAGCGGCACCGGACTGCCGTACAGTCCGACCAGCGATGGGGCGCGCACCGTTCCGCCGCCCAGATGACACCCGGCGCAACCGTAACGGATGAACAAGCCCTTGCCCTGCGCTGCAAGCGTCTTGCCGCCACCACTGGTGGTCAGCCATCCGGCATAGTCCTGCGCCGACATTACGACGACGTCGCCGATCATGTTGGAATGCGCCGTGCCGCAGAACTGCGAGCAGAACAGGTGATACGTGCCGATCCGGTCCGGCCGGAACCACATCGTTTCATACTGGCCGGGCAGCACGTCGCGCTTGACGCGAAACGCCGGGACGAAGAAGTCGTGGATCACGTCCTCCGACGTCATGATCAGTTCGATCGGCGTATCCACGGGTATGTGGAGGGCGTTGATTTCCCGTTGACCGCCGGCGTGCTCGATCTTCCACATCCATTGCTTGGCGACGACGTAGACCTTCAACGCATTGGCCGGCGGCTGGTAGAGCCGGACGTAAATCGTCGACCCCCAGATGAAGAGGCCGAAGAAAATCACCAGCGTGGCGACGGTCCAGGAGATCTCGAACCGGAACGATTTCTCCGCCAGGGCACCGCGGTCGACCGGGCTGTTGTGGCGATAGCGGATGGCGTAGACAAGCATCAGCCAGAACACCAACCCCAGCACGGCGAGGGACACCGCGAGCAGACCCAGCAGCAGCAGGTCGGTCTGTGCGCCGGTGCTGGCGGCGAGCGGCAGGGTCAGCCTCATCGTGGATGCCGTTCGCGGCGGAGGGCCAACATGACGGTGCCGCCGATGACCAGGACGGTCAGCGCGGCACCCAGTTGCAGGATCCGCATGATCGCCAGGCTGTAGCGGCCAGTTGTGGGATCATAGTGGAAACATAACAACAGGATTGGCAACGCCCGAGCGGTAATGCCATTCGCGGCTCTGGTGAGCCCCAGGCCGACATCGCTGGGTTGATAACCCACGCCCAACAGGTAGCTGGATACAGTGCCGTTGCCGGTTAGGAAGACGAGGCCGGCGGGATGGAGAAATTGTTTGAACTTGGCATCGTAACGCGACTTGAAGCCCACCGCCTGGGTTATCGCCGTGATGTTGGCGGCGGAGCCGGTCAGATAGTGCCAATCCGCCGTTTGTCCGGGATGATCGAAGTGCGCGATGTCGGCGGACCGGGCGGATTGGGCATCCGCGGGTGTTTCTTTGGGATCGATCGACAGCACCACCAGGCTGTATGGGCGTTCGGCATCCAGCCGGGACAGGGCGTTCATCAGATCGTTACGGACCAGCCCGCACAGATTGGGACAATGGAAGTAGCCGACCGCCAGGATCGTCGGCCGGTGTTCAAGTGCCTGACCCAGCGTGATCGCATTGCCGAGCCGATCGATGAACCTAGTCGCCAGCGGCACCTGGTTTCCCTGGCGCTGATCGAAGGCGAAATCAGACAAGTTGCTCGCCATCCCCGGGTGCGGGCACAGCAATGCCAGGATCATCAGGACGATGGCGATCATTTCGGCCAGTCCGGAATGCCGGAGGCCGCGACCCGCCGCATCGCCTCATCGATGGGGATGTGACCGAGGCCCTTGCTCTTGTCGTCCCAACCGCCGCTGTTCAAGCGCGCCAGTTCGGCCGCCAGGAATGTCCGCATGTCCGCGGCTGAATCGGTCTGCAACCGGGGCGCCGGGTAGACCGGTGGCGAGGTCGGCATGCGCCGGTCGATCGTCGACCCGGGATAGATCCACCACACCAGCAATACGGAGGCCAATAGTCCGATCAGGACCGCGGGTGCCGCGATCAGGGCGGTGCGAATGGGGACATCGGATCGCTCATAACGGGCTGGAGGCAGGATCGGTTCAGGCATGGGACAACCCGACGCGCAGGGTCGGACCACGCAGCGCGAAACCGGCGGAGATACCACCGAACGCCAGCATGGCGGCGATGTCGATCCAGCCGATGCCGCGTCCCTGTGCCGGCAGGACCAGCCACCAGCCGCGAACCACGGACAGGACGATCAGCAGGAGAGTAACGGCGATGATACCGCGGCGAGACCGGCGGACCCGCGGCAACAGCAACGCCAGGAACGGCAACAGGAAATGCGCCACCGCGGTCAGCCCGGCGATCGCGCCCCCCACGCCGGTCCAGCGGACGACATACCATGCGGCCTCGGCCGGCAGGTTCGATTGCCAGATGATCAGCAACTGCATGAAGTCGAGATACGCCCACAGGATCAGCACGCCTTGCAGCAACCGGGCAAGGTCGTCTCGGTCGGCTTCGGCGACAGGGCCGCTCAGCATGGTGCCAAGAATGGTGACGGACAGGGCGAACAGGGCGCTCTCGGCCGCGAAGGTCATGCCGAAATCGCTGGAGTTGAAATGCGGATCGAGCGACATCAGCATATCGATCGCGGCAAAATTCACCGTCAGGCCCAGCAGGATCAGGCCGATGGCCGCCGTCGCCGGACGCAGGCGCCACAGCGCCAAGGCGGCGACCACGAACCAGACGATCAGGTAAAGCACGCAGCGCACGGCGGCGAACGGCAGGTTCAGGTAGAACGCGTTCGCAAGATGCGCGTCGGCGTGTGCCCAGGGGTAAAGGTGCGGCAGTAACAGCAGAACCGGAATGATCGCCGGCAGCAACAGCGGCAGTCCGCCGATCCCCAACAGCAGCCACGGCCGGATCGCGAGACCCCACCGCCCTCCGGTCAGCGTATGCACCAGCGTCAGCATCAGGCAGCCCAGCGGCCAGCGTATCCACACACTCAGCGCCGCCAGCCAGGCGAACGCGAATGCCGCGGGATGCAGGAAGGCACCGATGACCGAGGCCACAAGGCCGAGGGCGCCGATGGTCCACCCCACCCTCATCGGGACACCATCGCGGGCGGCGGATGCTGCGACAATTGCAGTGCCCTGATGTAAGCGGCGATGGCCCAACGGTCGGCCGGCGCGACACGGCCGGCGAAGGAATACATCGCCCCGTAGCCATGCGTGATCACGTCGTAGAAATGCTGTGTCGGCGCCTGTCGCAAACGATCGATGTGATAGGACGGCGGTGCGGGGAAGCCGCGTTGCACGACCATGCCGTGGCCGTCCCCCAACTCCGAGTGGCACGGTGTGCAGTCGATACGGAACCGTTGCTGCCCGCGCTGGATCAACGCCAGGGTCAGTGGTGGGGGTTTCGATGCGGTGTCGCCCCACGCGACCGTATCCTGTGCCGGCGTGACCATATTGGCTTCGGCCGAATAAGGGTCTGCTTTCGGCTGCACCGTCATGTCGTCGCATCCCGACAGCAGCGCCAGGACTACGAACAGCGGCAAGGCCGAACGCGGCATCATTCGGCTACGTCCTCCACCTGTTCGGCGGCCAGCGTCTGCAACAGGTCGTGCGCTCGATCGGGTGATTCCGTGCGGATCGACACGCACCATCGATCCCGCGAGGCACCGCGCATCAGCATCGCCTCATCCACCGGATCGTACAGATGCGGCAACCGGTTCACTATCAGATAGCCAAAGAATCCAGCCAGCATCGCCGCCAGGACGCCAATTTCAAACGCGATCGGAACGAACGCCGGCCAGGAGAATTCCGGGCGGCCGCCGATATCGACCGGATAACCGGCGGTGTTGGCATAGACCTCCATCCCGAACCCCGCACCGGCGCCCAGCAGGCCGGCAATCAGCACGATCAGCGGCAGAACCGACGGCCCGTCATCCCCGGGCAGCGCTTTCGGCGTATAGGTTTCCACGGCGCCGAGGCCGCGCAAGCGGGGCAAAGCCTCGATCAGACCGGTTTCCGATCCGAAGCTGGCGACGATCAGCGTCATGGCCGTCGCGGCGCCAGGATTTCGCGCATCTCGAACATCGAAATGACCGGAATCAGCCGCACGACCATCAGGATACCGAACACGAACAGGCCGACCGTGCCCATCATCGTCAGCCAGTCCCAGATCGTGCCGTGGAAAATCCCATACGACGATGGCAAATGCGGCCGGTGCAGCGAAACCACGACGATCGTATAACGCTCACACCACATGCCGACGATCACACCCAGTGAGATCAACCCCACCGCCACCTGATTCAACCGCACGCCGCGAACCCACAGAAGCTGCGGCAGCAGCACGTTGAACAGGATCGTCGCCCAGTAGATCGCGGCGTAGTAGCCGAACAGTTTCTCCTGAAACATGGTGATTTCGGCCTTCTCGCCACCGTAATAGGTGGTGAAGGCGTCCATGATGTAGGCGTAGCCGACGAACAGACTGCTGGTCAGCAGCAGGCGGCCCAGCACGTCGATATGGCGCGTGGTGATATAGCGGTGCAACCGCAGCAGCCGGCGCAACGGCATGATCAGCAGCAGCACGGTGGCAAAGCCCGACAGGGACGCGCCGAAGATGAAGAACGGCGGAAACATCGTCGAATGCCATCCCACCGTGGCCGCACCGGCGAAATCCAGCCCGACGATGCTGTGTACCGAACAGACCAGCGGCGCCATGATCGCGGCCAGCACACCATACAACGCATGATAGTGGCGCCATTGCCCGCCGGTACCGCGAAACCCCAGCGCCATCATGCCGTAGACCACTTGCTTCGCCCGCGTCGGCGCTCGGTCTCGCAACGTTGCCAGATCGGGCAGCAGGCCGAGGTACCAGAACAGAATGGAAGCCACCACGTAGGTGAGGATGGCGAAGAAATCCCACAGCAGAGGACTGCGGAATTGCGGCCACAGGCCCATGCTGTTGGGGTACGGGAACAGCCAGTAGAAGAACCACGGCCGGCCCAAATGCAGAATGGGATAGATCCCGGCACAGGCGGCGCCGAACAGCGTCATGGATTCGGCTATGCGGTTGATGGAGTTGCGCCATTCCGACCGCGTCAGAAAGAACAGGGCGGAAATGAACGTGCCGCCGCTGGCGATGGCGATCCACCAGACATAGTTGATGATGGCAAATCCCCAGCCGACCGGCCAGTCGATCCCCCAGATACCGACGCCGGCGTAGAACAGATACAGGATCGAGCCGACCAGGATGCTGGTCAGTAGTGCCGGCGGGGTGACCGCGATCCACCACCACAGGAAAGGCTTTGACCGTAGCGCGATGGCGGACACATGGTCTGTCATGTCGGGATTGTTGCTGCCGGGCAGCGTAACGGGCTCGACGGCGTTCATGCGCCGGTGTCCGAACGACGGTTGGAAATCCTGGCTTCGTAGGTGACACGGGGATGGGTCCCCTGGTCACTCAGCAGGGCGTAGGTGAGCGGGCTTTTCTTGCGTTCGGCGATGTCGCCGCCTTGGGCCATGTTGCCGAACGTGATCGCCTGCGCGGGACATGCGGCCTGACACGCGGTTTTCACCTCATCGGCGCCGACCGGACGGTTCGCCACGTCCGCATCAATGCGGGCCGCGGCAATCCGTTGCAGGCAGAACGTGCATTTTTCCATCACGCCACGTGCCCGCACCGTCACGTCGGGGTTGCGAGCGACGGCGGGACGGCGTTCCTCGGCGGCGTAGTCGAAGTAGTTGAAACGGCGCACCTTGTAAGGGCAGTTGTTGCTGCAGAACCGTGTACCGACGCAACGGTTGTACACCATCACGTTCAGGCCTTCCTGGTCATGCACCGTGGCACCGACCGGACAGACGACCTCGCACGGCGCTTGCTCGCAGTGTTGGCACATGACCGGCTGGAACAGGATGTTCGGGTCGTCCGGACTGCCCTCGTGATAGCGGTCGATGCGCAGCCAGTGCATTTCACGTTCGCGGATCACCTGCTGCTTGCCGACGGTGGGGATATTGTTCTCCGCCATGCATGCCACGACGCAGGCGTTGCAACCGATGCAGGCGTTCAGGTCGATGCTCATGCCCCAGGCAGCGGGACCGGTTGGCTTGCGGTTGTAGAGGCCCGCCGGTTCGGCCTGTCCACCGAGGAAGTCCGGCTTGGCCTTGAACGCCGCCAGGGTGCCGTGCCGCACATAATCGCCGGCGTCGGCGAAGATAGGATCATGGTGTTCGGTGCAGGCCAGAACCTCCCGCCCGGATTCCTTGTGCAGCGTCACCGGACCGGTGCCACCGGTCAGCGGGTAGACGTCGTAGCCGGCCCCCTGTCCGACCATGCCGACATCGGTGCGTCCGAACCCCATCAGCGCCACGGCGCAATCGGGTGCCTGACCGGGCATGATCCAGGCGGGAAGGACAACGCGGGCATCACCCACCGCGACCGATACGCGATCGCCGTTCACCAGCTCCAACCGTGCCGCGATCGTCGGCGATACCAGCAGCGGGTTGTCCCAGGTCAGTTTGGTCAGCGGCCGAGGCAGTTCCTGCAGCCAGGCGTTGTTGGCGAAACGTCCGTCCCATAGATGCGGATCAGGCCGGAACAGCAAGGTGGTTTCGGCTGCCGGCGGCTGGGATGGATGCGCCTGTGCGGCCTGGGGCTTCAGCGGGACGCTGCTGACAGCCGCCTGGGTGTTCGGAACCAGGCCCGCCGCCAGGGCATCGTGCCACGGACCGTCCGCCAATCCCAGGGTCTGTCGCACGAGGTCCCGGCTATCGGCCTCGCCAGGGGCGGCGAACAGCGCCAGAAGGGTATGCGGGCTGAGGCCGTCGTAGAGCGGTTTTGCCTGGGGTTGCAGGATCGAGATCGTGCCGTCGTAGGCGCGCGCGTCGCTCCAGTCCTCGAAGGGATGGCGCGCCGGCAGGGTCCAGTGCGTCCGGCCGCCGGTTTCGGTCGTTTCGGCAGCCAATGTCATGGAGAACGGTACGTGCTTCAGGGCCTCGCCGAAGCCAGGCAGGGTGAAGACCGGGTTGCTGTCGATGATCAGCAATGAGGTCACCCGGCCGGCGTGCATATCCGCCAACAGGTCGTGCATCGGCGCCGCATCGGCTTCCACCGGATCGATCAGCGTGTAGGTCGCGCCGCGGCCACTCAGCGCCTCATTCATCGCATGCACCAGGGCGTGGATTTCCGCCGGCTGGTGCGGCCCGGCGTGGATGAAGGTCCGACCGTGAGCCGCCTTCATGTCGGCGACCAGCGGCGCGAACCATCCGGGCATGTCCGATGGAGTCTCGCCCCGCAGGACCGTCGCCGCCAGGGCCGGAACGATCCGCACCAGATCGCGGGGACTGGTGACAAAACGATCATCCGCGGCGACACCGGTCAGCGTCGGCATCGGTTCGATCGCGTAAGATCGGCTCATGCGGTCGGTTCGAGCCGGGTTGCGCCGAGCGGCGAAATCCCGGGCGAAGCGCAGGTGGCCGGGTGCGGAGTCCAGCAGGTCGCTGTCGATGGTGACGAGAAGATCGGTCGCATCCAGCTTCGGCACGATCTCCACCGGCTGCCCGTACGCCATGATCGCCCCGGCGCGCACGGCATCGCGGGAGACCGGGTCCCAGCGGTGCCAGCGCATCTCGGGGTATCGTTGCTTCAGCGCGGCGGTCTGGCGGATGAACGTGGGTGACGTGGTGGTGCCGGTCAGGATCCGAAATCCGGTGCCACGACCCAGGGTATCGCGCTGGCCGGCCAGCGCGGTCAGCAGCGACGACCATGATTGCGGTTCGCCGTCGCGGATCAGGCCTCGGCTGCGGTCGGGATCGTAAAATCCGAGGATCTCCGCCTGGCCGATCGCGCTGGTGCCGCCCAGGCTGGCGGGGTGCAGCGGATTGCCCTCGACCTTGATCGGGCGGCCATTGTCGTGGCGGACCAGGATGCCGTTGGCGTAGCCGCCCATCACGCTGGCGGTGGCGAACATCCGGCTGCCGGCGGAAACGGCGTTGGCGGGCGGCAGGACCGGCGGGATCAGCACACCGCCGGGCGCGCCATCGTCGCATCCCGACAGGCCGGCAAGGGCCAGGCCGGCGGCCATCAGCTTCAGCACGCCTCGGCGGTCCCGCGGTGCCGCCAGGGCGGCGGCCAGTTGCGGGAACTCCGCCGACGCCCTGGCCACGAACGCGGGGTCGCGCGCCAGCCGGTCCAGTCCACGCCATTGGCGGTTCACCGGTGGCATATCGAGCAGTCGGTCAGGTTGCGGCCGCCCACATGGTAGTGCTGCATCAGTGCGGCGGGTGACGGGGTCTTCTCGGTCCGATGCCAGTCCGTGTTGAAGATCGCATCCGGCGGGCACAAGTTCGGTGCGGGATCGCGATGACAGCTCAGGCAGAACCCCATCGTCAGGGTGCGTGCCTTCCGTGTCAGCGCCATGTCCTGGATATGGCCGTGGCAACTCTGGCAGCCAACGCCTTTGGCGATGTGGATTTCGTGGTTGAAATACACGTAATCGGGAAGATCGGTCACACGATGCCAGATGATCGGCGTGTTGTTCGCCAGGCTGTCCCGCACCGGCGCCAGGATGGCGGCGTTGGTCCAAACCTGCGAATGGCAGGTCATGCAGGTATAGGTTGGCGGCAGGCCGGCGTCCGTGGCGGTTTCAG
>NZ_LMUJ01000076.1:86026-86293 GCF_009765975.1 Acidisphaera sp. S103 | reverse complement strand
GCCATCGTCGCATCCCGACAGGCCGGCAAGGGCCAGGCCGGCGGCCATCAGCTTCAGCACGCCTCGGCGGTCCCGCGGTGCCGCCAGGGCGGCGGCTAGTTGCGAGAACTCCGCCGACGCCCTGGCCACGAACGCGGGGTCGCGCGCCAGCCGGTCCAGTCCACGCCATTGGCTGTTCACCGGTGGCATATCGAGCAGTCGATCAGGTTGCGGCCGCCCATATGGTAGTGCTGCATCAGTGCTGCCGGAGACGGTGTTTCGGCGGTT
>NZ_LMUJ01000076.1:84765-86016 GCF_009765975.1 Acidisphaera sp. S103 | reverse complement strand
ATGACAGCTCAGGCAGAACCCCATCGTCAGGGTGCGTGCCTTCCGTGTCAGCGCCATGTCCTGGATATGGCCGTGGCAACTCTGGCAGCCAACGCCCTTGGCGATGTGGATTTCGTGGTTGAAATACACGTAATCGGGAAGGTCGGTCACACGATGCCAGATGATCGGCGTGTTGTTCGCCAGGCTGTCCCGCACCGGCGCGAGGATGGCGGCGTTGGTCCAAACCTGCGAGTGGCAGGTCATGCAGGTATAGGTTGGCGGCAGGCCGGCGTCCGCGGCGGTTTCAACCGTTACGTGGCAGAAGCGGCAGTCGATGCCCAGGCCAGCGACGTGATGCTGATGACTGAACGGCACCGGTTGCTCCACGGTCCAAGTCCTGTGCCGCACATAGTCCATCCGCGGCCATGCCCACCACCAGCCGGCCGCACCCACGATCAGCACACCCAACCCGACCATGACGACCTGCGCAGCGATATTCGCCGTCGGCCGGAAGATGGCTGCCATCGCGTTGCTTTCTGCGAGCGGAATCGACTAACGCAGGCCAAACGGCCGTTTCGCTTGCCGGTTCCTCGGCGCGCATGAACGTGATGCGGCGCCAAAGTGGGTTCGGTAACGCAATTTTATCCCGCCTTCCGTTTGCGGGTTGCCGCCGCCTTCTTGGCGGACGCCGAACGGGCGGATGCGGGGCGAGAGGCAGCGGCCTTGCCACCCAGCTTTCCGCCCTTGCGGGACGGTGCGGTGTTGACCGGCTTGCCCCGGCCGCTGCCGCTGCGCTTGCCGCCGCCGGTTTCCTTGTTCACGGTGGCCCAGGCGCGCCGTTCGGCTTCACCTTCCGAGACGCCTCGTTTTTCGTAACTTTCCTCGATATGCTCAGCCTGCCGGGTCTGCTTGCCGGTGTAAGCGGATTTGTCGCCGCGAGGCATGTTCGTGTTCCTTTGCGGAAATAGGTCGAACCACCCTCGTGAACGTGGATGCTCGGCACCGGTTCCCGCCGGGTTGTCCCGCAAGTCCGCGGGCGTGGTCATATCGATGCCGTCGGATGGTTGGCGAACCACACCGCGGCCTCGGTCAACACCTCATCGGGCGCCGGCTGACGCAGGTAGGTGGCCAGATCGCGGCATATCAGTTCGACCGGGTTGCCCTGCCGGAATGCCGACAGCCCGAGCGATCGTTGCACAAGGCGTATCGCGTCGAGGCAGGCGGTTTCGACGGCGATGCGCGCCAGGCCGACAACGGCGACCCGATGCGCGG
>NZ_LMUJ01000076.1:83935-84755 GCF_009765975.1 Acidisphaera sp. S103 | reverse complement strand
CGGGTTGCCCTGCCGGAATGCCGACAGCCCGAGCGATCGTTGCACAAGGCGTATCGCGTCGAGGCAGGCGGTTTCGACGGCGATGCGCGCCAGGCCCACAACGGCGACCCGATGCGCGACGTCCGCCGACGCGTCCTCCGCGGTTCGGGCTGCCGCCTGGACCCACAACCGGCTTGTTTCGCGGGCGATCAGCGCTTGTCCCAGCCGCGCCTGGCCGTGCGGGCTGTCGAACCGGCCGGATGCACGAAGCTGCACAACCGCCTGGTCGAGCAGCGCGATCAGGCCACCCAATGCAACCGCCGACCCCCGCCAGGCGCCGGCGGAGAAATCAGGCTCCCGCAGGTAGTCCCCGGGGTGGCCAAGAAGCGCATCCGAAGAGGCCTCACAGCCGGTGAAATCGACCGCGCCAGTGACCGCCGCCCGCATGCCCTGTAGCGGCGATGGCAGGGCGGTTACTGTCTCACCGATGCCCAGGCGCAGCACCAGCATCCGCGTGTCACCGTCGGGATCCCTAGCGGTGACCAGCGCGCCGGTGGTGAAGCCCGCGCCGGAACAGAACTGTTTGCCGCCGTTTAGCAGAATGCGGTCGCCACTCTGCCGCATGCGCAGGCCGTTCTCCGGCGGATCGGTGACCCACAGCCCGAACAGGCAGTCGTCGTGCCAGGGGGCCGGTGTCCCGTATCGCGCGATCAGATGCAGCGCGTTGATATGCGCCTCCAAAATCCGCCCGGCGGACAGGTTGCCTTGTCCGATCAGAGCCAGAAGCGAGGCCAGTTCGCCAACGCTGGCATGTCCGAGCACCGGTAGCGGCGGCGACAGT
>NZ_LMUJ01000076.1:82976-83925 GCF_009765975.1 Acidisphaera sp. S103 | reverse complement strand
CGATCAGATGCAGCGCGTTGATATGCGCCTCCAAAATCCGCCCGGCGGACAGGTTGCCTTGTCCGATCAGAGCCAGAAGCGAGGCCAGTTCGCCAATGCTGGCATGTCCGAGCACCGGCAGCGGCGGTGACAGGGCGCCGATTCCACGCAGCAAGTCGAATTCCTCGACGGGAAACGCCGCATCCCGATCCAGCGCGTCGGCACGGCTTTGCATCCATGGGATCCACTCAGCGACGATCGGCAGCAAATCGGACATGGCTATTCGGCCGCCAAGGTTTCGGGGACGGTCAAGTGCCGGCGTATCGTCTGAGCCGCTTGAATCTGCGCCGGCAGTTCGGTGAAGCGCACACGGCGGCGTTGCAGGACCGGGCTGGTGGCTTCCAGTAATGCCCAGGCGTGTCCGAAGTATTGAACCGCCAAGGCCGTCGTCACCCTAGCCCGAGGCAATGCGAGGTCGCCTGCCAGCGCCGGGTCGGCCAGGCCGCTCCATGCCCGCCTGACACGTTGGCGCAAGCTGTAACGCAGCCAGGCATCCATCGCCGGTTCGGCCATTTCGTCGGCGAATTCATCCTGCCGGACGATCCTGCGGCTGATCGCGTCGGCCATCCCGCCGGGCGCCCTGCCCTCGATCCGTCCGGATACCGTCACCTGGATCGTCGGATCGTGCCGAACTTTTGCGTCCATCATCCATAGTGCCCGCACGAAAGCTCTGTCTTCGCCTGACGCGATGGGTGGAATGCCACCGGCCCGGCGGAAGGCCGCGACCGAAACGGCGAGACTCGCGCCGGACGCTTCGGTATGGCGCGGCGGCGGATCGTGCGGTTCGGAATCGAGTATCCAGGCCAGATCGTCCAACAGCGCGATCAACTCGCATTCCATGGCGTCGTCGGCATGCAGATGCGCCGGGATCATCGCGGCTTCCATGGGATCGATGATGGCCCGGCCGCAC
>NZ_LMUJ01000076.1:53242-82966 GCF_009765975.1 Acidisphaera sp. S103 | reverse complement strand
AGGCCGCTCCATGCCCGCCTGACACGTTGGCGCAAGCTGTAACGCAGCCAGGCATCCATCGCCGGTTCGGCCATTTCGTCGGCGAATTCATCCTGCTGGACGATCCTGCGGCTGATCGCGTCGGCCATCCCGCCGGGTGCCCTGCCCTCGATCCGTCCGGATACCGTCACCTGGATCGCCGGATCGTGCCGAACCTTTGCGTCCATCATCCACAGAGCCCGCACGAAGGCCCTGTCTTCGCCTGACGCGATGGGCGGGATGCCCCCGGCCCGGTGGAAGGCCGCGACCGAAACGGCGAGACTCGCGCCGGACGCTTCGGTATGGCGTGGGGGCGGATCGTGCGGTTCGGAATCGAGTATCCAGGCCAGATCGTCCAACAGCGCGATCAACTCGCATTCCATGGCGTCGTCGGCATGCAGATGCGCCGGGATCATCGCCGCTTCCGTGGGATCGATGATGGCGCGGCCGCAGACGATATCGGCGCCGCGATGCAAGGCGCGCAGATTGCGGGTTACCCAATCGGGCGGGACGATTGTATCGGCGTCGGTGGTCAGCAACACGCCCGATGCCCCGGCCCGTTTGGCGGCCGCATCCATCGCCAGGGCACGTGCGTGCCCGGCGTCGGCCTGATGCAGTGGCAGATCCTGGGCGATCACGTCCAGGTGGAACCGCAGCTTCGGGATCAGGGTTCGGGCTATCGTTTCGGTTTCGTCTACGCAGTTGTTCAGCATCAGGACAACCACGTCGGGTGGCCGTATCTGGTTGCTCAGCGCAATCAGACATGGCTCGATCCGCGCGGCCTCATCCCGCACGGGGATGGCAGCGACGATACGGCTGTAGCCACGGTCGAGCCACGCCATGTCTGTGTCCTGTCTGGTAAATTACGAGGATTGCAGACGTGGCGACGATAGTTCTGAATACGAGCAGACGTCACCGAGGTGTTATTTAGTTCAACGACCCGGCATTGCCCTATAATTCCCCGCGCTTCGCCAGCATTCGGATACGATCCGCGGTGCGCATCGCGATACTCGTAATCGTCAACGACGGATTGACCCCGCCCGTGGTGGGAAAGATCGATCCGTCACAGACCCACAAATTGGGGATGTCCCAGCTTCGGCAATCGGCGTTGACCACGCTGGTGCGCGGGTCATCGCCCATGCGGGCGGTGCCTGCCAGATGGTTGGTGTCGTTCTCCTGACGGAATATCTCCTTCGCGCCCACGGCTTCCAGGCTGGTCTGCATCTGGTCCAGTGCGTGGTTGATCAACGCCTTGTCATTGTCGCCCCAGCTATACGTGACCCTGGCGACCCGCAGCCCGTATTGATCCTTGTCATCGGCCAGGGTTACCCGGTTGCGCTCGTCCGGCAGCATCTCTCCTACCATTTTCAAGCCGACCTGATGGTTGTATTTCTCCATCTCATCCCGCAACGCCTGGCCCCGCAGGCCACGCGAGGTTGTCTGGATCGTCGCCCATTCCACCGGCAAGGGCCCCTGCGCCATCCAGCAGTAGCCGCCGGCGAAATCCTTGCGATCCTCATAGTTCCAATGTTCCGTGATGCTGAGCGACGGCGGCCCCTTGTACCAGCGGACCTCCTGCTCCATCGTTCCGAACACCGCCTGGTTGGACTGAGTCATCAAATTCTTGCCAACCAGGCCGGAGCTGTTTGCCAGCCCATCCGGAAACTGCCCGTTGGCCGACGCCAGCAGCAGCCGAGGCGTTTCGACGGCGTAACCGGCAACCACCACATGGCGTGCCCGCTGAAACCGCCAACGGCCCTCGCGATGGAAATGCACCCCCGTCGCCAGCCCGGTCGGCCCGACCTCGATCCGCCCGACCATCGCCAGGTCGCGGATTTCAGCCCCCGCCCGCAAGGCGCGCGGAATGAACGTCACCAACTGACTCTGCTTGGCGTTGGTCGAGCAGCCGAACCGGCAGAATCCGCGATATACGCAAGGCGGCGACTGACCGTGCGGCGCGGACACGGTCGCCAACGGCGTGGCGGTCCATTTCATGCCCATAGCCTCGGCGCCGCGCGCCAATAACTGCGCCGCACCGTTCAACTCATGCGCGCGATAGGGATAACGTGGCCGTTTCGGGCCCCAGGGATACGTTACCGGGCCGGCAATGCTCAGCGCCTTTTCCGCCCGTCCGTAGTAGTGCCACATCTCCCGCCAATCCAGCGGCCAATCCGCGCCGTAACCCAGGATGGTGCGCGACCGGAACCATTCAGGACGGAATCGCAGTGAAACCATGGCGAAATGAACCGTGCTGCCGCCCACCGCCTTGCCGCTGTTCTTGCCGCCCATGGTGAGCGGGTTGGCCCCGTCCACCACCCGTTCGTCGTTCCAGTAGAGTTTTTCCTGCTCCCGCTCATCCGAGGCAAAATCCTCCAGCGGGCGGAAATACGGTCCGGCATCGAACCCAATCACCGAAAATCCTGCCTCCGCGAGGCCGGCGATCAGTGGGCCGCCGCCCGCGCCCGTTCCCACGACGGCGAAATCGACCGTGTCGTCATCACGGTATTGGCGCATCGGCACCCACCCGCCGCGCCTGAACACGTCAGGCGCTCGGCCGCCGGTCGCACGCGGGGCGGCGAACGGGTCAGCCGGCATGGTTGGCCTCGACGGCTTCCCACGGATCGCGCCGGTCCAGCCCCATGCGGACATAGCCGCGCGGACTGGCCGGACCTCCGAATCCGATCTCGTTCCACGCCACGGGGTGAGCGTAGTAGGCGTGCGTGATGTCCGGGATGACCCGGTGTTCGAAGAACAGCTTGCAGGGCATCCCGCCCCATTCCGGCCCAGCCAGCTCCCCGGTCTGCATCTGGCGCAGCAGGTCGTCCTGGCGGTCCGGGGTCAAGTCATGAAACGGGTCGCAGTGCGCCTGCCGCGCCGCCACGTCCAGCGCCGCCAGCCCGCGCCGCCAGGCGTCACCCTGCGGCGGCAACGCGGCATAGCGGTAGCCGTCCAGCAGGCCATCCGCCATCTTCTGGTCGACAAACGCCGGCAGTGGCACTGGCGGCCGATCCGTCGGCTGCGGCATGATGCGATCGCACACCGCCTGCAGGGTCCGCCATTCGTCGGGAGAGAAGAACCGAGGCTCCCGCGGGATCGCCAGCCTCCGGTCGATCACCTGACGCGTGGGTTCGTTCCACGACTGCGACCAACGCTTGGACTGCACATCGTAGCCGGGGTAACGATCAGCCATCGGGATTGTCCTCCAGCAGACCCAGCGCCGCGAGCCCCGCCAGCGCCAGGCCGGTGAAACTGGGCGGTGCGGGCAGCGGCGGCCCGTTCAACACGTTCTGCCGCCAATTCCGCCAGCCCCCCATGTTCCTGGCGACGCCGTACGCATGGAACCCAGTACCGGCAAAGCCCAGCAGCGCCGTCAGCCGCAGCCACCAGCGGGTCAACCGCCGGTTCGAACACGCGGGACCATAGGCGGCATTGGTCAGCAGGCCGGCGGCCACGGGCGGGATCGTCACCGGCGCGAACATGAACGGGTCATGATAGGCACCGCGGAAATGCAGCAGCCCCGCCTCGGCCACGGTGCCGAGAAGGCCGGCCCCGGTCGCCGCCGCCACCACGCGTCCCGCCGGCAGCCCGGCGATCAGGGGATCGGTGCCCGGCTTGTTGTCCCGTACCCGTTCCGCCAGGAAACCGACCCCGCCCGACAGCAGCAGTGCCGCCGGCGCGCCGATCGGTGCGGAATAGAACAGGTTCTGCCACGACATCCCGCCCGGCTTCTTGCCCACGTTGTAGATGTGGAACGCCGTACCGATCAGCCCGGTAAGGCCCGCCACAACATAAACCGTATCTCGAAACCAGTGCGCGGCCGGACGTTTGTCGGCCACGCCATGCACGCTGACCGCCAGCGACAGGGCCGAGGTCACCAGCGGCGCAAACATTGCTTTGTTATGAAACGAACCGCGATAGTGCTCCACCGCGCTGTCCGCCAGCACCGACGCCGCGAGTGTCCCCGCCGCTCGGTTCAACCGCTTGGCGGCATGTATCGCGGTGCCACGATCGACCGGCGGCGCCGCCAGCACCGGCAACGCCGTGACACGGGTCGGCCGCCGGCGGCGAGATAGAATCAGCACGCCCAGCCCGAGCAATGCGATGCCGGGGGCGGCGAGATCGGTCAGCTGGTTTTCAGCCATGGTTCGAGACCGCGTATTGCTCCGCATCCTGACGCTTCAACGACAGCCCCAGGCCCGGCCGTGACGAATCGGGCGCGATTTCGCCATCGCGCGGAATGGGGGCGCCATCGAACAGCATCCGTTCGATCCGGACATGATCGTGAAACCACTCCACATGACGGAAGCGGGGCGCGGCACAGCCGAGATGCCGATGCAGCGCCGGCGCGCAATGGGCCGACAGGTCCGTGTGGTAAGCCTCACACAGCGCCGCCGCCAGCATGAATCCCGTCACCCCACCGCAACGGGTCGCGTCCGCCTGCTGCACGTCTACGGCGCCGGATTCCAGCATGCGGCGGAAATAGTCCGTGGTGTAACCGTATTCGCCCGCCGCGATTTCCATCCGAACCGGTGCGCGGTCCCGCATGTGCCGCAATCCGACCAGGTCATCCGAGGAGACCGGTTCCTCAAACCAGCGCACATCCTGTTCCGCCGCGAACCGCCCAGCCAGATCGAGCGCCTGCCGCCGCCCATAGGCTCCGTTGGCGTCGACGAACAGGCCAGCCTCGCCGATGGCATTCTTCGCCACCGCCACGCGGTGCGGATCGCGATCCGCGTGGGTGCCGATTTTCATCTTGACCCAGCGGCAGCCTTCGATTTCCAGCCAACCCGCAAGCTGCCGGGTCAACTGGCCATCATCGTAACTGGTGAAGCCGCCGCTTCCATAAATCGGCACCGATGTCCGGTACCGGCCCAGCAGCGATGCAAGCGGCCGATCCAGCAGGACCGCCTTCAAATCCCACAGCGCGGTGTCCACCGCGGCGATCGCCGTGGCAGCCAACCCCTCCCGCCCGAGATTGCGTACGGCGACGTTCATCGCCCGCCACGCGCCGGGCGGGTCCATCGCATCCCACCCGGCAACGACAGGCGCCAATTTTCCGTCGATCAGCCCCGCGGCCGACGCGTCGGTGTAGCTGTAGCCGATACCCTGCCGACCGCCGGCGCCGACATGCACCACGATGATCGTCGTCGAGGTCCATGTCGCTGTCCCGTCAGCCTCGGGGAAATCGGTCGGGACGGTGTAGGCTTGCGCCCGTACCCAATCGACCGGCGCATCCATCGGTCAGCCTTTCCCACCGGGGATTACGCTGGAGAAGAATTGCCGGACGCTGCCTTTCAGCACGCTACCCAGTTCCGGCTCGCTGGCCGTCATCGACATGAAGTTCTTGGCGTCCTTTAGCGTGATGTGCGGCGGCAGCGGCGGCACGTTCGGATCGGTGTAGCATTCCAGGATCACCGGGCGATCGGCCGTCAGCGCCTCGTCCCACGCCTGCCCCAGCTTTTCCGGATCAGAAACGAAGATGCCCTTCAGGCCCAACAGCGCCGCATATTTGTGGTAGGGGAAATCCGGGATGCTCTGCGTCGATTCCGTCTTGCCCTCACCGAGTTGGATGCGCTCCTCCCACGTCACCTGGTTCAGGTCGCGATTGTTCAGCACCATGACGATCAGCCGAGGATCGGACCACTGCTTCCAGTATTTGGAGATCGTGATCATTACGTTCAGGCCATTCATCTGCATCGCGCCGTCGCCGATGAACGCGATGACGACCCGGTTGGGGTAAGCCATCTTCGCGGCCATGGCATAAGGCGTCGCCGCGCCCAGCGATGCGAGGCTGCCGGACAGCGACCCCATCATGCCGCGGCGCATCTTGATGTCGCGGGCGTACCAGTTCGCCACCGATCCGGAGTCTCCTGTCATGATGCAGTTTTCGGGCAGCCGCTTGGACAATTCCCAGAACACCCGCTGCGGATTGATCGGGTTGGCGGGCTGCATCGCCCGGTCCTCCAGCGTCTTCCACCAGGACGCGACGCCGGTCTCGATCTCTTTCCGCCAGCCGTTTGGCTGCTTCTGCTTCAGCAGCGGCAGCAGGGCGCGCAACGTGACGGCGCTGTCGCCGACCATGTTGACGTCCATCGGATAGCGCAGGCTGAGACGCGTACCGTCGATGTCGATCTGCACGCCACGCGCGCTGCCGGGCTTGGGCAGGAACTCGCTGTACGGAAACGCCGACCCGATCATCAGGAATGTGTCGCATCCCTTCATCAGATCCCAACTCGGCCTGGTTCCCAGCAGACCCAGGGAGCCAGTCACCCAGGGCAGATCGTCCGGCAGCACGGCCTTGCCCAGCAGGGCCTTCGCCGCGCCGGCCTGCAGCTTTTCAGCAACCGCGATGACTTCGTCCGTCGCACCCAGCGCCCCGGCGCCGACAAGGATCGCGACCTTCTTACCGGCGTTCAATACATCGGCTGCCTGACGCAGCAAGCTGTCTTCCGGCAACTTCGCCGGACCGGCATAGCCGATACCGGTGTGCGTCGTGCCGTGGACATTCGGCGGGTCCTCATACGGCAATTCCTGCAGATCGTTGGGCAGGATGACGCAGGTCACCGTCCGCCTGGTGCTGGCGATCCGCACCGCCCGGTCGATCAGGTGCCGGACCTGGGATGGCACGCTGGCCATCGCCACGAAGTCGGCTGCCACATCCTTCATCAGGGACTGCAAGTCGACTTCCTGCTGGTAATGCGCCCCCAGGGCGGAACGAGCCTGCTGGCCGACGATCGCAACGACCGGAACATGATCCATCTTGGCGTCGTAAAGACCATTCAGCAGATGGATCGCCCCCGGTCCGGACGTGGCGTAGCAGAGACCAACCTGGCCGGTGAATTTCGCATGTCCAGACGCCATGAAGGCGGCCATTTCTTCATGCCGGACCTGGATATACTGCATGTGGTCCTTGGCTTTCTCCAGCGCCACGTCCAGGCCGCCAACGCCATCGCCAGGATAGCCGTATACGCGCTTGAGGCCCCATTCCCCCAAACGATGCCATACAAATTCGCTGACATTCATGCTCATGGACAGGCGCTCCATTACTAAGGGGGCAATCGCTCGGCTTTTGGCTCTAACGGCAGATCGTTGGCGCGGTTTAGTGAGCGCGGCTAAAATCGCGGTAACACGCGGCTAGGTCCCGCGGCGTTTGAACAGAAGGCAGGCGCCGGCCGCCACACCCACCAGCACCGCCGCCCAGGCTGCATCGCGGTGACGGCTGGTGAACATCTCCCAACTGCATGTCATCGCCACACCATCGAAACGACCATGCGCGCCGTACGGTCCCTCGACGGGTTCGAACAAATTACCGGGAGCATCCGAATCGGACGGCTGGTTCGTCAGTTGGCCGGTGTAGCCCGTCCGGCCGAGATAGCGGTCCAGCAAGCCCGGAGCCAAGCGGTTCGCCAGGATCGCCTTCAGTGTGGGGAAACCCACCCAGATCTGCCGGCGCGGATTGAAGGCGCCGAAATAGATAGCGCGCGCCGCGACTTCGGGCTGAAAGACTGGCGGCACCGGTTGTGCTTTCCATCCCATCTTATTTCGGGCCCAGTCAAACTGCGGCGTGTTGATCGCCGGCAGATCAACCTCGGTCAGTGTTATGGCGATCTTGTCGTGGTAGAGTTCGGATCGCAGCGCATCCAGGAAGCCGCGGATGGCGAATTTGGCGCCGCAGTATATCGATTGCAGCGGCACCGACCGATAAGCCAGGGCCGATCCGACACAGACGATCGACCCTTTGTTGCGCGGCCGCATATACCTGAGCGCCGCCATCGTGCCATGCACCTGGCCGAGATAGGTGACCGCTGTCCCGCGCTGGAACTCCGCCGCCGTCAGCTTGTGAACCGGCGCGAACACCGTGGCCATGGCGACGTTGACCCAGATGTCGATCGGCCCGAATTCCTGTTCAACCCGAACCGCGGCGGCGTCCATGGCGTCGGCGTCAGCCACGTCGGTGGGGATTGGAAGCGCGCGCACACCCAGGCCGCGGCATTCGGCGGCGGCTTCCTCCAGCCTGGCCGGGTCACGTGACAGCAACGCAACATCGCACCCATTGCGGGCAAATTCCACCGCTGTTGCTCGGCCAACGCCAGCGCCGGCCCCGGTAATAACCGCTATCTTCGGCATGGCTTACGACAGATCGATGAATGCGAGTCCCAGATCCGCCCGCTTCTTCCGCCGAAGATGTGCGGCCGATTCGACCACGGTCACCTCCAGCGTGGGCAGCACGATGGCCTGCATCAGATGGCCGCCCCGGGTGGTTCCGTCGCTTAGACCCAGCACGGCGTGAACATGCAGGCTGGGCTTGCCGTCGTCGCCGGTCGCGATGTCGCCGATCAGGCTGAGGACTTCACATTGTTCCTTGACGGAAATGGGATGGTATTTGCGCTCCCCGATATCGAACCATCCCACCTTGGCACTTTCGAACGCCCCCAGCGCGGTCAACGACGCCGCGGTGAGATTGTTCTGTTCGGCAAAGCGGCTGATGCATGCGAAAGCCTCCTCGCCTTGGTCTAGGATCAAAACGAAGGTGCGCTGGTCGGCTTCCTGGGCGACACATTTAGATTTCATCGGCGTTCTCCGGTCATCACGCTGGAACGCGCCGAAGGCGACCCGGTTCGCCGGTCCCGATCCGGCCTGTTCGAAGATTTGATGATCTGCCGGCTACTCGACCGTGGCGGCCAGCATATCCCGTATCTTGAAAGCCAGCGCGTCCAAGGTAAATGGTTTCGTCACCATTTCCATATTCACGCCGAGGATATTCTCGCTGCTCGTCACATGTTCGGCGTACCCGGTGACAAACAGAATCCGCAGGTCGGGCCGGTGATGCCGGGCAAAATCGGCGAGTTGCCGTCCATCCAGTCCAGGAAGTCCGACGTCGGTGATCATCAGGTCAAGTCGGACGTTCGAGCTTAGGATCGGAACCGCGGCCTGCCCGTCGATCGCCTCGATGCAGGCGTAACCCAGGTCGCGCAGGACCTCGCCGATCAGCAGGCGAACGGACGAGTCATCTTCGACCAGAAGCACGGTTTCGCCTTCTCCACGCGGCGCGGCGTGATGCAGGCGGGGCCCTTTCACGTCCAGGGGACCGTGATAACGGCGGAAATACAGGCTTACGCTGGTGCCTTGACCCAGGGTGCTCTCGATCTGCACGTTTCCCTGCGTCTGCTTGACGAAGCCGTAGATCATCGACAGCCCGAGGCCGGTCCCCTGGCCAAGGGGCTTGGTGGTGTAAAACGGTTCGAACACTTTCGGCAGTGCGGCGGGGTCGATGCCCGTTCCTGTGTCGCAGACTTGAATCACCGTGTAGTCGCCGGGCTGGATCTCATCCGAACCCGACAAAATCGGGTATTCGACCACGACCCGTTTTGTCGTGATGGTCAGGCTGCCACCGCCCGGCATGGCATCGCGAGCATTGATCGCGAGATTGATGATCGAATTTTCCAGTTGGTTGGCGTCCGTGAGCGTCGGCCAGAGATCGGGATCCAATTCCACGGTCAGGGCTACGCGCTCACCCAGGGTCCGGCGCAGGAAATCCTCGATTCCACGGATCAACTGGTTGACGTCGGTCGCTTTCGTGTCGAGCGGTTGGCGGCGGGCGAACGCCAGCAGGCGGTGAGTCAACGCCGCGGCCCGATTTGCCGAAGCGGTCGCGGCATCCATGAAGCGCTGGACGTCCTCTTGCCTGCCCATGGCCAGCCGGCGCTTCACGATATCCATCGCCCCGATGATGCCGGTCAGCAGGTTGTTGAAATCGTGGGCAATTCCACCCGTAAGCTGGCCAATCGCCTCCATCTTCTGGGATTGCCGCAGTGCTTCCTCGGTGCGCGCCAGTTGGGCCTGTTCCTCCAGCCGGTCGGTGACGTCGTAGACGAACTGGAAGGCGGCAAACTGGACGCCGGCGGCGTCGCGCAGCGCATTGAACTTGAACTCATAGAAGCGCCGGTTGCCGGTGGACGCGCCAAACTCCTGGATCGTCGTGAAGGCTTCGCCAGCGAACGCCCGAGCCCAAAGGGTCTGCGTCAGGGCCTGATCCGCCGGGTGGTCGGCGAGCAGGTCCAGTATATTCATGCCGACCACCGGGCGCTTGCCGAACATACGTTCGAATGCCGCCGCGCTGGCCCTGTTCACGGCCAACAGGCGATAGTCGAGGCCCAGGACCTGGATGAAGGCGTCAGTGTTTTCGACGATATCCGCGAGTACCCGGCGTTCGGCCAGGTTGATCGCGACCCGTTCCTCCAGGGTCTCGTTCAACCGGCGAAGCGACTCCTCGGCGGCGTGGCGCTCATTGACGTCGCGCAAGATCACACTGACGAATGCCCGCGAATCGTTCGTCCAGCGAAATGCCGAGACCTCCACGAAACTCGATGTGCCGTCGGCGCGATGGATGACGAATTCCTGCGGGCGGCCCTGCGCTTCGCCGGTAAGGGCCGCGTGCCAGGTTGCGATCCAGGCGTCCTGGTTTTCGAACAAATCCACGACCGGCCTGCCCACCAATGTGGGCGTGGGGCAGTGGAACACGTCCGCGGCGGCGGGATTGGCGAACTGGATCAGCCCTTCGGTGTCGATCGTCAGGATCGCGTCCGGGGCATTGTCGACAACGGCGGCATAGCGCGCGTTCTGGCGTGCGCGCAGCACCTGATCGCGTTCGGCGGCGATGGAGACGTCAAAGATCTGGATAAGACAGTATTGGTACGGCTTTTCGCCGACGGGACGGACCGACAGATCGTGAATCAACGTGCGGCCCATACGCGTCTGCAACGGCAGCAACGATGGATGCAGGGAATGTGTCAGCAGGCTGGACGCACCCAACTGGATAGCGTCGGTCACGGCGGCATTCAGCCGTCGCAATGTCGAGCTGGGAAAAAGCTGCCCCAGGCGCTTGCCGGCGGCCTCCTGTAGCGCCGTGCCGGTGACCACCGTCATCCAGGCATTCCAGGTCAGCACGCAACCATCGCTGTCCAGGACGATCAGTCCGCTGTCCAGGGCATCGAAGATGCCGGCCCAGAAGGCGCTCTCAGTGCCGTGCATCGGACGGGGGTGCGGCCGAACCGGTCGTCCGTGCGATGAATTCCTCGAGCAGCCCATGCAGTGCCGCGATCGAGGGCATGTCCATGAGCATCACGATGTACCCGGCGATATCCCTCTGCTTTATAGAGAAATCGATATGCAGGAACACGACGACGTCCCCGGCTGCCGGCGGCGGGGGCAACGTGAAGAAATCGGATCCGTTGCCGCGCAGGATCTCCGGCATCGACATTTTCAGGCTGCGTTCCAGTAGATTGGCGATTGTCGCCATGCACCCGTTCAGGATGATGTTGCCGGTTTCGGCCAACGCCTCCTGCTCAAGTTCGATGATTTCTTCCAGCGACAACTCGCCCCCGGTGACGGCGCGGACGAGTTCAAGGCTTTTGACCTCGGGAAAGATAAGCAGCACGCGCCCGGTTATTTCGCCTTCGAAGATCTGGTGGACCGCGACCAGCTTGGACCCTTCACGCTGGTCCAGTAACGCGGCGGCTTCCATGCGTCCGATTAGCTTGACCAAGGGCACGCTGAGATGAACCTGCTCACCCACCATTTCACGCAGGTTCACCGCGGCCCGGCCAACGCCCAGGTTCACAAGTTCGGTCAGCGCGTCCAGTTCCAGCGCACTCAGGATGTTTGTATTGGAGGTATTCATGAACCCTGGGCCTTTAAGCGCACCAGCGCTTCAGCCAGGAACCTGGCAAGCGCTTCCTGAGTCACGGGCTTGGACAGAAATGCCGCGCCCGTCAGATGGGAACGGGTAACGATCTCCGTCTGATAGTTCGCCGAGATGATCGCGACCGGCATTGCCGGCTTGCGCTCGCGCAACTCCGCGGCGAGTTCCAGACCATCGCGTCCGGGCATGTTGAAGTCGAGAATAGTGATATCGATCTCGTCCGTTTTCACCGATGCCAGCGCTTCGTCGGCGTTGACAGCCTCAATCTGCGTCCAGTCCGGATGCAGTGTGCGCAATACCTTGGCGACCGCCATGCGCGCCAATTTGCTGTCATCCACGATCAAGACCCTGTAACTCATCGTCCTTAGCCCTACTTTCGCCTGGTACACAGTAATATCGACGCTTTACCCATCATCTATGCGCCGGACCGGGAGCGGCGAACAGACTCTCCATCGTCTATCGGGGGCGCAGCGAGCATGGTCAAGAAAATGTTACGCGATGTGCCGGGATAATCGAGCAGGTGACGTGGCAGACATTCCGCATCTTCGATCAGGTCAATTTCTTTCAGCGCGATCGCCGCCTCGTCCAGAAGCTGGGCCGTCACCGAAGCAATTCCTCTACGTCCAGCACAATCAGTACTCGGCCGTCGCCAAGCAGGGTGGTGCCGGCGATCCCCGCCGTACCCGACAACAGTCCATCCATCGGCTTGAGCATCGCATCGATCCGCTCACCCAATCTGTCCACAGCCAAACCCACGAGGTCGCCACCCATCGCTATCACCACGACAACGGTTTCAGCGGCGGAAGGGCGTCCGCGTTCGATTCCGGCGACGGCGGCCAGATCGAACAATGGAACGATTTGCTTCCGCAAGGCAAAGGCGTGCGCGGCCCCGACCGGCATGATTTGTCCTTTGCCGATCTGCACCGTCTCGATCACGCAGTCCAGGGGAATGCCGAACATTTGACCCCCGGCCTGCACGGTGATGATCCGGGTGATTAACAAAGTGAACGGCAGGACGAAGCGGACCGTGGTGCCCTGCCCCATGCGGCTTTCAACACCGACCGACCCGCCGAGACGCCCAACCGCGGTCCGCACCGCATCCATCCCGACGCCCCGGCCCGACACGGTGGTGACCCGCGCCGCTGTCGAGAAGCCGGGGGTGAAGATCAGGTCGACGATTTCCGCGTCATTCATCGCGGCCAGCACCCCGGCACTCGCAACCCCGCGTTCCTCGGCGAGCGCTCGGATTCGCGACACGTCGATGCCGCGGCCATCATCCTCGATTTCGACGATCACCTGCTCGCCGACGCGGGCCGCCCGCAGCCGGATCGTGCCTGGAACGGGTTTTCCGGCGGAAACCCGTGCGTCCGCGTCTTCCAGCCCATGATCGGCGGCGTTCCGCAGCACATGCAGCAACGGCTCGAACAGGTTTTCCACGATCTCCTTGTCCGCTTCGGTGTCGTCGCCTTCGGTCAGCAACTGGATCGGCTTGCCGAGATTGCTGCCCAGGTCGCGCACGACCCGGGGAAAGCGCTGGAAGACCTCCCGCAAGGGCAATACCCGGATGCGGAGAACGGCGTGCCGCAGATCGGTGGCCAGGCGATCGAGCTGACCGTGCTGGGCTTTCAGGCGAGCCGCCAGTTCCGCCGGATCGGCGCCGGATTCGGCCAATCCGCAGAGCAGGCCGATGGCACTTTTGACGGTCGTCAGTTCGCCCGCCAGCCGGACCAGGGTATCGATCCGCTCCACATCCACCCGCAAGGCGCGGGCCCCTACCTCTTGGGCCGGCCCTGTGCTGTCCATGAGATCGGGGCCGACATCCGAACCGGGGGTGGTCCAGGTTCCAGCAAGAATGGTCCGGATGGTGGCGATCAGCGGCGCCGGATCACCCGCCGCCTCCACGCCCGCCAGTGCTTCGCCCGTTGCGACCGGCCGGCCGATATGGCGCAGCACATTCGCCACGACACGGCCGGCGGAGGCGAGATGGCCGGGAAAGCCACGCGGCTCCGAGGCATCGAGCATGAGCTGCTGCGCCTTAAGGATTTCGCGGCAAAGCGCGGTCAGATCAGGGGTGACCTGGTCGACCGCACCCCTATCGGCGACGGGACGCGGTATCGACGCCGAGGCTGCCGGTGCGCGGTCGAACCGGGCCACCATGGCATCCGCGTCCGGATCCGCATCGTCCGGAAGCTCACCGCCGGATGCCTCGATGGCGTCGAGCCATCGCACCACCTGATCGAGCGCGGACAGGCAATCGCCGATCAGGTCCGGCGTCAGCGATCGGATTCGGGCGCGAACGGCCGACAACGTGTCTTCCGCGGCATGCAGGCCGCGCGCCATGGCCGCGAAATCGACGATCCCGGCCGATCCCTTCAGCGTATGGACCGCTCGGAATACGCCATCCAGATGGGTGGCCTCACCGGGATGCGTCTCCAGCGCCAGCAGGTCGGCCACCGCCTGCTCGACCAGTTCGCGCCCTTCGATCAGAAACTGTTCAATGAACGGGTTCAAGCGACGCAGCCGCTTAAGATACGCGCGTGCAGGACCAACTGTTCCTGACCGACCGGTTTGGTGAGATAGAAGTTGGCGCCGGCGATACGAGCGGCGTGGATATCCTGCGGACTGGATTCCGTGCTGGTGATCAGGACCGGGATCGATGCGATCGCGGGCGTCTGGCGCCGCAAAGTCCTTATGAACGTCAAGCCGTCCATTTGCGGCATGTTCACATCGACGATCAGAAGGTCAACCGGAGCGGTCAATAGCTTCTCCAACGCCTCGATCCCGTTCAGGGCTTCATCCACGTCGAAACCCGCGCCCTGCAGCGCTTCACGGTAGTACATTCGCACAAGGCCGGCATCCTCGACGAGCAAAACGCGCTTCTTCTGGTCCTCAGCCACGGGCGCCCTCCATCGGCCGCTGATAGACAATGGCGTCAGCATAACGACACACGTCGAACAGCGGCGAAATGCGGCTCATGGATTCGGCATGGCCGAGGCATATGAAACCGCCGGGTTCCAGGTTTTCATACAGGTTTTCGGCCGCCAGCCGGCGCGAGGCATCGTCGAAGTAGATCAGGACGTTCCGGCAGAAAATGACATCGAAGCGCCCATGCGCCCGGGTTTCGGCCATTTCGACAAGGTTGACCGTGGAAAAGCTGACGGACTGCCGCAGGTCTTCCACGATCCGCCATTGCTCTCCATCCAGTGGTTCCAGGTATTGGTTGACCAGGCGGGGCGGCAAGTGCATCAGCGCGCGCTTGCCGAACACACCGGCGCGGGCGGCATCCAGCACCTGGGTATCGATATCCGATCCCACGATATCGATGTCGTAAGCATCCACCTCCGGCCAGTTTTCAAGCAGCCATATGGCGATGGAGTAGGGTTCCTCGCCTGTCGAGCAGGGAACCGACCATATGCGGATCGGCCGGCCGCGCGGTTTCGTCCGTATCCGTTCGCGCAACAGATCCGAGGTCAGGCACCGCAACTGGTGCTCCTCGCGGTAGAAATAGGTTTCATTGACAGTGAAAGCATTGATAAGCTGTTCGATTTCGTCGCCGCTATCGGCGCGAAGACGAGCAAAATAATGGGCGTAGGAGGTGAATCCCGTGGCCTGCAGGCGTTCGGTCACGCGGCGCTGTACATAGTACCGCTTTGCCTCGGTGAAAACCATGCCGGTACGGCGGTAGAGGAATTCACAAAGGACGCGGAACTCTTCCCCGGTTACCGGGGGGACGTCAGCCGGCATCGTCGGCCTGGACGCTCACGCGCTGCAGCGCCACTTTGACGGCAAATCCGATGAAGGGCTGTTGCGGAAAGCGCTTGGCGCAGCGCCGCAGTGCCGGTTCGGCCCCGGCCTGGCCGATCTCCGCCAGCACGTCGATCGCGGCGGCGCAGACATTGGCGTCGGTTTCGCGGTCCAACAGGTCGCACAGCAGGGAGGTTGCTTCGGCCGGCGCCAGGCAGCGTGCGATCTCGCAGCTCAGGATGCGCACGTCCGTGTCGGCGTCGCTCAACAGATCCGGAAGCCGGGGCAGCACCGCGCGGGGCATGGCCCGCAACGCGTCGAGCGCGCCCGTTCGCGTATCGGCATCGTCCGCCCGAAGACAGGGCAGTACGGCGTCCACACTGGCGGGGGTCGCGACGCGGGTCAGGCTGGTCAGTATCGCGGTCCGCACGCGTGCGTCGGTTTCGCTGCGCAGCGCCGCGCCCAGCGCCTCGACACCGCCAGGCAGGGTGGCAGCCGCACGGGCCGCGCCCCATCTCTCGCCGTCGGTGCCGCCGGTCAGCAGCGCGAAGCTGTCGCGATCGTCCTTCACGTTCGCTGGCGCTTCGGGCGCACCTCTCCGGATCAGCGGCATGCTAGCTCACCAAACGTAAAAGCCGGTCGGCGATGCCCGGAAGCGGTACGACCCAGTCGGCGCCGCCTGCTTTCACCAGTTCCCCCGGCATGCCCCAGATCACCGCTGTCTCCTCGGCTTCCGCGATCGTCCTGCCGCCGCGTTCGTGCAACAATGTCAGAGCGTCGGCGCCATCGTTGCCCATCCCGGTCATCAAGACGCCGATCAGCCGGTCGGGCGGCAAGTGTTCCATCGCGGTCCTTACCAGGCGATCCATACTGGGATGCCAAGGGTAGCCAACCTTGGGTGCTACGACCGTTGCCACAAGACCCGAGGTCCGGCGGGTCACGACAAGATCAAGTCCGCCCTGTCCGATATACACATGTCCAGGCACCGGACGTGTGGGCCGCGTCAGTTCGGAGACGTTGAGCGGAGAAATACCGTCCAGACGGCGGGCGAGCGGACCGGTAAAATTTCTCGGCATATGCTGCGCGATCAGCACCGGCCAGGGAAAATCAGACGGCAAGCGGGTCACCAGCGCTTCCAAAGCCGGCGGTCCCCCGGTCGAGGTCCCCACCAGCACAAGGCCCTCACCTTCCGCTGGTGTGGAAGACGGCCTGTTCGCCCGCGGCAGACGCGCGACAGTGCGCGGTGGCGGACTTCCGCCCACCTGATGGCGCACCCGATCCCGCAGCCGCAGGCTGGACCGCAGCTTGGCGCTGGCCGCGCCACGGACTTTCGCGACCAGGTCGGGGCCCCATTCCGTCATATGCAGCGACACGGGTCCGTTCGGCTTGGGCACGGAGTCGACCGCGCCCAGGCGAAACGCCTCCAGCGTCGCGTCGACGTCATCGGCCATCAAGGATGCCACGATCACCACAGGCGTGGGACGCTCCACCATGATGCGGTCAAGGCAGGCCAGGCCATCCATTTGCGGCATGTGAAGGTCGAGCGTCACCACATCGGGTTTGACGCTTCTGAGTTGCTCCAGAGCCTCGAGGCCGTCACGGGCGAAATGCACCTCGAAATCGGCCTCCGCCGCGAAGACCTGCCCGATCAGCTTGCGCACCAGGGCCGAGTCATCGATCACCAGCAGCTTGGTCACAAACCCGCCTGTTCGGTCTCGACCTGGAACGCGTCGAGCAGCCCTTGTTCCGCACGCGTCAGCAGTTCGGCGGGATCAAGGATCAGCACGATCCGGCCGGCCTGTTCCAGGTTGACGATGCCATTCACCAGCCGGGTCGCCTCCCCGGTCAGGTTCGGCGCGTCCGCGATCGCATCGGTGTCGGTCCGCATGACCTCGGTAACGCCGTCCACGATCAGCCCCGCCCGATGATGCGCCGTCCGGACCACGACAAGGCGGCGGCGCGATCCATCCTGCAACGGCGCCATGCCGAAGCGCAGGCGTTGGTCGACGACGGGAACCACCTGGCCGCGCAGATTGAACACACCTTCCAGGAATGCCGGCGTATTCGGCACTTTGGTGATCTGCGTGGGCATCCGCGTGACTTCGTCGACGACGCCGATCGGCAAACCGAACTCGTCACCGCCGAGACGGAAGATCAGGAATGTCACCGCTTCATCCGCGCGGTGTTTCTCCGCACCGCCGCCGACCTGGTCCGCGTCGCGGCCTTGCATCAGACGCTCCATGATTTCCCCCCGGAACAGCATGTCGGGCGCCAGGATCGAGACCAGCTGCTGTCCCGCCGAACCCCGGTAGATGGCGCGTATGCGCGCCTCACCGCCGATGCGTGCCGCGAGGGCCGACGGTGTCGGCTCGATCAGGTCCGGGTCGGCCGGCATGATCGCGCGCATCCGGTCGACCACAAGGCCGACAAGTGCCCCGCGAACCATGACGACGACGATCTTTGCCGTGTCCTGCCATGCCTGCGCCGCCGGAAGCCCCAGCAACCCACGCAGGGAGAACAGCGGCAGCAACGTGTCGCGATAGCGTGTCACACCCAGCGCCAGGGACTCGCTGCCGGGAACGATGACGCGTCCGGCGGGCACCGTGACGATTTCCAGGACGGCGTCCAGGTCCAGGGCATAGTCCTGGCCGGCGACCTCAAAGCTTACCAGCTTGTGGAAATCGGCGGCCGCGTTCGCGATGTCGTGTCTGGCGTCTTGCCTGGTAGCCATGGGCGCATGGCCTGCCGGATGCGCCCTCGGCGCGAACGCTGTCGCCAGCAGGCCCTGGATGTCCAGGATCTTGGCCACGGTCCGGTCGGTGCCGGTGTGGAAAGCGCCGCGCAGCCGCTCCCCCGGTTCGGCCGCGATCGTCGCCTGCGTCGTTTCCACATGCTGCGTGCCGATCGACACCAGGGCATCCACCGAGTCCACGACGAATGCCACGGGCACGGAGCCACTGAGCACGATCGTGCGGGAGGCGTGGCCGATCTCCCCGGTTCCCAGGCCCAGCAGGCCGCCCAGGCTCGCCACCGGCAATACCGAACCCCGCAGGTTGGCGATCCCGAGCAGGCCGCGTGGACTGTGGGGGACGCGTGCATAGAGCGGCGTGCGGACGACCTCTGCCACCTCCTCCACCGGCAGGGCGTAGAGGGTCGTTTCGCACCGGAATGTCAGGAAGCGCTGCTGGCCGTCGTCCGATCCGGCAGCGGACTGTGCTGGGTCAGCCATCCCGGCGCTTCAGTTCTTCGGCAAGCGAGGCGATCTCCTCGACCGCCGCGGCGAGGTCTTCCGCGCCCCGTGCCTGCTGCGACGATGCGGTGGCTGCCTGCTGGCCGGCCGCACTGGCTTCCTCGGCCGCCGCCGCGATCTGCCGAGCGCCGGCCACCGACTGGGCCGCCGATTCCATGATTGCGTTGGCACCGTGCAGGATCGCGGTATTGGCGGCACCCATCGCGCGAACGTCGCCGGCGAGCTTGTCCAATGCGGCGAAAATCACCCGGTTGTTCTGGATTTCGGACTCGGTGCTCATGACCATTTGCTCGCACTCGCGCCGGAGCGACGCGATCTGATCGAGAATCCCGCGCACGGTGTCCTTCACCCGATCCACGCTGGTCGCGGATTCCCGCGCCAGACCGCGAATATCCGCCGATACCAGGGCGAATCCGCGCCCCGCCGCGCCGGCCCTGGCCGCTTCCACCGAACCGCTGACCGCCAACATGGTCGTCTGCACCGCGACCAGTGCGATGGCGTCGACGATCTTCTCGATCCGCCGTCCGGTCACTTCCAGTTTGCCGATGATCGTAATGCTGGCCCGGGTGCTGTCCGCGGTCGCGGTCACACCTTGCATCAGGCGTTCGACGGTGGTGCGGCCGGCCTTGAACGAGGCCTCCATTTCGTGGATCCGCTGTTCCGCCGCGGTCGCTCGTCCTTGCGCCAGGGTGGCACTGGCCTCGATCTGGGTCATGGCCGCCGAGGCCTCATGGGTGCTGACGGCCTGTTGCCGGGACCCGCGACCGATCTGCTCCACCGCGGCCATGATTTGCGTCGCGGCGCTGGACAGTTCCTGGATCGTCGCCGACAGTTCCTCGGACATGCTGGCGATTTGTTCCGCGGCCGACGTTTCGGCGGCTTCGATTCCCAGGTCGGCGGCCAGGGCCGCCAGGGCATGTGCCGCCACCTGCCCCTGCTCCAGCGACTGCGCCTGCTGCTGGATCGCCGCCCGCGCTTCGCTGGCCGCCGCTGCCTGCTCTTCTGCTGCGCTCGCCACTTGCTCCGCACCGCGCTGGGCTTCCGTTGCCGCACGTTCCGCTTCCAGCACGGCGGTCAGGATGTCGTCGCTGCCTTGGGCAAGGCGGGCCATCTCATCCCGCACAGCATTCAGCGTTTCAACCGCGGCGATGCCGGAGCGCGCCTCGGTGACGGCGGTTTCCGCGGCAAGCCGAATGGCCGCGACCACCCCCCTCACGTCGCCTTGAACGGATTCGGCGAGACCTTGAACGTCTTTGGCGCTCTGTTCCGACGTTTCTGCCAGCGCCCGCACCTCATCGGCGACGACGGCGAAGCCACGACCGTGATCGCCGGCCCGCGCCGCTTCGATAGCGGCATTGAGCGCGAGCAGATTGGTCTGATCGGACATGCGGCCAACCGTTTGGGTGATTTCGCTGATGTCCTGGGCGCGTCGCTCCAGCTCACCAATGATCTGAATGGAGGCTTCCTGGCGTTCGGCGTTGCGTTCGATCGCCCGCACCGACGCCGTGATCTGGCCGACGGCCTCACCCAGGGCGCTGCGGACGGTGTCGGTGCCCTTGCGTGCCGTATCCGCCTGCGCGCGCGCGGTGCCGAGGTTTCCGACGATACTTTTGATGGCGGCCGATTGCTCCTGCGCGCCACCAGCCGCCTCTTCCGCGCCGCTGGCGATCTGTTCCATCGACCGGCGCAACTCTTCCGCAGCAGCAGAGGCCTCGGCGAGACCGCTGGCCAGCTCTTCTGTTGCCGCGGCGACGCGTTCGGCGATCTTGTCATCCCGGGTTGCCGCGGAGGATCGTGTTTTGCCGCCGTTGGGTGTCACGAGCCGTGGAGACCCGGCCGGAGCCGGCTGCTTTCCGCCGGTAGGCGATATCTTTGAGGTTTTTACCAGGGGCATGCCATTCTCGATATCGGTGAACATCACCGGCTGACCCAAGTGACGCCTGGCGACTATATTCCATTCCACCCGGGGCACCAGGGCACTGCGCCATTCGACATGTGGGCACGATTCACGCGGTTTTCGGCAACCGGAAACGGGTGTGATGACCGTCATTTTACCGCGTCGATATTTGGTTCGGTTCAGCCCAAACTGTCCCGATTGCATGACAGAAAGCCTTCCGGTCCCCAGCCGGCCGAGGCAAGTGATTCTACCGTATGGATTACCGTTACAAACGAGGAAAATTCGGAACAACCCGTTTTGTAAACACAATATATTGAAGATATGTGATCGCGATTCCGTGTCCAGCCGGTTTGGATTGTTACCGTTTGGACAATTCGGACTCGATAACAGAAGTTTGCGTTGGCGGTCCAGGAAACACGCCCGATCCTTGGCGGTGCGGCTTGTGTGATGTCGGGGATAATTGCTGACGCCATAAGCCACGATCGATTGCACGCGAATGGACCGTCCGGGTCCTGAAGGTCGGGGTCTGGTGTCGGCAATCAAAGCACTTTTCGTCACCAGCGAAGTCGCTGGCCTCGCGAAGGCCGGCGGGTTGGGCGAGGTGTCGGCCGGCCTGCCCCTGGCCTTGCGCCGGCGGGGCATCGATATCCGGGTCCTGATGCCGGCATATCGGGAGGTTATCGCCAAACTTCCCGATATCGACTGGTTCGGCACCCTGCCAGGCCGCGCCGGCATCCCCCCTGCCCGTCTGGGCGAAGCTCGGCTGGCCGACGGCACGATCCTGTACCTGGTCGCCGCGCCATCGCTGTTCGATCGCCGCGGCACCCCATACTGCACGCCGGAGGGTGCCGACTGGCCGGACAACCACCTGCGGTTCGCGCGCCTGTCGCTGGCAGCGGCGGACATCGCGGCGGGGCGGGGCGGATTGGCGTGGACACCGGACATCGTGCATGCCAACGACTGGCCGGGCGGCCTGGTGCCGGCCTATATGCGCTGGGACGGCACCGATGTGCCCTCGATCCTGACCATTCATAACATTGCGTATCAGGGCAATTTCGACGCCGGCCAACGCCACGGCCTGGGCATCCCTGACGCCGCCTTCGGCATGCACGGCGTCGAGTTCCATGGCCGTGTGTCGTTCCTGAAGGCCGGCGGCTTCTACGCCAGCCATGTCACCACCGTCAGCCCGACCCATGCGACGGAGATCACCACAGAAAGCCAGGGTGCCGGATTGCACGGGCTGATGCGCACGCGCGCCGCGGCCGGGCAGTTGTCGGGAATCGTCAACGGGATCGACGAAAGCTGGGACCCGGGCAGCGACCCGCATCTGCCGCATCATTTCGACCCCGTTGACCTGAACGGCAAGCAGGCAAACGCTGACGCGGTGCGCACCGGGCTGTGCCTGCGGCCCTCGGTGGGACCGCTGTTCGGCATCGTGTCGCGCATGGTGCACCAGAAGGGCCTGGACTTCGTCGCCGAGGCCGCCAACGACATCGTCGAAAATGGCGGCCAGATCGCCATCCTGGGGCTGGGCGATCCGGAAATCGAACACATGCTGAGCCGCACGTCGCGACGGCATCGCGACGATATCGGCGTGCTGATCGGCTTCAACGAGCCGATGGCTCGGCGGATCGTGGCCGGCAGCGACTTCACCTTGATGCCGTCGCGCTTCGAGCCGTGCGGTCTGACCCAGATGCAGGCACAGCGTTATGGCGCGCTGCCGATCGCCCATGCCACCGGCGGGTTGGCCGACACGATCGATGACGGAGCCACGGGATTTCTGTTCTCCACGCTGTCTTCCGGCGGGCTGGTAGCGGCGTGCCACCGGGCATTCGACGTTTATGGGGACGAAGGGCAACTGGCGGATATGCGGCGCGCGGCGATGGCGCGGTGCTTCAGTTGGTCGGGCGCGGCGGCAGAGTATGAGGCGCTGTACCGGCGTTTGGCCGGGCCCCGGATGGCGGCGATCCGACCGCGGCCGCGAGCCGTGGAGCAGCCGATCACGGCTTGCGATACCGCCTTCCTGGAGCCGGCGGCCTAGATGTTCGTTTGACCTGCCGCCGCTGCATGGACCGAGGCAAGGTCAGTTGTTGCTAAGGTGTGACACGGGGAAATACAGCCCCAGCAATCGCCGTTGCCAGAACTGGCCTTTTGCGTGTTCCTGACTGTCGGCGAAGCGGTATTCATAGAACTGCGCGCGCACATACAACGGCTGTTTATTGGGGAAAGGGTTCGTTTTCAGCAGCGCAAGCACCGAGGGTTCGTTCTCCAGCAACCGTTGGAGGAAATGCGAGAACCATGGCAAATGCTGTGGATCGTCGAGCGCGGCGAACCACATCTGCCAGTCCAGGCGCGGCTGGTGCGGGATGTTCCAGGACGGTGGGCGAGTGACATCGCCGGGCTTGTAGCGGAATTCGTAGTCACGCCAGTCGATGCCATCATACGAACCCTGAACGATGATCTCATCACGCTCCGTGGTCATCACGGCGAACAGGCCGTAGGCGTTGGCAATGTGCAGCGGCTCGATCACACGGTTGACGGCTTGCGCCACGGCGGGCGGATCGCCGCCGAAGCGCTGATCCATCTGCACCAGGCTGCAGATGACGATGAGTATTCCCAGGGCGTTGATAGCGACAGCGTTCAGCGTTCGCGGTGGCCGGATTTCTCGAGGGGACGGCAAGCGCCGGAGTGCCGTGTTTCGTAATGCCGCGTCATCGAACAATATCAGGCACAGCAGCATGGTTTGGAGATTGAACCAATTGTAGTTCCCGGTGAGGAGAATGCAGGTCTCCAGCAGCAGCATGCCGATGGCGGCGCAGAACCGCAGCCTCCGTGGGCAGAAGATCAGGAACGGCAGGCAAAGTTCGATGAAAAGCATGCAGCCGACGGCGAATTTCAGCACGCCAGACGGCAATTGCGCGGCGTACCAGGCGAGCGGCGTGGGCAGCGGTTGAGTCACGAAGTGATAGGTTAGCGCCGACAGGTTCCACCAGTTGGGATCACCGCTCGACAGCTTGACGACGCCGGACATGAACATGAAGCGGAACAGCAGCCAGCGCAGCAGCCAGACTCCCGGCACTCTGGCGAAGCTCATCAGCAGGGCCGTGAAGCCGGTTTCCAGCAGGAACGTGTCCCACTGAAAGGTCATGAAGACCTGGCCGGCATAAAACAGCGAGAGGTACAGCCCATAGAGCACCAGCAGGCTGATACGCGGCACGACATTGAACGCCAGGAGCAGCGAAAATACGGCTCCCGCCCAGCAGACCGCCAGGATGGCGAGATCGCTGCTGTTCCACCAGAACACCATCGGCACCAGCCAGAAGCGCTGGGTGCCGAGTTCTCCGGCGACGGCGTCGACCCAATCGGTCAGCGGAAGAATCCCGTGGCTGCCAATCAGCCCTTGCGCCTGCACGCCGAAGGAAACGAACGCCGACAGGTAAATCAGGCCGAGCAGGCGGAGGAAGAAGGCGGCGGTGAGGTCGTAGCGTGGCGGTTCGTGTTGCTTTCCCCACAGCAGGAGACTGACGCGGTAGCATGCCGAACGGTGGGCGGCGATGAATCGGTAGGCCGTCTCGGAGATGGGCGCGAACCCGGGCAGACTCCGGTAAAGCCTGAGCCAGATCCGGTTGTTTCGTGCATGGCTCAAGGTCAGGAAGCTGGCTTCGGCGGCGCTGGCGCGATGGCCGTCGGGCGTGATGTACTGGACCGCGCGCTGAAAATCACTGGTTGGGATCGTGGGATAGTCTGCACCTGCCTGCTGGTACGTCCGGTACTCGACCTGATCGTGGGTGAGTTTCTGCCAGTAGCGGGCCCAATAGCCGCAGAATCCGCAGTCACCGTCGTAGATCAGGACGGGTCGGGGGCCTTGCGCCTGACCGGCAGCCTCGGACGGATGTTCTTGCGTCTCTTGCATGATCTGACAACGACCGGGGCTGCGTGGCACATTCGAATCCGGTCTCGCGTGGGTGCCGACAAAGCCGATGCGGCTACCATTTTCGGCGAGAGACCATTTCCCATTTATCATCAATGGGGCGGCGCTTCCACAAGCGGCCCTTCGCTTCAATTGACTGAATGCATGATCCGCCGTTGAGGCGCCTCGCCAACACGACTGCGACAGGCCTGCTCCAATGACCGGATCAGTATCCGGGCACTCGCCGAAAGCGGATGCCGCTCGCGATAGAAGATCGCCACGGAACGCCGCAGCGCGTCGGACTGCACCGGCAACCGCACCAGCGATCCCTCCGCCAGTTCCCGCGCCATGACATGCGCCGGCAGCACGCCAATATGATCGGTTTGCAAGATCACTGACTTGGTGAACTGCACCGATGTGCTTTCGATACGAGCCAACGGCGGCGGCACCGCAGCGGCTCGGAAAAACTGTTCCAGGATCGGCCGGTGAATCGCATCGATCATCGGAAACACCCAAGGATAATCGACAAGGTCCTTCGCTGCCACCTGGGTCCGCGTGCTGAGCGTGTGTCCGGCTCGGACGATGATGGACAATTGGTCGCGCAGGATGATGCGTCGCCGCATGCCAGGTTCCGGCTCGCCGATACGCCCGCCACCCTGTTCGGCCAGACCGATCACGAAGTCGAACTCCCCACGCCGCAGCGCCGGCAGCAACTCGAAATGATTCTTCTCCACGACCCGCACCGCAATCCGGGAAGACCGGTTGCTGGCAGCGGCCACCGCGCTGGCCACCAGGCTGCCGGCCACACTTGGCAGCGCACCGATCTGCACGAAGGCCTGGTCCAGCCCGCGCAGCCGGTCGATCTCCATGCGCGTGTGCTCAAGCTCCGCGCTGACGGCCCGGGCATGGCTGTAGACCGTCTTGCCGAACGCGGTGATGGAGACACCGGTGCTGCCGCGCTCCAGCAGCTTCACGTCCAGCTCCTGTTCCAGCAGGCGCAGACTCTTGGTCAACGCCGGCTGCGACAGGCCCAGCCGCACCGCCGCTTTCCCCAGGCTGCCTTGTTCGACGACCTCGGCGAAATAGCGCAACTGCCGCAGATCCATGACCGCTCCCATAACCTTTGGTTATGGGCCGGGAACCGTAGATATGAGACAGCCGGCCGGCAACCCGGCATATTACGTCCACCAAAAAGACCAAACGCGAAAACGGGACGCGGGGGAAGAAAACGTGCAACGTCGACAGGTCATTCTGGCGGGCGCCGCCGCCGCGAGTGCATTCGCCATCGGACGCGGGGCTCGGGCGGACACACCCACCATCCGCATCGCCAATCTCGACATCGGGCCGTTCGCCCCCGTCGCCTATGTCAGCAAACTGGCAGACAAATACGGCATCAAGGTCCAGATCACCGGCTTCCGCACCGGCCTGCAATCCGCCCAGGCAGTGTCCGGCGGCGCAGCCGACATCGGCGTCGGCGGTGTGGAGGCGGCCGTGACCACGATCGCCGGCGGCACCCCCGCGACGATCATCGCCGGCTGCACCAATGGCGGCCTGGGCTGGATGGCGCGAAAGGATTCCGGCATCAAGACGGTCACCGACCTCAAGGGCAAGAAATTCGGCGTCATCCGCGGCTTGCATGAACTGGTGATGAAAGCCGAATTCGCAAAATTCGGCCTGACCTCTTCGCAGGATCCGGGGTCCGATGTGCAGGTGTTCTACATCAACGCTCCCCCGGCGGTGCCGGTCGCCCTGCGCAACGGCGACATCGACGCCGGCAGCGCGCCGGAGCCGTTCCCGACGATCGCCGAACAGCAAGGCTATGCCGTCCGGATGCCGCCGCCCTACGACACGCCGCTGCTGAACCTGCCGCGCGCGCTGTTCGCCAGCCACGATTTCCTCACCCGGTATCCTGACGCCGCGTCACGCTTCGTCACCGCCTATGTCGCCGCGATGAAGACCTTCCGCGACGAACCCAAGGTCGCCGAGGACTTCGCGCTCAACGACGCGCTGAAAGGCGCGATGACAGCCCATGACTGGGAACTCACGCTGCCGAACCAGGGCTGGGACGTCGCGTTGTCCGTGCCCACGGTGCAGTCCTACATCGACCTCGAGAACAAATACGGCATGATCAGGAAGTCGATGAAAGCCCAGGACATCACCGACCTTTCGATGCTGGAAAAGGCAAAGGCCACCGTCGGATGGTAGAGCAGGTCCGCGTCCTGGACGGCCATACGATGGCCGAACCGGCGCGGCAGAAACCGGCGGCCGCAGCGGGCGCGATCTTGGTACCGGTGTTGCGCATCGGCGTGCCGGTGGCGCTGCTGGTGCTATGGGAAATCGCCGTCCGGGCCGGGATCATCCCGGCGCGCTTCTTTCCCGCTCCATCCGCTTTGTTCGCCGAAATCTGGGCCGACCTGCTGTCCGGCAAACTGGTGGTCGACACGCTGTCGAGTCTTAACCGCCTGGTATGGGGCCTCTCCATCGGCGTGGTGCTTGGCGTTGCCTTCGGCATGGCCATGGCGCTCTGGCGTCAGGTGGACGCGGCCCTTGGGGTCACCGTGCATGTGCTGCGGGCGATCCCCCCCATCACCTGGATCGGCTTTTCCATCCTGTGGTTCGGCCTTGGCAACCGCCCCGCGATCTTCCTGATCGTCCTCGGAACGGTCTTCCCCATGCTGCTCAACACCTATGCCGGGGTGAAGCAGGTGGACGTGATCTACCTCCGAGCCGCCCGCAACCTGGGGGCGCACGGTTTCCTGTTATTTCGAGACGTGGTGCTGGCCGCGGCATTGCCCAGCATTCTCACCGGCCTGAGGGTCAGCCTGGGCCTGGCCTGGATCCTGATGGTGGTGGGCGAGTTGATCGCCGTCCCCGCCGGCCTGGGCGACACGCTAATGCGCGCCCAGGACTACGACCAGACCGACCGGATGCTGGCCTACATGATCCTGATCGGCTTCTACGGCTATCTCTCCGATCTGCTGCTAGCGGCGGTCAGCCACCGGCTGCTGCGCTGGCAGCGCGGTATCGAGGGCTGACCATGCCAGCCATTCTCGACATCTCGGGGTTGACCAAGGTCTTCCCCGCCCGCCACGGCCGAGCACCGGTGCATGCGCTGAAGCACATCAACCTGATGCTGGACGAAGGCGATTTCATCGCGGTCATGGGTCCGTCCGGCTGCGGCAAGAGCACACTGCTCAACATCGTCGCCGGCTTCGACCGCCAGGATGACGGAACCTGCCTGGTGCGTGACCGTCCGGTCAGCGGCCCCGGCCCGGACCGTGGCATGGTGTTCCAGGAATACGCGCTGTTCCCGTGGATGACGGTGGAACGCAACATGATCTTCGCCATGCGCGCCGCCGGCAAATACAACGCCGAGGCGCCGGCGCGCATCCAGGCGACGCTGGAACGCATGGGCCTCTGGCAGTTCCGCCAATCCTACCCGAAACATCTGTCCGGCGGCATGCGCCAGCGCCTGGCGATTGCCCGCATCCTGGCTATCGATTCCCCCATGATGCTGATGGACGAACCGTTCGGCGCGCTGGACGCCCTGACCCGCGCGGTCCTGCAGGCGAACCTCGTCGAACTCTGGCAGGAAACCCGCAAGACCGTCCTGTTCATCACCCACAGCGTAGACGAAGCGCTGTTCCTGGCGGAGCGCGTCATCGTCATGACGCCGCGCCCCGGCACCATTGTGCTGGACCGCCGCATCGACCTGAAGCGCCCGCGCGACGTCACCACACCCGAATTCAACGACCTCAAACGCGAGATTCTCACCATGATCAGCCCCAGCCTACACGTTCCGGGCCTGCACGCCGACGAGTCCGTCATATGAAGACCGTCGCGATCGACATCGGCGGCACCTTCACCGACCTCGCCGCCCTGGACCCGGAAACCGGCGCGCTGACCTTCGCCAAGTGCCTGACCACGCCGCCGAACTTCGACCAAGGGGCGCTGGACTGTATCGCCGAGGCCAACATCCCGGGCACCGACATCGAGGTGCTGCGTCACGGCACCACGGTGGTGATCAACGCCCTGCTGGAACGCAAGGGCGCGCGCACCGCACTGGTCACCACCGAGGGGTTCCGCGACATTCTGGAAATCGGGCGCGGCAACCGCCCGGAATCCTTCAACCTGTTCTACCACCGCATGGAGCCGCTGGTGCCCCGCGCACTGCGCTTCGAGGTCCCGGAACGGCTGGACGCGCGCGGCGGCGTGCTGCGCGAACTTGACGACGCGGCACTGCCCTTACTCGTTGAAAAGCTGCGCGAGTCCGGTGTGGAAGCCGTCGCCATCTGCCTGCTGCACGCCTGGCGCAATCCGGTGCACGAACAGCGCATCGCCGCGTATTTGCGCACGCACCTCGACTGCTTCGTGTCCGCCTCGCACGAAATCTCGCGTGAGTTCCGCGAATACGAGCGCACCTCCACCGCAGTGCTGAACGCCTATGTCGGGCCGAGCACCGCTCACTACCTCGCCCGCTTCGGCGACAGCCTTCGTCACGCCGGATTCTCCGGCAACCTCTATCTGATGGGCTCCAACGGCGGCGTGCTGACCGAGGATGAGACCCGCGTTCGCCCACTGCTGCTGGTGGAATCCGGCCCGGTGGGGGGTGCCGCCGGTGCGGCCGAGATCGGCGCGCAACTGGGTCTGAAACACCTGGTGGCGTTCGACATGGGCGGCACCACAGCCAAGGCGGTGCTGATCGAGGATGGCGAGGCAGTCGTTTCGCCGCTCTACTGGGTCGGCGGCTACGATCGCGGCTACCCGGTGCAGGCAGCCGTGCTGGACATCGTGGAAGTCGGCGCCGGCGGCGGGTCCATCGCCGGGTTGAACGAACTCGGCTCGCTGCAGGTCGGCCCGCGCAGTGCCGGCGCGGCGCCCGGACCGGCCTGCTATGGCCGCGGCGGCACCGAACCGACCGTCACCGACGCCAATCTTTGGCTCGGGCGGCTGGACGGCGACCGCTTCCTTGGCGGCACGATGAAACTCGACGGGGACTTTGCCGATGCTGCCCTCGGGGGCCTGGCGCACCGGCTGGACCAGCGCATCGAATGGCTCGCCGCCGGCATCCTGGAGATCACCACGCTGACCATGGCCACCGCGGTGCGCCGGGTGACCATCGAACGCGGCTTCGATCCACGCGACTTCGCCATGGTCGCATTCGGTGGTGCCGGCCCGCTGCACGCTGTGGCGGTGGCCCGCGA
>NZ_LMUJ01000076.1:33005-53197 GCF_009765975.1 Acidisphaera sp. S103 | reverse complement strand
GATCGGCATGAAGCGCGTCATCATCCCGCCGATGCCTGGCCATTTCTCCGCCTACGGCATGCTCTACGCCGATTTCCGCTACGATGTCGTGGACACGGTAGCCGCGCTGCTGGAACGGTTGGACATCGACGAAGTGGAAGGCCGTTTCGTCGCTCTGGAAAAGGAGGGCGCCGCGGCGCTGGATCGGCTCGGCCTGCAAGTGCGCAACCTGCGCACCGTCCGCTACGCCGAGATGCGCTATCAGCGGCAGGAATACACCATCAAGGTTCGCCTGCCCGCCCACCAGGCCAGCCACGCCGAATGGCGCGCTTTGTTCGAGGAGCAGTACGCCCGCCGCTACGGCCATGTCTCCCGTGAGATGCCGATCGACGTGCTGATGCTGCGGGTGGTCGCTGACGGACAGACGACGCGCCCGACCGCCGGCGAGGGACTGTCGCGCGGAACCATCCGGCCTGTGCCACGGCAGCGCGACGTCTGGTTCGCCGGCACCGGCCGCACCGCTTGCGACGTCTGGCAGCGCGACGACCTGCTGGCCGGCACCCGCATCGCCGGCCCGGCGGTGATCGAGGAACACGCTTCCACCACCGTGCTACCCCCCGGCGATCGTGCGGAGATCGACACATGGGGCAATATCGTCATCGACCTGGGAGACGGCGCATGAACGCACCGGTAAGCACAACGCGGAAACAGATCGATCCGGTAACGCTGGAGGTCGTGCGCAACTTGCTGATCGGCATCCTCGATGAGGGCGAGATAAACCTGTCCCGCACCGCCTTCAGCCCGATCATCTATGAGGTGAAGGACTACTGCATCGGCCTGCTCGACCGGGAAGGCCGCACCATCGCGCAAAGCCGTGGCGGCATCCCCACCTTCATGGCCGACCTCGGCGAACCGGTGCGCGACGGCATCGCCATCTATGGCGAGGACGGACTGCACCCCGACGACGTCCTGCTGATGAACTACTCCGGCGTGTGCGGCCAGCACCTCAACAACGTCGTCATCTACATGCCGGTGCATTGGGAGGGCACGCTGATCGGCTTCGCCGCCACACGCGCGCACTGGACCGATGTGGGCGGCCGCGTCGCCGGCTCGTTCTCCACCGACACCACGGAAATCTACCAGGAAGGCATTCAGCTTCGCAGCATCAAGATCCACAAGCGCGGCGTGCTGGATGAGGAGCTGATGCGGGTGATCCGCCACAACATCCGCTTCCCCGAACTGTCCTTCGGCGACATGGCCGCGCAGATCGCCGCTTGCTCACTCAGTGCCCGGCGCTGGCAGGAGATGGTGGGCAAATACGGCTGGGACGTGATGGAATCCTGCATCCACGCAATCTGGGATCAGTCTGAGGCATTCGTCCGCCGCCAGATCACCGCCCTGCCCGACGGCCGCTACACCGCCAAATCCTTCATGGACGATGACGGGGTGAATTTCGACCAGACGCTCGACGTGCAAGCCACGGTGATCGTCGACGGCGATGAACTGGAGATCGATTTCACCGGCACCTCGCCACAAACCAAGGGACCGATGAACAGCGGCCGCAGCGGCGGACTGGCCGCGGCCAGGGTTGCGTTCAAAAGCGCCGTGGTGCCCAACCTGCCGCCCAACGAAGGCGTGTTCCGGGCGCTGCGCGTCACCCTGCCGCCCGGCACCATGATCAGCGCCACCGACGACGCCGCCATGGCACAGTGGAACATGCCGCTGAAGACGGTGATCGACACTATCTACTGGGCGTTCAGCCAGTGCGCCCCGGACCGCGTGCCGGCCGCGCATCACTGCTCCCAGGGCATGTATTCGTTCTACGGCAAGGACGTAGAGACCGGGCGTCGCTTCTCCACACTGGACACTGCACTGGGCGGCTGGGGTGCTCGGCCTGACGCCGACGGCTTCTCCCCGCTGAAGACGGTCACCCACGGCGACACCCGCAACGTGCCGGTGGAGGTGGAAGAAGCCTTCTACCCCATCCTGGTGGAGCGCTTCGAGTGGCGGCCGGACAGCGCCGGGCCGGGCCGCTTCCGCGGTGGCCTGGGTGTCCACAAAGTCTACCGCGTGCTGCAGGACGCCCAGTTGGTGGCGGCGTTCGAGCGTTCGAAGTTCCCGCCCTGGGGCCTGTTCGGCGGCGGTTCGGCCCAGGTGGGCTATGCGACCGTGCGACAGCCCGGCCAGAACAACGCGTCGAAGATGTTCAAGGTCACCGCGCTGGACCTGCAAAAAGACGCCGTGGTGGAATTCCTCTCCGCCGGCGGCGGCGGCCGTTTCCCGGCCTGGGAGCGTCCGGTGGCGCGTGTCGTGGACGATGTCCGCCAAGGTTACGTGACGGTGGACGGCGCTCGGCGGCAATACGGCGTGGCGCTCGACCCGGCCACGCTGGACGTCGACGAAGCCGCGACCGCCGACCTACGCTCCGCCATGCAAACCGCCGCCTGAACCGAACGAAAGGAGACCTCACATGCGCCTCGCCAGCTACCACGTCGCCGGCCGCCCGAGCTACGGCATCATCACCGATGCCGGAGCGATCGATCTGCCGTCCCGCCTCGGTACGGATTGTCCCACCCTGCGCGCCGCCATCGCCACGGGTGCCCTGCCCCGCATCCACGCCGTTGCCACCGCGGCGCCGGACGTGGCCCTGACCGACCTGGTCTACGACCTGCCGCTGCCCGATTCCGGCAAGATCATCTGCATCGGCCGCAACTACCGCGGCCACGTCGCCGAGGGGAACAGCAAGCTGCCCGAACAGCCCAGCGTGTTCATCCGCACCCTGGAGAGCTTCGTACCGCAGGACGGCGCGCTGGTCCGCCCCCGTGTCTCCACCCACTTCGACTACGAGGGCGAACTCGCACTGGTGATCGGCACGAAAGGCCGCCACATCGCGCCGGCGGACGCGCTGTCCCACATCTTCGGCTACACCTGCCTGAACGAGGGCAGCATCCGCGACTACCAGTTCACCCACTCGCTGACGGTGGGCAAGAATTTCCACCACAGCGGCAGCATCGGCCCGTGGATCGTGCCCGCCGAGGACGTCGGCGACCCGACGAAACTGACCCTGCGCACCCGCCTCAACGGGGCGGAGGTCCAGCACACGCACACCGACGACCTGATCTTCGACATCCCCGCCATCATCGCCTACCTCTCGGTCCTGCTGCCGCTCAATCCTGGCGACATCATTTCCACCGGCACGCCGGAGGGCGTCGGTTTCGCCCGCAAGCCGCCGTTGTGGATGAAGGCCGGTGACACCGTCGAGGTGGAGATTTCCGGCATCGGCACATTGCGTAACGGCGTGGTGGACGAGGACTGACAGGACCGCGACTGTCGCCCGTGTGCGGTTCGCGTAAGGCCTCGGTTTGATTGATTAACGGGCCGCCCGGGTACAACCTCTCTCGTCCTGGGGAAACGATCGGGGTGTCATGGACCGCACGACGACGCATCTGGCTGATTACGCGGCCGCCACGGCTTACGCCGCCCTGCCGCCGTCGGCCGTACATGCCTGCAAGCGGCGGCTGGTTGACTCCATGGCCTGTGCCCTGGGCGCGCTGGACGCACCATTATGCCACCGGGTGCGCGCGCTGGCCCGACGCCATGCGGGTGACCCAGATGCCGCCGTGTGGGGTTCGCCGGCCCGTTCCTCGCCGGAAATCGCGGCGTTCGCCAACGGCGTGGCGGTCCGTTATCTCGATCACAGCGACACTTATGTTTCCAAGAGTCCCGGTCATCCAAGCGATGTGATCGCCGGCATTCTTGCCATCGCCGACGCCGTGCGCGCACCCGGCACCGAGGTGATCAACGCGATCGTTTTGGCCTACGAGATCTATTGCGGGTTCCTGGATGTGGTCGCGGCCCATACCAAGGGAATCGACCAGGCGACCGCCGTCGTCATCGCGGTCGCGGCCGCCGGCGGACGGCTGTTGGGGCTGTCGCGGGATGCGATCGCCAATGCCATCGCGCTGGCGTTGGTGCCGAACCTTCATCTCAGCAACGTGCGCCATGGCGAGTTGTCCGACTGGAAAGGCTGTGCCGGCCCCAATGGTGCAAAAGCCGGCGTTTTCGCGGCATACCTCGCGCAGGACGGTTTCACCGGGCCGTCCGGTGTCTTCGACGGGCCGGGCGGGTTGTGGTCCATCCTGGGTCCCGTCGAGTGGCGGCTTGACGATCCCGGCGCGCACCAGCCCCGCAAGATCGAACAATCCGATATCAAGACGTTCCCCGTCTGCTATCATGGATTATCGGCGGTGGAAGCGGCAATCGGTTTGCGCGACCGGATCTCGCCGTCGGAGCTTCGATCGATCGAAATCGAGACCTATGGCCTCGCGGTCCTCCGCATGGCGGGCGACCCGACTCGCTGGGCGCCGAAAACCCGCGAGACGGCGGACCATTCGCTTCCTTATGTCGTATCGGTGGCGCTGTTGGACGGCGCGTTGACCTCCGCTTCCTACAACCCTGCCCGGCTGAACGATCCGGCGGTGGCCGCCTTGATGGCGAAGGTCAAAGTGGGCGAGACATCAGGGCATTCGGCGGGTTACCCGGATGGCGCGCCAGCCAGGGTCACGGTCGGACTGGCATCGGGACAGTCGGTAACGGCGGAAATACGTTTCCCGAAAGGTCACCAGAACAACCCGGTGTCCGACGCAGAACTGGAGGCAAAATTCTTCAGTCTGGCCGCCCCGACCGTCAACCGAACCGCCGCCCGGCGTTTGCTGGATGGGCTATGGGCATGCGATGCGCTGCCCGTCATGGCCGATGCGTTCGGATCGTTGGCGGACTGAGAGCGCCCGTGCTGCTCCGCCAACTCCGTTACGTCGTCGCGATCCATCGTTGCGGAAACCATATCTCGGCCGCAGCGAACGCCTTGCATACCTCGCAGCCCGGCCTCAGCAAGCAGATCCAGTTGCTGGAACACGAACTGGGGTTCGCGATTTTCGAACGCAAGCGCAACCGCCTGGTCGGCCTGACCGAACCGGGCCAGAAGGTCGTCGAAATCGCCCAGCATATCCTCGGCGACGTGCAAAACCTTCGCACCATCAAGGACGATCATTTCGCCGAGGAATATGGTTCCCTGGTCATCGGAACCACGCAGACCTCGGCGCGCTATATTTTGCCACCGATCATATCGGGTTTCATGGTCCGCTACCCGAAAGTCCATCTCAGGCTTCAGCAGGGCAATCCCACGCAGATCTGTGAAGCCGTGGAGGAAGGCAAAGCGGATATCGCCATTGGAACCGACACGATGCGGCCGTTTCCCAGGCTGGTTCGCTTCCCCTGCTTCCCGGTGGAACGCAGCCTGATCGCTCGGAAGGACCATCCCATCCTGCGGGTCAAAAACCTGACGCTGGAGGAAATCGTCAAGTATCCGATGGTCGCCCACGACCCTTACCGCAGCGGCAGTTGGAAGATCCTGGACGCATTCCGCGCCAAGGGGCTGGAGCCGAACGTGGTGCTCGATGCGGTCGATGCCGATGTGGCCAAGACCTACGTGGAACTCGGACTTGGGATCGCCGTGCTGGCCGCGGTCGCGGTCGATCCGAAGCACGACCGGGACCTGCGCGCCCGCGACGCGAGCCATTTGTTCGAAGCGAGCATGACCTATATCTCCCTGCGCAAGGGGGCTTATGTGCGCCGTTACGTGTTCGACTTCATTCAGGCCCTGGCACCCAAACTTCTCCCGGAGGAGATCCGAACCGCGCTGCGAGACGACTCCGGGGCGCCCTGATCGGCGGGATTATTCCCGAGCGGCATAGTGCTAGACGTTCGGACGCTTTGTCCGCGACGCCGACCGCCGGTAGCCTGGACGGACAACCCGCAAGAAAGGGAGCCGTGGTGGAAGCGAATTTTGCCGACCTGACAAGACGCGAGATCGATCTGGGTCTTGCCGGTCCGTACCGGTTCCATTCGTTGCCCGTGCTGGCATCACAAGGCTTCCCCGCCGTCGGGCGTTTGCCGCGCTCGCTGCGCGTGATCCTCGAATCCCTGCTGCGCAACTGCGATGGCCAGCGTGTGACCGACGATCACGTCGCCGCACTGGCCGGATGGCAGCCAAACGGCGATCGCGACAGCGAGATTCCGTTTACCGTGGGGCGCGTGGTGCTGAACTGCGCGGCGGGCATTCCGCTTCTGGGCGACCTGACGGCGATCCGTGGCGCTGTCCGCGATCTTGGTTATTCCGCCGCGGCGGTGAAGCCCAAGGTTCCGGTCGACATGGTGCTCGATCACACGCTGACCGTCGATTATCACGCCTCACCGGACGCATTGTCGCGCAACATGGCGTTGGACATCCAGCGCAACGAAGAACGGTACCGCTTCGTCAAATGGGCGATGCAGGCCTATGACGGGATTCGCCTGTTTCCGCCCGGTTCGGGCATCCTGCATCAGCTCAACCTGGAATTCCTGGCGCCGGGATTGCTGTTCAAGGATGGCATGTGCTTTCCCGACACCCTGGTGGGGACCGACTCCCATACCTGTATGATCGCGGGGTTGGGTGTCGTCGGCTGGGGCGTGGGCGGCATCGAGGCCGAGAGCGCGGTCATGGGCCAACCGGTGTTCCTGCAAATGCCGGACGTGACCGGCGTCCACGTGACCGGCCGCCTGGCAGAGGGAGTGACCGCGACCGATCTGGTGCTGCACGTCACCGAGATGTTGCGCCAGGCGAAGGTTGTCGGCAGCTTCGTCGAATTCTTCGGTGAAGCGGTGGCCAGACTGACCGTTCCCGATCGGGCGACGTTGTCCAACATGGCGGTCGAATACGGTGCCACCATCGGCTATTTCCCGATCGACGAGCAGACCTGCCGCTACCTGCGTCAGACCGGCCGGCCGGAGGCTGATGTCGCCGCCTATGAAACTTACTTCTGCACCCAGGGTTGTTTCGGTGCGCCTCGCCTCGGGGAGATTGACTATACGCGCGTCCTGACGCTCGACCTGGATAGCGTCGTGCCCAATTTGGCGGGTCCGAAACGGCCGCAGGACCGCGTGCCGTTGCGGGAGATGAAGGACCGGTTCCAGACGGCACTGCGTGAACCGGTCGCGCAGGGCGGCTACGGAAAGGCAACAGGGGCGGGTCCGCACGATGGTGAGGTAGTCATCGCGGCCATAACGTCCTGCACCAACACGTCCAACCCCGGTGTCATGCTGGCGGCCGGCCTTGTGGCTCGGAAGGCCGTTGCGCGCGGGCTGGCCCCCAAGCCGTGGGTGAAGACATCGCTGACACCGGGTTCCCAGGTCGTCGGGAAATACCTGCGGGAAAGCGGCTTGCAGGACGACCTGGATCGCCTGGGATTCAACGTCGTTGGCTACAGTTGCGCGACCTGCGTCGGCGCGTCCGGTCCGATCGATTCGGCGCTGGAAGCATCGATCGCCGAGAACGATGTGGTGGCGTGTGCTGTCCTGTCCGGCAACCGGAACTTCGAGGCCCGCATCCACCCCGCCGTCCGAGCGTCGTTCCTGGCAAGCCCTCCGCTGGTCGTGGCGTTCGCATTGGCAGGCCGGGCGGATATCGATATGGCGACAGAACCGGTTGGCTTCGACCAGTCCGGCAACCCGGTGTTTCTGCGCGATCTGTGGCCAAGCTCGGCGGAAATCGAGCAGGCGTTCGCCGCGGCGCTGAATCCGGAACTTTACCGGGACGTCTATGCCGGGGACCCCGGCAGCGACAATCCGGCGTGGACCGCCATCGCGTATCCGGACGGTGAGGTCTATCCGTGGGATGACACATCCACTTATATTAAGGAGCCGCCGTTCCTCGCTTCGGAATTACGCCGGTCGGTCCTGCATGATATCACCGGCGCCCGTCTGCTGCTTCTGCTTGGCGATTCCGTTACGACGGACCACATCAGCCCGATCAGCACGATCCGCGCATCGTCTTCGGCGGGGCGGTATCTGTCCGGCTTCGGTGTCGCGCCGGCCGATTTCAACAACTATGGTGCCCGCCGGATGAACCACGACGTGATGGTTCGTGGTGCATTTTCCAATGCCCGACTGAAGAATCGCCTTGTGCCCGGCGTCGAGGGCGGCGTGACCATGCGTAAACCGAGCGGCGAGCAGATGAGTGTGTTCGATGCGGCGATGCGGTATCGGAATGAGGATGTGCCGCTGATCATCATGGCCGGGGAGGAATACGGCACCGGCAGCGCGCGCGATTGGGCCGCGAAGGCGACCCGGTTGCTTGGCGTGCGCGTGGTCATCGCCGGTAGTTTCGAGCGTATCCATCGCAGCAATCTTGTCGGCATGGGCGTGCTGCCGCTGCAACTTCCCGCCGGCACCACGGCTGCGACACTTGGGCTGGATGGCAGCGAAACGTTCGATATTATCGGTTTAAGCGACGAGATCGCGCCCGGTCAGACAGTCACGTTAATGATCCAACGAACCGACGATGTCATCGAATCGATACCATTAAAACTTCGCATCGATACCCTGGCCGAACTCCAGTACGTGCGGCACGGGGGTATCATGCCGTTCGTGTTCGCGGAATTGGTGCGGAACGCGGAAGCGGCGGCCTGATAGGACGCCGACCGGCACGTTACGCCCGTTCAAGGGCGGCCTGGTGGCCCGCGATACGCCCCATAACGAGGCAACTGATCTGCATGCCGCCGGGCCAGTAGCTGTCGTAATACAGCGGGCCGGCACAATTACCGACGGCGTACAGGCCGGGAATCACCCGTCCGTCGGGTTCCAGGACCTGCGCGTTCGTGTTGATGGTTATGGCGCCGAACGTCTGGGTAATACCGGGCACCAATGGATAAAAAGCGTAGAATTTGGGCGTTTCGATCTTGGCCGCGAGGCCTGCCTTCGGCGGATTGGCATCAAGTGCTTTACCGTCCTGCACGGCGCTATTGAATGCGTCGATGGTTGCCTTGAGCTGTGCCGCCGGAACCTTGATCTGGCCCGCCAGGTCTTCGATGGTGTTTGCCTCCAGCACGGGCAGGTTCAGTGCCTTATAGACCGCGAGCGACATCTGCGTGTCGTGTTCCGCCTTGAGGTTCTCATCAAAGACCAAGGCGATCACCTGGCCAGGCTGCCCCAATGCGGCGCGGCCATTGATCAGCAACCCCTTTGATTCGTCGACGTACCGTTTGCCGTCCCGGTTGATCGCGACACAATGACGCAGCGCCCGTTCGGGGTTGGCACCTGCCGGTTCCCGCGGGTCCACTGTCACCACCGACACCGTTGCGAGGCCGGCCATGTTTTGCAGGGCCGCGCCGGCTTCCAACGCCATCAAATGGCCATCGCCGGTCGCCGTCTTGGCGCCGCGCACCAACATCGCGTCGGCATCCGGATGGACCAGTTGTTCCAGCATGTATTTGTTCGCGCAATAGCCGCCGGCAGCGATCACGACCGCGTTGGCCATGTAGTCGACAATTCCGTCTTGCGTCGCCACTTTCACGCCGACCACGTGGCCGCGATTATCCATGATGAGTTGTTTGGCTTTCGCCTCATACACGATCGTGCCGCCAAGTCCGGTAAACTGCTTCTGCATGGTGGCAAGCCACCGTGGCATCCCCTGCCATGGCGCCGGGGCCAGGGTCATCGTGCCGCCGCTGCCCAACCGAGCGGGTTCGTACTCGATGAATTCGGATCCCTGCTGTTTCAGCCACGCGATATCGCTCCATGCATGATCGGCGATGACCCGAAACAGGGCTTTGTTTCCTCGCCCCTGGGTGACCCTGTCGTTGTCGTCGACAAAGGCCTGCCGCGATTCCGCCGTGTCCTTGCCAGGCACGAAAAAGATGCCGCCGGACATGCGGGAATCACCGCCGCTGCTGTCCGCGGCCGTCTTCTCAAGGACGACGACGTTGGCACCGTCCTGTTTCGCTTGCAGTGCGGCGACAAGAGCAGCCGTTCCGGCGCCGATGACCACGACATCATGTTTCTCGCTTCGCAGACCCGCCGGCAGCAGCGCGGCACGCACCGGCGCGCCCATGGTGAGGCCCACGCCGCCGATCCCAATCCCGGTCAGGATGTTTCGCCTGTTCATGCGGTCACTGTTCTTGGATTTCGTCACGTTGCCTCTCCGTTATCGAGCACACGATCAGGACCCTACCGGTTTCCCCAACCGAGGTCCGGGCGCCGTTCCCACATACACGGCGTCACCGCGCCGCCCATACAGGCCCAGCGCGGCGATCAGGCCGCATACCGCGCCGGCAGACATCCATAGACCAGGTGCGGCTTTGTCCCCCGTCATTTCTATCAATCCCGTCGAGATGGCCAGCGAGAAGCCGCCCAGGGTCGTGGCCAGACTATAGGCCAGCGAGAAGCCACTGACCCGTACGGCCGCGGGCACGATCTCGGTCAGCGCGACCGTCATCGCACCGTTGTAGCCGGCATAGACAAAGGACAGCCATAGCTCGACCAGGAACATCCGTCCGAGACTGGGCCGAGCGACCAGCCATGAGAGCGATGGATACGCTGTGAGAATCATCAGCACGGTGAACGCCACCAGGATGGGCTTGCGTCCCACCCGGTCAGAGATCGCGCCCCATATCGGCAGCCAGAACAGGTTCGACAGGCCGATACAGCATGTCACCATCAGGCTGTTCGCTGTCGAAAGATGCAGTTCCCGCACGCCGAAGGTCGGGGTGTAGGTCGTAATGGTGTAGAACGAAACCGTCGTCGTCACGACCATCATCATGCCGAGACCCACGGTTCGCCAGTTGCCGGCCAATGTCGCAATCGACTGCGTCAGCGACGGATGGTGCCGCTGGGCGGTGAACACCTCGGTTTCCTGAAGCGAACGGCGGATCATGAAGATGAACGGCACGACCAGGCAGCCGATGAAGAATGGGATGCGCCAGCCCCAGGCCGCGATGTCAGACGGGGCCATCAGCGTGTTGACGGCGAAGCCGGTCAGGCCCGCCGCCACCGTGGCAACCTGCTGGCTGCCGGATTGCCACGCCACATAGAAACCTCTTTTGCCTGGGGACGCTATTTCGGAAAGATAGACGGCGACCCCGCCTGGTTCGCCCCCAGCCGATAGTCCTTGCAGCAACCGACCCGCGACCACCAGCGCCGGCGCCACAGGCCCAATGCTCGCATAGCTCGGCATGAACGCGACCAGAACAGTTCCAGTTGCCAGAAAGCCCAGGCTGACGATAAGGCCTTTGCGGCGGCCGACTTTGTCGATGTAGGCGCCAAGCACGACGGCACCGATCGGCCGGACCAGGAAACCGGCACCAAACACGACAAGCGCCAGCATAAGGGAGGCAAACTCGCTGCCGACCGGGAAGAAGGTGGCGGCGATATGCCGCGCATAGAAGCCGTAAAGAAAGAAATCATAGAATTCCAGGAAGTTTCCGCTTGCCACGCGAAACACCATGGCAGCCTTGGATCTGGACGGGCGTAACGCGTCGCTCATCACCGGACGTCCTCCTTTTTTCCCGTCTCCGCGATAATCTGGGGCGGGGGTTCTTCTGGCGGATTAGACGGCGTTGACGACGCAAACCGCAATAGCCCCGGTCGCCGGTTCAGCGTGGCCGGGTTGGAAACCGGAAGGTGTCTTGCAATACCGTTAACGCGGCATTTTCTCCGCCTGGCGGGGCGTTTGCGTTCCCGCTGTCGGTCTTCCCGGCTGGCGGTGTGCGTTTCAGTATGCCTTGGCGGATATAGTAGCGGTATACAATATTCTACTGCATCAGCCGTCAATCAGCGATCGTCCGTGCTTAAGTGCTTGCGGTTAGGCGCGCGGGGGAAGCGGCATTGTCAAAATCGGATCCGATATACGATGTCGTCGTCGTCGGTGGTGGGAACGCGGCGCTGTGCGCGGCGCTCTCGGCAAAGGAAAACGGTGCCGCCCGGGTGTTGCTGCTGGAACGAGCCCCGCGGGACGAACGCGGCGGCAACAGTACCTTCACCGAAGGCCTGATGCGCTTCGTCTATAACGGCGCCGACGACATTATCGCCTTGTCCCCCGATCTTTCAGCGGCAGAGCGTGAAAGCGATTTCGGCGTCTACACCGAAGCCGATTTCTACGACGACATGGCACGGACCACGCAGTACCGGACCGATCCGGAATTGTGCGAAATCCTTGTCACCGGCAGCAACGACGTCATGCACTGGCTGCGGCGGCAGGGTGTCCGCTTCATCCCGCAGTTTGGCCGGCAATCGTTCAAGGTGGACGGCAAATTCAAGTTTTGGGGCGGTGCGACACTCGCCGCGTCGGGTGGTGGGCCCGGTCTGGTCGACCGACTGTACACCAGCGCGGAGAAGGCTGGCGTAGAGATCCGTTACGATGCCTGGGTGCGGGAACTGATCCACGCCGACGGCACGGTATCCGGTGTCGTGGTGCGATCCGGCAACGGCTCCGAACGGATCGAGGCGGCAACGGTGATCCTCGCCTGCGGTGGCTTTGAGGCGAATGCCGAGTGGCGCGCCCGCTACCTGGGGCCGGGATGGGACCTCGCCAAGGTTCGCGGATCCAAATTCAACACCGGTGACGGGCTTGGCATGGCGTTGGGGATCGGCGCGCAGCCGCGCGGACACTGGTCCGGATGCCATGCCGTGGGCTGGGAACGTTACGCCGCCGACTTCGGCGAGTTCGCCATCATGGATGACTATGAACGCGACAGCTACCCGTTCTCGATCATGGTCAACAGCGAGGGGCGCCGATTCCTGGATGAAGGCGCGGACATCCGCAACTATACCTATGCGAAATACGGCCGCAGGATACTCGAACAACCCGGTCAGTTCGCCTGGCAGATTTTCGATTCGGCCGCGGTCCATCTGCTTCGTCCGGAATATCGGTCCCGTCAGGTCACCAAGGTTGTGGCGAACACGATCGAGGAGCTTGCCGCCAAACTGGAAGACGTCGACAACCGGCAATTGTTGAAAACGATCGCCGACTACAACGCCGCGGTGCTGCGCGACGTGCCGTTCAACCCGACGGTCAAAGATGGCAAGGCCGCCATTGGCCTGGATATCCCGAAATCCAACTGGGCCCTGCCGTTGGAAAATCCGCCGTACGAGGCTTACGCCGTGACCTGCGGGATCACGTTCACCTTCGGCGGCGTCCGGATCACCACCCAGGGCCAGGTCGTGAACGCCAATCACCATCCGATACACGGCCTTTATGCGGCTGGCGAAATGGTCGGCGGCTTGTTCTATTTCAACTACCCAGGTGCGACCGGGCTGACCAGCGGTGCGGTGTTCGGCCGTCTTGCTGGAAAATCCGCCGCCTTGGCGGCACATTCCGTCCGTGTAGCCGGCTCGGAGGGTGTTGCTTAACGACCGGCTTCGGCCCAGCCTTCAGCATAGAAGGCGGATCACCATAACGCCCAAAGGGGAACGGGAATGACGATGGGAACGTCCAAACGCAGAGATATCCTTGGCATGGCCGCTGCGGGTATCCTTGGCATGGGAGCGGAACGATCGCACGCGACGCCCGCCGACGATCTGACGGGCACGCTGAACGTCTCCACCTTCAAGCAGACGTCTTATCTGACCGCCTATTATCTGCAGCGGTTCGCCCCAGCCGGCCTGAAGATCAATCTCATCGAGACCACCTCCAACACCGACGCGATCGATGCGCTGGTGACCGGCAGTATCGATGTGGGATACATGGGGGTGATCGCCTGCATTATCGCCGCGTCTCGCGGTCGTCCTTTGCAGGCCGTCGCATCCGTCGCCAGCCGGACGACACGCGTCATGGTGCGCGCCGACAGCCCGTATAAAACCATTGCCGACCTGAAGGGGAAGACCGTCGGGATCGCCAAGGCCACGAACCAGGACATCATCTTTCGCGAACTGGTAAGGGAAGCCGGGCTGGATCCGAAAAAGGACATCGACTTCATTTTGGTGCCGACGCCATCCCAGGTGGCCGCTTTGGCGGACCATACGGTCGAGGCCGTGTCGACCTCCGAACCCAACGGTTCCATTCTGCTGCTGTCCGGTATCGGGCGTGAACTGGTCAAGCACGTCAATCACACGCGGGTCGGAAATCCCGGCATCCTGGTGGCCCTCACGGCCGACTTGATCGCGAAACGACCGGCGCTGGCGCAGATGTTCGTGACGATGCATGCGAAAACCACGATATGGATGCTGCACAACACGGAACAACTGATCACCGACTTCGCGAAAATGGCTCGGTTGAAGGAAGACGTGGTCCGGCTGGCGATGTCCAACACGGCGCATCACTACAACATCAACGATACCTACATGCACAACATCACGGAACTCAGTGACAGCCTGGTCGATGCCAACTATCTCGCCGCCGGATATGACGTGCGCAAGGCGTTCGATCTCCAGTTCCTGCCGGCGGCACGCAAAGCGGCGGGCGAGGTCGTCTGATGGCGCCCGCCCGGCCGGTGGTGGTTTCGTTGCTGCGGAACCTACTGCTGTTCGCCGGCCTACCCGTGGGACTGATCGCGGCGTGGCAATTCGCGTCACAGCGGGGCACGTTGCCGGATTACCTGCTGCCGTCGCCGTTCCAGGTGGTCGCCGGGCTGGTGGAAATCACCCGGGACGGAACCCTGACAACCGATCTTTCCGCCAGTATCTTCCGCAGCGTGACCGGCTTTGCCATCGCCACGGCGATCGCCGTTCCGATCGGCATCGCGATCGGCTGGTTTCGGTCGGTACGAAAATCCACCTACTTCACGCTGCTGGTGCTGATGCCGATCCCGATCACCGCCTGGATCTCCCTCGCGATCCTGTGGTTCGGCATTGGTGACAAATCGGCGATCTTCCTGGTCGCCCTGGGTGCCGCCGTGCCAATCCTGGTCAATACGATTCACGGCGTGGAATGGGTGGACAAACTCTTTATCGAAGCCGCACTGACCCTGGGCACCGGTCCCCGCCAGATACTTTGGCGCATCGTCTTGCCGGCCGCGATGCCTAGCATCCTCACGGGCCTGCGCCTGGGACTGCGCAACTCCTGGGCCGGGCTGGTCGTGGCGGAGATGATCGGTGCGCGGTCCGGAGTCGGTTACCTGATCTGGGATTCGCGGCTGATGATGCGATCCGACCTGATGATCGTCGGCATGCTGCTGGTTGGCATCCTGGGCAGCACGTCCGACCAGTTGATGAGCCTGGCGTCGAAACTGATGCTGCGGTGGAGCCGCACGGATTCGCATGATGGGTGAACCGAAAATCCGTGCCCGCGGCGTCGCCAAGCATTATCGGGCCAATAACCTCGATGTCAGGGCGCTCGATCCGCTCGATCTCGAAATATACGAAGGCGAATTCGTCTGCCTCCTCGGACCCAGCGGATGTGGCAAAAGCACGTTGCTTCGGATGGTGGCCGGCCTTGTCACGCCGTCGGCCGGCACGCTGCACATGGACGGGCGCCTGATCACCAGGCCCTCGCCGGAACGTGGTCTGGTGTTTCAGGAATATGCGCTGTTTCCGTGGATGACGGTGCTGCGGAATGTAATGTACGGACCCAGCGTCAGGGGTCTGGGGCGGGCGAAGGCGGAACAACTGGCGCGCGACCAGATCGCCCGTGTCGGATTGGAAGGATTCGAAAACCACTTTCCATCGCAACTATCCGGCGGCATGAAACAACGCGTCGGCATCGCTCGGGTTTGGGCCAACCAGCCCGACGTGCTGCTGATGGACGAGCCGTTCGGGGCGCTTGATAGTATCACACGCAACGTTCTGCAGCGTGACCTGCTGGGGCTTTGGATGCAGGAACGGCGGACGATTCTGTTCGTGACGCACAGCGTCGAGGAGGCGATCTACCTGGCGGACCGGATCGTTGTCATGTCGGCGCGGCCGGGACGCATCACGGCCATCGTGCCGATCGACGCACCGCGGCCGCGTAATCTTCTGGATCAGGATTCGATCGCGTTGCGCGCACACCTGACCGGCCTGGTCGAGGCTCAGGTGATTGCGACGTCTGGCGGCCGTATAGCCGCGAAATCCGCAGTGGGGGGCTATGTGGAATGACAGACCGAACAGTTGCCGTGATCGGCCTTGGGCAGATGGGATCGGCCATGGCCGCGAGGCTGGCGGAAAACGGCTACGACGTGCGTGGCTACGACGTCAGCGCCGCGGCACGGCAGGCCATCGCCGCCCAGTGCATCGCGACGGTGGAGCGTATGGATGACGTATTCGCCGATCGAACCGTGATATTGACCAGCCTGCCGGATCCGCGTGCGGTTCGCGCGGTCTGGCTTGAACCTGGCGGCGTTGTGGAACGTGCGGCCGGCGGCAGTCTGTGCATCGACCTCAGCACCATCGATCCTGGAACGATGCGGGAGATCGGGACAGCCGCCGCCGCCCATGGCCTGGACGTTCTGGACTGCCCGGTCAGCGGCAGCCCGAAGGAAGCGCGCTCCGGCGGGCTGGTCCTTATCGCCGGCGGCGAACCCGCGACACTGGACCGTGCTCGTCCCCTGCTGGCGTTCCTGGGCGGCGAAATCCAGTACACCGGCGCCGTGGGAACCGCCAAGGTCGTCAAGATCGTCAACAACATGATGTCGATGGGCAACGTCCTGGTGGCGGCCGAGGCGTTCGCGTTGGGCGAAGCCGCCGGCGTCGATCCGGACACGCTGTATCAGGTGCTGTCCAAAAGCGGCGGCCGGTCGCATCACTTTACCAAGCGCTTTCCCAACGCGCTGAAAGGCGACTTCAGCCCCGGCTTCAAGCTGGAATTGGGGGAAAAGGATCTCGCCCTCGGCATCGAACTCGGCCGGCAGATGAAGATGCCGACACCGACCGCGTCGCAGGTGCGGGAACTGTATACCCTGGCCCTGGCCGAGGGCTATCGCGGCCAGGACATTGTCGCCCTGTTGTCGGTCTACCGGCGCTGGACCCAACCATCAACGAATTAGCATGATCCACTCGGCAGGGTTCATGATCAACGATGGAGAAAACCATGAAGATCGCAGGCGGAAAGTTCGCCATCACCGGCGGCGTTAGCCTTATCGGCGCCAGCGTCGCCGAGCAACTGCTGGAAGCAGGGGCGCGGCAGGTCGTTCTGTTCGACAATTATTCGCTGAGCTCGCCCGACATGGTGCAGGGAATCATCCATGATGGGCGCATCAAGTTGATCCGCGGCGACATATTGCGCACCAACGAACTGTTCGATGCGTTCGAGGATGTCCAAGGCGTGTTCGCGATTGCCGGCTTTCTCACGCTGCCCCTGACGCTCAATCCGATGCTCGGGATCGCGGTCAACGTCCAGGGCATGGTGAACGTGCACGAGGTCTGCCGTTACCGAAACGTCGAAAAAGTCGTGTTCTCGTCGTCCGTCGCGACCTATGGGGAGACCGAGGCGGAAACGACGCAGGAGACCGATCCGTGGGCCTGGAGCAAGCAGCAGCCGGGTGCGGCGCTGTACGGGGCGTCCAAGCTGATGGGGGAGAATATCGGTCGGCTGTACGAGGACCGTTACGGCGTGAAGTCGATATCGTTGCGGTATTCGTCCGTTTACGGCGAACGCCAGCATTATCGCGCGATCAATTCGATCTACATCATCGATACCTATGATCGCATCAAACGGGGCGAGCGGCCGATCATTCCGGATGATGGACTGGAGGTCCACGATTATATCCATGTCGCGGACATCGCTCGGGCCAACCTGATGGCGATGGAAAGCGACGTATCGCGGGAAAGCTTCAACGTCGCCACGGGCGTTTCGACGACGCTCAATCGCCTGGTGGAGATTATCCTGCAGGTCACCGGTTCGGACCTTGAACCCGAGTACAAGACCATCCCGGGAAAGATCCGCGCGACCACATCGAAGACGCTGAAGTTCTCCAACAGGAAGATCGAGCGGATGATCGGATGGCGGCCCGGCATCAGCATCGAAGAGGGGATCGAGCGCGTGATTCGGTGGTGCCAAACCCAGCCTTGACCACCGGGCCGATCCTTTAAGGGCGAAGGGTTCCAGCCGCCCGCAAGATCGGTCGTGTTTCTGGTTTGTACCGAAACCGAGCATTCCTTTGCTTCCCCCGCCGTTTCCTTCGCCGGCGTTAGCAAAATCTTAAGCATTCGCGGCCTACGACAGCGTTCGCATTCACCCAGCCCGGAATCACGGCACTCCGGGCGCGATCCAAAAGGCCAAAGAACGCGGATGCTCGACAGGCCCGCCGAAATCGTGGAGGCGACGGTAACCCCCACCCGGGGACCATCGCCGCTACCTGCCGGCCGGCCGCGCGGGCTGTCGCGTGAGAATCTGGGCGGGTTTCTCCTGGCGATCCGCCAACGCCGGGCAACCCTGCTCGCGGCGATCGTGCTGGTGCCGCTGTGCGCCTATCTGACACTGCGGCGGATCACGCCACTCTACACCGCCACGGGTTCGCTGATCTACGATCCCAGCGAATACAAGCCCCGCGAACTGCAAAGCATCCTGCGCGAGGACCCCACCACCGAATCGATGATGGCCAGCCAGGCCGAGATCCTGCAAAGCCTGCACATCGCGGAGCAGGTGGCGAAACGGGGCAATCTCTTCGATAATCCCGAGTTCAATTGGGCGCTGCGTCCCCCCGGCCTGATCCAGCGCACAGTCGCGACGATACGTGAGATGCTCGGTATGGAAACCGACGTCCCGTCCGATCAACCCTATGGGCCGGTCTGGGACCGGACGCGCGACAGGACGCTGGTCGCCGTCCAGGACGCGCTGCACGCCACGGCCGTCCGATCTTCCCACGTGGTGGAAGTCAGCTTCGTCGCCAACGATCCGGTGGTCGCGGCGGCCGCAGTCAACAACGCGATCGACGCCTATATCAAGGAACAATACGCCGCGAAGCACCGCGCGGTCGAAAGTGCGACCCAACTGTTGGAAAAACAGGCCGCCGACCTGCGCCGCCAGGTGCATGACGACGAGGAGCGCATGTCCACCTATCGCTCCACCCACGCATTGAGCCAGGGCATGCATGCCGGCACGGACACTGAGGAAATCACCAGCCTGACCGAGGATCTGGCGAAAGCCCAGTCGGATCGAGCCGCCGCCAACGGGCGCCTCGACGCCGCGCGTGGCAAGGCTGGCGCCGAGGCCCAGGCGGCCGTCGCACCCTCGGTGACAGCGTTGCGGGCGCAGCAGGAACAACTGGCCGGGCAGATCAACGCGCTGCGAACCCGATTGGGCAGCGCCCATCCCGACGTGCAGGGCCTGGTGCGTCAGTATGCCGGCGGCCAGCGCGCGCTGAACGCCGAAATCGCCCGTGTCGTTGCCGCGACGGCGGCCGAACAGCACGCGGCCACCGATCGCGTGCAAACGCTGGAAAGCGTCCTCGACCAGGAAAAAACCGCGGCGGAAAAAGCCGCCAGGGATCGGATTCCACTGGACGCCATGGCCCGTAACCTCGATGCCGCACGTGTCCAGTTGCAGGCAGTGTTGGAAAGCATCCTGCAAACGGCGCAGCAGGGGTCGGTCGAATCCTCCGAGGCGCGCGAGATCTCGGAGGCGATCCCGCCGGAGCATCCCAGCTATCCGCGCACGGTCCAGGCCATGGCTGCGTCGGTCGCAGCGTCCATCTTCCTGGGGCTGCTGCTGGTCTATGTGCTGCAACTGACCGACAGCACGCTGCACAGCGGCGACGAACTGCGCGACGTCATCGGCGCGCCCTGCCTGGCGCTGATCCCCGAGGTCGGCAAGCGCGCACTCGGGCATCTGAAGATCCAGGATTATGTCGTTCGCCGCCCGCTGACGGCGTTCGCCGAACAGGTGCGCTCACTGCGCGCCGGCGTGTCGCTGGACATCGACCATCCACAGATCATTGCCGTCACCGCTGCCCGTCCGGCGGAGGGAAAGTCGCTGCTGACCCTGGCTCTGGGCCGTTCCACGCAATTGGGGGGCGAGCGCGTGCTGGCGGTGGAATGCGACGTCCGCCAGGCGTCGTTCCAATACCGCCTGGCGGGCAACGCCGCACCGGGGCTGCTGGACGTGCTGCGCGGCGACACGGATTGGCGGAACGCGGTGCAGGACGATCCGATCACCGGCATGAAGTTCATCACGGCGGGCAAGCCCGGCGGCGATGTGCTGGGATTGTTCCTGTCCGACCAGATGCGGCAGTTCCTGGCGGAATTGCGCGGCCACTACGACCTGATCCTGCTGGACGCCCCGCCGGTCGAGGCTATGACCGAGGCCCGCATCGCCGCCGCCATGGCGGATGCCACGCTGCTGTGCGTGCGGTGGCGCTCCACTCAGACCAAAACCCTGCTGCATGCGCTGGAGATACTACGCGACGCCCACGCGAAGATTATCGGCGCTGTACTGACAAGGGTCGATCCACGCGTGCATCTTCGATCCGGACACGCCGATGCGGGGGTGC
>NZ_LMUJ01000076.1:26181-32948 GCF_009765975.1 Acidisphaera sp. S103 | reverse complement strand
CACGCCGATGCGGGGGTGCATCACCGCCGCTACAAAGCGTATTTTCGGGAGTAGTGGATCATGGCGCAGCGTTTTCTGGTGACCGGCGGGGCCGGTTTTGTCGGCAGCCACTTGGTGGCGGCCCTGGTCGACCGGGGCGGCGACGTCACCGTGCTGGACAACCTGCGGACCGGCCACCGGGCGGCTGTGCCCGCGGGAGCCACGCTGGTCGTCGCCGATCTCGCGGACGCCGGACCGATCGACAGCCTGCTGGGTGACGGCGCCTGGGACGCGGTGTTCCATTTCGCCTCCCTGTCGCAGGTCGGGGAAAGCATGCGCATGCCGATGCGCTACCTGCTCGACAACGCCGCCAATGGCATCCGGCTGATCGACGCCTGCGTGCGCCACGGCGTGGGACGATTCGTGCTGTCCTCCACCGCCGCGCTGTTCAACCTCGACAGCGCCGAACCGATCCCGGAAGACGCACCGATCGACCCGCAATCGGCCTACGGCGACAGCAAATGGATGCTGGAACGCGCCTTGCGCTGGGCTGGGCAGGTGCACGGGCTGCGTTTCGCCTGCCTGCGGTACTTCAATGCCGCCGGCTCCGACCCCGCCGGCCGCCTCGGCGAAGACCACCGCCCGGAATCCCACCTCATCCCCCTCGTCATCGACGCCGCGCTCGGGCGGCGCCCCGCGCTGGACGTCTATGGCGACGACTATCCGACCGAGGACGGCACCTGCATCCGCGACTACGTGCATGTTTCCGACCTGGCCTCGGCGCATCTGCTGGCACTGGAGGCACTGGACCGAGGCGCCGTGATCTGGAACCTCGGCAATGGCACCGGCCATTCGGTGCGGCAGGTGATCGCCTCGGTCGAACATGTATCAGGGCTGAAGGTTCCGTACCAGGTGGTGGCACGCCGGGCCGGCGACGCTTCCGTGCTGGTGGCGTCGTCCACGCGGGCACAGCAAGCCGGGTGGCAGCCGGCGCATGGCGATCTGGACGATATCGTCGCAACCGCCTTCGCCTGGCGAAAAGCCCATCCGAACGGCTATGGCGACTGACCGGACCGCCCGTCTCGCTGTCCCGGCCGCCGCGGCGCTGTTGCTGTGGCCGGCACTGTGGAACGGGTATCCGATCGTGTTCGCCGACACCGGAACCTATCTGTCCCAGGCGATCCGCTTTTACGCCGGCTGGGACCGTCCGGTGTTCTACTCCCTGTTCATGCTGCCGCTGCATTGGAGGATTACGGTCTGGCCGGTGATCGTGGCCCAGGCGCTGCTGGCCGCATGGGTCCTGCGACTGGTCTGCCATGCGCTGGCCCCCGGGGTGTCCGGAACAACCTTCATCGCCGGCGTCGGCATCCTGTCCGCCTGCACCTGGCTTCCCTGGCTGGTTTGCGAGCTGATGCCCGACCTGTTCACCCCCCTGCTGGTGCTGTCGCTTTGTCTGCTGGCCCTGGCGCCGGACCGCCTGTCACGCACCGAGCAAGTGTGTCTGGCCGGGCTCGCCACCCTGATGATCGCCACCCAACAATCCAGCCTGCCGCTGACCGCCGGCGTGTTGATGGTGCTAACCTTTATGGTCATCGCCGGACGTGTCCCCATCAGCATTAGGCCAAGAGATGGCGGGGAAATTGTTGGGGTGGATTTGCCGCAGCCCATCCGTCATGGCCGGGCGTGTCCCGGCCATCCGCGCTTCGTCGGCCGGTGCGTAGATAGCCGGGACACGCCCGGCCATGACGATGAGAAAGTGCCGCCTCTTATCCTGACGCCTGCGGGGCGTGTCCCGGCCATGACGGACACCTGGCTACCGATCCATCCCACCCGGCCCCGTCGCTGGCCCCTGCTCGTTCTCCCGCCCGCTCTCGCGCTCTTCGCTCTCTGTTCCGTCAACCTCGCCGCGCACGGACGTTTCGCCGTCTCCCCCTTCGGCAACATCTTCCTGCTCGCCCGCGTGATCTACGACGGCCCGGGAATGGCCGCGCTGCACCGCGACTGTCCCGTCGGCCACTGGCGGCTGTGTCCCTTCCTCGACGACTTCCCACCCACGTCGGACGAGTTCCTCTGGACCCACGACAGCCCACTCAACCGTGCAGGCGGCCCCAAAATCGTCTCAACCGAAGCCGATGCGATCATCGAGGCCGCCCTACGCGCTGCCACGCTGGCGGAAATCCGAGCCGGGCTGGCCAACGCGTTGACGCAAATCACCGAATTCGCCAGCGGCGACGGCCTAAACCCCTGGCCGGCCGAGGTCTCGCCCTGGATCGAGCGTTATTTCCCCGTTCGGGAACAAGCCGCCTACGCCGCCGCGCGCCAACAACGGGGTACCTTGTCGGTGCCGCCGCCCCTGGCGCAAGTCCACGAGATCGTCGACCTGGCCGGCATCATCGCCTGCGCCCTTCTGGTGCCCGGCGCGTTCCGCCGCCGAACAGCCCACGCCGGCTTCCTGCTCGCCGTGCTGCTGGTCCTGCCGCTCAGTGCCGCCATCACCGGAGGCCTATCCGCGCCACACGACCGCTACCAAGCCCGCATCATGTGGCTTCCTCCGTTCGCCGCCGTGGTCTCTTTCGCAGCCCTCCGCCGCCGCTCAGCATGAAACGCGACGCCTTCTGGTCGGGGCTGGAGGCCGGCGTGTCCGCCATCCTGTCCATCGTCACGTCCTTTGTCGTCGCCCGTATCGTCGGCCCCGGCGAGTTCGGCATCGGCGCGGCGGCCACGGCGGTCCATATCGTCCTGTGGGTCGTGGTGAACGCCCTCTTCGCCGACGCCCTGGTGCAGCGGGCCACGATCGACGACCGCATCCTGTCCAGCGCGTTTTGGGCGTCGGTCGCCGTCGGCTGCATCGCCCTGTTCCTCCAGGCCTCCGCCGGCTGGGGCCTTGCCACCCTGCTGAACGACCACCGACTGGTGCCGATGGCCCTGCTGCTGGCCGTGCCCCTGCCCCTGGTCGGCGCGGCCGGCGTCGTCCAGGGCCTGCTGACGCGAGAGCGTGCGTACCGCGCCCTGGCGTTGCGCACGCTGATCGGGCAGGGATTGGGAACCGCCGTGGGCGTCTCCGCCGCCTTCGCCGACGCCGGCGGCTGGGCGCTGGTGTGCCAGCAGGCCGCCACCACCACGATCGGCGCCCTGGCTTTGCTGATCGGCCGCGGCTGGGTACCGTCCCGCCGGCTGGACTGGGCCTCGGTGCGGTCCCTGCTGACGATCGGTATTCCCCTGACCGCGTCCACCCTGGTCCTGATCGGCCGTTACCGGCTGTTCGCGGTGCTGATCGGCGGCACCGCCGGCGCCGCCATCTTAGGGCAGGTCCACATCGCGTTCCGCCTGGTCGACACAGTCCGGGAACTGACATTCACCGCGCTGTGGCGGCTGATGCTGCCGGCGCTGTCCGAATATCAGCAAAACCGACAGGCTATGCTGGCGCAGGTGGACCGCTGGCTGCGCCGCAGCGTGGCGGTGATCGTTCCCCTTTGCCTGCTGCTGGGCATCGGCCTGACTCAGGTCGTCGCCATCGTGATGGGCCCGAAATGGGCGGCCACCGGTCACGCCGCGATGCCCCTGGTCGCCCTGATGGCATGGTCCACGCTGACCTTTCCCGCGGGCGTGGCACTGATCGCCGTCGGCCAGGCCAGGTTCACGCTGTATGCCAATCTGGCGGGCCTGGTCGCCAGTTCGGCCGGAGTCCTGCTGCTGCGGCCAACCGATCCCTGGGAAGCGGTCATGATATGGACCGTAAGCCAGGTTCTCGTCAGCCCCTACAGCCTGTGGGTGAACGCCAGGGCGCTGGGCGTCAACATGATCCGGCCGCTGACCGGCGGTCTGGGATCAAGAGTGGTCGCGTGACAAGACGGCGGAACGATTTTTGTTGCTTTACAGTTGTGGTTATGTCATGACCAAATCGGAAACTCCTGCTGTGAACGGTGAATATACTCTGATTCGCCTGTGTCTCCTGGCCGTCCTTGCCCTGCTGCCGTGCTCAGCCAGGGCACAATGCACCAACCCCGCCGAGACGTGCAAACCACACATTCCCCAACCGGATGTATCCCGCCCGTACAGTCTGACCGAAGCCGGCGCCAAGTGCGACGGGAAAACCGACGATACCGCCGCGATCGACGCCTGGTGGTTCCACCTGATGCGCCACGGCGGAAAAGGCGCACTGCCGGTCGGCACGTGTGTCGCCCGATCGCCCATCGTCTGGGACATGACCAAACGGCGGAACGGCATCCGGATCGCCGGTGCCGGTCAGGGCCAGTCAGTCCTGGACCTGCGCGCCATAGAGTCCGGAACGCCCCTTCTGATCACCGCCGCCAAGGCAATGTTCTACGGTCATTTCTCCGACTTTACGGTTTTAACCGACACAAAAGGCCCGGGCGTGCAACTCGGCAGACCAGACCTGACGGATGCATTGAACGGCTTCACTTTCACCCAAATGGAGTTTAAAAACGCCGCCAATGACGAAGCCGCCGTAGCCTTGCAGGTCAACGGCTGCGTCAACTGCGATTTCGAGACGATCACGACGAACACCGGCGGCGGCTCCATCACCGGCACCGGTAAGGGCGTGTCGCTACAACTGCGGTACGCTGCGTTCTCCCGCTTCATGGGCAGTTTCTCCGACGCCGGCACGGGCGTTCAACTGACCCGCGGCTACGTGTTCGGCAATGTCTTTGAGGCCCTCGACATCGAGGTCGTCAATACCGCCATCCTGGTCGACAGCCCCCACGCCGCGCGCAACACCTTCATCGGCGGCCAGTTCGCGGCGATGACCGGACTGAACTTCACCGCGGGAAACGCCAACATCGTCACCAACCCCAACATCGCACTGTATCGCGGCGGCGTCGCGGTCGCCGGCACGCAGGGGCTGTGGCTGCAACAAGCCGAAGCGAACGTCATCACACCGGCCGTGCCACCGAGCGGAACGGCGGTGACCAATACGACAGGCCATCTGGTGCTGGTCGCGGTGTATGGCGGAGCAGTCACGCGGGTCGGTGTCGGGGGCTCAATCCACGCCTTGAGGCAGGGGACCATGATCGTGCGGCCCGGCGAGACCGTGACGCTTGTCTACACGTCCGCTCCGGCGTGGGAGTGGCGGCCTGTGTTGTAGCGACCAGCGCCAGGACGAGGCGTATGCGTTGTGACGGATCAGGGGTCAGCCGGGCCTGGGTTTGACCGGCGGCGGCTGGCCCTCGATCCGGGGCGTTGCCGGGTCGAAGCAGGCCCAGTCGGGCGCCGACTTGGTCCAGATTGTGCCGACCGGCGGAAAAGCCTGTGGATTGTCCAATGCCCCGACCCGAACGACCACCAGATGCGGCGTGGACTCGGACGCGCTGAACAGATGCGTGCCGCAAACGGGGCAGAACCGCCGGTGCATACGCGATCCGCTGTCAGCGGTGCTGAGATAATCCTGCATCTCGCCTTCGACCGTGACGGCGGCCGACGGAAAGATCGCATTCACCGTGCCATTTCCCGCGCCGATATACTGGCAAACGCGGCACCAGCAGGTGCGGCCGGTGATCCGGTCCGCCGAGATGGAGAATGTTACGGCTCCGCAGAGGCAACGCCCGGTGGTCACTGTTTCCTCCGTTGGGGTAGGGTTTAGGCAGGATGGCATGGACGGACGGTTTGGCAAGGTGGCGGAGAACCGGATGTCGACATTTCACCGCTGTTTCGTGGGGTGGTGACGCGGAATTGCGGTGTGACTTTGATGTAGCCAAAGTGGGCAAATCCAATGGGAGGTCTGGCCATGGCTGGCGACTTGCTGGTGCGAAATGTTCGTCCGCTAGGGGGCGATCCGGCCGATATCCTGATCCGCGGCGGCACGATAACCGCCATCGGTCCCGATTTGGCCAGTGACGGTGTGCCCGTGCTGGACGGCAAAGGACGACTGGCGCTGCCCGGCCTGGTGGAAGCCCACACTCACCTCGACAAATCGCTGCTCGGTCTGCCCTGGTATCGAAACGAAGTCGGACCGCGGCTGATCGACAAAATCGAAAACGAACGTGCCGCGCGCAAGGCGCTGCCGATCGAGCCAGCCCAACAATCACACCGGCAGGCGATGCAGTCCCTGTCACACGGCAGCACGTTCATCCGGTCCCATGTCGACGTCGACACGGAATGCGGCGTCGCCGGGATCGAGGGCGTTATGGCGACGCGGGCGGCGCTCGCCGATCTGGTAACGATCGACCTGGTGGCGTTCCCGCAAAGTGGGATGTTGGTGCGCCCCGGCACGGTCGAACTGATGGAGCAGGCGCTGCGGCTCGGTGCCCAGACCGTCGGCGGGCTGGATCCTTGCGCGATCGATCGCGACCCGAAGGGGCACCTGGACACGATATTCCGCATGGCGGACCGGTTCGGCTGCGGCGTCGATATCCATCTGCACGAGACAGGCGAGATGGGCCTGTTTTCGATGGAACTGATCATCGAGCGGACCCGCGCCCTGGGAATGGCCGGACGGGTCATCGTCAGCCACGCGTTCTGCCTGGGCATGCCGGACCCGTCGCTGGTGGACCCCGTGGTGGCAGAGATCGCGGACGCCGGGATCGCGATCATGACGACCGCACCGGCGTCGCGACCGGTGCCGTCGGTGCGGCAGTTAGTCCGAGCGGGCGTGGTACTGTGCGCCGGGTCGGACGGCATCCGCGATACCTGGGGTCCGTATGGCAATGGCGATATGCTGGAACGGGCAATGTTCGTAGGACTGCGCAACAATCTGCGACGGGATGACGAACTGGCGATAGCACTCGATACCGTCACCACCGGCGGGGCCAAGGCACTGGGTCTAACAGGGT
>NZ_LMUJ01000076.1:25115-26000 GCF_009765975.1 Acidisphaera sp. S103 | reverse complement strand
GGTTGCGTAGGGTGGAGTGAACCTGCACCACTGATGATCGCCAATCCTTACCCTTTTGATCTGAGCGTCACCGGATCGATGCAGCGGACCAGTGTCCGTGAGGACAACCCGCACGCTCACAGCCCGAGATAGCCCAATGTATGCCGTTCTCGATCCAAATCGATCTGAGGTAACCCTCAAAAATGCCCCGAGTCTTGAGAAGGCCGTCGAATTCTTGACCCTGTGTCCGTCGAGCCGATGCGATTGATGACAAATCAGAGTCGGCGGTGGTACGATACGACAAAACTTGGGGGCGCGGACAATGGACCCACAGATGCAGTCTTTGCAAGAGGGGATCAATGAACGGCAAAATGATTTGCGGGAGTTGGTCAATATTCTCGGCCGGAAATCTTATAATATGCAGAGATTTTCCAATTGGATGAGGGTACTAACAATCGTTTTGTCTGCTATCTTGACTGCAAAAGGCGTCTCGGACAAGATTTTGGGGGCTGACGCCGCGATTCCACTCATTTCTTTCACTGCTATCGGGATCATAAATACAGCATTGCTCGGCGTAGAAGCGGCCTTCAAGTTCGAGAAGCGGTCGGCGGATATCAATACAATGTCCGCGTCTTGTCAGGCCGCGATGATAGCAGTCGATAGCCAATGGAGAAAGGAAATAGGATCCATCTCCGATTCTGACCTGAGGAAAGCCGCCAGGGATATACTAACAACACAAGATAAAGCCCTCACCGAGGCCCATCAGAAAGCTGCATCGTTAGGAATCCACTTGACGATTGCCCAGCGTGAACTTGAGAAACCTGACAATCAGATGCCATATGCTGCCTAGCTTCGCCCCATAACGCCGCTCCGAGCACGGCTGGCTAAGCGCCCCGCCACCCCACC
>NZ_LMUJ01000076.1:532-25046 GCF_009765975.1 Acidisphaera sp. S103 | reverse complement strand
ACTCCCCACTCCAACCGTTCCGGGAGACCCCAAATGCCCCTCCTCACCCTCCCCGCCGTCTTCATGCGTGGCGGCACCAGCCGAGCCATCATGTTCCACCGCAAGGACCTCCCGGAGCAGGCCGCCTGGGACCCGATCTTCCTTGCCGCCATGGGCAGCCCCGACCCCAACGGAAGGCAGTTGAACGGCATGGGCGGCGGCATCTCCTCGCTGTCGAAAATCTGCGTTCTCTCCCCCTCCGCCCGAGAAGACGCCGACATCGACTACACCTTCGCCCAGGTGCAGATCCGCGAGGCCGCCGTCGACTACCGCGGCAACTGCGGCAACATGTCCTCCGCCGTCGGCCCGTTCGCGGTGGATGAGGGCATCGTCCGCCCGAACGGCGACACCGCCACGGTGCGCATCTTCAACACCAACACCAGCAAGATCATCCGCTCCACCTTCGCGCTGAAAGACGGCCGCGCCGCCACCGACGGCGACCTAGCCATCCCCGGCGTCGCGGGCACCGGCGCCCCGGTCCGGCTCGACTTCATGGCCCCCGGCGGCGCCGGGACCGGACGCCTGCTGCCTACAGGCAACGTCCGCGACTGGCTGGAAATCCCCGGCCATGGCTCGATCGAGGTTTCCATGGTCGACGCCGCCCGCCCCTGCGTCATCGTCCGCGCCCGCGACCTCGGCCTGACCGGCACCGAACTGCCCGAGGCGCTCGACACCAACACCGCCCTGCTCACCAGGCTGGAGGCCATTCGCCGCACCGCCGCCATCGCCATGGGCATCGCCGCCAACCAGGAAGAAGCCCGCAACAGCCGAAGCATCCCCTCCATCGGCTTCGTCGCCCCGCCAACGGATTCCCCGACGCTTTCAGGCGAAACAATCCGCGCAACCGACGTCGATCTCATCGCCCGGTTCATTTCGAACGGCCAACCGCATCGCGCGCTGCCGGTGACCTCATCGCTGTGCACCGCCGTCGCCGCACGCATCACCGGCACGCTGGTCAGTGAGGCGCTGCAAGCGGAACCAGCCGGGTCGATCCGCATCGGCATGCCATCCGGCATCCTGACCGTGGGCGCCGACGTCACCCAGGACGCGGCCGGCACATGGACCGCCCACAGCGGCGCCTTCTACCGCACCGCCCGGCGGCTGTTTGACGGCCGTATCTACGTGCCCCCACCCTGACCGATCAGCCCTGAGTCAGGCCGAACCCGCCACATAGGCGGTCAGGCTCTCGACCACGGTGTCCTGCTGGATGATCCGGGCCTTGACCACGTCACCGATGCTGATCAGCCCGATCAGCGTGTCGTGGTCGATGACCGGAAGATGCCTGAACCGGCCTGCGGTCATCATCTGCATCGCCTGATCCACCGTCGTGTCCGGGTGCGCCACCTGCACCGCTCGGGTCATCAATTGACCCGCGGTCATTTCCAGCGTGCGAGCGCCATTGGCTGCCAGGCAGCGCACAATGTCCCGCTCACTGACTATGCCCAGCATCTGCTCCGCCCGGTCCATCACCAGCACCGCGCCGATGCGGCGCTCCGCCAGCATCGCCGCGACATCCGACACAAGTGCGGTCGGATCAACGGTCGAGACCTGGTAACCTTTGTGCTTTAGGATCGCGGCAACTGTCGACATCGTCGTGCCCCTTTTCATGTTCGGGCGAGCATGCGGTCGATCCGGACTTTATCCCAAGGACTTGTACGCCGAACCGCGCAGCCGCGTCCCGTCAGGAACAGCAGCATGCGCGCTTCAACAATCAAAAAGCAACTTTCAGGTGTGCGGTGCAACAAGCCCACACGCACCCGTTACTACCACAGGGTGCTGCCCGCCATCAGGCCGGCCACCAGCAGCACTACGAACACCACGATCGCGATAAAGAACAGGATGCGAGCCAAATCGGCTGACGCAGCGGCGATCCCGCCAAAGCCGAATATCGCCGCGACGATCGAAACGACAAGAAAGAACAGGGCCAATCGCAGCATGACGTGTTTCCATTTCCAGTGTCGAAGGGAACAACATTATCAGATTAGGCATCGTTCCGTCACGACTGACAGTCACACGTTATTGACCGGCGATCACTCCGCCGCCACCAGATGCGAAACGGCCGGCGAAAGCTGGGTTTCCACCAGGTCGGCGAAGTGCCCCCGTTGTGCGAGCAACGCGTTGAAATCCCCTCGCTCGACGATATGCCCATCGTCGAACACCAGGATCTCATCCGCATCGCGCACCGTCGACAGCCGGTGGGCGATGATAAACGTCGTGCGACCAGCCATCAGTGTCTTCAGCGCCTTGCTGACCCGAGCCTCGGTTGCCGCATCCAGCGCGCTGGTGGCTTCGTCCAGGATCAGGATCGGCGGGTTCTTCAACAACGCCCTGGCGATGGCCAGCCGCTGACGCTGCCCGCCCGACAAGGTGGTGCCACGCTCGCCAATCATCGTGTCGTAGCCTTGCGGTTGGCGGACGATGAACTCATGCGCGTCGGCCATGCGGCAGGCCCGCTCGATGTCTGCGTCGGTGGCCTCAGGGCGGCCGACCAGCAGGTTGTCGCGGATGGAGCGGTTGAACAGCAGGCTTTCCTGGAACACCACACCGATGTTGGACCGCAGGCTGTCCAGCGTGATGTCCCGCAGGTCCTGCCCGTCGATGGTGATGCGACCGGACGTCGGATCCCACAACCGTTGCAGCAGCGTCATGGCGGTCGATTTGCCGGCCCCGGTGTGCCCGACCAGGGCAACGCACATGCCAGGCCTGGCCCTGAAGCTGACGTCGTTCAGCACGACGGCGTTGTTCGCCGGATAGGAAAAGCCGACGTTCTCGAAACGCACCTCGCCACGCGGCGCCCACAGCACGCGGGCATCTTCTTTCTCCGGCACGGAACTGCGTTCGTCCAGAGTGTTGAAGAAATCCTCCAGCGCCGGCAGCTTGAAGAACAGCGACGAAACGAACGACGCGGCGGTTTCCAGCCGGCCGATCAGCAGCATCGCGAAGCCCATGAAGCTGACGATCTCACCCACGCTCGCCAGGCCGTGCATGTGCAGCCAGGTGCCCACCACCACGATGGTGATGATCGCCAGCGTGCTGGACGCCCGGGTCATCACGTTCACCAGCGCCCACCAGTTCAGCACCGGGAACTGATGGCGTATCACTTGGTTGGCGATGTCGCTGAACAGATGCGCCTCGGCCGACAGCCGGGTGAACGACTGCACCACCATGACATTGCTGATGGCATCTTGCGCGGTTCCCGCCAGCGACGAATTCAACCCTTCTATCCGCCGCTGCGCCATCTCGGTCTTCCTGACCACGATGGCGGTGAACACCAGGAACACCGACACCAGAGCGATCAACACCAGCCCGAGCCGCCAGTTCAGCAGCAGCGTCAGCGGCAGCAGCACAACAGCAGACAGGATTGTGGACAACTGATCGCGGAAGAACACCAGCCACGTGCCGAACAGCCCGTCGGTGCCGGTCAGCATGCCCTTGATCAGCCGGCCGGAATGCGTCCCACCATGAAACGACAGCGGCAGCGCCAGCACGTGCTGAAAGTAGCGGCCCATCGACTTGATGCGGTGACGATGTGCCAGACGTTCCGTCTGGACCGACACGGCGATGTTACTGACGATACCGCCAATGCCGACCGCGACCCAGATACTCAACACGATGGCCGCCTCATGCCACAGCGCGGCGTGCGGCAGCTTGTCCGATTGGGACAGCAGGTTCACCACCCGGCCGAACAGCACCGGATCGAGGAACTGCAAGCCCGCGACCATCAGATTGGCAAGTGCCAGGAAACCCGCGATCCGGATATCTCGACCGAGAAGGCCGACAACCCGGCCATAGACTTTGAAAAATCGCATCTGCCTGTCCTCGCGGAGACACCAACGTGTCCGTCTGTGCTCACAGGCAAAATGCGCGGCAGGTGTGGCATGAAAGCGGCAGATTACATGAAAATTTGCTCACCTCACGATGGGGTGATCGATTTATGCCGGCTTCCTGGGTTTGCCCCGGGCGGGGGTACGGGCGGCGCGTTTGGGTGCCGGGGTCGTTTTGACCTCCCCCTGATCGGCCAGACGGTCGGGAAATTCGCCCAGGTTCGCCTGGATTTCCGCCTCCTCGATGCCGGTCTCGCGCGGCGAATAGGGTTCGGTTTCCGGGTTGGGCAGCAAACCGCTGCCGGCGCTTTCTTCCATGCCCACAAGTTCGCGCGCCCGTTCCCAGTACTCGACATCATGACCATGCGGTTTGCCGTCGGCTTCCCACAGATGATAGGCCCGCTCGCGGATGCGGTGCTCTCGCTTCGGGTCGATCGCCAGGGGGTTACGGCTCGATGCCAGGGGCGGACGGTCGGTTTTCGTGCGTGCCATGGGGCCTCTCGGTAACGTCGATCCAGCCGTTAACGACGGAGTCATGGCACAGTTGCACCGGTCGGAGCAGGAATGCCGACCGCGCGCCCCTGCCCGTCCCCGGCCGACTGATCCGGCACCGGCCGTGGGCACGGCCCGAGAGGGGCCGGCCACGGCGAACCCGACTACCCCCGATATTCGGGTGTCGTCTGCAGCAGCGGGAACGCGCTGTGCTGGTGGGGTTGGGCCACCTGCGGGGCGTTGCGGAACACGTAGCCGGGATGCAGTTCGGCGAGGCTGCGGGCGCCGGACAGCGCCATGGCAACGCCGAATTCATGCTCCAGCAGTTCCAGCATCTTGTGCACACCGGCGTCACCGTCGGCGGCCAGGGCGTAGCAATACATGCGGCCCATCGCCACGGCGTCAGCACCCAGCGCGATCGCCTTCACGATGTCGGTGCCGCGGCAGATGCTGCCGTCGACGATGACCTTGGCGCGTCCGCGCACCGCGGCCATCACCTCCGGCAGGATGTCCATCGAGCCACGGCCGTGGTCGAGCTGGCGGCCGCCGTGGTTGGAGACGTAGACGCCATCGACGCCGTGTTCGCAGCACAAAGCGGCGTCCTCGGCGGTGCCGATGCCTTTCAGGATCAGCGGGATACTGTGCTTGTCCTTGAAGTGCTTGACGTTGTCCCAAGTGAAGCTGGCCTGGTAGCTCTGGCCGGTGGCGACGGCGCGCCAGGGTTTGACGAAGCGGCCGGTGATGTCGCGCTCGCGGCGGGAATAGGCGGCGGTGTCGACGGTGATGGCGAAAGCGTCGTAGCCGGCATCGACCGCGCGCTTCACCACGTCATCGATCCAGGCTTTGTCACCACGGACGTAAAGCTGGAAGATTTTCGGACCGGTCGCGGCAGCGGCGGCTTCCTCCAGGCCGGGATGGGTCACGGAGCTGACCATGATGGGGACGCCGAAGGCCGAGGCCGCGCGTCCGGCGGTGGCGGCGCCGCCTGGGTGGAACGATTCCAGGGAGCCCACAGGGGCCAGGATCACCGGCAGGCGCAGCTTGCGGCCGAACAGGGTGGTGCCCAGCTCAACCTTTGACACGTCGACGCAGACGCGGGGGCGGAGCGCCAACGTGTCGAGCGCGAGGCGGTTGCGACGCTGCGTGGTTTCGGTTTCCGTCGCGCCGACGAGATAGCCCCAGATATGGTCGGACAGCTTGGACCGAGCCGCGGGGAGGAACTCGTGGAGGCATTGGAAATCGCCGGTGGGTTCGAAGAGATGTTTGGCTTCTGCCTGGTCCATGGTTTCCTCTTGGGACTGGGTGGTGGAAAAATACGTCCGGCAATAGGCATCCGCCGGCCGGAACACGCAAGTTCCGGTCAGGCCGGCATGGCGGCCTGTCTGGTGGCACGGGTGATTGCCGGGCGGGTTTCCGGCATGGCGATCCACAGCAGCAGCACCGATGCGGCGCCGATGGCGGCGAGAAACAGGAAGGTCGTCGAGTCGCCAAGGTGGCCGCCGACCCAGCCGGCGATGGCGGTACTGAACGTGGCGCCCAGGCTGGCCGCCAGGCCCAGCGCGCCGATCGCGAAATTCAGATATCCGGTGCGGGATGTCAGGTCGGCGGCGATCAGCGGCAGCATCATGCCGAAGACCGCGGCGCTGACTCCGTCCAGCGCCTGCAGGACCGCCAACGGCAATGCGCCCGGCAGGACCGCGAGCAGCACGGCGCGCAGCGGCACCGCGGCGAAGCCGACGATCAGCACCGGCCGTCGGCCGATGCGCTGGGCGAGGCTGCCCGCCCAGGGCGCGATCGTCGCGGCGATGATCTGCGGCACCACGATGGTTGCCGAGACCAGGTAGCCCGGCGCGTCGCCCTCGTGGGTCAGGCCGTTCAGTGCCACCGGCAGCAGGGCGGCGTTGGCGAGTTGGAACAGCACGCAGGCGGCGGCAAAGACGTGCAGCGCCGGATCGGCGAAGATCTGCCACGGCCAATGCTCGCGCTCACGCGGATGGAACAGCGCCTTGTGGTCGTCTTCCTCGGGTTCCAAGTGATCGGACTTGCGGAACAGGAACAATGACGCCAGGGCCGGCAGGACCAGCCCCGCCGTGACCAGGAATACCGCCTGTTCGGAGATCGTGGACGCCGCCACACCCAGCAAGGCCGCCGATGCGGCGTTGCCGAGGGAGGCATAGCGGGTGTTCTGGCCCAGTTGCTCGCCGAAATTGTCGTGGCCGCAGACGGCGAGTGTCAGCGCGGCGATAGCGGGGGTCATGACGCAGCTTGCCAGGCCGTGGACGATCTCGGCGCCCCATACCACGGGGTGGGTCGGCGACATGGCCAGCAGCAGGGCGCTGGCGCCGAGCGCGGCCAGGGCGCCATAGGCGGCGAAACGCTTGTGGTGGATGTGGTCCACCAGCAGGCCGCCGGGAAGCTGGCCGATCAGCGCGGCGAACGTGCCGATGCTGAGGACCAGGCCGAGGTCGATCAGGGTCCAGCCACTCTGGGTCAGCCAGACGGCGATAAAGGGCCCGAAGCCCGCCTGCACCGCGGCGGTGAAGAAGTTCAGGCCGTTCAATCCCAACCGGATACGCGTCACTGGATCACCTTGGTAGAAAGGCCAGGGCCCTTATCGCGGACCCGTGAACCCACTACGGGGTTTGGGGGCGCGGGGCAACCGAGGCGACAGTGATGATTGAAGCGTTGCGATCAGGGAGGCGGCATGCGGCGGGGGACAGACCAGCCATGCCCTCGCCGCATATGCTCGGGACGCGGGACAGCCATAACGCTACAGTAAGGTAAATGCGTGTTTATGTTGGATGAGACCGCCCGCGTATCGTGGCAGGTGACCGGCCACGATACGCGGATGAACGGAACTACCCGCGGTTTTAGTCGCCAACGGCTTCCAGGTGGCGGACCGGGCGGCGGGCGTTTTCGGCCAATTCTTCGTAAACGTCGACGTAGTCCTCGGCCATGCGGCGCGCGGTGAAGCGGCGGTCGAAGGTGGCGCGAACCCGGGCGCGATCCAGAGTGTGGATCTTGCCGACGGCGGCAACGGCTTCATCGATGTCGTTGACAATGAAACCAGTGACGCCGTCGTCCATGACCTCGGGCACCGAACCGGAGTTGAAGGCGATGACGGGCGTGCCGCAGGCCATGGCCTCGATCATCACCAGGCCGAACGGCTCCGGCCAGTCGATCGGGAAGATCAGGGCATGGGCGCCGGACAGGAACTCGGGTTTCTGCGCGTCATTGATTTCGCCGATGAACTCGACGTCGGGGTTGCCGACGATCAAGGGCTTGATCAGCGTGTCGTAATATTCCTTGTCGGCGTTATCGACCTTGGCGGCGATCTTCAGCTTCAGGCCCGCTTTGCTGGCGATCTTGATGGCGCGATCGACACCTTTCTCCGGCGAGATGCGGCCGAGGAAGGCACCGTATTCCTGCCTCACCGGCTGCGGCGTCAGCAGGTTGGCCGGCATGCCGTGCAGCACGGTGCGGACCCAGTTGAGGTCGGGGATCGGCCGGCGCTGGCTGTTGGAGATGGAGACGAACGGCGCGTCGCGATAGGTGCCGTAGGTTTCCACGAACTCCGGAATGTCCAGGCGGCCGTGGATTGTGGTCAGGTACGGCACGCGCTGGCGGCTGAACAGCGACAGCGGGAAGTAATCGATGTGGAAGTGCAGGACGTCGAATTCGTCCTTACGGCGGTAGATAAGTTCCACCATGCGATAGTAGGTGGCGACCCAATCCTTGACGGTGGGGTCGAGGCGCAGCGCCTGTTCGCGCATCGGTGCCAGAGTGGCGGATGTAACGGAATCGCCACTGGCGAACAACGTTACGTCATGACCCATCGCGACCAGCTCCTCGGTCAGCGAATAGACCACCCGCTCGGTGCCGCCGTACAGCTTCGGCGGAACCGCCTCGAACAGAGGCGATATTTGAGCAATACGCATAAGTATTCTGCCCCGAATTGGACTGTGAATCGAGTGACATAAGGCACTTTTTTCTTGTGAGTGCCTCGCACAACTTGTGCTTGACTTCACATTCCAGAGGCGCCTATCAATTGTTGGTTATAGATTTCGAATGTGGCGAAAAATCGGCGTGTTCGTCCCGAAATCCGGGCAGCGAATATGGCGGGGGCAAGCCAAGGCGGTCCGGGTCCGCGTCCTTATCCCGACAGGAGCCCTCCGTCGTCATGGGGCAACAACAGGGGGCATCAGCCCCGCGTTCCGGCGCCGTTCCGGCGTTAACTGGGCTGCCCGCACTGCGTGGGCGGCCGCTGGCGTTTCTGTTCGCCTACGTGCGCCGCCATCCGGTCGGGCATCTGACGGTGCTGCTGTCGGTGCTGGTCGCGGTGACATGCAGCGTATCGACCCAGTACGGCATGAAGTACCTGATCGACATCGTCGCCACCGGGCGGGATGCGGCCGGCAGCAAGGTCTGGACCGCGTTCGCGCTGTTATGCGGGCTGGTCGCGGCGGACAACCTGTCGTGGCGCGTCGGCGGCTATGCGGCCGGCCGCACCTTCGTCGCTGTCACCGGTGACGTCAGGCGCGACCTGTTCCGCCATCTGGCCGGACATTCGCCCACCTATTTCGCCGAACGGCTGCCGGGGGCGCTGGCCAGCCGGATCACCTCCACCGCCAATGCCGCCTTCACCGTAGAGAACACAGGCGCCTGGAACGTGCTGCCACCCACCTTCGCCCTGGTGCTGTCGATCTGCTTCATCGCCTCGGTCAACCTGGCGCTCGCCGGGACCCTGACGGCGATTTCCCTGTTGCTGGGCGCCCTGGTGTTCCATCTGGCCCGCAAGGGCGCGGACCGCCATCGCGATTTCGCCGAAAAGGCCGCCGCGGTCGACGGGGAAATGGTCGACGTGATTGGCAACTTCAACGTCGTGCGCGCATTCGGGGCGACGTTCAGGGAGCAAAAGCGGATCGGCGACAGCATCGAGACGGAAATGGCCTCCCGCCGCCACAGTCTCTATTATCTGGAGCATATCCGGCTGGTGCATGCGGTGCTGACCGCGTTCCTGACCGCCGGCGTGGTCGCCTGGGGCATCATCCTGTGGCAGAACGGGCAGGCCAAGGTCGGCGACCTTGTGCTGATCACGGCCCTGGCCTTCGGCATCCTGCACGGCACCCGGGACCTCGCGGTCGCCCTCGTCGATCTGACCCAGCACATCGCCCGGCTGCAGGAAGCCATCTCCACCCTGCTGACACCACACGACCTGAACGACCTGCTGGACGCCGAAGCGTTGCCCGAAGGCCCCGGCGAAGTGGCGTTCGAGCAGGTGCACTTCGCCTATCCTGGCCGCCCTGCCGTGCTGGATGGCTTCGATCTGGTGATCCAGCCGGGTCAGCGGGTCGGGCTGGTCGGCTTCTCCGGGGCCGGCAAATCGACCGTGCTGGCACTGCTGCAGCGGTTCTACGACGTCAGCGGCGGCCGCATCGCGATCGACGGCCACGACATCCGCGACGTCACCCAGGACAGTCTGCGAAACGTCATGGCGGTGGTGCCGCAGGACATCTCGTTGTTCCACCGTTCGGTTCTGGAAAACATCCGCTATGCTCGGCCGGACGCAACGGAGGCCGACGTGCTCGCCGCCGCCGAGATGGCCCATTGCCGGACCTTCATCGAGGCCATGCCGGAAGGGTTCGCCACCATGGTCGGCGATCGCGGCGTGAAATTGTCAGGCGGGCAGCGGCAACGCCTGGCGATCGCCCGCGCTTTGTTGAAGAACGCCCCAATCCTGCTGCTGGATGAGGCAACGAGCGCCCTGGACACCGAATCCGAGCAGGCGATCCAGCACGCGCTGGACCGGCTGATGGCGGGGCGGACGGTGATCGCCATCGCCCACCGCCTGTCCACGCTGCAAAGATTCGATCGCATCATCGTCATGGACAAAGGCCGCATCGTCGATGACGGCTCCCCTACCGCCCTCGCCACCCGGCCTGGACCATACCGGGACCTGTTGCGGAAGCAGCGCATGGACCCGATGGAGGCGGCCGCGGCTTAGGCGGTCCAGGCCCCCTACTTACGCATACAGCATGGCCGGCGGCTGGCCCGGGGGATGGGCGTGGTCGAACACCACCCAGGCGTGGTGGTGCTGGCCAGCGTTGGTCTTCTCCCCCATGTCGAACCAGCGGATGCGTTGCGTCAGCACGATGACAGTCGCGAACGGGGCCGCCGACATGATTTCCGCCACCCGTCGCCCGGCGATCCATTGCAGCCGGACCAGCAACGCGAGTTGCCCCTGCACCGAAGCGGTCAGCATCAGTGCGTGGCTCAGAAACGTCCGCATTGCCGTCGGCGAGCGTGACTGCCCGGCATGCGACCCGGAGTCACCATACGGCGGATTGGTGACAATGCTGCGACACTGACCCGGCACGTCGCGGCATTGGAGAAAATCGACGCCCGGCGTCCCGAAGCCACGCTGCATCAGGTCGGTGGACACCACCTGATGACCGTGCTCGGCGAGCACGGTGGACATCGCGCCGTCGCCACAGCAAGGCTCCCACACCGGACCGCGCAGGTGGACGTGATGCAGCAGGGCCTCGGTGACCCAGGCGGGGGTGGCATAAAAGTCCTGCCCTTCGCGCTCGTAGCCGGAATAGTGGACCGGCCGTCCGAATGTCGGTGCAAGCGACGGCTGAGGCGGGATGATGTCTGGCAGGATCGGCAGGCTGGGTTGTGACAGGCTCACGCGGGTGCATCCTTGCGATATGAAGCAGAGGCCTTCAGCAGAACGCGTGACCGCCGCGACTCGGGCCAAGCCCAACACTCCAGTAGACGCCCATATTCTACCCGTTCGGCGTGATGGGCGGGAAGGCCGGCCAGGCGATTGCCCCGAACCAGGGCGCCCCCGACATGGCCGCCCGGTTCGTTTCCCCCTAATCTGCCACGACCCGCGCCACCCAGCGCCAGAGCACCAGGAAAGCATCGCCGTCCATGTCGCGTCTCGTCGTTGTCTCCAACCGCGTCGCCCCGATTCAGGAAGGCGAAGCAACTGCCGGTGGCCTGGCCGCCGGCGTGCTGGACGCGCTGAAGCAAAAGGGCGGCTTGTGGTTCGGCTGGAGCGGCGAGGTCACCGAAACCAGCGAACACAAACCCGAACACACCGTCGGCCCCATCACCCTGTTCACCATCGACCTGTCCCGCCAGGATTACGACGAATTCTACCGCGGCTTCGCCAACGGCACGCTGTGGCCGGTGCTGCACTACCAGATCGGCCTCGGTCGTTTCGAATGGTCGGAATTCGAGGGCTATCGCCGGGTCAACGACCGGTTCGCCACCGCCCTCGCGCCGCTGGTCGGATCCGACGACCTGATCTGGGTGCACGACTACCACCTGCTGTGCCTGGCCGACTCGCTCCGAGCCAAAGGCCTGGCCAATCGCATCGGCCTGTTCCTCCACACGCCCTTCCCCGCCCCGGGCGTGTTCATGACGATCCCGTCGCACGCCGCCCTGATCCGTTCCATGTGCGCCTACGATCTGCTGGGCTTCCAGACCGAGATCGACCGCACCGCCTTCATCGACTATCTGCTGCGCCATGCCGGCGGCGTCCAAACCGGCACCGAGGGCGCCGTCCACGTCTTCGGCCGTACCGTGCGCACCGGCGTCTATCCCATCGGCGTCCATGTGGACGAAGTGCGTGCCCAGGCGGAAACCCCGATCAACCGCCGCCAGGCCACCCGCATGCGCGCCAACCTGCTGGAGCGGCTGATTCTCAGCGTAGACCGCCTGGACTACTCCAAGGGCCTGCGCCGCCGCTTCGCCGCGTTCGAGCGTTTCCTGGCCGACTTCCCCGCCCAGCACGGCCTTGTCACCTTCATGCAGATCGCCCCGCCCTCGCGGTCCGACATCGAAACATACCAGCAGATCCGCCGCGAACTGGAAGGCGAAGCCGGCCGCATCAACGGCCGCTTCGCCGAGGTTGACTGGGTGCCCCTGCGCTACCTCAACCGCAGCTTTGCCCGTAATGTTCTGATGCCGCTCTACGCCGAGGCGCAGGCCTGCCTGGTCACCCCGTTGCGCGACGGCATGAACCTCGTCGCCAAGGAATATGTCGCCGCCCAGGACCCGGAAGAACCCGGCGTCCTCATCCTGTCCGAATTCGCCGGCGCTGCCCGCGAACTGGATGCCGCTCTGCTGGTCAACCCCTACGACGAAGCCGGCATGGCCCAGGCGATGGACAAGGCACTGTCGATGCCGGTGGAAGAACGCCAGGAACGCCACCAGGCCATGCTGAAGGTGATGCGGACCAACAGCCTGGAACGCTGGCGCGACCGCTTCGAGGCAGACCTACGCGCCGGCTGAAACCTCAGCTCCCCTGGCGATCGCCGATCTCCGGCCAGAACAAATCCTTCCACGTCGCCGGCGCCAGCTTGATCCGTCCCACCTGATGCATGAACTCGGCCCAATGCATCGTCGCCACCGGCGTCAGATCGTATTTGAACCGCGGATCGATCAGCAGCCGGTCCAACAGCTCCGTATCGATCTTCGCTTTCGTATCCGCCGCGTAATAGGCAACGGTCTCCTTCGGATGACTGGCAATGAACTCCGACGCCTCCTGCATCGCGTCCAAAATCGCCTTGTACACCTTTGGATTTCCGTCATGGAACCGTTTCGTCGCCCACGCCATGCCTCCCGAAGACGGGCCGACCAGGTCAACCGAACTCAACACCGTATGGATCGCCGGATCGCGCAACTGCATGTCCTGGAACGGCGGCACGGTGAACGCGGAGTCGAATTCGCCGCCCTTCGCCAGCAGCCCGCTCGTCGCATCCGGCGGCGACAGCGAAAACGTCAGCTTGTCCAGCCGGTCGTACGCGTCGTTGCCCCATTCCTTCGCCGCCGCCATCTCCAGCAGCACCGCCTGAGCCGACACCTTCACCGCCGGCATAGCGATCCGGTCCTTGTCGGTGAAGTCCCGTATCGTCTTCACCGCCGGGTTGCGGGAGGTCAGCAATATCGGCTGCTGCGACATCGCCGACACGCCCCGCACCTCCTGCGACGATCCTTTCGTCTTCGCCCAGATCGTCAGCAACCCCGGCATACCACCCGAGGCAATGTCGATCGAGTTCGACAGCAACGCGTCATTCATCATGTCCGGACCGCTGAACGTCACCCAGGTGACCTTCACCGGCGGCAACCCCGCCGCGGCAAGGTGTTTCGCCAGCAGGTCCTGATGCTTCATCACATCGAACTGCAGATAACCCATGCTGAACTGCTGGGCGAAGCGAACCTCCGAAACTTCGGCATGTGCCGGCGAGAAAGCCAGAATAGCGGCCAGGGCCAAGATCCAACGCACGTTTCAATCCTTCCAATCCATGGCCGCCATCATCCCGGCCCGCCCCGCTATTGGCAACACCGGCGGGTTTGGCGATAGACTGCCCGCCCGCATCCATGGGAGGAACGCCGGTGGATATCACACCGCTCAACCCCGGCTTCGTCGGGGACGCGACCGGGATCGACCTGACCAGGTCGCTGACCGAACAGCAGGTCGCGGCCATCGAGGCCGGCATGGACCGCTTCGCCGTCCTGGTCTTTCACGGCCAGCCCTTCGACGACGAAACCCAAATGGCATTCAGCCGCAATTTCGGCCCGCTGGAAGTCTCCTCCGGTGCCGAGATGGCCAAACCCGAAGACCGCCGCCTCAAGCTGGAAATGGCCGACATCTCCAACCTCGACCGCGACAACCGGCTACGGCCACCAGACGACAAAACGCGCCTCGGTTCGCTTGGCAACCGCCTCTGGCATTCCGACGCATCATTCCGAGCCGTCCCCGCGAAATATTCGTTACTATCAGCGCGCATCATACCCGGATCAGGCGGCAACACCGAATTTGCCGACATGCGTGCCGCCTATGATACCCTCGATCGCGCAACAAAAGCCCAGATCGAGGACATGATCACCGAACATTCGACCGCCTACTCGCGCGAGGTGATTGGCTTCCCGAAAGAGAATTACGGCGCCCACAACCAGGACAAGCTGCGCCCTGTCCGCCATCGCCTGGTGCGCACCCATCCGGTCACCGGGCGAAAATCCCTGTATCTGTCAGCCCATATCGGCACCATCGTCGGCTGGCCGGTGCCGGAAGCCCGTGCCTTCATCCGCGACCTGACCGAACACGCGACGCAGCCCCAATTCACCCACGCCCATCAGTGGCGGGTCCATGACCTGGTGATCTGGGACAACCGCACCACCCTGCACCGCGCCCGTCGCTACAAGGATCTGCACGAAATCCGCGACCTGCACCGCACCACCGTTCGCGGCGATGCCCAAACCGCACCCCAACAAGAGGCGGCCTGAACCATGCATATCACCCCGTTAAACCATGAGTTCGTCGGCGAGGTTTCCGCCATCGATATCAGCGTCCCGCTGACGCCCGCCCAGGTCGCCGAAATCGAGGCCGGCATGGACCGCTTCGCCGTGCTGGTGTTTCCCGACCAGCCGCTGACCGATGACGAACAATGCACCTACAGCCGCAACTTCGGTGAACTCGAAGCAACCTTGATCGGCCAGATGTCAAAACCCAGCGAACGCCGATTGGGACCGGTGGAGATCGGCGACATCTCCAACCTCGATGCCAGCGGGAAGTTGCGTGACCGCGACGACAACCGCCGCATGTACGCCCTGGGCAACCGGCTGTGGCACTCCGACGCATCGTTCCGAACGACCGGGGCTGGCTACTCATTGCTGTCAGCGCGCGTGGTGCCGGGCCATGGTGGCGACACCGGGTTTGCCGACATGCGCGCCGCCTACGATGCGCTGGACGAAACGACCAAAACCGAAATCGAAGACCTGATCACCGAACACTCGATCGCCTTTTCCCGCGGCGTCCTCGGGTTCGACAATTACGGTGAGGGCAACGCCGACAAGGTCCGCCCGGTGCGCCACCGCCTGGTGCGGACGCACCCGGTCACCGGACGAAAATCGCTGTACCTGTCAGCGCATATCGGCGCCATCGTGGGCTGGCCGGTGCCGGAAGCCCGAGCGTTCATCCGTGACCTGACGGAACATGCGACGCAGCCACAATTCACCTATGCGCACCGCTGGCGGGTCAACGATCTGGTTATGTGGGACAACCGCACGACCATGCATCGCGCCACGCGGTTTCGCGACCTCAGCGAGGTGCGGGACCTTCATCGCACCTCCATCAAAGGGACGGGAATGACCGCGGAGCAGGTGCATTCGATGGTGGCCGGGTAAGGAAAAAACGACATGTCCATCACGATCAGGGAACTGACCCCCGGCTTTGTCGGTGAGGTCTCCGGCATCGATCTCACCCAACCGCTGACCGCCGCCCAGGCCGCCGAACTGGAAGCCGGGATGGATCGTTACGCTGTCCTGGTCTATCACAACCAGCGGTTCACCGATGACCAGCAGAAGGCGTTCAGCCGCAATTTCGGACCGTTGGAAGAAACCGCCGGCGGCAACGTCACGAAGGCCGCCGACCGGCGCCTGGACCCTGAGATGGCGGACGTCTCGAACCTCGGTGCGGATCATAAGCCGTTGGCACGCGACGACCGGCGGCGGCTGTTCAACCTGGGCAACCAGTTGTGGCACTCCGACAGTTCCTTCCGGGCGATACCGGCGAAGTATTCACTGCTGTCGGGACGGACGGTCGTGGATGCCGGCGGCAACACGGAATTTGCCGACATGCGGGCGGCATACGACACACTGGATGATCGGACGAAGGCAGAAATCGAAGACCTGGTCTGCGAGCATTCGCTGATCTATTCGCGCGGCACGCTGGGTTTTTCCGATCTGTCGGAGGCAGAACAGCGGATGTTCAAGCCGGTCCGGCAACGGCTGGCGCGGGTGCATCCGGCGACCGGGCGCAAGTCGCTGTACCTGTCGTCCCACATCGGCACCATCATCGGCTGGCCGATGCCGGAAGCCCGAGCCTTCATCCGCGACCTGACCGAACACGCCGTGCAACCGCGCTTCACCTACTCACACAAGTGGCGGCAACACGATTTCGTGATGTGGGACAATCGGGCCACCATGCATCGGGTCCGGCGCTTCGACGAAACGCTGATCCGCGACATGCGCCGCACCACCGTCGCCGGTTCAACCGTCACCGTCGAGCAACTGGCCGCCTAACTCGACCCGTCCGACAGGTCGGCTGATTTGGACTTCAGGCTGGCCACCAGCGCCTCGGCCCCGCCGCGCGCCAGCAGCCGACGGAAATCCGACCTCTGGACCGCCACCCGGCTGATCGACCCGTCGGCGAGGATATCCACCGCCCGCCAGCCGGACCCGCCGTCGCGCATCACATAGTCTAGCTCGTGGCTGTCCCCCGACTTTGGAATGATCTTGGTTTGCACGACCTGCTGATTGCCCACCGCCCGTGTTTCGGGCTTCACCTCAAACCGCGTGCCGTCGGAGCTGTCGAAACTGTTGACATAGGTCGCCACGGTATAGCGGCGAAATGCATCGGCCAGCATAGCCTGCTGATTCGGCGGCAAGCTGGCCCACGGTGCGCCAACCGATTCCCGCAGGATCGCCGTCAGATCGAACGTCCGGTCGACAATGGGCGCCAGCATGGCGAACCGCTGCGAAAATGACGCCCCCATGCCGGCTTTCATCACCTGCTCCAGACCGCCGATCAGTTGCTGTATGGGCGCGATAGCCGCCTGATCATCCGCGGCGCGAACTGGAAGTGCCGAGCACAATAAGGCCGCTGCGGTCGCCGCGAACAGCCCGCGGCGGCGGTAACGTAACATATGCATCAAACCAATCCTCTACCCTGATTTGTCTTTCATCAGTTATCAGATATTGGGGTTCCGGCTGACATCAACCAGATACATAGGCACGATTGTCTTGAATGCCTGCTTCCGGAATAGTATCGGCTCACGCCTTTGTGTCCGGGAGACGGCCACAACGCCCCTAACTGCATTCGCTAGAGCATGACCATGCTGGACGGAGACCTTCAAAGCCATGGATCATGCTCTCAAACAAAAAAAGCTTAGGGTGTGTAGCATCAACAAGCTATCGCGCTCCAAGCGAATGATTGCGCATCGTTTGCGGGAGACCAGATTTTGACGATCATCACCACGGCCCTGCGACTGTCGGACGCCGTCGCCGACAGCCTTGGCTTGCTGGACGGGCCGCTCGATGCCGATCCGCTCATTCAGATCGCCCGCAAGCAAACGGGGCTGAGCGACTTCGGCGACACCGCATTCATCGACCCCCTGACGCGGCTGTTGGAAGCGTGTTCCCGGGAATCAGCGCTCGGTATCGTCGGACGCAGTGCGACGAAGTGGGATATCGTCCGGTTCCTGTCCAATCTGCTGCTGATCCAGGACGCCGCCACCCAATGTCCGGAAATGACGGACGAACCCATCCGTCAGCCGATCTTCATCACTGGTCTGCCGCGTAGCGGCACCACCTTCCTGCACCGGCTGATGCTCACCGATCCGCCCAACCGGGCACCCACTGTATGGGAAACGATCTACCCCTCTCCGATCGCGGGAACACGGGATCAGCGCATCGCCCGCGTCGCCCGGCAGTTGAGGGCGTTCGAGTGGCTGGCCCCGGAATTCCGCGCCCTGCACCCGATGGAAGCGACCTCGCCACAGGAATGCAGTGAGATCACCGCCCATGTGTTCCGCAGCCTGCGGTTCGATACGAACTATCATATTCCGTCCTATCGCAACTGGCTGGACGCGGATGTCGTCCGCAACCTGCCCGGCTACCGGTTTCACCAGCGCTTCCTGCAATTCCTGCAATTCCAGGACCGGACCCGGCCGCGCTGGGTGTTGAAATGCCCCGAACATCTGTTCGCCCTGCACGCCATCCGTTCGGTGTATCCAGACGCAAGGCTGGTATTCGTCCACCGCGACCCTGTGAAAGTTCTGCTGTCGCAGGCCAAGCTCACCGAGGTTCTCCGCCGCCCCTTCACCCACCGTCTCGACCCTAGGACGCTTGGTCCTGATGAAAGCCGGCGCTGGCTCGACGGCACCCAGCGCATGATGACGGTGGGTGACGATGCCGGGTTCCCTGAGCCGGTCTGCCATGTGCACCACATGGACCTGATCAGCGACCCGATCCACACGGTCGAGACGGTGTACCAGCACTTCGGCCTGACCTCGACGCCCGCCATGGCAGCCGCGATCCGGACCTACGTCACCGCCAAGCCGCGGGGTGGCTACGGCGAGCACAGCTACCGCTTCGAGGACCACGGGCTGGATGAACAGGCGGAGCGCGCCAAATTCCGCCCCTACATGGTGCGCTTCGGCGTCACCGCGGAAACCGCCCCGACCCGACCCCCGATCCTGCTGCCGCAACCCGCCTCCAGCGCCGGGGAGCCGACGCTGCTGTCATAACGACCGCCTGACGTCCCACAGCCAACCCCGCCGCCCACGGTCACCCCTGCTGTTATGGCCCGACGCTAGTAATCCCGTCATGCCACGGCGCTGGTAAGCCCGTCATGGCGTGGCACTGGTAAACCCGTCATGATGCGACGCTGGTAAACCCGTCATGGCACGGCGTCAGTCCGGGCCATCTGGACCAGCACCTTATCGTGGCAGATGGCCCGGACTTCGCCGTGCCATGACGAATTAGCACCCACGGCGAACCAAGAACCGACCTCAACGCGACCTCGTTTAAACCTTTGCCCCCCACCGCCAGCCACTGACCTCTGGCATGTCGGCACCGTGGGCGACGATGTATTGCCCGTGCTCGATCAGCTTGTCCCGCATCGCCTGCTTCACGTAGGCCGCCCGGTTGCGCAGGCCAGGCACGCGGTCGACGACATCAGCTACCAGGTGGAACCGGTCCAGCCGGTTGCGCACCACCATGTCGAACGGCGTCGTGGTGGTGCCTTCCTCCATGAACCCGCGCACATGGAAGTTGTCGTGATTGGTCCGCTTGTAGACCAGGCGATGGATCAACGCCGGATAGCCGTGATAGGCGAAGATCACCGGCGTTCCAGGCGTGAACAGGACGTCGAAATCCGCGTCGGTCAGACCGTGTGGATGCTGCGTATTCGGTTGCAACGTCATCAGATCCACCACATTGACCACCCGCACCCGCAGGTCCGGCAGTAACCGCCGCAACAGATCGACCGCCGCCATCACCTCCAGCGTCGGCACATCGCCGGCGCAACCCATGATGACGTCGGCCTCGCCATCCTGGTCGTTCGACGCGAACGGCCAGATGCCGATGCCCTGCGAGCAGTGCTTGATCGCCGATTCCATATCCAGCCACTGCGGTTCCGGCTGCTTGCCGGCGACGATCACGTTGATCCGGTCCCAACTGCGCAAGCAATGATCCGTCACCCACAGCAGAGTGTTGGCATCCGGCGGCAGATACACCCGCACGATATCGGCCTTCTTGTTCACCACATGGTCGATGAACCCCGGGTCCTGATGGCTGAACCCGTTATGGTCCTGCCGCCAGACATGCGACGTCAGCAGATAGTTCAGCGACGCGATCGGCCGCCGCCAGGCGATCGCGCGAGAACTCTTCAGCCACTTGGCATGCTGGTTCACCATCGAATCGACGATGTGGATGAACGCCTCGTAGCACGACAGCAGCCCATGCCGGCCGGTCAGCAGATACCCTTCCAACCACCCCTGGCAGGTATGCTCGCTCAGGATCTCCATCACCCGCCCGCCCGGCGCCAGATGATCGTCCTCCGGAATCGTCGCTTCCTCCCAAGCCCGGTCGGTCACCTCCAGCACGTCGTTCAGCCGGTTGGAGTTGTTTTCGTCCGGCGAGAACACCCGGAAATTCCGTATCTCCGCGCTGTTTTTCATCACATCGCGCAGGAACGCCCCCATCACGCGCGTGGACTCACCATCAACCGCACCGGGGCTGGGAACCGCCACCGCATAGCTGGTGAAATCAGGCATCCGCAGCGGTCGCATCACCAAGCCGCCATTGGTATGCCGGTTGGCGCTCATGCGCTTGTCGCCGACGGGCGCAAGGCTGGTGATCGCCTCCACCGGCCGACCGGCCGCGTCGAACAATTCCTCCGGCCGATAGCCGCGCATCCACTCGTCCAGCAGCTGCAGATGTTCTGGCTTGTCCATGGTGAACGGCACCTGGTGCGCCCGCCAGAACCCCTCGGTCTTCAGCCCATCCACCGTCTTCGGCCCGGTCCAGCCCTTCGGACTGCGCAGGATGATCATCGGCCACCGAGGACGCGCCTTCGCCCCGCCGCTCCGAGCCGCTTTCTGGATGTCCTTGATCGCGTCGAACGCCCGGTCCATCGCCGCCGCCATCGCCTGATGCATCACATCCGGATCGGACCCCGCGACTTCGATCGGGTCATAGCCATACCCGCTCATCAACGCATGCAGTTCCGGCGCCGGGATGCGCGCCAGCACAGTGGGATTGGCGATCTTGTAGCCGTTGAGGTGCAGGATCGGCAGCACCGCCCCATCCGTCGCCGGGTTCAGGAACTTGTTGCCGTGCCACGACGTCGCCAGCGGCCCGGTCTCCGCCTCGCCGTCACCCACCACACACGCCGCGATCAGGCCGGGATTGTCGAGCACCGAACCGTAGGCATGTGACAGCGAATAGCCCAACTCTCCACCCTCATGGATCGACCCGGGCGTATCCGGCGCCGCGTGGCTGGGCACGCCGCCGGGGAATGAGAACTGCCGGAACAGGTGATGCATCCCCTCCCCGTCGCGCGACACGTTGGGATAGACTTCGGAGTACGTGCCTTCTAGCCAGGTGCTGGCGACGACACCTGGCGCGCCATGGCCCGGACCGGCGATGAAGATCAAGTCGAGGTCGCGCCGCCGGATGATCCGATTCAGATGTACGTACAGAAAATTCAACCCCGGCACGGTGCCCCAGTGACCTAGCAGCCGAGGCTTGACGTGTTCCATGCGCAGCTTCTCGCGCAGCAGCGGATTGGCCAGCAGATAGACCTGCCCGACGGAAAGATAGTTGGCCGCTCGCCACCAGGCGTTCATCCGCGCGAGTTCCTCGGCGGCCAGAGGCATTGGCGTCTGCTGGTCGTTCATCGCTGTTCTCCGGTGATTGTTGCCATATCGTGCTTGCCGCCGAACTTTAGCGCGGGTCGGCACTTTCCGAGGCGATCGAACGCCCGCCCGCCCCAATTGAATGCGTCAACGTGCCCTTGCGTTGGATCAACCGTGATTGAGCAGAAGGAATCCCGTGTTGAGATAAGCGACGTACAGGCACCAGGCGGCATAGGGCACCATCAGCCACCCGGCAACGCGGTCGAAGCGGCGAAACGTCCGAATTGTCAGCATGATCAACAACAGCAGGACGGCGATCACCCCCAGCGCCAGGGCCGGACTGTGCAAACCGAAGAACGCCGGCGCCCACAGCGCGCTGGCGGCAAGCTGCCAACCCCACAGCCGAAGCGACGGGGCGGCGCCAAGCCGTTTCCACACCAGCCACGCTGCGACCCCGATCATCCCGGACAAAGCGATCCAGATCGGCGCCAGCACCCAGACGGACACCATGCCGGCCGGCGCACGCAAGATGAGATGGGAATAGTGGATTGCACGTGCCGCCATCGACCCATCGACGGCCGCGACCAACAGGCACAACCCGATGAACCCCACCAACGCCAGCAGCGGCGAGACCGGCGTCGACGAACTCGGGAACGAACCCCAATCCTCTGGACCAGACTGCTGGAAGACACAGCTCCTTTCGTGATCCGATCACGCAAACAAGACTTACACCTATCCGCGTCGAGGCCGACACTTGGTTCTTCATGGCCCGGCGTCAGTCTGGGTCATCCGCCACGGCAAGCTACTGGATCAGAAGGTTCGGACTGACGCCGGGCCATGACGATATTGATGTGTCAACGCCAACAAAACTCACACCCGATGTTGCTCCATCGAAGCCCCCGGCGGAAGGCGGAAGTTTACCAGCCGTTGACTCGGTGCCAGATCGCGACGACGTCCTGCTCGCCATCCACCACGAAATACCGGTCATGCGCCGCCGTGGTCATGCAAGTGTGATTGGGCGCGATCCGCAACTTGGCACCAATCGGCAAATCAACGGGATGCGCCGGGTCGAGCTCGACAACCCCGTGCTCCTGATAGGCTTTGCGCACGATAGCGTCGCCCAGGCTCCGGGTCCCGTCGATATCCAGTGCAAGGCCGTAACCGTAATCCCGATCGGTGGCTTCCGTGCTGCGGTCTTTCGACAGCGCCAGGCCGCCCGCATCGACCAGGATACGGCCGGGCCGCCGGCCGATCACGCTGGTCAGTACCGTCACCGCGATCGCATCGGCGCCATGGGTCTCGATCTCCGCCTGGAACAAGTCTCCAAACATGTAGACGCCAGCACGAATTTCCGTAACGCCAGCCAGGTTCTCCGCGTGCCGCGCCGTGGGGGAACTGCCGGCCGAGACGATGCTGACCGGATGACCGGCCTCCCGCAGCCGCCCCGCCGCTCGTGTGATCGCGCCGCGTTCCATTTCGGCGATGCGCGCGATCTCCCGCACGCCACGCCCGGCATAGGAATGGCCCGCATGGGTCATCACCCCGCTGAGGCAGGTCCCCAGACGGGCGGCAAGTTCCAGCAGCAGGTCACTGTCGGGATCGACCCCGCCACGTTCCTCGCCACTGTCGATCTCGATCAGAGTCCGCGGCGGCACCGGTTGCATGGCGATCGTATCGGCCATCGTCGGGTCGTCCGTGATCACGATGATTTGCGCGCCGGACTCGTTCAGTTTGCACACCTGCTCCAGCTTCTGCGGCGTGATGCCGACGGCGTACAAAATGTCCGTGATGCCATGGCCGAGGAAGTATTCCGCCTCCGCCAGGGTAGACACGGTGATGCCTCCGGGCTGTCCGGCGATCGCCAGGCGCGCGACGTCGATCGATTTCGCCGTCTTCATGTGCGGCCGCAACGGCACGTTCAGCCGCGACAGCGCCGCCGCCATGACCCGTATGTTCCGCATCAAGATCGAGTGGTCAAGCACAAGGCACGGCGTCGGCAGGTCGGCGAGTTTCATGGATGCGAGGTTCCATCAGGCGGCACCCAGGCCGCGGTGTCATCAATCGGCAGCACAGGGCGAGGCATGTGCTTCCAGGGGAAACGCGACAGGATCGGGCTGGTCAGCCCGGGCGCATCGACCTCGATCACCTGCTCATGGCGGAAAAACTCATCGAATCCGCCACGAAAATGCCCGCGCGACTTCACCACCACGACTCGGGCGGCGGCGATATCGAGGCCGAACGCCTCGAAGAACATCGGGTCGGCGCATTGATAGCGATGGGTCAGCACGACCACGGTGATCCCGTCCAGTGTCAGCGCCGCGGCTTTGCCGATCTCCAACGTGTTGTTCGCGTAGATACCACGCCGTCCCGTGATCGGTGCTTCCCTCAGCCCGCTCACGACCGCCGTTGCGGTGAATGGCTTGGAGAACGCGTCACCGCCATCCCGGTTGAAGCGGGCCTCGAACGTGGCACCGATGCCTTTTTCGTGCGCCTCGGCCGCCAAAGCAGGATCGTGGATCACACCGACCAGCGCATTCCTGACACCGGCGGCATGGAACGCCTGCAGGATCGCCATCGTGTTGCCCCGCCCGCCACCGCCCGGATTGTCGGCGACATCGGCGAAGATCAGCGCCGTTTCGGCCGTCACGGCCATCCGTTCGGCGTCGTCCAGGCTGGTCAGGCTAGGGCGAAACCGGTCCCGCCGGTCCCAGCCCGCCCGAGCGATCTCCATCGCCAGGCCGTCGGCGGCCGCCTGGTCCGTGGCGGTGACCACCACCGTCAGCCCATTAAACGGCGTATCGGCGAACGCGAAGCCCCCCATGACGGAGACGTTCAGCACCCGTCCGGCGTACGGCGCCTCGGCCATACGCTGCTGGCCCAGGTCGATCAGCTCGCCATACGGCCGGTTGGGTGCGTCCTTGCCGGTCAATTGCGTCACCGTCGGCGGCACGATCGGCAGCCGGATACGGGCCAGACAGGTGCGCGTGCCGCTCAGCAGCCGCCGCAGCAGCACCGCCGCCTCCGCCCCGCGTTCCCGCATGTCGAGATGCGGATTGGTCCGATAGCCGACAAACCCGTTCAGCAGTGAGACATCGGCCTCCGACACATTGGCATGCAGATCGAACGTCGCCACCACCGGCACGTCCGGCCCGACTGTGCGCCGGACCAGGGCCAGCAGCGTGCCCTCCGGGTCATGGTCATCCACCGCCAGCCCGGCGCCATGCA
>NZ_LMUJ01000076.1:0-456 GCF_009765975.1 Acidisphaera sp. S103 | reverse complement strand
CCCGCCCCGCCCCGGCCAGATCGGCCCCCCACCGCCGCATCAGCCGATCGAAAAACGCTTGCTCCACCGGCCCATTAGGTTCGGCCATCGCCAGCAGGCTGGGCACCGGCGCCCAAGGCCCGGTCTCGTCCATGACGGCCAGAAATCCCGGCAACTCCCCCAGCATTCGAGGCGCCGTCGACCGCGCCTCCGCAATCATCTCCGCCCCACCGATCAGGGTGCGCGTGCGAAAATCCTCCTCCGTCGCCACCGGCGCGAACCGGTTGCACTCAATGGAAAACCCCAGGACGGCGATACGAGGAGCGTTGGTCATGGCCGCTTCCCCCGCGTGTCATAAACAATTGCCGGACAGCGATAATTCGTCATGGCCGGGCGTGTCCCACGGCTGTCTGGCACGATTTTTGAGTCCTGAACGCAATATTTCGCTGTACAAGCCGCACGGTATTGATTCTACTC
>NZ_LMUJ01000075.1:4103-4850 GCF_009765975.1 Acidisphaera sp. S103 | reverse complement strand
GAGCACCCTCCCACATGTGAACTGCCGGGCGACAGCGCCCGGACCACGGCACTATGGAGCTTTCAAGCCTTCAGCCGCGATTACCCGATGTCCACATATGGAGCTACAGAAGGAGTCTCCAGCTACGCAAAGGATGGGTCCTTCCCGACCATCCCACTACACGTCCAACGCCGGGCGCTTACGAACGAGATGGGCTGGCGGCAGTAGCAGTGAGAGACGACGAACAGGCGGGCCACTGGTGGGCGGGCCTATTCGTCGTCGAGCTGTCGCGGGGATCACAGCAACCGCACGCAAGATACGCGGTCGGCAGTTACAAAATGGTCACAGCACGAATCGCCGGCTCTGTCTGCAGCACGGTTGGGGTGCTGATCCGCGATTGCTGACGGGCGTCCATGCTCTGCTGAATGAGGTGTCGGAATTCTTTACACCTTCGCAGTCCAAAGCTCTCCAAGCATTGAGGGCTGTCTCTTATCACATTGACAATACGTCTACTTTTTAAGGCTCTCGAAGATGGCACGCTGATTGCATCCTGGTAAAAGTTTCCAGAACCTATAGGAGAAAAACCAAGTGGACAAAATGCGAATGACGGCAGTGGCATTGCTGGCCGGTGCACTCGGTTGGACGTCAAGCGCGAAGGCCGATCTGATATCGGTGGGCTTTTCGACAACCTCCGCGCCTCCGCTCACGGCGGCTGAAAGCAGTCCGACCGGCGATCTTTCCTACTCAACAGGCGTTGGATCGTTCACT
>NZ_LMUJ01000075.1:0-3949 GCF_009765975.1 Acidisphaera sp. S103 | reverse complement strand
AGCCCATATTGGATACGACTTCAATTGATGTCACGGCGGGAGGCTCGGGGACGTTGTATGTCTGGATCACCGAACAGGACATCAGTTCACCTGCTGGCGTTTCGAATTTCCTGAGTGGATTCACCTCCAACACGTGGAATGGTCTTGTCACTTCCGTCACGGAAAACACTTACCTTTCCGATAGCAACGCGCTGTTTGGCGGAACCAAACTGGCGACCGCCACCTTCACCACGCAGTCTCAGAGCATGAACGAAACGGTCGCATCGCCAATGCTGACCTCGCCTTACTCGGAGACGGTGGAATATATCCTTACCTTCGGCGGTGAAGGAAGCGCAAACGACACAATCGACATGTCGGCTGTCCCTGAGCCAGCGAGTTTGGCACTGCTTGGCGTTGGGGTCTTTGGTCTGGGGATCTTTAAGGGGCGCCGGCGTGCTCGGGTCTGATTACAGAAAAAGGATGCGAATTCAGAGTGGTATTCCGAGTCGCAAAGGACTTGTATTGGAGGCGTTCTAAAGCCGTGGCCGAGTGGGATGAACATCCCACTCGTCCCCAATGCCTCCTCCTCAACCGACGCAGGCATCTCGGACTTCAAGGTTGGCTAGAACTGAGTAGGGCATGAGCGTCTAGTGCGGCCTTGCTGCGGCCGGGCCCTCGCCCGCTGCTCCACATACTGAATGTGGCAACTCATGATACCGGTTCCGATTCGAATAAAATGGGGGGTAATTAAAACGAATGATGGATGCCCTGATGATTCGGTTACTGCGGCCGAAATTAACCCCCTGTCCGAATTTCCGGGTCCACCTCAGATCCCGCGATGGTACCAACGAAACGACCTCTGAGATTGCGGGGTTTGTCCTCGCTCATAGATCCATAGATATTGGCGTTCGGAATAGTTTGACATTTGCAATCAGTATCATATAAGAAGCAATAAATGTCGTGCTTAAGGGAATTCCATAGTGTCCACCTTTAAGAATCTCACTCTTGCGGTCGTGCTGACCGTTGCCGCCCACGCTGGGGCCGCGAATGCCTCAGTTATTTATAATCTGACGCTCACCCCCACGTCGGGCGGCACAATCGAGGGTGCCGGGACGATAATGCTTAGCGCGGCGCCTTTGCTGGGCTTCAATCAGGTCTCGAACTATTTCCAGACGCCGCAAGGCGGTTCGGGCACGTTGCTCGACCTAAGCCTCGTCATCGGTGGCGATAGATTCACGTTGGAACAAAAAAATAGCAACTCAAATCCACTCGCTCAATTTATATCGGGCGCGCTTGATGACATCACCTTTGCGGGCGTCGCTGCCAACGGTGATTCACTGATGATGACCTCCGATTTCGTGTTCTATATGGTGCAGAGCGGGCAGCAAGAGTTCGGCACATTCTCCGCTGTCCTTGACAGACCATCCGCGGTACCGGAACCGGCGTCGCTGGCGTTAATGGGCGGCGGCTTGCTGGCGCTGGCGGCACTCCGCCGTCGCAGTGGGACATCTGACGGCGCTCCCACAATGAGCTACTGACCGATACACGTTGTAGTACGCGCGGACCGTCGCAAAGATGGGTTCGCTGCTATCCTACCACTGGAGGCGGACGCTACTGGAGGGAGTTTCTGCCAATCGCCAAGCCCGGCCGAAAAGCGCGATTACCTCCGTCGTCGCCGGCCCCGCGCCATCTCCGTCCGGAGAGGGTGCAAACTGCTGGGCCTCTTGCGATCCAGGTTCTACGACAAATCACTCGCTCCTCTCAGCTCTGACGAGCTCGTCGCCCGCATTGTCGCGATCTGTGACGAATTTGAGTGCTACGGCGGCTACCGGCGGGTTGGGGCGGCGCTACGCCATCAGGGCGTGGCCGTGAACAATAAGAAACTGCGTCGCCTCATGCGCGAGCACGGCCTCAGCCGAAGCGGCGCCGACGACACGTGGTTACCACAAACAGCGATCACGCTAGGCCGACCTATCCCGACCTGGCCAACGATCTTATCCCCAATCGCCCGAACCAGCTCTGGGTCGCCGATCTCACTTACGTCGCTATCCCGGGTGGCTTCGTCTGTCTGGCGGCACTCGTGGATGCTTGGTCACGCAAGGTGGTCGGGTACGCGAATAGCCGGTCGATGGACGCCCGCATCGCCGTGGCCGCGTTGAAAGCAGCGATCAAAGCACGCAATCCCGGCAAGGGTTGCATCCACCATCCAGACCGTGGATCGCTATACGCATCGGCGGTGTATCGCGAGCTGCTAGCTACCCAAGGCCTGGCTGGATCGATGAGTCGCCGCAGCAACGCGTACGACGACGCCAAGGCGGAAAGCTTCATGAAGACGCTAAAGGTCGAAGCAGTCTACTTGGCAGCTTACGAGACGTTCGACGACGTCACCGCCGATCTTCCCCGCTTCATAGACGAGATCTACAATTCCAAACGACTGCGTTCGGCTCTGGGCGATCTCACCCCGATGCAGTTCGAGCATCAACACGCTCGGCAGACGGTCAAAGCCGGGGCTTGATTCTGTCCACCAGCAGGGGCGCACTCCACAGGAGGGGCAACAATGGCTGGTAAATTCAATATTTTTGACACTCTGACTCGGCGCGGACGAACGGCGTGACGCCCAAGACGATAACCAGTTTCTAGCGCATGCCCATTCTTATATCGCGGCTTACCTCACAGCAACCGGCGATCCGGCCAGTCACCGCCGCCTATTCTGGTATCGGAAAGGCGACTGTTGGGCGCCTTGCGAGCGGTTGAACGCGTGCTGTGATTGGGGCGACGGCTTGCCGGCATAGCGCTCATGCATATGAGCCAGAAGGGTCAGCTGGGCCGGCAGACAAGATGTGTCCGGCCCACCGTTCCCGTTCGTTGCCAGGACAAGGGCTATCACATCTGTGCGGCTGGCACGTCAGCGATCGAAGTTTGCGGCAGAACCCTTCAAAAACACTTTAAGCGCTGCTAAAGGTAATTGTTTTCTAGGAATTTATCAAAACTGATCATCAGTACAAAAGAAAGATGTTTTATCTTATTGTTATAACGGACAACCCTCAATTTTGAGTGGCATTTGTTGCTAATAATGGATAATTTCGCACGGCGTCACCCCGTGGCGTCCCGCTATTGAAAACAATCCTTGATTACCCTTCCGCACAAAAAGAGAGGACTACAATATGGATTGGCATAGTGTCGAGCCAGTTAGCGCTGCCCAAACGCTGACTCGATCTGAAAGTCCGGCCTATGGCCATAGTGATTTGGCCGAGCAGCTGGGAATGGATCTTGGGATCAACGTGGATGGGCAGCCGTCCGAGCTGGCCGGTGGAAATGTCAAGTCGCTCACCATCGGCTTGATCGACCGCTACCTACTCACCCAGGAATGCCTGGCCAAGGCGCTCGGCAGTCTGCGTCCCGAAATCGAAATATCCTGTTTCACCGCTCTCCAGAACTGCATCGACGCGGCGTCGAGCAAATTCGACCTCATCATTTATTATGTTCATGGCTACGACGCCCTTGACCCAGGGATGAAACAAGCGATCACCACAATCACCGGAGCGTTCCCGACCACACCGGTCATGATCTTCTCCGATGCAGACCGTGCGCAGCATCAGACAATGATACGCTCCACTCTGGAGAGCGGCGCACGGGGCTTCGTCCCAACGCAGACGGCCGGAGTTTCGCTTATTTGGGCGGCAATCAACCTGGTCAACGCAGGCGGCACTTTCGTGCCGGCTGATCTCATGCTCACTGTGAACCGAGATCACGCGCCCGTACGGCGGAGCCAGTTGACATCGCGGCAGAGCGCAGTTTTCACTCAGTTGCGGCTGGGCAAGGCAAACAAGATCATCGCCTACGAGCTTGGCATGTGTGAAAGCACGGTGAAGGTCCACGTCAGAAACATTATGCGCAAGTTGGGCGCCACGAACCGAACTCAGGCCGCATACAAAGGGCTGAGGTTTTCGAACGAGGTAGAGGGTGCAAG
>NZ_LMUJ01000074.1 GCF_009765975.1 Acidisphaera sp. S103 | reverse complement strand
TGGCGTGAGTCATCGAGTCTTTGAACGCACCTTGCGCTCCTTGGTATTCCGAGGAGCATGCCTGTTTGAGTGTCATGAAATCTTCAACCTATAAGCTTTTGTGGTTTGTAGGCTTGGACTTGGAGGCTTGTCGGCCTTGATCGGTCGGCTCCTCTTAAATGCATTAGCTTGATTCCTTGCGGATCGGCTCTCGGTGTGATAATATCTACGCCGCGACCGTGAAGCGTTTGGCGAGCTTCTAACCGTCTCACTTGAGAGACAACTTTATGACCTCTGACCTCAAATCAGGTAGGACTACCCGCTGAACTTAAGCATATCAATAAGCGGAGGAGTGTCATA
>NZ_LMUJ01000073.1 GCF_009765975.1 Acidisphaera sp. S103 | reverse complement strand
CCGAGGCGTTTCGACGGCGTAACCGGCAACCACCACATGGCGTGCCCGCTGAAACCGCCAACGGCCCTCGCGATGGAAATGCACCCCCGTCGCCAGTCCGGTCGGTCCGACCTCGATCCGCCCGACCATCGCGAGGTCGCGGATTTCAGCCCCCGCCCGCAAGGCGCGCGGAATGAACGTCACCAACTGGCTCTGCTTGGCGTTGGTCGAGCAGCCAAACCGGCAGAATCCGCGATATACGCAAGGCGGCGACTGGCCATGCGGCGCCGACACAGTCGCCAACGGCGTCGCGCTCCACTTCATGCCCATCGCCTCGGCACCGCGCGCCAGCAACTCCGCCGCACCGTTGGGCAATGTCGAAACAAGGTCGGGACGCCGTCAGGTTTTTGGCGCCGTCGCGAAAGCCGGAACAGGCATTGAAGGGCTGATCCGGCGGAACCTCGATGCCGTTGGTGGAACCGGAGGCACCATGTTGACGGCGTTCACCGATAGTTGTCCCGGACTCCGGCGCATTTTCGCCGGCGCTGGCGTCACGGAACCGCCGGTTCTCGACTGGTTCCACATCGGAATGAGGCTTCAACACCTCAAACAAATCGCGGACGGGTTGGCGGCTGGCGATCCCGCGCGCGCGGCGGCGAAGGCCGTGATCGTCGCGGAGGTTGACCGGTTGCACTGGCGGATCTGGAATCGGAAAGTCAAAAATGCGCGCAAAAGCGTCGATCGGATCCGTGCTCTCATGCACAATTTCCGGGGCGAGGCAGGAACGCGAAAATCCATCGCGCCATCGCGAAAGCTTTAGACGGCCTTGCGGGAGTTGGATAACTATCCGACTGGCCAGAGCGCCTGGCTGGTGAATTACGCCGAACGCCGCCGCGCGGGCTTGCGTGTTGGGACCTCGATCACCGAAGGAACGGCGAATTTCCTGGTGAACCGCAGGGTGGACAAAAGTCAGCAAATGCGCTGGTCACGACGCGGCGCGGACCTGCTGCTTTAAGTTCGGTGCGCGATCTACAACGGTACGCTCGGTTCCGAATTCGGACAGAAATTCCATCCAGCCAACGACACATTCCTCCCAACCGCTATTGCCGCCTGACCCCCAGATCCGCGGTGATCCCCGATATGAGCCGCCAGGATATTCGAATCGCTGCAATTCCACGCCGAACGCGGTGCTGGAACTGGGCGACAGTTCCTGACAGCACCACGGTGCGCCGCCCGGCGTGTTCCTGGACCATTGAGAGGCCCTGTGCGGCGGCAAATTTCTTTACCGCGGAGATGTCTGCGCCGCTGGCGCCAAACTGCCCATTGAATTCCTCACGGGAGAGGCCGCCGCTCGCCGTCTCGCGCTTGGCGAGCTGCTTCACCCTCTCCTGCAACCTACCGGCGTTGTTGCGGCGCAGAAGCACGCTGACCTCCAGCCGTTCCGCGGGATCGGCCTGGGCGACGGCCTTCGCTCCGGTTCTGTCGCAAATTTCCAAGGGACGACACGCGCGCCGCAAGGATCCTCTGGCTTTATCCCGCTAACGAATAAAATTGCCGAGCCGGACACACCT
>NZ_LMUJ01000006.1 GCF_009765975.1 Acidisphaera sp. S103 | reverse complement strand
CACCGCCCACCCCATGGCTCGCTCCTCCAGACCAAAATCCAGAGTGTTACCCATGTGCCCGGTCTAAAGTGTTACCAATGTAGCCGGTCTGTACCGTCCCGCGTGCCAAGAGGTTTCACGGCGGTGCCGAGGGGTCAACGACTACGTCTACCGGTATTACACCCCGCGCGGCCCTCTTCGGAAGACCGGACGCAACATAACCTTCGCAACACAACCTTCTCTGTGAAACTCTGTGCAGACTCGGTGCAACTCTGTGTGCGCTTGATTACTTTACTCTCTACCGGCACACCCAACAGCAATGATTCGCCCCCCAATCGCCCGACCGCGGCGAGCCCGCCAGCCTCGATCATCAGGCACCACATTTGCGTCTACCAAGGAAAAAGGAACAACAACCTCTCCCCGTTGACCACCCTCAAACCGAACCCGGCAACACCGCCAACCAACCTCACCGCCGCCCGAACATCTTCTCGATATCCATCTTCGACAACTTCAACACCGTCGGCCGCCCATGACTGCATGTCGCCGCCCGCGGAGTCGCCTCCATCTGCCGCAGCAGCGCGCTCATCTCCGCCTGCCCCAGCTTCCGCCCGGCCCGGATACTGCCATGGCACGCCATCCGGGCGATCACCGCATCCAGCCGGGCCGACAACACCGTCTCCTCATCCATGTCGGCGAACTCATCGGCCAGGTCGCGCAATAACGGCCCGGGCTCGCTCGCCCCCAGCACCGCCGGCAGCGCCCGTACCAGGATCGCCCCCGCGCCGAATTCCTCCAGTTCCAGTCCCAGCCCGGCCAAATCCGTCGCCCGAGCCACCAGACGAGCCACATCGGCCGGCGGCAGATCGACCACGGCCGGCAGCAGCAACGGCTGGCTGCGCACCACGCCGTCCAGCACCTGCTCGCGGATCGCCTCATGCGTCAGCCGCTCATGCGCGGCATGCTGATCCACCAGGACCAGCGACCCATCGGACGCCACCGCGATGATATACGTATCCAGCACCTGAGCGACCGGCGCCCCCAACGGATAATCGGGAGACGGTTCGACCGCCGCGATCTGCCGAGCCGCCGGTCCGCTCATGAACGGAAGCTGCGCCTCGGCCAGATTGCCGCGCGGCACCCCGCCCGGACTCAAGGACCCCGAACTCAAGGACAGCGGGGGCGCCGGATACGACGGCCGAACCGGGCGCCCCCACGACGCCGCCCCGGACGGCATCGGCACCACCTGCCCGGTCCCGACCCCCAGGGCCCGCCGCACCGACCCGATCACCAACGACCGCACGGCACCCGCGTCGCGGAACCGCAACTCGGTCTTGGCCGGATGCACGTTCACATCCAGATCGTCCGGCGGCACATCCAGATACAGCGCCACGATCGCATGCCGCCCGGCGGCAATCACGTCGCGATAGGCGACTTTCACCGCCGTCCGCAACACCGGATCGGCCACCGGCCGGTTGTTGACCACCAACGTCTGCGCCACCGGAGTCGCCCGCGTCACCGCCGGCGAACAAATATAGCCGCTGATCCGCAGCCCGCCCCGTTCTTCGTCGATCGGCAGCATCACCGAGGCCTCATCCCGCCCCAGCAGCGCCGCCACCCGTTCGATACGCGGCTGCGCGGGGGCCTCGAAGACTACCCGGCCGTCCAGCTCCAACCGGAACGCCACGCCGGGGGCCGACAGCGCCAGCCGGCGGACCACCGCCTCGGCATGGTCCCCTTCGATTCGCGGGCTTTTCAGGAATTTCCGCCGCGCCGGCGTCGCGAAGAACAAATCCCGCACGACGACCCGCGTTCCGGTCGAACCGCTGGATGGGGCGACGGCCGAGACGTGCCCGCCTTCCACCGTGATCGCGCAGGCATGGTCCGCCGCACCCGGCCGCGAGGTGATCGACAACCGCGCCGCCGCGCCGATAGAGGGCAGCGCCTCGCCGCGGAAGCCCAGCGTGGTGATCCGCACCAGGGTCTCGTCGGTCAGCTTGGAGGTGGCGTGTCGCAGCACACAGAGCTCGAGTTCCTCGGCGGACATGCCGATGCCGTTGTCGGTGACCTCCAGCCGGTCGATGCCGCCGCCATCGAGGCAGACGACGATCCGCGTCGCCCCGGCGTCCAGTGCGTTCTCCACCAGTTCCTTGGTCGCGGCGGCCGGCCGCTCGATCACTTCGCCGGCAGCGATGCGATTGACGGTGCTCTCGGACAGGAGGCGGATGCGCGACATCGGAACGCTCAAAAATCCCAGGGCAACAACAGGAATCACCTCATCAGACCAGCCACCAACGAGTCGTGTCCACGCCCTTCCACCGGCCGGCGCATGCCATCGCAACCAGCCGATCCGGTCGGGAACGAAGGGACAACCACCAGGAGTCCCGAAGCTTCCATCGATACCACGATCAGCCGAGAATAGCACGCTCATCGCCGTCACGCGGCTGTACTCCGCCGCGGGGAGAGCATCAGCGGCCCATTGGAACCCGCGATGACAATCAACGCCATGCTACTTCTCCATGACCTCGGAATGCGGTGCCGGAACCGGGCACTGCCGCGACGTAAGGTCCAATCCGCACACCAACCGATCGCGTTTGCTCCACGCCCCGCTTCAACGCGGAGATCACCAAGCGCTCAGAGGTCGCGGAGAGATCTCAATCACGCCGGCGTGCCCCCCACGACCCACAACCCAATGGTGTCAGCGCCCTTCCGCCAACCGGCGCAGGCCATCACACCCGAGCGGTTATACGCCCGCCACGGGGAGAACACCGGTGCCCCTTGGGCGCGCCGTGACAGCCAGAAGGCAGCGTCTCCGCGACCTCAGAGGCCCCAGCGACCTCCGTGTTGAATGCGATGCTGGGACGTGAACCGTCGCAACCCATGACCCAATCCGCATCCCACCCGACCGCAAGGACAATCGGGTGACCCGGAAAACTGAAATCCCACGCCCAACCGGGATCAGCGCGACACCAACCCGTGTCCCGCGCGCAAGCCCCTTTGCCGCCCGCCAGGTACGCGCTATGGGTGGCGCCGAAAGGCGCGAGGGTTCGGATGGAAGACGATCAGCAGCAGCGGCCCGACAGTCTGCTGCCCTATGAAACATGGATCGAGCAGGCGCTGCGCCATGTCGTGGCGCAGGCGATCGAGCACGTGGCGGTGCAGGGCCTGCCCGGCGGCCACCATTTCTACATCACATTCCGCACCGATCATCCCGGCGTGGACATCCCGCAGCGCATCCGGGCGCAGTATCCGAAAGAGATGACCATCGTCCTGCAGCACCAGTTCTGGGACCTCGGCTTCGATCGGGATAGCAAGACGATCCAGGTCGGGCTGTCGTTCGGTGGCGTGCCGTCCAAGCTGATTATCCCGTTGGACGCGGTGGTCGAATTCGCCGATCCGCACATCCGCTACGGACTGCGCTTTCAACCCGCCGAAGCCCCCCCCGCCGCCGAACCACCGCCGCCCGCCCCGGAAGCGGAGCCGGACCCGCCCGCCGCCAAGGACGCCGAACCGGCCCAAGTGGTCAGCCTCGACGCTTTCCGCCGTCGCCAACCCTGAACGCACGATCGTCCGAGGCGGCTTTGCCCTTACGTGCACCACCTGCCCGAACACCAAGGCTGAAAGGATAGTTCCGTGGAGTCCCCGACGCAGCGGCCAGCCAATTTCCTCTATTCCCCGATGTTTCCGCTCGAAGCGGACACCACCCCCTGGCGCAAGCTGCCGATCGAGGGCGTGCGCACCATCACCGTCGAGGGCAAAACCGTCCTGCGCGTCGCCCCCGAGGCGCTGAGCGAACTCGCCGTCCGCGCCTTCCACGATGTCTCGCATCTGCTGCGTCCTGCCCATCTGGCCTCGCTGCGCGCCATCCTGGACGATCCGGAGGCCAGTTCGAACGACCGGTTCGTCGCGCTGGACCTGCTGAAGAACGCCAACATCGCCGCCGGCGGCGTGCTGCCGATGTGCCAGGACACCGGCACCGCCATCGTGTTCGGCAAGAAGGGCCAGCGCGTCTGGGTCGACGGCGACGAGGAAGAGGCCCTGTCCTGGGGCGTGCATCGCACCTATACAGAAACGAATCTGCGCTACTCGCAGATGGCGCCGCTGTCGATGTATGAGGAAGTCAACACCGGCAACAACCTGCCGGTGCAGTTCGACATCATGGCCGCCCCGGGCGAGCACCACGCCGACGAGTTCCACCTGATGTTCGTCGCCAAGGGTGGCGGCAGCGCTAACAAGACCTTCCTGTTCCAGGAAACCCGAGCGATTTTGTCCCCCGCGTCGCTGGCGAAGTTTCTCGAAACGAAGATGAAGACGCTGGGCACCTCCGCCTGCCCGCCGTACCATCTGGCGATCGTCATCGGCGGCACCTCCGCGGAACTGACGCTGAAAACGGTGAAGCTGGCATCGACGAAATGGCTCGACGGCCTGCCCACCAAAGGTGACAAATCCGGCCACGCCTTCCGCGACGTGGAACTGGAAAAGCAGGTCCTCGAGATCTCCCGAAATATCGGCATCGGTGCCCAGTTCGGCGGTAAATACTTCTGTCACGACGTCCGCGTCGTCCGTCTCGCCCGCCACGGCGCCTCGCTGCCCGTCGGCATCGGCGTCTCCTGCAGCGCCGACCGCCAGATCAAGGCCAAGATCACGCCGCAAGGGGTGTTCCTGGAACAACTGGAAACCGATCCGGCGAAGTATCTGCCGGAGGCGACCGAAGATCATCTCGGCGACGATACGGTGGCGATCGACCTGAACCGGCCGATGACCGAGATCAGGGCGGAGTTGACCCGCTATCCGGTCAAGACCCGCCTGGCGCTGACCGGTACGATGGTCGTCGCGCGCGACATCGCCCACGCCAAACTGAAGGAACGGCTGGATAACGGCCTGCCGTTGCCCGACTACCTGAAGAACCACCCGGTCTACTATGCCGGGCCGGCGAAAACCCCCACCGGCATGGCGACCGGCAGCTTCGGCCCCACCACTGCCGGCCGCATGGACAGCTACGTCGCCGAATTCCAGGCCGCCGGCGGCTCGCTGGTGATGCTGGCCAAAGGCAACCGCTCCAAGGCCGTCAAGGACGCCTGCAAGGCGCATGGCGGCTTCTACCTCGGCAGCGTCGGAGGCCCCGCCGCTCGGCTGGCGCAGGACTGCATCCGCAAGGTCGAGGTGCTGGAGTTCCCCGAACTCGGCATGGAAGCGATCTGGCGGATCGAGGTCGAGGACTTCCCCGCCTTTATCGTCATGGACGACAAGGGCAACGATTTCTACGACGGGTTGGGATAATGCGCTTCACCATCGACCGGATCGACCACGTCGTGCTGAACGTCACGAACGTGGAACTCAGCGCCGCCTGGTATCAGCGCGTGCTGGGGATGGAGCGGGAGGATTTCGGCCCGCAACACCGCACCGCGCTGAAATTCGGCGGCCAGAAGATCAACCTGCGCCCGATCGACGCCGATGTCAGATCGTGGCCGACCGGCGTCTGCGCCGAGCCGGGCGCCGCCGATCTGTGTTTCATCACGGCGGTCCCCCCGGATGAGGTCGTCGGCCACCTGCACGACAACGGCGTGCAGATCCTGCAAGGACCGGTGGAGAAAGCCGGCGCCCTCGGCCCGATTCAGTCGGTGTACTGTCGCGATCCCGACGGCAACTTGGTCGAGATTTCGTCGTATCAGCCGCGGTGACGTGCGATCGATGGAAGACATCTGGAACCGCAGATGAACGCGGATGAACGCAAATAGAAGACAGTCGAACGTTGCCGGCTTTCCTGGACTGACTCCCGCCCCCTTCCGGGTCGTTATAGGCAAGCCTTCCAAGGCAGTGGAGTGTTCGATTGCATGGCCCGGATCGACGCCGGGCCAACACGAGGTAACCATGTCGATGCCAGCACGGCCTGGCATTATTTGCATTCATCTGCGTTCATTTGCGGTTCCAATTCTATGACGGCCAACACCATCTCGGACCTGACCCTGGCCGACTTCGACTATCATCTTCCCCCCAGCCGCATCGCCCACGAGCCCGTTCGGCCCCGCGACGCCGCCCGCATGCTGCACATCCGCTCGGACGGCCTGACCGACCTGACGATCCGCGACCTGCCCTCCCTGCTGCACCCCGGCGACATCCTGGTGGCAAACGACACCCGGGTCTTCCCGGCGCAACTCCAGGCCACGCGCGGGAACGCCCGGATCGGCCTCACCCTCGACCGGCCACGGGCCGACGGCGTTTGGAAGGCCCTCGCCCGCAACGGCCGCCGCCTGCGCACCGGCGACATGTTGGCGATCGAAGGCTCTCCCGTGCTGACCGCCCGGGTTGCCGACAAGGACCCCGACGGCAGCATCGGCCTGGAATTCAACCTCGACGGCGAGCCCTTGATGCAGGCGTTCGAGCAGGCCGGCGTGCTGGCCCTGCCGCCCTATATCCACCGGCCGGACGGGCCGACCCCGGCCGACGCCATCGACTACCAGACGGTGTTCGCCCGACGTCAGGGCGCCGTGGCCGCACCAACCGCAGGCCTGCATTTCACCCCTGCCCTGCTGGCGGACGTGGAAGCCGCCGGCGTCAAGCGCGTCACCGTCACGCTGCATGTCGGGATCGGCACGTTCCTGCCGGTGCGGGTGGACCGGGTGACCGACCACCGGATGCATGCCGAACGCGGCGAAATCACCCCAGAGACCGCCGAAACGATCAACCAGGCGAGGCGAAACGGCGGCCGGGTGATCGCCGTCGGAACCACCAGCCTGCGCCTGCTGGAAAGTGCCGCACAACCCGACGGGACCGTACGGCCATTCCTGGGCGAGACCGCGCTGTACATCCTGCCCGGCTACCGGTTCAAGGCAGTGGATCGGCTGGTGACGAACTTCCACCTGCCCCGCTCCACCCTGCTGATGCTGGTCTCGGCACTTTCCGGACGGGAACGGATCCTCGCCGCCTACTCGCATGCGGTGGAAGCCGGCTACCGATTCCACTCCTATGGCGATGCGTGTTTTCTGGAGCCGGGCTCGCCCGAGGCCAACGGCCGGAAGGCGTGAATCACCCCAAAAACGCCCTACCCGACGACAATGGCGTTGCGTAATTCCAGCGGCGAGCCGACCCGGCGCAACGGTTCCCAGCCGCCGCCGATGCCCCTGATGGCAACCGTCCCATAGTTGAAAATCCGGCCACCGATCCCCTGGCTGACATCGACGGTTTCGACCTTGGTGATGTTCATCTCCTCGGTCCGGCGCGCAATCCAACCGACCTTGTGGATGATCCGCCTGTCGGTCACCACGATTTCCGTGGTAATCCGAACAAACCACGCCCCCAGGAACGACACCCCGGCCAGCAACAGAAACAGCCCGGCAACGGCCAGAACGATGAGTTGCCAATCGCCCGACACGCTGAGACAGGCGGTCAGCGCCGCGACCGCCACCACAGCCAGCAGGATTGCGTTCCGGTAGATCGTCCAATGCAGTCCACCAACGTACCGCACGGTTTCATCCGCTTGAAGGACTTTGGTGTAATAGACCATCGCGGACACCCTCGATGCTGAAGCGGAGCGGATCGGCATGGTCTCATGCACCCGGCCGCGGCGCAAATCGGCCAATATGAGACCAGCCGCACCGACGTATCCGATTCACGCAGCGAATCGTGGTCTCGTCGCGACTCACGCTTCTCTGCGATCGGATGCTAAAGCGTGGTCGCCCTGGGCGGAACGCCAACAGGGCGTGAATCACGCGATCAAACAAAGAGTTAGAGCGCGCTGACTGTTCACAGTCAGCTTGTAAGCGCTCTAACCAAACGCGAAGGCCCCGGCGAGCGCCAGCACCAACGCCGGCGGCATGACCAGTGCCCCCAGGGCCAAGAACCGCCATGCGGTGACCCGCACGCCCTCCCGTCGCAGCGCCGTCAGCCACAGGATCGTCGCCAGCGATCCCGTCACAGACAAATTCGGCCCCAGATCGACCCCGATCAGCACCGCGGCGCGCACGTGTTCGGGGACTTTGGCCAGCGCCACCACACGCCCCGCCACCAATCCGGCGGGCAGGTTATTCACCAGGTTGACACCGACAGCCAGCACCACGCCCGACACCCAGGCCGCCTCCGCCGCCGACCGCCGCACCAACTGATCCAGCAGCACGGCCAGATCGTTGGTGACACCGGTGGTTTCCAGCGCCTCCACCAGCACGAACAGCCCGGCGACCAACGGCAGCACGCCCCAGGGGATGTTTTTCAGCACCGCCATCGGCCCGAGCGCGGATCGGGTCAGCACCAGCATGGCCGTCGCTGCGCCAGCCAGGAACGTGGGCAGGCCGAGTTGCACATCGAACGCCGACGACACCAGCAGCACGATGGACGTGGCCAGGATGCCCAACGCCGCCAGTTTCCCATCCGGAGTCAGCACCGGCACCGCGATCTGGGTCGCCACCGGATGGCGCAAATGCCCACGCTGACTCCAGCGCAGAACCAGATAGGTCGACGCAATCGACAGCGCCGACGGCAACGCATAGGCCGGTAGCCACAGCAACAGCCTTGGCATGTGACTGCCGTAGATCACCAGGTTCGCCGGATTGGAGATCGGCAGTACGAAGCTCGCGGCGTTGGCGATGAAGGCGCAGACCAGCAGGTAGGGCAACGCCTCCTTCACCTTCGCCGCCCGGGCCACCGCGGCGACGGCGGGCGTCAGCACCACGGCGGTCGCGTCGTTGGACAGGAACACCGTCACGATCGTGCCCACCGCGAATACCAGGCTGAACAGCCGTGTCGCCGACCCCTTCGCATGCACCGCCGCCCACGCCGCCAGCCAGTCGAACAACCCCTCCTGCCGGGCGATTTCGGCCAGCAGCATCATCCCGGTCAGGAACAGATAGACATCGGTGCCCTTCGCCACGCCGGTCAGCGTATCGGCCGGCGACAGCAGGCCGAGGACCACCAGCAGCACCGCCCCGGTGACGGCCCAAATGAACTCGGGCCATGCGAACGGCCGGACGATCACCCCGGCGGTGGCCACGGCGGCGATGCCCCAGATCACCCAGGGCATGGCAATCAGCCCCCCGGTCACGCGACCTCGGCGCGTGGTGAGGCATCAGCCGTGGCCTTCGTCTCCGGCATCAGCAGTGCAAAGAAAACCAGTGCGCAGCCCGCGATCGCGGCCAGATACAGAAACCCGTCGGCATAGCCGAACCACTGCACGACAAAGCCGGCCGTCGCGTTGCTGAGCGTTGCGCCCACGCCGACCGCCAACGCCATCAGCCCTTGTGCCAGGTTGAACCGGCCGGTGCCGCGCATCAGATCGGATGCGATCAGCACCGAAATCACCCCGAAAATGCCCGCCGCCACGCCATCGAGCAACTGGATGCCCACCACGGCATACGGACTGACAGTGACGGAGAACAAAAGACCCCGGACCGGCAGCACGGCCAACGCGACCAGGAAGATCGGTTTACGGCCAATCCCGCGCGCCGAGGCCTGCCCGACACCCCAGGCAACGCCGACCATGACGAACTGAGCGGCGATGATGCAAGCCGACAGGGCGATCGTGTCCGATCCCGGATGTGTCTGTGCCAGCACCTGACCGGCCATCGGCAGCATCGCGGCGTTGCCGAAGTGGAACAGCACCACCGACGCCAGGAAGATCATCAGGTCCCGCCGTCTCAGAAGCTCACGAAACCGGATCGGCTCACCGTTGTGGTTGGGGTCCTCGCCGCCGCGCGCCTGCTCGTGGTCGATCGCTTTCGGGTCGATCAGGGCGACGATCGCCGCGCTCGCCAGGGCGAAGGCGCAGACCAGATAGAAGATCCAGTTTGTGCCAAAATAGTGCCCCAAGGTCCCGGCCAGCACGGCGGCGCTCAGGTTGCCGGCATGGTTGAAGCCTTCGTTGCGGCTGATCCGCGCATCCAGCAAACGCCGCCCAACCAGACCAAGCGAGAGGGCAGCGATCGCTGGCGGGATCACAGCCGACGCCGATCCCAGCACCGCTTGCGCCGCGATGACCGCCCAGAAGCGCGGCACCGCCACGATCACCAGGCAGCCCACGCCCACCATCAGTCCCGAACCGGCGATCAGCAGCCGCTTCGCGTGCGTCCCATCCACAAGCAGCCCGGCCGGGACCTGACAGAGTGCCGCGGCGATCGAGGACGCCCCCATGGCCAGTCCGATCGCGCCCGGGTCCCAGTGGCGCGACGCCTTGAGGAACACCGACAAAAACGGCCCCACCCCGTCCCGCACATCGGCCATAAGCAAGTTTATGCCGTCCAGCCCACGAAGCGACAGGGTATGCCGATCGACGGCCGCCTCCGGGTTGAGCGCCTGCTTGCCGGCCGTGGATCGAATGCCCGTGTCCTCCCCTGGTTGCTCATTCACCCGGCGAACGAGTGAATCGGGCAGCACACGTCCCGCGCCACGACGCGAACGCAAACGTCAAAAGCCGCCGCGGGTTCCCCGGTCAGGCGACTTTGACATCTTTCCAGAAGCCGAACCGGCCGCCGACCGCCTGCATCTTCGGCTGCGGCCTCTCATACGACCAGGCGGCCCGTTCGTGCCGGGTGCCATCCAGCACCGCATCGTAGAACTGCACACCGTGCGGGCAGGCATGATCGGACTCGGTTTTTGGCGCCTTCACAAGCAATTCCAGATGCGTCGCCTCGGGCGGAAAATAGGCATAGCCGCCGCTTTCCACGATATCGTCGCTCTCGGCGATCAGGTGTCCGTTCAACGTCGCTTGCATGTCGGGGTCCTCCTAGGGTGCTAGATAGGAAGCCAGGCGCCTCCCGGTCAGAGGGCTGCCCGGATCATTTTGAACGCATGCGCAACCGTGGCAGCGCGCACCGCCGTACGGTCGCCGGGAAAAACCTGCCGGTCGGTGGTCGATGGCTTCCCGGTCTGGGCGAGCCCGAACCAGACCAGGCCGACCGGCTTCTCCACACTGCCGCCGCCGGGACCGGCCACGCCTGTCACCGATACCACGATGGCGGCGTGGGATCGAGCCAGCGTGCCCTCGGCCATGGCTCGGGCGACTTCCTCGCTGACCGCGCCATGGGTGTCGATCAGCGGCATCGGCACGCCGATCATCTGGTTCTTTGCCTCGTTGGAATAGGTGACGAAGCCGCGGTCCACGACGTCCGAGGATCCGGCGATCGCGGTCAACGCCGCGGCAATCAGACCGCCGGTGCAACTTTCGGCGGTGGCCAGCATGATCCCCTTGGACCGGCAGGCGGTGAGAAGCGATTCGGCATCTTGAAGGGTGGCGTCAGGGAGCATCGTTGGATCCGGTTCTGTGTTCGCGCCCCGAGCGTGACGGGCGGAACGACGCCTGTCCACCGGGGGGTTGCTGATTGTTTCAGATGGGAACAATTATGCCCTTGACAAATGCCCCGTGACGAATGAATTGGCCACCCGGCGTTTCGTCGGCGCCACCGGGATCGGCGAAACGCGAAGGCCATCGTGCAATACAGAAAGTCCGACACAATGCCCCGATCCAAGCCCACCCGCAATATGCCGGACGTCAGCTCAAGCGGCTTGAAAGACCTTTCCACTCGAGGTTCTTGCCGGCCGCGCTGCTTTTAGGGCGTTCCAGTCGACATCGTATTGTTCCGCCTCCGCGAGGCCACGCAGTTTCGTGTTTCGCGCCAACAGGAAACCAATCAGGCGCACATGCCGTTCGCACGGAATCTCACGAAAAAGAATTTTCATTCGATAGCATTCCGTGCATTGGCCCGAGCATTGGCCCATGCATTGAGTCGACCCTCGCCGGCCGCATCGGACGGTGGCCATACGGCTTCTGACTCCCGGGCCCCGATCCAAATCCCCGCCATGTGGGCTGATGACGTCCCGCTTCGGCCACGCAACCACACCATCGGCATGGCGGCGGCATCAAGTGCGGTCGCCCTGCCCAGCCGCTGTCCCTGTTGCATCCCGCCCCCATCCCGGTTATGAATCTCATCATGTCCCACGGCGCGCCCTTTGCGAACCTGACTGTCGACGCCCCCGCGTCCGGTCCCGCGTGCCTGTCCGGCCTGCTCCTCCTCCTTCGACTTAGCCGCCCCTGAGCGTCGCGCCGGGTTGCTGAATGCCGGCTCGCTCAGGGGAACCCCTGAGGCTAATGTCGCATCACCATCCCGAGGAACCACCCAATGAGCATCAACCATCCCAGCTTCGGCAAGCTGGACGACAACCGCATCATCATCTTCGACACCACCCTGCGCGACGGCGAGCAATCGCCCGGGTTCTCCATGAATCTGACGGAAAAGATCCGCATGGCCGAAGCCCTGACCGAACTGGGCGTCGACGTCATGGAGGCCGGGTTCGCCATCGCCTCCCCCGGTGACTTCGAGAGCGTCAAGGCCATCGCCGAAAGCGTCGGCCAGCGCGACGACACGCCGGTGATCGCCAGCCTGGCCCGCGCCGGCGCCCAGGACGTGCTGCGAGCGGCGGACGCCCTGCGCAATGCCAAGCGCAAGCGTATCCACATCGTCATCGCCACCAGCGACCTGCACATGAAGTACAAGTTGCGGCTGGAACCCGATGAGGTCATCGCGGCGACAGTGGACTCGATCAAGCTGGCCCGCCAACACGCCGACGACGTCGAATGGTCGGCCGAGGATGCCACCCGCAGCGATCCCGATTTCCTGGCCCGCTGTGTGGAGGCCGCGATCAAGGCCGGTGCCACCACCATCAACCTGCCCGACACCGTCGGCTACGCGCTGCCCGAGGACATGGAACGGATGTATGCGCAGATCCGCGCTCGGGTTCCCGGCATCGAGACCGTGATCCTGTCCACCCATAACCACAACGACCTGGGCATGGGCGTCGCCAACACCCTCGCCGCCATCCGCGCCGGCGCCCGCCAGGTGGAAACCACCATCAACGGCATCGGCGAACGCGCCGGCAACGCGTCACTGGAGGAACTGGTGATGGCCATCCGCACCCGCCAGGATGCGATGCCTTACGCCAACAACATCCAGACCACCCATCTGCTGCGGATGTCCCGCCTGCTCGCCACCATCACCGGCTTCGACGTCCAGCCGAACAAGGCCATCGTCGGGCGCAACGCCTTCGCGCACGAAGCCGGCATCCACCAGGACGGCGTGCTGAAAATGGCCGCCACCTACGAGATCATGACGCCGGAGAGCGTCGGCTGGACCAAGAACAGCCTGGTGCTGGGCAAGCACTCCGGCCGAGCCGCGTTCCGCGACAAGCTGAACACGCTGGGCTACAAGATCGGCGACAACCAGTTGAACGACGCGTTCCGCCGCTTCAAGGACCTCGCCGACCGCAAGAAGGTGGTGTTCGACGAAGACGTCGTCGCCCTGGTCGATGACGAGGTGATGCGCGACCACGAACGCATCCGCTTCGTCTCCCTGGACCTGCATGCCGGGTCGAAGGGACCGGCGCGCGCCGAACTGGAACTGGAAATCGACGGCAAGACGCGGTCGGCTTCGTCGGAGGGCAACGGCCCGGTGGACGCGACATTCGCCGCCATCCAGGCGATCTTCCCGCACACCGCGAACTTGGTGCTGTTCTCGGTCGGCGCGGTCACCGAGGGCACCGACGCCCAGGCGAAAACCACGGTGCGGCTGGAAGAAAACGGCAAGATGGTCGATGGCCAAGGCGCCGACGCGGATACCATCGTGGCGTCAGCCCGGGCTTATGTCCACGCGCTGAACAAGCTGCTGGTAAAGCGGCTGAGGACCGAGCCGACAGCTCTGTCAGCCTGATCCGATAGGTATCGGCGTTCGAGAGGACGCCGACACCGCCACCTCAGTTATTATACCCCCAGAACCCGCTGTTCCCCGTCGTCGGTCCGTTGTTGCTCGGTCCGAACGACGTGCCGACGGTAGATACCCCCGGGGTCGGGGCCGTGTCCGGCGTTTCATCAGCACTACGTGCAACCGGCACTGGCTGTGTGCCGGGTCCGGTGATCCCGTAAGCCGCCGGACCACCCGAACAGCCGGCGAGGATGATCAACAAGCCAAAAGCAAGAACCGAGCGCATGGCCACACTTTGCGCCCACCCTCCTCCTCCTGTCCATCCTCCGTGCCGCGTCGCCGTGACGGCGGTATTTCGTGCCGGGGCTGAACTATTCCCGCCCTGCCTTCGTATCGAGGATCGAGGCTGCCAACCAGGCGGCCCTGCTAACCGAGGACAGAAACGTGCGCCCCTCTTTGCTTGCCTGCTGCATGGCCGTGTTCCTGCTCGCCGGTTGCCACGGAAAGCGCAGCCCAGCCGTCGGTTCGGGACCGGCCTTCGACCCGATCGCCTTCTTCAGTGGTCATACCCATTCATGGGGTGTGATCGAACATCGCTCGGGTGCCCCGTCGGAGTGGGTCGTGACCGACAGTCACGGGCAAAAGCAGGGAACCGATCGGCTGCTGATGGTGCAGCATCTGACCTTCCAGGACGGCACGACGCAGCAACGAGATTGGACGCTATGGCGCAGCGGCCCCGATCGGTTCGAGGCGACGGCCAACGACATGGTCGGCACCGCCAGAGGCGACGTGGACGGTAACATTTTCCATTGGCAATGGGTGCTGGCGCGTCACCCCGGCAACGCGCTGGCGAATGTCACGATGAACCAATGGATGTACCGCCTCGACGACGGCACCGTGATGATCCGCACCACCGTCAGCAAGTTCGGTTTCATCGTCGCCGAGGTGACCGAACACTTCCGCCACCCCGAGAACGGCTAACCCTGCATGAACGCGTTCAACGCCGGCGTGGCCAGCGAATCATCCAGGTATCCGAACGTTCCGCTCTCCGAGACTTCCTTCGCCGCGTTCACCAGCCCGGTCATCGCCGCGCGATACAGTGACGTCGCCAGGCTGACCCGCTTCACCCCAGCCTGCCCCAGCGCCGCCACGGTGAAGGATTTGCCCTTGATCCCGGCCATGAAGTTCACCGGCTTCGACAACGCCGCACACACCGCCCGCACCGCGTCCAGATCGGGCAACCCGGGCGCCATCAGCACGTCGGCGCCCGCCGCCTCGAACGACCGCAATCGCCGGATCGTGTCGTCCAGATCTGGATTGCCACGCAGATAGTTCTCCGCCCGAGCGGTCAGGGTGAACGGAAACGCCACGGAACGAGCAGCCTCCACCGAAGCAGCGATGCGCTCCTGGGCATGCGACGGGTCGAACAGCGGATGGGCCGAATCGCCAGTCGCGTCCTCGATCGATGCGCCGACCAACCCGATATGGGCGGCCAGACGAATCGTATCGGCGGCAGCACGAGGCGAATCGCCAAAACCCTTCTCCAGATCGGCGGACACCGGCAGGTCGGTGGCATCGACGACCGCCTTGCAATGCGCCAGCGCCTCATCCCGCGTGACCATCCCGTCTCGCCGCCCCAGGACGCCGGCACAGGCACCGCTGGACGTGGCCAGCGCCTTGAAACCCAGCGCGGTCAGAATGCGGGCGGACCCGGCATCCCAGGCATTGGCGATGACGAAGGTCTCCGCATGCAGGGCACGGAACCGTTCGGCTTTGTCGGATTGGACGGACATTATTCGGCTGCCTTTCGTTCGTTCAGGACCTCCTGCGTATGCTCGCCCAAACGAGGGGCAGCGCGCCGGACAGATCCCGGTGTGGCGGACAGTTTGACCGTAACGCCCATGGTGCGGAACGGACCGGTGACTGGATGGTTGGTTTCCACCACCATGTCTCGGGCCAATATCTGCGGATCGGTGTAGACCTCATCATAGTGCAGCACCGGGCCGGCGGGGATTCCCAGCTTTTCCAACGCCTCCAGCCAATGGGCAGATGGCTGCGTGCGCAACTTCCCGGCCAGCAGCGCCACCAGCGCGTCGTTGTGCTTCACCCGTTCGGCGTTGTTGGCGAAGCGCGGATCACCCACAAGCTCAGGCGCACCCACCAGTTCGCAAAGCTGGGCAAAGAATTTCTGCTGTGACGCGCCGATGGTGATGTAGCCGTCAGTGGTCTGGAAACACTGGTATGGCGAGCTGCCACGATGCGCCTGTCCCAGCCGTTCGGGGCGCGTGCCGGTGGCGAAATAATGCGCCGATTCATACACCGCGAGCGAAGTCGCCGCCTCCAGCAGTGACGTCTCCACATGCTGGCCTTCGCCGGTGCGATGCCGAGCCTCCACCGCCGCCAGCACGCCAAACGCCAGGAACATACCGGCGGTGACGTCGGAGATCGCGATCGGCAACCGGAACGGATCGCCGTCGGCGGGACCGTTGGTGCTCATCAGGCCGGACATCGCCTGGGTGATCAGGTCGAACCCGCCGCGCGAGCTGTACGGCCCGGTCTGCCCGAACCCCGAGATCGACGCCAGGATCAGCCGCTTGTTGCGCTGGTGCAGCACCGGCCAGCCGAAACCCAACCGAGCCAGCACACCCGGCCGATAGTTCTCCACCAGGATGTCCGCCTGGTCGATCAGCTTCAGCAGCGCCTCTTTATCAGCCGCCTGCTTCAGATCCATGACGACGGAGCGTTTGTTGCGGTTCCAAGTCATAAACGGCGCGCTTTCGCCGTTGATGAACGGCGGCATGCCGCGGGCGGAATCCCCTTTCGGCGGCTCGATCTTGATGACCTCGGCCCCGTGGTCGGCCAGCAGCATGGCGCAGTACGGCCCCGATAGATGGCTGGTCAGGTCGAGGACGAGAAGGTGGTCGAGCGCACCGGGCATAAAGGCCTCCGTTTTTTACGAAGGAGATGATGCCATAGTTCCGGGCCCACGCCATAACAGGGGCTACCGGGGCCATGATTCGTGCTTCGGTTCCGGCCGGAAAACCTCGAGATGCGCCGCATCTGATGCAAAGTGTCCGGGAAGCGGGTATCGCCCGAATCTGTGTCGGCTCCGAACGCCAGACTGGCAGCGGGATATTTCGCCATCGAAGTCACGGCGTCCAGGACATCGGGACGACGGTAAAGCAACGAAACGACCCTACAATCGCCGCGCCGCTTTCATCCCATCCGCCAGTCTCCGGTTCAGCCGCGCCAGCGTGCCGCGGTCCTCCCGGCTCCAGTCGCGGAGAAGCTCGCCTAACAGACGCCGGCGGCCTTTCGTAATGGCCGACACCATCCGTCGCCCCGCCTCCGTGATACACGCCTCACGGACACGTTGATCGTGCGCCGCCACCTGCCGGATAATCAGGCCCAGCGCTTCCAGCTTGGCGACCTGCCGGCTGATCGTCGAATGGTCCCGACCACTTTGATCCGCGAGGTCCACCACCCCAAGCGAGCCTGACGCACCGATCCGCACCAGCAGCGGAAACAGTGCCCGGTCGAGCGTGACGCCAGCCGCCTGCAACAGCACCTCGTCCTGCCGCGGGCTGTTCAATACCGCGAGCAGGTCCAGAAGCGCGCCCGCCAGCATATCGATATCATGTGTATCATGCACGCTTTACAGCACCTCGAAACAGCGTTATAACCATGTGCATGATACACAGAAAATCCACCAAGGCGACCCCATCGCCCATCATCCTCATAATCATGGGCAGCACCCGCGCCAATCGGCTCTGTCCGACGCTTGCCACCTGGATCGCCGAGATCGCACGCGTCTCTACCGGATTAAGGTGCGAATTGGTGGACTTGGCGAACTGGCGATTGCCAACAGACGACGAGCCAGACATCCCAGCGCTGGGCCGCTACGTCCATGAGCACACGCGGGCATGGAGCGCCAAGATCGCTGGCGCGGACGCCTTCGTGTTCGTGACGCCGCAATACAACTGGGGGTACCCCGCCCCGCTCAAGAACGCGATCGACCATCTCTACAACGAATGGCGCGGCAAGCCCCTAGTGATCATCAGCTACGGCGGCCATGGTGGCGGAAAATGCGCTGCCCAGCTTGCCCAGGTCGCCCAAGGGGTGGGAATGCGCGTCATCCCGACGATGCCCGGCATTACCCTGTCGAATGAAGTGATCCAGGGCGCCCCCGTCACGCCTGACAAGGACCTGAAGGACCAGATCGGTCCAATTCAGCAGGCTTTCGTCGCGTTGACCACGGCTCTTGCCGAGGACAGGTCATAACCGCACTTCGACGGTGACAATGCGCGTTGACGAAACGCGGACTCGGTCGATGCAATCGTGCGGGTCTGTCAGTTTACGCCCAAGACCCTCGCCGTAATCCGCCGGTTCACCCCGCCTGCCGGCTCGAGACCGAAACGGCTTCCCACCCCCTTCCCTTGCCGATCTCCTGCCCCCCGCGTCTGCTTGAGCGAAGAACGTGCTCGTTGACGCGTCCCGTATTCGGTATATTATCCCACATATGGACATCGCGAGCACAACCCCCACCGACCTGGATGCCCGCCTGGCCGCCCGCCTCGCCAGCCTTCGGGCCGAACGCGGCTGGTCACTGGACACGCTCGCCGAACGCAGCGGGGTCAGCCGAACCACCCTCTCCCGCCTCGAACGCGGCGAAACCAGCCCCACCGCCAGTCTGCTCGGTCGCCTCTGCACCGCTTACGGCCGCACCATGTCGCGCCTGATCGCCGAAACCGAGGGCGAAGCACCCCAGCACGTCCGCGCCGTCGACCAGGCCACCTGGATCGATCCGGAAACCGGTTTCCGCCGGCGCGGGGTGTCACCGCCCGCCACCGGACTCGACGCCGAACTGGTGGAAGGCGTGCTGCCCGCCGGCAAAACGATCAACTACGCCGCCCCCGCGGTACAAGGCCTGGAACAACATATCTGGATGCTCGGCGGCACCCTCGCCCTGACCGTCGACGGCAAAACGCATCACCTGGAACCCGGCGACTGCCTGCGTTTCCGGCTGTTCGGCCCAACTCAATTCACCGCCCCCGGGCCAACAAACGCGCACTATGCCCTGGTGGTGTGCCGGCCATGATCCATCCTTACGCTCAAGGAACCACGAACCATGCCGGACACAGCCCTGATCGGCCATAACGGCGGTCCACCGCTCGATCCCGACCCGCCCGAGGACCCAGGCGCCGCGTCATGGCGATCATGGTGCTGGCGCCGAGCCCACAAACGCGCCTGGAAGACACCGCCTAGAGAAATCGCGCTACGCCGCCTGGCTCGGGCCGAGGAACTAGGCATGACCTACCGCGAATACACGCTCGAGATCCTCGAACGCGGCGTGCACCTCTAATTCATTACACCGGTAGTCGTATCCGCGCCCGCAGCCCGCCCATCGGACTATCCTCCAGCACGATCTCCCCGCCATGCGCACGCACGATGTCCCGAGCGATGGTCAATCCGAGGCCGGTGCCGCCGGAGGACCCGCTTTCGAACGGGCGGAACACGCTCTCCCGCTTGTCGGCCGGGATACCCGGCCCGTCATCGTCCACCGTGACCAACACCGATCGTCCCTGCGCCACCGCACCCAGCGCCACGTGCCTGGCATGCCGGCGCGCATTGTCCACCAGATTGGTGATGGCACGCCGGACCGCGTCGCCACGCAGCTTCAGCGTCAGGTCCGCCGGCACGTCCAGATCCAGCACCGTCCCGGCCCGGCGGGCGCCGGCCGCGACATCATCCAGAATGGACGACAGGTTGACCGGTTCGGCCTGCTCGATCCCCTCGCCCCGAGCAAACGCCAGGTACCCGCCGATCATGCGGTCCATTTCCTCCACGTCGGCAGTCATTTCGGTCACGTCCTGCCGCAATTCGTCGGTGCGCGGCAGCATCGCCAGCGCCAGGCGCAGCCGGGTCAACGGCGTGCGCAAGTCGTGCGACACGCCGGCCAACATCTCGGTGCGCTGCGCCAGGAAGCGGCGAATGCGGTCCTGCATGCGATTGAAGGCGGTGGCGGCCTGACGCACCTCGGACGCACCCTCCGGCCGGATCATCGGCACATCGCGGCCCATGCCGAACGCCTCGGCCGACCGCGCCAGGCGGCGGATGGCGCGCACCTGGTTGCGCATGAACAGGGCGGCGATACCGAACAGCAGCAGTGCCGAACCAACCACCCAGCCGACGAACAGGAACAGCGTGCCGATCGCCAGGCGCTTGCGCGGCGCCTGCACATCCAACACGCCGTCCGGAAGCTGCAGCCGGATCAGCACCAGGGTGGGATCGGACGTCCAGTCCATCGTAAACGGCACGTTGAATTTCTGCCGCAGGGCGGCGGCGAGATCGTCGTCCATCGGCCCCAGGATATTGGCCTGCTTGCGCCGCTCCAGCACCGCACCGGGTTCGAGCCTGATCCCCAGGAGAAACTCTTCGCGCGCCATTTCCAGCACCCATTCGCGGTCGGCGGGACTATGGGTCTGATGCAGCAATTCGACGGTGTAGGCGATTTCGCCGGCGATGGCGTCGGACAGGCGGCGTGACACGATGCTCAGGTGATTGCCGTAGAACAGTTGCAACGCAATGGCCTGCACCACGATCAGTGGCACCAGCATGATCAGCAGGGTACGGCCCAGCAGGCCCCGCGGCATGAACCGCTTGACCGAACGACCGAACGGAAGCTGGACCCGGCTGTGCATCTCAGACCCCGGGCTTCAGGATATAGCCCCGCCCGCGCACGGTGTGCAGAAAGCGCGGCTCGCGCGGATCGGCCTCGATTTTGCGGCGCAGGCGGACCACCTGGACATCGACCGCGCGTTCGCCGGAATCGTCCATGCCCAGCGCCTCGGCGATCTCCTCCCGCGACAGGACCTCATTGGGTTTGCGGGCGAGCGCCGCCAGCAGCGCCGCCTCACCGCCGGTCAGCCGGATCGGGCCATCGGCATCGCGCAGTTCGCCGCGCGCCGGGTCGAATTCCGCCTCGCCGATGCGCACCGGTCCCGTCGGCGCCTCCACCGCGGACGGCGGCGCCCGGCGCAGCAATGCCCGTATGCGCAGCACCAGTTCGCGCGGCTCGAACGGCTTGCCCAGGTAGTCGTCGGCCCCGGCCTCGAACCCGGCGATACGGTCTTCCGGCGCGCCGCGCGCGGTCAGCAGCAGGATCGGCAGGACGTGGTTTTGCTCCAGGCGCAGCGATTGGGTCAGGTCCAGGCCACTTTCGCCCGGCATCATCACGTCCAGCACCATCAGATCCGGATTGATCGCGCGCAGTTGGGTCCGAGCCTCGGCGGCGTCGCTGGCGGCGGTGACGCGGAAACCCTCCCCCGACAAATAGCGTGAAAGCCGTTCCCGCAATCGGGAATCGTCCTCCACCACCAGGATGTGACAGTCGTCCGTTGCTTCGTTTGGCATTGCGTCCGGTATTCTCCTTGTCAGGCGTCTTCCGGTGAACCCGTGCCGTCCATATAGTCACGCGCGCCCTTGTCCATCATGGCGCGCATCACCGAACGAAACCCTTGCACCGCCTGCGGGCCGGCCGTCCGGTAGGCCTGGGCGACCCGCTCGCGCTGGGCGTCGAACAGTTGCGCCTCCAGCGCCTGGCCTTTCTCCGTCAGCGTCAGCAAGCGCAGGCGGCGATCCTCGTAACCCGGCGCCTGCACCACATACCCCTCATCCACCAACGCGTTCAGCACTCGCGCCAGCGACTGCTTGGTGATGCGAAGGATCGCCAGCAGCCCGGACACCGTGATCCCCGGGTTGCGGCCGATGAAGTGCAACGCCCGATGATGCGCCCGCCCCAGGCCCGGTTCCTCCAGCACCTTGTCGGCGACATTGGTGAACCCGCGATAGGCGAAGAACAGCAGATCCTGCGCGAGCCGCATCTCCGCATCCCCCAAATCGACGACCGGCGTGGGCGGCGGCAGTTTGGGCGGCGGGATGAATCTCGACTCGCGGGCCTTGGCTTTGAGCATGCCTGATATTCGCTTCCGAAATAGGTCAGTATTGTTGACTTAATACGTGACTGCGTTTTAAGTTCATGGGGCTGAGAGCAACAAAATTACGGAGCGAGCGGCCATGACGTTACTTCCTTTCGACGACCGAGACGGCTGGCTTTGGCTGGACGGTTCCCTGGTTCCCTGGCGGGATGCGAAGCTGCATGTTCTATCGCATGGCCTGCACTATGCCAGCGCCGTCTTCGAGGGTGAGCGCGCCTATGCCGGTAACATCTTCCGCCTGCGCGATCACACCCAGCGGCTGATCAACTCCGGCCGCATCATGAACTTCGACATCCCCTGGACGGCGGACGAAATCGACGCCGCCTGCAACGCCGTGCTGAAAGCCAACAACCTGACCGACGGCTACGTCCGCCCCATCGCCTGGCGCGGCTCCGAACAACTGGCCGTGTCCGCGACCGGAACCTCCATCCACCTCGCCATCGGCGCCTGGCCCTGGCCCAGCTACTTCGGCACGAACCGGATGCAGGGCATCCGCATGGGCGAGGCAAAGTGGCGCCGCCCGCCGCCGGAAACCGCCCCCGTCCACGCCAAGGCATCAGGCCTCTACATGATCGGCTCCCTGTCCAAGCTGAAGGCGGAGCAGGAAGGCTACGCCGACGCCATGATGCTGGACTGGCGCGGGTTGGTGGCGGAAACCACTAGCGCGAACATCTTCTTCGTCATCGACGGCGACCTGCATACCCCAGTGCCCGACTGCTTCCTCGACGGCATCACCCGCCGCTCGGTCATCGCCCTGGCAAAGCGCAATCAGATGAAAGTGATCGAGCGGCAGATCAATCCAACCGAACTGTCCCGAACCACCGAGGTCTTCCTGGCCGGCACCGCCGCCGAGGTCACCGCCGTCCGCGAAATCGGCCCCCACCAGTTCACCCCGAACCGGATCACCGAGACCCTGATGAAAGACTTCGACCACCTGGTCCTGCAATCGCCGCAGGAAGTCGCCCGCGCCGTCGCCTGAGCCACCAGCCTTCCACCCAACCCCGGATTGCGCCATCCTGCGGCCACCAACCGTGCCAGGATCGCGCCAACCGCGTCATGGCCGGGCTTGGCCCCAAAGGCATCAGGATAAGGGTGGCGAGGAGAAAGATTTGACGACCAGGACCTTTCCGCCGTCATGGCCGGGCGTGTCCCGGCCATCCGCGCTTCGGCCGCAGGTACGAAGATGGCCGGAACGAGCCCGGCCATGACGAATGCAGGGCGGCGGTTCCGACCAAACATTTCTCCGCCTGCCACCTATCCTGACGACTATGAGGCTTGGCCCGGTCCCCCACGACTTCGCCGGTATCCGCACCGCAGATCGCTTGGCCTCGGCCCAAGGAATACAGTCATAACCGCACACAGGAGCCCCGCGTGACCGAAACCGACGTCGTGATCATCGGGGCCGGCCTCGCGGGGCTGGGTGCCGCGGCTGCGGTGCGGGACGCCGGCAAGCGCGCCGTGGTGCTGGAGGCATCCAACCGCGTCGGCGGCCGCGCCTGGACGGCGCATCCCGCTGCGCTGGGCGGCGTCTGGTTCGACATGGGCGCCATCTGGTTCCACGACGCCGAACACAATCCCCTGGTGCCGATCGCCCGCGCCGCCGGCGACAAATTGCTGCGGTCGGACGAAATCCGCCAGGAACGCACTTTCGTCGGTGACCGGCTGGCGACTGAAGCCGAACTGACCGACTACGATAACGCCTGGTCCCGATACGAAGCCGCCACCGACGCTATCCTGGCCGCGCGGGGCGACGTCCCCCTGACCGAAATCGCCCGCCGCCTGCCCGACGACCCCTGGGCCGCAACCATCGAGGCCTGGGAAGGCCCCGTTATCTGCGCCGTGGACGCCGACAAATTCAGTGCCCTGGATTGGCGTCGCAACGGTCTGAACGGCAGCAACCTGCTGCCCGACGGCGGCGTCGGCGCCTTCGTGCAGCGACGGCTGGTCCAAGACCTGGATATACGCCTGAACACGCCGGTTCTGCGGGTACGATGGGGTGGCCCGAACGGCCACGTCACGCTGGAGACGGCGTCCGGCACGATCACCGCCGGCGCCTGCATTGTCACGGTGTCCACCGGCGTGCTCGCCGCCGGCACCCTGGCATTCGACCCGGTCCTGCCGGCACGCGTTGCCGAGGCAATCCACGCGCTGCCGATGGGACTGGCCATGAAGGTTGCCCTGCGCGCCACCAGCCCGGATCGCCTGGACCTGCCTGGCCACTGCTCAGTGGCCCGCATGATCGCGCGCTCGGGTGACCCGCTGATGCCGTTCCAGTGCTGGCCGCTGGGACGCGATTACGTGCAGGGCTGGATCGGCGGATCTGTCGCCTGGGACCTGGCTCGGCAAGGCGAGGCGGCAGCGGTGGATTTCGCCCTATCCTATCTGCGCCAGGTATTCGGCGGACGCGTAGACCGGCTGTTCGCCGGCGGAACCTCATTGGTCACCCATTGGGACGCGGATCCCTGGGTGCGCGGAGCCTACTGCTATGCTGTGCCCGGATCAGCCCAGGCCAGGGATAGGTTGGCGCAGCCGGTGTCGGACGGGCATCTGATGTTCGCCGGCGAGGCGTGCCACGTCGGCTTCGCCGGCACGCTGGCGGGCGCGTGGATCAGCGGGCAAACGGCGGCCCGAACCGCGCTGGCGGCGGTGGGATAGCCCTCAAACAGTCCGTCGCTCAGCGCTGCCAGCCGCTCCACGCCGTGACCCTCGATCACATTGTAACGCGTCCCCACGGGCCATGATTCCCCGGGCTTTCCCCAGGGGAATCGCTTGAATGTCTCACGCGGTGCGTTGGATGATTTTCTCCAGGTAATCTTGGTTCCAGCCCGCGCGTTTACGGCGGTTTTTCAAGC
>NZ_LMUJ01000072.1:148472-166991 GCF_009765975.1 Acidisphaera sp. S103 | reverse complement strand
GCCAAACGTCGGAAGCTGAGTAGAATCAATACCGTGCGGCTTGTACAGCGAAATAGTGCGTTCAGGACTCAAAAATCGTGCCAGACAGCCGTGGGCGCGCGCTATGCGTGTCCCGGCCATCCACGCCTTTGTCCGCTCGTGGGTGACACGGACGGCGTGATCGTCAATCCCAAGCATCGGCTCAATATCGATTTCGAATATTACGACTACAGAACCACGCGAACCCGCATCAGTCGAAGCGCAGGATCGACTTTCCCACCCACCCCGGCAGTTGATCGGGGCGCCCCGGCGCAAACAACTCGTAATACACGGCGCCCTCTTGCCCGACCCCGACAGCGGCGTGACGCGACCCTGGCGGGAAGAACACCAGATCCCCCGGTTTCGCCTCGAATTCCTTGTCGTCCACTAGCAGGGTGACGCTGCCGGCGATCATGATAAGCATCTGTTCGTTATCGTGCCAATGCGTCTTCCGGTCGAACACGGCGTCGGGTGATGTCGTCACCAGAACAGCCGACATCTTATCACCACAAACGCCCTTACGAGCCGATCCGGCGCGCATGCCCCCCGCGGTCGGAATCGCGTCCCAGTCGATCTTCATCCAGCCCACCTTCTACCGGAACGTATACACATCCAGCGCATTATCCCGGAACAGCATCTTCTTCTCGGTCTCCGACATCTGGAACCGGAACGCCAGGTTCGGATCGTCGAAATCCCAATGCGGATAATCGCTGGAGTAAACCATTCGATCCCACCCAATCCACTCGAACACCTGCCGCAGATCATCCGGATGTTCCGGCTCCTCCACCGGCTGCGTCGCGAACCACAGGTTCGACCTCATATACTCCGACGGCTTCCGCTTCAGCGGCGCCTCATCCCGCATTTTCAGCCAGTGCGCATCCAGCCGCCATCCCAATTGAGGCGCCCAGGCGAACCCGCCCTCAATCAGCACCACCTTCAGTTTTGGAAATGCATCGAACACGCCCTCCAGGATCAGGCTCGCCGCCTGGTTCTGCATGGAGTGCACCAGCACATGGTGATCCTCCAAATAGAACTGAGGCCAGCCGCCGGCCGACGGCGCACTGTTCTGGGTGCCCCCGACATGCAACCCGATCGACAGCCCATTGGCCTCCGCTGCCGCGAAGATCGGCCAGTACCGCCGCCGCCCCAACGGCTCCGACGTCTTCGATCCCAACTGGATCTGCGCGAACCGCCAGTCGCCGGCGCGCTTCTCGATCTCCTTGATCGACGCATCGGCATCCTCCGACGGGATCAGGATCGACGCCCGCAGCCGAGGCTCCTCATCGACAAACTCATGCGCTTGCCAGTCATTCATCGCCCCGCACAGCGCGGCGGCCTCATCAAGGTTGCGCGACGCATTGCCGCCCAGCAGCGGTTCCAGCACGCCGTACGCAATGTTATACGGATCGAGCAACTGGTCACGAATGAAACCAACATCTGACCCAGGCATCCCGCCACCGGGCGGCCAGGCATCCCGCCGGCAGGTGTTGGGCGAAAACCGAGGATACGTCCCGCGATCCGCATAAGGTCCGCAGTTGAACTTTCCATAAGTCGCGAGATGGTTCCGCCACCGCTCCGACAGATAGGCGTTCAGCGCCCCGGCTTTCGGATAGGGATGGACGTCGCAATCGATGATGCCCAACCGGCTATCGGTTGAACGGGCCAGCATGTCGACGGGTGCGTTCACTGCACGATCTCCTTCAGGCGGGAATAAGTGGCCAACGGGTTATCCACCCGCATCTTCTGCTGCAGGTCGGCCGACAGCCCGGGCGGCACGACTGCATCGCCCTCGAACTGCCAGTGCGGGTAGTCGGACGCGAACAACAGCATATGGTCGGCATCGATCTGCTCGACGATGCGTTCCACCGCGTCCCGATCAGGCGCATCGAACGGCTGGATCGTCAGCCGGATGTTCTCGCGGATCACATCGGCGGGGGATTGTTTCATCCACGGCACCTCCGCCCGCACCCCGCGCCACGTCTTCACCGCACGCCAGATGAACCCCGGCAGCCAGGTCACGCCCGATTCCAGCAATACAAACCGAAGGTCCGGAAACTTGTTGAACACCCCATTGGACATCAGGCTGAGCAACTGGTCCTCGAACGTCTGCGAATGCGCGACGTAATCGTGCAAATGATGCGTCGGCCAGCCGGTTGAGGTGGGTGCGTAACGCTGCATACTGCCAGCATGGATGCCGACCGGCAGCCCATGTCGAGCGGCGGCTTCCCAGATCGGCCAGTAATACGAACGCCCCAGCATCATTTCGCAGGCGACAGGCATCAGGACCTGAACGAAACGACGATCGCTGGCGCAACGATCGATTTCCTCGGCCGCCAGCAGCGGCGCCTGCGCGGGCACGACGATGGACGCGCGCAGCCGAGGCTCCTTGTCCAGCCAGTGCTCCCTGATCCAGTCATTGACGGCCGAACAAATGGCCGCCCCCATACTCTCGCTGACCGCGATCTGGCCGCCGGTCAACGGGTTGCAGATGGCGGTGCCGATGCCGAACGCATCCAGCGCCTGGCTGCGCATCGCATCCAGGCTGGCGCCCGGCCGCTGGCCTTTCACCCGCCAGTCGGGCCGGCAGGTAATCGGCGCGTTCAGCGGGTAGGACATCATGTCGAACCCGTCGATCCCGCGGGCGACAAAGGATTCCTGCCAGAATTCGTTCATGTACGGCAGCAGTGCCTTGATGTCAGGCACGCCCGGATGGATGTCGCAGTCGATCGCGCCAGCGGTCATGGCATTCTCCCGAACCGACTATGGGATGGGCAGGATTTCACTGTCAAATTCGTTCGGCGCCTGGCTGGTATCCAGATCGCCGTTGTCCTGATTGCTTTTTGCCGCCGCGGCTGGCTCAGCAAACGCAAACGGCGGTCAGCGGCCCCGGAGAGCTTCACAGACCACCCGAAGAGCTGGGCCAGTGCCGGATGGGGTCTTCTGATACGCGACAATCCGATGCGGCATAATAATCAAGAACATGCCAAGCCCGCCCATGTTTTCTTCGCAAATTTCGTGCTCTCCGTGATTCGTCCAACGCTTCTTCGCCAGGAGTGGCGCCACGACGGCCGAAAAGTCACCCAATCCCCAATGTCCCCCGAACCCGCTCGACCACAGGCTCCCACGCTCCAGCGCGTTCCTGACGAAACAACCGCATCGATGGATACCAGGCGCTGCCTTCGGACCCCAACCCCCAACGATGATCTGGAAAGTACGGCAGCAATGTCCACACCGGCAGCCCCATCGCACCTGCCAGATGCGCCACCGATGTATCGACCGAGATCAGCAGATCCAACCCAGACAGCAACGCCGCGGTATCCGCGTAATCGGTCAGTGCGGCCGCCGGGCAGCGCAGATTATCCGCGGCCTCGAACACCGAGCGATCGGCGCTTTGGATCTCGGTCTGCACCAGGACGAATGCGATGTCCGGCAGGGTCAGAAGTGGCGCGAAGGCCGCCAGCGCGATCGAGCGATCCCGGTCGCGCGGATGCCGCTGATCGCCGTGGCACACCAGACCGATGCGGCGTCCCGGCGGCGACCGGTCGAGCCACGCCTGCCAGCGCGCCGATCGATCCATCGGCGGTGAGACATAGGGTGGTGACACCCCCGCATCCGAACCCAACAGCAGAGGCAAGCTCAGCAGCGGACAGGCGATGTCGCAGCCATGATCGGAATCGTCCAGACCGATCACCCGCTCGATCCCCGGCATGTCGCGGAACAGCCCGCCCAGCGGCCAAGGCATTTCCAGCACCACGGCGGCGGCGACGCGGGCCAGGACAGGCGCAAAACGAGCATATTGGATCAGATCGCCGCTGCCCTGTTCGGCGGTCAACAGCACACGCCGTCCCGCCAAATCCACGCCCGGCCGCCATTGCGGCAGATCCGGCCGGCGTTCGTGGTCCCGCCGCAGCGGCTCCACCATGCGGCGATGCTCGAATCGACGCCTTCCTTCCGCCTCGTCTCCCGCCAGCAGCAGGCATAGGCTGTAGGCGAACCCGGCATTGTCAGCCTTGGGATCGATGGCCAGCGCGGCGTGGTAGGCGTCCAGCGCCTCCGGCACCCGAAGCTGCGCGGTCAACGCGTTGCCCAGGTTGCTGTAAGCCGCCACAAGATCGAGGCCAAAGTCGATGGCTTCCCGGTAGAGTTGTTCCGCCTGCGCCATGTCGCCGCTGGCATAGGCCGCATTGCCCTGCGCGATCAGGGCGCTGGTCAGGGTTGCGGTCGTGTCGGCACCGTCGGGCGCGACGGCCAGGGCACGCCGCAGCAGGTCCAGCGCCACCGCCGACTGGCCCTGAGTCAGCAGCCGGCGTCCCAGGCCGAACAGTGCCGCGAAATTCCCCGGCTCTGCTTCCAGCACCCGCCGGAAATACGGTTCCGCCTCCTGACCCAGCCCGACGGCGGCCAGGGCCTCACCCAGATCGGCCAGGATCGCGGGATCATCGCTTTCCGCCGCCGCGGCCGACAGCACGGCAATCGCCTGCGCTGTTCGCTTGCGCCGCCGCAGCACGCGCGCCAGCCCGTGCAACGCTGCCACGTCGAACGGGTCGCGCGCCAGGACGGCCCGCCAGGCCGCCTCGGGTTCAGAACTGGTTGCGCCAAAGTCCGCCATCAGTTGGAATTACCGTACCCGTGGCGTAACGAGCAAGCGGCCAACGGAACCGAGCGTTCCATTTGGTGGCGACCGCGCCGATGGAGACCGCCCCGCCGCCGCGTCATTCGTGGGCAGCTCAGGTGAAAGCGCCAAGCCGCCAAGACGCCAAGGTTTTGTGCCAAGGGTACGCCCCCGCTCAGGGGTTGTGAGATGTACCCACCAGCACAATCACCTGGCGTCTTCGCAGGTACACGCCCGCCACACAGCCCGCTTTGCCACCAACAGCATCGCCGTCGCCAATTAGTATGTGTTACATACAATCTGTCCAAGACCACCAAGGGAGGCACAGGTGACCCAAAACTGGCCCACCAACCACTGGTACGTCGCCGGCTGGGACTTCGAGATCGACCGCGACCCCCTGGCCCGTACCATCTGCGGCCAGCCCGTCATGCTCTACCGCCGCTTCGACCGCTCCATCGTCGCCATGCGCGACGCCTGCCCGCACCGCATGCTGCCGCTGTCGATGGGCATCAAGGAAGGCGACAACATCCGCTGCCGCTACCACGGCCTGCTGCTCGACAGCCAAGGCCAGGGCATCGAGATGCCGCTGAAGCGAGACCCTATCGCCCGCACCGCCTGCGTCCAAACCTATCCGGTGGTCGAGCGCCACCGCTTCGCCTGGATCTGGATCGGCGACGCGCAAAAAGCCGACCCCGCACTGATCCCCGATTTCTGGCCCTGTTCCGATCCCGCCTGGACCTTCGACGGCGGCTACTATCGAATTGCCTGCGACTATCGCCTCGGTATCGACAACCTGATGGACCTGACGCACGAAACCCACGTCCACGCCGGGTCCATCGGCCAGCCGGAGCTGATGGAAACACCGATGGAAACCACCTCCGCCGGCGACCAGGTATTCGTCACCCGCTGGATGCCGAACATCGACGCCCCCCCGTTCTGGCGCAACGCCTTAAGACAGCCCGGACCGGTGGACCGCTGGCAGATCTGCCAGTTCATCCCGCCCTCCTCGGTGATCATCGATGTCGGAGTCGCCCCGGCCGGCGCCGGCGCCACGGTCGAGCACCACGACCAGGGCGTCCGCGGCTTCGTCATCGACGCCCTGACCCCGGAAAGCCCCACCACCAGCCATTACTTCTGGGGCATGGCGCGCAACTTCGACATCAACGACGCCGGCTTCACCGCTCGGTTCAAGACACAGCAGGGCGGCGTGTTCCGCGAGGACACCGCGATCCTCGAAGCCCAGCAGGCCTCGATCGAGCGCAACCCCGATCTGCACCTGCGCAGCTACAACATCGACAGCGGCGGCACGCGAGCCCGGCTGGTGATCGACCGGCTGATCAAGGCACAGGCCGCAGCCGATGTCTGACCTGCCGTCCGCCCTGGACGACAACCTGGGTTTCCACATCCGGCTGGCGCACGGCGCGGTCTACCGCCATTTCAACGGGACCTTCGGCACCATCGGCCTGACGCAGAAGCAGACCTCCGTCCTGTGGCTGATCCACGACAACCCGGGGATCGCCCAGGTCGACATCGCCCAGCGCCTGCAGATCGACAAAGCGACCATGATGGCGATCATCAACAGCCTGGCGCGACGCGGCTACCTGCAGCGCGGATCGTCCACCGCCGACCGCCGCCGCCAGACGCTGCACCTGACGCTGTCCGGGACGACGGCGCTGACCCAGGCCCTGGCCGCCGTCGCCGAACACGAAACATGGCTGAAAGCCCGCTTCACCCCGCAGGAGGTCGAGCAACTGGTGGGCCTGCTGCGGCGTATTCACGGGTGAACCAGCCGGGTCGTTGACGAATGGCAAGGCATTCGTCCTACTGACGTGCTTACATCTCGCCGGACGGGCCGCGACAAAGGGAGAAACGCAGGTGTCGGTAACCGCATCGCAGCAGACCGCCATGGACAGCGCCGTCCGGCACCTGGTCACCAAATATAATCCGCAGGGCAACCGCGTCGGCTGGCTGATGATGTCGTCGATCCTGGTGGAGGCCTGGGACCTCTACTCGATCGCCTTCGTGCTGATCTTCATCCGCGACCTGTACCACCCCGACCCCTTCCTGCTGGGCCTGGCCGCCGCCGGCACCCAGGGAGGCGCGTTGATCGGCGCGCTGGTGGGCGGCTGGCTGTCCGACAAGATCGGCCGCCGCGTAATGTTCCTGTCCACCATGATCATGTTCATCATCTTCGCCCTGGCCCAGGCCTTCGTCCCCTCCATCGGCTGGCTCGTCGTCATCCGCCTCATCCTCGGCATTCCGCTCGGGAGCGACATCTCCAACGGCTACACCTACATCATGGAGTCCATGCCCAAGGGCGAACGCGAGGTCATGGGCAACCGCTGGCAGTTCATGTTCGCCATCGGTGAGGTCATGACCCTGGCCGTCATCGCCGTGTTCATCGTCATCAACCTGCCGCACGACCTGGTCTGGCGGGTGACGCTGGCGATGGGCGCCATCCCCGCCGCCGTCATCCTGTGGATGCGACACGACCTGCCCGAGACGGCCGTCTGGCTGGTCCGCCGCGGCCGGTTCAAGGAGGCCAAGCACGTCTCGAAGCAGATGTTCAACGACAACCTGGACATGCTGCCCGACCAGGACATCACCGTCCCGCATCCGCACGCGACGGCGTTCCTGTCCAGCATCCGCAAGGACCCGATCCGCTGGCGCGCCACGCTGTACGGGTGGATCGCCTGCTTCGCCCAGGCCACCGAGTTCTCCACCTTCGCCTTCTACCTGCCGGTGCTGTTCGTGATGGTCGGCGTGTCGTCCATCCTGGGCACCAACCTCGTCACCATGCTGCTCTACATCATCGCCGCCATCGCCGGCTGGGTAGGGCCGATCATTACCCCGAAGATCGGCCACCGAGGCATCGGCATCGCCGGCTTCGGCATCGTGCTGGTGTCACTGCTGGTCGCCGCCTGGGCGCTGTACAGCCACACCACCGCAATCCTGCCGTTCGCCGCCGCGGCGATGCTGTGGGGCCATTACTGGGACGCGTCGAACTGCATGACGATCCCCACCATGGTCGCCAAGCCGGAATACCGAGGCACCGCCAGCGGCTTCGCTTACATGTTCGTCAAGCTGCCGTCGTTCCTGTCGATCTTCCTGTTCCCCGCGCTGTTCGGCGCCATCGGTCAGGCCAACGCCACGCTGTTCGTCGCCATCTTCCCGCTGATCGGCCTGCTGGCCGCCATCTTCATCCTGCCCGAGGTCTACGGCTACGAGCAGGATTGAATAAGCGACCCGCCGTCATGGCAGGCGCAGGCCTGCCATCCACGCCTCTCTCAAACGCCAATCAACCCCCCGGCAACCTCAGCAGCGCATCCGCATTCCCATGCGCGATCTTCGCCCGATCCGCCGGCGACACCGGCAACGAATCCAGGAACGCCCGAGCGCGTGCGTTGGACGCGAACGGGTAATCGACCGAGAACATGATCCGGTCCACCCCAAACGTCATCAGCGCCGCGACAAACGGCACCATGGTGAAGAACCCGCTGGTGGTGATCCACACCTGATCCACCAGCGTCTGCCGCACCGAACGCCGCAGCAACGTTTTCGCCTGCAGCGCCGTCGTCTCATCGATACGGTCCAGCATGAACGGCAGCGCCTCGCCCATGTGCCCGATGATGATCTTCAACCCTGGATGCCGGTCCAGCGTGCCGCTGAGCGCCAGCCGCAGCGTGTGGATCGCGGTATCGGCGTGCCAGCCCCAGGCTGACAGCGTCAACGTAAAGCTGAAATTTCCCGGCAACCCGTCGAAGTAGGCCGCCCGCACGTCCGCCGTCGGAATCCCGGGGTGCAGATATATCGGCACATCCAGCGCTGCCGCCCGAGCCAGGATCGGCTCGAACCGTGGGTCGTCGAGGAAGCGGCCGTCTGTCGCTCCGTTCACCAGCACGCCATGGAAGCCAAGGTCCTTGACCGCGCGGTCCAGTTCGTCTGCCGCCGCCTCCGGCGCCAGCATCGGCAGATGCGCGAAGCCGCGATAGCGGGTGGGATGACGGCCGCAAGCCTCGGCCAGCGCATCGTTATAAGCGCGGGCCAAGGCGATACCGTCCGGCCCCGGCACCAGATCGGCCCCCGGCCCGGCGACCGACAGCACCTGTAAGGTCACCCCATTGGCATCCATGTCCGCGATCCGCGCGGCCCCGAGGTCGGACAATTCGTCACGCTTGATGGTTTGTGCCCAGCGGAAGTTGGGGTCGGTGGGAAAGCCGCGGCGCGCGACCGCATCTCGCGAGATGCCGGTGACGATGCGTGGGACAGTGAAGTGTTCTTCCAGGGCGACGATACGCATGGGGGATTCCTCCGTTGGGGTTGGGCGGAAGACTCGCATACCGGGAGCGCGGACGCCATGCGCGGGCCTCCAATCATGCCAAGGCAGATCGGTGCCCGCGGCTTTTCCGCCCATAAATAAAGCCACGGATGGAAGCGCGCTCGCGCGGTGTGATCACTGTCGGGTATCGCCAGCGCGTGTCGTTCCACGCGTTCAGTATCTGAACGATCGGGACAACAGGTAACGCTCTAACGGATGGAATTGATGATCTGGCGATAGGCCTCTTCCGGGAACGCCTTCATTGACGTGGTGCGCACATTCCCAAGCTGGCACAGCAACAAGATGTAGCGCGCAGCCACCGCATCGTCCGGAGCCTCATAAATGCCGACCAGGTCGTATTGCCCCATCGTCATGTACAGGGAGCGGAAATGACCGCCCATATCCTCCAGCGACTTTTTCGCGGCATCCACGCGCTTGGGGCCGTCGGCGATCGATTTGAGGCCCTGGTCAGTCCAGTTGGCGAGCATGACATAGGTCGGCATGGTTCCCATCCTCCTGTGAAAGCAGCACAGAATTCGAACGGAAGGGACGGCAATGCAAGGGGCGCGGGCGACTCCGCGCGCACGATCTGGCAACGGCATCGTCTCCTACCGCAGCAACGCCGGTATGGCGCGCGACCGAAAGTCATAAAGCGAAAACCACGTCCTCCCCCCGGATGACAACCACCGTCACCATTGGCGGCTCGCATGGAGACCGGCTATCCTGTCGAACACCGGACCGATGACGCCGGCAGCACCCCGAATCGGAACGTACGGACGGCGACGCCGGCCACCCAACCAACAGCGGGAGGAAACCATGGTCGACACCAACAGCATCGCGGCCCTGCTTCGCCGGGTCGCTGCGTCGGGTGATGTCCCCGGCGTGGCCGCGGCAGCGGCGACGAAAGACGGCGTCATGTTCCAGGGCGCTTTCGGCATACGCGACCTCGCGACCGGCGCACCCATGACGACCGACACCGTGGTCTGGATCGCGTCCATGACCAAGGCCGTCACCGCCGCCTGTGCCATGCAACTGGTGGAGCGTCACCAACTCTCCCTCGACAGCGACATCGCCGCGGTCCTGCCGGCACTGGGCCAGGTACAGGTGCTCGAAGGCTTTGGTTCGGACGGCACGCCGCGCCTGCGAGCGTCTAAGCGTGCCATCACCTTGCGCCATCTGCTGACCCACACCTCCGGCCATGCCTACGATATGTGGAACGCGGATATCGCCCGCTATATCGAGGCAACCGGGACGCCCGGTGTCATCTCTTGCAAGAACGCCGCTCTGCTGTTGCCGCTGGCATCCGATCCGGGCGAGAAGTGGGAATACGGCATCGCCATCGACTGGGTCGGCAAAGCGGTCGAGGCCGTCTCCGGCCAAACCCTCGCGCGCTACATGCAGCATTCGATTTTCGATCCGCTCGGGATGACCGACACCGGCTTCAAGATCGGTGCGGCACAACGCCAACGGTTGGCCCGGATCCACACCCGCACGCAAGACGGCTTGGTCTCGACCGACATCGAGATCCCGCAGGATCCGGAATTCCACATGGGCGGCGGCGGGCTCTACGCGACGGTCGGCGACTACCTGACGTTTGCTCGTATGATCATGCATGGCGGCACACTGAACGGGGTCCAGGTGCTGCGGCCGGAAACGGTGGCCGAGATGAGCAGGAATGCCATGGGCGACCTGGTGTGCAATCCGATGAAGACGGCCGCGCCGCCGTTTACCAATGACGTCGATTTCCTCGCCGGCATGAAGTGGGGGCTCAGCTTCCTGATCAATCCGAAGCCGCTGGCGACCGGGCGTTCGGCGGGTAGCTTGGCCTGGGCGGGGCTGGCGAATTCCTATTTCTGGATCGATCCGAAAAAGCAGGTCGCCGGGGTTTATGCAACCCAGGTGCTGCCGTTCTTCGACCAGAAGGCGGTGCAAGCGTTCGAAGGGTTCGAAACCGCGGTCTATGACTCAATAGCCGCATAGATCGGACTATTCCGATTGGCATCCCGGAAATCATCGGATCTCGACTCTCTGCCCCTTACGTCTACCTGCCGGCAAGGCGGGCAACGACCGGGGCGAAATCGTCCAGGTAAGGTTCATGGACGACATAGTACGAGATGCCCCAGCGCTTCCGGTGCGCCTGGATATCTTCGACCATCTGGTCTACCGATCCGATGAGCACGTAGGGGCTTCGCAGAATTTCGTCAGGCGTCAGTTGGGGGAAACGGCCTGACAATTCCTCAGCCGCACCACGGCGGTCATCCGTCACGATGACGCGCTGCACCAGTGCATTGATCTCCAGCCGGGCGTACCGCTCATCGCCCGCGGCCTCGCGCACAAGCCGCATCCGCTCATCGATGCTTGATACCTTCCATCCGGACAGATCCGGCCGCACCGCACCGCCCTTTTGAAACGTCAGCCCCGAGAGACCGACGATATCGGCTTCCCGAGCGGCAAGGGCGAGGAGACTGGGGCCGTTGCCACCGATCAGGATAGGGGGATGCGGCCGCTGAATCGGAAGAACACCAATCGTGTGGCCGGCTATACGATAGTGCTGTCCCGCGAAGGTGACTTCCTCGCCTTTGAGCAGGCCCTTGATGATGGTGACCGCCTCGGCCAGCCGTTCAACCCTGGTGCGCCCGCGATCGAAGCTCAATCCGGCTTGTTCATATTCCGCCTGGATACTGCCGGCGCCCAGGCCGAGTTGAAGCCGTCCGTCCGTGAGCAGGTCGACCGCCGCGGCTTCACGCGCGACCAGTACAGGATGGCGAAGGTCGTTGTTCAGCACATTGGTGCCGACCCGAAGCGCTGTCGTCGCCTCCGCCGCGCTCACCAACGCCGGCATCGGCGCGATCAGTTCGGTGAGATGATCGGGCAAGGTAAGCGTGCTGTAGCCGAGATCCTCGATCTTGCGTGCCGTTTCCTGCCATTCGGCCCGCGATTTTGCGTTCCGGATGTTTATGCCGAACCGGAAGGGCTGCATTTTCTAACCCTTTCTTGTTGTCTCCCCCAACATCCGGTTGTCTTGCGTTTTACCCGGACAAGCACGGATCGAACGGGTCATTCCGCCGCGACCGCCGCCCGCGACCTGGCGATCCAGTGCCAGCCGACGACCAGGAATGCGATGATTACGGGCGGGACGACCGTCAGGTTCAGGGCCTCCCATCCCAGGGTTGCCTGGATGGCGCCGGAGGACAGCGCGGTGATCGCCACGCTGCCAAACACGATGAAGTCGTGGGTGGTCTGGACGCGCACGCGTTCCTCGGCCGAATGGGATGTGGTCAGCAATGTCGTTCCGCCGACGAACATGAAGTTCCAGCCGACGCCCAGCAGCGCCAGGGCGACCATAAAGGTGGCGACGAGAGGTAGCTCGTAGGTGTTTACCGCGACGCAGCCCAGGGTGAGCAGGCCGCCGATCATGATGATGCGGTGGACGCCGAAGCGCTGGATCAGCCGGCCGGTGAAGAAGCCCGGCAGGAACATCGCGATCGAGTGGGCACGTATCACGTCGGCGCTGTCGCCGACTCCGAAGCCGCACAGCATGATTTGCAGCGGGGTCGAGGCCATGACCAGGTTCATGCTGCCGTAGCCGACCAGGGAGCTGACCACGGCGGTGATGAAGTTCGGGCGGGCGAAGATGACCCGGAACGGGATGGGCAGGCTGGTTTTCTTCTGTGCGGGCGGGACCTGGACGAAGCTTAGCAAGACGGCGGTGATGATGGGCAGCAGTGGCAGATACAGGTAGGTCGCCAGGAAGGCGTGGTCGGGGATCAGGGCGTGGGTGCGCTTGACCATCTCCGGCCCGACGATGGCGGCGATCACACCACCGGCCAGCACCAGGGAGATCGCTCGGGCCTTGGCGTGCTGGTCGGCAACCTCGGCGCCGGCGAAGCGCAGGTGCTGGGAGATGCCGAAACCCAGGCCGGCGGGGATGGCGCCCAGGCAGTAGACGACGAAGTTGCTGGTGTAGATGCCCAGGGCGAAGGTGAGGCTTCCCGTCATCATGATCGCGCAGCCCAGCCAGAATCCGCCGCGCCGGCCAAGCCGGTTGAAGGCGTAGCTGGCGAGCACCGAGGCGCACATCACCGCGACCATCTGGATCGCCATCGGCAGGGTGTTGAGGGCGCTGCCGGACAGTTGGTAGCCGACCATGGACGCCATGATGGTCTGGCCGGACATCACAGCGTTCATCAGCGCCTGACAGGCGAACAACAACCAGACATTCTTGTTCATGCTCTTGGACGCCTGTTCTCAGCTAAAAATGGCTCCAGCCCCCTTTTGTCAGAGTAAGGGGTTCTCCGCTGGCTTGGCGCACCATGACTGCTGGTGGTCCGTCTTGCAAATATCCGATCCGGGTGACGGCGATTCCGGAACGGTTCGCGGCGTGTTGGAGGGCGTCGGAACGGTCGGGGGGGACGGCGAGCAGCAGTTCGTAATCGTCACCGCCGGTCAGGCAGGTTGTGAGCCAATCAGGGCCGGCCGTGCGCGCGGCATCGGAAAAAGGGATGTAACCGACTTGGATTTCCGCTGCCAGTTCGCTGGCCGTGCAGATATGGCCTAGGTCCTGCACCAGCCCGTCCGAGACATCCATGCCGGCGGAGGCGATGCCGGCCAGTTCCAGACCGACACGAGGTTGCGGCAGGCGGTAGCGGTCCAGCAGGAATCCGGTGGGATCGCTCAGGCGATTTTGCGCCACGGCCAGGCCCAGCGCGCCGTCGCCGATCGTGCCGGTGACCCAGATCTCGTCCCCAGCCCGCGCGCCGAAGCGATGGATCGCGGTGCCGGGAGCGACGTGGCCGATGATCGTCAGCGACAGCGAGATTGGTCCGGGGGTCGAGGTCGTGTCGCCGCCCAGCAAGGTAACGCCGTAGGTCGTCTGATCCAGGGCGAGGCCGGCGGCGAAGGCTGCAAACCATGCGTCCGGCGTGTCCTTGGGCGCGGACACAGTCATCAGGTAGCTCAGCGGCACCGCGCCCTTGGCGGCGAGGTCGGACAGGTTGACGCGCAACAGCTTGCGGCCGACCAGGTCCGGCGGGTCATCGGGCAGGAAATGCACGCCGGCGACCATAGCGTCGGCGGTCAGCACCAGTTGCCGGCCCGGCGGCGGCGTCAGCAGGGCGGCGTCGTCGCGCAGGTCCAGCGCACCCGGCCCGGCCAGCGGGCGGAAGTGGCGGGCGATCAAGGAGAACTCGGCCGGAAGCGTCATGCGTGCCGCTCCTGTCAGGGATTGCCGAGGTTGCGTTTGCGCCACGCGGCGGCGATTTGGCCCCGAATGGCGTCAACCGTCGCCCAATCCATCTCCTTACGGTGGGCCACCATCTCCGGCGCGGCACCGGCGCGGGCCAGGGATGCGCCGGAGATGTCCGCCTTCGTATTCACCGGGGCGAAATACAGCGCTTCGGTCAACAGTTTCTGGGCCTCGGGACCAAGCAGCCAGGCGATCAAGGTGCGTGCGGCGGCTTGTTGCGGGGCGCCCTTCACCAGATTGATGGTCGTGGCGACGATCGGGCTGCCGTCGCCGGGGACGGCAGCCCCGAAGCGCCCCGGCGTCAGCGCCGCCTGGTTTTGCGCCCGTGCGTTCCATCCCGGTCCGATGTCGGCATCGCCGGCTGCGATGGCGCTGTAGACGTCCGGTACGGGATCCCACAGCACGACGCGCGGCGTCAACTGGGCCAATGCGGTCAGCCCGGAGTCCAGCGATTGTGCCGCGGTGCCGCCGCCAAACAGCCCACCGGCCACGGCCGTCAACGCCAGCGCCACGGGATTGGGCGGCGTCTGGAGGGCGATCCGCGGTCCATAGGACGGGTCCCACAGGTTGCGCCATGTCTGTGGCGCCCGTTTGACCCGAGCGGGATTGTACCCCAGGGCGAGGCTGTCGAGCATCAGGGCCGGACCGGCGATCCCCGGCATGATCGCTTGTGAGATCAGGTCCTTGATCACCGGCATGGTGGCGGCGTCGAGGGGGGAGAACAGGCCCTCGGTGGTGGCGCGGGCGGCGACTCCGGTTTCCACCAGGGCGATGTCGCTGGAGGGCGCCGCGCGTTGTCCTCGGAGCAGTCCCAACACCTGGAAGGCGTTGCCGAGGGGGTAGAAGAAAACGGCGATGTCCGGATGCGCTTTTCGAAATGGCCCGAGGACGGTGGTATCGAACGCCGTCTGGAACCAGCCGCCGGCGCCGATGATGGTAACCTCGCGGGCGGCCCGCGCCGGACGTGCAATAATGGCGGGCATGGCGAGGAGGACACCGGCGGCGAGATGCCGGCGGGTCAGGGCTGGACGGGGTCGTTGGAGAGGCAAGGCGGATAATCCCCAAGGGCGGTGAGGCCGGCAGGATAACACGCCATGTCGGTCAGACGCAGTCCGCCGTATCGGTTTCCGCCGAATGCCGATATGGGGCGGGCCGACATGGGCAAGCATCGGGCTATTGAATGACGTGTTTCCGTGCCGTTTTGGCACAACCAGTACCCGGGCGGTCCGGCGTCAGGGTGTGGTGGGCGGCTCTGGCCGGTATGTGCATCGTGTTGCTGGCGCCCCTGTTGGTCGTCGATGTACCGCCGCTGCTGGATTACCCCAATCATCTGGCGCGCGCGTTCGTGCTGGCATCTCTGCCGGGGGATACCGTTCTCTCCCGGTTTTATGCGCCGCATTGGTCGATCATTCCGAATTTGGCGCTCGACCTGATCGCGCCGCCGTTGGTGCATGTTCTGCCGGTGCATGTGGTCGGCCGATTGCTGATCGCTGTTGCGGTGCTGCTGCCGGTGCTGGGTGCGGTCGCCTACAACACCGCGTTGGGAGGCCGCTGGTGGTCGCTGGGTGCCGGGTTGGTCGCCTATAACAGTTGCCTGCTCTATGGTTTTCTGAATTTCGCGATCGCGCTGGGATTGGCGCTGATGCTGGCGGCTGGGTGGCTGCGCTGGCGCGAGGTTCGGCCACGGATGGCGATCACGCTGGCGGTCGCCGGCGCGCCGGTCCTGTTTGTCTGCCATCTGATGGGGCTGGTATTCTTCGGCCTGTTGATTGGCGGCGCCGAATTGTTCCAGCTTTACCGGGTCCGCCACGCCGCCTTGTTTCGGGCATTGGTGATGCGCGGGTTGGTCGTGCTGCTCGTCTTTGCCGCACCGGCCGGGCTTTATGCGATTTCGGACCTGCGGCATTTGGGCGGCGATGCGGCGTTCCTGCCGATTGGCCAGAAGTTGCTCCAACTGGTGACGACGTTCGCCAACTATAACGGGCCTCTGGACGCCGTCGCGGCCGGGCTCGCGATCGGGCTACCGATCCTGTGCGTGCTGGCGCGGCGGGGCAGGGTGCCCGGTCCGGCCGGTTGCGCCATCGCGCTGCTTCTGACGGCGTTCATAGCGATGCCGTATGGCTGGAAAGGGACGTATCGGCTCGATACCCGGTTCGCCATCATGCTGGGCTTCATGCTGTTCGCTGGGTTCGTTCCGGCGGCCTGGCCAGTCGGGTTCCGGCGGTGCGTGACCGGTGCGCTGCTGCTGTTGTTCGCCGTACGGATGACGCTGCTGACCACCGCCTGGGCCGCTCACCGTGCCGACCTGGCCGATCTACGGGCGGTGCTGGCACCAGTGCGGCCGGGGCAGGCGGTCTACGTCGCCGAGGCGGGACTTCAGGAGGCCCCAGCGTACTGGGCGGCGAATCCGCGCTGGCGGCTGCTGTCCAATGGCGTGCGGACGGATGAGCATCTCGGTGCGCTGGTACTGATTGAGCACCGGGCGTTCTGGCCGTTCGAGTTCGACGAGCCCTCGCAGCAGCCGATGGAGACGCGGGCGTCGTATCACGGCCTCGCCGAACGCGTGGGCAGCCTGCCGGACCGGGCGACGGCGGCCTTCGCCAACGTCTGTGGGTTCGACTACGTTTTGCTGCTTGCGGCGGACGCGGTGCCCGATTTGCCAGCCGATCGGTTCCGGCTGGCGGTTCGGTCAGGGTTCGCCGCGCTGTATGCCGTTACGCACTGCGAGGGCGCGCCATGACCGTTAGGCTCCGCATCTGCCGCCGCGCCCGACACGCCGGGCGGGTCGGGACCCGATCGGCGCCGTGACTGCTATAGGCGTGTAGTACCGAGTTGTGTCAGCAGCAGCCCGGCTATAATCATCGCCATACCGACCCAGAATGACGGGGTTGTCTGTTCCCCATAGGACCACCAACCAATCAATGGTACTGCCGCGGTTGCCCCGGCAATCCAGGGGTAAGCCTCGATCAGCGGCACGCGGGACAACACGTAGATCCAAATAACCGTGGCAATGCCATACAGCGCGAGTGCCAAATAGAAGCTTGGAAGGGTTGCAAGCGTCCAGCCTCCGTCCGCGAGCGACAGTCCTCGGATCGAAAGTCCGGCCCGTTTGAACAGGAACTGACCGGCCGAAAGGAATACGACCACCAGGGCAAGGAGAGTGGAATTCACTCTGATGGCCCTACTTCAGGCACCAGCAGGAAACCGAGAACAGAGGAATGCCGACGGGTAGTGTCCGCCGGCTGACCAATCGAAGCCGCTGGGCGATCTTCCGCTCTATGTCGTAGATCGTGGTCTTGTGGTAGGCGCCGCTGAAACCGGCAATGCGCCTGCCCAGCCGATACAACGCGTTCTCGGTTGGCCCGGACAGGATCAACACGCCCTTCGAACCGAGCGCGGGGCAGATTTGGTCGACGATCGAATCAACATCGTCATTGTGCTCTAACGAGTCCAGCGCGAAGACTGCGGCGTAATGGCCGGGCTTCAATTCCTCGAGCGAATGGCGACCCGCGTTCGGGTTGTACTCGGTTAGCGACCGTGCCATCCCCTCGTCCATCTCGACGAAGTCATACGCGGTACCTGGCGGAAGGATATACGCCAATTCTCCGGATGCCGCCCCGAAATCCAGCACCGGACCAGCGGGCGCGAACCTGCGGTGCAAGCGCGCCGCCGCAAACAACCGCGCCCATGCGACCGCCGCCGCCGCGAGGTTGGGATGCAGATAGGACGGGATGCACGTTTCCTCGATCTCGGTCATTTGGCGGGCGACGTCGAACCTCTGCTTCAGTTCCCGGCGGCGGGTGAAGATGTGGGCGATCGCGGACATCACGGCAGGCATTCTCCAGGCAGGGATTCGTGGGTGCGATCGAGATTCAACGACCGGGGTGAGAAAGGGGGAGATTTTTGCGGACGTACCTTGGCGGCCTATCATTGGACTTCTCCACAACGCACTTCGGATCGCACCCAGGTCACTGGATCAGGCGTCGTTCGCCTTGGCCGCAACAGCGGCGCGACGGCCTGTCGCGGCGTTGCCCCGATGTCGAATGCCAGGAAGGACAACAGTAGCTGCACGCCCAAGATGACCGGCAGCGCAGCCAACATGACGGTTCCGGTGGTGGCGGGCTGCCCGGTCGCCATGCTGACCGCCCAGCCGTGCAAGCCAAACGCCACGCCAAACAGCAAAAAGAACAGACCCGCCAGCAACTGCAACGACGCGATCGAAAAGCCACGCAGGAAGTAGCCGTAGAACACGCGTTTGCAGAAGTTGCCGATGTTGCCGCCCAGGAACTGCGGGAAGGCCCGCCGAACGTTCAACCCGCTTTCCTC
>NZ_LMUJ01000072.1:122862-148178 GCF_009765975.1 Acidisphaera sp. S103 | reverse complement strand
AATCGGTTGCCTTTGACGTAATCCGCCCGCCCCTGAAGGATTGGCGCCACGAAGCGCGAGATGAGCGCGGGGTCCATCTGCCCATCTCCATCGAGCTTGACGATCACGTCCGCCCCAGCCGCGACTGCGTGCTGGTAGCCGGTTATGGCGGCGCCACCCACGCCCTGGTTCTGCCCATGCACCAGCACCACCACGCGCCGATCATGGCATTCCGCCAGCACATGGGCGCCCGAACCCTCCGGGCAGGCGTCGTCCACGACGAAGATCAGCCCCACCTCCGACCCGATGCGCGCCAACAGGGACAAAATGTGGGTCCGCACCCGATAGGCTGGGATCACCACCGCAACGACCGGTGCGTCCACGCACGCTGTCCACTCGGTTCGGGCATCAGACAAAGATCCTTGGCCGATCCACACGTCAGGTGGGGCATGGTCCATCTAGAACACCTTATAGGCTTGCACGACGACGATGCTGGTCCATACGACCTCGGTGGCGACCGTCAGCACCACCACCAACTCCAGGAGCGGGCCAAGCGTGCGCGGACGTGGCGGCACGGCGGCGCCAAGGGTCACGGCCGCGAGTCCGGCAAGCGGCAGGAAGTAACGTCCCTGCACGCCGGAGATCACGTGCTCACCAACAGGAGTCCAGTAAAGGTAAAGCGCAATCAGAACCAACAACGCGCTGGTGCCGAGAAGCAGGGTCTGCCAAAGGGCTTCCGCCGGGCCAATGCGAGGCGTTATCGGATGTCGTAGCATTACGCACATCAGCACCGCGATCATCGGCAGTAGATACATGGTTTCCGGAAGTGGAATCCTAAGCCAACCCAGGATTCCGATCGTGCCATACATATAGAAAAGGCCATTGACTTCAATCGTGTTGAGAACGGTGCCGGCGAACACGTTGGGGTGGGCAACGATACCCGCAAACTGCTGAGAAAGGCTCGCACCTGGCACGGGAAGTACCAGGGTGGAAGAAATATAGGCCAACCATAACCCGGTGGCGCCCAGCACGGTTGCGATCAGTACGGCATGCACGGCGATCACATGGCCGGCCGCCCGGCGCCGAAAAACGCCAGGCAATCCCATGACAAGCAGCGGGGCGTAGACCGGCTTCAGCGGACAAAAAACGCAGCCAGCAACACAGGCTAGCAAAACCTGCTTCCACGTCCACCGTCCGCGGAACCTCGCCCGCATGGCGGTGGCCGTGAACAGAAATGCCGCGGATATCATGGCCGCATCCGGGGAGGCGGACGCGAACTCATACACCGCCATCGGCAGCAGCCCGAACACCAGCAGTAACATGTTGCCAACCGGCAACGCGCGCAGGGCGGCGGCGGCCACTAGCAGTGCCGCCAACCCGTTTACCAAGCGAGCCGCGTATAGCAGACCAAGCGGCCCAAGGCCTAATCCTCGCCCCACCGCGATTGCCACCGCTTGTGGCAAGTAGGGCAACGGCGAATAAAACGCAGCGCCAGAGAAATCGACGAATTCCCGCCGCGTCGGATCGAGCGGCTTGGCAAGCATCTTGAGCGTTTCCCGCAATGGGGTCGGCCGTACCGGCCGATCGGTGTGGATCGCACGCGTACCCAGGAAGCGGTCCGCCAGTTCCGGCAGTGACGACGGCAGCACCGCGCCCGCCGCACCGTCCCGCACCACTCCGCGCAGGTCGAGTTCGGATAACTGATAGGCTCGGTAGAAGTGCTGTTGCTCGTCCGGCACCTGGAACGGCGGTGTTAGAAACACCAACGGCAACACACCGATCAAACCAAGCATGAGGAAGAGAATCGCGAGGTCTGTTGCCGCGAACCGGGCGAACATACCGCCCGGTCGGCCGGATACGATTATCGTCGTCCCGATGTCCCACGATCCATTTCGATGCGACGTTTCAATCATGTCCGACACGCAAGATCAAGCCTCTCGGTTCTTGCCAGCAGCCATTGTCCATGGCTGGGGGATGTCGGCGTATCCATCGATTTGGGAGCTAGCCAGACCGACCATTATCTGGGCTACCGAAACAAATAGGGCAGATTGTCTTTAACGACCTGCCGCTGAAACGGCTGGCTGAGACGCCACACATCGGCGTCGATGATGAAGTGCCATATGATGATCGAATTCCACAGAACCGCGAGCGGACGCGCCAGGTCACCCTCCGCACGGTTCATCACGAAAAAGGCCGCGACGTAAATCACCGTGACAAACGTCAGGGGGAGGAACCAGCGCCTTGGCGCCGATGCGCGACGCTGTGCATCCATGCAGATCATAACGAGTATATATTGGTAGGCGTGCGCCACCCCGACGGCGACCGCGCCATACGATCCGAAAACATAGACCGGCAGAAAGAACAGGCCGACCGTCACGGTCATTGCTGTTTTGATCGGGTGCGTCCCGTTGGTGAACTGCCAGACGGCCACTGCCAGCGAAACCCCCGCCACCACCAGCCCGGCGGCAAATCCAACCTGGCGGACAATCGCCAAGCCGCCCGCGCCTTCCGCCCCGATCAGCGCCCCGGCCATTCCGGCGACGGGCGCCCATTGGCAGATTTGCCTTTCCATGTCGGAGGGGCGTCCCGCTTTGACCGCCGTCGATATCAGGCAAAGCAGCCCCCAATTCTGGCGACCGAAATGGTAGAAGAGCCAGATCGTATAGAGGGACGTGAACACGCGAAATCCGAGATCGCCGAACGCCTGAACACCCAAGATGCAGGCGGTCGCAAGGGCTGCCGGTCCAGCATAGAAATAGAAGGGCCGTCCGCGGATGTGCTGACGGTAGCGCTGGTCGAACCAAAGTGTCCCGGTCATCCCGACATGCGCGACGCCCGCGAGCCAAATAGCTTTCGCCATCGGCATCGTCACGGAATTGCCGTTCAGCGGGCCGGACAACGCTCCGAAGAAAACGATTGGAAGCAAGGTCAGGGCGATCAAAGCCAAAGCAAATTTCCGAGCGCTCGGGTCAACCCCGTGCTGATGCGGGATAGCCACGGACAGAGTACTCGTTTGCTCGCTCACGGTTCGTCCCTTACCCGCCAACGCCACACTGCACGCAAAGCGGTTGCATATCAGTTACATTGTTTTGGTTGCGACTGGCCCCACGCAAGATGAGTTATTCCGCGCACCGGTGATCGAAGCGGCGATATAGCGGTGATGAAGATGGCCACGCATCAAAAATGATGCGCCGCTGCATGATTCAGTAGCTTGCCGCCCGCCGTCCCATCGGTCAGGATCGACTTCGGGCAAGCATAGGAGCGTGACGGGGTGATCCTGCTGCAGGTGGTGGTCAGCGGCCTGCTGATGGGTTCGGTGTATGCTCTGTTTTCGTCCGGCCTGACGCTGATCTGGGGTATGATGAACGTCATCAACTTCGCACATGGCGATTTCGTCATGCTGGCGATGTATGCCGCGTTCTTCGCGTTCAGCCTGTTGCATCTGGGCCCGGTGTTCTTCATTCCCGGCGCGGCGGCGTTGCTGTTCCTGCTGGGCGTGGTGGTCTATCTCGGGCTGGTGCGGCACATCGCCAAGGGTCCGATGCTGGCGCAGATATTGGGCACGTTCGGGCTGGCGCTGGTGCTGCGCTATGCGGCGTTCTGGGCGTTCACGGCGAATTTTGTCTCACTGCCGGATACGCTGGTCGGTGGCACGTTCGACATCGGCGGGCTGCGGATCGAGGCGTCTCGGCTACTGGCCGGTGTGTTGGCGATTGTCATTACATTCGGCATGCACCTCGTGCTGACCCGCACGGCGTTGGGCAGCCGTCTGCTGGCGGTGGCCGAGGATCGCGACGCAGCCATGCTGATGGGGATACGGCCGGACCGGATGCAGGCGGTCGCCTGGGGGATCGGCGCCGCGTCGACCGGCGTGGCGGGGGCGCTGATCGCGCTGTTCTTCTATATCTCACCCACTGTCGGGGAATCGCTGGCGCTGATCGCCTTCGTCGTTGTTTGCCTGGGCGGCTTCGGCAGCGTGCCGGGGGCATTGATCGCCGGGCTGGCGATCGGGGTGATCGAGGCGCTGTCGGCCTATCTTATCGGCGCGGTGTATCAGGACGTGGTGGTCTATGCGCTGTTCCTGGGGGTCCTGTGGGTGCGTCCGCAGGGGCTGATGGGGACGAACTGAGCATGAAGCAATGGCCGCTCGTCGTCGTTGGGTTCGTGTTCATCGCGGCGTGGCCGCTGATGGTGCAGGATGTGTTTTATCAGCGCATCGGCGCGCTGGTGCTGCTGGCCGCGATCTCCGCCTCGGCTTGGAATTTGCTGGGCGGCTATGCCGGCCAGGTCTCGGTCGGGCACGCGGTGTATTTCGGTGCCGGTGCCTATGCGTCGCTGGTCGTTTATACGGACCTGCACTGGCCGCCGATCGCGGGGGCGCCGGTCGGTGTCGTGGTTTCCATGGCGATTTCAGCGCTCATCGGCACGCCGACCTTCCGGCTGCGCGGGCATTATTTCTCTATGGCGACGATCGCGGTGGCCGAGTTGTTCCGGATTCTCGCCGGCAATTGGCCGCTGCTGGGTGCGGCGGTCGGGCTGATGGGACCGCCGGTGCCGCGCAGCGTGTGGGATTTGTCGTTCATCAGCCCGGTGCCTTACCATTATCTGTTTTCGTTCGTATTGGTCGTGCTGCTGGGCCTGACCTGGCTGATGCAGCGCAGCCGGATGGGCTATTATCTGGCGGCGATCCGCGGCGGCGATCGGGCGGCGAGTAGCCTCGGTGTGCCGGTACTGCGCTACAAGCTGTACGCGTTGTTTCTGTCGGCGGCGTTCACCTCGATTGCGGGGTCGCTGTATGCGGTCATGGTCGGTTTCATCGATCCCGACAGCGCCCTGGGGATTCTGATCTCTGTGAAAATGATTATCGTCGCAGCGCTGGGCGGGGCAGGGACGCTGTTCGGCCCGCTGGTCGGCGCCATGATCCTGATCCCGCTGGAGGAAACCACGAACGCCGCGTTCGGCGGTGGCGGCACCGGCGTCACCTTCATCGTCTATGGCGCGATCATCGTCTTGGTCGCCCGGTTCCAGCCCGGTGGGGTCGCGGCGTTCTGGGCGTTGGTCACGGAGAAATTCTCCGCGGGACGGAGGGCACCGCGTGTTTCTTGAAGCGCGCGGCATCGTCAAGGCATTTGGAGCCTTCCGAGCGGTGGATGGCGCGGACCTCGATGTCGGTGAGGGGGAGATCATCGGCTTGATCGGCCCGAACGGCGCCGGCAAGAGCACCTTCTTCAACTGTCTGGCCGGCGACGCCGAACCGACAGCGGGAACCATCCGCTTCCTGGACCAGGACATCACCAACGCCACCCCCGAGGCGCACGCTCGCCTGGGCATGGCTCGGACCTTTCAGGTGCCTGTGACGTTCGAGGACATGACGGTGCGGGACAACGTCATGGTCGGTGCCTTCCTGCGCCATCCCGGCCGAACCGGCGCCATGCGCAAGGCCGAGGAGGTGCTGGCCTTCACCGGATTGTCGCCTCTCGCCGACTCGCCCGCCCGATCGCTTGGCACGCCCGGCCGCAAGCGGCTGGAAATCGCTCGCGCCCTGGCGACGGAGCCACGGCTGCTGTTGCTGGACGAAGCCCTGGCCGGGCTGACCCCGGCAGAGGTGCGGCTGGCGATCGAACTGGTCCGTCGGATCAAGGGGTTGGGGATCACCATCGTGATCGTGGAACACATCATGGAGGTGATCCTGTCGCTGGCCGAACGGGCGGTGGTGTTCCACCAGGGCAAGGTCATCGCGCAAGGGGCACCGCGGTCGGTGGTCGACGATCCGGCGGTGATCGCGGCGTATCTGGGGCACCACATGAAACGGGTGCGGATGTAACCGGGGCCTCCTCCCGTGGCATGGCTCGATATGAGTCAAAATGAGCGGCGGGCGGAGGCAGGTTCTCTCGTCTGCGTCGTCGCCGAGTCACGCCCAGGGTGACAATGACCGGACTTCCGGGGTCGGCATCAAACCGGATAGGCAATAATCCTACATCGCGATCGAGAACCCGCCATCCACCGGTATCGCCGTCCCAGTAACAAAATCCGACGCCGAACTCGCCAGGAACGCGGCCACCCCCGCCATGTCATCCGGCACACCCCAGCGGCCCTGCGGTGTGCGCTTCTCCACGCTGTCCTGCAGCCCCTGCACCTGCCGTCGCGCACCCTTCGTCAATTCGGTATCGATCCAGCCCGGCAGCACCGCATTCACCTGGATATTATCCTTCGCCCACGCCGTTGCCATCGCTCGGGACATCTGCACGATGCCGCCCTTGCTTGACGCATACGCCGCCCCAAACGGCGCCCCGAGCAGCGACATCATCGATCCGATATTGATCATCTTGCCGCCGCCGGCCTTCACCATCACCGGATAGGCTGCCTGGGAACACAGGAACGCGCTTGTCAGGTTGGTATCCAGCACGTGATGCCACTCCTCCTCCGACAAGTCCTGAGGCATCTTGCGCACCGAGGTGCCGGCATTGTTCACCAGAATATCGGCATGCCCGTGCTTGGCCACCGTCTGGGCGATCAGCGCTTCGCATTCGGCCTTCTTGGTCACGTCGGCGACGATGAAGCTGGCGTTCGCACCCATTTCATGCAGCGCCGCCAGCGCGGTCGCGGCTTTCTGCTCATCACGACCGGCGATAATGATGCTCGCGCCGCACGAGGCGATCCCCCTCGCCATCCCAAGTCCGATGCCGCCGTTGCCACCGGTGATGACAGCAACCTTGCCTTTTAGATCGAACAAATTCATCGGGTACTCTTTCCCATGGAACGTTTCGCGCAGATCGGGCCGCGATCTTTATCCTTCAGACCTTGCTCGCCCGTCTACTGACACGCCAAACACTCTTCATAATCCGTCGTGTTCACAACGCCCGCCATCGCCACTAGGGGCAGGCGTCCCTGCGGCTGATCGTTCGCGGGCAATGTCGCCCCCAGCATCATCCCGGTGAATGCCGCCGGCGCCACCGCCTTCTCGCTGACATTGTCAGCCCGAGCGATGGACAGGCTCCGGCAATAGTACAGCGACTTCACGCCCTTCTTCCACGCCATGAAATGAATTTGATGCAGATCGCGCTTATGCACATTCGCCGGTAGGAACACATTCACGGATTGGCTTTGGCAGATGAATGGCGCGCGATCCGCCGCATGTTCCACCACCCAGCGCTGATCCAGTTCGAACGCCGTCTTGTAAACCGCCTTCTCCTGCTCATCCAGGAAATCCAGGTGCTGCACGCTGCCCTTGGTCGTGGTGATCGACGACCAAACCTCGTCGGTGTCGTATCCCTTCTCCGCCAGCAGCTTCTGCAGATGCCGGTTGCGGACCGAGAAACTCCCCGACAGCGTCTTTTGCAGGAACACGTTCGCCGCAATCGGCTCGATCCCCGGTGAGGAATTCCCCGCGATGATCGAGATCGAGGCGGTCGGCGCGATCGACATTTTGTGCGAAAACCGCTCCTTCACGCCATATTCCTGTGCATCCGGGCACGCGCCGCGTTCTTCCGCCAGCTTCACCGACGCCGCGTTCGCCTTCGTTCGGATATGCCGGAACATCTTCTTGTTCCAGACCTTGGCGACCACACTCTCCCACGGCACATTCAGCGCCTGAAGAAACGAGTGGAACCCCATCACGCCCAGTCCGACGGACCGCTCGCGCATCGCCGCGTATTTCGCTTTCTCCATGCCTGCGGGCGCCCGGTCGATGAAATCCTGCAGCACGTTGTCGAGGAACCGCATGATGTCCTCGATGAACAGCGGTTCGTCTTCCCACTGCGCCCAGTTCTCGAGGTTCAGGCTGCATAGGCAGCACACGGCGGTGCGTTCGTTGCCATGATGATCCAAGCCGGTCGGCAGCGTGATCTCACTGCACAGGTTGGACGTCTTCACTTCCAACCCGGCGAGCTTGTGGTGTTCGGGACGAGCGTTGTTGACGTGGTCGGAGAACACCAGGTACGGCTCTCCGGTTTCGATCCGAGCAGTCAGGATGCGGACCCACAGCGCACGGGCGGAAATCGACCGCACCACGGACTTGTCCTTGGGGGACCGCAGCGACCACTGCTCATCATTCTCCACCGCGCGCATGAAATCGTCGGGGATCTGGATGCCGTGATGCAGGTTCGGCGCCTTGCGGTTCGGATCACCCCCGGTCGGGCGGCGAATTTCGATAAATTCCTCGATCTCCGGGTGCCACACCGGCAGATACACCGCCGCCGATCCGCGCCTCAGCGATCCTTGCGAAATCGCCAGGGTCAGGCTGTCCATCACCCGGATGAAGGGGATAACGCCGGACGTTTTGCCGACCGCTCCAACTTTCTCCCCGATCGAGCGCAGGTTGCCCCAGTACGATCCGATGCCGCCGCCCTTCGACGCCAGCCAGACATTCTCGGTCCACAGCCCCAGGATGCCATCCAGGCTGTCATTCGCCTCATTGAGGAAGCAAGAGATCGGCAGCCCGCGATTGGTGCCACCATTCGACAGGATCGGCGTCGAGGGCATGAACCACAGTTTGCTCATGTAGTCGTACAGCCGCTGCGCATGCGCGTGGCTGTCGCCGTATTGCGAGGCGACGCGCGCGAACAGGTCCTGGAAATCCTCGCCCGGCATCAGATACCGGTCCGTCAGGGTCGCCCGCCCGAAATCCGTCAGCAATGCGTCCCGAGACCGGTCGACATGAACCTGATAACGACCCGGCATCTGAACGGCATCGAGCATCTGTACGGCATCGAGCACGGCGGTCTCCCCTGGCAACGTCATATCGCGAAACACCTTTCTGCCCCAGGCCATTGGATTCGAACCAAACCATATATGGGTCCGACAGCAGCCAATACCACAATATGGAGCATTTGTGGCTGGATTGCCACGCCGTAATCTCGCTAAACCAAACCTCGACTCTACCGGTTGAACGTCTCTCACCCCACTAGACATTTGCCGCTCGACACGTTCTCCCCATGTTCCACAAGCCTGTGGATAGATCACATGAATCCGTCAAAGCGCATGAACGACCGGGCGGGCACCCGCGTTGTCACCAGCGTGTTCTCCGGCGCATCCGGGTCCGCGTACCCCAACGCCATCCCGCAGACGACGGTTTCCTCCTCCGCCAATCCCAGGACCGGCCGGATGGCGCGATGGAAATGCGTCCAGGCCGCCTGAGGGCAGGTATCGAGCCCGCGGCCGCGGGCGGCTGTCATGACGTTTTGCAGAAACATGCCGTAATCCAGCCAGGACCCGGTGGCCAGGCGCCGGTCGATGGTGAAGATCATCCCTACCGGCGCGTCGAAGAACTGGAAATTACGCCGGTGCTGCACCTTGGCCTTCGCCGCCTCACCCCTCGCTATCCCCAGCAGTCCATATAAATCCCACCCCACTGCCCGGCGGCGAGATAGATAAGGCTCGAAGAAATCGTCCGGGTAATAGGGCACCTCCTGCGTGCGATCGAACGCAGGTGCGTCGAACGCGGCCTGTACCGCGTCCACCAGCGCGTCCTTCGCCGCCCCGGCCAGCACGTACCCGCGCCAGGGCTGCATATTCGTCCCACTGGGCGCGCGCGCCGCCGCGTCCAGGATCGCTTCCACCGTTGCCGCCGGCACCGGCGTCGGCAGAAACCGCCGGATCGACCGGCGGGAGGTTATAGCGTCGTCAACAGCGCTCATGCGGCAGCTTCCAGCCTGGCGATGAAGTCACGCAGCGCCGGCGCCCATTTGCCCGCATCCGCGCCAGACGCCAGATGGCCATGCTCGCTGTCGATTTCCACGTAGGCCGCGTCCACGCCGGCGCCGCGCAACCCAGCCATGACCCCCGGTGCCAGGCTCGGCGGAAACAGCGCGTCCGTCCGCGACAGCACATACAACACCGGCACCTTGATCCGCTCGAAATCCTTCGCGACGTCATAACGCGCCATCGCATCCCCCAGGATGAACAGCGAGTTCGCATCGAACGCGTCCGCCCAGGCCGAGGCGATCCGCCGCAGTTCCGCATCCCGTTCGGCCGGTTCGGGGAATCGTTCGGCCAGGCTGTTGGCCATCCCATAACGGGTCAACGTATCCACCCGCAGCGCCGTCAGCGTCCCGTGCACGCCGCCCTTGTCGTAATAGTCCCCGCCGTTCCAGTTCGGGTCCTTCCCGAACCATTTCATCAGTCCCTCCACCCGGTCGGACTGCGGCGGTAGCGGAGACGTCACCACCGGCGCCACGCCATCCATGAAGTCCGGAAACGTCACTGCCCACTGGAACGCCTGGAACCCGCCATAGGACGGCCCCACCACAGCGCGCAGATGATTGACCCCCAGATGCGCCAGCAGCCGCTTCTGCGCCGTGACGATGTCCACCACCGAGATCTTCGGGAACCGCGACCCGTACGGCTTGCCCGTACCCGGATCGATCGACGCGGCGTTGGTCGATCCATAGCTCGATCCCAGCATGTTGGAGCACACGACGAAATACCGGTCGGTGTCGATCGGCGCACCCGGCCCCACCAGCGTGCTCCACGCCCCTTCCGAGGACGCAACACCCGGCTCGATCATCCGCGGGCCGCTGGTATAGCCATGCGTGACCAGGATCGCGTTGCGGCCATCCGGCGCCAGGCGGCCCCGCGTGACGTAGGCCAACGTTACCTCCTTCAGGTTGCCGCCACCCGTCAGCGGCAGATCGGCGAAGGTGAAGCTGGCTTGGGTGATATCGGACATGGCGGTTTCCTTTTTCGCGCTGCACGTCAGGTTGCCATCGACCGGCGTTGCGTGCGAATCACCGCTGTAGCGCAGGCGAGCAAAAGAGACCCCATGAAGCACCCGATCAACTCCATCCGTTTCTCCGCCATGGTGGGCCTGGCGATGATGGCCGTCGCAGTCGCCCTGCCGGTTTGGGCGGAAGACCTGACCGTCACTATGAAAAAAGCAACGCAGAGCGGTACCAGCGACACCCTTGGCACGGTCACCATCTCCGAGACCAGCGCCGGCGCCGCGTTCAAGCTGGAATTGCATGGCCTGCCACCGGGACCGCACGGCTTCCTGGTGCATGAGAATGCCGACTGCGGCCCGACCTTCATCAACGGTGTACGCATTCCAGCCGGTGCCGCCGGCGCGCCTCTGGACCCCGACAACACCGGCAAGCACGAAGGCCCCTCAGGCAACGGCTACCTGGGTGACCTGCCCGCGCTGACCGTGCAACTCGACGGCACCACGACGCAGACATTGATCGCGCCGCGCATCAAGAACACCGACATCCTGAAGGGCCACGCGCTGATCGTCCACATCTACAACGACAATTACAGCGATTCCCCCAACCTGACGGGCGGCGTCGGCGGCCGCCTCGCCTGCGGCTTGATAGGATAACCACCATGGAATTCGGCATCGCCGTCGCCACCGCCGCCGACAGTTGGAAAGTGGTCAAACGGGCGGAGGAACTCGGTTTCTCCCACGCCTGGTTCTACGACACGCAGATGCTGTGCGCCGACTGCTTCGTCGCCATGGGCGCCGCGGCGGTCCAGACGTCCCGCATCCGCCTGGGCACCGGCGTGCTGATCCCCACCAACCGCATCGCCCCGGTCACCGCCAACGCCTTCGCCTCCCTGAACCAGCTTGCCCCCGGCCGGATCGATTTCGGCGTCGGCACCGGCTTCACCGGCCGCCGCACCATGGGCCTGGGCGCCATGAAGCAGAGCGACATGGAGGAATACATCCGCGTCGTCATGGCCCTGCTGGACGGCGAGACCCCCGACTTCGAGGTCGAGGGCAAGGCTCGGAAAATCACCTTCCTCAACCCCGAACTGAAGCTGATCAACCTGCGGGATGAGGTGAAGCTGCACATCTCCGCCTACGGCCCGCGCGGCCGAGCGCTGACGGCCAGGCTGGGCGCGGGGTGGCTGAACTTCGTCGGCGACGTGCCCGGCGGCGTTACGGCGATGAAAGAGATGCAGTCCAATTGGGACCGCGCCGGCAACGACATGACCGACCTGTCAGCGGTCGCCTTCGCCCTGGGCTGCGTGCTGGCGCCAGGCGAGGCAGCCGACAGCGACCGAGCCATGGCTCAGGCCGGGCCGCGGGCGGCGGTGCTGCTGCATCGCGCGGCCGATGAAGCGCTATCCGGCCTGCCGAACACGTCCCCCATCCCGCCGGAACTCGCCGAACCCATCGCCGGCTACGTGGAACTGGCTAAGTCGTTCAAGCCGGCCGACGCGCTGTATCTGACCAACCACCGCGGCCACCTGATGGTGGTAAAGCCGAACGAGCGCCCCTTCGTAACGGCCGAGATGATCCGCCGCACGACCTTCACCGGCGAGGAAGCCGATCTGCGCGACCGCATCGCCGCCCTGCGCGACGGCGGCTACACGCAGTTCACGGTGCAGTTAGCCCCCGGCCAGGAAGCCGCGATCGAGGACTGGGCGAGGGTGAAGGCGGAGTTTTAGTGGCGATTGAATGGAAAAATCGCAGCTGTTCGTAATGATTGCGAGACGCATGTTGACCGGAAGCGACCGATGCCGCGACCGAGCAAATGTCGCCCCAGGTGGACGATCCATAATGATTTTGGCAAGACTTGCCGCGAATGCGGCTTGAGTCTTGCCATAACGAGCGTCCAAGGTCATCATCATTACTAGAAGGCTGAGTATTCGCGTGAGTTCGGAATCACTCTGAAGTCGAATTACACATTGTCAAATCATGCCGCAGTAACGTGCGATGATTTAAGATATCTGACGGCATGTCGTACATGTGCATGCCTGCTACCCAAATCCAAAGTCGAATTCCAGTATCCAGAATTTGGTATTACTATCCGCGCCGGGAGTATTCGGTAAAATCCTCCGTAATACCTATGTTGAACTCCTTGCTTAAATTTCTCAAAATTATGATCGTCCATCACGCGAACATTGCACTGATGATCACATTCTACGATGACCACGTCGCCTCGATTCAAAAATTGTCTGTCGTGAATAAAGGTGACCATCGCCAGGACTCCCTTCCTATATACTGTGGAACATATATGGTACCCCATGTCATGTCGTAAGTCCACCGCCCAGGGTGAGTTAACCCACAAGGCTGGTTTCGGTTTTGACGTCGTCACGAAAAGCTGCTACCCGACTCGGCCTACTCACTGCCTATCTCACTGTGAGCATACGAAGGAACAGTTAAGGAATAGGTGGTAATGTCAATGGAATGGGTACAATTGCTTTCTTCAAAGCGCTTCAGAGATGACTCCCCACACCCTGCTGAAGATGGAAGGTCGGAATTCCAGAAGGATTACGACCGAATAGTTTTCTCTCGTGCGTTTCGTCGCTTGCAAGGAAAGACACAGGTACATCCGTTACCCGACAACGATCATGTTCACACGCGACTAACGCATTCTCTGGAGGTCGCCAGTGTTGGTCGCAGCTTGGGGGCACGGGCAGGTCTGAAACTCGGGCAGGAAGGTAAGCTGCCGGAAAATGTGACGGCCCAAGACTTGGGTTCAATACTGCAAGCTGCCTGTCTCGCGCACGATATCGGTAATCCCCCCTTTGGTCATGCCGGCGAATTTGCGATACGTGGCTGGTTTCAACAAAATCCGGAATATCTAAAAGGGTTGTCGGACGAATTAGAGCGTCTGGATCTTCATCATTTTGAAGGCAACGCGCAGGGTCTCCGTGTTTTAACCCAACTTGAGGGACATCTGTTCAAAGGCGGCTTGCGGCCCACATTCGCGACGCTAGGTACATTTGTCAAATATCCATGGTCGTCTGGACATGCAGCCTTGATTCATAAGGAGAAGTTCGGCTTCTTTCAGACGGAAATCACTTGCATGGAAGAAATTGCTGCTGAGCTTGGTCTTATAAAAACCGGCGAGGCATGTTGGGCGCGGCACCCTCTGGTTTTTTTAGTCGAGGCAGCTGATGACATATGCTATGCGATAGTTGATTTGGAAGACGCATTAGAGGTGGGAATTCTCGGATTTCATGAAGTCGAGTCCATTCTATGCGAAGGTCTATCTGACGTGGAGACAACCCAGTACGCTGCTATATCCCCGGAGGATACTCCTCGGCGCCTCGGCTACCTTCGTGGTAAAGTTGTCGACTATTTAGTCCGCCAAGCTATTGATGAGTTTTTCAAAAATGAGAGCACGATTATGGCTGGCAAATTCGATGATGATCTCCTGTCACATTGCGAAGACAAAGCGAAAAATATTGTGACGTCGGCAAAGCGGCTGGCTTATGATAAAGTATTTCAGGAGCCGCGAAAGACAGAAATAGAGATTGGTGCTTATTCCGTTATCGATATTCTATTGACGGCCTTGTGTAGCGCGTGCATGGAGCATAGAGAGGCGAGGCCATCCTTCAAATCAGAACGTGTATTTTCGCTATTGGGAGTCAATGCCCCGCGCAATGATGATTCGCTTTATATGGCGCTGATTCGGATGACCGACTTTGTGTCGGGGAGCACAGATAAATTTGCAGTCAGATTGAGCCGTCGTTTGAGTGGTTTCGAATTTTGAAGGCTTGCCGATGAAACCTAATTCTGGCACAGACATTCTCAAATCGACCAGTCGTGTCTAGCGGTTACTATATGTAAACGAATTGAGCAATAAAGTTCCTTTCTGGAGGATCAGCGCCGAATATACCGGCGGTGATCTCGGCCCGTGACGACGGCGCCTGCGCCCCCTACCACCCATAAACCTTCTCCACCGTCCCCCCCATCAGCGCGGCCCGATCCCCCTCCGACAACCGCGCCGTCTCCACGAACGGCCGAACCCCCTGCTCATAAGTCAGCACCCCGCTCGTCCGAGTCCAATCCGTCCCCCACATGCACCGATCCACCCCGAACGCATCGATGATCCGCATCACCGGCTCCCAGATATCCCCGTACGGATACCCCACCCGGGACAACGTACAAGCCCCACTGATCTTCACCCGAACATTCGGATAAGCCGCCAGCGCCAGCAGCTTCGGCAGATCCGCCCAAGGCTCAGCAAACGGAGGCGGCCCGCTCGGCTGCAACAGCCCGAGGTGATCGATCACGACCACCGTATCCGGATTGCGCCGTACCAGCTCCGTTCCGTGATCCAACCGACCCCAGCACAGGAAATTCACCGGCAGCCCATGCCGCCCCGCCGCCGCGAACGCCCGATTAACCCGAGGATCGGCCGGATCGCTCGGCAGTTCATCCCGCAGCATGATCCGCACCCCAACCGCGCCCTTGGTCGCAGCCCAATCCGCCACCACCTGGTCAATCGCCGGATCGACGACATCGATCGGCTTCACCACCCGAAACCGCTCCGGCCACCTTTCATAACACGCCAGCGCATAGCTCGGATCGAATCGGTAAAGATTAAACGTCGAAACGATAACCGAGGCATCGACACCGACGGCATCCATCGCCGCCACCATCTCCTCGCCATTGGCCGATTGCGGCCCATGCAGCACGCCCGCCCAGGGCCGTCCCGGATGGTTGTGCTCGTAAGCATGAACCTGGACGTCGATCACCCGCATCGTTGCCTCCTCCTCAGTCGAATCACTCTACCGCCCCACACGGCTTGCGCAAAACCGCCAGTGTCCCCACTCTCTCCCTCAACTACCGAAAGGCCTATCCCCATGAGCACATCAACCGAAGAATACACCCCTCCCAAGGTCTGGTCCTGGAACAAAGCCAGCGGCGGCCGCTTTGCCAACATCAACCGCCCCATCGCCGGCCCCACCCACGACAAGGAACTGCCCGTCGGCAAACACCCCATGCAGCTCTATTCGCTGGGCACCCCCAACGGCCAGAAAATCACCATCATGCTGGAGGAACTGCTCGCCCTCGGCCACAAAGGCGCCGAATACGACGCCTGGCTGATCAAGATCGGCGACGGCGACCAGTTCGGCAGCGGCTTCGTCGCCATCAACCCGAACTCCAAAATCCCCGCTCTGCTCGACCGCAGCGGCCCCACACCCATCCGAGTCTTCGAATCCGGCGCCATCCTGATGCACCTGGCCGAGAAATTCGGTGCCCTGCTGCCCACTGACACCGCGAAACGCGCCGAGACCCTGTCCTGGCTGTTCTGGCAGATGGGTAGCGCCCCCTACCTCGGCGGCGGCTTCGGCCACTTCTACGCCTACGCCCCCACCAAGATCGAATACGCCATCGACCGCTTCGCGATGGAAACGAAGCGCCAACTGGACGTCCTCGACCGCCGCCTCGCCGAAACCGAGTTCCTCGGCGGTGCCGACTACACCATTGCCGACATCGCCGTCTGGCCGTGGTACGGCGGCTTGGCGAAAGGCCTGCTCTACGGCGGCGGTGAGTTTCTGGCAGTCCAGGACTACAAGAACGTGCAGCGCTGGGCCGATACGATCGCCCAACGGCCCGCCGTAAAGCGAGGCCGCATCGTCAACCGCCTGCAAGGCGACCCCGCCGCCCAGTTGCACGAACGCCACGACGCCAGCGACTTCGAAACAAAAACCCAGGACAAACTGGCGGCCGCGGGCTAACCGACTCCTATCCACCTTCTCACCATCGTCATGGCCCGGCGAAGTCCGGGCCACCCACGGCGGCACGTACAACCCGACCTTCAAGCCCCGGCTGATGCAGGCTCACCGAGAGACAGCATCAGCCGGTTGGCCCAGTTGAAGAACGCCGCGCCGTGGATCACATCCACGATCTCCGCGTCGTCCAACCCCGCCGCGCGCAGCCTGGCCACATGCGCCTCCCCAAACGCGATCGGCGTCGCCGCCAACGCGACCGACGCAGCAACGATCGCATTCCACCGCTCCCCCAGATCGGCCCCAACCCCTTCTTCCAGCAGACGCCGCACATCCTCCGCCCGCTTCGAAAACGTGGTGGCATGACGCGCATGCACCGAAGCACAGTAGATACAACCGTTGTGGCGAGACGTCGCCGCCGCCGCCAGTTCGCGTTCGGCCCGCGGCAACCCGGATGACGTATTGAAGAAGATGTCCTTATCGGCGCGAGTCCGAGCCTCCAGAATATCCGGCTCGCGCGCCAGCAGCCGAAAATAGGCCGACTTGGACCGAGCCGCATCGACCAGACTGGCACGCTGCCGCTCGGTCAGCGTCGCCTCGGCCGGCGGTTCCAGCCACGGCAACCAGTCGAGCATCGCCTGGGTGAACGCCACCGGTTCATGGTTGTCCGGATGCAGAATAACGATCATGAAACACTCCGCGACAGGATGCGCAAACCGGCGGCCGCTCGGATCTGAAACGCAAGGAACGCCACAAGCTGTGACAGGGTAACAATCCCGGTGTTGGACCAGCCGGCATCCAGCAACGCCTGCAACGCCGCCGCGCTGGAATCGCGCGGATGAAAGACCAGCATATGCACATGCACCAAGGCCGCCGTCATCCGCGTCCCCAAGACCGCACGGTGCGCTTCCGCGACATAGTAAACCGGTCCGTCCACATCCTCGCGACTCAACGGACCGACAGGGTACGCGCCGTACGGGCCAACGGTACGGCCCCGAACGACCTCAGCCGACAGCGCCACGACGAACGCCGCGTCTGGTTCCGTACTCGCCAGACCGTCGGCGTAGAACGCGGCCGCTTCCTCCTCCGCGTGCAGACCGGCGACGAAGGTCGCCACGGCGAAACGTTCCTGCGCCGAGACATCACCCAAATCGGCCGGTTCGAACAACGCGCGATAGCTGGCCTGGGCGTTCTGCCGCGTCACCGGCTTGCGGTCTCGGATCGCCGCCAATGGCGAGCCCGGCGCCAGACCAGCCAGCAAATCGATGACATCCCGTTCGCTCATACAACAACCTCCGCTTCCGCGTGCCGCCCATAAGCCGGCTGCCAGCCGAACGCCGGAGCTACAGCCTGCGCCACCAACTCGATCGATCGCAGGATCAGCGGGTGCGGTGGATCGACCGAGTGCACCTGCACTGCAAGATCAGTGCACCGAAGCAATGTCGTATCGGCGCACAGCGACGCGATCACGTCGTCCGGCGTGCCGACATGCACATCGAACGCCCTGATCAGATCGGCCACCGTGTCGCCCTGAATACTGAACCCCCGCTCGACGAAACGCCGAGCCTGCGTCCGCAGACCGATATCGGCCAGACGCAGCGCCTCGGCCCGGGATTCAGCGACAAACACGCTGCGAGACCCGACGATGCGCGGCGCCCGTCCCTGCGGCAACGCGGCCAGATAGGCGTCGATGATAGGCTCCTGCAGTTCCGCCAGCGTTGCGTTCGGGGTCTCGTCCGGACGCGGCTGGGTCCGCGACAGCATCAGCCCATCGCCCGCCAGACCGGCCCGCGCCCCGCCGGCAACCGAGAAAGTCGCCTGCCAGATACGCTCAACCAGATCGGGGTGCCGCGGATACAGCCTGTCGCCACCCGGTATCGCTTCGCCCGCCAGCGCCCCCCGCAGCCGAACCAAATTCCGCGCATACAGCCCTGCTCGGTCTTCCTTATCAAGTTCGAACCCCGCGAAAGCCGTCGGATTGCCGCCATTGCCGACGCCCAATTCCAACCGCCCGCCACTGATCAGATCCAGCACGATGGCATCCTCGGCCACCCGCACCGGCAGTTCCAGCGGCAAGGTGACGATCCCGGTGCCGAGACGAATGCGAGACGTCCGTGCGGCAAGGTGACCCAGAAACACAAACGGCGACGGCAACCCGCCCTCGTGCTCATGGAAATGATGCTGGGCGACCCAGGCCACGTCGTACCCGAACCGCTCCGCATGAACGATCTGTTCGGCCGCCAGGCGATAGCGCTCCGCCGGCGGTGCCGCGTCCAGCAGGCGCGTGAAGAAAGCCAGGCGCTGAAACTTCGGCACAGGGTTCATCGGGCGATCCTATGGCCCGAACGGCAACAGCTTCAACCAGTCAGGAAAATGAAGTGCCCCATCTACGCCGTCCGCATCGCCCCCGCGAACAGCGTCGTGTTGTGTCGCAGCATATCCAGATACGTCGTCGCCGGCCCCCCCGGCGGCGACAGCGCGTCGGAGTAAACTGTCCCCCCCAGCTTCGCGCCGGTCTCCCTGGCCAGCATTTCCGCCATGCGGGGGCTGGTCATGTTCTCGATGAACACCGCCCGCACCTTTTCCCGCTTGATCTGCGCAACCAGCGCGGCAATCGCCTTGGCCGAGGGCTCGAATTCCGTGCTGATCCCCTCGGCCGACAGGAACTCGACTCCATACCGGGCGCCGTAATACCCGAACGCGTCATGGGTCGTGATGATCCGCCGCTGATCGGCCGGAATCGCGCCCAGCGTCGCACCGATCCACCCATCCACTTTGGTGATCTCGGCCGCATAGCGTTCGCCCGAAGCGCGACACGCCGCGGCACGCGCCGGGTCGGCTGCCGCCAGCCCATCCGCGATTGCCTGCACATACAAAATAGCGTTCGCCGGGTCCTGCCAGGCATGCGGATCGGTGGCGATCGCCCCGCCGTCCTCCTTCATCGTCCGCGGCTTGACCTTGTCTGCCGCCACCACAACCTGACCCTTGAATCCCGCGGCCTGCGTCAGCCGGTCCATCCACCCTTCCAGCCCCAGCCCGTTCCGCACCAGCAGCCCCGCCGCCAACAGCGTGCGCAGGTCCTTCGGTCGAGGTTCATACACATGCACGTCGCCATTCGGCCCCACCAGCGCCTCGACCGACACTGCGTCCCCGCCCACCTGCCGCACCAGGTCGCCCAGGATGGAGAAGCTGGCGACCACCCGCAGCTTCTCCGCCGCCCGTGCCGCAAGCGGCGCCAACCCCAAAGCCGCAATAAAGGAACGCCGGTGCATGATGTCGTCCTGCAATGTTATAATATAACGTCTACACTGAAATGCCGCCCGGCTCAAGCGCCCGATCACGAACAACATTGACGAATCGATCGAATCTCTGTGCATTGAGCCCCATGGACGATCTCCAGCCTGAGATGCTCGCCCTGCCATCCGGGTTGGCGCGCGTGGAATGGCGCCGCAGCAGCCGGGCACGCCGGGTGTCTTTACGGATCGACCCGACCGGAGGCGCCGTCGTCGTGACTTTGCCGACCAGAGCAACCCGCAAAGCCGGCATGGCCTTGCTGATGGGCCATGCCGATTGGGTATCCGACCGCCTGGCCGCATTGCCGGAGGCGATCACCTTCACTGACGGCGCCATGGTGCCGATATGCGGCGTCCCCCACCGCATCCGCCATGCCCCCACCGCCAGGGGCGGCGCCTTCCTGCTGGATCAGGAACTGCACGTCACCGGTGCCCCCGAATTCCTCTCCCGCCGCGTCCGCGACTTCCTCCGTCGGGAAGCCCTCCGCCGCCTCGGCGCGCTGACGATGGCGAAAGCCGGCCTGATCGGCATCACCCCCAAGCGGGTCACGGTAAAAGACACCACCAGCCGCTGGGGAAGCTGCGCGCCCGACAAATCCCTGGCCTTGAGCTGGCGTCTGCTGATGGCCCCCGCCTTCGTCCAGGACTACGTCGTGGCGCATGAGGTCGCCCATCTCCGCCACATGAACCACGGCCCCAAATTCTGGTCGCTGGTGGACGAATTGACCCCTCACACCAAAACCGCCATCCCCTGGCTCCGCGCCGAGGGCGCTCGGTTGTTACGGATCGGGTGACCCGCCCACGCTTTCGCCTGCGTAGAAGGCGATCGTCTTCCATCTCCCCGTTGTAACGGGGGAACAGTTGCAGTCTCACTCGGGAGAAGCTGATGCGTGTCGGATTTCCTGTGTACCATCTCGTCGACTTGCTCGATGTAGCCGGTCCTTTTGAAATGCTGAGCTGGGCTGGCTTCGATCTTACGATCGCCGCCAAACATAAGGGTCGCGTTCAGTGCCGAGGTGGTCTCGTGATCGAAGCCGACGCATCCTTCGATGACGCCCCGCGCTTCGATATTCTATGGACGCCGGGTGGCGATCCCGCTGCCCTCGCCGAACGCATGGAAGACAAGGTCTTCCTGGATTTCCTCGTCAGGCAGAGCGAGGGAGCAACCTATGTTTGTTCTGTGTGCGAGGGCGCGCTGCTGCTCGCGGCCGCGGGGCTGCTCGACGGCTATACGGTAACGACCCACTGGGCCTTCACGAACTGTCTGACTGACCGCTTTCCGAACGTGAAGATCGCGCCCGGACACCCACGATTTTGGCGCGACCGCAATCGCTTGACAGGTGGAGGCATTTCCTCCGGCCTCGACGAGGCGCTCGAATTGATCCGGCTCGTCCAGGGCGACGACGCTGCCCAAGAAGTGCAACTGTCGACGCAATATTACCCGTGTCCTCCGGTAACAAGCAAGATTCCAGCCGCTCCCGCCTGTCCGCTTCCCCCGCCGCGATCAGCTGCGACACGATCGTAAACCAAATCGACCCGGCCGGCGGGGCGTGGTTCGATACCGGTAAGGCCGGTGACGTTTATATTCATCACCCGTAACGACAACTGAGCGATGGCTGGCGGCTCCAGTCAGTCCAAACACTAGCCGGGCGGTGCCTCGGTATCGTCGTGCATCAGTGCCTCGTTGATGCAGAACGTCTGGGACGGCTGGACATTCCCGTTGCCATCGAAGGAAATCTGCAACAACCATCCGTAAACGCTACCCGGCCACCTTGGGGGCCAGTTGGCGGTCGACGGAAGCTTGGTCGGGTCCACGCCAAGCTTACTGGCGAGATCAAGGATTTCCTCATGGTGCCAGCATATGAGGATATTGCTGTTGTCGTATTTCGAATGACCTTTGATGTCGTCCGCGACCTGTTTGTAATCTTTGTCCTTGTGCGAGGCGTCGATGCTCACGCCGATGGCTTTGGACAGCGGTTCTATGGTCAGGCGGGGGCGATGGCTGTCATTGGAGTCCGCCGCAGCAAAAAGATAATTCAGCTTGAGCGATGTCCCATTGGCGGAATAGTTCTGAAAATAGACAGTATAAGCCTGCGCACGCTCTTGGCCGGCAACGGTCAGATCGGTTCCGGTTGCAGGTTTTTCGCCGTGCCGGATGATTAGCACATTGGCGTTTTTAGCCATATGAACCTCCCCATTTTCCAGCTTTGATGCCAATTCCCAGGCCGACGTTTCGCCTAAAGACCCGTCGGAAAGTCGCCTTACCTAGCCGTGGCGGCATGATCGCTATCGTCCGGACATTGTCAATCCCGCGCCAAACCTGGCCACGGAATGCGCTATGGAGGCAAGTGCCGCTCACTTTGAGGCAGTCCAACGGAAGTTCACTCAAATAACGAAAGGCTGCTGCACGCGCCCCGAAATCGTTCAGGCACGCGCCAATATTGTGCTCTCATAACCTCTGCAGCGCGGCGGCGGGCGGTAGCGGCGTCCTTGATCTCCACGGACCAAATCGTCCAACCTGCCCCAAACCGGGGAAACGATCATGAAAACACTGGCACGCATCGCCACGGCACTAACCCTCGCCCTCACGACATCGATGGCCCAGGCCAAAGTCACCAAACTCGAAATAACCGCCAAGCAGCCCTACGGCTCCTTCCAACCCGGTGACTACGTCCGCTGGGACGGCCGCATCGTCGGTGAACTCCCGCCAACCTCAACTCTCATCCCCGACCTGGACAAAGCCACCCGCAACGCCAACGGCATGGTTGAATACGCCGCCCGTATCATCCTGTTCATGCCCGCCGACACCGCCACCGGCAACGGCACCCTGCTGGTCGACGTCCCCAACCGAGGCCACGCCTACGCCAACGCCCTCTACAACAGCCCACGCGGCCTGCCATCCCAATCAGGCAACCTCGATCCCGGCAACGGCTTCCTCGAAGACAACGGTTACGCCGCCGCCGAAATCTACTGGGAACTCGGCCAAGGCGCCGACCTGCCCTCATTTACCGATCCAGACGGCAAGAAGCGCTATGTCGAGGGCGTCGGTTTCGCCATCGTCCGAGACGACGCCGACTTCCTCGCTCACGCGGCATCCGACACGACCGGCACACCCAACCCGCTGGCCGGCAAGATCAGCCGGATCCTCGCCACCGGCAAATCCCAGGACGGCCGTTTCCTGAAAACCTTCCTCCTGGACGGCTTCAACCAGACAGACGGCCATCGTGTCTTCGACGGCATGCACGTCTTCGTTTCCGGCGCCGGCCTGCTGCCGATCCTACGATCCGGCACCGGCCCCGAATCGAGCGCCAACGGCGCCCCCAGCTTCGCCCAACCCGACTTCCCCGGTGTTCACGACGGCATCCTGACCATCGGCGAAATCATCGCCAAGGTCGAAGCCCGCGGCGAAATCCCACCCAAAATGCTTCTGCTCAACTCCACCGTGGACTACTTCTCCATCCGAGCCTCACTCGGTCGCACCGGCGCCAAGGGCACCACCGACCTGCCACTGCCCCCGAATGTCCGCATGTACGATGTCGCCGGTGCCTCCCACGCCACAGTCGTCAAAGCGTCCGGATGCGATCTGCCCCCGGGCCGGCTCGACTGGGCGCCGGTGGCCCGCGCCACCTTGGTGCGCCTGGACCAATGGGTGGCCACCAACACCGAACCACCACCCACCACACTGATGCCGCTGCAGTCGGCCAAAGGCGATCCCACCGTGCTGCAGGCACCGAAAAACCTGCCCGACGCCACCGTCCAGATCCCGCAACGCGATGCCGACGGCAATCCCATCGGCGGCGTCCGCCTCCCCGACATCGCCGTTCCGCTCGGTGTTAACGGTGCCCAAAACCAGCCGCTCAGCTTCTCCTGCTCGCTCGTCGGCGCCTATTTGCCGTTCCCCAAGACAAACGACCCGGCGAACAAGCAACCCTCGCTGCAGCAGCGCTACAAGGACAACAGCGATTACCTGAACCGTATCCGCATCGCCGCCCGAGACGCGGAGGCCGCTGGCTTCCTGTTGCCCGAGGACGCCACTATCATCGTCAACGACGCCGTATCCCACCCCATCTTCGGCCGCACATCACCCGACGTCCCGCGCTGACGGGTTCTCCCCACCATCGGTCCGTGCCAACCTCCCCGGTGACCCACGGGGAGGAACACCATGAAAATCGACGACGTCTCGCTGACGATCTTCGCCTGGAACGACATCCCGGCCACCGTCTACCATCAGGGCGCCACCGCCGCCGCCGGCAGCAACCTCGGCCTGCTGCGCATCCACACCGACGCGGGGCTTGAGGGTCACGCCTTCCTCGGCTCCGCCAGCAATCCCGCCTCCATGGACGGCCCGCAACTGATCCGCTCGCTGAAGCCCATGCTGATGGGCCGCGACCCGCTGGAACGCGAGCGCATCCACGCCGGCATGCGCCTGATCAACCGAGCCGTCAGCTATCGCACCATCGGCGCCGTGGACACCGCGCTGTGGGACCTCGCCGGCAAGATCGCAGGCCTGCCGGTCCACGCGCTGATGGGCACCTACCGCACCTCGATCCCCGCCTACGCCAGTTCCCAGGTGCTGCCCGAAGTCGCCGCCTACGTCGATCAGGCGCAGGCGTTCAAGGCCGCCGGCTGGCAGGCCTACAAGATCCACCCGCCGCGCGACCCCGACCACGACATCCGCGTCTGCCAGGCCGTCCGCAAAGCGGTCGGCGACGACTACCGTCTGATGCTCGATTCCACCTGGTCCTACGACTACACCGACGCCCTGCGCGTCGGCAAAGCCATCCAGGACCTCGGCTACTACTGGTTCGAGGACCCGCTATCCGACGAAGACATCTATGGCTACGTCAAACTGCGCCAAAAACTCGACATCCCAATCATGGCCACCGAATACCCCGCCGGCGGCCTGGACACCTACCCGATCTGGCTGACCGAAAAAGCCACCGACTACCTGCGCGGCGACATCCCCAACAAGGGCGGCCTGACTACCATGCTGAAAACCGCCCACCTCGCCGAGGCCTTCGGCATGAAGTACGAGGTTCACCACTCCGGCAATTCCCTGAACAACCGCGCCAACCTCCACCTCTGCATGGCGCTGCGCAACACCACGATGTGGGAAGTCCTGCTGCCCGACGGCGCCCACAAATACGGCATGGTCAAGGACCTGGAGATCGACGCCGACGGCCTGATGCACGCCCCAACCGAACCCGGCCTGGGCGGCGAAATCGACTTCGAACTGATCGCCCGCAAGACCGAGGCCGTCCTGCGATAAACCCCAAACGAAGAGGGGCGCCGTTTCCGACGCCCCTCCGTATCGTCCCAGCCTGGCCTAGCCGCCTTTGTGGCTCTGCTGGCCGGCCTTGACAGGCTGCTCGTGCGAGCCTCCGCGCATGCCTTCGTCCGAACCCTTGTGGCTCTGCTCAGCCGCTTTGGCCTGCTGCGAGTGGGATCCGCTCGGTGTGCTCTTGTGGCTTTGCTCACCGGCCTTCACATGCTGTTCGTGTGTGCCGACGTGGGAACCTTGATCAGCCATGTTGGTGTCCTCCTGATGTCGGATGATGAGGCGGGATTTGTCGTCCGAACCTCGACGGCCAGAACATCATCCGGCGGCTGGCATTGCACCGGCCGGGATCAAAGATCTTT
>NZ_LMUJ01000072.1:11837-122739 GCF_009765975.1 Acidisphaera sp. S103 | reverse complement strand
AACGGAACGGTCCAAATACACCTTGTATGGGCCAAGCCACGCCGTCTCACGACCAGCGACGCGACACGAGATAAACTCTGTTTAATTCGGCCGGCGGAAAACCGGCCGCGTGCATCAGGCGACGAATTTCTTCCCCTTCGTCGCCGCCTCCGACCGCCGCTGCCACAGCGCCATGTCGGCATCCTTGCTGAACATGACGCGCACACCCTTTCCGCCCTGGCTGACCCGGATCTTCCCGCCGTTGCGGGACTTGTGATCGGCCAGCCATTCCAGGAATTCGGGATCCTCGCTGGTGCGTCCATCGAATTCCAGGATCCCGGCGATGTCTTCCTCTTTGCGACGCTTGACCATTGTTGCCTCCGGGACGCCCTACACGGCGTTTCGGTTGAAAGAAAGCGGACTCATATGTGCCAAAGGCACACACGCGAAGAGGACGACGACCGCGTTATCCGCGGTTGAAAAATTACTTCCGGGCCTTGCGGGCGGCGTAGCGGGCATCCCGCGCGGCCTTGCGTTCGGCCTCCAGAGCCAAGGCCCGAGCCTTCGCTTCGGCGGCGGCGATCTGTTCCGCGGTCTTGCGAGCCGCTATCTCGGCAGCGATACGGGCGGCCTCGGCTTCCTTTGCGGCTCTGCGTTCGGCGGCACGCGCCTCCCGCGCGTCGCTGATCGCCTTCAGCGCGGCTTGGCGTGCGATCTCCGCCGGGTCGTCAGGGCTCGGGCGGGCGCGGAAGCGTTCCAGCAAGGCTTGTTTGGCGGCGGCGGCGGCACTCAGGCGGTCGTCGAAATTGGTTCGTGCATGGGCAGGCTTAGTCGAGGGGGCGCGTTTCACGTTCGGCATGGGCTGCCCAATACAGCGGACAACGCAAACGGGCAACCATTCCCTACCGAGTCCTCGACTTTGCGACCGCCGCCAGATGGCGTTCGTGATCCCCGGCGAAGCGCAGCACCAGGTGGGTAGCCCCGGCGTTCGTGTAACCGGCCAGCCACGCCGCCAACCCCGCTTCCGGTCCCGCATAGGACGCCTGGCGCCGGCGCGTCGCCGCGGCCGGCTGGCCATAGTAGCGCTCCAGGAACCCGTTCAGCCGTTCGTCCGCCTTCGCCGCGTCGTCGTCGAGCGACACCGTCAGGTACATCGCCCCGCTGACGGACGAGGGATCACGGCCATTCTCACGGGCAACATTCCGCACATGGGCAAGTCCGGTGGCGAAATCCGCCGCGCTAGGGGCGATCGGAAACCACCCGTCGAAAAACTTGCCCGCGCGGTCCAGGCTGCCCTGCAGATTGCCGCCGATCCAAAGCGGAGGCCCGCCGGCACGATGCGGGGTAGGCGCCACCACCGCCTGAGCCGTCTGCCATCGTCCATCCCAATCCACCGGCTGCCCCGACCACAGCGCCTTGCACAGGCGCAGGCCCTCCAGCATGCGGCCGATCCGGTGCTCGAACGGCACCCCCGCTGCCGCGAATTCAGCCCGGATGTTGGGACGATCCGCCGCGAACCCAACCCCCAGGATCAGCCGGCCTTCGGACAATTGGTCCAGCGTGGCCACCTGATGCGCCAAAATCACCGGATTGCGCAGCATCGGCAGCAGCACGGCGGTGCCAATCGTCATCCCCGGTACCCGCCCAACCACGCCCGCCAGCAGGGTCAGCGGGTCATGCCGTGGCCGAGCGGTCAGCGAGTCGCCAACCCAGACGGAATCGAAGCCGAGTGCGCCTGCCCGCGTGGCCAGATCGAGCAGAGGACCGGTTTCCGGCCGCCCCTCCATGATCTGCTCACGAGTCGGCAAGAGATACCCAAGCTTCGGCGCCATTTTGTTTCCTTGTGTCACGGTCGAGTTCGGACAATGTGACTCACAGACCCAGATCTCGCTTCACCTGCACCCAGCGATCCAGGATTGGCAGGATTTTGTCCTCTTTCTCCGCGGGCAGACTGAACACCACCCGATCGATCCCCACCTCCTGGCAGAATCGCAGTTTCGTCAGATCATCCGGCACCCGGAAGATCGTGATCGGCAGGGAAGACGGATCACGGCCAGCCTCGACGGCCATGTCGCGGAACTGCTTGATGATCACGCCGACGCCTGCATGCTCCAACCGGTCGGCACGCGGAATCCACCCATTTCCGTACCGGATGGCGCGCTGTGCCGCATAAGGAAAGGCACCACCGACGATGATCGGCGGATACGGTATCTGAAACGGCTTCGGCCACTGGCTCATCGGACCGAATTTCACGAACTCGCCTTGATACGACGGTTCGTCCTGCGTCCAGATCGCCTGCATCGCCTCGATCCGCTCGCGTGCCAGCTTGTTGCGCGTACCAAACGCGGTGCCGTGATTCTCGATCTCGTCCCGGTTCCAGCCGTTGCCGACGCCCAACAGAAACCGCCCCCGGGAAAGTTGATCGATCGTCGAGACCATCTTCGCCGTCACGATCGGGTCCCGCTGCACCACCAGGGCGATGCCAGTCCCGATCTTCAACGTCGTCGTGGCGGTCGCGGCGGCATTCAGCGCCAGGAACGGATCGTAGATGTCGTAATACGGCCGGGGCAGGGGGCCACCGCCAATGTAAGGCGTCAGCCGGGTTGACGGCACATGCGTGTGCTCCGGCACCCACAAGGACTCGAACTCCCGCTCCTCCAGCGCTCGGCCCAAAGCCGCCGGCTGCATGGAATCGGTGGTGAAGAACATGACGGCGCCAATTTTCATATCCAACGATCCTTTGTTTTCTCGCATGATTCACGCCTTTCGGCCTCAGGCGATCACGCTCTAGGCAGAGCGAACGGCAGGAAACACTTCTTCCGAGATCAACTGCATCTGTTCCATCGCCAGGCTAGCCGGCATGCCGACCCAGTGAATGCCCAGGATCAACGTGTTGATCCCAAAACGGCGCTTCAGTACCAGGATCTGCTCTACCACCTCATTCGGCGATCCGAACAGGAACCGGTCGTTCATCAGCTCCTCGAAATCCATGCTGAACGCATCGCCGGTCGGCATGACCTTGTCCTGCCCCCAATCCTTGTAAGCTTTGTATTTCGCCTCCAGCGACGGTTTCGCCAGCCGGATCGCCTCGTCGCGATTCCTGGCCACGAATACCTCGCGCGCCATCGGCAGTTCATCCGGGAACGGCTTGCCGCAATCATCCAGCGCCCGCTTGTACACCTCCATCTGTGCCGCGATGGTGTCGATCTTGTTGTGCGGGTTGATGAACCACGTATCCGCCATGCGCGCCGCCCGCCGTATCCCGACATTGGCATTGGCGCCGATCCATACCGGAGGCATCGGCTTCTGCACCGGCTTGGTCGTGCAGTTGGCATTGTCCAGCTTGAAGTAGCTTCCCTCCATCGAAACGAATTCTTCCGACCACAGTCGTTTCACCGCGGTCAGGCACTCCTCGAATCGAGGCCCTGACTGTTTTTGCGTCGATCCGAACGCATTGAACTCCACCTCGCGGTAGCCGATGCCGGCGCCGAACACCAGCTTCCCGTCGCACATGACGTCCAGCGAACCCAGCTCCTCCGCCACATGTAACGGGCTATGCAGCGGCAGCAGCACCACGCCGGGGCACAGGCGGAGTTTAGGCGCGATCATCGCCACCTGGCAGAGATACGGAATCTGCTGGATGTACTGGAACGGATAGGAACTGTAGTGGGACCCCTTGCCGATGATGTCGTAGCCGAGTTCCTCGGCCCGCTTGGCGGCGTCGAGGTCTTCCTTCAGGCGGATACGCATATCGTCGCCCTGCGGATATTGACCGCGGATGATCAGGCCGAAGCGCATGGTGTTTTCCTCCGTCGCGTTGCCCGAAGCGTGGCATTGTGGCCGCGCCTGTCAAGGATGCGGGCACCTTTCGCCGCGCCTTTGCCCTCAGCGGGACGCAGGCCACCGCGTCATACGGCTTTCATTTCGCGTCTCGCCGTTTGCGAATATCGCTCGGCGGCCGGTGATACACCTGGGCAAAGACCGTGTTGAATCGGCGCAGGCTGCCAAATCCCGCTCGCAGCGCCACCTCCGTCATAGAAAAATCCGTTGTGACCAGCAGGTGTTTCGCCCGCTGCACCCGCATCGTTCGCACGAACTGCGACGGACCAACCCCGACATGGCGGGTGAGCAGCCGAACAAGATGGCGGGCGCCGATGCCCAGACGCGCGGCGAGAGTCTCGACCGAACCATCCTCACCATCGAGGGCACCCTACTCGATCAGCCGCAACGCCCTGTGTGCCGTGGTCAGCGACCCGTTCCAGGTACCGCGGAATGGGGCCGTTTCCGGTCGGCAACGTAAGCAGGGGCGAAATCCGTCCGCCTCCGCGGCAGCGGCCGACGCGTAGAATCGCACATTTTCGGCGCGCGCCGGTCGCACCGGACAAATCAGACGGCAGTAGATGCGCGTGGTCAACACGCCGGTGAAGAAGCGCCCGTCATAGCTGGCATCGCGCGTGACCCGAGCGCGTTCGCACTCTTTCACATCCAGCATGTTCAGCCTCGGTGCCCAGGATGGAGTCCGATTCCGGCGAGCACGGTACCCCATGCGCCTGCTATTTGGGGCGCACCAGCATTCATGAGAAGAAGTAATCATATGCCAGATCCACTGGACAACCCGATATGGCATGCGCTCATCGGTCCGCACGCCAAATTCGCCGTGGGCCGAGGCGCCGCGCGTCACTACCTGCCTGAGGTGTCGCCGTTTTCCGCCATCGCCGAACCCACCGAAGCTGCCTACGCCGACCTGGCCGCTGACTCGGCCCCTGGCGCTGACGTCAGGTTGGTCCGCCGTTCGGAAGAACCGGCACCGTCCGGCTGGGAAGCCGTAAACGCCAGGTCGCTCGAACAGATGATCCTGCCTTCCACCGCCCTGCCGCCCCACGGGCTCCCAGCCGAATCCCGAGCCGTTCCGCTCGGTCTGGACGACGTGCCCGATATGCTCGCCCTTGTCGAACTGACCAGGCCGGGTCCGTTCGGCCCCCGCACTGTCGAAATGGGCGACTATATCGGCGTGCGAGACCCGGACGGCCACCTCATCGCCATGGCCGGTGAGCGTCTCCGCTTCGACGGGCATACCGAAATCAGCGCCGTCTGCGTCCATCCCGATGCGCAAGGCCAAGGCCTGGCCGCCGCCCTGATCTTTCGCGTGGCCCGCCCGATCTTCGCCCGCGGCCAGGTGCCGTTTCTGCACGTCTTCCCGGACAACCCCGCCATGGATCTCTACGCACGACTCGGTTTTCGTTGGCGCGCGACACTGTGGCTCACCTGGTGGCGCCCCATCCGCTAATTCTCTTCGTCGGACGTCCGCGACCTCGGGATCTGCGCTTCGGATTCGGGCGCTGGCCTAAACCGGTCCGACCCGCGATGCGTCTCGGCCAATCTCAGGGTGCGCTCCGCCTCGTCCTGCTTGATCTGCCAGCCGACCCGCCATTCTTCGTAACGGATCGTGCCGCGCGGATGTGGATTTGCGGACAGGCTCTGTCCGGCGACGGCGGCTACATAGCCCTCATTCGTCCTGTTCTGGGTCTCGTTGCGCTTGGTCTGCCACCCAGCACGCCATTGTTCGTAACGGATCGTGCCACGTGGATACGGGTTCTCGGAGGCGCCCCGGCCAGCCTCGGCCGCCAGATAGCCCTCGTCTTCCTCTTTGTGGGGATTGAAAGAAGTCATACCCGCCATTCCCGTCCTCCAAGGCTGCGCCAATCTGACGAAATCCGGCGTAAATGACAAATCCGTGTACTGAGCTTCCGCCGGCCCCGCCACGAACGCCGTTTTAGGGCACTGACCCATAGCAATTACAATGGCCACCTTCGGAGAAACCCTCCACCCAGGCCCCGGCGAGCCCGATCGATACGGGTTGGAACCGGGCGTCCGCATGGGCATGTTGCACCGATGCGTCTGACTCATCCCACCATCCGGCCCACCGGCCCGATGATCTCGTTCCAGTTCGACGGCCAGCCAATCGATGCACTGGAAGGCGAGACGATCGCCGCCGCGCTGTCCGCCGCCGGCATCACGACCCTCCGCCACACCGCATCCGGCGCACCCCGAGGCGTGTTCTGCGGCATGGGTGCCTGTTTCGATTGCGTCGTCACCGTCAACGGCCGAATCGGCCAGCGCGCCTGCCTGACGCCGGCGCAGGACGGCATGCAGGTGACCGGAAGCTTCCCCGCCGAACTGACGCTGGACGTCGCCCCGCCACCGGAGGAACGCAACTGCGACATCCTGGTCGTCGGCGGCGGAGTCGCCGGCCTGTCCGCGGCGATCGCAGCCGCCGAGGCCGGCGCCTCGGTCGTGGTCCTGGACGAGCGGTACGCCCCCGGTGGCCAGTTCGCCAAACCGCTGGCCCCAAGCCACGTCGATACCGACCCGGACCCCCAATTCCGCCTGGGCACCGACCTGCGCGCCAGGGTCGAACGCGCCGGCGTGCGGCTGGAGACCGGCGCCACCGTCTGGGGCGCCTTCGCCCCGGATGAGCTTGCGGCGATCGTGCGCGGCCAGTCCATCACCTATCACCCACGCCGTCTGATCCTGGCCACCGGCGCGCACGAAGCCCCCGTGCCAGTGCTGGGCTGGACGCTGCCGGGAGTCATGACCACAGGCGGCCTACAAACGTTGGTGCGCACCCAGCGCGTCTCCCCCGGCCAACGTGTGCTGATCGCCGGCAGTGGGCCGCTCAACCTGCAACTCGCCTGTGAACTCCTCGCCGGCGGCATCACCCCCATCGCGGTGCTGGAAGCGGCCCCCCGGCCCAGCGCGTCTTGCTGGCGAGACCTGGCCCGCATGGCCAAAGCCGCGCCCGACCTTCTGCTGGACGGTTGGCGCATGCTCCGCCAACTGCGGCAAGCCAACGTGCCGCTGCTGTGGGGCACCGCGCTGGACCGGTTGACCGGCAACGGCCAGGTCCGCACCGCCATCGCCGGCGCGCACCGTTTCGACGTCGATGTCGTCGCCCTCAACATGGGCTTCCAGCCGGAGGTCAACCTGGCCCGAGCGCTGGGCGTGCCGCATCGTTTCGTTGCGCGCGGCGCCGGCTATCTCGCCTCCGAAACCGACGCCAACGGCCGCACCACCGTCGATGGAGTCTTCACCGCCGGCGACGGCGCCAACTTCGGCGGCGCCCGCGTCGCCCAGGCAAGGGGGCGCCTGGCCGGCCTCGCCGCCGCCCGTGACCTCGGGTTCGCCGCACCGCCGGATGCCGCCGCCCGCACTGCCCTGGCCCGAGCCGAGGCATTCCAATCCGCCCTGTGGCGCGTGTTCACCGCGTCGCCGCCAGCCCTGGCCGACGCCACGATGGTCTGCCGGTGTGAGGAAGTCACCGCCGCTTGGCTGCAAGCCGAGATCGCGTCAGGCCTGACCTCGCTGCCGGCACTGAAGAAGGCAACCCGCGCCGGCATGGGCCGCTGCCAAGGCCGTTTCTGCGCCGCGACGATCGCCCGCATGTGCCCCGGCAATCCCGAACCGGATGGCTTCGCCGCACCACGAGCCCCGCTGCGCCCCGTCCCCGCCGCTCCACTGATGCGGGAGGCACCGGAATTCATCGCCCCCCTGCTGACCGACCCCGCCTCGCCGACGCGCCTGCATGCGTTGCCGCCGCTTCCCGTCGAGGCACGCCATGCCGACGTCGTCGTGATCGGCGGCGGCGCGGCCGGCCTGTCCACAGCTTATTTCTTGGCCAAGGGCGGCGCCGACGTCCTGCTGATCGACCGCGACGAAGCGGCGATGGCCGCCAGCACCGCCAACGCCGGCAGCCTGCATGTCCAACTGCTGTCCTACGACTTCACCGACGACACGCCGGAAGACGGCGGCCCGGCGGCCCACACACTGCCGCTCGCCCCGCGCAGCATCGCGCTGTGGAAGGCCATCGGCGCCGCGGTGGGCGAGGACCTCGGCATCCGCACCGAAGGCGGCCTGATGCTGGCCGAGGACGAAGCCGGCCTGGCCTGGCTGCGCCGCAAATCGGCGATGGAACGCCGCTGGGGCATCGAGAGCCACGTCCTGCAAGGCAACGAATTGCGCGACCTCGCCCCCGCTGTGTCCGACCACATGGTCGGCGCCGATTTCGTTCCGGCCGAGGGCTTCGGCGATCCGTTGCGCGGCATGATGGCGTTGCTGCACCAGGCCAAGGCCCATGGCACCCGCCTGTTGCGCGGGGCGGAAGTCCAGGCGATCGAGCGAACCGGCACCACATGGACCGTCACGACCAGCCAGGGCCAGGTGACCGCCAACCGGCTGGTCAACGCCACCGGTCCCTGGGCGGCCCGCATCGGCCGTATGGTCGGCCTGGACCTGCCGGTCACCGGCACGGTGCAGCAGGTGATCGTAACGGAACCGGCCCCGAAGCTGACCCGCCACCTGATTGCGCTCGCGAACCGGCATCTGTCCCTGAAGCAGCAGGCCAGCGGCGGCTTCCTGATCGGCGGCGGCTGGTTCGGCGACTTCGATCCGGCAACCGGACGAACCAGCCCGCTGCGCCGTAACATCGAGGGCAACCTGTGGGTTTGCGAGCGCGCCCTGCCGGTGGTGAAAGCCCTGCCCATCGTCCGCGCCTGGACCGGCATCAACCCCGCGATCGACCGAGCGCCTCTGCTGGGCGAAGTACCCAGCCTGCCCGGCTTCTACAACACGGTCACCGCCAACGGCTACACGCTGGGACCCGCTGTCGGCCAGATCACTGCTGAGTCCATCCTGCACAACGAAACCGTCGACCCGCGCTACACGCTGGCGCGATTCGGCTAGCCGCCCAACCGCTGCCCCGGCTACAACCACCCTTCCGAAACCCAGGGGAATCCGATGCCCGGCACGGCGGTGAAAGACGGTTGGACCCTGGCCGATGCGCCCCGGATGGACGGCAAGGTGGCTATCGTCACCGGCGCCACCGGCGGTCTCGGCTACCAAACCGCGCTCGGTCTTGCCCGCCAGGGCGCCACCACGATCCTTGCAGCCCGTAACCCCGGCAAGGGCGCGCACGCTGTCTCCCGCATCCGCCAGGCGATCCCCTCAGCGAACGTTGAATTCGCCCTTGTGGACCTCGCCAACCTCGCATCGGTGTCCGATTTCGCCACCGCAATCACCCAACAGCACGGCGGCGTCATCGACATTCTGGTCAACAACGCCGGCGTCATGGGTTTCCCCACCCGCCGCCAGACCCGAGACGGCTTCGAGCAGCAGATCGGCGTCAACCATCTCGCCCATTTCGCCCTGACCGCGTGGCTGAAGGACGCCCTGTGTGCCGCGCCCGGCGGCGGCCGAGTCGTCACCGTGGCCAGCGTCGCCCACCGTCGAGCGGTGCTGGACTTCGACGACCTGCAATCGCAACGATCATATGTCCCCAGGGATGTCTACGCCAGAACGAAGCTCGCCACGCTGATCTTCGCGCTGGAACTGCATCGCAGAGCGCAACGGAACAACTGGAACCTGCACAGCATCGCCGCGCATCCGGGCTGGGCCCGAACCGACATCGTCACCAACGGCATTGGCGACGGCGCGCCCGGCCCCAAAGCCTGGCTGATGGACAAGATCTTCGCGGCGGTGGCGCAATCGGCCAGCGACGGCGCTCTGCCCTCGCTGTACGCCGCTACGGCCCCACAGGCGCAGGACGGCGCCTATTACGGCCCCACCGGCTGGCGCGAAACCCGAGGCGCCCCCGGGCCGGCGCAAATCTACCCCCAGGCCGCCGACCCCGATGCCGGCGCCCGCCTGTGGGCACTGTCCGAGACACTGACCGGCATCACCTTCGCCTGACATGACGCGGCCGCCGCGAACCGTTAGGCTTCGTGGATAAATTAGTGCTTCGTTGTTGGCTCGGTCGCTCAATCCCGTCATGGCAGGCGCTGGCCTGTCATCCATGCCTTTTGCCGAGACCCACGCAGCAAGGCGTGGATAGCGGCCTGCGCCCGCCATGACGATGAGAGGCCGGCGGCGCTCGCCGGACGATTCGTTTATTTCCCGGAGAATCCTTAGCATCCGGAAAAAACCGGAGGGCCGTCATGACACAACCCACGCATCGCCGCGATCTGATGCTCGCAACGCTGCTCGCGTCCGTGCCGGCCGGCCTCCTGGAAACCGCCCAGGCCAGCCCGCTGAACCCCCAGCAGACCATCATCCGCCCGCCCGGCGAACTGAAGTGGAAAGCGAACCCTGCCTACCCCGAACCCAGCGTGGAGAACTGCCCGCTGACCGGGGACACGACCCAGCCCGGCCTCTACTACGGCCTGGTTCGTTGGTGGCCCGGTTTCATGAGCGCGCCGCACACCTACACGACCGATCGGTTCTGCGTTGTCGTCTCTGGCACGTGGTGGTGCAACAGCGGTCCCGACTTCGACCCGGCGTCCTGCGTGCCGGTATCTGCCGGCAGCTTCGTCCATCGGGTCGCCCACACGCCGCACTACGATGGCGTGGTGAAAGGCCACCCCGAACCGGCGATCATCGCCATCTGCGGAGTCGGGCCGGTGAACTTCGCCCTCGTCGACTCCACACAGCCTGGTGTGCGACGGCTGTGACCCGCGCCTGGGCATCTCACGCGTCTGTTATCCACGCACTCTGTGGATAAGTCGGTGAATTAATCCCCGCGACGGCGCTGGAAAGCGCCTCAGACCCGGCGTTTTGGAGCTTGCTGAAAGTTTGTGCATACCAATAACATATTGATTTTGTGGTATTTTATATATCCAATTAAGGAGTTCTGTTAAACTATTGTTAACCTTTGGCCCAACCTGTGGATGGCTGACACGACGTAACGACGGGCGTCGTGCAAAAGCAGTCGGAAGTCGTATGCGAAAGCACCCAAAATGGTAGTATGAGAGTACCCAAAGTAGCTAATTCGAGGGTGCCCTGGAGGCACCACACGGGTCGCCTACCTCCACTCTGGGCACATGTTACTGCGACCAAAACACACGGTCAAAGCGAGACGGTCTCCACCTCACCGCGCGCGCCAGCCATACGGAGCAGCGCCGCCTCGAACCGTTTGGTGAACCCCGCGATGTCGCCCAGCGACCCGGACCAGGCCGCCTCGGAGAAGCGGGCGCGATAGGCCTTATACCGATCCCGGTCCGTGGCCAGCCCGACCGCCGCCGCCACATAGGCCTCCAGCGTCTCTGTCACCCCATCATCCGCGCCGATCGCATACAACATCCTCGCCGCCATCCGGGACGCGAACGACCGCCCGGCCAGCGTCAGCAGCGGCAGCCCCATGCGGATCGCGTCGCTGGCGATGGTGCCGGCGTTATAGGGAAACGTGTCCAGGAACACATCCGCCGCCGCCAGCCGACCCATATAGCTGGCGGGATCGGTGCGTTCGGCAAACAGAATCCTCGACGGATCGACACCCGCGACCAGCACCCGAGCCTTCAGGTTTGCCCGAGACCATTGGTTGTCGTCGACCAACCACAGCACGGAGTCGTCTGTCCCGCGCAGGATCTCCATCCAGCCTGCGAACATCGTCTCGGTGATCTTGTAGTGGTTGGAGAAACAGCAGAACACGAAACGATCATCGGGCAGCCCGACCTGCCGCCGGGTCATCGGCGCGCCAACCACCCGCTTGCTGTCGTTGGCCTGGTACAGCCCCTCGATCGGCAGTGGCACCGGCTGGTAGGCGGCGGCGACGTCCGAGGGAATAACGAAATCGTCACACAACAGAAAATCCAGCTCCGGCAAGGGCACTGGACCGATGAAACCGAGATACGTCGCCTGCACCGGTGCCGGCTTCCAGCGCAGGATCTGCAGCCGCCCACCCGAGGTCAGCCCGTTCAGGTCGATCAGGATGTCGATCTCGTCCGACCGGATGCGCCGGGCCGCCGCCTCATCGGACATCGATCGCACGGAGGTGTAACGATCAAACGCGCCGATGACCCGGTCGCGGATCGGACTGCCGTCATCCGGGCTGGCGCAGTAGCCATGCACCTCGAACCGGGACCGGTCATGCCGCTCAAACAACTCGGCGATCAGGTAGCTCATCGCATGGCTGCAGAAGTCGGACGACAAATAGCCGATCCGGATACGATCGTGCCGATAGCCGCCGACGGGTGCCAATGCCGGCTTCGGCTGGGTCTTGCGCGCAACCCAACCCGCGGCGATGGCGCATTGCGTCGGCACATCGTCGGTCAGCGCCAGCGCCGCCAGTGGACCGGACTGCGCAATCAGATCAGTTCGGGTCAGACCCGGAATGGTTTCCGCCAGCACCGGCCACTGACACATCTTCTGCCGCAGATGCAGCCAGTGCTGCACGGCATCCGGCTGGTCGTGGCGGGTCAGCAGGCTGGCGCGCAACGCGTCCGCCGCGCCGGCCAGGTCACCCGATTGCTCCAACAACCGGCCGCGCTGGTTCAGCAGCGCGATGCGGGAGTCATCGGGTTGCAGTGCCTCGGTCCAGACCTTCAGCGCGGTTTGCGGCTCACCCAGGCGTTCCAGCAGCAGCCCGAGGTTGACCGCCGCATGGGCGAACCCGGGATGCGCCGCCAAGGCAGCCCGATACGCCTGGATCGCCCCCGCCGCGTCCTCCGCGTGGCCGAGTTCGGTGCCCAGATTGAACCATGCGGCCGGCAGGTCGGGTGCGTAAGGTGCCTGCGCGGCGATCCAGGCGGTATAAAGCGCGACCACCATCGGCAGGCCGCGGCCCGACCCGATCGCCTCGGCCGCGGCGACCACGTCGCGAAAAGGGGCGGCTGCGAGCCGTGGGTCGGTTGATGCCATGTCCTGCCTGCCAGATCGTCCGGCCCCAGTCTGGCATGGCGAGTCCTAAGATTACGTTAACGGCCCGGCGGTGGTGGTCCGGTTCGGTGTGTGGCCGTTATTCTGCTGAGTCGGTGTTGGGCCTGGGATTCTTATAACACGGAGGCAGCCGGAGGGCCACGAAGCGCCACGGAGAACGCGGTATCATATGGCGAAGCGACGCCGGCTATCTTGCGGACGTGCATTTGCCACTAAAACCAAGCCGCATTTCCCGATGCCGCCGCAGCAACGAATCTTCGTGGCCCTCCGCCTGTCTCCGTGCGATAAAATGATGGAAGAACGAACGGACACGCAGCATCCACCGTCCCTCCGCTGCCCGAAACCAGACCAACCCGCATCACAAAGTCTTCAAATATTCCAGCAGCGCCTTCTTCTGCTCAGCCGTCAGCGCGGTGCCGAAGTCGTGCCCGCAATTGCTGTCGCCCGACGTCCGCTGGTCGCATCCCGTCGTCTTCAGCGTGTAATTGAACGCCGTCTGATCGGTCGCCAGACCGACATTCGCCGGATCATACGCCGGCCCGACCATGAACGATTTCGGCCGGTCCGCCGCCGGTTTCAGCAGATCGGCCAACGTCGGCACCGACCCGTTGTGCAGATACGGCGCTGCCGCCCAGATCCCGTGCAGAACCCGAGATTCATACTTGAACGGCGGTTCGCCCGCGGCCAGTTTATCGGGATTGACGAAGGCGAGCTTCAGCTCCTGCGACCGGGTGGAATGGGCGTGAACGCCTGCAGTCAGCAAATCCGATTGCCGGCCGGTGTCGGCCGCATTCGGCTCCTTCACCTTGTCGGCGACGTTGACGACCCGTTGCAAAATCGTCCCGGTAACCGACAGTCCCAACGTCGAGAACGCGCTGTCCACCGGCGTCAACGGGCTGGTCACGAACGGGATCGAGGCCCCATTCAGCACCCCGGTATCGACCTGCCAGCCGGGCCAGGCCGGATTGCCGGGCACGCCCAGCATCGTCCATTCCCGGTTGTCGGTACCGACATCCTGGATCGGCGTCTTCCATGTCGACACCAGGCCACGGAACGCACCCGGTTTTTCACCGTGACAGTCGACACAGCCACCTTGTGCGGTCGGCCAGTTGAAGATCTCCGCGCCTTCCTTCACCAAAGCCGGGTCAGTCGGCCACGGATACTTGGGCGGCCCCAGCACGGTGATCAGTTCCTCCAGCGTCAGCAAACCCACCGTGTCGGAGGAATTGACCGTCGTGTAGTCGATCTTCATCGTCGGATACTTGATCGTATCCTTGCTCGGGTGGAACAACGCAAACACCCCGATGACCTCGCCGGTGTTGCGCGCCAGCCCCAGCAGAGCGTCGCCGTTCGCCGCGAAGCCGGGCCATTGGGTGAAATCCTGCCGCGAGGCATTCCACAGGAACGGATAGCGCACCGGCGAATCGGCGGTCTTGATGTTGTTCGGAATCATGTGGTCCGGCGTCGTGCCGATATCCAGGCCGGTCAGCCGGTCGAAGATCATGCCCACCGCATCCAACCGAGCCGGCCCCCATGGGTTGTTCGCCGGCAGCGCCCTCTGCATCAGCGTATCGTACGGCGTGAACCAGGCCTGGACGTCGTCGTGCAGCTTGCGCACATCGGCGTCTGTCGGATGCCCGCCCAGCACATCAACGGCGAACGTCTGGAACATCGCCGGATCGGCCAGCAGATGCGCGACCGAGATATCCAGGTCCGTCAAAAACGTCTGGAAATCGGCGATCGCCGGGCCGCCATCGATCCGATAGCTGGTGGTGCCGACATCGATCTGCCGCGTATGGCAGGCGGCACAGTTCATGCCGACCCACTTGGCGTTGTCCGGCCCGTTCGTGGTGAAGCCGACCGGCAAGTCCGAGGTCGGTGCCTCATAATTCCGCAGGTAGCCATACCGAGCCAGCCGGCCGGCCAGGAACGACGATCCGTCCTGCCGCTTCAGAGCGCGGAACCAGTCCAACGGCATCAGCCGCGATCCCTGGTCCACGGAGTAATAGGCTGCCCTGGTCAAGCCCGACCACAGCGGCCCTTGGTCAAGGGTAACAGGCTGCCCAGGCTGGGGTGGTGGCGGTGCGCAACCAAATGGCAATAACGCGATCGCAACCGCCAACAGAAGTCGTTTCATCAACCACTTTCCCCCCGGCACCAGTATTGCGGCGCAGTTTGCCGCAAGTCCAAACCGGTTACAAGCCAGAAGCGTAATCGGCTTGACCGGCAGGAAATCCGGCCCTGGCGGACCGGATCATTAAATCAACGGAAGAAGAAGATTCAGACAATGCTTGTGACGAATCATTAACTAATCCGGCTGAGTCGCCTTATGCGCCAGCAACGCCATCAACCGCCGGTCCCGCCACTCCTGCCGCACCTTCTGCATGTTGGCCGGCAATTCGGCGCGCCGAGCGTCATGCAGGCGGCCCACCAGCCTCGCGTCCCATTCCAGCGGCTTCATCTGCTCCTGCATCGTCGCATACAGCGGTCCGTAACGATTGCAGTAATCCGCCAGCCCGTCCGGCGCGTTCAGATCGATGGTTTCCAGCGGCCCCATGAAGCTCCAGCGCAGACCCAGCCCGTGCTTCACCAGTGCATCCAGGTCGCCCGGCGAAATGACATCGTCGGCGACCAGCCGGAACGCCTCCGCCAGCAACGCACCCTGCAGGCGGTTCAGCGCGAACCCATCCACTTCCTTCTTCACCGTCGCGGGCACCTGGCCGGCCTGCACCATGATCGCGCGGGTGCTTTCGGTGACCGCGGCGTCGGTCCATGGGGCGGGACATATCTCGACCAACGGGACCAGATACGGTGGATTCACCGGATGTGCGATCAGGCAACGATTCCGCGTTTGCAGATGGGCGGTGAACGCACTGGCCGGAATGCCGGACGACGACGACGCCAGCACCGCGTCGGGCTTGGCGTTCCGTTCCAGTTCGGTGAACACGCCGGTCTTCACCTCGGTGCGCTCCGGCCCGCACTCCTGGACGTATGCCGCGTCACGCACCGCCTCCCACAGCGATGCCATCGGCTTGATGCGGGCGATCACTGTGTCGGGCTCGTCGGCCAGCAGGCCCGCGGCGCGCAGTTCCGGCAGCCGATCGGCGATGAAGGTCAGTGCCTGGGTGGTCTGCTGCGAGAACTGGTCCCACAGCGTCACGCTGAACCCAGCCCTGGCGAAAACGATGGCCCAGGCTCGTCCGATCAGCCCGGCTCCGACAACGGCGACGTTGGTCATGTTCGGTCCTCCTGTCCGGCCCCGGAATGCCACGGCCAACCCGCTCGGGCAACCGCTTGCGCGTTCGCGGCTTCGGCGTCAGGGTCCCGCCTTTCGATTCAGAAGGGACGACGCGATGAGCAACAAGAGCAAGATAGCGGTGCTGGACGACTGGCAGGGCGTGGCCCGCGGCGCCGCCGATTGGGCACCGTTGCAGGCTCGGGCCGAGGTGGTGTTCTTCCAGGATGCCTTCGCGGATGCCGACGATGCGGCCGCGAAACTGGCGGATTTCGACATCGTGCTGTCGATGCGGGAGCGGACTCCGCTGCCGGGGTCGCTGATCAACCGGCTGCCGAAGCTGCGGATGCTGGGCATGACCGGTGCCCGTAATGCGTCGCTGGATACACCGGCTTGCACCGCGCGCGGCATCCCGGTGTGCTCGACCCAGGGCGGAGGCTACAGCGACTCGGCCACCGCGGAACTGGCGCTGGGCCTGCTGATCGCCGCGGCGCGCGGCCTGGCCGTTGGAGACTCCAATATCCGCGCTGGAAAATTCCAGATGGGCGTGCCGGTGGGGATCGGGCTGGCCGGCAAGACGCTGGGCGTGATCGGGCTGGGCCGCCTCGGCGGCTACATGACGACCTATGCCAAGGCGCTGCGGATGAACGTCATCGCCTGGAGCCAGAACCTGACCGCGGAAAAGGCCGAGACAGCCGGCGCCAAGCTGGTGTCCAAGGACGAACTGATGTCCACGGCCGATGCGATCAGCATCCACATGGTGCTGTCGGATCGCAGCCGCGGCCTTGTGGGCAAGGCTGACATCGCCCGGATGAAGCCGGGGGCGATCCTGATCAACACCTCGCGCGGGCCGATCATCGATGAGGCGGCCATGCTGGAAGCCCTGCACGCCAACAAGATCGTCGCCGCGTTGGATGTGTACGACCGGGAACCGCTGCCGGCCAACCACCCGATCCGCAAGGCGCCGAACACGGTTCTGGCCCCGCACCTGGGCTATTGCGTGAAGGAGACGTGGGACGGGTTCTACCCGCAGATGATCGAGAATGCGATGGCGTTCTTAGACGGCAAGCCGGTCCGCGTCACCAATCCGGAGGCGCTGAAGGGGTAAGAGGCAGCAGCCGGTCGCCGCTGTGAATGGCAACAGCGGCGACCGCGCAGACGTGCCCGGCCGCGCGACGAAGGGACCTCACGCAAGATTTTCACTACCGACTACCCAGCAATTCGCGTTTCAGCCGGGGTGTCGGCGGCACAGGCCCAATGAACGTGGCGAGCAGTGTCTCGGCAAAGTGGGGATCGGTGATGTCACCCAGTGGCCGCCCGTCGAACGTCACATCGACGCCTTTGGGTGAGAACAGCAACATTGTCTCGTCGCCCCGGTGAATGGGGGGAATCGCCGCGAGAAAGCGTTGGACGTCCTGGGGATCAAGGTAGCATTCCGGCGGCCGGCAGTTGTTGTCGAAACCATCCTGCCAGGCTTTCCTGGCATCCGCCGCATCAACGTCGCGCAGAAATCGGATATCGAGCAACTTTCGTTCCGGCGAATGCAGGATGCTGTCCGGGTTGTTGTTTTGCCGTTCTAAATACAGACCCGCGACATAGATGTGCAACCCGAAGATCGAGTAGGTGCGAAGCCCGATCCCGTTCAGCCGCATCCGGGTCCCATCCGTCACGCGTATATCCGGCATCGCGATGCCGTCCAGCGTTGCCCCACGGGCAGCGGCGCAGGGTGCCAAGGCGATCACTGCCAGGATCAGACCGCGGACCATGGTTCCCATCCTATCGAATCAGGCAATCATCGTAGTGCCAGCCTTCATAACAGCGAGTCGCGCTTTCACGCCCCGTAATTATGGGCGGAACTTCATACGAACGAAAGACATGGCTCGCCCGGCGGTTAAATTGCTCGCGCAATTTTTTGCTACCGGTCTACGCTGAACCACCGGGGTTCATGCGCCGAGCCGATCGCCAGCACCAGGGAAGTTGCCGACGCTACGACCTTTCGTCGGGTGCGTCGATCACCGTGCCGGTGTAGGGCTCGATATAAACCATGTGGTCGTGGACGGCCTTCACCCCCCGAGTGTTCTCCACCACCACATGGATGGCGCGGCGTTCTTCCTCATTGGTAATGGTTCCCCACACATCCGCCACGGCGTTGGCGACGGTGACGTTCAGTGTCGTCATCGGCGCCCAGGATTGTGCTTCCAGCGCGTTCATGATGGCGGCGCGGATGGTCCGGTCATCGGTCGGCAGCGGTTCCGAAGTCCGCGCCCGGCCGATCAACGCGCGCAACAGGTCGGTCCGGCTGACGACACCGACGACCTTGCCATCCGCGGTGACCGGCAGGCGCTTGATGCGATTCGCCTCCATCGCCGCGACCACGCCTTCCAGCGGCGCGTCCTGGGCGATGCTGATGACGTCCTCGGTCATCACATCGCGGACGTGGCGGCCATTGGCCCGTGTGAAATCCGCGGCTTGCCGGGCAGGGGACGCGAGGAGGCGCAGCCACCAGGGGCGGTTGCGTTGCGTGCCGAGTTCGTCGCGGCGAAGCAGGTCGCCCTCGGTGATGACGCCGGCCAGGTCGCCTGCCTTGTCCACGACGAACAGGCCGGAGATGTGCCGCGACAGCATCAGATTGACGGCTTCCTCCACCGTCGCGTCCGGCGCGATGGTGATGCAGTGGCGGGTCATGACGTCGGCGACGATCATCGTATTAGCCCTTCCGATAGTGCGATCGGGGTCGGTCGCGATGGCAGATACACGCGCGTGGCGCGATGGCAGGATACACACGCATGGACGGATGGACAGCCGTTCCGCCGTCGGGCCAGACCCTCGTTCTACGCTTGCGCCGCTGGCTGGTTCGGGGCGGGTCAGGCCAGATCGTGGGCGCCATAGGTTACCCGATCGCGGTCTTGCGCGGTCCAGGCCCAGTTGATCGTTTTGCACTCGGCCCCAGTGCCGCCGAGTTGGCCCCAGTAGGCGGAGGGATAAAGATTACGGTCGAGCGGCCCGTCCACCACCACGACGACATGGCCGTGGGCGTTCCGCACGGCTTGTTCATCCCCACGCAGCCCCGCAAGGACCAGTTTGCCGGCACGGGCGCTGGCCCGCGCCGCCGGCCCGTCGGCCAGTTCAACCCAGTCGCCCCCGGCACGCAGCGTATCGACGATATCGTTCGCCGTGCCCTCGATCGTCACGCCCACATCGGCGCCGACCGCTTTGACGAAGCCGCTGCAATCGCCGCTATGCGCCCGAAATTCCCGCATACAGGCTGCTATGACTTGATCGGACATCGTTTGCCTCCCTTACGATCGCCGCATTATTAGAGTTCTGCCGGAACGAAATCCAGCGTGGAAGCCGGTATATCCGATGGTTGTGGTCTTGGACCCGAGGGAAACTGCCTCTAGGGTGGGGATCACTTTCCAACGGGATCGAAGATGGAACCTCTTGTCACGACCGAATGGCTGGCCGCCGAACTGGGCAACCCGGACCTGGTAGTGTTCGATGCAACGAAATACCTGCCGAATGAGCCCAAGGACGGCAACGCCGAGTTCCTGCGCGCGCATATCCCGGGTGCTCGGTATTTCGACATCGACCAGATCGCCGACCCTGATACGGACCTGCCGCATATGGTCCCCTCGCCGGGCCGCTTCGCGAAGCTGATGGGCGCTCTGGGTATAGGCAACACGTCGCTTGTGGTGTTTTATGACCAGAAGGGGTTGGCCTCGGCGGCGCGCGGCTGGTGGCTGATGGGATTGTTCGGGCACGACAACGCCGCGGTGCTGGACGGTGGACTGCCGAAATGGCTGAAGGAAGGCCGGACGACGCAGCAGGGCGAAGCCGGTGCGGCGATGCCGGCGGTGTTCCGCCCCGATTATCGTGCGGCGCAGTTGCGCGGGGTCGGCGACATGCTGCGCAACGTGCTAACCGGCGCCGAGCAGGTGGTCGATGCGCGGGCTGCGGGCCGTTTCAGCGGCGCGGTACCGGAACCGCGGGCCGGGATGCGCAGCGGGCACATACCGGGCGCTGTCAGCCTGCCGTACACCGATCTGCTGCATGCGGACGGCACGTTTCGGTCGGCTGGTGAGGTGCGGGGACTGTTCAAGGCCGCCGGCGTGGATGGGGCGTTGCCGGTAGTGACCAGTTGCGGATCGGGTGTTACGGCCTGCATCCTGACGTTGGGATTACGCGTCGCCGGGTGCCCGGAAGGCGCGGTCTATGACGGGTCCTGGACGGAATGGGGCGGTCGTTCCGATACGCCTGTGGAGGTTGGCTGAGCATGACTGAGGAGACCCGGAAGCGCGGCTTCCGCACCACCCTGTCGCATGTCGGACGGAGCACGAAGCGGGAGCACGGGTTCGTCAACCCGCCGCTGCTGCGCGGCTCCACCGTCCTGGTTCCGACAGTGGCCGAACGTGTGGCGATGGCCGCCAAGCGCGGCGAGCGGGTGCTGACCTATGGCACCGGGGGGTCCTCCACCCACTGGGCGCTGGAGGATGCCATCGCGGCGATCGAGGGCGGCACGCGATGCTATGTCGTTTCCACCGGGTTGGCGGCGGTGACGACTCCGCTGCTGGCGTGGCTGAAGGCGGGCGATCATATGTTGATGCCGGATCATGTGTATGGGCCGGCACGCAATTTCGCCTCGGGGATGCTGGCCGGATACGGGGTGGAAACGACATTCTATCGGCCGGAGGTCGATGAGGCCCAGTTGGCGGCGCTGATGCGGCCGAACACCAAGGTGGTGTATACGGAGAGCCCCGGCAGCCATACGTTCGAGGTGCAGGATGTGCCGGCGATCGCCCGCGCGGCGCATGCCGGCGGGGCGAAGGTGTTCATGGATAACACCTGGGGCATCCATCACTTCCAGCCGTTCACGCATGGCGTGGATGTCTCGATCCAGGCGGCGACGAAGTATCTGGCTGGGCACTCGGATGTGCTGATCGGCTCAATCACGGTAAACAATGATGCGGACTGGCAGGTTCTGCACGCGGCTGGCCGGACGCTGGGGCAGTATGCCAGCCCGGATGATTGCTGGCTGACACTGCGCGGCATCCGGACGATGGCGGTGCGCTTGCAGGCGCAGATGGAGTCCGGTTTGGCGGTGGCGCATTGGCTGCGGCAACAGCCGGAGGTCGCGCAGGTGCTGCATCCCGGCCTGTCGGGCGCGCCGGGGCACGATCTATGGCGGCGGGACTTTACTGGCGCGAGCAGCCTTTTCGGCGTGGAGTTCAAGCCGTCGTTCACCCCGGCGGCGACGCACCGGTTCGTCGAGGCGCTGGAGCTGTTCGGGATTGGGGCGTCCTGGGGTGGGTACGAAAGCCTGGCCGTGCCGACGACCGGATTTGTGACCCGGACAGCCGGCAGCGGAACGTTCGCCGGACCGGTGGTGCGGATTCATATCGGGTTGGAGGACGTCGACGACCTGATCGCGGATCTGAAGCTTGGGTTGGCCGCATTGCGGAGTTGCTAACCGGGGACTGGCTGGCGTTACGGCGGCGGCGCACCGGTTTTATCGAAAACGCATTTGTGAATGTCCGGACATCGACCAGCCCGACATACGGCCCATTGGAGCCAGAAATCGGCCATAATCATTTCCCTATTGTCTCGGCGGCGATCCGTAAAATCATATTCGCCGCAACCACCGCCGATCGAAGGAAGCCCAGAATGCGTCATTTCAGTCCGATCCTGCCGCTGGTGGCCACGCTGGCACTGCCGCTGTTTCCATCGCTGTCCTACGCCCAGACAGCAACCGATCCGGCAACAGCGGTTCCAGCCGCCGCCACTCCGGCAACCGGCTGCGGCCCCTCGGTGGCAACCGAAACGGCGGCCGTGCCGGTCACAGCTCCGCCCCCTCCGCTGCCGGTTTATGAGCAGCCGCCGATCCCGGCACCGGGCTACATCTGGACGCCCGGCTACTGGGGCAATGGTTCGGATGGCTACTACTGGGTGCCGGGAACCTGGGTGCAGCCGCCGTCACCCGGCCTGCTGTGGACCCCCGGCTACTGGGGCTGGTTCAACGGTGTCTACATCTTCTCCCGCGGCTACTGGGGTGAACATGTCGGATTCTACGGCGGCATCAATTACGGCTACGGCTACGGCGGCAACGGCTATGAGGGCGGTCGCTGGGATCACGGCGCCTTCAATTACAACCGGTCGGTCAACAATTTTGGCAACGTGCATGTCACCAACGTCTATAATAAGACGATCATCAACAACACGACGGTCAATCGGGCCAGCTTCAACGGCGGCACCGGTGGGATCAACGCTCGCCCCACCGCCGGCGAGTTGACCGCGGTCCATGAGACCCGCACCGTGCCGACGGCGGCACAGGCCCAGCATTTTCAGGCAGCCCGCAGCGATCCGGCCTTGCGTGCGGCGGTCAATCACGGAAACCCGCCCATCGCCGCGACCTCGCGGCCGGGTGAGTTGAGGGAGGGAGCGGTTCCCGCCCGCGGCGTGACGCCCGCAGCCGAGGCAGGACATCCGACCGTAGGCACGGAAGGACATCCCGCTCCAGGCGCGGAAGGGCGCCTGGCGCCCGGTGCGGAAGGGCGTCCAGGAGCCATCGCGCCGGGACGTGCGCCCGCGGTCACGGGCGGCCATGAAACCACCGCCCCGCGGGCCATCGCACCGGAGTTCCCACATGCCGGGGAGGCCGCGCGTCCGGCCGAACCCGCTCGTGCACCGGAACGCATGGCCGCGCCGCGCCCGGCCGAGGCCCCACGTCCGCAGATGGCCCCGCGCCCGGCCATGGCTCCGCGCCCGCAGATGGCGCCCCGTCCGGCCATGGCGCCGCGTCCGCAGATGGCCCCGCGTCCGGCTCCACGCGCCGAGGCGCGCCCCGCCGGACGTCCTGAGGAAAGGCGGGAGCACTGATCGACGCGCGCTGGCCCAGCCGGCGTACTGACGGCTGGGCCAGCAATGACGGTTGACTCGAAGACGGCGGCTCCCGCGATAAGCGCGAGAGCCGCCGACAGCGAAGACCGCCCCTGTTGTCGTGCCCCCTACGTTTGTCTTATCGCGCGGCGAATCAGCAGGCCGTTAGCGTCCCTTTCGCGCGATAAATTCCGGAAACGCGTCCTCTGCCTTCGCCCCTCGCATCACGTGGGTCGTGTAATTCTTTTCCGCCGCCCACTGTCCTTCCAGTCCCTCGCCAAGCTGTTGCAGTAGTAACGACTTGATGCCGGTGACGGCGCCGAGGTGGTTCCCCGCGATCATCTTCGCCAGCCACATCGTTTTTGTCCGCAGTTCGGCGCGCGGCACCAGGTGGTTCAGCAGACCGATCCGATACGCTTCCTCTGCCTCCACCACGCGGGCGCTGAACAGCAGTTCCTTCGCCATCGGCCAGCCCACCTGGTTGGGTAGGGTCCAAGTGCTGTTGATCCGCCCATAAGCCGCGGCCAGAAAGCGGAATTTGGTGCCCTCGCAGCCAATCCGCATGTCCAGGGAGGACGACAATACGGCCGCACCGCCGTACGCCAGCCCATTCATCATGCCGATGATCGGCTTGCGGCTGGCACTGATTTCGTAGCTGCGCCTGGGATCGCTCATCGCATCGAGTTGTTCCTGGGTATAGAGGCGATCGTCCGAGCGCTGCTCATGGATGTCGCCGCCAGCAGAGAAGGCGCGTTCTCCAGCGCCGGTGATAACGATGCAGCCGATGCCGTCATCCGCGTCGAGCGTTTTCACCGCGTCCGCCAGTTCGGCCGACAGCTTGCGATTCATCGCGTTCAGCACGTCCGGCCGGTTGAGCGTGACGATGCCGACGCCGTCCTGGCGGTCGAGCAGAATATGTTCGTAGGTCATGATGTGGGTCCTCCCGCCACTATGGTGGCAGAGCGTGCGCGCGGTGTCATGGTCGGGCGTGGTTGCATGGTCGGGAAATGCGTCCCAAATTCCTCGCGACAGAGAAGGAGTCGTCCAAATGTGGGAAAAACGCCAACTCGGCCGCACCAAACTGCAAGTCACGACCTTGGGCCTGGGTACCGCCACAATGGGCGGTAGCCGGATCAAGATCACCCAGGCGGAGGGCCAGGCGATCGTCGCCGCCGCATGGGACGCCGGGGTGCGCTATGTCGATACGGCACCGTTCTATGGCGTCGGCGCTGCTGAACACCGGGTCGGTGATGCCCTGCGCGACAAGGATCGCGATGAGTGGGTGTTATCCACCAAGGTCGGCCGGTTGTTGCGGCCGAAGACCGACCCGACACCCTCGCCGGACGGCCGTCTGTCGCCGATGCCGTTCAAGGTCGAGTATGATTACGGCTATGACGGCATCATGCGGTCGGTGGAGGACAGCTATCAGCGGCTGGGTCTCGCCCGTATCGACATCCTGTATGTGCATGATATCGGGGTCTATCAGCATGGGCCGGAACTCAACGACCGGTATTTCAAGCAGTTGCGGGACAGCGGATACAAGGCGCTGGAAGAGTTGCGCCGTTCCGGCGTGGTCAGCGCGATCGGCATCGGCGTGAACGAAAAGCAGGTGCTGATCGACGCGCTGGGGTTTGGCGACTGGGACGCCTTCCTGCTGGCGGGACGCTATACGCTGCTGGAGCAGGCGCCGCTGGATGACCTGATTCCGCTTTGTGTCGAACGGGGAACGTCGCTGGTGATCGGGGGGCCGCTGAACTCCGGCATCCTGGCCGGCCGCGACACCTGGAACTACGACACCGCTCCGCCAGAGATCGTTGCTCGGGTGCAAAAGATCGCCGCTGTCTGCAAGGCGCACAACGTCCCGCTGCCGGCCGCGGCACTACAGTTCCCGCTGGCGCATCCAGTCGTGGCTGCCGTCATCCCCGGCCCCCGCAACGCGGCGGAATTCGTTGAAAATCTGCCGCTATTTACGTTGAAGATTCCTGCCGGTCTCTGGTCCGATCTGCGAGCGGAAGGATTGCTGCATCCGAACGCACCGGTGCCGGCCTGATGCCGATCTATCAGACCGATCCCTGGCGGGTCCCGTTCTTCGCCGGCGTGCCGTGTCCGGATGACGTGATCATTCCGACCAAGGACTGGGAAGCCTGGACGCTGTACCCGAAGCATCGCTGGATTTACGACAAGTTGGCGGTGGCGCTGTCGCAAGGGCTGGACGCCGCCCCGCACGGGGTGATTCCACCCAGCTTCCCGGTGTTCTCCAAGCCGATGATGAACCTGCGCAGCATGGGCGCCGGCAGCCTGCCGATCCCCGACGCCGAAACCTATCGAGCCTCGCTGAATCCCGGCCATTTTTGGTGCACGCTGCTGACCGGGGCGCATGTCAGCACCGACGCGGCGATCGTCGACGGCCATGTCCGCTGGTGGCGGCACGCGACCGGCGCGACCGCGCCCGGCGGAACGTTCGATTACTGGCACATCCACGCCGAGGCGATGCCGGATATCGAGGACTGGTGCGGTGCCTGGGCACGCGAGCATCTGGCCGGCTACACCGGGATGGTCAATTTTGAAACCATCGGCAGCCGTATCATAGAGGCGCATCTGCGGTTCGCCGACCAATGGCCCGATCTCTACGGGCCGGGCTGGGTGCAGGCGCTGGTGCATCTCTATGCTGACGGGGATTGGGTGTTCGATGACTCGGGGCGCCGCGACGCTTACAGCGTCGTGCTGTTCGGGCCGCATGGGCCAGCGTATCGCCATCCGCCAGCCGAGTTGGTCGAACAGGCACGCGGAATCGATGGTGTTTCCAGCGTGCAGATCTCGTTTCACCAGGACCGCGATCCGGCGCAGCATTCGATGCCGCCAGGCGGCTTCCGGCTGGTGGTGATCAACGCGTGGATGCTGCAGGCGGGACAAGCGGCTCGGGAACGTCTGAAACCAGCATTTTTCGGATTGGAGCGGCGTTAACCCTCTCGGCGATGCGTTGTGCCAGGATGCCGGCGTAGCGGCCGGTTCGGCCGCCTTGGAGGTGCGCGGCCGTGAAACGTATCCTGGTCCTGATGGCCCTGCTGGTGCCGCTTCGTGCGTTTCCGGCGGAGTTGAAGATCGCGACCTGGAACCTGAATTGGCTGACGACCCGTTCGGCTGGCGATCCCGATCTGCCGCAGGATGTCATGCCCCGGTCCGACGGTGATTTCGCGCTTCTTGCACAATACGCGAAACAACTGAACGCCGACGTCATCGCGATCCAGGAGATCGATGGCTTTTCCGCCGCGTCGAAAGTCTTCACGCACGACCAGTACTCGATCCACATGACGCACGATCACGTCGTGCAGCGGGTCGGCATCGTCGTCCGGCGGGGTCTGCGCTACGACGTCAACCCGGATCTCACAGCGCTCAACCCCCATCATTTGCGCAGCGGCGCCGATATCACGCTGCACCTCGGCGACGCCGACCTGCGAATCCTGGCGGTGCACCTGAAGAAAGGCTGCCGGAAGGTGCCCATGCCGGACGCCAAAAGCCGTGTCTGCGAGGAACTTCGGGCGCAAATCCCCCCGCTCACCAGTTGGATCGCCGCGCGGCGGCAAGAGGGTGTACCGTTCCTGGTCCTCGGCGATTTCAATCGCTGGATGCCCAAGAACGATACGTTCCTGGCCGCGCTACGCACCGCCGCGCCACTGGTCAGCGTGACCGAGGGCCACAGTTCGCCATGCTGGGGCGGCGAGGACTTTATCGACCACATCCTGGCCGGCGGGCCAGCCGCCACCTGGGTGCAGTCGGATACGCTGAAGGTTCTGACCTATAAGGAGACGGAACGGTCCTGGCAGGATCGGCTGTCGGACCATTGTCCCCTGTCAGTTGGCTTGGCCGTGCCGAACTAACGTCGGCGGTCGGCGGTCGGCGGTTATCCGTTGGAGCGCACCAATTTGCCGGGCCGAACACCGGTTTCCTCGCCGCGTTCGAAGATCGGCTGGCCGGCGACGATGGTTGCCTCGTAGCCATCCACGCGCTGCACCAACCGCTTGCCGCCGGCCGGCAAGTCGTGTCGCAGTTCGGGGTGGTGCAGCCGCAAGGTCCCCAGATCGACGATGTTGACGTCGGCTTTCTTGCCCACGGCCAGGCGCCCGCGATCGTGAAAACCGAAAAAATCCGCGGTCTCGCTGGTCAGGCGTTTGACCACGAACTCCAGTGGGAACCGCGGTCCGCGGTGGCGGTCGCGCACCCAGTGGGTCAGCATGTAGGACGGCAGTGAGGCATCGCAGATGATGCCGCAATGCGCGCCGCCGTCGCCCAGGCCCAGCAGCGTGTCCGGGTCCTTGATCATGTCGTGTACCACGCCGTGGTCGCCATGGACGTAGTTGGTGACGGGATAAAATAGCATGCGGTCGCCGTTCTCGCCGGTCAGGTAGTCATAACAGAACTCAGCCGGGGTAAGGTTGGTCTTCGCCGCCATCACCGCGATGCTGCGGCTCTGGTCCGGTTCGTAGTCCGGCGGGTCACCCAGCACATATTGCCGGTCCCAGGTGGTCGCGATCGGTCGTTGCAGCGGCGGTTGGATCGCGAGCAGGTCCTCCGAGGCTTCCTGCGACAGGATCTCGGCTCGCACGGCCGGATCGCGCAGGCGCGCCAGCTTGTCCTTGACGGACAGCGATGATAGCGCCGCGAAGGCCGGCCGAGCGGCGAAAGGGCTCATCGATGTCGTCAGGCCGAGGATGATTCCGACGGGGCGGCCAGCAACTTGGGCCGTCACCGAGGCGCCGCCGGCCCGTGCCTTGCGCACGCCATTCATCAGCCGACGGTAACGATCCGGGTCGTATGCGCGATCCGTCAGCAAAAACCACAGAGGACGGCCCGTGGATTTCGACAGCGTGCTCATCCAGTCGAATTCGGCGGCTTCGTCGTCGAAATCGCTCAGCATCCCGAACGCGCCGGTGCGGGTCCGGCCAAGTGCAGCGCCGATACCGAAAAGTTCCTGGTTCTCGGCGAAGCGTCCGGGGACGAGGTCGCCCTTGGTGGTTTTGTGCTGTTCGGTGCGGGATGTGGTGAAACCGAAGGCGCCGGCGCGCAGGGCTTCCTCGGTCAGGCGGGACATCGCCTCGATATCCGTCGCGGTGGCGATTTCGCGGCGCACGGCGCGGTCGCCCATGACGTAGACCCGCAGCGGATGATGCGGGACCTGGGCGGCGACGTCGATGGTGCGGGGGAAACGATCGAGCGCATCGAGGTACTCGGGAAATGTCTCCCAGTCCCAGCGCAGGCCCTCGGCAAGCGCGATGCCGGGGATGTCCTCGACGCCTTCCATCAGGTCGATCAGGCAATCATGGTCGGCTTTGCGAACGGGGGCGAAACCGACGCCGCAGTTGCCCATCAGGATAGTGGTCGCGCCGTGCCAGGAGGATGGGGCCAGGACGGGATCCCATGTGGCCTGACCGTCATAGTGGGTGTGGATATCGACCCAGCCGGGGGTGACGAGTTGGCCGTTGGCGTCGATCTCCCGTTTGCCGGGGCCAGCCTTGCCGCCGACCTGGGCGATGCGATCGCCATCGATGGCGACGTCTCCGGTGTAGCTTTTGGTGCCTGTGCCGTCGACGATCGTGCCGCCTCGGATGACGATATCATGCATCGTGGTGGGTCCCTGAATGCTGCTGCGCGGCAGCATTGCCCGCGGGTCGGGAAGTTTCAAGGGACGCGGGTGTTCCTGAGCGACCGGACAGTGCGGTGATCGTCACGCGGCGGTTTGCAACCGATGAAAACGCAACTGCGAACAGCCACCTCCGCACGGCGGCCTATCGCGGGCAAACGTGCGTCAGGAATCGGGCCACAACGCAGTCATACTAAATTCCTCCAGACTTGTTCTGACGCCGATGCTACTGCATACTCTTGTATGAGGAGTGCGGGGAAATGCGAGGGTCAGCTGTATTGCAGGGTGCGTTTCTGGCGTTGACGCTGTGGCTCGGTGCGGCCGAAGCGAAGGATTTTACTTCGGATTCACTGCCGCCCTCCTCAAGCCAGTGCCCAGGTGACCACGTAGTGTGGTTGAACACCCGCTCCAGGATCTACCATTTTGCCGGCCAGACGTGGTTTGGTCACACTATCAATGGAAAGTACTTGTGCGAAAAAATAGCTCTTGCCGAAGGTGACAGGCCTTCGCGAAATGGTCAGTAGGCGATGGTGCTTCTGTCGTGGGGATATCTGTCCTTGAGCGGCACCAAGCCGTTGCTCAAGTACCTTGATGTGTGATGTGACGTCCGCTCACTCAATTATGCTGCCGTCATCCGCACCGGCAGAAACGCCATCCCGCGCAACGTGTTGTTGTAGCGCCGCTTCGGCTCCCCAACGATCTCGATCGACCCGACTTTCCGCGCCAGCGCACCCAGCACCAATTCGCCCTCCAACCGCGCCAGCACCGCACCGACACAGCCATGGATACCGGTCCCGAATCCGACATGGCCGGCGTTGCGCCGCGTGATGTCGTATTCGTCTGCCCGTTCCCATCGCCGCGGGTCCCGGTTCGCCGCGCCCAGGAACATCAGAATCTTGCTGCCTTCGGGGATCGTTTCTTCTCCGATCGTCACATCCCGGGTCGAGGTGCGGAAGAATGTCTGCACCGGGCTTTCCAACCGCACCGCTTCCTCGAACGCCAGACGAGCCAGTGATGGGTCGGCGCGGAGTTGGGCAAACACCGCGGGAAAGCGAGCCAGGCAATACACCGCCGCACACAGGCCGTTGACGGTTGTATCGACACCGGCGGTCAGCAGGGAACGCACCAGAACCTCCGCCTCCGCGGCGGAAATATCGCCGTCATCCGCCGCCGCGTGGATCGCCGCGCCGAACCCGGTGACGGACAACGCGTCGCGCTTCGACTGCGCCTGCACCCATGCCAGCACGGGTTCCGCGTCGGCGACGGCGGTTTCGAAGAACGAATTTCGCGGGCCGAAGCTATTGAATACCATGTTGCCGTAGGGCAGCAGGAAGCGCCGGTTCTCCACCGGCATGCCGACGGCGTCGGGAAACACGGTTAGCGGATAGGCTTCGGCCAGGTCGCGCACGGCGTCGAACGAGCCGCGCGCCAGCAAATCGTCGATCAGCGTGTCGGCGGCGATGGCGAACGCTTCGCGCAACGCACGCACCGCAGCCGGCGACAGCACCTTGTCCATCAGCTTCCGTGTCCGGTCGTGCAGGGGCGGGTCGGCCTCCAGCAGCAGGCTGGGCAGCCGCCACGGCTTTTCCTTCGCGAAGTCGAAAATCCCGACCCCGCGTGCGCTGGTGTAACTGCCCCAATCCATCAGCATCCCGCGCACATCGTCATAACGGGCGACCGCGTGGATGTCATAGCGCGGCAGATACACCACCGGCCCGGCATCCCGCATCGCCGCGTGCGCGGGGTACGGATCGTCGAAGAACGCCGTGCAGAACGGATCGATATCGAGTGCCGGGATCATCGCGTTGTCCTCCCTATTGCCGGAATCATGGGCTTCCGGCCTGATACGGCGTGATCAGTTCGCCCGATCGCGCCATTTTCGGCAACAACACGACCTCGGTGGCGGGTTCTTCGAACTGTGCGAGATCGTTCCCTTTGATCCCCTGGAACTGTGTCCAGACCAACCGCGAGTCCGCCCACTCGCCATCCTTGCCGTACGCGATATCGCCGACGACGGTCTTGAAAGTGTGTGTTCGAATGTAATCGGCGAGTTTGCCGTCATCCAGCGTGCCGGTTGCTTTGACCGCCTGCTCCAACACCTGCATCCTGGCATAAGCGAAGGGCGGCAGGAAAACGCCCAGCGGATCGACGCCGGCGGCAGCGGCTTTGGCGCGATAGGCAGTGAGGAAGTCCATGACGCCGGGGAATTGCAGTTTCGGCGCGGGTACCCATTGCTCGCCCAGGACGACTCCATTCAGCAAAGGTCCAAGCTGGGTCTTCATCGCCGCCGTCGCCAAGCCGACCAGGCTGCCCCCGAGCAGGCGCACCTTCAGGCCCATCTCGGCCGCGCTGCGTAGAATGCCCGCGGTGTCGGAGGGGTAGGAGGCGACGTAGACGACATCTGGATTCGTTGCGCGCACTGCTCGCACCACGGGTGCGTAGTCGGTGGTGGTCGGCGGATAGTTGCCGTCATACACGATCCGAAGTCCGGCCGCCTTGGCGTTCAATCGAGCACCGTCGGTTGCGTTGCGGGCGAATTCGGCATCGGCGCCCAGGATAGCCAGCGTCTTGGGCTTCGGCGTAAGACTCATCGCGATGTCGAAGAACCCCTGCGAAAAAGCCCGTTTGGGATCGGGTCCTGTGGCGAGCATCGCGAAACAACGCGGATAGTGGAACTCGCTGTTCACCGCCAGCGCGAACAGTGTAAGAAACAGTTTATTATGGCCGATGACGATGGGCATGGCCGGCGCCGTCATGTTGGTGGCATAGCCAGACAGAACGAAATCGACATGATCAACGTCCAGCAACTTGACATAGATGCCGGGCACATTTGCCGGATTACTTTGTGTATCGTAATAGATCAACTTGACCGGGCGCCCAAGCAGCCCGCCGGTGGCATTTATCTTTTCGGCCCATATTTCCATCGCCAAAATACCGGATTTTCCGATGGCGGCCAAACTCCCTGTTTCCGACTCCCCAAAACCGATCCGTATCGGTTCAGGCCCCGCCGCTCGGGATGAAGCCAGTCCACAAAGCAACAATACCATAACGAACGCGGCCGCGCATTGCCGGCGACAGACCCGAAATCGTGTCATATTGCCTCCCTTGCCCGACATTTCGCGGGCTTATGACGATCACGTTAGCAAAACCGTATCGTACGGCCAGTATTTTATTCCCTCGGTTCGGCTGTTCTTGACCCGACCGGGTCGCCGCGCGACGATCCTGGGTCAACATGTCCCGGCAACGGGGCAACACACGGGAGAGAACGATGCCGATCGTCGTGGAGCCATTGCATCCGGTGTTTGCCGCGCAAGTCACCGGCGTCGATCTGCGCGAAAGCCTGGATCAGCCGGACGTGACCGCGATCGACGAGGCTATCAGCCGCTTCGGCGTCCTGGTTTTCCCCGGCCAGTTCATCACCGACGAACAGCAGATGGCGTTCAGCCGCCGGTTCGGCGATCTGGAGACGACGGTCAAGATTTATCGAAAGGATTACGTGCCGCGGCTCGATCCGCACGTTTCTGACGTCTCCAATCTGGACAAGGATAGCCAGATCCGGCGGAAGGACGACCGGTTGCGGCTGAATGGGCTGGGCAACCGGCTGTGGCACTCCGACAGCAGCTTCAAGCGCGTGCCGGCGCGGTTCTCTCTGCTGTCCGCGCGCGCCATCCCATCCGAGGGTGGGGAAACGCAGTTCGCCGACATGCGTGCGGCCTGGGACGCACTGCCCGAACGGATGAAGGCACGCCTGGACGGGCTGATCTGTGAGCACACCCAGTTGTTCTCCCGCGCGAAAATCGCCTTCACCGACTGGTCGGAGGAGGAGCGCGTGAAGATGGCGCCGGTGCCGCAGGTGCTGGTGCGAACCCATCCGGGATCGGGGCGGAAATCGCTGTTCCTGTCGTCCCACGCCGGCCTTATCCGCGGGATGGAGGAGCCGGAAGCCCGCGTGTTGTTGATGGACCTGATGGAGCACGCCACGCAGCGCGAATTTGTCTACACGCATCGCTGGACCGTCGGCGACCTGGTGATGTGGGACAATCGCTGCACGATGCACCGGGCACGGGAATACGATGAGACGCAGGTGCGCGACATGCACCGCACGACGGTGTCGGATGGCCTGCCCACGGTGGCGGAGGCGGCTTAGGACTCCAAGGGGGGCTTCAGCGGTGCTGATGTCGCCGGGCGAACCGGTGGGGCAGAGGTGTTCGTAAATCAGGGCGCGCTTTTGATGACGGCGACGTCATGACCGTGCCGCTATCGTTTCGATGGTGATGATACGTCCATGGTGTCGTTGCGCTCCTGCCGGCCAACCCGTCCCCCCGCCGACGGAATCAGTAGCAGCAGGATCCGCCGGCTGATTGGCACGTCGATTTATGCGACAAGGCCGGACGGCGGGTCGTCGTCCTCGCCGACTTTGCTTATACGCACGCCCCTCTTGCGCGACCGTCCGCCTTTTTATTCATTGGTGAACCGGACCGTCAGATGTGCGATACGAACAAAGTCCGGTTTTCCTATTATTATCCTGGGCCATCATGGCCCAGACGATGCAGACCATGATGGCAAAGAATCGCAACGCCCTGGCGCGACCAGTGTTTGGACGTCATCTTACACCGGACCGGGACACAAGCTGCAGAGACGATCAGTCCCTGCTGAAGGTGCCCCGTTCGATTGACCAGACATCCGAACGGCTCAGGCCGATATCCCCCAAGTCGCGCTCGCTGAAACGGTACAGTTCCCGCATTTCCCGAGCGCGTGTGCGTCTTTTGATCCAGAAGGCACCCAGGCGATGCAATCCGGCGCGCATCGCGGATAGGGCTGTGCCGATGTCCGGGGCAATCTTCTGCCGGTCGCCGGAGATAAGATATGTATCGTCGGATAAATTCATTGTTCACGTTCCTTCGGTAATGCCGGCATGCCGGACATGGGGCGAAGGACGTTCTTCCCTGATGGTGCAATGCAGCATAGCAGGATACGCCGGAGATACGCCAGCTATTCTGACCAATTTTCACGGGGCCGTGGCGGATTCGCCATCATCGCTATCGTAGATACATAGGTAAATACAGTAGGCACTCTGAAAACATTTAGAGATTCGCGGCCGGCCCCGCGCTGATCGCGTGCCAGATCCGCGTTTTCCGGCCGGGGCGGTACTCTCGGCCGCCGCGCCTACGCCGTCCCACTCTCCGGCGGCGACTGTAGATCAGGCGGCAGAACCTCGGGCGTGGCCCTCGGCGGGGCCGTTTCCAGCAGCAGATCCTCCCGCCGCGGCAACTCGCGCAAATCCTTCAGGCCGAAATGGGCCAGGAACTCCGGCGTCGTGCCCCATAACGTCGGCCGGCCCGGGGTTTCCCGCCGGCCTTTCGGTGCGATCAGGTTCAGTTCCAGCAACGAGTCCAGCGTCTGCTGCGACAAGGCGGTGCCGCGGATGTGCTCGATCTCGGGCCGCGTCATCGGCTGGTGGTAGGCGACGATCGCCAGTGTCTCCATCGCCACGCGGGGCAGGCGGCGGGGCGACTCGATCACTTTCCGCAGGCGGGGCGCGAGGTCCAGCGCCGAACGGAACATCACGCCGGCGCCTGCATCGACCAGTTCCACGCCCCGGCCGGCATAGCGAGCCCGCAGCGCGGCCAGCACGGCGTCGGCGTCGATGTCGTCCGGCAGCACCCGGGCCAGGCCGCGCGGGGTCACCGGTTCGGCGCTGGCGAAGACCAGGGCCTCGGCGAGACGGAGGGAGTCCTCGTCCGGCTCCCTTGGCGGGGTTGGGGTGTCGGCCGCCTGGACTTCCGCCACGGGTGTTGTGGCCTCCGGCGCTTCGGACACCGGGTCGGCAGCCGATGCCGGGGTTTCGGTTACCGGCGTTTCGGCGTCTGTTGCTTCCGGCACGGGCGTCTCGGTCTCGGGGGATTGGACCGCTTGTGCTTCGGGTGTCGGGGGGGGCGGTTCAGGGTCGTCGTTCATGATCCCCGGTCTACATCACCTCCGCCACCGCGCACCAGAATGGGTGCGAACGCTGCTTCCTGGCGCAGGCGAATCGTACCGTTGCGGGCCATCTCAAGGCTTGCCAGCAGGGTACTGGACAGGGCGGCACGGCGTTCGGTCGGGCTGTCCATGTGGTCAGGCAGGAACTGCTCCAACGTGGTCCAATCCGGCAGGCTTCCCACCAGGTCGGCCAGCCGGCGAAGCGCATCCTGAACCGTCCACAAGGTCAGCGCTCGGGGGGTGTAATGGGCGGTCCTCGTCCCGCGGCGGATCGCGTCCAGGTAGGCGCGAACAAACGGACCGGCCTCAATGATGATGCGGGATCGGTCGTATTCGTAGTGGGTCTCCGGCGCGCCGCGGGCAAACACGTCCTGGCCGAGGACCGGGCGGGCGGCGAGCCAAGCGGCTAGGGTGCGGATGACGTTCATCTCCCGCAGCCGTGCGGCGAGCGCCTCCGCTGCCATCTCGCCGCTTTCCAGGTCGTCGTTGGCGGCGGCGGCGGGGACCAGCAGGCGGGATTTCAGCCAGGTCAGCCAGGCGGCCATCACCAGCCAGTCGGCCGCCAGTTCCAGGCGAACGCGCTTCGCACCCTCGATGACGGCCAGGTATTGATCGACCAGCGACAGGATGGAGATTTTCGCCAGGTCGACTTTCTGCGACCGGGCAAGGTCGAGCAGCAGGTCCATCGGGCCCTCGAACCCCTCCAGACGAAGAACGAGGTTGTCCGACGATTGTTCGGGGACGGTCAGGTCAGATGAAGTTTCCATCGACGCCATCGATGTTGCGGCCGGCCAGCCAGAACAGGGTCCGGAACGCCCAGGGCAGGACCCGCCCCAGAGCGTCCCCCACCGGATCGACCCCGATCAGCCTGGGCAGGACGAAGATCACCAGCAGGACGACCAGAATGCCAAGTTTCTCCAGTCTTGCCCAGATTTTCGCCAGTTCCAGCGGCAGCAGCCCGACCGCGATGCGGCCCCCGTCCAGCGGCGGAATTGGCAGCAAGTTGAACAGGCCGAGGACGAGGTTGGACAGCATGAAATACAGCAGGAACTGCTGGATCACCGCCTGGGTGCCGGTGGGGAAATCGGCCATCGGGATGACCAGGGCGGCCAGCCACGCCAGGAAGAAGTTCATCGCCGGCCCGGCGATCGCCACCAGGGCCATGCCGCGCCGCGGGTCCTTGAACTTCCACGCGCCCACGGGCACCGGCTTGGCCCAGCCGAACATGAAGAAGACCTTATGCGGCGGGAACAGCAACTGGCTGATCAACAGGAAGCCGGGCAGGATTATGGTGCCGACCCGGTCGATATGGCGGATCGGGTTGAGCGACAGGCGGCCGGCATCCCGTGCCGTGGTGTCGCCGAGGGCCAGGGCGGCGTAGCCATGCGCCGCCTCGTGCAAGGTGATCGCCAGGACCACCGGAATGACGGCCAGTGCGAGATTGAAAAGGAAATGGTTCACGCCAGCAGCCGTTGCCGTTCGGCGGCGAGCACCGCCGGGTCCAGGGTCAGCCGCCGATGCGTGGCGGCGTTCCGGCCGGCGCGCAGGCGTTGTTCGGCGGCTGGGGTAAGTGTGGGGCAAGCGCGCAGCACAGCCTGTGTGGGCGCAAAGTCGCCGCTGCAGTAAAGCGCGATATCGCAGCCAGCCGCCAGCGCCTGGACCGCGAGGTCCGCCGGGGGGCCGGAAAGTGCTTTCATCGCCAGGTCGTCGGTCACCAAAACTCCTTCAAAGCCGATCCGTCCGCGGATGACGGTCTCGATGACCGTAGCCGACAGGGTTGCCGGAAGATGGGGGTCGAGGACGTCATAGACTATATGGGCCGTCATCATCCATGGCAGGTCCGCGTTCAGTGCGAAAGGCCGGATATCGGCGGTCAAGTCGGTCCGGTCCACCTTCGGCAGATGCAGATGGCTGTCCACGCGCGCTCGGCCGTGCCCGGGGGCATGCTTTCCCACCGGAAGGACGCCGGCCGCCAGCAATCCGTTCGCCACAGCTCTGCCCAACCGAGCGACGGCATCGGGATGCTGGGCGAAGGCCCGGTCGCCGATAACGGCGTGGGCGCCCGGAATAGCGATATCCAGCACGGGCGTCGCGGCGACGGTAAAGCCGGCGACGCGACAGTCGAGGCCGATCAGCGCCCCCGTCAGCCACGCGGCCCGCAGCCCTGCCGCCGGATTGGTCTCGAACAGCCCGCCAAGGATCGCGGCGGACGGGTGCGCATGCCAGTGGGGTGGCTTCAGGCGTGCGACGCGGCCACCCTCCTGATCGACCATGATCTCGGCGTCCTGGGGCAGCACCCGCCGCAGCTCGATGATAAGCGCGGCCAGTTGCGCCGGATCCTGGATGTTGCGGGCGAACAGGATGACACCGGCGGGCGGGAAGGCGTGGAACAGTTCGGCTTCATCAGCCGACAGTGTTGGTTTGGCGATGCCGACGATGGCGGCGCGTGGGGACGGTGGGGTCATGGGTGCGATCGACAGCATTCCGGCCATCCGCGCTTCGTCAGTCGACGCGAAGATGACCGGGACGGAGGCGCGATCATGTGCCCATCACGGTAGAGCAGCGATGTGCCATTCCCACAGCCCGCTCGGCGCGAAAAGCGTCTAGAAATCGGCGACCGAACAGCCACCGCCTTTCTGGCGCACCTGGTCGCAGAAGGTCCGGGCCTGGGCGACATCGGCGAATCCGGAGGTGCGCAGGCGCCAGAAGGTGTGGCCATCGCGTTCGGCGTGCGAGAAGATCGGCTGTTTGCCGTTCATCAGGCCGGGGAACCGCTTCGCCAGTTCCTTCCACTCATTACGGGCGGCTTCCTCCGAGGACAGGGCGGCAAGCTGCACCATCGCCTGATGGCCGGTCACCGGCGGATGGGACTCGACGGCGGCTACGCGCGGTTTGGCGACCGGCGCGGCTGGAATGGTGGCGGCCGGCTTGGCGGCGGGTTCGGCGGTGGCAACCGTGGTCGGCTTGGTTGCGGGAGATGGCGTAGCCGCGGCAGGGCGCGCGGCCGGCGGCGCTGGCAAGGCGGCGGCGCTGCGCAAGGCCCTGGTGTCCGGGCTTTCCGACGTCGCGGCCAGCTTGGCGTTGGCCATGTCGGATCCGCCGGAGAAGACGTCGTTCTCGGCTCCGTCGATCTTCAGGCCGCCGGGATTGGCCGGCTTGATCCGAACCGGGTTGGTATCCGCGGTGATCACCGGGACGCCTTCACTGTGATGCCCGATCACGGCCGAAAGGCCGATCAACACCACCAGCACGGCGCCCACACCACCGGCGAACATCATCAGGCGACGGGTATCCGGGTCCATGCCGGACCGCTGTCTGGTCTGACCCGTGCCGTAGCGGCCGGCTCGGTTGCCCCGGTAGTCGGGATTCGGGATGCTTAGATCGTCCGACACGTTGCTGCTCTTTCCCGCTTGGCCTTGGCCGGCGGGCGTTGCCGGCTGTCAGCGCATTTCCTCGACAGGCGCGACGCCCATCACCACGAGACCCGAACGGATGACGACGGCCGTTGCCGCGACCAGAGCGAGGCGCGCAAGCGTCTCGGCCGGCTGGTCCGACTGGAGGAATCGGAGCGTCGTATCGTCCTTGCCTCGGTTCCACAGCATATGAAAGTCGGCCGCCAAGTCATAGAGAAAAAATGCAATTCTATGCGGTTCACGCGCCTGTGCGGCGGCCTCGACCGTGCGCGGCCACAAGGCGAGACGACGGATCAGGGTCAGCTCCGGGTCGCCGTTCAGGCTGTCGGTCGGGATAGCGGCCAGGTTGGTCTCGTCGAGGGCCTTGCCGGGGAACATCTCGGCCGCGGCGCGGAGAACCGAGCGGCAACGGGCATGGGCGTACTGAACGTAGAAAACAGGGTTCTCGCGGGTCGTGGCGAGGACCTTGTCGAGGTCGAACTCCATCTGTGCGTCTGAATTACGGGTCAGCATGGTGAAACGGACGGCGTCCTTGCCGACTTCATCCAGCAGGTCGCGTAGCGTGACGTAGGTGCCGGCGCGCTTGGACATGCGAACGGGCTGGCCGCCCTTCATGATGTGGACGATCTGGCACAGGACGGCGCCGAATTCCGTTTTGCCGGCCGATAGCGCTTTGACCGCGGCCTTCATGCGCGGAACGTAGCCACCGTGGTCGGCGCCGAGGATGTCGATCAGGACGTCGTAGCCGCGGCTGATCTTGTCGGCGTGGTAGGCGATGTCGTTGGCGAAGTATGTGTTGCTGCCGTCGGATTTCCGCAGCGGCCGGTCGACGTCGTCGCCGAACTGCGTCGAGCGGAACAAGGTTTGCGGGCGTGGTTCCCAGTCTTCGGGCGTCTTGCCCTTGGGTGGTTCCAGCACGCCTTCGTAGATCAGGCCGTCGGCCCGCAATTGGTCGATGATCTTGTCGGCGGCGCCGGTGGCGACCAGTTTCCGTTCGGAGCTGTAAATGTCCTGCTCGACGCCGAGACGGCGAAGGTCCTCGCGGATTTCGGTCATCATCGCATCGATGGTGAAGCCTTTTACCGTGTCGAGCCACAGCTCTGGTGATGCGATGCCCAGGTCCGGGGTGGCCAGGGAAGCCTGAAAGCGAGCGGCGAGGGCATTGCCGACTTCGACCAAGTATTCACCCTTGTATTGCAGGCCGCCAGGGACCTCGGAGGCGAATGCTTCCTCAGTCATCTTTGTGCCGGTGGCTTGGAGGTAGCGCCAGTAGGCCGCCCAGGCGAGGGCGGTGACCTGTGCCCCGGCGTCGTTGATGTAGTACTCCTTGGTGACGGCATATCCGGCCTTGGACAGCAGGTTCGCCAAGGCATCGCCGACGACCGCGCCCCGGCAATGGCCGATATGCATGGGTCCGGTAGGGTTGGCGGAGACATACTCGACGTTGATCTTGATACCCGCACCGGTGGTGGCATCGCCGTAGGCTTCGCCTTGGGTCAGGATGATGGGGAGGAGCGCGCGGAAGGCATCGGGACGCAGGCGGAGATTGACGAAGCCGGGGCCGGCAGCTTCGGCGGTCGCGATCTCGGCCCCGGCATTGAGGCGCTGGACCAGCGCGGCGGCGATCTTCGCGGGCGGCTGGCGCGCAGCCTTGGCCGAGACCATGGCCGCGTTGGTGGCCATGTCGCCGTGGGCCGGGTCCCGAGTTGGGGTGACCTCGACGCGCGCGGCGATGTCCGCCGGGAGATCGGGGATGATGTGGGTCAGCGCGGCGAGGACGGTCTCGCGGAGACGGGCGTAGAGGTCGGACGGGTTCATGGGCGGGGTCTTAGCGCGGGTTGGGGGGCGGGGTCGATGGTGATCGGAAACTGACGTCCTGGGCAGAGTTGGACGATCCCGTATCGCCATAACCAACGGTGTCGTCAGGGGGGACCAGCGGCTGCCGGAACGTGTTGACGGCCGCGATCGTAGGTTGACAGTTTCCCCCTTGGTCTGTTTCAGGCTATTGCCGCACACTCTGGCGAACCGCCGGCTCGTGTGGCAGACGCGGCAGAACCGCTGAACTCGAATGGAAAAGCGGGACGTGCCCGCGGAGGAAAATATGTCATCGACTACAGGTTCGGCGTCGTTGGGCGGCGACCGGCAAATCGCATCCGCCATCCTGGCCCGCCTCGACCGCCTGCCGGCCACGCGCCACATCTGGGTCATGGTCGTGCTACTGTCCTTGGGCGGTTGTTTCGAATTCTACGACCTGTTTATGACGGCCTATGTCATTCCCGGCCTGGCCAAGGCCGGACTCTTGAAAGACCTTGGGTTCTGGGTGTTCAAGGGTCCGTCGGTCTTCGTTTCGGCGACGTTCCTCGGGCTGTTCATCGGCACGTTCGTCCTGGGCTTCGTCGCAGACAGGTTTGGCCGCCGGCTGATCTTCACCTGCTCCATGCTGTTCTACTGTGCCGCGACCCTGATCATGGCGTTCCAGGACACCGGTTGGGGCGTCTGCTTTTGGCGCATGATCGCCGGTATCGGGATCGGCGTGGAACTCGTCACGATCGATACTTACGTCGCCGAACTGGTTCCCGCCAGCATCCGTGGCCGAGCGTTCGCGCTGAATCAGTGCGTGCAGTTCACTGTGGTGCCGGTCGTGGCCTTCATCGCCTACAAGCTGGTTCCCACATCGCCGCTGGGCTGGGAAGGCTGGCGCTGGGTCGTCGCCATCGGCGCCATCGGCGCGTTGTTCGTTTGGTTCTTGCGCCGTGCCATTCCGGAAAGCCCGCGCTGGCTGCTGACCCATGGGCGGCTGGCCGAGGCCGAGGTGGTCACCGCCCAGATCGAGACCCGGGTATTGGCCGATCGTGGCGGGGCGGCGTTGCCGCAACCCGCGTCACATGACGTGGAGGATCTGTCCGCGCGCGGATCGTTCGGCGAAATCTGGCAGGCACCGTATCGCAGCCGGACCATCATGCTGATGGTGTTCCAGTTCTTCCAGACGTTCGGCTTCTATGGTTTTGCCGCCTTTGTGCCGGCGCTGATCGCCAAGCAGGTGGGCATCAACCTGAGCGGCAGCCTGCTGTACGGCTTCATCATCGCCTGCGCCAACCCGTTCGGACCCATGCTGGCGTGGCTGTTCGCGGACAAGACGGAGCGGAAATGGCAGCTCGTCGGTGCCGCCATTGGCATCGGGGTGTTCGGCGTTCTGTTCTCGCGGCAGACGGACATAAACATGCTGATCGTGTTTGGCGTGCTGATCACGCTGTCGAACAACATCCTGTCCTATTCGTTCCACGGCTATCAGTCGGAACTGTTCCCGACCCGTGTTCGTGCCCGAGCGGTTGGGTTCACGTATTCCTTCAGCCGCATCAGCACGGTCTTTGCCGCGCTGATCATCGGGTTCTTCTTCGACAACTTCAACGGCACGACGGGCGTGTTCGGACTGATCGCATTCGCCATGTTGATGGTGGTGCTGTCGATCGGCATCTTCGGACCGAACACCAGCAATCTGGAATTGGAGAAGATCTCGCACTGATATTCGAACGGGGCGCGATCCGGTCGCGCCCCATCGCGGATCACTTCAGATTCTGCTGGTAGAACGCGATCACCGATCGTTGGAAGTCCCGCAGGAAACCGGTTCGTTCGAAGTCTTCGGGATCGCCGCAGATCTCCGGGGCGCTTTCCCGCATGGCCGCGTCGCACGGCGCCAGGTAGGCGAAGTGGCCGGCATGCGGAACCAGATGATAATTCGGCGGTGACGGCAGCAGCGGGCGGATCAGGGCGGCGTCGCGGACGATATCGTCCTCGGCGCCGACCCAAAGCTGCACCGGGACCTTGATCCCGGTCAGGCCGTCCGGTTGGAACGCAACGGCGAGGGCAGGGGCGGCGACCACGGCAGCCTTGATCCGCGTGTCCAGGCCGGAGATCGGCGCCGAAATGGTTTCCGCCGTCACGGGGGAACGTTGCGCGATGTGCCGGCATCCCCAATCGTCGGGCTTCGTCTGGCAGAACGTCATGACACGACTGGTATCGGCGACTCCGCCGATGGCGATCAGGGCCGTCGCCCCGCCCGCGGAATGACCGAAGATGCCGATGCGGCCCTGATCGATCGATCCGCGCCCGGACCAGGTGCGCAGCATGAAATCGATCGTCCGGGTGACGTGGCGCGGCCGGTCGACGAAGTTGCGGCGGGTGAATGATACGCTATGGTCTCGGCTGTTGTCGCCGGTATGGGTGATCGCGACGACGACAAAGCCGGCGTCGGCGAGTGCTTCCGCCGTATCGAAGGAGTTCAGCGCCATGCCGCCGGTGCCGTGCGACATGACGATCATCGGATGCCGGCCGGCGGATAGGGTGCCGTTCATCGCGACACCCATGTCGAACGGGCCAATCGTGGTCCGCGTCGTTGTGCTGCCGCTGGGGTACCAGATTGCGATCTGCAACGGCGGGCCATCCGTGTCGGGTGCCGCTGCCCATTGAAAGCCGGCGGCGCCGGCGGCGTGGCAACCCAGCAGGCACAACAACCCGATGGCCACGAGAAATCGTTGCATGATCAGTCTCCAACGTCGATGATTTCGCGCAAATAAGCCACGTGTTCGGCGAACGCTCGGCGTCCGGCGGCGGTGGCCTTGACCCGGGTCTTGGGTTTGCGGCCCTCGAACGATTTGTCCACGGCGATGTAGCCGGCCTTTTCCAGCGCATCGAGATGGGTGCCCAGGTTTCCGTCGGTCGTTTCGAGAATGACTTTCAGCCGGGTGAAGTCGAGCGCCGCATCCGGACCCAGCTTGTTCAGCGCGGCCATGATCCGCAGGCGTGTGGCCTGGTGGATGATCGGATTGCCGTCGGTCACAGCGCGGCCCCCTGCCGACGAAGCCACAGGCCGCCCAGGATCAGCGCGCCGCCGTCCACCACCGCCATCCAAAGCTGGAACCACGGGCCGGCCCACCAGAAGCCGACCACGATCAGCAGGGCGACAACGAGTCCGCACAGCACGAAGAACCGGCCGATCCAGATGCCGGTAAGGACGTAGCCGAGCATGAACAGCAGCGGCCAGAACGCGTCGAGTTGACGGCCCCTGAACGGGCCGAGGACCGTGACGACCGCTATGCCGAACCCGATCAGGGCGAGTTGCGCGTAAACCAGCCGCCAGCTCAATCGCCGCGACGTAACCATCAGGCCGTTGCTGTTGCGAGCCGTCATCGCCACCGTCGCGATGAGGCCGAGGGCGTTCAAAATCGGCCATGTGGCCGCCGCTCGGGCGGGGTAGGCCTGGGTGAAACAATAGCCGGCCGCCGTGATCACGCCCCACAGGATCATGAACGCACTGGCGATGCCGTAGAAGACCGCTCGCGCGGTGCGGCGTTCGACGTGTTCGATGGCGGCGAGCGACGATGCGGCGGCTTCCCGGTCGACGGTCATGGCAGTCCCTTTCCACCCCAGATAGCTCCGTATCACAGAGTTATCTGGGGTGGAAAGGGAATTGTTGCTGGCCGCGAAGGCTTCATGGCGGGAGCGGATGTCCGATTCCGCCCCCCACCACAAACGACAAATCGGTCAGCGAAGACGTTTGCTCATGTAAACGAAGACGCCGAAGTGCGGAGACGCCTCTTCCTCCCGGTCCACCTCGTAGCCCACCCGCTCATAGAGCTTCACGTTGCCGGTCAACCGGGCGCTGGTGTAGAGGCGCAGTTCGCCAAATCCGAACGAACGGGCGAGTTCCTCCGCATGTACCAGAAGGGCTCGGCCATACCCGCGGCCCTGCCAGGTGGGCGATACCGCGATGTTCACGATCAGCAGGTGGTCGGCCTCGGGGCACATTTCGATCAGGGCCGCTGGTTCCCCGTCCAGATACAGCATGTCCACGACATGGTCGCGGACGGCCGCGTCATAATCGGCGGTCATCGGCTTCGCCTCGCGGCCGAGGACCGGGACCCATTGGGCATAGGCCGCGCGGGTAAGATCGCGGACGGCGGTCGCATCCGCCGGCGTGGCACGGCGCAACCCCGTCCGGATCGCGTCTGTCAGGGGATGTTGTGAAGGCTGATTTCGCATGATCGTATCCTGAGAAAGGACAAAGAAAAACCCCGAAGCCGAGGGGGCAGCGGGGGTTCGAAGCATGGGCCGGGGCTGGAGAGGGTCGATCGCCTCAGGGAACGATCCACACCCTCAAGGAAGCCTTTCCCCACGCAGCTACGAACCCCGCCGCGGAATCACGGCGACGGCGTCGGTTGGCGGTGGGGAGATGAAGGCTGCTCATGACCTGAAGCTAGTTGTCACGCGATGCGACTGTCAACGATGGACAAATCGGACATGGAACGGGGTCGTCCTCAATCCCGGCGGGTTTGCCTTGACAGCCTGCCAGCCTCGCGGTCGATGATTTTGGCCAGGGAGGAGCCTCACGATGACCATCACCATTACCGCCTTTGAACGGTCACCCGATGGCGGCAAGGGACTGGCGCGTGATACGCGCGTTCGCTGGGCGCTTGAAGAAGTGGGCCAACCTTACGAGGTTCGCCTTGTTTCGTTTCGTGCGATGAAGGAGCCCGCGCATCGGGCGCTGCATCCTTTCGGCCAGATTCCGACCTATGAGGAAGGCGATCTCGCTTTGTTCGAGACAGGGGCGATCGTGTTCCATATCGCCGAACGCCATGCGGGCCTGCTGCCGGACGACGCCAATGCCCGGGCGCGCGCGATCACATGGATGTTTGCCGCGCTCAACACGGTGGAACCGCCGATCCTTGAACTCGTAACTGCCAGGATCACGGAGGGCGATAAGCCCTGGAGTCAGGAACGCCTGCCCCTGGTCGAGGATCGCATCCGCGACCGGCTGGACCAGCTTTCCGGTCGGCTGGGCCACGCCGATTGGCTGGATGGTGCGTTCAGCGCGGGCGATCTGATGATGGTGTCGGTGCTGCTCAGGTTGAGATTATCGGGCATTCTGGGCGAGTTTCCGAACCTGGCCGCCTATGTCGCCCGTGGCGAGGCGCGGGCCGCCTACAAGCGGGCTTTCGACGCTCAACTGGCGGTTAACACCGGCAAGCCACCGGCCGGCTGATTGAGGCCCGTCCTGGGTCCAGCCGGACCCGCCTGCTGGACCCAAATGACCTACCCGAACGACCAAGAACCACCGCGGCCAATTGGTTGATGTGGCAGTTGCCAATCCTGCGCACGGGATGTCGCGTTACAGAGTCCGCCTCAGGGTAGCTTGTCGAAAAACAGATAAAGGGCAGCAATCCGGCCGTCCTGGACAATGATGAAATCAGTCGCGGCGTAAGCTGGCGCCTCACCAGGACGGCTCGATACCCATTGGAGCCGTCCGCCATTGCCGAGTTCTTCGGGTTCGGCGATCGGCTGATATTGAAAGTCAGGGTGAGTGGCCTTGATCGCGCCCGCGACGCGATCGATCTCGTTGCGGCCGCGGCAGACGCCCCCAGGCTGGTAGAACACGCAATCTTCGGTAAAAATCTCGTCGATGGCCGCGCGCCGACGCTCGGGGTCATTTTCACCGAAAACGTCGTGAAGATTGCGGGTCAGCAAGGTCGATATGCTGTGGGACATGGCTTATCTGCTCTCGGCAGCGCGTGCGGATTGCGAAATCTCCGCCCAAACCGCTCCACTAGGCGGCCAGGGCCAGGGTATCGCGGATCATGTCGGCGGCTCTCTCGGCGATCATGATGGTGGGTGCATTGGTGTTGCCCGATGCCACGGTGGGCATGATCGAGGCATCCACGACGCGCAAACCGCTCAGCCCATGCACGCGAAGTTCCGCATCGACGACCGCCATGGGGTCGGTGCCCATCTTGCAGGTGCTGGTCGGGTGGAACACCGTTCCGCCCGTGCGGCGGGCGTGGTCCAGCATCTGCTCATCGGTCTGGACGTCGGGGCCGGGCAGGTATTCGGATTCGATGAAGTGCTGCATGCCGGGGTCGGCCAGCACGCGGCGGCAAGCTTGCAGGCCGGCGACGATGGCGCGCTGGTCGGTCTCGGCCGTCAGGTAGTTGGGGATCATCGCCGGCGGGTCGGCAGGGTTGGCGGTCTTCAGCTTGATCTCGCCGCGGCTGTCGGGGCGAAGCTGGTAGGCGATCAGGGTGAAGCCCGACCATTTGTGCAGGCCGTCCTGAGGCCGGTCGGCGCTGAACGGCGAGATGGAGCATTTGACGTCGGGCGATGCCAGCTCCGGCCGGGTGCGGATGAACATCGCGGCGGGCGAGACGCCCATGGTCAGGGCGCCGGTGCGGAACATCGCATATTGCAGACCGGCCTTCACTTTGCCGACGTTGCTGTTGACGATGTCGTTCAGCGTGACGGGAAGGCGCGCGCGCAGCTTGATCGGCGCGGAGTAGTGGTCCTGCAGGCTTTGTCCCACGCCTTGCAGATGATGCACCACCGGGATGCCGAGGTCCGTCAGATGGTCGGCGGGGCCAATGCCAGACAGCATCAGCAGTTGCGGCGAGTTGATGGCGCCGCCGCACAGGATGACCTCCCGCGTCGCGCGTATCGTGGTGGGGACGCCGTTGTGGCGGAAGGCGACTCCGGTGGCGCGCTTGCCGTCGAACAGGATGCGTTCGGAGAGTGCTCGTGTGATCACGCGCAGGTTGGGGCGTTTCATCGCCGGGCGCAGATACCCGACGGCGGTGGAGCAGCGGCGGCCGTTGCGCGTGGTGGTCTGGTGGTAGCCGACGCCATCCTGGACGGCGCCGTTGAAGTCGTCGTTGCGAGGGATGCCGCAGGCGACGGCGGCGTTGACGAAGGCCTCGGAGATCGGATCGTTGCGGGCGACGTCGGAGACGCACAAGGGGCCGTCGGTGCCATGGTAGTCGTCGCGGCCGCAGGTCTGGTGTTCGGCGCGTTTGAAATATGGCAGGCAGTCGTCGTACGACCAGCCGGCGTTGCCGAGTTGACGCCAATGGTCGAAGTCTTCCTTCTGACCGCGGATGTAGACCATACCGTTGATGGAGCTTGATCCACCCAGCACTTTTCCGCGCGGCCAGAAGATTTTCCGGCCGCCGATGCTGGGGTCCGCCTCGGTTTCGTAGCACCAGTTCACCGCTGCGTTGGCGAAGTTCTTGCCAAAGCCCAACGGGATGTGAATCCACGGATTGCTGTCGGCGCCGCCGGCTTCCAGCAGGACGACCTTGACGTTTGGGTCCTCACTGAGACGAGCGGCCATGACGCAGCCGGCTGAACCGGCACCGATGACGATGAAGTCCGCGTCTGGTTCGTTTGCCATTGGTTTCCCCTTCGTTTGCTGGTCTTGCGTGATTTTCAGGTTGAGCCGAGTTGCTTGCGCGCGAAGTCGAGAAAATCTTTTCCCACCGCGGATTCGAACTGAGCGTAGACCGGTCGTGTTGTTTCGATGAACGACGCCTTTTCCTCCGGCGTCAATTCGTTCACCTGCATCAGGGTTTTCAGCTTGGTCAGAGATTTTTCGATCTCGCCTGGCTGTTCCCGCCATTGCCAGTCCATCGCGGTTTTCAGCGCCTGCGCCATCATCCCTTGTTCGTCCTTGTCCAGGCTCTGCCATAGCGGCCGGTTGATCGCGATCAGGAAGAAGTCGGTGGTGTGGCCATCGAGCGAGAGATACTTGGTGACCTCGTAGAACTTGTAGGAGACGAGGTCGGGCAGGGGGTATTCGAAGCCGTCGACGACGCCCTGTTGCAGGGCCAGGTAGAGTTCCGACGGGTCCATCGCCACCGCGGTGGCGCCGAGCGCTCGGAAGGTCTGGATGTAGACCTGGCTGTTGATCACTCGGATTTTCAGGCCGGCGCAATCGGCGGGCTTGTGGATGGGACGCAGCTTGTTGACGATGTGGCGGCCGCCGATCAGCCAGTAGCCAATGATCTGGAAGCCAGTCGATTCGCCCATCGACGCGATGCGTTGCCCAAGGGCGCCGTCGAGTGCCGTCTTCAACTGGTCGGCTGAAGGAACGATGTAGGGCAGGGTGAACGCATCCAGCGGCTTCATGAATTTGGAAAACCACGCCGACACGGCCATGGTCATTTGCAACGACCCGGTCTGCACCGACGACATCATCTCGGGGATCGTGCCAAGTTGCGAGTCGGGATAGACCTGGACCTTCAGCTTGCCGGACGACAGTTTGGCCAGTTCGTCGCCGAACATCACACAGGCGCGGTGGTAGATGCTATCGGCTGGCAACATGCTGCCGTAGCGCAGCACGCGAGCGCGCTGGCCGATCGCCGGTGCGGCGAGGCCGCTCATGCCCGCGATACCGAGCGTGGATGCGATGACTCGTCGTCTTGTTGTTTGCATGGATGGAGTCCCCCCGTATTTCTTGTTTAGTGCATACCGAAATAGTGCGGAACCCAGACGGTGATTTGCGGGAACAGCACGACAATCACCAACCCCAGGACGAGAAACGCACTGTAAATCAGGCTGGGGCGCATCGTTGCGTTCACCGGGGCCTCGCCGATCGCGCAGGCGATGTAATAGCCGATGCCGATGGGTGGCAGGAAAACGCCGATGCCCACAGCCATGGTCAGCACTATGCCGTATTGCAGCGGATCGATGCCAGCGCGTGTCGCGACGGGCAGCAGGATCGGAGCGGCGATCAGGATCGCCGGTATGCCTTCCAGGATGAAGCCCACCACGACCATGACGATGACGGTGCCGAGCAGGAAGATGGTGGGGCTGTGCAGTGACGCGAAGGCGGCGGCAAGCGTACGCCCCAGCCCGTCGATAACGATCGCCTGCGACACCAGGTTGGAGGTGGAGACCATGAACAGCACCATGCCGGCGGTTAGCGCGGCGTCGCGCAAGGCGATGCAGCCGGTCCGCAGGCCGATGCTGCGATATACCACGATGGCGGCGGCGAAGCCGTAGACGACGGCGAAGGTTGCCGACTCGGTGGGGGAGGCGATGCCGCCGATGATGCCGCCCACGACGATCACCGGCACCAGGAAGGCCGGCACTGCCTGCGGGGTGCGGCGCAGGGCTCGGCTCAGGCGGAACGGTGGTCCCTTGAGGTGGCCGAACAGGTGGCTGCGGACGATGACCACGGCGATCAGCACCAGCGCCAGGATCGCCGCCGGCAGCAGTCCGGCCAGGAACAGCGACCCCACCGACAGGGTGGTGATGGAGCCGAGGACGAGCAGCATCAGCGAGGGCGGGATGGTTTCGCCCATGGCGGCACTCGCGGCCAGAACGGCGACGGATTCCGTTGGCGGATAGCCGTAGTCGCGCAACGGTGTTTTCATCACGCCGCCCACCGTCGCGATGTCGGCCGCCTTCGATCCGCTGAGGCCGGAGAACACGTACATCGCCACAACCTGTGCGACCAGCAGGCCGCCGGTCCAATGGCCCACCCATTCCTGCACCGTGTCGATCATGCGGCGTGCCATGCCGGTGACTTCCATCAGCGTGCCGGCGACCATGAAGAACGGCACGGCGAGCAGGATGAAGCTGGTTACGCCGTACTGCATCGAAGATGGGACGCTGGTGATCGGTGCGTCACCTGTGAGCACGAAATACAGCAGGCCGGCGAGTGCCAGGACGCCGGCGATCGGCACGCCGGTGACGAAGGCGACCACCAGTGCGGGCACGATCAGCAGGAACGGGTCGATCTCGATGACGTCGAGATAGTAGGCTCGCCGCAGCGCGACCGCGGTTAGGGCCATGGCCGCGCCGACCGCGATGCCGATGAGGATTGCGCGCCCGTTCAGGGCGCAGAGTTTCTCGATCGTGAACAAACAGAACAGCAGGAGGCCGAGGCCGAGCCACATCGCGACGAAGGCGGAGCTGAGGCCGATTACCTGCAATGTTTGCGTTAGCTGTCCGGCGAAGAACGCGGGATAGGCGGCCAGTGCGACGACGCAGACGGCAAGGAAGATGACCAGGCCGCTCGCCCGCAGCGCTTGTCTGTTGGGACTGTCTGATCGATCGATCAGTGCGGTGTAGGCCATGCCCGCGCCGCGCCGGAAATACGCCGGCGCGCCGAGGAAGGTGATGATGGAGATCAGGATGGTCCAGACATCGGATGCCCAGGGGAAGTCCTGATTGGTCAGATACCGCACAACCGCGTTGCTGAACGTGACAGCGATATTGACGATGATGGTGACGACCACCAGCGCCTCGACCGCAAAGACAAGCCTGTCCAGCGACTGACGACGAAAGACGGCCGTCATACGGCAACGACCGTGAACCACGCATTCGCGTCGTTGATCACTATTCCCCCCTGAACCCTTGCTTTGCGGCCAATCGTGGACCGCGCCGGTTGGGCCGTCCAGAGGGCGGGTGTGGATATGCCCGGAACAACCGCGGTGTGCGCCGAACGGACCTCGACGGGGCGGGGCATCAACGTCCGTTTTCCATAAACCAAAAGCCACCGGTCATGGCGGCAGCGGCTCATAATCGTCATGGCTATCGGTCAAAACGTCTGTGCGGAGGTACTAGTCGATCTAATCTGACGTTTGCATCCGATTAGGGATGCCCCTGGATTGTTGCACGTGTGAGTCCGGCGGATACGCAAATGGATCGCCACTGACATCTTGTGGCGATCGGAACAGCCCGTAAAAGCAGGTCGGGCGGCGATCAATTGCTTCCTGGCCGAGGCCAACCACAACCCATGCCCGCACCTAAGTCAGAACGCCGCTTGTCCGGAGGCGCTCAACGAATTGTAGAACATTCTTCGAAATGTTTACGGCTCGTGACCGCTGGTGCCGGGCTGCGCCAGAAAAATACGCCTTGTCGCTTCCAGCCTCTGTGTAGATTTCAGTCTTTAGCAGCTCCTGTCCAGACGCGTTTAGCACAGTATATCTAATTGAAAGTTTCCCATTGAATGATCCAAAACTCCAGGCGGCTTCGCTGGCAACCAGAACATCGGCTTTGATCTTGTACTTGATTGCAGAGTCAGGTGTAAATAGTTTCGATTTCGCCAGAGCTATATCCAGGGATTCACGAACCGACTCGTCAATGCCTTCGTAATTGTTAATCCCAGGATCGATCGTGGCGGCAATCTCGTAGGAACACGAACAGATTGGGTTCTGATTCGGTTCGACCTTGTCAAGCTGGTCTGCCGCGATTTTCGGGCCGGCACATCCTTCGAGCACGACCAGCAGGGCGAACAGCCACGCGATCCGTATCCGTCCGATATCGAAAACGATTTTCATGCTACGCCCTATCTCCGGTATCCCATCCCGTTGCCGTCCAGTTCACGGAATTCGGCTTTCCGATAAGGCGAACATCCATCTCCCGAAAATCTTAACAGCCCAGTTCGGTCGGGATTACGCTCGGTGCCAGCTAGGGGAGGGCCAAATCTCAAAAAACCGCCGCGTTTCACGCCGCTCACAGAAGCGTGATAGCACGCCGCCGCTCCGATGTCCATGCGGCCGTTACGCGGCTCGTTGAAGAACGTTCCATAATAGAGCGTGACACCGTCCAGAACGCAGGGGGGCGTCAGGATAAGCTGATCTGATCCAGCCGGTGGAAGTCGGGTTTGGATGAGGACTGGTAGATATAATCTGATGTCTGCATCCGATTGGGGCTTCCCCTGGATAGCTGCGATTGACATCTCTGATACCGACCGCCAGCGCCTTGTGGCGATTGCTAACCTCGACCCACGCCCGGCCCGATGGACAAAAGGCCCACAAAGGTCATCGCAGCGGTAAAAAGGGACACCAAGTGTTGGATTCTAGCGGCTAGCCGCGGAAGCCACATTGTCGCAGGGCGGCCAGCATGTGCGGCGGTGGTTCGGCGGAGACATCCACCGCCGGATCGAGCGGCACGTGGATCGCGCGCGCCAGCAGATGCAGGCCGCCGCCGGCCGAGCCATATCGCTCATCGCCGAGAATCGGTGCGCCGAGCGCGGCGCAATGCACGCGGATCTGGTGCGTGCGCCCGGTGCGTGGCGTCAATTCCAGCCAGGTTCTGTCCCGGGTTCGGCCACGCACCTGCCAGTCGGTGGTAGCGGATTGGCCCGACCGCTCATCAACGATCATGTGCCAGCCGCGTGGACTGGTGACCCGGCGCAACGGGGCGGCGATCATGCCCCGATCGCTGGAGACCTGGCCGGAAACCACAGCCCAATAGGTCTTGCGCACATCACCGGACGCAAACAAGGCCTGCGCCGCCAGCAACGCGGCCCGCCGCAGCGCGATGACCAGGCAACCGGCGGTATCGGCGTCCAGTCGGTGTGCCAGCCACGGTCCGTCCTTGCGGCGTGACAGCAACGGAAACCAGTCCTCGACGCTGCGGCCGCCAGCAGGACCGCCATGCACCGGCAATCCCGCCGGCTTATCGAGCACGACGAAGCGCTGGTCCTGGAACAGGATGCGTGGGTCCATCGCCCAGCCATACCGTATTCCGCCATTTGCCCGCCACCCGGCACCGGGCGTACTCTCCGCCGCCAGGAGGATTCGTCCATGAAAATCGCGCGCATCGAAACGTTCCTGTTCGACCCCGGAACCGCCAAGAACCTGCTGTTTTGCCGTGTCGAAACCGAAAGCGGCCTGCACGGTTGGGGTGAGGCCTACGTCACCCCCGGCAAGGAACCGGTCATCGAACACCTGCTGCGCGACCTGGCCAAATACATGATCGGCCGCGACGCGTTCAGCATCCGCCACACCGCCCAGGTGGTGTTCGAGGATTTCGCGATGCGCCGAACCTCGCTCGACCTGATGTCGGCGTGGAGTGCGATCGAAATCGCCCTGTGGGACATCGTTGCGAAAAATGCCGGCCAGCCGCTGTACAACATCCTCGGCGGCGCCTCCCGCGAACGCGTGAAGGTCTACGCGAACGGCTGGTCCAGCGGCACCGACAGCATCGAGAAAAACCTCGAACGCGCTCTGGCGGTCAAAGCCGCCGGCTACACCGCGTTGAAGTGGGACCCGTTCCCCGGCCCGTGGCGTAATTTCATCCATCGCGAGGACGAAGACCACGTCGTCAACTACGTCCGCCAAATGCGTCAGGCGCTCGGCCCTGACTTTACTTTGCTGGTCGAAGTACACCGCCGCCTCGCCCCGATGCACGCCATCCGCATCGGCCAGCGTATCGCCGAATATGATATCGGTTGGTACGAAGAACCTTGCTTATGCGACAACATCGAGCTGGTAGCCGAAGTCCGGCGCGCGTTGCCGATGCCAATCGTTACGGGCGAGGCAATCTACTCCAAGGAGGGATTCGCCCAGGCCCTGGCGGCCCGAGCCGCCGACATCATCAACCCGGATATCTGCAACTGCGGCGGCATTTCCGCGATGCTCGACATAGCCGCGATGGCGCAGCCGCACGCGGTAGCGATTTCCCCGCACAACTACAATTCGACATTGGTCGGCCTGGCCGCGACGGTGCAGCTTTCCGCCATGATCCCGAATTTCTGGATCGCCGAGTGCTTCATCAACCTGAAACCCGCCTGCGACGAAATCGCGGTGACGCCGCTGACCGTCCACGACAGTTTCGTCGATCTGCCGACCACGCCCGGCATCGGCATCGACCTGGACGTCGCCCGCCTGCGAGCCAAACCCTATCGCGACATGGGCACCCGGATGGGGAAGGGGCTGCGGTCCTACACCGAGGAGTTTCCCCGCAAGCACTACGCCGCCGCAGCGACGCGGACGGGATATTGATCCGGCGGCCCTACGGCGTTGCCGTGCACGACAAGAAAAAGGGGAGGATGACACAATGCTGACGGAAGCCGACAACGTCCTGCTGACCCGTACTGGTCCGAAAACGCCGATGGGCCAACTCTTCCGCCATTTCTGGCAACCGGTCCTGCTCAGCACCGAATTGCCCGAACCCGACGGCCCGCCAGTCCGGGTCACGATCCTCGGCGAAGACCTTCGGGCCTTCCGGGCCACCGACGGGACCGTCGGTCTCGTCTCCCCGCGCTGCCCTCATCGCGGTGCCGACCTGTTTTTTGGCCGTAATGAGGAAGGCGGCATCCGTTGCGTTTATCACGGTTGGAAGTTCGGCGTTGACGGCCGCTGCCTCGCCTTGCCGACGATGGACCCCGGCCCAGCGAGGCAGCGCGCGGAAGATAATGTGCATCTGCTGGCCTACCCCACGCAGGAAGCCGGGGGATTCGTCTGGGCCTATCTCGGCCCGCGCGAACACAAACCGCCTCTGCCCGAACTTGAATTTGCGCTATTGCCCGCCTCGCATGTTTTCGTTTCCAAAAAGCTGCAACAATGCAATTGGGCGCAGGCGTGCGAAGGCGGACTCGACACCGCGCATTTCTCCTTCCTTCACATGGCCATCTCCGACGCCGACGACGTCACCGTCCGGCTGCTGGCCAAAGTCTCCTCCGGTACCGATACAGTCCGCTGGATGCGCGACGACGGCGCCCCGCGTTTCACCATCGCCGACCACCCGGCTGGCCTCGTTCTCGGCGCCGCTCGGCGAGGCGACCCGGGCCAGACCTATTGGCGGGTCAGCCAGTTTCTGATGCCCAACCACGGCCTGGCGCCGAACGCCTTTCCGGGCGAGAACTACCACGGCCAGTGCTGGGTGCCGATCGACGACACGTCGTGCTGGGTCCACACCTACACCTGGAACCCGGAACGTCCGCTGACGGATGCGGAACGTGCGCGCTTCCGCGCCGGATCAGGCGTCCATGCAGAGGTCGATGCGCACTACATTCCCCTGCGCCGGCGGGAGAACGACTATCTGATCGATCGTGCCAAACAGAAGACCGAAAGCTATACCGGCATCGAGGGCGTGTCCGAGCAGGATGCCTGCATCCAGGACAGCCAGGGCCTGATTGCTGACCGCTCGACCGAACATCTGGGGCCGACGGATATGGGCGTAATCCGTTTCCGCCGCCTGGTCCTGGAGGCGGCCCGCTCCCTGGCAAATGGGACGATTCCCGACGCTCTGACGCATGCGGCTGCGTATCGGGTCCGGGCTGGCGGCGCCGTCGCACAATCGGATAAGACCCTCCCCGAGGTAATGCGAATTCGTTTCGGACACGAACACGGACTTGTCCCGGTTAGTGCTGATTTGGCTAAATCCCGTGTATCGGCTTAAGGCGATGCCAAATAGCGTTGCCGCCAACCCTTGATCCGTCATGCCATGGCGCCAGTCCGGGTCATCTGATCCAGCACGGCACGGCGTGGATCCCTACGCAGCCTTCGGCACCCACCGCCGGGTCTTGCGCGCCGCGTGCAATGCAGACGATACTTGGCCTTATATTATCCCGCAGTACGGGTGGACGGCGGCGACTGTCATGCCCCGATGACACCCTGGTACGCAGAGGCCCCACCGGCTGGACAACGCACGGGATGACGATAACACTCCAGCCTGGACAATGGGGCTGGACCAAGTGCAATCCGCCCGCCTGAAGCGGCGCGCCGATAATCGTGGTTCGGCGTTTCTCGCCAGAATGGGTCAGTAAATATGCGAACCGAACTTATTTCGATCGAAACCGACACAATTCCCCTGGACGGTGCCTTGCACCTGCCGGATGGGCAGCCGACCGTCGGCGCGGTGCTGCTGTTTCATGGCAACACGATGAATTTCTATGTCGGCGCGCCACGGTTCCTGCCGCCGGCGCTCACCGCGATGGGCTATGCATGCCTGGCGTTCAACCGCCGTGGCCACGACATCCTGAGCATCCGTGACAGCCGCGCGGCCGAGGGCGCGGCGTTTCAACTGACGGCGGACGGAATCGAGGACAACCGCATTGCCGCGAAGTGGATGGCCGACCAGGGGTTTCCGCCGCCCGTCATCATCGGTCACAGCAACGGCGGCATGCTGGCCGTGCCGCATGTCGTGGCGCATCCTGACACGCCGGCACTGATCCTGCTGTCGGCGCACGGCGGCGGAAAGGAAGGTCTGCGCCGGTCAAGCCAGGCCGGCCTCATGGCGGGCGATCGTCTGGAGGAACTCACCGCCCAGGCTCGGGCCATGGTCGCGGCCGGCCGTGGGCGGGAGCTGATGCTCATGCCGGGCTGGTGGTACGTCATCACCCCGGAAAGTTTCCTCGACCGGCGAAGCGCGATGCCCGACACCCTGGAACTGGCACCGTCCATTGCATGCCCTATCCTGTATATACGCGGGGACCAGGAAGACCCGGAAACCTATCCCGCCGAGGCGTTCCGCGACCGCGCCGCGGGTGTCTGCGAGGTCGATATCATCCCCAACTGCGATCACTTCTATCGTGGGGGGCAGGACGCGGTCATCGAGCGCGTGACGGCATGGCTGCGGAAAACGCTGCCGCGGCAAGGATGAATCGGGTCATACCGGTCGCCGGTATGACCCCGTCCAATCAGTAAACGTCGCGGCTGCGTCCACCCAGCGCCGCGGCCACGCTGGCGATGAATGCGCCGATCAGCATCGAGAAGAACGTATAGAAGGAAAGCGCCGCCACTGCCTTCCTGCTCTGGTCGGCTGCCGCTTTGACTTTCTGTTCCGCGGCTTGTTCCTCACCGATCAGGTTATCCACGCGCTTGCGCGCATCGTCCTGGGAAATCCCGGTCCGTTCGGCCACCAGTCGTGCGAGGTACGTCTTGTCGCCGTCGGGGACCGATCCATTCCGTATCCCCATTGCCAGGATGCGGGTCGCTTCGGGACGCGGGTCCTGGCCTGAACTCGCCTGTGAGTCGGATCGAAACAACTGATCGATGTAGTATCCGCCTGGTGCCGCCGACTGCGCGGCCCCCTGGCTTGCCCCAGACGCCGCGCCGGCCGCCAGGCTGGTTGCGGCGTGGACACTACCGCCGACGATTGACGAAACGGCTGAGGTCAGCAGGCCGATGCCGATCACCGATGCAACGGCCCAGGCCAGCAGACCGTGCGCGGTGTCGCGGAAAAACACCTCGTGGACATGCACGCCCGCCCAATGCGTGCGCAACCGCCCCGTCAGGTAGCCGCCGAGCGCGGCGGACAGCCACTGGACGACGATAAGCCATATTGCCGTGATAACGGTGAAGCCCGTCACCGAAACCCCGCTGCCTGGCCATGGCGAGACGGAAGAGAGGCTCAACCCCGACCCAAGTGCCACCAACAGGATCGTGACCGCCGCCATGACGAAGGCGCCGGCGATAATGGCACCCCACGAGACGGCCGACACCGATGTCTCGGCGACCAGAGCGCCGGGATCGGTGGGCATTGTTGTTGTCTGCATCGCTGTTCTCCGGTCGGTTGGGACTCAGTGCCAGAGCAGCACAAGCAAAATGATGATCGGGATCGGCACGCCCAGCAGCCAAAGAAGAATTCCCGGTCCCATGATTTCCTCCTGTTATAATCTGCAAGATCACGCAAGCGGGAGCGCTGTCGTGTGTCACGCGCATGCAACATTGGCGGTGCGGAGCGAATTGGTAATCAAGCGCTGGTGAGCGACGATGCGGGGCACGGTCTGTTGTCGGCAGGCATCACCAATGATCTCGGTTCCGTGTTGGAAAGCAGGCAAATCAATCCACCGGACATCTGTCCTGACATCCCGGCGCCGTCGTGACGGCCAGCCTGAGTCCAATTGTTGTGACATGATCGGCCCGCTACGCGGTGTGCCGGTTTGGGCCCCATTCAGCCGTATCGTCCTATTGGGCAATGTGCGACGGTCGCAAACCGCCGTCGCGACGGCATGGACGACGGCCGATCGCGCATCGAGGCGGGTTCGCGCAGGCCTGCCACGGTGGCCATCCGGCAACGGTGGGTTTCATTCCGGGCGGCAAATCGACCAAGCGTTCTTGACACCCGTCCCCCCCGTCGGTAGCAAGCGCCGGCTTTCCGGCATGTAATGTTGCCAGGAGCGAGCATGAGTCAGGATGACGGCGACCCGGGGCCCTCTTTTGAGGATCGCCTGAAGGTCGCCCGAAGCAAGCAGGGTCTCGACGCCCCGCCGACGCCACCCGGACAGGATGGCCTTGGCGGCTCCGCGTGGGGAATCGGCGCGCGGGTTGGGGTAGAGTTGGTTTCGGCTCTTGTGGTGGCGGTCGCCATCGGTTACGGGCTGGACCGGATTTTCCACACCACCCCGATCCTGACGGCGGTGTTCGTCCCCCTGGGCGGTGCGGCGGGCGTGGCAAACCTTTGGCGTGTGTTCGCGCCAAAGCAGTCTGATCGAGGGTAGGAGCGCACAGCGTGGCGGCCGAGGGTTCAAGCAGCATCGACGCGCTGGGGCAGTTCCAGCTTCATCCGGCCCTGGGCGGCATTGGCGCCTCGGTGAATTTCACCCAGTCGAACCTGATGATGGTGGTCGCCAGCCTGTTGGTGCTGGCCCTGCTGTGGTTTGGCATGAAGCCGCGGGCGATGGTGCCGGGCCGGCTGCAGGCGGCGGCCGAACTGGCCTACGAGTCCATGATGTCGATGTGCGTCGAGCAGATCGGCCCGGAAGGCCGCAAATTCTTTCCGTTCGTGTTCACCCTGTTCTTCTTCATCCTGTTCGGCAACCTGCTGGGCGTCTTCCCCTATTTCTTCACCTTCACCAGCCACATCATGGTGACGCTGGCGCTGGCCCTGCTGGTATTCGTGCTGGTGACGGCGGTGGCGATCAAGGAACACGGGCTGCATTTCTTCAGTTACTTCCTGCCGCAGGGCATCCCGATGGTGCTGGCGCCGCTGTTGGTCGTGATCGAGGTGATCTCCTACCTCTCGCGCGTCATCTCCCTGTCGGTTCGCCTGTTCGCCAACATGATGGCTGGGCATGTTATGCTGGAGGTATTTGGCGCCTTTATCATCATGCTGAGCGGTCTGGGATGGCTGGGCTACTTCCCGGCCGGACTGTCGTTCGGGCTCAATACCATCCTGATCGGGTTCGAACTGCTGGTGGCGGTTCTGCAGGCTTATGTGTTTGCGGTGTTGACCTGCATCTATCTGCATGACGCGGTTCACCTGCACTGAGTGTCACTTCTCAACCCCTGAACAACCGGGCTGACGTCTCAGCCCGCGCGCTGGATAATCGAAAGGAAATAGAACTATGGATCTCGCTTCCGCCAAGATGATTGGTGCCGGTCTTGCCGTGATCGCTCTCGCGGGCGTCGGCGTCGGCATCGGCAACATTTTCGCCGCCCTCGTCTCCAGCGTGGCCCGCAATCCCGCCGCGCGCGACCGGGTGTTCGGGCTCGCGATCTTGGGCTTCGCGCTGACGGAAGCCGTCGCGCTGTACGCCCTGGTTATCGCCTTCATCATTCTCTTCGTCTGACAAAGGCGAACGCGCTCATGCTTTGTTCGAAGAAAGTCCAAGCGCGTTCGGCAGGCACTATGAAACTGTCCCGCTGGACCATACCGCTACTGGGAACGGGTTTGTCGATGCTGCCCGTCGCCGCGATGGCGGAAGGGATGCCTCAGCTCGACTTCAGCACGCCGCTGACGACCAGCCAGGTGGTTTGGGGCGCGATCATTTTCGCGCTGCTTTACTGGATTCTTTCCCGCGCCGGGTTGCCGCTGGTGGCATCGGTGCTGGAGGAGCGGGGGACGAAGATCGCCAGGGACCTGGATGAGGCCCGCGCGGCCAAGGCCAGTGCCGATGCCGGCATGGCGGAAGCCGATCAGGCGACTGCCAAGGCGCGGGCCGAGGCTCAGGCGGCGATCAATGCCGCCCTGGACGAGGCGAAGAAGAAAGCCGCGGAGCAAGCCGAGGCGCTGAACGCAAGGTTGGAAAAGCGGTTGCAGGATTCGGAAGCGCAGATCGCCCAGGCCCGTGTTTCGGCAATGAGTGCGTTACGCCAGGTGGCCACGGAAACCGCGACGACGGTGGTCACCCGATTGACCGGGACGGCGCCGGATGCCGGCCGTCTGGATACCGCGATCGGGTCGGCCCTCGCCGCTCGCGGTATCGGCTGAATAGGAGCAGAGCATCATGCACCCCGAGGCAAGCTTCTTCGCCGAACCCAGAAACTGGGTTGTCCTGGCGTTTTTCCTGTTCTTCATCCTGTTCGGGAAGAAGCTGTGGGGCGCGCTGGCCGGCATTCTCGATGCCCGAGCCGTCAACGTGAAGGCGGAACTCGAGGAAGCCTCAAGGCTACGCCGGGAAGCCGAGGCGATGCTGCGCGATGCCGAAAAGCAGCGTGCGGATGCGTTGGCCGATGCAAAGGCGCTGATCGAGGGGGCGCGTGCCGAAGCCAGCCGGTTGACCACCGCCGCCGCCGCCGAAGCCGAAGCGTCCGCCAAGCGTCGTGAGCAAATGGCGATCGACCGGATCGCCGCCGCCGAAAAGGCCGCCGTCGACGACGTCCGTCTCGCCGCCGCCGATATCGCGACCACCGCCGCTCGGCATGTGCTGGCCGAAGGCCTGACCACCGACGCGGATTCGCTGCTGATCGACCACGCGATCACCCAATTGCCGACGGCACTGGCCGCCCGCCGGGCGGCCTGAGGCGGGCCGAGGGCTTCACCGCCCGTAGGTGCCGGAACGAAGGCACCGGCCTGTCCCTGTGTCATGGTTCGGCGCGTTCTCACCGTTATGGCCGGGTATCTCCCGGCCATCTTCGCATCGGCGGGTGAAGCGCGGATAGCCGGGCCGAGCTTGGCCCACGGGGGCTAAGCCGCGGCCGATCTGGCCAGCCATTCTCCGCCCATCGCTTGTTCTGATGGTCATGGGGCTTAGCCTGGCCACCCACGACATTCTATCCGAAACGCGGCCAAGGCATGGATGGCCCGACCACAACACGGGGCAGGTCATGCCCTTATCGCAACCCCCGTGCGCCTCAACACCCTCCGCACCACCAGCGTCGGCGGCCCTGAGAACCCGCGGCGGACACGGGGAGGGGTCTTAAAGCCCTCCATGACGCCTTGCAGCCCTTCGCCCCGCCCCTATCGCAGTCGCTCCATCGCCCCCGCCATCAGCTCGATCTGTCGAGCCAATCGCGCCAACGTATCATTTTCCGTCCCGCCGGGCCGAGGCGGCAGGTCCGTCCGTCCCGACGCCAGCAGCCGCATCGACATGCCGATCCAATCCCGCCACACCCGCAAAACCGGCGCCGGCGTGCCCGAGGCCACCAGGGGATCGTGCTGAAGCCGCGCCAACCGCCCGGCGCACCGCCGTAGCGCCGCATCGACCACCATCGCCGCCTCCAGCGCGTCCCGCTGCTTTGTCCCCGGCTCCAGCAGCGCGCGCGTGATCAGTGCCTCCAGCGCATTGCTCGCCACCCCTGCCGCCCGTCGAGCCGGCCCAAGGGCCGCACCGGTGGAGTCGCCCAGCAGCGCGGAGAAATCCGCCTCGGCATAGGCACCGTGCGCGGCGATCGCGTTCTTCACCTCCGCCGCCACCAGATCCGGCTCCCGGCTCGGCCACAGCGCGAAATTCGCGCCCACGGCGATCAGCCCGCCCAGGATGGTGAACGCGGCGCGGACGAAGGCGATCATCCATTCGTCGGTTCCGGGCGTGCCAGTTTCCACCAGCAGTACCACCAGCGGCGTCAGCGCCATCATGAACAGCCCGAAACTGACCGCCCGCACCGCGAACGCCAGCATCGCCAGTGGAAACATCGCCCCCGCGATCGCCAGCGGAGTCGTGCAAACCAGTCCCACCACCGCGGCAACGATTCCGCCGGCGGCGGTGCCGGCAATGCGCTCGATCGCCCGCGTATAGGTCAGCGAATAGTATGGCTGCATTGTCGCCACCACGGTCATCGTCAGCCAGTGATCGTACGGCGTGAACCAGAACATCGTGAACGCCAAAGGCAGTGCCGAGACAACGCCGGTGCGCACCGCATGGCGCAGGGCAGGGGACTTCCAATCCAGATTCGCCCGCAGCGGCCGTATCATCTGAGGCCAGAACGGCATCGCTCGCCCGCTGGCATCGACCCCCGGAGCCAAGTTCGCCGGCACCGCCAGCGTATGCGCGATCCGCAGCCGCTCGGTGATCCGGTCGACGATGGCCCACAACGGCGCGCCATCCGGCAGGGCACCCAATCCCTCCACGATCGCGTCGATAGACCGGTCGATGCGGTGATGCGCATCCGGATCGTCGGTGACTATGCCCCGGCCGAGGATCAGCAACAGCGGCCGCATCCGCCGCAACACCCGCTCTGCCACGTGCCGTTCGGACGGTGACGCGTGCTCCAGCAGATCGCTCAGCGCGATCAGGCTGCCAAAAATCTGGTCTGCCGTCTCCAGCCGGATCACCGCCTGGGCGGCTCGATTGCTCACCGCCCCGCGTGCGCGCAGCGTGTCCATGACGACTGTCCTGGCGGCCTCGATCGCGTCGCGGGCGGCGCGCCGATGGATACGGGCATGGGCCTCCCACGCGGCATCGGAGATGGCTGGCGCCCGCACCAGCGCGTGCAGGTCGCCGGCCAGCTCGGATAATTTGCGATACGCCTCGCCGACCGCCCGCCGAGCCGGCAGGAACGGATGAATGCGCCATATCACCATGGTCAGCAGAATCGCCCACAGTGCCCCGGCGATGAACGAAGCCGCCAAGATGCCGGCCTCCGTCAGGCTGGAATTGCCCCGGTCCAGCGATAATATCTGCACCGTCGCCAGCAACGCGCCCAACTGCTGCGGCGCCTGGCCGTAAATCCGCACGAAGGAAGAGCAAAACAGCCCGAACACCCCCAGCGGCAGCGCCACCGCGGGGCCAAATTCCCGCAGCAGACCGAACCCAGCCGTCACGGCCGCGCCCAGCAGGGCAAATGTCAGCAGCACCGGGACACGCCGGCGGATCGGCCCGCCCGGGTCGCAGATGCAGGTCAGCAACGCCGCCAACGCTGCCTCCCGCAACGGCGCGAACGCCAGATATTCGTTCAGCGCAATGATGACCGCCACCGAAAGCCCCGCGCGAATGCCCTCCGACAGGCTGATTGCCCGAGCGTTGACGACGATCGGCAGGCGCGCGAGGTCTGGCGCACTGGAAAAGGAAGCTGACGGCATGCCGGCTTATTGCCGCTTCGCCTGGAAAAAGTCGCGCAGCAATGTCGCCGCTTCCGTCTCGCGCACGCCGCCGACGATGTCGGGACGGTGGTGGCAGGACGGCGCGTCGAATATTCGGGCGCCGTGATCGACTCCACCGCCCTTGGGGTCGTAGGCGCCGAAGATCAGCCGGCGGACACGGAACAGGCTGATGGCGTGGGCGCACATCGGGCAGGGCTCCAGTGTGACGACCAGGTCACAATCCGGCAGGCGAGGGCTTTTCCGGATTGCCGCGGCGGCCCGCAATGCCAGGATTTCCGCGTGCGCGGTGGGGTCGCTGTCGGCTTCGGTCCGGTTGCCCGCACCTGCGATGACCTCGCCGTCGGGGCCAAGAACCACGGCGCCGACCGGGATTTCACCGCGCTCGGCGGCCGCCCTGGCCTCGTCGAGCGCGTTTTGCATCGGGTCTGGGATCATGCGGACGGTTATAGCTGGTTGCTTGCGGTGCGGGGGGACTGTATAGCGTGGCCCGCACATGCTGCCGGCGTAGCTCAGGGGTAGAGCAACTGATTCGTAATCAGTAGGTCCACAGTTCGATTCTGTGCGCCGGCACCAGCTAAATCAAAGCATTAGCCGGCCGCTACCGTTCTAGGATTCCTATTAGAACGGTGGTTGCTGGCGCCACCCAGTTTGCGGAGGGCTGCAGCACAACCTTGCCAAGGTTGGGGTCGAGGGTTCGAATCCCTTCGCCCGCTCCCGATTTTCTAAATGAAATCAAGGGATCAGGAGTGGTCCTTCGGGGCCGATTCTGCTTCCCCGTCCCCGGCACGAAAGCCGGGGAAGCAGTAGAAAGCAGGAAGTAGCGGGTTTTCGGCTACCTTCGGCATGTATGCAGTCCCTAAAGCCCGGTTTTCCGCCCGCGCCGGAGGGTGTGATGAAAACGGCCGCGCAGCAGGGCGAAGGCTTGCGCTGGGCGTCGTCGGGCTTCCCCGAAGGCCAAAGTAAGGGTGATTTTGCTTCCCCGGGCGCTTCCCCCGCGCCGGCTGCGAGGCGGATACGAAGCTCATCGTTCAGCACTCCCGCTTGCTAGGCGCATCGGCAGGACCAGCCGCAGAGAATCTGGCAACCGCTCGATGATAGTGGTCCGACAGCCATCTCAACGCAACGAACTTTCCAATTCCGCCTTTCGGGTCATCCAATCAGGCATCACAGTGTCGAGGAGGTTGCGCCAGCCCTCGCCGTGGTCTGGATAAAAGGCATGCGCCAGTTCGTGGCAAATCACGTAGTCGATCAATCGCGGACTGGCCCGCACCAGGTCCACATTGAGCACTATGCGCCGATTTGAGGTGAAGCTTCCCCATCGCTTTGACATCGGCCGGATATCGAGCGTGCGGCTGGTCATTGTCATTCCGCCGGTTCCGAAGCCGACAGCAGCGGCTTGCGGAAGATCAGACGATCGACCGCCTGCGGATAGAGCGGGCGCAGCTTGACGATAAAGTCCCACGCCATCAGCAACGCGCCGACCGCAAACAGCACATCGCCCGGCAGCCGCATCCACTGCCAAAACAGGGTCGTGTCGTAGAAGGTGCTGCTGCGGGCGTAGGCAAGGCCATGCTCATAGACGGCGTCGAGCTGCGCCCAACCGATCGGGAAGAAGTTGAGCAGTATCCACAGCACCAGCCCGCCATTGTAGAGCCAGAAGGCCCACAGCCCGACCTTCTCGCTGAAGCGCTGCCGATCGGCGGCGATGTACCGCAGGCAGAAGTAGATCAGCCCGATCGCCAGTTCGCCAAACGCGCCGAACAGCGCGGTATGGGCATGGTTGAGCGTCAGGAAGGTGCCGTGCTCGTAGTAGTTCACCAGCGGCGCATTGAGCGTGCCGCCGCCGAACACGCCGGCGCCGACGAAATTCCAGAACGCCGCCCCGATGACATAAGTGTAGGCCAGCCGGTATTTGAACTCCTGATGCGCCTTGATGAGGCGGTAGTGATTGATCGCCTCGATGATCAGCAGCACCAGCGGCAACACCTCGATGAAGGAGAACATGCTCCCCATCGGCACCCACATGCTGGGACCGCCGGCCCAATAAAGGTGATGGCCGGTGCCGATGACGCCGCCGAGGAAAATCAAGATGATCTCGAAATAGGTCGCCCGTTCGGCGAGCTTGCGGGAAACCAAGCCAACAGACATCAGGAGATAGGCGCTCATGGCGGCGGCGAAGAACTCGAAGGACTGCTCGACCCAGAGATGGACCACCCACCAGCGCCAGAAGTCGGTGAGCGTGAAAGACTTCTCGATGCCGGTGAGCGGGATCATGCCGAACACGTAGAGGACAGCAATATTGATGGTGGAAGCCCAGATCAGGTGCTCCATGCGGATGCGCCCGGTCCAGAACTGGCCCGCCGCCGTGCGCCAAAGCGCCGTGCCCGGCCACAGCGCGCGCATCACCAGCAGGCTCCACAGCGCCAAACCGATGAAGAATCCGATCTGCCAGAAGCGCCCGAGCTGGATGTAGGAGAGACCCTGGTTGCCGAACCAGAACCAGTTCTGGTCGATTACCCCCATGATGCCGAGATAGTCGCCGATCAGCGCACCCGCCACGACCAGCAGCGTCACCCAGAACAGGAAATCCACCAGCCAGTGCTGGCCTTTCGCTTCCTGGCCGCCGGCGATGGCGGGGGCGAGAAATAGCGCCGCCCCGATCCACGACAGGCCGATCCAGACGATCGGCGCCTGGATATGGACGTCGCGCAAGAAGTTGAAGGGTAGGAGGTCGTTGATCGCGATGCCGTAGAAGCTCGTTCGATCATAATAGGAGTGCGCCATGATCGTGCCGGCCAGGATCTGGACCAGCAGCAACGCGGCGACGACAAGAAAATATTTGCCAATCCGCTTCTGGCTCGGCGTCAGCGGCCGGAAAGTCGCCAGCACCGGATCCATCGGCGCGGCGTCGGGGTTGTTCAGGAAGAATTCGTAGATGAACAGCACCACGCCAAAGGCGAAGAAGGTGAAGCAGAAGCTGATCCAGGTCCACCGGAAGGTGTTGGTGGTGGGGGTGTTGCCGACCAGCGGTTCAAAGGGCCAGTTCTCCGTCCAGGACCAGGTTACGCCCGGCCGCCGGGCGACTGTCGTAAGCGCGGAAAATACTAGGAAATCCGCGGTCTGGCGCGCGAGTTGCGGGTTCAGGCTGTAGGCCGGCGTCCAGCCCGCAGGAGGATTGGCGACGTTGAGCGACTTGGCGAGATCATCGCGCACACTGACGATGGCGGCCGCTACGGGCGGCGGCAGCACCACTTCTGTCTTCGTCAGATCAATGCTCTGCAGATCGTGCTGCATGACCGTGGTCGCCGCGGTCTGCTGGTCCGTGGTGAGTACCGCGAACGCCTTCCTGGTAGTCGCCATGGCGACATTGTTCTGCGTCTCCGTGCCCAGCCGCACCAGGGTCGAGGCGGTGTAGTCCTCGCCATAATAGGAGCCCATGCCGTAGAGGCTGCCGTAATCCATCAGGTCGGCTTTCTGGAAGCCGCCTTTGCCGGCCACGATGTCGTCGTCCGTCATCAGCACGGTCCCGTCCGTGGCGACGAAGCGCTCCGGCTGCGGTGGTGCTGTGCGGTAAGTCTCCACCGTCGCCCAGGCAAGCAGACCAAACGTGGCGATGGCGACGACGAGCAGCACCCATTTGAGAACGTTGCTGACGGGATCTTCGACCGGCGGGTCGATATGCGCCGCAGTCAGCGTCATGATGTCAGCCCTTGCTCAAAATCCATGGTCCGCTCTCCCCACGCATTTGCCGGCCGGCCACTCGTGGCCGGTATTCAAAAGATCGACCATCCCTGGCTGCCTGCCACCGCGCCCAGGATCGTCACCACGCTCAGCGCCAGCAGCAACCAGTGCGCCCGGTGCAGCCGGGCGAAGGCGACCTCCGGCTGCGCTGTCGCCCAGAGGCGGAAACGGCGGTGCAGAATGAATGGCTCGGCGATGAACAGGACGAAGGCGAACAACAGCCACAAGCAGACCATCGCGTGCATCCACCAGAAGCCGACGGTGCGGAAGCGATCCCACAGATCGAGCCGCCACGTCATGTAGAAGCCGGTCAACCCGACCAAGACAATTGCCGTGCGAGCCTGCCAGGCGAAGCGATGTTCGAAGGCCTGAAAAGCTTGGAACTTGTCGGACCCAAGATCGCCATGGCGAACCGCCGGCAGCGCCACCGTCGTCGCCATCGCGACGCCGCCGATCCAGATTACGACGGCCAGCACATGCAACGAGCGGGCGACAATGACGTCATCCATCATCCCGCACCCGCCCCAAAGGGAGAGGATCACCCGCTTTGGCACTGCGAACCCGCGATTCCATAGGTTTGCCTCCAGCTTTTCCAAAGAAATTTACGACGCTGCTGACCCGATGTGTTTGCGCTGGAGCAAACTGCTGCTCTTATTCCAGATCAGCGGGTAAGGTCTCCACATGATCAGAGATGCCCAGATGCCTCCGCAAACACTGGCTGCGATGGACCTATTTCGGGAACTGCCGCCCGCCGCCCTCGAAACGGCGGCGACCTGCGCGCGCGTGCGTCGCGTGCCCAAGGATATGTGCATCTTCAACCAGGGCGATGACAACGTTCGCGCTCACGCCGTCATCGAAGGTAGCGTCCGGATAACTCAATCAGGCAGCGACGGCGCCCAGGTCGTGATCCGCTTCATCGGCCCTGCCGAGATGTTCGGGACGGTCGCGCTCTTCACAGACAAACGCTATCCGGCCGACGCCATCACCCTCGCCGAGACCACGGAAGCGAGTTGGAGCGAGGACGAACTGATGAGGCTAATGGCCCGCTATCCGCAAATCGCCATTAACGTTATCCTTATCATCGGCAAGCGCCTGCAGGAGGCGCAAGACCGCGTTCGCGAACTCGCCACGCAGCGTGCGGAGCGGCGCGTCGCCCACGCGTTACTGCGGCTCGCGCGCCAAGCCGGGCACAGCACCGTCGATGGCACGGTAATCGGGTTCCCGTTGCGGCGAAGAGATCTGGCTGACATTGCCGGCACGACGCTTCACACCGCCAGCCGCATCCTGACAGGCTGGGAAAAAGCGCGGCTGCTGACGAGCCACAATCAGCATCTTACTATTCGAGACACGTCGGAGATCCTGCGGATCGCGGAGAACGCGACCGACTGACGCGGCGCATCGATATTGGGTTTGCGCGGGCGCCAGCCGGTCATCGAGGACCGATCGAACGGCAGCCTGTAGCAGAAGAAGTCCTCGCCGCGGAGCAACTGGTAATAGGGGTTCTTCAGTCACCGCTCGCACAGCATCTCGTCGGACAGGTTCTGTCCGCACCTCGCCTACTGTGGTGCGTCGCACCAGGCGCTTGCGGCGAAGCGCGTCCTATGTCGCCGTTCAGTGCAATGTCAGCGTCGTGCCGCCCGCTATTGGCCAATCCGGCGAAATGCCGATAGATTCACGGTCGTCAACGAACGCCCAGGGATCTCTGCCAACGTCCGCGGACCCGGATCCAATACACACATCAAGGCTACCCATCCATGAGCACACAGCCCGTGATCGTTCCAGTTGGCACGATCCGCCAGAAGCTGGATAACGACGATCCCAACTACATCTTTGCGCCCGATCTATATATGAATTTGGCACTCAGCTACGACTCGCTGGCAGCACCGGGCGTATCCACGGGACGCGACGGCGTGATGGAGCCGCGCTATGACATGATGCAGCCGCGGCTTGCGACCGCGTGGGAGGAGCAGGCGAACGGCGACTGGATCGTAAGCCTGCGTCCCGGCATCCGCAGCCATGCCGGCAACGAATGGTGTGCCGAGGACATCGCCTGGGTGTTCGAAAAAGTCACCGCACAGGGCGTCATGGCGTGCTGGCGCTGGCGCGAGGTGGTCGGTGTGACCCAGGTGGAGATCCTCGACCGGCATCGGTTGCGGTTTCACCTGCGCAGTCCGTATCCGCATTTTCCCAACTGGCTGATTTCCGTGTCGCCCAACATGGTCGATTCGACAGCAATCCAAGCCGGCAGTTCGGCAGAGGATCCTTGGGGTATTGAGTGGCTGAATAGCCATGTCGCTGGTTTTGGTGCTTATGAGCTGACGTCCATGGATGCCGATCGGTTGTGCTTCTCCGGCCGCAACGAGTACTGGATGGGGGCGCCAGAGGCGGGTGCGGTCGAGGTGCAAAAGGTAGGCTCACGCGCCGAAGCGATCCGTATGCTGGATGAGAATCGGCCCGTGGTGTTGGCCGGCCTGATGCCTGATGAGGCGGTGGCGTTGCTGAAGCGTGACGACCTGACCGTGCTGCGGACCTGGGCGGGGCATAACTCGGTGGAGATCGATTTCACTGCCGCACCATTCGACGATGCGCGGGTCCGCCAGGCGCTGGCCTTCGCAACCCCGGTCGAGCAGATCATGGCCGACGGCATGTTGGGCCAGGCTCGGCCGTGGCGTAGCCCGGTGAAGGGGTTTAGCCAATGGTATTCCGGTGCCGGTTGGCGCTTTGACCAAGACATTGCCAAGGCCCGGACGCTGCTGAAGGAGGCGGGATTTGGCAGCGGCCTGGCGAGCGATTTCTACGTCGATCCACGCCGGCCGTACAACGTACGGATCGCGGAGATCATCGCGGCGGCCTGGCGTCAGGCCGGCATCGAACTGGTGATGCGCGACATCAACGGCATGCCGGATGGTTGGCTGCCACCGTTGTTTCTACGCACCGAATGCGCTCACAATCTGTCTGAACCGTTCTACGATCTGGCGCACGATTATGCCGCGATGAACCCGGTGTTCCCGCTGCCGGGCGGCCCGACGAATGTCGGTAACTGGCGTCCCAGGTGGAAGAAGAACCCGGGTGCGGTCGAGCGGTTTGGTGCGTTGCTGTGCGAGTGCGACCGCGATCGTAAGCGCGAGCGGTTTGATGATTTGCAGTCCTGGCTGGTGGATTTCGGCTCGTCTGTGTTCATTGCGGAAGGTCATCAGGTAATGGTCGCAAATCGCCATGTGCCGGCGTCGTTGATCGCGCCGGAATCGCGGTTTTTCCAGGCGCTGAACCATCAGAACTGCACCACGAATTACCTTCCGCGCTAAAGCGTCGCGGTCGAAACGCTGGGGGAAACACATGCCGGAAAACGAAAAATATGATGTCGTGGTGATCGGATCGGGGGCCGCCGGCATGGCATGCGCTGTCGCATCCGCCGAACTCGGGCTGTCCTGCCTGGTGCTGGAAAAGGCCGAGAAACTCGGTGGTGGGACTGCGATTTCGGCCGGTGCGCTTTGGGTCGGGGCCAATCACCTCAACGCCGCGGCCGGCGGCAGCGACAGTCCGGCGGAGGTGATCGATTACCTGCGTTATGTCGGTGCGGGCGGGCTCGATGCTGGCCGCATGCGGACTTTCGTTGAGGAGGCGCCGGAAGCGCTGAAATTCTTCGAAGCGTGTGGAATCCCGTTTCAGTTGACGCAGCGCATCGACCATTACGGCATGGCGCCCGGCGCGAAGGCCGGCGGCCGGATCGTCGACACGCCACCGATCGCTGGTGCCGATCTGGGTGAATACCGGGATCGCGTGTTGCTGCCGGCTGGCCGGTTGTTCCGCCATAGCGGCAACGCAATGATGAAACTCGGAGGGCCGAACAACTTGGCCGCCTGGGACGAGACGCTGTTGACAGAGCATGAGGGGCAAGATTTGCGTGGTTTCGGCGCCGGTCTGGTCGCCTGGTTCGTGCGGCTTGCGGCGGCTCGGGGTGTCGGGATCCGTACCGGCGCCGCGGTCGAGCGCCTGACCACTGAAAACGGCCGCGTCACCGGCGTAGTCACCACTGCCGGCGAGCGGATCGAGGTTCGGCGTGGCGTCGCGATCGCCTGCGGCGGTTACGAGTCCAACCCCGACCTGGTCGCCAATTACGAGGCCTTGCCGGGTTTTCAGTCGATGTTTCCCGATTCCGTCACCGGCGACGGCCTGGTCATGGCCACCGAGATCGGTGCCGCCGTGCGGGTGATCGGCAATAATCTGTCGGTGTTCATGGGATTCCGTAACCCCGATGATGCGCCGACCGGCGGCAACGCACCCTGCCGCCTGTCGGGCACTCAGGAACTGACAGCGAGACATACCATGGTGGTTAACCGCTATGGACGCCGTTTCACTGACGAGACTTTCTTTCAGGCTGCGGCACCTAGTCTGCGTGTGTTCGATGTCGACACGCGCGAGCAGCCGAACCTGCCCTGCTTCCTCATCTTCGATGCCCAGTACGCACGCGGCCACTCCTTCGCCGGTCGCAAGCCGGGTGCGCCCATTCCGTCGTGGGTCGCCAGCGGTTCAACATTGAGTGCCGTGGCTGAGGCCCTGGGGATTGACCCGGCCGGGTTGCAGGCGACCGTGGACCGCTTCAACGCGGACGCTCGCCAGGGTACCGATAGCGCGTTCCATCGCGGCGAGACGGCGCGCGGCCTGACCCGATTCGCGCCCGGCGCCACGCTTGGTCCCATCGAGCAGGCGCCGTTTTACGGCATCGAGCTGCATCCGACCTCGCTGGCCTCGGCAGGCGTTCTGGCCGACCAGCGCGCGCGGGTCCTGCATGTGCGCGGCATGCCGATCCCCGGGCTGTACGCGATTGGCAACGCTGCCGCTCGGACTGAAACCGGGTCTGGTTATCAGACGGGATTTTCGCTTGCCTCCGCGATGACGTTCGGGTTGATCGCCGCGCGCGATATGGCGCAGACCAATCGAGGGACCGGCACATGAGCGCAGCGCCGGCCGCCGGCTTCGGACCGGCTATGCAGGATGCGCTGTTCCGCAAGCTATTATGGCGGCTGGTTCCATTCCTGTTCTGTAGCTACGTCGTTAGTTCGCTGGATAGGGTGAATGTCGGTGTCGCCTCGCTGACCATGGCCAAGGATATCGGCCTGGGCTCCGCCGCACTGGGGCTGGGGTTCGGCATTTTCTCCGCCGGGTACGTCTGCTGCGAGATTCCCAGCAACCTCGCCATGCATCGCTTTGGCGCGCGCATATGGATCGCCCGTATCATGATCACCTGGGGCCTGGTGTCGATGGGCACGTTCCTGGTGACCAACGCCTACAATTTCTATGCGGCGCGCTTCATCCTGGGCGTCGCCGAGGCCGGCTTTGTGCCGGGCATCGTCTACTACCTGACGCTGTGGTTTCCGGCGGTCTGGCGGGCGAAGGCGATGGTCGCGTTCCTGGTGGCAATACCGATCAGCGTGGTGATCGGATCACCGATTTCCGGAGCGCTGCTGGGGATGGAGGGGATTTGGGGCCTGCATGGCTGGCAATGGCTGTTCATCATTGAGGGCAGCCCTGCCATCATCCTAGGCGTGATGTGCCTGTTCGTGCTGACCGATCGGCCAGGGCAGGCGGCGTGGCTGACCGGGGCTGAACGCGACTGGCTGCAGGGGGTGCTGGCACGCGAAAGCGAAGCGATGGAACGGCGGCAGAGCTTCACTGTCGCCCAGGTGCTGACCAATGGCAGGGTCATCACGCTGTGCGCCATCAATTTCTGCTACATCGTCGGCAACCAGGGGATCGGCATCTGGATTCCGCAACTGGTCAAGGGCTTTGGCCTGACCAATCTGCAGGTCGGCTTTGTTACTGCCATCCCATTCCTGTGCGGGTCGATCGGCATGATCCTGTGGGGGCGTCATTCCGATCGCATGCAGGAACGCACATGGCACGTCGCCGGTGCCGGACTGGTGGCCGCCGCGGGATTGGCAGCCAGTGCTGCCTTCGCTTCGGCCTCGTTGTCTCTCGTTGCGTTGACCATCGGTGTGACCGGGATTTTTTGTTTCTTCGGCACGTTCTGGGCGATCCCGCCGTCCTTCCTGACCGGGCGGGCGGCGGCGGCGGGCATCGCCATGATCATTTCGGTCGGCAACTGCGGCGGACTGGTCGGCCCGTTTATCGTTGGCTGGACGCGAGAACTGACCGGCAGTTTCACGCTGGGCTTCGTCGCCATGTCCGGCTTCTTCGTGGTTGCGTCGTTGTTGATCGTTGCACTGCATTTCGTGGCCCGCATTCACGAAGTCAGCCTGCCGGTGGATCAGGCGGCCATCGATTGACCACCGACGGGAGAGATGATCGGCCAAATTCGAACAGAGCGTAAAGCGGTGTCGCTGCCTCCTACGAGACTGTCCGTCGCTGGTGTAGGAAATTCGCCGCCAGCTTCGCCGACCGCCTACAACGGCCCCGGCCCCGGACTGGCGACAAGTGGCACATGGATGAAGTCTTCATCCGCATCCTGAGCGTGGAGCATTACCTCTGGCGCGCCGTCGATCAGGATGGCGTCGTACTCGACATACCGGTTCAGGCCCGGCGCGATGCCCAGGTGGCCAAGCGTATGTTCAAGCGGCCGCTGACGGGTTTGCAATATGAGCCGGGGGGCAACTGTGGCCGACAAGTTGCGCAGCTACAGCGTCACTCAGAGTCAAATGCTTCCTGGCGTCGAACATCCACACAGCCAGTATCTCAATGGTCGGGCCGAGGACTCACGTTGATCGACATGACGACGAGAGCGGCAGATGCAGCACTTCAAATTGTCCCGGCAAGCTCAGGGCTTTCTCCTTGCCTGCGCCCTCATTTACGGCCACTTCTGCCTCCGCCGACGCCACCTCGCATTCGCTGGCATCACGAGCTCCGGTCGAACGTCTTCAATGTCTGCATCAGGAAACGAGCACCGAGAACGCAGCACAACCGGCACCGCCGGATAATCCTGGTCCCCACACTGTCCGCCTTGGGTTAAGGTGACAATGCCCCTAAAATTACCTGCGGCTTCTGATAGGCTTCCGCTCGATAGAGCGGCCGAGACTGACGGACTGCCTCCGCGCCGGAGCCATTCACGTGTGCACGATTGGACAGTGCCCGTCAGCAAGTGGCCGGAACGCTTCGTCGCCGCCGATCGTGCGCAACACCTTGTAGTAGTCCCAATCGTAGCGACTCTCGGAGGGTGACTTCACCTGGAATAGATACATCGGGTGCAGCACACGGCCGTCGGCCCGGACGGTGCCTTTGCCGAAGAGCGGATCGTCGGTCGGCATCGCCTTCATCTGCTGCACAATGGCACGTCCACTGTGCGCGTTTTCGATCCCCAGTGCCGCAATCGCCTTCAGGCAGTGGGTGTTGGCGGCATAATCACCCGCCTGGACCATTGATGGCATCCAGCCGTTCGCCCGCGCGCTGTAGCGCTTGCCATAGGCGCGTGTGCCTTCGTTCAGGTCCCAATAGAATGCTTCAGACAGGAACAGTCCCTGCGCGGTCTCCAGCCCTCGCCGTGCAGGTCCGGCAGCATCATCAGCAAGGCCGCCAATTGAGTGCCTTTCGCGGTCAGCCCGAATTCGTGCGCCTGTTTCACGCAATTCACGGTGTCGATGCCGCTGTTCGCGAGGCCAATGACCTTGGCGCCGGAGGAAGAAGCCTGCACCAGGAAGGATGAAAAGTCGGTGGTTTCCGGAAATGGGGTAAATACGGTACCCAGCACTTTGCCGCCCGCCTCGGCGACGAACCCAGCGGTATCGGTCGCGAGTTGGTGGCCGAACGCATAATCGGCAGCGACAAAATACCAACTGGCGCCGCCCTGCGCTACCAGCGCGCCGCCGGTGACTTTGCCGGCCGCCCAGGTGTCATGGGTCCAATGCACGTGGTTGGGGCCGCAGGCGGAGCCCGTCAGCGCCGAACTGGCAGGACTGGTGAACAGCGCGACCTTATCCTTCTCCTTGACCAGGTTGGCGATCGCCAGTGCAGCGGCGGAATTATTGATATTGGAGACGATGTCGACTCCCTGGCGATCGAACCAATCGCGCGCGACCGACACGGCAAGATCGGGCTTCGATTGGTAGTCGGCCGACAGAACCTCGACTTTTATGCCCGGGTGCGTCGCCATGAAGTCTTCCGCGGCGAGTTGCGTGGCGATCACCGAACCAGGGCCATTGGACGCGGAGTTGGGGCCGTTGAGGTCGGTGAGTACGCCGATACGAATGGTGTGGCTGCTTTGGCCGTAGGCGCTGCGCAGCGGCAAGGCGGCGGCAGCCGAAAGCAAGGTGCGGCGGCGGATCATTTTGGACGACTCCCGATTTTTCTGGCACCCAGGCTGCCCTTAATAATCTTGGGGGTCCATGGGACGGCCGGCCTTCGATTGCGGGAGCATGCGAACCGGCTGGACTCGTTACGATTCCAATGCGACCAGGTGATCGGGGTTTGCGAGGTGGAAGCTGGGATAGCGACGCGATCGCCGCGATGTCGTGCGCCGCCATACGGGTGTTCAGTTGCTGATGATACGGCCCCCATTCGATGATTTTCGGCTTTGCCACGATTTTTGCCGGCACGAACACTGACGGAACCGGATTGACCGCTCTCCAGCGTTAGCACCGGCATCGCCGGCTGCCCGTAGGCCTAGCGGAGACCGTTGCGTTGCGGTCTGATCGAGGATCCCAGCCCGCGGGTCGCAAGCTAACCCAGGCTCAGGGCGAGCCAGCGCAGCCCGTCGGCATTGTGCACGAGCAGTGCGACGTAGCGACGCTGCTGCTCGCGGGCGAGTGACACCTGCCGAACCACATCATTGGGTTCAGCGACTTTTGCCTGCTGGACCTCGACGATGACGTCGCCGACGCTGATCCCCGCGTCCGCGGCTGTCCCGTCCGAGGCGACCTGTGTCACGACGACACCGCTCTGATCACCGCCGATGCCGAACGTACGGCGTGCGGTATCGTTGATCGGCCTCAAGGTCCAGCCAGGGTCGGAGGGGTTCGCGGCCGGTGCGGGAAGGGCCGGCGGCGGCGATGCCAAAGACGGAAGTTCCTGCACTGTCGCCACGACCACTTTGGGTTCCTCGTTGTGCCAGACCAGCAGATTGACAGCAGTCCCCGGAGGCGTTCGCGCAATGGCCCGTGCGAGCGCCCGCACGTCTTTGACGTCCATATCGCCGTATCGCAAAATGATGTCACCGGCGATGATACCGCATTTGGCGGCAGCGCCCCCCTCCTTCGTTCCGCCGACAATCACGCCTTCGGCTTTCGGCATGTTCAATGCATCCGCGATTCCCGGCGTGACCTGCTGAAGACGGAAGTCGAGCGTACCCACCTTCATGACGCCGCCACTTCGCAAAGCAGCAGCGACAATCTTGACGTCGTTCGATGGGATGGCGAAACCGAGACCTATCGAGCCACCAGATGTTCCCGCCGCGAAGATCGCGGTGTCCATGCCGATCACTTCCCCTCGCATGTTGAACAGGGGGCCACCGGAATTGCCGTGATTGATGGCAGCGTCGGTCTGGATGTAATCGTCGAACGGCGAGTCGCGAATATCGCGATTGAGGGCGCTGACGATGCCCTGCGAGACCGATCCTTCAAAGCCGAGCGGATTGCCGATTGCAAGCACGGGGTCAGCTACGCGTACCGCGTCGCTGTCGCCAAATCGGACGGCTGGGAGCGGCGGGCCCCGCGTGACTTTGAGCAGTGCGACATCGATCTGGCTTGCCTGGGCGAGCACCGTCGCGTGCAGCAGCGTGTTGTCCTCGAGCGTGACAAGGATGTTGGTCATCCCCTCGACCACATGCCTGTTGGTGACAATGATCCCGCTTGGATCGATGATGAAGCCGGAACCGAGAATCCGGGTGCTCCGCTGTGCTGTCGCTTTCGCCGGTTGTCCTGGGGAGCCATTTCGTGTCGGGGTCCCCGCCGCCGCGCCTGTGGCTGAACTGACATCAGCCGGCAGAGCGGCAGGTGAGCTTGGCGGCCGTAAACCGGAGATGCTGACGACCGCGGAAAGATCCTGCAAGACGACATCGGGAGTGCTCGGGCCCTCGTCGCCGCGGGCATGAGGGACGCCGCACAAGAGCGTCGCCACGAGCGCGGATAAGCAAACTGTCAGTCGCGGCATGGTTTATGACTCCTTGGATGAAGGGCGCGAAACCCTGATTTGAACAAGACCGTCCGGTGGTGCGATTTATTCGCGGCGATCAAAAAAATTTTGTAGCCCCATACCTACATCGCAAAAAAATCCTGCCGACGCCGAATAAATCTTGGCTGGCCACGGTCTCTATAGCTGCCAGAGGCAAACCCAAGGGGTCCGATTGGACGGGCGTTGCTAACAACCAAACGCGTACTCCGTGAGTCGATTCTGGCGAATAGACACGATCAACTCTCTGCTGAGGAATTTGCTATGAAAACGATCCGACTCTCGATAATCGGAATGGTTGCCGGATTGCTGACATCGGTGCCGGCATTCGCTCAAGTCCCAACTGGTTCGGGTGCCTCTGGGGTAACCACGGTTGCCAAGCAGCACACCGATGGTGGGGATTCGCCGGACAATCCAAGGGCGACCGACGCGGCGGCCGCTGCCTGGCACAAGCAGCACACCGATGGTGGGGATTCACCGGACAATCCAAGGGCGACCGACGCGGCGGCCGCCGCCTGGCACAAGCAGCACACCGATGGCGGGGATTCACCGGATAACCCAAGGGCGACCGACGCGGCGGCCGCTGCCTGGCACAAGCAGCACACCGATGGTGGGGATTCACCGGACAATCCGCACGTGTTTCATAAGTCGACCGCTCAAAGCGCTGGTCACAGCGACTTTCAAGCGATAAATGTTGCAATTACGGTATAACAATAACACCTCTGGGATCAGAGGCGATCAGACGGCAGCAGTCAGCGGCGGTTCTTCTGCCGATGATTGCTGCCAGTCAGACCGGCGTATCAACGAAATTTGCCGCGGCTTGACTTCGACAGTCGCGATTAGTTTCCGTCAGCGCTAAATGACCGTGATGAGGAAAGGTCGGACGGACCGATGGAATGTATTTGCATGCGGGTCGGCTTCCGTTTCGGAGCGGCGCGAGCGCACTCTCAGGGCTGCCGGCGGTTTCGTTGTCGCGCTTGCGGCAAACAGTTCAATGAGTGGAGTGCTTGCTTATTGAAGCGAACACAGTATCCCAGCGATGTCATCGCCCCCGTGGTGTTCTGGCGCCTGCGCTATAAGCTTGCCCTGCGTGATTTGCCAGGGATGTCTTCGAACCATCTCGGTCGCCGCGGTGGCGCTACAATGCGGTCGTCGCCATGCCTGGGGTATTCGAAATCTTGAATCCCCACCATGCACTGTTGTCGGGGTTCTGTCGTAAAATTTCGTCGTGGACGTGTGAGTTCCGCAGGGATGACAGCCCTTATCCCGCCAACGAATAAAATTGCCGAGCCGGGCACGCCACGCCTGTCGGCAGCAGTAGGCCCTTCCGGATCATGTGCATGAGTTCGATGCCGGCAAGCGTTACCGCGGCAAACCAGAAGGACTTGAACCCTGGCATCGGCCGTACCTGAGTACCCACCTCAGTCTCGGCGTTCTGGCTTTCGATCGCCGCGACGGCGGTGCCGCTCTTACCGATCGTGATCTTCTCGGGTGTTTCATTCCTCTTGATCGCCTTGCGTAAGAACCTTAGCGCTGCGTTGCGATCCCGCTTGGCGGTCAGCAGAAAATCGGCTGTGGCACCGGCCTTGTCGACGGCCCGATGCAGGTGCTTCAGATTCCCTTGATCTTCACATAGGTCTCGTCCATTCACCGGCCGAGCCCTACCGGGCGTTTGCGTACTCGAAATTCCTGCTCCAACTGCGGAACGTACTTTAGCACCCATCGATTGAGGGTTGCGTGGTCAACCTCAACGCCGCGATTCGCCATCGTTTCCTCAAGCTGACGGTAGCTGATCGGATACGCCACATACAAACGGGCCGCCCACAGGATCACCTCCCGTTCGAAGTGACTGCCCTTGAACTCAACCATTGCCACTTGCCCACCAAAATCGCTCCCGGCAAACGTAAGCCAAGCGAATCAGTCGGCCAACTTTACGACAAACCCGTTACCTAACCGTGTAGGTTCGCGAGCGGAGGCAACGGCGCTCCCGGCCCTCCATCAGGAGGCTCAGAGTTGTAGTTTAGGCTGGGCAAAGGGGCTTCTAGCGAGCGCGCGGTGGCAAGGAAGTTCTAGGACAGAGCGTGATAGACGCCCTCCGGGAAGACCAGCCGCGACGTCGCGTAGCCGATGAAGGCCGCGGTCATCATTGGGATGACCATTGCGTGGTCGTTGGTCATCTCCGTGACGATGACGAACGCCGTGATTGGCGCCTGAACCACGCCTGCGAAGTAGGCCACCGTTCCGAGCAGGACCACCGCCGCCACGGGCGTCCCGGGAAAAAGGCCTGAGACGTTGAACCCGATCCCCGCACCAACCGCCAGAGAAGGGGAGAAGATCCCGCCCGGGATCCCGCTGATCGAAGCCAGCGTCGTTGCAATCATCTTCAACAAACCAAAGGACTGCGGCAGAGGCACGCCATGGTCCAGGAGCGCCTTGACCTGGCCGTAGCCGGTGCCATAGATCGTGTCCCCGGAGGCGAGGCCACAAACAGCCGTGTCCAATGCGCACACCAGGGCGAACAGAATTGGATGACGACTGACCGCTCGCCTCACTGCTCCTGGAAGTCCCGCGGCCACTTCGATCAGGATGCGGCTGAATATACCCCCGAGCAGCCCGCCAAGGACACCGCATACAGGCGCGGCAGCCATCCGGATGCCACGTGCAGCGTCGCCGCAGTCGTGCCGAAATAAGTGTAATCGCCGAGCAGAGTCAGAGAAGTCAGGCCAGCGGCAATGATGCCGACAATCAGCAAGCCGCTGGAGGCGACGTCGAAGGCTCGGCTCATCTCTTCAATTCCGAATACGATGCCGGCCAGTGGTGTATTGAAAGCCGCGGCGATACCGGCCGAGGCCCCGGCCCGTATCGATTTCTCAAGGACGAGTATGTCTCGGGCGCTTTCATTGCTTACACGAAGTTTGACGACTACGTTCCCCGGCAGGAGCCGCCCGACTGGTCCACCGGTGGCAAGGTCGCGCATATGGAACGGGTGGAATGGCGTTTCATTCCGGATGCGGCCACGGCCGCGGCAGTCTTGCAGAATGGCGAGGTAGACTGGTGGGAGCAGGTGCAGGCGGATCTGGTGCCGTTGCTGAAGAAAGATCCGGACGTAAAGCTGGGAATTTCGGACCCCACCGGCAACATCGGCTACATGCGCTTCAACCATTTACAGGCGCCGTTCAACAGCGTGAAATTGCGCCGCGCCGTGCTGAAGGCGGTCAATCAGGACGATTACTTGACCGCGGTCGCAGGCGGCGATCCGGAACTGTATCGCCAATGCCGGTCAGTGTTTCCCTGCGGCACGCCGTATGCCACGGAAACAGACGCCCCGCTCTACAAGGGGGATATCGAGGGCGCCAAAGCCGACATCGCCGCGTCCGGCTATAATGGAGAGAAGGTGGTCATCATCAATCCCACCGATTTTGCCAGCATCGCGCCATTTGGTGACGTCACCTACGATTTGTTTCGCAAGCTCGGTCTGAACGTCGAGATTGCCGAGACCAATTGGGGTACAGTGGTTCAGCGCCGCACCAATCGAGAGTCGGTGGACAAGGGTGGTTGGTCGGTATTTCATACGTGGTGGACCGGCTCATCGACCGCAAATCCGGCGGTCAGCGCGCCGTTGCGCGGGCAGCGCAGTACCTGCTGGTTCGGTTGGTATGAAAACGCGAAAATCGAGGCGTCGACGGCACAATGGTTGCAGGCAAAGAGCGACCCTGAACGCCTTCGGCTGACCAATGCGATCCAGGCTGAGGCTTTCGATACGGTTCCCAGCATTCCGCTCGGGGAATTTTTTATCCGATCGGCTTATCGCAGCGATCTGGTGGGCTTGTTGGAAGGAACCGCAACCTACTCCTGGAATGTCCGGCGCGGATAAAGCTCAAGCAGCGGTTTTGGTCAGCCGATCGACGCGGGGACGAACCTCATTGGCGAATCGCGCCATTTCAGCCTCGAAGGGTTGGAACTGCAGCATGAAGGTTTCAATTCCAAGGTCAGCGAAATGCCGGATTCGTGCCGCGACGGTGTCGTAGCTGCCGACCAGGCCGGCGGCCGTGCCGCCATTGCTGCCGAACGCGGGATTGCGCGCGAACGTCTTGAACATCACGGCCTTCGGGTCGGTTCGGCCCGCCATTGCCTGACGCAGCGGCGCATCCTGCTGGGAAAGACTGAACAGATAGCGTAGTTCATCCTCGGCCTGGGCGGTTGTCTCGCGTGCAACGACGAAGGCCGACAAGGCGAAACGAATGGGCGTTTCATGCCTGGGACGTGCGGCGACGGCACCAATGAGGCGGCGAACATCATCCGGCGGCTGGCCATTGATGAACCAGATATCGGCAGTATCCGCGGCAAGGGCCTGTGCCTGTTCCGATTCGCCGCCGGCATAGATGATGGGCCGTTCGCGATACCGTCCCACCGGGCGGATTTGATAGTCTTCGATGTTGAAATGGTTGCCAGCGAAATTGACCCGATGGCCCCGAAACAGCGCCCGGACGACCTCAATCCATTCCCGTCCGTAGGCATATCGATCATCATGGTCAGCAAACGCGATACCTGCTCGTTCCAGCTCTGGCTTGAACCAGGCGTTCACGAGGTTGATGGCGAAGCGTCCGTGACTGATCTCCTCAATCTGGCTTGCCATCTTGGCCAGCACCACCGGATGGAACAGATATGGCTTGATCGCGGCGATGATCTCGATCCGGCTGGTCACGGCGGCGAGTGCCGTGCTCGCCGTCCAAGTCTCCAACTGATCGCGCTCGTCATCGCGGGGATTGAAGAGATGTTGGGCGACCAGCGTTGATTCGAAGCCGAGGGATTCTGCCTGCAGCACAAGGCGCTTGTTGCGCTCCCATGAGGCGTCCGGCGGATCCTGTGGGTGGAAGAAGGATCCGGACGCACCATAAACCTGCGTCCATATTCCAAAGCGTAGGTCGTACTGTGGCATGTGATCGGCTCCGTTGCGCTATTCAGCAGCGATCTTCTCTTCGGCGAACCACGTCAGTGGCGGCGGCGTGCCGTTCACGGCATAGTCACCGATGATTCTTTCTTTGTAGATGAGCGGATTATGTGACGACAGGGTCCGCGCGTTTCGCCAGTGACGATCAAATCCTCGGGAGCCGCGCGAGGCCGACGCACCGAGCGCATCGAACAAGATCGTCGCTGCGTCAAGGATGAGGCGCGGGACGACCACCTGCGCCTGGGCTACCTCGATCTCGGACAAAGCCAGGGCCAGGCCCGCGTCGGTGCCCTGTCCTGCTTCGAAGGCGGTCTGTGTGGCCTGTGCGGCCTTGGCCACGATGGCGCCGGCGGCATAGGCTAAGGCGCGCACCCGTCCGACGACTTGAAGCACTTGCGGGTCTTGGCGGGAGGCGGCGGCCGCGGCGTGCGAATAAGTGCGTGGCCGTTCCGCGACCGCTTGCGCGACCTCATTCGCCGCCGCCCGTCCGATGCCGGCCAACGTGGCGAGGTGGACAAGCTGGAAGAATGCGATGCGATACACGAACCGTTCGCTCGCCGGGCGGACCTGGTCGTCGTCGACCGGGCTGTCGGCGAATTTCGCTGTTCCGCTGCCGGTCATCTTCTGGCCGAAGCCGTCCCAGTCGTCGATCACATCGACGCCCTCGGCTCTGGTGGAAACCAGGGCCGAAACGGTATCGCCGTCGCCGTCGACAGCGCCGGCACCGATCCAGTCGGCAAAATACGAACCGGTCGTGTAGAACTTCTGACCGTTGATCCGCCAGTGATCCCCGTCCCGGGTCAGGGTTGTCGACAGCTTGCCGACCGTCTCGTTGCCGGTCTCGCTCCAGCCGCTGCCAACCGTTTCACCAGCGACGATCCGCTGATACCACCTGTCACGCCACGCCGTATCCGCGGTGTTCAGAAGATCTTCGACAAAGCCGAAATGCGCTCTCAGCGCCTGCGTCAGGTTGGAGTCGGCTTCCGCGAGTTCGGACAATAAGCCGAACAACTCGGGCAATGTGGCCCCCAGACCGCCGTGTTCGACCGGAATCCGAAGGGCCGTGAAGCCGGCTTGTCGCAACCAAGCGAGTTGGTCATGGGGCAATCGCCGTTCGCGGTCCCGTTGTACGGCCTCTGCGGCGATGCGCTGAAAAATCGGACGAAACGGTTCGGCGAGGCGGTCATAGGTCAGCGAGGGCGGAGTACCCCACGCGTTGGCGGCCATGGTCATGGACGCAAATCCTTGCTGTTCATTGTCGCTCCGGTTACTGTTATCAACGATGTTCAAGCTGCTGATGCGATCGTGCGCCGTTGTGCCGCGAGACTGTCGCCGGGCCGGACAAGACCGAAATGATCTCGTAAAGTATGACCGGTGTATCGGTGGCGGAAGATGCCCTTCCGTCGCAATATCGGAACGACATGATCGACGAACGTCTCCAACCCCTCGGGCAACACATCAGGCATCAGGTTGAAGCCATCGGCGGCGCCGCACAGGAACCATCGCTCGATATCATCGGCGATCTGTTCAGGTGTCCCGGTCAGCAAGCGGTGACCTGTGCCGCCGCCCAGCTTGCGTAGCAATTGCCGCAGCGTCAGACGATCCTGCTGCGCGACGCGAAGCGTGGCGGCAGCGAAGGTTTGCATGCCATGTTCCGGTATCGACACATTGTCCGGCAAGGGCCTGTCGAGTTCCAGACGATCGGGATCGATCTGCAGCAGGCCGGCGATGCGTCCAATGCTGTATTCAGTCGGCAGCAGGTCCCAGAGCGCTTGTTCCCGCTGCTTCACCTCGGCCTCCGTCGAGCCGATTGTTGTGGCCAGACCAGGCAGGAACACGATCGGCCCGGTGCGGCCGAAACGTTCGGCTCGGGTTCGGATGTTGCGGGCGAACTCCAGCCCATCAGCCTCGGTCTGGGCGACCGAGAAGATCGCTTCGGCATGTAGCGCGGCCAGGTTGCGGCCGTCTTCCGACCCGCCGGCCTGGATCAGCACGGGCTGGCCTTGTGGGGAACGCGGTACGTTTAGCGGACCCCGTACCTTGAAATGATGCCCGGCGTGCTGAATGGGGTGCACGCGGGCGACATCGACGAATTGGCCGGTAGCCTTGTCGCCGACCAGCGCGTCATCCTGCCAACTGTCCCAAAGCGCCTTTACAACGTGGCAGAATTCCGCAGCCCGTTCGTAACGGTCACGGTGCGCGGTGACATTGTCGAAGCCGAAATTGCGTGATGCGCCGGGATCGGCTGTCGTAACGACATTCCAACCCGTCCGGCCGCCGCTTGCCAGATCCAGCGTGGCGAACCGGCGTGCCAGATTGTATGGATCGTTGTAGGTTGAGGAGGCGGTTCCAATCAGGCCGATCCGATCGGTCGCGGCGGCGATGGTCGCCAGCACGATGGTCGGCTCCAACGCCTGGTAGGGGCGGTAGTCGGGACGGTCGGCAAAGCTGGGCGTGTCGGCCAGAAAGACCGCATCGAACGTGCCCCGCTCGGCGATCTTGGCCACTTCGACATAGTGCCGGACATTGACAAACGCAGCCGGGTCGCTGGATGGCGTCCGCCAGGCAGCGGCGTGGAAGCCGGCGTTAAGAATGTTGATGTTCAGATGCAGTTCGCGCCGGTCCATCAAAAGAAACCTAACCTGACGGGCTTGCGCGAAGCCAGCGGATGCATCCGATCCGTATCGGGCGCGGCAGCGGCTTTGGCGATCGGATCATAAATCTGTCGCAGTTCGGGCAAGGCGACGTCGTTCACGGCAATACCCCATGGTTCGTGCCGAGGCATCATATCATCTGGAATTTTCGTTGAACACATTTAACACGCAAAAAAAGCGTGTTTAATGTTGATTAGCGTCTAAGACGTGCGTAATGTATCTCCACACTCTGAGGAGGAAGACATGTCGTTAACGTTGGACCGGCCAGCCGTGACTTCGGATTTGCGATTCCATCCCACGACGGCGCTAATCGGCGCCGATGTAAGCGGCATTGACCTGCGCCACGAACTCGATGCAGAAACCGTCTCGCGTTTGCGGCAGGCGCTGCTGAAGTACAAGGTCCTGTTTTTTCGTGACCAGTCGATCGACGACGACCAGCAGATTCGTTTCACGCGTTATTTTGGTGCGGTCACGCCCGCGCATCCCGTCACCAACGGTCTGGAAGAACGCCCCGAGATCAAGGTCAACAAGCTGTTCGGCGGGATCCAGGAATATCCGACGTTCCGCCTGGACGCGGACCATCCGTTGCGGCCGGTATCCCGCTCGCGGAAGGGCAGGGGGTGGCACACTGATATCACCTTTGTCGCCAATCCCGCCGCGATCACCATTCTACGTGGCGTCGAAATCCCATCGTATGGCGGCGATACGGTGTGGGCGGATCTGGAGGCGCTGTATGACGGCCTGTCGACGCCGCTGAAGGGCTTCCTCGATGGGCTGCACGCGATCCACGTGCGTGATGATGCCGCGAACGGATTGCCTCGGCCGCCGCGTTATGATGGCCGAGCGCCCGGGCCGTTTGCATCGTTGCATCCGTTGGTCAGGATTCACCCCGAAACTGGCCGCAAGGCGCTGTTCCTTAGCACCGGCTTCATCAAGGCGATCGACGGATTGCAGCCCAGTGAAAGCGCCGCGCTACTGGATTATCTCAACGAGGAACTCAGCGGGCATGCAGACTACCAGGTGCGCTTCCGCTGGGCGCCCGGTTCCATTGCGGTGTGGGACAATCGTTCGACGAGCCATTTCGGACCAGTCGATGGGCCGCATCTGAAAGAGCAGCGGATCGTCCATCGCACCACAGTCGGCGGTGATCTGTCGATCGGCCCGGATGGTTTCGTTGCGCGTCCATTGGTGGGCGAGCTATTCAACACGATTTCCTGACGCGAAAAGCGGCAATCCAGACCTCGCCGGGAATGCTTGATGAGGATGGGCCGACGATCGGCGGCAAAATGCTCGGGGACCTGGTGGTCGACGCGCTGGAGCGTAAGGCACCGCCTGATCCCCGGCGGAGGAAGCGAACTCGACGACTGATCGCGTGCGCCTCGGCTTCGGCTCGGAGACGAACCTTTCCCGAAGGAATTCAATATGGCCGGCGACTTCGATACCGACGTGCTTGTTCTCGGCGGCGGTCCTGCCGGAACCTGGGCCGCCTTGACCGCGGCATCCGGTGGCGCGCGCGTGGTGTTGGCCGATAAAGGTTTCTGTGGCAGTTCCGGGGCGACAGCAGCGGCCGGAACCGGCGTCTGGTATGTGCCGCCCGATCCCGCGAAGCGTCAGGCCGCCATGGACAGTCGCGACACTCTGGGTGGTCACCTCGCCGATCCTGCCTGGATGGCGCGGGTCTTGGATCGCACGTGGCATGGCGTCAACGAAATCGCTGCATGGGGCTATCCATTTCCGTTGGACCAGGACGGCGCGCCACGCCGCAATTCATTGCAAGGACCCGAGTATATGCGGTTGATGCGCCGTCGGGTCAAAGGCGCCGGGGTGCGTATCATGGATCAGGCACCGGCGCTGGAATTGTTGGTGGATGAACACGGGGCGGTTGCCGGTGCGGCCGGTGTCTACCGTCAGAAGGATGCGGCCTGGACCGGCAGGGCGAAGGCGGTGGTGATCGCGACCGGCGGTTGTGCGTTCCTCAGCAATGGTCTCGGTTGTAACGTCTTGACCGGCGATGGCTATCTGATGGCGGCTGAAGTAGGCGCGGAATTCTCCGGAATGGAGTTTTCCAACGCCTACGCTATTGCACCGGCTTTCGCATCCGTGACCAAAACGTTGTTTTACAATTGGGCGACGTTCACCGCGCCCTCTGGCGCCGCCATTCCGGGGGCTTCGTCGAAAGGCGGCCGGTCGGTGATTGCGCGATGGCTGCAACGCGGAGCGGTCTATGCCCAGATCGACAAGGCCGACGGTGCGACACAGGCGACCATGCGTGTCGCCCAGCCCAATTTCTTCCTGCCATTCGATAGGGCTGGTATCGATCCTTTCACCCAGCGCTTTCCGGTGACCCTGCGGCTTGAGGGGACGGTTCGTGGCACCGGCGGCCTGCGCATCATCGACGAGAGCTGCGCCACCTCGGTCCCTGGCCTCTACGCGGCCGGCGATGCGGCGACCCGCGAGCTGATCTGCGGCGGGTTCACCGGGGGCGGAAGCCACAACGCTGCCTGGGCAATGTCGTCCGGTCATTGGGCTGGACGCGGGGCGGCGGACCATGCGCGTGCCAGCGGGCCGGTGACGCGCCGCGCGGTGCATCGTAGCGGCGGGGCGGCGCTGGTTGGGGGTGGCGGCTTCGCGATGGACCCGCAGGCGCTTGTTCGCGTGGTGCAAAGCCAGGTGTTTCCGTACGAAACCAACTATTTCCGAACCGGTGACCGGCTGGAAAAAGCCCTGACCGTGCTGGATGATCACTGGCATGAAGCGCGTCGCGCGTCGCCTGCTGCCCGCTCCGAGGCTTCGAAAGCGCGGGAAGCCGTGGCAATGCTGGCAACGGCGCGATGGATGTATCGCAGTGCCCTGGCGCGTTCGGAAACGCGCGGCATGCATCGGCGGCTGGATCATACCGGGACCGACCCAACTCAGCGTCATGCCTTTGCCAGCGGTGGATTGGATAAGGTGTGGGTGCGGCCGTTGCCGCCGGTCGAGCGGGCGGAACAGGGGCTTGCCGCATGATCGAACTCGTCAGCACCGAACGCTGCACCGAATGCAATATCTGCGTCCAGGTGTGTCCGATGAATGTGTTCGATCGCGTCGCCGGCGCCGCCCCCGTGGTCGCCCGTCAGAATGACTGCCAGACATGTTTCATGTGCGAACTCTACTGTCCGGAGGATGCGCTATACGTTTCGCCCCATACCACGGGTATCGAACCGGTTGATGAACACGCCCTTGCCGATGTTCTGGGCAGCTACCGCAGGGCGATCGGCTGGAGCAAGCCGGCGCGTCATCTTCGCGGCAACGATCGAAGCTATCAGCTTCTTCCCCCCGCCTGAACAAGGAGAATCGCAATGACACTTCCCCTGCATCGGCGGACACTCGTGCGGTCCGCGCTTGGTATAGGTGCTACGGCGCCGTTCGGGTATGCAGCCACCCGAGCGTTCGGCGCGTCTCGTGTCGGTGGTGGCGCCCTGATCGATACGGCGCCGATTTGCCACGTGGCCGATACAGTGGCGCCGCCGCTGGCCGCACCCGTAATCCTTTCACCCCGGAAGCCGATCCGTTTCGCCTGGAGCGGCACTGGTGTCTGCACCAGTTCAGTTCCGGTGGCCTTGCATCGCGGATATTTCGATAAGCACGGCCTGGATGTGGAGATCGTGAACTTCAGCGGCGCGCAGGACCAAATCCTGGAATCGATCGCCACCGGGAAAACCGATGCCGGTGTCAGTTTCGCTCTCCAGTGGCTGAAGCCGCTGGAGCAGGGTTTGCAAGTCAGCTTCACGACAGGTGTCCACGGTGGATGCATTCATCTGCTGGCCCCGGTGAAATCCGGGATCAAGGAATTGTCCCAGCTACGCGGGAAAACCATCGGCACCACCAGCATGATCAGCGCCGCAAAGAACTTCTATGCCATCCAACTTACGAAATTGGGAATCGATCCGAATTCCGATGTGCAATGGCGCGCCTATCCCGGTGAGGTGCTCGGTCTGGCCATTCAGAAAGGCGAGATCGACGCCATCGCCGACGCTGATCCCAACGTCAACATTGTTGAAAAGCGCAGCAACGGTGAACTGATCACGATCAATACCAATCTGGATGGGCCCTATCGGACGCTGTCGTGCTGTGTGCTGGGAATTCGCAACACCCTGATCGAAAACGAACGTGCGACCGCTGCCGCCATCACCCAGGCAATCCTGGAAGCCGCGGAGCATGTCGCCAACGACCCCTTGGACGCCGGGACCGTGTTCGCCCAGTATTCGCCCGTGCCGGCGGCCGATCTGGCGGACATGTTACGGCAGCATACCCATCATCACCATCCTTCCACGCCCATTCTGAAGGATGAGTTGGCCGTCTATATCACCGATATGAAACTGATCGGCGTCCTGAAGCCATCCACCGATCCCGTACGGTTCGCCAGCCGGATTTACAAGGATGTCCTGGCATGAGCGTGCAGCAGTCGACAGTCACACAAAGCAGTAGTGCCGGCTGGACCGAACTGTGGCGGAAGGAAGACTGGTGGGCTGTGTGGCTGGGTCTGGGCGCTTCGCTGGTGGCCTACGCTTTGTTCGTGAACGGCTCCAGCATCGCCTGGCTGGCGGTCTCTCCACCGAAATGGTCCACGTTTCCTCAGCTATTCGGGCATTTCGAGGCAAACGCTGTCCGCTACCTGGTGCAATTCGGTGTTTTCCTCGGCCTGTTCAGCATCGCTGCGTCCGCGATCGGCTATTCGGTTCGTCATTTCGTATTGGGGTTCGTTCTGGTTTACGTGCTTTCGGTCATGGTGATCGCGGCGGGCGCATGGGATCGGGCGATCTTCTATAATCTGGAGCCGCCGCTGATCGCCCTTGTCGGCGGATTGATCATTTCCAACGTGATCGGCCTGCCGCGTTGGCTCGATGCCGGATTCCGGGTCGAATTCTACGTCAAGCTAGGGATCGTGCTGCTGGGTGCGACGCTGCCATTTACTCTGATCGTCTGGGCGGGACCGGTGGCGATCCTGCAGGCATCGATCGTCTCTATCGTAACCTTCCTGGTGATCTTCTTCACCGCGCAATACCTCGGACTGGACAAGCGGCTTGCCGCCACGCTCGGGGCAGGCGGAGCAGTCTGCGGCGTTTCGGCCGCGATCGCCATCGCCGGGGCTGTGCGCGCGAAGAAAGAGTATCCGCCGATCGCCATAACCCTGGTCGTCCTCTGGGCGATCATCATGATCCTGGTGTTGCCGTTGGTATCTCGCTTTCTGTCATTGCCTGCAGGCGTTGGCGGTGCCTGGATCGGAACCTCGGAGTTCGCCGACGCGGCCGGATTCGCGGCGGCGCAAACCTATGGCGGCTTCGCTTCGACCGGCGCTGTCGCGGGAACGCCGGAGCAGGCCGTATGGTCCTACACGTTGATCAAGGTCGTCGGCCGCGACGTATGGATTGGTGTCTGGGCATTGGTTCTGTCGGTCATCGCCGTCACACGGTGGGAGGTTGCTGAGATCGGAGGCGGCGTCGATATCGGCCAGATCTGGTGGCGTTTCCCGAAATTCGTAGTTGGGTTTCTTGTCGCGTCGCTGCTGATCACCCTGGCCGTGCGCAATGTCACGTTCGCCGACTACAATACGATTATTCGGCCTGGACTGATTGCGCCGATCACATCGTTGCGGGTCTGGGCTTTCACATTCTGCTTTCTCAGCATCGGATTGACCACGCGGCTGCGCGAATTCGCGCCCGCCGGCGGTAAGCCATTCATTGCTTTCTCTGCCGGCGTTGTCGTGAATGTGGCGCTTGGATTCGTGCTGTCGGCGTTGGTATTTGGCCACTATTGGGCATCCCTGGCGCAATGACACGGGTTTTGCCAGGACGATGCGGCACATGCCGTCACTTCGACAACGACAGTGCGAAACTGGAGGCGGTGTTTCCGGGCTTCGCGATCATGGGGTCCGGATTTTCCTCTGTCCGTGATGGCGATGGCCTATGCGCCGTGCACGATGTGTACCTGTCGAACCGGTCGGGCTGCGATTGGTTCGAATCCCGGTCTAAGTCTTCGTGACGAAAACGTTGAAGAAGTTGCTGCCGGACACCATCCTGGGTGCGCGATAGACAACCGCATCGAGATGCCTAACTCCACTTCAATATTACGCTTGAAAACTACAACACGTAATTGACTCGTATATAACGACCATAGTAATAGCGTTTATTGAACGTGGTTTAATGAAACAGTGTTTGGAGAAGCCGATGCCGTGGAAAAAGCCAGTGTACCTCATGATTGCGTTCGCACTCATGCTGGGATTCATCAGGCAATCGGCGCATAGCGAAGAACCATTGCCTTCAATCAATCTGCCGATCGAGGACTGGACTGTCGTTGCCTACGCAAAGGGTTTCCTGCAGGAGGCCTACGCGCGGATCGGCACGACCGACGTCCGGTTGGTCGATCCCGGCACCACCCAGCTTTCAGGCTCCGAGGCGGCGCTGCTGGATCGTGGCGGCCTCGCGTTGGCGCAGCGCATGATGTATCCGGCGACCATCCATAAGGCCAACGGCATCGATGCTTCCATCGTATGGCTCTCGACCCGGTCCTCGCCAGCTCGGACCCCTGTCCTGGCGCTGGCGGACTCGCCGATCCAAACGGTGGCGGACCTGAAGGGCAAGACTCTCGGCTCCAGCAGGGTCAGTTGCGGCTGGACCTCTCCGACCGAGATACTGGACGACGCCGGTGTGCCCCTGGATACGCCGAAGCAACCGGGCGCCGTCCGTTTCACCAACATCATGAATACCGTCGCCACGACCAACGCACTGTTAAGTGGCCGGATCGAGGCGACCGCCACCCATATCGGCACTGCGGACAACGCTGCGCTGTGGACATCCGGTCAGGTCAAGGCGATCGGGCACAGCCCGGACAACGGGGTCTATGTCAACGACGCCGGACGCGTATCGTATTTCGCGATGCGAGAGTTCGCCGAACAGCATCCGCGCGCGATCCAGGCCTTTCTGCAGGCGCGGGAACGAACCATTGCCTGGGCTCGAGAGAATCAGGAAGAAGCTGTCGAACTTGTCGCCAAGGGCCGCCGTCTGCCGATTGACATCGCGCGCTTCACCCTGACCGACCCGTCTTCGTTCAGCTTCATCAATGGTGAGCCGTCAGCCCCGGCCGCCGTTGCCGCGGTCAAAGGCTTCCAGGCCTGGTACCTTGCACATGGCGATGAAATCCTGGCGGACCATCACCTGACGGATGCGCAGCTCGAGACCTTTGTCGACCGGCGCTTCTTCCGGGGCGGCGAATATAGCGTTTACTGAGAGCGCACATGGACGGCTCGATCAGCCTGACCGTTGCCGCGCTGCCGGCCGACGCCCCGCCGTCCGTGGACAAGGCGGGCCTGCCAATCTCGGTCGGCGCGCTTCTGCCTCTCGCCATTCTAAGTCTGTGGGAACTCGCCTCCCATCTGCGATGGGTCAAACCGGTGTTCCTGCCGACACCGGAAAAGACGGTGGTCGCCTTCTTCACGATGTTGACCCAACAGGATTTCCTGCTCGATTTCCTGGCAAGTATTGAGATCGTGCTTCAGGGCTTTATCTACGGCGCCGGCCTGGGAATCCTTCTCGGTGCTGCCGCAGGCCTGTCACGCGCGATCCAGCGCATCCTGGGGCCCACATTGGATGGCGTCCGCCAAATTCCGGCCATCGCCTGGCTGCCACTGATCGTCCTATGGCTCGGCATCGGGCCGCTGGCGAAAGTCGTCATCATCACCAAAGTCGTGTTTTTCCCGGTGTTCCTCAACACATTGCAAGGTATCCGCGGCGTGCCGAAGGACTACATCGACCTCTCGCGCGTCCTGACGCTGCGGCGCTGGCAGTTCATCCGGCGCATCATTATCCCCGCCGCGACGCCCAGCATCCTGGTCGGGGTCCGGTATGGTGCCGGCCTGGCCTGGGCAATGGTCGTGGTGGCCGAGGGCCTCAGCGGCATGCAGGGCATCGGCTACCTGATCTTCCGCGCTCAGGCATTGCTGCTGACCGATCAGTTGCTGGTGTGCATGGTTATCATCGGCGTCGTCGGCTTCACGATCGACCGCGGCGTATTGCTTCTGGAGCGTCACCTGCTCCGCTGGAAACAAGGTTTCGAGGGCAACTGACATGATGGAACAGGGGAGTCTCCGCCTGCGCCATGTCGGCAAGCAGTATCAAGTGAAAGGCCGCACCCTCGACGTGCTGCACGACATCAACCTGGACGTCGAGCCCGGTAGTTTCATCAGTCTGGTCGGCGCCAGCGGATGCGGCAAGTCCACCTTGTTGCGACTGATCGTTGGACTGGATGCTGCGTTCCGCGGCCGGATCCTGTTGGATGGTGAACCGATCCAGGGTACCAGCCTGCGCCGGGGCATCGTGTTCCAGGATCACCGGCTGTTGCCGTGGTTGACGCTGTCGGAAAACATCGGGCTAAGCCTTGAGAATATGAATTGGCCGCGGCAACGCAAGCAGGATGCGGTCCACCGGCATATCGAACTGGTTGGCTTGGCCGGGTTCGAACAGGCCTACCCCTACCAATTGTCTGGCGGCATGGCGCAGCGCGCAGCGATCGCCCGTGGACTGGTCAGTGAGCCCGAAATCCTGTTGCTGGACGAACCGCTCGGTGCGCTGGATGCGTTGACCCGGATCAGGTTGCAGGACGAACTGCTACGCATCTGGCAGGCTCGTCGCGTGACGATGATCCTGGTGACCCACGACGTGGAGGAAGCAGTCTATCTAAGCGACCGTGTCCTGGTGATGCAGCCCCATCCGGGGCGGATCACGCAGGAGATTGCATTGGATCTGCCCCGACCGCGCGACCGCGCCTCCCCACGCTTCACCGAGATCCGCCAGCGGATTCTGCGTGACATGGGTGCTGTTCCCGCATTGGCGGCCTGACGTGAAGTTTGTCCTCGCCGTTCTCCTTGCGCTGCTCGTCAGCTCTGCCTACGCCGATGAAGATACTTTCGACACGAACAAGGCGATTTTTGTGTCGTTGTCCGACCAACATGTCGTGCCTTACATCGATCCGGATACGGACAAGATTGCTGGCAGCGTCGATGTTGGGCTGGTACCAAAACAGATCGAGATCGCATCGTCGATCGGCAAGCTGCTTGCGATCGACGGTAAAGGCCCGCTTGTGAATATCGTCGATCTGCAGCTTAAAACGATAAGCACCGTACCGCTCGATCTGGTTCCTAGCCGCATGACGGTCAGCAGCGATGGCCTGACGGTCGCTCTGGCGGACACCAAAAACGGGCACGTCGTGTTGCTCGATCTTTTGCGTCGCCGGATCGTCGGGACCGCGCACGGCTTGCCGCACCTGCGGGATATGGTGTTCAGCATCGACAGCAGGAAGGTTTATTTCGCTGGAGCAGAGGCTGGCGCGATCGACGTCATGGATGCCCTGAAGGGGCAGTTGGATCCCGCTATTGCCACCGGGTTGCCGAGTGGCAGTTTGGCGTTTGGTCGGTCGCCTGATGGCCGGCGGCTTTTCGTGCAATCGGATAGCGGAGGTGGGATCGGCGTACTGGACCTGGAACGGTCGGGCCCACTGGCTCCAATTCCTGCTGGACCCGCGGCGACCGTTGCCTTTCCGTCAGCGACAGGTGCGTATCTGTTGGTCGTGGACAACCAACGCGGTACGCTGATGGTCATTCGTGACGGTGATGCACAGAACGCGACCGTGCTGAAGGCGGCCACGGGTGTCAGCATTGTCTATACTGGATGGTTCGATACGTTGGCACTCATACCGAGTGTAACCGCCAAGTCGGTCCTGCTCTATGACCTGGAAGTGATGCACGCGGCCGGGGAAATCCCCCTCGCTGGCACCCCTGCGCGTGGTGGTGTCACGCCAGACGGCCAAAAGCTTTATTTGCCGCTGATCGATGCCGATCAAGTGGCCGTCATCAACGCCCAGCGCCGCAAACTGACAGAGTCCATCGCCATGCCAGGTCACCCGACTGCCATCGTCCTGGCCGGCAGCTACGGGGTCTGCCATTGATCTGGTGGATCGTTCGGGGAGGTTGTCATGGATCGATTTCACAACCACTATGTCCCTTCTCCCTGTCTGACCGACACGCGCCGCTCGTAAAGAAAGCGACGACGCCGGGTAGGCGTCGCCGAGTTTAGGGAAGAAACGGCAACCGTAACCAAGCGTTACAGCATGCGGCGGCATATTTGATCGACTATCCTATCGAGTCAAGTGTTGCCCACTTAATTACCTAAAATGACCGTGCATAAAGATTCCAGCCGCAGCTTTGATACGTCGGTGTTCTACAGAGCTCGTCAGGCTCCTCCATCTCCCGCGCCAATCTTAGGGAGCCGTGGGAGCGCTTCGGAGATGAACCTTAAGCGAAGGGACCGTGGCATGGTTGCCTTGGCGATTGCTTTGACCATAGCCGAATCCCACTAACCCTAGCTCGGCGTGGCACTCGGGCCGTATTAACGATATACAAACGTATTTATGCGTTGACCACGTCGTGAATATGCTTATAGCTTTCCCGCGGGCCGCCACCCAACGTCGTGCGGGCCCGCATCGAAAGATGTCGGAGGACATGTCCATGACACTTGTGATGTACTTTCCACTTCGAAGGATATAGATTATGGCGATTGCGCCATTCGGCGGCATTGCATTCACGGTGTTTCGCGGCAGGGTCCTGTCCGCCCCCGCGTCATGCAGCGGGGCTACGTCCTCACTGGTTTCACGACAGCCGGCCGTTCCACGTCAACGCCTGATGGCTGGATTTATTCTTGCTGGTATCAGCTTGGCCGTCGCGCCGCCAGCATCCGCGGATCCAAATCGAGGCGGCACAATTCGTTACGGCCATGAGCAGGAGCCGCCGTGCCTTTACGCCGGCTGGGTTCAGGCCGGGTACATCCAGCGGCAGTACGCGGATAATCTCGTTGCCCGGACGCACGATGGCCGGATCGTGCCGTGGATCGCGACGGAGTGGACGATTTCCGATGATCGCAGGACGTATACCTTTAAGATCAAACCGAATGTGAAATTCACTGACGGCACAGCGCTCGACGCGAACGCCATCGTGGCAGACTTTAATCGCTGGCTCTCGAATGATCCCGACAAGGCCAATGTAAACGCCAAACTCTATGTCGGAGACTACATCAGTGCCGTCACAGCGCCCGATCCCCTGACCCTGCGGATCGACCTCCGGCAGCCTTACGAGCAATTGTTGACCGTGCTATCGACGTATTTCTTCGGACTTCTCTCCCCGACCGCCTTGGCGCTTGGTCCGCAGGCGACATGTGAGAAGCCGATCGGGTCGGGACCTTTCTATGTCGAAAAATGGAATCACGGCCAGAACGTCATCCTGAAGCGCAACCCGAATTATAATTCAGCCCCCGCCACCGCTAAGCATCAGGGACCGGCCTATGTGGACGAAATCATTTGGAAGTTCCTGAAGGACAACACGGTTCGCTACGGTTCCCTGCTGACTGACGAGTCCGATGCGATCTATGACGTACCGGCCGTCGATTGGGCGGACGCGAACAAGCGATTCACAGTCATCCGGGACATCACCGGCGGGACCCCCACGCGCCTGCAACTGAATACTGCGTTTCCACCGTTCGACGACGTGCGCGTGCGCCAGGCCTTTGCCCATGTCTCGGAACGGCGCCAGGCGGTCGACGTCGCGTTTCGTGGCGCGGTGCCATACAACGCCAACGGCTCCATGAGCATAAGCTCCCCCGAGAGGGTAAAGGAACTTGACGCTTCCGATCCGTACGATCTCACCGCCGCCAACCGCCTGTTGGATGAAGCCGGTTGGACCGGGCGCACCTCCGATGGCATCCGTACCAAAGACGGTAAGCCGCTCACGGTGCGGCTGCTCTACGCCGGCGGCTCGCTGATCTCGAGCGACGGAGTTCTGGTGCTTCAGATCCTGCAGGACCAGGCCCGCGCTGCCGGTTTCAATGTCGTGTTGAAGCCGATCCAACAGGCCGACTGGTTTGCCGGCAAGGGGCGTGGTCCGCACGATTATGAGGCCCAGCCTGCTTACTGGGTTGCCGCCGGCGCGGAAATCCTGAAAATCTCCTGGCGGCCCGACCATGATGGGTTCGTGAATGCGAACAATGCCTCCCGCTTCCAACCCCCGGCGCTATGGAAGCTGATCGCGGCGGCCGACAGCGACTTCGATGACAAAGAACGTCTGAAACTTTATCAGGACGCCCAGCGCCTCATTGTCGACAACGCCGCCGTCGTCGGCCTGTTTCCCCTCACCGTGTCGATCGCCAGCCAGCCGAAGCTCAAGGATGTCTGGATATCGGGGCCAGTCAGTGAGCCGGTCTTCTACGACGCGTATTTCGAGAAATGAGCGTAGTTACCGCGGGTGTTGCGTCGACAGCCGATAGGGCGGGCGGCAGACGGCGTGTCCGTTGGGTCGCCAGCCGCCTGTTGGGAGCCATTACCGTCTTTTGGGCCACTGCGACGTTCACCTTTTGCGTCCAGGCTCTGATGCCGGGCAACCGAGCCGAGATGATCATCAATCTTGCGTCTGGTACGTTCAGCCAGCCGAGTGCGGCGCAGATCGCGGCGGTGAATGCCAAATACGGCTTCAACGATCCCCTGATCGTGCAATATTCTCATTACATTTCCGGCTTGGTCAGCGGCGACTTTGGCGAATCCTATCAGGCACACCGCCCGGTCATCGACATTATCGCCGAACAGATCTGGCCAACCATCCAGCTTACGCTATCGGCTCTGGTTTTGGCATGGGTCATGGCAATCGTCCTGACACTTGCCACCGCGGGGCGCCAGGGTCGGGTATCGTCCTTCGTCGGGGCGTTGCAGGTTGCGATTGCGGTTTCGCCGCCGTATTGGATCGGCACGATTCTGCTGGTTATCTTCGCGGTCAAACTCGGCTTGTTCCCGGTCGAGGGCAATAACGGTCTTCCTGGCCTGGTATTGCCGTCCCTGGCATTGGCGATCCCGCTCTCCGGCTTCATCGGCCGGATCATCCGGGAGGAATTCGCACGCGTGCTGGAGCAGCCTTTCGTGATGTCCTCACGCATGCGCGGGATGGGGGACTTCGGAGTCAGGTTACGCCACGTGCTACGGCACGCCGTGCTGCCGGGCGTAACCCTTTCAGGCTGGGCCCTCGGGGCATTGTTTTCCGGTGCGGCCGTCATCGAAACCGTCTTTGCTCGGCCCGGTATCGGCGGTCTGCTGGTCAGCGCCACGTCCGTGCGCGACATCCCCCTGGTGACGGGCATCATCGTCGTTTCCGCCGGTATGTATATCGTTGCAAACCTGATCGTCGATCTCGCCTATCCTATCATCGACCCCCGATTGAAGGCAGCATGAGCAGTACAAGCACCATCACCGGCACCCGTTTGGGTTTCTCCGGCGATTTTCGTCGGCGACTTACCTATGTCGTAACGTTTGTAACGAGCATACCCGTCAGCGTCTACGTTGCCGCCTTCATCCTCGGCGGCTTCGTGCTCGCCGCTTTGGCGCCTGGCGTGCTGCGGACACACGACCCATTCCGGACCGATCTGTTCTCGACGCTCCAAGCCCCGTCCCTCAGCCATATCTTCGGTACCGACCAGTCGGGCCGTGACGTCTTCTCCCGCGTCGTCCAGGGAACGGCGCAATCGATGGCGATCGGGGTTGGCGCGACAACGCTCAGCATGTCGATCGCCCTGACGCTGGGCATTGCCGCCGGCCTTGGTGGGCGCATGGCCGACAGCCTCATCAGCCGCTTTCTGGAGGTAATGTTCGCGTTCCCCAACCTGTTCCTCGCCTTGCTGTTCGTAACGATCTTCGATGCCACGACCGCAACCCTGATCGTGGCCGTGGGTGTCGGCACCGCGCCGGGATATGCCCGCATGATCCGGGGACAATTTCTGGCGGTCAGGAGGGCAGGATATGTGGAAGCGGCAACGGCACTCGGGCATTCGTGGCAACGCATCGTCCGCCAACACATTTTTCCCAACGCCATGCGGCCGCTCGTCGTGATGATCACGCTGGGGTTGGGCCAGTCCATCGTCTGGGCCTCGGGACTCGCCTTCCTTGGCCTGGGTGTCGCGCCACCGTCGCCGGAATGGGGTGCGCTGCTGGATGCAGGACGCGACTACGTCGTCAATGCGTGGTGGCTGGAGGTGATGCCCGGATTCGCCATCATCGTCTTCGCCTTGTCCGTTACCGTCATCGGCCAGCATCTCCAGGACCGGCTGGAAGGACGGTTTCACCCGGTATGATCAATCCTCCTCTGCTCGCCGTCGACAATCTGCGCGTATCCTTCGGACGCGGTAACGAAGTTGTTAAGGGTGTCTCTTTCACCGTGGAAGCGGGACGCTGCCTCGCCATCGTCGGGGAGTCCGGATCGGGGAAAAGTGTGACGGCGCGCAGCCTGGTCGGCTTGGCAGGGCAGGGCGCCCTGGTGCAGGCCGACCGTCTTTCCTTCGAAGGCCGCGACCTGACTGCCTTGCCGGATCGCGAGTGGCGGCGCGTCCGCGGCCGGCATATCGGTTTCGTGCTGCAGGATGCGCTGGTATCCCTGGATCAGTTGCGGCCGGTTGGCCGGGAGATCGCAGAAGGTCTGCAACTGCATGGCGAGGCGAGGTCGCGAACCGAACGGACCGAGCATGTCGTTCGGTTGTTGGAACGGGTTGGTGTGCCGGAACCAACCGTCAAGGCGCGGCAACTGCCGCATGAGCTGTCGGGCGGCCAACGCCAGCGCGCACTGATAGCCGCGTCCCTGGCGTTGGACCCGAAGCTGCTGATCGCCGACGAACCGACGACTGCCCTGGACGTCACGGTGCAGGCGCGAATACTGGATTTGCTGGCGGAGACACAGGCGCGCGGCAAGGCGCTGATCCTGATCAGCCACAACCTCGCAGTCGTTTCCCGCATGGCCGACGAGGTGATCGTCATGCGGCGTGGAGAGGTCGTGGAGTGCGGAGCTGCCGACCAGGTTTTCCGGGAACCCCGCCACGAGTACACACGCCGCCTGCTCAATGCCGTTCCGTCGATGCATTCGCGCGGCACGCGGCTGGCGCCCGCGTCGGCACCGCGCCCGTCGTTGCCTGTGCAACCGGCGGCACCGTCGTATGCGGAAAATCCGCTGTTGCAGGCGAACGGGCTGGTGAAGCGGTTTCGACGCCCGGACGGAAGCCTGCACACCGCCGTGCGCGGCGTTTCGTTTTCGCTGAACACCGGCGAGACGTTAGGGATCGTAGGTGAATCCGGGTCGGGCAAATCCACCGTGGCGCGCATGGTGATGGCGCTCGAAACGCCCGATGAAGGCGAGGTACTGCTCAACGGTGCGCCCTGGACGGCCTTGCCGGAACGGCAGCGCCGGAAATGGCGGCGCGGCATCTCGATCGTCTATCAGGACCCGCTGAGTTCCTTCGACCCCCGTTGGACTGTCGAGCGTGTCATTGAGGACAGCCTGCCAAAGGATGAGGCGCATCGGCGGGCACGCGTCACCGAGTTGCTGGAGCTTGTCAGCCTGTCCAATGCGTTTCGCATCCGCCGGCCGCTTGAATTGTCGGGCGGCCAGCGTCAGCGGGTCGCGATCGCCCGAGCGATCGCCTCGCGCCCGAAGGTCATTGTGTGCGACGAACCCGTTTCCGCTCTGGACGTTTCCATCCAGGCGCAGATCCTCGATCTGCTGGGCGATCTCAAGCATCAATTCGGAATCAGTTACCTGTTCATCTCCCACGATCTCGGCGTCATCCATCACCTGAGCGACAGGGTGCTGGTCATGAGCCAGGGCGAAGCGGTGGAAAGCGGCGACGTGGACGACATCCTGCTGCGTCCGCAATGTCGTTACACCCAAGACCTTGTCGCTGCTGTCCCGCGCCTGCGTTTCGCGCTGGCCGCGTGAGGGCCGTTCTTTCGGATCGCGGCTGAACCGAGCGGACACATGGCACGCAATGCACGCGATCAAGCACCCGACTTTTCCGAGGAACCGACACCATGACCAGGCGTCCGCGTCAGCTTCATTTCAACGTCCACGTCAGCACCGGCGGCAACCATGAGGCTTCGTGGCGGCATCCGCGTACCGCGCCGGTACGTCTCAGTTCGCTTGCTTTCCACAAGATGATCGCCGACATCGCGGAGCGGGGAAAGCTCGATGCCGTGTTCTACGGCGATACGCCGGCCTTGTCCGACAACGTGACATACCGGCCGGTGGAGCAGCTCGACCCGATCGCGCTGCACGGCGCGCTGAGTGCCGTGACCCATACGATCGGGCTGGCTGCAACCGTTTCCACCACGTTCAACGAGCCGTTCAGCGTGGCACGCAAGATCGCCTCGCTGGATCAGCTCAGTGGGGGGCGCATTGGATGGAACATCGTAACCACCAGCAACGAAGCCGTGGCGCTGAACTATGGGCTGGATGGCATCGCTGCCCATCGGGACCGCTACCGTCGCGCCGAGGATTTTGTTCAGGCAGTGAAGAAGCTGTGGGATAGCTGGGATGCGGACGCGATCATCGACGACCGCGCCAACGATATTTATGCCGATGCCGGAAGAATTCATGAAATTTTCCATGAGGGTGAATTTTTCAAAGTTCGCGGCCCGCTGAATGTCCCGCGTTCTCCCCAAGGCCGGCCGGTGCTGATTCAGGCAGGGTCATCCGAAACCGGCATGGCGTTCGCCGCTCGGCACGCCGAGGTCGTGTTCACTGCCCAGCGAACGTTGGAGGACGGCCAGCAGTTCTACGCGGGGTTCCGCCGGCGTGTGATCGAGAACCGGCGCGACCCTGATCGGGTGCGGATCGTTGTCGGACTCAGCCCCATCATCGGGGGTACTGAGGCCGAGGCGAAGAATCTGGCCGCCGAGTTCGACGAACTGATCGCGCCGGAATACGGGCTGCGCCAGTTGCGCGGTTTCACCGGCGTGGACCTCAGTAATTATCCACTCGATGCGCCGTTGCCGGCCGATGCCTTCCCAGAGAACGAAACGGTGGAAACCCATCGCAGCCGTACCGCCCTAGTTGCGACGCTGGTTCAGCGGGAGAACTTGACGCTGCGCCAGCTTCTTCAGCGCATGGCCGGTGCCCGCGGCCATCAGACCATGATCGGTACCCCGGAACAGGTCGCCGAGCGGATAGAGGAATGGTTCAGCAACGGAGCGGCCGACGGATTCAACTTCATGCCAGCTTATCTGCCTGGTGGCCTTACCGACTTCGTTGATGGTGTGGTCCCTATTTTGCAACGACGCGGCCTGTTTCGCCGCGACTACGAAGGCGCCACGCTACGCGATCATTACGATCTTGGCGCGCCTCAATGAAGCGCCTTCCGTTTGAAGCGTCATGACGTCCGGTCGAGCGGCGCGGCAGCTTCGGGCGCTACCGCGGTGTAAAGTAGCCTCGGTAGCGGGCAGCAGGATGGCGATCATTGAGCCGGTCGTGACCGAACAGTTTGGCGCGTAGCGTGCCTTTTGCATATTCGTGCTTGGCAAGGCCTCGTTTCTGAAGAACGGGCAGCAAGTGCCGCGAAAATTCCTCGTACGAACCGGGAATCATCCAGTTGATCAGGTTCACCCCATCGATGCCGGCCTGCTGCCAGACAACGAGTTGATCGGCGATTTGCTCCGGCGTGCCAACCAGGCGAGCGTGCCGACGGGACGTCAATCTACCCAGGTCGGCGACAGTCGGCTCTCGGTCAGGCACGCTTTTGCGCATCCATTCGATATGACTGCGGCCGCCGTTCGTCTTTACATCGGCCAGCAACGTATCAGGCGGCAGCGGACGGCCGTCGTCCTGCGAGACGCCCAGATTTGCATGGGCCAGGAAACCGTCAGGACTGATATATCGCTCAAGATCTGCTTCGTTACGCCGAGCCTCTTCCTCCGTACTGCCGGTTACAAGGACGAACCCCTGGAAGAATTTAATGTCGTCACTATGGCGCCCTGCGGCTTCGGCCAAGCGGCGCGTGTCGGCGATCAGTTCTGCCGCCGCCGCCGGATTTGGTGTCGAAATGAACTGAGCCTCGGCGTTGCGCGCCGCGAAAGCGCGGCCGGCCGGGGAGGACCCGGCCTGGAACAGCAGCGGCGTGCGCTGTGGCGATGGTGCGGGCAGGTGTGGACCTTCTACCCGATATCGCTTCCCGACATGATGGATCTTGTGGATTTTCGTGTAGTCGGAAAATACGCCTCGCTGGCGATCCTTCAGCAGTGCCCCTTCGTCCCATGATCCTTCCCAGAGCTTGAATACGACATCCAGATATTCGTCGGCCCATTCGTACCGCTCATCGTGCGCTGTCAGCCGATCCAGGCCAAAATTCCGCGCGGCATTTTCCTGCGTGCTGGTCACGATGTTCCAGGCAATGCGGCCTTTGCTGATGTGATCGAGGGTCGACGCACGCCGGGCGAATTCGAACGGATGGGCCTGAAGCACCGAACTGGTAAAGGCAAGCCCGAGATGCTCGGTATTCACGGCCAGCGCCGACATCAGGACGGAAGGATCGTGACTGGGGATCTGCAGGCCCTCGCGGGCGTTGACCTCGTAATCGCCGTTGACCGGCCCATACAGTCCCACCACATCGGCGAAGAAGGCGGCATCGAAGAGACCTGACTCCAGCGTCCTGACCAGGTCGATCCAGACCTGTACGTCGTCAAAGTCGGCCTGCCGCGCGGCCGGGTGCCGCCACAATCCGTGCTGGATGTGAGAAACGGTATTCATGATGAAAGCGTTGAACAGCAATTCGGTCATGCGTCGGTGCCCTTCCCAGCCTTTTCAGCAACCCCGACACCCCAGGCGAGGTCGGGCAGTTTGCCGTTGACGAAGTCGTCGCCCACGATGCGCCCGATATCGTTCTGACCCAACTATGTTCAACTGGCCTGGACAGTCGCCTGATTGAACCGGCGGCTGAATTCGATGTTTACGTCGATCTTCTTGTTGATGTCCTTGGATTCGAACAGCACGTCAGCGATGCGCTGTTCATGGCGCATCAGGTCATCGTCGAGCGGACGGAACACGGATGCGCCGGAGGCGGCGTAGTATTTTGCCTTGTCTGGTGTCTGTTTCAGTTTCTCGACAAGGATGCGCTCCACGGCGCCAAGGTTGTTGGCGTACCACGTCCAATGCAGCCGGACGCGGTTGAGGAAATCCGCTAATGCCTGGCTCTTGGCATCGTCGCGAAGCACGTCGGCGCGGGCCGTGAAGACGCCGAGAGAGGGAATATCGAGATCATCACTGATGATCAGGATGCGTGCCGTCCCCTTGTTCAGTGCCTCGATAATCGGCCCTGGCCCGCCGGAGAACACATCCGCTCGGCCGCTGTTGAAGGCCGCCGCCGCGGCATTTGTATCCACAAGCTGCACCGGCACGATGTCGCTGACCTTCAGGCCGGCCTTGATGCGGGTGAGGACATATTGCAGGTAATTGAATCCGCCGAAGTTGAAAGCCCACGTCTTCCCGCGCAGATCGGCCAGCGTATTGATATTCGCCGCGGTGCGAACAGCGGTGATGATCGGCGGATAGGCGCGGTCCAGATTCCGCCAGCCGGCAACGATCTGCAGCGGCTGATTGCTTCCGGTCCAATCGGTGCGGGCACGTCCTTGCTCGATAATCAACGACGTATCACCCATCAGTCCGACATCGATCGCCTTTGAATACAGGCCGGAAAGCTGGGCCGCCGGACCGGGCAGCGTCGCCCACTGCAGATCGAACGGACTGCCATCCAGGACCTTCGAGGCATTGACGGTTTCCTGCAGTGCGATGTCCTGCGTTCCAACGATCAGCCTGACTTTCCGCTCATCTGCACGGACGTACGGTGCCGCTAGAGCGGCAGCCCCGGCCAGGGTCATCAGGCGGCGGCGGGAAACGGCCATGTCGATCTTCCTTGGTGCGTCAATGAACCAATACGCCGAGTTTGCTCAGCAGACTGGCGCGCAATTCAGCGAACTGCCGTCCGGTGCGCCCGCGTGGACGTGGGATGCCAATCGGCAGGTCAAGGGTCACACAGCCATGAGAGAGCACGATCACCCGGTCCGCTAGCAGAATGGCCTCATCGACGTCATGCGTAACGAGTACGACAGCCGGGCGGTGTCGCTGCCAAAGCTGCGCGACAAGTTCATGCATCCGGATGCGGGTCAGTGCGTCCAGGCTGGCGAACGGCTCATCCAGCAACAGCAGACCTGGTTCATGCACCATCGCCCTGGCCACAGCCACACGCTGTGCTTCTCCGCCGGACAGCGTCTTCGGCCAGGCGTCGACGTGATCGGCAAGACCAACCTCTGTCAACGCAGCGACCGCCTGCTGGCGAGCCGCGGAACCCCGTTGGCCCAGGACGACGTTCTGCCATACGCGTTTGGCCGGCACGAGCCGCGGCTCCTGGAATACGACGGACCGCCGGCGCGCCACGCGCACGGAACCGGCATCAGCCTGATCCAGTCCCGACAGCAGACGCAGCAACGTCGTTTTGCCAGTGCCCGATGGGCCAAGAACCGCAACGAATTCGGCCGATCGGATGGTCAGTTCGAAGCCGTCGAGAACGGCACGTTCGCCGAAAACTCGGCGAACCTGGTGGAGTTCGACGGCGTGATCAGGCGAGGACAAGCTTGGCCCTCCACGGCAGCGCGAGATGTTCCACCATCCGCATAAGCAGATCGATGGCGATTCCCAACGCGGCGTAAACCAGGATGCCGGCGATGATGATGTCGGAGCGCTGGTTCATGTTGGCATTGTTCAGAATGTAGCCAATGCCGGAGCTGGCGTTGATCTGTTCCGCGACGACCAGGGCCAGCAATGCGGCCCCCGAGGCATACCGCAAGCCGACCAGGATGGACGGCAGTGCGGTCGGCAGAATGACATGCCAGGCTGTGTGCCGATGACTCAGGCCAAAAATAGACGCGGCTTCGATCAGCTTCGGATCGACGCCTCGTACTCCGGCGTAGGTGTTGAGATACATCGGGAAGATCGTTGCGGCGATGATCACCATCAGCTTAGCCAGTTCCCCGATACCGAACCAGGTGATGAACAAGGGAACAAGCGCGATGAACGGAATGGTCCGCAGCATCTGTAACGGTGCATCAAACAGGCCCTCGCCGATCCGCCACAGTCCGGCGAACAGGCCGATCGCCAGTCCGGTCGTTCCACCGATTGCCAGGCCGGTCAGGGCCCTGCCGAGTGACACGGGAAGGGCGGCCTGAAGGTCGCCAAGACGAACGAGTTCGGCGAAGGCGGATCCGATGTCGGACGGGGAAGGCAACACCTCCGGCGTTACCAGGCCAAAAGTGGAGGCCAGTTGCCAGATCAGAAGGATCACCAGCGGCATAGTCGCTCGCAGCATCACGCGGTGCCAGCGCGCCCGGGCAGACTTCCGCCGCGCGAGGTTCGGTTGCGGACTAAGATCGATCAGGCCGGTATCGTCGCCGGATTGGAGCCCTGATCGCGGCAAGGGCCGTGTGACTGTCACCGAGTTGAATACGATCGACGTCATGTGGCGGTTACGGTCATGGTTCGTCTCTGTTTCGGTGGCGCACGGCGTGTTCAGAAGAATCCGCTGGTTGGAAGCGGCACGCCGTTGATGACATGGTCGCCGATCGCGCGCGCCTTGTACGTGCCGGGATTGTGGGAGGCGAGCGTGCGGGCGTTGCGCCAGTGCCGGTCGAGATTTTGGGAATGTTTGGTTGCCGATGCCCCGCCGACGTCCAGCAGTAGGCTGGCGGAACGGATGGTCAGTTCATCGACCACCACCTTCGCTTTGGCGGCACGCAGAGACGCCTCCAAGGCCGCTGACGTATCGTGTTCGCCGCGGTCGCGTACCGCGTCGAGAACGTCCAGCGCATCCGCGGCCGCGAGCACGGTCGCCTCGGCGGCGAATGCGTTGCTGGCGATCTGCCCCACAGTCTGCTGCAAAATCGGATCGTCGGCCGGGCGCTCGGCTGCTGCATGGTAGTACGATCGTTGCCGCCGGTGAACCAGTGCGGTGGCGTCCCGCAGGATCGATCGCAGGATACCGGCATTGATAGCGGTTAGGATCAGCTGCGGAATCGTTGCGGTGTACGGTTGGGTGTAGAATGGTCCCTCGCGGTCGAACACGACCTCATCCGCTTCAACCCATACGTCGCGCAGGATTGTTGTACCGCTGCCGGTCAGGCGTTGGCCGAACCCGTCCCAATCGTCGACCAGTTCGACCCCTTCGCGGTTGGCCGGAACGATCGCCGACGCAGACTCCCCGTCCAGGGTGACGGCGCGTACCAGCACGTAGTCTGAAAACAGACTGCCGGTGCTATAGTATTTGATGCCGTTGAGGCGATAGCCGCCGCCGTCCGGTGCCAGCGTCGTACGGACCTCACGGCTGCCTGCCTGTTTGGTTTCCAGTTCCCCGAATGCAAGCCCGATGATGGCCCCATCCAGAACTGCCGTGAGCCATTTGGCATGCTTCCCCTGTGGGTGGTTCCGCACGAAGCGCTCGACGAGAGCGAAATGGTTTCGCACGATATGTGCAACGTTCTGGTCAGCGTCGCCCAATTGGATGACGACATCGAACAATTCCCGAGCGGTGGCGCCGGGGCCGCCGTTGACCGTCTTGATCCGCAATGCACACAGTCTGGAGCGGCGGATCAGGTCGATGACATCATAGGGAAGCCGGCGCTCCTGCTCCCGCTCACTGGCGCCCTCGGCGATGCTGTCGAACAGCGCGCGCAATGCATCGGAATTCGGGGTGACCGGGGCCAGAAAGTCGAGTTTGGATTGGACGGCAAGGTCATTCATGGGGGGGGGCTCCCTTTCCTGATAGAGCGGGGTGGCGATCCACTGTGAGGATCGCGCGTATCGGGCATCGGTGTTGCCCGATACGCCGCGACACGGACAACCTGGGGATACGATGATACCTGCTTAACACGCCGTCAACACGTATAATGTAATTTAACCGCCCTAGATCACGTAAATCGGGGTATGTGGGTGTGGCGGTGTCCCCACATTTGAAATGCTATGTCGCTATGGCCTCACCGTCGATTGGGCTGTCCCTGATAAATGCCGTTGCCCTTGCGGCACGGCGACATTCGGGTTCTCGAATGCATGGAGTATGTTGACCTACATAAGATAGTTATATAGACATATACACAGACGCAGAAAGTTCTACCGGACGCCGCTGCTCGAACGCACGGTTCGTGGCGGCCCGGACCAACTGGGGTGACAAATAGCATGACCCGGCAGCTTCACCTGAACGCCAACGTCATTCCCTCGGGACGCCACGGCGCGGCCTGGCGGTTGCAGGCCAACCCGCGTTCCGTCACCGACCTCAACGGCTTTCTGGAAATCGCACGGATCGCGGAACGCGGCACCTTCGATGCGGTGTTCTTCGCGGACCACTCCGCGCTCGACGCCACGGCGCGGGACCGCCCGTGGCAGGCGCTCGATCCGGCGCTCGTGCTGACCGCGATGGCGGCGGTAACCGAACGGATTGGCCTGGTGGCGACCGCCTCAACGACATTCGAGCATCCGTTTCATGTGGCCCGTCGGTTTGCCTCGCTCGATCATATCAGCAAGGGCCGTGCGGCGTGGAACATCGTGACCACGCAGCACAACGGAGCGGCGGCGAATTTCGGACTGCCGGAATTGCCGCCGCACGCCGACCGCTACCAGCGGGCGGAGGAATTCGTCGAGGTGGTAGTGAAACTGTGGGACAGTTGGGATGATGATGCGCTGGTGGCTGATGTGGGGACCGGGATCTATGCCGATCTCGACCGGGTTCGTCCGATAGACCACCAGGGCTATTCGTTTTCGGTGCGTGGTCCGCTGAACGTGCCGCGCTCGCCGCAAGGCCGCCCCGTGCTGGTGCAGGCCGGGGCATCCGACGCAAGCCAGCGACTGGGTTCGCGGTGGGCCGACGCGTTGTTCACCGTGCAACGAACATTCGGGGAAGCGCAGGGCTTCTACGCGAACGTCAAGGCATTGGCCGTGGGATTTGGGCGCGATCCCGACGGGCTGGTCGTCCTGCCCGGACTTTATCCGGTGATCGGCAGCACCGAAGCCGAGGCACGGGCGCGCAAGGCGGAGATGGACGCGCTGCTGGATCTCGATGAGGAGCGGGTGAAGCTGGCCGAACGATTTGGCATCGACGCGGACCGGCTGCGCCTCGATCGTCCGTTCCCAACCGATATTCTGGACCATGTCAGCAACCATGTATCGAGGGGGTTCGTGGAAAATATCGTTCGCGAAGCGAGCCGCGAAAATCTCACCGTTCGCCAGGTGCTTGGGCGCAATCCGCACGGCGGGCACCGCATCATCGTGGGAACGCCGGACCAGATTGCCGATGATATGGAGGTGTGGTTTCGTGGCCGGGCGGCAGATGGTTTCAACCTGAACATGGACGCCTACCCGTCAGGGCTGGAGCTGTTCGTGGACCATGTCGTGCCGGAGCTGCGCCGTCGTGGACTGTTCCGGCAGGCCTACAACGGGACAACCCTGCGTGACCACCTTGGCTTATCGCACCCTCGCCGATTATCCGCGGCGGCGCCGCTCGCGAATGTAGCGTGAACGTCAACACTGGGAGACCTCACATGGCCGATGTCGAAGCAGTCCGAGTGGAAAGCATCACGGCGGAGGAATTGAGACGGGCGGTACTCGACCCGGACGAGATCGCGGTCGTCGATGTCCGCGAAGGCGACCGTTATGCCTCTGGCCACATCTCGGTGGCGGTGGAGTTGCCTTTCAGCGAGATCGAACTGCGGGCGGCCGAATTGCTGCCGCGGAGCGGCGTGCGCATCGTGGTGACCGACGATGACGGCGCCAGCCTGGCACCGGCCGCCGCCGCCCGCCTGACGGCGATAGGATATCAGAACGTCCGGGTACTGGCCGGCGGCCTTCGGAGCTGGGGTGTCGGGGGCAACGAGTTGATCACTGGCCTGAATTCGCTGAGCAAGGCACTGGGGGAGTTCGTCGAGCGGCACTATCAAACCCCGAAGATCGGCGCCGGGGAGCTTCATAAGCTCCTCAGCTCCGGGCAGGACGTGATTGTGCTCGATACCCGTCCGCTGGAGGAATTCAACCACATCAGCATCCCGGATGGTATCGCGGCACCGGGCGCGGAACTGCTGCACCGGGTGTTTGATGCGGTACCGTCACCGACAACCCAGGTCGTGGTCAACTGTGCCGGACGCACCCGCGCCATCATCGGTGCACAGGCGCTGCTGAACGCCGGTATTCCCAATCCGGTCGTATCGTTGGAGAACGGAACCGCGGCATGGCTGCTGGCGGGACTGGAGCCAAGCCGAGGCGCGACAGCGCAGGCCGGCAAACCGTCGGCGGCAGGTCTGGCCAAGGCTCGGGAAGCTGCTTCGCGCATCGCCGCCCGGTTCGGTGTGCGGACGATCGACCGTGCCCTGCTCGACACATTCAGGTCCAGCCGAACGGATCGCACGCTTTATCTGTTCGATGTCCGTACGGCCGAGGAATTCGAGGCCGGCCACTTTCCTGGCGCGCTGTCGGCGCCCGGCGGGCAGCTTGTTCAGGCGACGGACCGTTATGTTGGCGTGCGGGAGGGGCGGATCGTCCTGCTTGACGATCCAGACCTGGTGCGCGCCGCCATCACCGCGTCGTGGCTGTATCAGCTTGGCCTCAGCAATGTCTTTATCCATCCCGTAGCACCGGCAGATCGAACGGAGAGTGGACGGGTCGAGAAGCGGATCCTGGGCGACTTGTATAGTGGCGAAACGATCCAGCCCGTTGATCTGGCGGCGCTGATCGCGTCCGGCGCAGTGGTGCTGGATCTGGAAGCGCCGCCGCCCTATTTCCGCGAGCGTCTCTACATTCCCGGCTCGATCGTCGTGCGGCGATTGACGTTGGTCAGCCGGCTGGACCAGGCGCCGGGGACGGGACCCATCGTGCTGACCTCCTCCGACGGTGCGTTGGCACGGCTTGCGGCCGCTGAACTCGTTTGGCACGGCAAGCGGCGTGTTCTCGCCCTGGCCGGCGGGACGGCCGGCTGGATTGCGGCTGGATTGGGGGAACCGGGACGGGGACTGGATCAGCCCGCGCTGGACCCGTCCGAGGCATTGCCCAAGCTGCCGACCCTGGAACAACGGCGAGTCACCCTGGCGGCCTATGTCCACTGGGGCGACGTGATCGTCGAGCAGCTCGATCGCGACGGCCTTGTCCAGTTCCGCCTGCCGCTCGCCACCTAGCTCCGCGGCGATCGTGACCATGGCGGTTTTGCCACTATGATTACGCGGTGCAACTGATCCGCCCGGTGCGGACGATTGCCCACCGTTTTGGCGGCAGGCATGCCCAGCGTGACGTTATCGATCTGACCTTGATCGAGGCGGCATTTCGGGCTGGAGAGCGCGATCTCGCGAAGACGCTCGCGGCGGAGCGTATGGCGGCAAAGCCGACCAGCCCACTGGCGGGTTTGTTCGCGCGGCGGACTGCGTCCTGGCCGAAGCGGTTCATCCTTCGATGGGGCGTCGGAGATCCCTCGAAATCGATGAATGTGGAGTGTGCCAACCGCTCCCGAAGCTATTTGACGTGCAAGATCGTCGCGGGATTTCGCGATGTGCGATGCCTCGATCGGGCGACGATCCGACTGTGTTCGTGACCCGGGCCGGTGTGGTGGGACGTTCCCACCCTCCATCAGCCAGGGCCAATGAATAACTAGCGCGCCGCCGTCGCTGTATATAACCTTAGTGTGGGGTGTGGAATTCGCCGATGTGGTTACCGGGCTGTGGGACACCATCGACGACGGCGCGTTCACCCGGGACCGGGCCAGTGGCGAATATTTCGATACCGCGAAGGTCCATACGCTGGATCATCGGGGCCGGCACTTCAGGGTGCGAGGACCGCTGAATATCGCCCGTTCTCCGCAGGGACATCCGGTGGTTGTGCAGGCCGGTGCCTCCGAACCCGGCAAGGAACTGGCCGCCCGCACGGCCGAGGCAATCTTCACCGCGCAACAGACGCTT
>NZ_LMUJ01000072.1:0-11827 GCF_009765975.1 Acidisphaera sp. S103 | reverse complement strand
CGGATTCTATGCCGATGTGAAAGGGCGGATGGCGAAATACGGACGCTCGCCGGACGATCTGAAGATCATGCCCGGCGTGTTTCCGGTGGTGGGGCGGACGGAGACCGAAGCACAGGAAAAATTCGAAGCGCTGCAATCGCAGATCGATCCGGTCGTCGGCCTGGGCCTGCTGGCGAACCATTCCGGTGGCTTCGATTTTTCGCGATTCCCGTTGGATGGCCCGGTGCCGGACCTGCCGGAAACCGATGGCGGCAAAAGCCGGCGCGTTCTGCTGATAGACCTCGCGAAGCGGGAGAATCTGACCATCCGACAATTGTATCTGCGCATCGCCGGTGCCCGCGGACATTGGCAATAGGTCGGCACGCCGCAGCAGATCGCCGACCAACTGGAAGAACGTTTCGTCAATTACGGTGCCGATGGATTCAACATCATGCCCCCGACGCTGCCGGACGGCCTGGTGGATTTTGTCGAACTGGTCGTGCCCGAGCTGCGGCGGCGCGGACTGTTTCGGCACGAATACGAGGGAACCACGTTGCGCGAGCATCTCGGCCTGAAACGCCCGGCCGGTCGCCTCGCCACTCACGCCGCGGCGGCCGAATAGCATGCCCAAGGAGATCCGCCTGAACGCGTTCCACATGAACGCACCGAGCCACACATGGGGGGGCTGTGGGCGCATCCGAACGATGCCTCCGTCCGGCATGACACGCCGGAATACTGGACCCAATTGGCGAAAACGGCGGAGCGCGGGTTGCTCGACGCCATTTTCCTGGCCGACGTGATCGGGGTCTACGATGTCTATGGCAACAGCCCCGATACCGCCATCCGTACGGCTGCCCAGGCGCCTACACTCGATCCGTTCCCGGTGGTGCCGCTGATGGCCGCCGTGACCGAACATATCGGTTTCGGCGTCACCGTCACGCTGACCTATGAGAGGCCCTACTTGCTCGCCCGCCGCTTCTCCACGCTGGACCACCTGACCCGGGGCCGTATGGCCTGGAACATCGTCACTGGGATCCTGGACAGTGGCGCCAAGGGTGCGGGGCAGGGCGGGCTGACGGACCACGATCAGCGTTACGTTGCCGCCGAGGAGTTCTTGGACGTCGTCTATGCGTTGTGGGAAGGAAGCTGGGCCGACGACGCGCTTGTGCGCGACCGCCAGACGCGGACGTATACCCGGCCCGACCGGGTACGGCGGATATCGCATCATGGCGCGCATTACGATCTGGATGCGATCCATCTGGTGCATCCCTCCCCGCAGCGGACGCCGTTCCTGTTCCAGGCCGGTGCTTCGGCCGCCGGGCGCGGGTTCGCCGGCGGTCATGCCGAAGCGGTGTTCATCAACGGCCATACCAAGCGGCTGGCAGCCGAGACGGTGCGGGATATACGCCGCCATGCCGTGGAAAAAGGGCGGCGGTCGGACGACGTCAAGATCTTCCTCGGCGCGACCATTATCGTTGCGCCGACGGACGCCGAGGCCAACGACAAACACGCTGAATACCAACGCTGGGTGGACGATCGGGGATCGCTGGCGCTGCTGTCCGGCTGGTCCGGCATCGATCTGTCTCGTTACGATCCGGACGAACCGATCCAGCATGTCGAAGGCAATGCCATGCGATCGCTGATCGAATCGATCACCATCCGCAGCCCCGACCGTCGCTGGACCGTGCGCGACCTGGTGAGCTTCGGCCAGGTCGGTGGACGCGGGGCTTTCATCGTCGGTTCCCCCGCGACCGTCGCAGACGAACTCCAGGCCTGGGTAGAGGAGGCGGATATCGACGGGTTCAATTTGACCCGGGTCGTGGTGCCGGAGAGCCTGGAGGCCGTCGTTGATTTTCTGGTGCCCGAACTGCAATCGCGTGGCGCGTTCAAGACGCAGTATGCGCCAGGTCCGTTGCGCCAGAAGATCTTTGGTCATCCAAGGCTTCCCGCGCGGCATCCCGCGGCCAGTTACCGCCTCGGCGATGCGCCGGAGGCTCGGGCGGCGGAATAACGTATGATAGGACCCGTCGCAGGTTGCAGTCGGCCTGACCGATGTCACGCGTGTCGAACGTTCAGGGGCAGGACGATGCCGCGCCGGACATCGGTCAGGCCGCGCCGGTATGCGGTTTCGCCGAGATATTGGCCGAGCGGGATGTAAGGCAGGTCCTGGAAGAACTGTTCCTGCATCGCAACACCGATCTTTTTCTGTGCATCCAGATCGGGGGCATCGAACCAGGATTCGCGCAGCGCCTCCAATCGCGGTGCCGAGGGCCAGCCAAACCACGCATCCTTGCCGTTGCCGCGTAGCAGGATGTTGCCGGCCGGTGTCGCGAACTCACTGGCGCTGAACAATGCGATCAGCACGCTCCATCCGCCCTGGTCGATGGGTTTCTTATTGCCCCGCCGCTGCAGCATCGTGCCCCAATCGGACGTGGCGTCGGTCACGCGGAATCCCAGTTTCTTCAGCAGGTCCACACCGACGGACATCAGGGCATCCTGGTTCGGCACATCGGTCGCGTGCAGGGCCACCACGGGCGCACCGGCATGGCCTGAGGCCTGCAAGGCGGCCTTGGCGGCGTCCAGGTCGCGAGGCGAGGTCAGAGCCTGCATGCCGGCGCTGGACGCCAGCGGCGATCCGAGGGGGAAGCATCCGACCTTGTCGCGCCATTGGCTGGGATCGTCACCAGCAACGGCGATCATGAAGTCGGACTGCTGGACCGCCTTCAAGACGGCCCGCCGCGCCGCCGGGTCGTCGAACGGCGGCTGCAGGTGATTGAACCGCAGGCTGGCATAGCCGCCGTTCTTGTCCGGCTGGTCGAGCACCACGTCGGGCGTCTTTGCCAGCAGCGGCCGCAGGTCTGGTGCCACGGCTTCCCACCAATCGACCTCGCCGTTCTGTAAGGCTGCAGCCGAGGTGGCGGTGTCCGTGATGACCTTCCACTCCTGCCGTTCGAACCAGGCAATCTTCGGTCCCGCCGTCAGGCTTGGGATACCGACCGGGGTCGGGATGTAGTTGTCGAATTTCCGATAGACGACCTGTGCGCCCGATATCCGCTCCGCCGCGACAAAACGATAGGGTCCCGATCCGACAACCTCGGTCAGCGGGGTCGCCGGGTCGATCGCGGCGAACCGTTCCGGGTAGATGAAGCACGGATACGACCAGGGCTTTGCCAACGCGTCCAACAGCGGACCGAATGGCCGGCTGAGACGAAGCTGGAAGCGCCGGTCGTCGAGCACCTGGATATCGTCCAGGCGCTGTGCGAGGATCTGGCCATGCGTATCGTGCGGCAGCCAGCGGCGGATGGACGCGACAGCGTCATGCGCCCGTATCGGTTCTCCGTCGTGGAACGTGGTCCCTTCGCGCAGGGTGAAAGTCCAGCGTCGGCCGTCATCTTCCACCACGTGACCGGCAGCCAATTGCGGCGACGGGACGAAATGCGCATCGAGCCCGTACAGCGTGTCCCAACACATATGGCCGTGATTGCGGGTCGGATAGGCCGTCGTGGTCAGCGGATCCAGGATGGTGACGTCCGCCTGCGGAATAAAACGCAATGTGTGGATATCCGCCGCTCGCGCCCCGAACCGGCCTGCGACGGACAGGGAGGCGGCGGCGGTGAGGAGTGTGCGGCGGTTGGGCTTCATGCGATCCCGTCCGGAAGCCGCAAACCAGCTTGCGCCATCAGCGGCAGGATTCGGCTGCCGAAAAATGTGAGATCCGGCTGGAAGTCGAAGAAAGTGAGTTGGACACCATCGATTCCTGCCGCTCGCAGCCGAAGCAGATAGTCGACAATGCGCTCGGGACCGCCGATCAACTGGATATTGCCGCCCAGAACCCGCTGCTCCCGCCGATGCCCCAGCCAGGCCTGGCTGTCGCTGGCTCGACCGACGAAGCCGTCGACGGCGCCAACGTCCTCGGCTGCGAGGATAGCACACAGGTACGTGTTGGCTTCCTGATCGGTGTCGCGGCTGACGATCATCGGGTTGATGATGGTGCGGATCGACCGGCCCTCGGCCGCCGCGGCTTTGCGCAAAGCTGCGACATGATCCGGCAAGGCGTCCAGCGCGGCTTCGATCTCGGCCCCCGCCGGGCTGGTGATGAAAACCAGATCGGAATGTTTGGCGGCATAGCCGAAACCGGCCGCCGAACCGGTGGCGCTGACCAGGATAGGCCGGCCATAAAGCGGCTTTGGCGTCACGAAAGCGTCCCGCAACGTCCAGTGCGGGCTTTCGTGTGTCAGGTTTTCGTCCTCGGCCCAAAGGCGTTTCAGGACGGTGATGAATTCATCCGCCATGGCATAACGCGTATCGTGCTCGATACGGTCCATGCCGAACATGACCGGCTCTTTCAGAGCGTTGCCGGTCACCAGGTTGATGCCCCAGCGGCCAGCGGAGATATGGTCGAGCGTCGCGCCAAATTTCGCCAGATGCAGCGGATGCCAGGGGCCATACAGGACGTGGACAGTCGAGATCAGCAGGATGCGAGTTGTGATCGCGCTGAGTGCGCTGACCGCGATGAAGGGGTCGAGGGAGGTCTCGCGGTAGCGCTGCTCTCCGCCATGGCCGCCTTTGCCGAGCCATTGGGCCAGGCCGAAGACGAGGTCGAAGCCCAGCGCTTCCGCCTGGCGCGTCAGCTCGGCGTTGTAGTCGAACGTCCACGTTGTGCCGCGTGGCAGCAGCGATGGGCTCCATCCGCCATTCTGGATAGGCAAAAACAGACCGAGCAGCATGGGTTGCCGCAGGACGCGTGAAAGCGGGCTATTGGCGAAATCAGTGGGCGCAAGACCTTGCACTGGCATAGGGATGGACATCCTCTCCGGCAGGAAGTCAGCGTATATCACTTTTTATATACATCAGAGGGTGGCTATATAGTATGGCATTGCACTATCGCCTTGGTCCTTGATTTTTTAATCGAGGGACGGCTGCAGCCGGACGTAGCAATTGGTCCACCAGTCGACACACTTCCTCCATCGAAGACCATATGGTCTGATCCATCTCAGCGGCGCCCACAAAACACGACTTATTTTCGTGTATTATAACGTATAACGACCATAGGGATCAATTCAAATGAGAGGCTCGGCGGGTGAGCCTGACCTTCCGGACCTGACCATAGATCCCACGGAATGGGTTACATTTTCTTCAACAGCGAGTAACGGATGGGTTCGACGGTACGCGCTTTGGTGGGATTAGCGGAGCGCCTCAATGAGCGCGCTTTTGTGACGACGAGCGGCAATCTGGGGGCAGGTATAAATAAACCATCGAGTTTGCCTCTTTATTCAACCTGTAGATATCGTATAACATGATTGACTCACGTGACATAGACGTGTGATCGTCGCCACGACGGCTTGAGTGGCTTGCGGAGTGAGAGATGAAGCGATCGGCAATCGGCATTTCGCGGCATCATTCGCCCGCCGCTCTGACGCAGGAGGACCAGACATGAGCGCGACCACTGCCGAATTGAACTACATTGTCCCGACGCAGGAGCGTCAACGCAGCTTTACCTATGATCCGGGTGCCGGTGTATGACTTGCGGGAGGAAGATGATGCATTCACCCTGGATGGTGAAGGCTTCGCGGTGGTCGAGCGTCGGTCCGCCGTCACCGATTTCCAGGATGAGGCGCAGATCCGGGGCACATACTACGCGGAAGCGGAACATCTTCTGAAGGATGTGACGGGCGCCGGCCAAGTGTTCATTTTTGACCACACGTTGCGTCGCCGTGTCCCCGGCCGGCAGGATTATGGCAATGGCCCGTGCCAGCCCGCGACCCGCGTGTACGTGGATCACACGGCCAAATCGGGTCCGAAGCGGGTGCGCGATCTTCCGCCGGATGAAGCCGATGAACTACTGAAAGGTCGCGTCCAGGTCATCAACCCGTGGCGTCCGATCAACCATCGGGACTACGACGCACCGTTCGCGGTGGCCGAAGCCTCGTCGGTGCGCCATGAGGAACTGATTCCGTCCGACCTGGTCTATCCCAAATCGTGCGGGAGAAACCTACAACGTCGCGTTCAGCCCCGAACATCGCTGGCACTACATCAAGGAACAGCGGCCGGACGAGGTAATCTTGATCAAGTGCTACGACTCACGTTCGGATGTCGCTCGCTTTGCCCCGCATACCGCGTTCCTGGTGCCTGATGCGCCAGCCGGTTCGCCAAAGCGGGAAAGCATCGAACTACGCACCCTTGTTTTTTTCCATAAGGAATAAACCGATGAGCTATGCCACCATCCAAGTGAAGCCGGTAACCCCGCGTCTGGGCGCCGAGATTTCCGACATCGACCTGTCCGCCGCGCTGACCAACCAGCAGGTCGAAGATTTGCATACCGCGCTGGCGGAGCACCAGGTCCTGTTCTTCCGTGACCAGAAGATCAACCTGGACCAGCAGAAAGTCCTTGGCCGCCATTTCGGGGACCTGCACATTCATCCGAATACGCCGGGTCCCGAGGGGCATCCCGAGATCCTGCCGATCCATGCCGATGCGGATTCCAAGCGTGCGAACGGGGAAAACTGGCACTCCGACGTATCGTGCGACGTGGAGCCGCCGTTGGGCAGCATTCTTTATCTGCACACCGTTCCGCCGACCGGCGGCGATACGATTTTCGCCAGTCAATCCGCTGCGTACGACGCGCTGACGCCGGCATATAAGAGTTTTCTGGATGGCTTGACCGCCACCCATTCGGGCGACCGGTCGTATCGGCGGACCAATCGCCTGCTGGGCATCGATGACCGTAACAAGGTCTTTCCGCAGGCAGTCCATCCGGTCGTCCGCACCCATCCGGTGACGAAACGGAAAGGGCTGTTCGTCAACGAAAACTTCACCACGCACATTAACGAATTGTCGGCGGAAGAAAGCCGGTCGGTGCTGGACTTCCTGTACGCGCATAGCACGAAGCCGGCGTTCCAGGTGCGCTTCAGCTGGCGGCCGGACTCCATTGCGTTTTGGGACAACCGAGCGGTGCAGCATATCGCGATGTGGGACTACTTCCCGCAGACCCGTTCGGGCTACAGGGTTACGATCAAGGGAGATCGGCCCTACTGATGTCGGACGTTTTGTTTCCGGGACGGTTTCGCGAGCTCGCAAATTTCTACACGACGGGGCGGCCAACCTATCCACGGTTGCTCGCCCGCCGTGTGGCCGATCTCGTCGGGTTGAACGGATCGCAGACGGTCCTGGATCTAGGAACGGGTCCGGGGTTTCTGGCTATCGATTTCCATCCGTTTGCCGGCAAGGTCATCGGGGTCGATCCCGAACCGGAAATGCTGAACGCGGCACGCCGGAACGCCGCGAAGGCGGGGGCGAACATCAAATTCGTCTCGGGCAGTTCCGGCGACCTGGGTCCCCAGTTCGGCCGTCTGCATCTGGTGACCATCGGCCGGGCGTTCCACTGGATGGATCGGCCACGCACGTTGGAAACACTGGATGCATTGGTCGAGCCAACCGGCGGGGTCGCCTTGTTTCAGGAGTCGTTCCCGCCCGTCCCCGCCAATGACTGGCATCCGTCCTTTCAAGCGATCCTGGACCATTACGGTGCCGGCGACCCCGCTCGGATTCGCACCCACGACAACAAGGACCACAAAACAGTGCTGCTGGACTCAGCCTTTAGCCACTTGGAACGCATCGCTGTCCTGGAACGCCGTCTCACCAGTATCGAACATCTGGTCGATCGTTCTCTGTCCTATGCCCGAGCATGGGAAGGCCGGCCGGGCTCGCGCCTGAAGGACATGGCGCTGGAGGTGCGTGACGCCCTTCAACCATACGCAACGAATGGCCAGGTGCCAGAGGTGCTGGAAGGCACGGCGTTGATCGCTGTTCGACCAGCGGCGGTCGGCTGACATGGCGGGGCAGGGGCATCTTCAGATTGACAGCGTATCCAAGGCGTTTCGCGTCAATGGCGCACCGTTGAATGTTCTCGACTCCGTGGATTTGTCAGTTGCACCGGGTGAATTTCTGACGATCGTCGGGGCGAGCGGCTGCGGTAAGTCGACGCTGCTGAGGCTGATCGCCGGCCTCGACACGGAATTCGCGGGTAATGTGGTCCTGGATGGCAAGCGGGTGATCGAACCAAGCCTTGACCGCGGATTGGTGTTTCAGGAACCTCGCTTGTTTCCCTGGCTGACGGTCGCGCAAAACGTCGCGCTCGGTTTGCTGAACGCCGGCCTGAGCAAAGCCCAGAAAAGCCGTTCTGTGGCCGAACACATCGCCCTGGTGGGGTTGACCGGGTTCCAAGATGCCTACCCGCACCTACTTTCCGGCGGCATGGCGCAACGCGCCGCGATCGCCCGCGGATTGGTGAACCGGCCCGGCGTGCTGCTGCTGGACGAACCGTTTGGCTCCTTGGATGCCCTGACGCGTGCCCGGTTGCAGGACGAACTGCAACGCATCTGGGCGGCCGAGGGAATTACCATGCTTCTGGTCACCCACGACGTGGAGGAAGCCGTGTATCTCGGCGACCGCGTTGTCGTCATGGCCCCAGGACCAGGCCGCATTGCCGCCACGTTCGACGTTCCCCAACCACGCCCACGTGATCGTGCCAACCCAGCACTGGCCCGATTGCAAGACCGCGTGATGGCGGCCCTGGTGTCCACGACATCGGAACAATCACCAGCACCTCATGCCGCGTCGCGACCCGCTTTGGCGGCGCGGGCGTTCCTACCCGAACAAGGATTCCGCCCGATATGATCTACCGCCGCACAGTGCTCGCCGGCCTCGCGGCAACGACGGTCGCTCGAGCCGACGAACCCATCACCATCCGTTTCGGGTTCGCCAATGTCGGGGTCGACAACCGTCAGTTTTCCGGCGGTAACTTCATTGCCACTGCACATGCAGACCATTACATTGATAACGAACTGAAAGACCGGCCCGGAGTAAAGATCGAGTACTCCTTCTTCAAGGGTGCCGGCCCGGCGGTGAACGAAGCTTTCGCCAACGGGCAGCTCGACTTCGCCTCGCACGGCGATCTGCCGGAGATCATTGGCCGGGCCAACGGCCTGAAGACCCGTCATGTGCTCGCTGGCGGGGCCCATGCACCGCTGTATCTGGCCGTCCCGCCCAATTCGGATATTCACACCATCAAGGACCTGAAAGGTCGCAAGGTGGCGTTGTTCCGTGGCACCAACAACCATCTTGCGGCGGTGAAAGTGCTGGCGGCAAACGGCATGACGGAACGGGATTTCCAGGGCATCAACATGGATGAAGCGTCGGCCAACGCCGCGCTCGCCACCCGCAACATCGATGCGGCATTCGGCAATTACGGTCTTCTGTTGCTGGTCGATCAGGGGCTGGCAAAAATCGCCTACACCACAAAAGGCGGGAGCCCGGCATTCGAACGGCAGTCTACGCTGGTGGCATCCGAACGTTTCGTGACCGATCACCCTGATCTGGTGCAGCGCGTGATCACCGGCGCCGTCAAGGCAGCCTATTGGTCTTCGCAGGAACAAAATCGTGACGCTTTGTTCGATATCTGGGTCCGCTCCGGCCGTCCGGCATCGGTATATCGAGCCGACTTCGCCGGCCAGACGTTGAAATACCGCAACACGCCGCTGATCGACGACTATCTGATCGAGGCCTATCGGCAACAGGCCAAGCAAGCCAGGGAATACGGTCTGATCCGGCGCGATGTCAGCGTGGATGGCTGGTTCGAGCCACGATTCCTCAACGTCGCGCTCAAGCAACTCAACCTGGAACATTTCTGGACCCGTTACGCCGCCGACGGAAAGCCTGAAACCTGATGCGCGTTGCCAAGATCTCTGCACGGGCCTGGCTACCTATTCCCCCAGCAATCATCGCCCCGCTGTTTCCGATCGTTCTACTGGCGTTGTGGTCCGTCAGCGCGCGTTTCGGTTGGCTACCTCCGCAAATCCTGCCGTCGCCCGGGGAGGTCTGGGCGGCCCTGCTGGACATGGCACACAGCGGCGATCTGGCGGGGAATGCCGGTATCAGCCTGTTACGTGTTGTCGAGGGCTTTGCCGCAGGCAGTGTGCTAGGGCTGTTGCTGGGCGTTGCGATGGGGCTGTCGCCAAAAACGGAAGACTACGTCAAACCTTTGTTCACCGCCTTCGCCCAGGTGCCGACACTGGGTTGGATTCCGTTTCTGATGCTGCTCGTGGGTATCGGTGAACCCCTGAAAGTCCTCGTCATAGCCAAGGCCGCTTTCGTTCCGGTTACGTTGAACACACTGGCTGGAATCCGAGCGGTGCCGCCAATGTATCGAGAGGTGGGGGCGTTGTTTCGTTTCAGCCGTTGGCAATTGCTGCGCAAGGTGGTGCTGCCGGCGGCTGTCCCGCCGATTTTTACCGGCCTGCGCTATGGCCTGACGCACGCCTGGAACGCGCTCGTTGCGGTCGAACTGCTGGCCTCGGCGGAGGGGCTTGGCTACTTGCTCGTCTGGGGCCGTCAGATGTTCTGGCTGGATACGATGATGGCTGCGATGCTGATCATCGGGATCGTCGGCTTCACCCTCGACCGCATCATGGCCGCCGTCGAAGCCAGGCTACAGCGCTGGCGCCTCGCATGACGCGTCATCTGCGTGGCGCGGTCCTGCCAATGCTCCTGCTCGCCACTTGGGAAGCCGCCAGTCGAGCGCATCTGGTTGATCCACGTCTCGTGCCATCACCTGAGCTTGTGGCCTACACGGCGTTCGATCAGGTGGTGCATGAAGGCCTGTTGCGCAACCTGGCAGCCAGCCTTCTACGCGACGTCGCCGGCTTCACGCTCGGATCGTCGCTTGGTGTAATGATCGGCACCGTGCTCGGATTATCCCGCATCGCCGACCGCCTGTTCATGCCCAGTTTCAACGGTCTGCGCCAGATCGCCATCCTGGCCTGGATTCCGCTGATCTCCATCTGGTTCGGCGAAGGTGAGGCTGCGAAGGTTGTCTTCATCATGGCCGCCGCTTTGATTCCGGTGGTGCTGAACACGCATGAAGGCATGTGTGGCGCATCGGCGAAATTGGTGGACGTCGCGCGCACGTTGACCTTTACGCGGTGGCAACTCGTAACGAAACTATATCTGCCATCGGCACTGCCGTCTATCGCAACCGGCGTGCATCTCGCCCTGATCTATGCCTGGGTCGCCAGTATCGGGTCGGAATACTTCATGACCGTCGGCCCCGGCATCGGTGGGTTGATCATCGCCGGCCGCGAGCGCTTCCAGATGGACCTCGTCATCCTCGGTATCCTGATTCTGGGGCTGGTAGGCTTCCTGATCAATCGTGGCGCCTCGGCGGTCGAGGCGCGCCTGTTGCGTTGGCGGGACACGTGATCTTGTACTGGAGCACGCGTCGCGGCGCTGATCGGCCTACGCGGCTTCGTGCGGCAGTTGGCTCTGTTGTGTTCCTGTGCTTGTCGACGCTCGATAGAGGTAGGCCCACTTGTCGCGGACTTTAATGTAGGTATCGTCGACGCGCCAACTGGTCGAGCGCGGCCCGCGCCATTGCCAGCGCAGCCGTTTCGCGATCTCTGGAGCATACCTCTGAACCCAGCGATAGGTTGGGTGAACGATCCCCGCGACGTGACAACGCTGGCAGTTGCCTCCGCTGAACGTGCCACGTCGCTTGATCCCCTTGATGCGCGCGCCCTGGCGATCGCCGGTCATGTTAAAAGCTATCTGATCCGCGACGTCCGTAGCGCTTTAGCCAAGCCGGCTTGGCCAGCGAGGTGCCGGCAGAACGGTGGCAGCGGGACGTCATGCGGCAACGCTAATTGGGGGCTTCCACCCCATCAGAACCATTCGGCCGGCGTCTTCTTACCCTTGAGGGCGGTGGTCAATCGATGGCCGCCTGATCCACCGGCAGGCTGACTTCGTGAATGCGGGCCACGAAATGCAGTGCAACGATCAACAACGACGCAACCAC
>NZ_LMUJ01000071.1 GCF_009765975.1 Acidisphaera sp. S103 | reverse complement strand
CTCGGTGCCGGGGTCGGGCATCGATTTGACCGGATCTCCGATGCAGACTCTGCCCTTGCCAAGGCGGCATGATCCCCCAAACGTCTGGACGGTCCCGGGTCACGCTCGATGAGGTTCGCCGAATGGGACGGCTCAGGGAACTGACTGGCCGAAGCGGTAGCGATGATGCGTGCGCAATTTCGCGCAGGGGCTCGACGAGTGATCGGGCCCTTAGCGACAAAGGGCGTCGCTGATACCGACACCCTGAGAGGGGAAGGGCGTGCGAGCCCTGGCGGCGGTGAAGAGGTCAATACTGCCGAGGACCTCGGTGCTACAGCCTGTTTCGATCCCGCGCTCGTAAATGACCGGCGTGTTGGCCGAGGCCCGGAGGCGCCGTTCGCATTGCCACGCCTCACGGAGGCAAAACGCGCGCATCGGCCCGGCTGGCACACGCACTGCTTCGTCACGCCATTCATTCGCGCGTCGTCTTAACGTCAAGGTATCGAATTCACCAGCCATGCGTGCCTCCTCAGGACAGTTGGCATCCCGCCTTGGTGTTCAGTCCAGCTTAGAACCTCACTGCACCCAGCGCCGCCCAAACGGCCAGCAAACCGAAAGCCATCCCGGCGACATTGATGTAGAGGCGCATCGCAT
>NZ_LMUJ01000070.1 GCF_009765975.1 Acidisphaera sp. S103 | reverse complement strand
AGGTTGGCGTAACAGCCGCCAACACTTCCACGCGTCTCACTCTCCGCCGTGTTGGCAACCCTTGCCAAGTCAGCGAAACGGTTTTCGCACAGCCTGGAAGGCCCGCCATGACGGGACTGGGCGACAGTGCCAACATCGAAGCATTTGTTTATGCACGAAGCCTAAGGCGAGTTTGTTCGTCAGGTATTCCGGCCCGCGAGCGCGCGTACCGCGGCCTCGATTGTGGCCAGATCGTTTGGCAGCACGGTGAAGCGCTCCGTCCGTTCGAACAAGTCGGCCATCCGGACCGGTAGCGGCGGCCGGTGGCCTGTCGCCCGTTCCATCGCGTCCGGGAACTTTGCCGGATGTGCGGTCGCCATCGCCACCACCGGCACGCCGCCGGCGCACGGCAAAGCCGCGGCGGCGGCGATTCCGATGGCGGTATGCGGATCGGCCAGATAGCCGGTCGCAGCGTGCAGCCGGCGGATTTCCGCCTCGGTCCCCGGATCATCCAGCCGAAAGCCGTGAAACAGGCCGCGTGCTCTGTGCCAGACCGGTTCGGAGACCGTCATCCGGCCGGTCGTGCGGAAATCCAGCATTGTCCGGCGGGTGGCTTCGGGATCGCGGTCGAGCAACTCGAACAGCAACCGCTCGAAGTTGGAGCTGACCTGGATGTCCATGCTGGGTGACAGCGAGGGCTCGACGGGGGCCATCGACATGTCATTGGACTCAAGGAAACGTGCCAATATGTCGTTGCGGTTCGAACCAACGATCAGCCGAGCGACCGGCAGGCCGATCCGCCGGGCGGCCCAGGCGGCGAGGACGTTGCCGAAATTGCCGGTGGGAACGCTGAACGCGACGTCGCGGTCGGGGGCGCCCAATGCCAGTGCCGCTGCGACGTAGTAGGGAATTTGCGCGGCGATTCGGGCCCAGTTGATGGAGTTGACCGCCGATAGCCGGACCTCATCACGGAAATTGGTGTCGGCGAACATGGCTTTTACCAGGTCCTGGCAGTCGTCGAAGGTGCCCTCGACGGCGATGTTGCCGACGTTGGCGGCTGGCACGGTGGTCATCTGCCGGCGCTGCACGTCACTGGTGCGACCCTGGGGGTGCAGGATCATGATGTCGATGCGGTCGCGGCCAGCGCATGCCTCGATGGCGGCGGATCCGGTGTCGCCGGAGGTGGCGCCGACGATCGTCACCCGTTTGTCGTCGCGGGTCAGCACATAGTCGAACAGGCGGCCGAGCACCTGCATCGCCATGTCCTTGAAGGCGAGAGTCGGGCCGTGAAACAGTTCCTGCACGAACAGGCCGGTGTCCAACTGGATCAGCGGCACGATGGCGGGGTGGCCGAAACCGGCGTAGGCGTCGCGGCATATCGTCCGCAGCACGTCAAACGGGATCGATGCGCCGACGAACGGCTGCATCACCCGGGCGGCGAGGTCGGCGTAGGGCAGTCCGCGCATCGAGCGCCAGTCGGACGGGCTGAAATGTGGCCAGGATTCCGGCATGAACAGGCCGCCGTCCTCGGCGAGGCCGGCCAGTAGGACGTCGGCGAAATCGCGGGCGGGCGCCTGCCCGCGGGTGGAGATATAGCGCATGGGCGGTGTTCTACGCGCTTAGCGGCGCTGCGCCCAGATCGAAGCGGCCTGGTCCATCGCATCGGCGGGATCGTTCGTGCGCCCCATCGCCAGCAGTGCCAGACCAATGGTGGATTGGACTGTCGCCAGCGGTGTCTCGGGTGTGGTTTCCCCGGTCCAAACCGAGGCGAACGTTGACGGTGTGTCGTTTGCCGCCGGATGCGGATGTAAACCTTCGACCGCCGGAAGGGTGACGTCATACCGCCCGACGTCGCGATCCCAGATTGTGGCCGTGGTGGGCTTCAGTGGCACACGCTCTGCTTCGCCGCCGCCGCCTTTCAGCACCAAAAGGCGGCGGCGTTGCATCCGTTCGGCGACCCCCAGATGCACGTCGATGTAGGGCGGATGGAACACGCCATCGACGCCGGCCGGGGCATCGGCCGGGTTCAGCAGCCGAGCGGCGGTGTTGACCGGGGACCGGAGGCCGAACAGGCGGCGCATGTCCAGCAGCCGGTCCAGGTCCGGGGCTATCGCACGCAACGGCAGGTAGGCGAAGCGGTTCGATCGCAGCGTCTCCGCGGCCGATGGCAGATCGGGGTCGGCTCGCAGGCCGAGCGCTGTCAGAGCGTCCTCTACCGCGATGCCGGCGGAGAAGTCGTTCGATCCGTGCATGAGGACGGTGATTCCCGACCGGGCGAGCGCCAGCGCGGCGAGCAGGAACCACGGCGCACCCCGAGTCCGGCCGGCGCCGTAGGAGGGCCAATCCAGATCGACACCCAGTTCGGGGCGCCCCAGCCCGGCGTGGACGCGGGTTGCCTGGACCATGCCGGTGATTTCCTCGGCATCCTCGCCGCGGAAACGCAGCAGCATGAGGAACGCGCCCACCTGATGCGGATCGGCCTCGCCGCGCAGGACCATGCCGAAGGCGATGCGCGCTTCGTCCCGCGTCAACGCGCGGGACCGGCCAGGACCACGGCCGAGGGTGGTGACGAAAGGGGCGAACGCGGCTGTGGAAGACTGAGTCATGGGTGTTCTATACACGGTTGGGGGCCAGAATTTCGAGGATGTCCGACAGGCGGCGGCCGAGTCCGAATAGTTAGAGCGCGTGATTCACGCCCTGTTGGCGTTCCGCCCAGGGCGACCAGGCTCTAGCCGTCGGGCATGAACGCCGGCATGCCATGCACTGTCGTCGGCACCGGTCGTGGTCAGCACCGCAGCGCGGCGCCGATGTTTTCGATATGGAGGGTCGCGTGTCGGGACGCGGTCGCAAATCGTGTCGTGACAGTGACGGAACCCTGTCGTCGATGGGCGATCCGGAGTCCATCTTTGTTCGCCGAGAGGTGGGACAATAAGCGGCATTTGAATCGTCCGTCATGCCCGATGCACGCTGAATTCACGAACTGACACGCCGGATTGACGCATCTGTCACTGGCGGCAGACGCTTATGGCGTATCCCGGTCCGGGTTTAACGGACACCGGTCCGGGGACTCTGGTGCAGGCTTGCCGGCCACACGCGGACGCCAGCCAGGGGCGGGCCGCGCTGGAAAGGATACCCTCGTTTGACTACGGAAATGTTCGGCCCGCTGCTTGGCCGATTGCTGCGTGAATGGCGGCGCAGACGCCGGATGAGCCAGCTTGACTTGGCCTGCGATGCAAATATTTCCGTCAAGCACCTGAGTTTCCTGGAAACCGGGCGGTCCCGGCCGAGCCGGCAGATATTGCTGCATCTGGCGGCGTGCCTGGACATCCCTTTGCGAGATAGGAATGAGTTTCTGGTTGCGGCCGGTTTTGCCGCGGTCTTCCAGGAACGGGCGTTCCGTGAGCCGGCGCTGAGCCCGATTCATCGCAATGTGGAGATCGTCCTGGCGGCGCATGACCCGAATCCCGCCCTCGCGATGGACCGGCATTGGACGATGCTGGCAGCGAACCGGGCCGTGGCGCATCTGGTCTCCGGTGCCGAGTCGATGCTGCTTCGCCCGCCGGTGAATGTGCTGCGGCTGTTGCTGCATCCGGGTGGCCTCGCGTCCCGGGTCGTCAACCTGGTGCAATGGCGGGCCCATGTGATCGCCCGGCTGCGCCGGCAGATCGATTTGACCGGGGATGTGGTCCTGGTGGATTTGCTGGAGGAACTGCGCGATTATCCAAATCCGCGTGGCACTGGTTCGCCGGGGCCGGATGAGTGGGGCGAGACGATCGCGATCCCGTTCCGGCTGGCGACGATCGACGGCGTTCTGTCGTTTTTCACCACCACGACGCTGTTTGGCGCACCGGTCGATATCACCGTCTCGGAACTGGCGATCGAGGCGTTCCTGCCGGCCGATGCCGGGACGGCGGAGATCATGCGGCGGGTCGCTCGCCAGGCGGAGACCGGTCAACAGGGTGGCGAGTTGGTGGGGTCCTAGTGTCCCGAATCTGAAGTTCGCTACAGCGGGCGAACTTCAGATTCGGGACACTAGCTCTTTGTTTTCAGTGGCCTGCCGATCCCAGAAATCCGTCGCAGAATGCGACGAACTTCTAAGGCCGGACACTAGGAGCGGGGCTGGTCCGTTATCTTCGGCGGCGTCACGTTCGAGAGGCCGGTCTGGTTTGGGCGTTTGAGCGAGGCGTTCGAGGCTTTTTTTGGCGTTGGCATCATGGGCGATCCTTGAGTGCTGCTAGCGGGAAAGGCATCAAGCGCACATAGAGCGTTCGCTTAGGGCTGCATGGTCCTTTGGTTCGTTGCTCTGTGGTTGCGTGGAATGACTGTCATTTGTGTCTGAAACGAATTAGTCGGTTTGACGGATGCATGGCGAAACGGAGCGGTCGTTCCCGGGGCACTCATTGGTTAGCCCGAGCGGCCTCAATTGCTGAAATTATAATGTAATGTCAGCAGCGTCTGGTTGATACATCGACTTTGTCTTGGGCTGGCGGCGTTCCGAACTATCCGGTCCAGCATTTTTACTGGGGCGGATGGCCCGGACTTCGCCGGGCCATGACGAATCGAAGTGACGCCGGGGCATGACGTATTGACTGACGCCGAATCATTGGGGGCCGAGCCTAGAAACGCCGGGGCACCGCGTGGGTCGGCCGATTAGACGGGTGCGGCCAGCAGCAGGCGGTTGATCCGCACCAGGGCGGCGAAGGTCTGCTGCCAGGCTTTGGCGAACGCATCCGGCTTCATGCCGCGAGCGGCCAGGATCGCGCCGATCTGACCGACGCTGCGTTGTCCGTCGATCAACGGCAGGATGGCGGTGGCAAGCGGCGGCAGCGCAACGGCGACGCGCAGGCCATCCAGGATCACCGGCAACGTACCATCGGGCCGGATACCGCGGGCCAAGGCCTCCCCGTTCACTTCGCGGAAGACCGGAACCGCCGTCTCGGCCGCCGGGTCCGGCTGGTGCGGCGGATCGTCGGCCCGAACGCAATAGACGATGTGAACCGCCATGTTGCCGGCCAGCGCCTCGGCCAGCGCGGCACGCTGGGTCGGTTCCATCGCGTCCAATCTGGCGCGCAGCCTGGGATCGGGCAGCATGGGTACCGGGTCGTAGCGAAGCGGCTCCACCCAGCAGGTGACGCGCAGCCCGGCGGCGCGCAGCAGGTCGGAGAATTCCGGCACCGTGTAGGCTCGGTCGCGCGGGTTCAGCAGCAGGTCGTACAGGCCGGCATCGCCGCCGTTGATGTGGTCGTCGAAAATATGGTTGCGCCGCAGCCACTGCGTCTCCGGCAGGTGCTTCATCACCCGCCGAGCCACATCCAACCGCTGTTGCGGCGTTTCATCCTCGGGTGCGAGCCGGCGCAGCACGTCCTGCATCATGTAGACGCCGGTGCGGCCGTGCGGCGCATAAACCATCAGTCCCATCCCGCCGCCCGGCGCCAGGACGGACAGCAGGGCCCGCAGGCCCACCGCCGGATCGGGCAGATGATGCAGCACACCGCAGCAGTCGATGTAATCGAACGGTCCCAGCCCCGATTCCGGCAGATCGAGCAAGGACCGCTGTTCCCAAACGATATTGGTCAGGTCACGCGCCGTTGCCCGCCCTTGGGCGATGGCCAGCGCGGCGGCGGAACGGTCCAGCCATGTCACCTGTCCGGTCCGGCCCAGGTTGGTCATCTGCTGCGCCAGCATGATCGTCGCGTCACCGGTGCCTCCGCCGGCGACCAGGGCGTTCAACGGCCGGCTGACGGGCCTGGCCGCACCGAACACCCAGTAATCGATCTCCCGGATATGGCTGGGGCTGCCGACGACCAGGCGCTTCGCCTCCTCCCGCGGGTCTCGCTTCGGGTAGGGGTAGGCTTCGTACTGTCCGGCGAGGCGTTGATCGGTTGCGTCGGTCATGGGGCGGGCATAGAGCATGATCCGGCCGGGCGGAACACCCAACGCCCCCTGCCCCGTCATGGCCGTGGCCACCGACATGGGCACGTGCGGCAAAATGCGCTGAGCCAGGACCAAAAAGGGCTGAACATCGTGGAACCCAGGACTCGCGGTTATTTCGGCATCGGTGCGGAAGGTGTCTCCAAATCGGCCAATGTCGGTGCGCTGCTGCGGACCGGGCATGCCTTTGGCGCGTCGTTCTGCTTCACCATCGGCACCGGCTGGGATTCGCGCGCCGCCCGGACCGCTGATACGGCCGATACGCCCTTGCACGTGCCGATGTGGCGGTATCCGACGTTGGCGGAGGTGTCCCTGCCGCGTGGTTGCGCCCTGGTGGGCGTCGAGTTGCTGGAGGATGCGGTCGATCTGCCGTCCTTCCGCCATCCGCTGAACGCCGCCTATGTGCTGGGGCCGGAACGGGCGGGGTTGTCGGCCGCCCTGCTGGCGCGGTGCGATCATGTGGTGCGGATTCCGACTCGGTTTTCGCTGAATTTGGCGGTGGCCGGGGCGCTGGTGCTGTATGACCGGCTGCTGCAGCACGGGCGGTTCGCCGACCGGCCGGTTGGATCGCGGGGATCGGTGGAGGCGCTGCCGCCGACCGGCCACGGTGCGCCTCGGTTCCGCAAGACCATCCCGGACTGGCTTCACGCGGACGGGAAGAAGCCATGACGGAGTCGCGCTTGTTCGGCGCGCGTGGCGGCCCTATTGCTGCGGGCATGAACACGCCATTCCGTTGCTTTCTGACCTTCGCACTGCTGCTGGCCCTGCCCGCGGTGGCCGCACCCAAGAAGACCGTCCCCGCCGCGCATCCAGCCGCGACCGCTGGCCCCAAGCCGATCGGCAAGTTCGAGGACTGGACGGCGGCGACGCATACCGAAGCCGGACAAACCGTTTGCTATGCATTCACTCGGGTGCAGAGTTCAGCCCCCGTCTTGCCGGGTCGCGGCGCCGTCGTGCTGACGGTGACCGAACGGTCGTCGGGGCGTGATGCGGTGGCCATCGAGGCAGGGTTCGCCTACGCGCCCAACGCGACCGTGACGGTGCAGGTCGATCAGACGGGCCTGGAATTCTACACCGCCGCGCGCGACGCGTTCGCCCGGGATGGCAAGGCGGCTGTCGCGGCGTTCCAGAGGGGAAGCCGAGCGATCGCGCGTTCTCCGGGATCGAAGGAGGTGACGGATACGTTCAGCCTGAAGGGTTTCGGGGCGGCGTATGCGGCTATCGCGAAGGCATGTCCGGCGAAGTGAGCGATCTTTCCGAAACCGACCGCGTCCGGGTCCTGGCGAAATCGGCGCTATTCGATCCGCCGGCGGTGGTGCTGGCGGACGGGCGGCGCGACCTGGTCGGGATGGACCGTACCGAGCTCGGTGCCGAGATGGCGGCGATCGGGGAGCCTGCGTTTCGCGTCAAGCAGTTGTGGCACTGGATCTACCACCAGGGGGTGACGGACTTCGCCCGCATGTCGTCGATCGCCAGGCCGTTGCAGGTGCGATTGGCGGAGAAGTTCGTGATCGGGCGTCCGTCTGTCGCGACGGAGCAGACCAGTGTGGATTCGACCCGGAAGTTCTTGTTCCGCTTCCGCGATGGGCAGGAGGCGGAGACCGTCTATATTCCCGATCCCGTCGAGGATCGTGGCGCGGTGTGTATTTCGTCCCAGGTCGGCTGCACGCTGTCCTGTCGGTTCTGCCATACGGGGACCCAGACGCTGGTGCGGAATTTGGGTGCGCCGGAGATCGTCGGGCAGTTCATGGCGGCGCGTGATTCGTATGGGGAATGGCCGTCACCGAAAGGAGAGACTCCGCGGCTGCTGTCCACCATCGTGCTGATGGGAATGGGTGAGCCGCTGTACAACTACGTCAATGTCGCCAAGGCGATGAAGATCGTCATGGATGGTGAGGGGATCGGGTTGTCGCGGCGGCGGATCACGCTGTCCACGTCGGGCGTGGTGCCGATGATGGACCGGGCGGGGGCGGAGCTGGGCGTGAACCTGGCGGTGTCGTTGCACGCCGTGACGGATGAGCTGCGGGACGAGATCGTGCCGCTGAACCGGAAATACCCCATTGCCGAACTGATGGCCGCGTGCCGGCGGTATCCGGGGTCGTCGAACGCTCGGCGGATCACGTTCGAGTATATCATGCTGAAGGGAGTCAACGACTCCGAGGCCGAAGCCCGCGAGTTGGTGCGGCTGATCGCCGGTATGCCTGCGAAGGTGAATTTGATCCCGTTCAATCCATGGCCGGGGTCGAAGTATGAACCGAGTGGGAAGGCGGCGCTGGAGCGGTTCGCGGGGATCGTGATGGCGGCGGGATTCGCGGCGCCGATCCGGACTCCGCGGGGGTCGGATATTTTGGCGGCCTGCGGGCAATTGCGGACGGAGAGCCGGCGGGAGCGGGCTGGGGCTTAGGACTCGCCGAGAAATAAACGAATCGTCTAGCGAGTGCCGCTAGCCTCCTGCCGTCATGCTGGGCGAAGGCCCGCCATCCGCGACTTGCAGTGCAGGTCCGAGAAAAGGCGTGGATGGCGGGCCTGCGCCCGCCATGACGGGATTGGGCGACAGTGCCGACATCGAAGCACTCATTGATCCGCGGAGCCTTAGTCATCACAGTACCAGGCAAGGAAACGCCTTCTCCTGTGTTCTCATGCCCCCGACCAACGATGGGCCTTGAGACAAAATCATTGATGCGCTAGCCATCATTCCACGCAGCCCGGTCGGCCGCTTGGGAAGACGCGACCAGATGATCCGACTCTTCACCGTCAAATGGCCACGCCTCGCCCGGCTGGAGGCTTGGCTTCTGTTCGCCACGATACTGGTGATGTGTGGAAAGTCCGACACTCTTCGGTCGATCTTCGAGCCGCTTTTGTCTGTCGAATCCGAAAATCTGGGCCTGCCTACGGAGCCGATGTTCTGGACATTGCTCGCGCTGATCGTTTCCGCGCCTTACCTTTGCACAATGGTCATCGTCGATCGTCTCTTGACCGTTCGGAAAGGATTTGCCTTCCTGTCGATTTTGTCGCCACTCGCATGGGCGGCGGTCGCCGCTTCATTATCCTATGATCTGGTCGTCTCGCCGGCCCATCAGGCGCTCGGCGTGGTCACCATGCCGAGCGCCTGGGAAGCCGCCATCTTTGCCGGAAGTGCATCGTTATTGCTTCACGGGAGGTCGCTGTGGATCGGTCTGTCGGACAGGGGTTTCGTCGGTTTACGTCTCACTGCCCGCTCCGGACGCAACGGCGATGACGGATCGTCCAAGCCCAGGAATCCGTGGCCCCACGACCAGACCGAAGCAACGGCATGGTTTGCCCCGAATCCGCGCAGTCGGAACGAATCCAGGACCCAACGGCGTCGCGGCGGCCCGTTTTTCGCCGCGCTCCTTTGGGGCAGCATGTTCGCGATGGCGGCTGGCGGCTACCTCGTGTTCCATCACCGCACTCCGGTCATCGGTCTTCATCTCCCGGACGACCCCGTCCCCTTGCCAAAGGTCTGGAGCGGGGATGCCGAAGCGTCGGCCGAACGAGGCTATAATGGTCATTTCGTCTTCGAGGCCATGGTGAATGGCCATCCGGCGTCGATGCTGTTCGACACCGGGGCCTCGGTGGTCACATTACGCGCCGAGGAAGCGGCACGCCTCGGTCTCCTCGTCGATCAACTCAAATTCTCCGTGAGAGTCTCGACGGCCAATGGCACCGGGTTGGTTGCCGCCACGACGATCGATACGCTGACTGTCGGAACCATTACGCAGCATCACGTGCAGGCGTTCGTGGCCAGTCCGGGAACACTGCGTGAGAACCTTCTCGGGCAGTCGTTTCTGAAGAATATAAAGCAAGTAAAAGTCGAAAATAATCGCGTAATATTAAACGCAAACTAGTGATGCAAAGGCCGTCCGCCCGCATACCGGCGACGCGATTCGTTTATCCCCCTGGCAGATCCGTAGCGGACATCCGCTAGCAATTCTCATTTTGGCCAGGAGACCGCGCCCAGAACCGAATTGTCATTGCGAGGAGCGGAGCGACGCGGCAATCCCCATCCATCGGTCGCGGACCGCCAGGATTGCCGCGTCGCTCCGCTCCTCGCAATGACACGAGAGACGGGTCCTCAGAGCCTCCTGAGTCAAAACGAGAACTGCTGGTCTCCCGCCAACGTCCTGGACATCCCGAAACTCCACTCCCTATACTCGAAACATTCCAGCACAGCGTCGCGCCCAACGGACTCGAACGGCCCACCGAACCCAGGCTGATGGAGGCAACAATGGACTTCGACACAATCGTCATAGGCAGCGGCTTCGGCGGATCCGTCACCGCATGCCGCCTCACCGAGGCCGGCGACCGAGTCCTTGTCCTGGAACGCGGCCGGCGCTGGGACCGCATCACCTACCCCAGCGTCAGCGGCAAGGACTGGCTGTGGGATCAGCACAAGCCGGAAACCAGCAACGGCTGGATCGACCTCCGCGTCTTCCCCCACATCGCCGTCGCGCAAGGGGCCGCGGTCGGCGGCGGTTCCATGATCTACGCCAACATCTCCGCCGTCCCGCCGCCCAGCGTCTTCGCCGGCGGGTGGCCGCCCGAGATCACCTACCAGGACCTCGCCCCCCACTACGCCACTGTCGGCAAGGTCATGAACGTCCAGCAGGTGCCCGACAACCAATGGACGCCACGGATGCACCTAGTGCAGGACGCCGCGACGGCCATTGGCGCCGGCGACCGTTTCCGCAAGCTCGATCTCGCCGTCACATTCGACTCCGCGTTCGACACCAGCCAATCCGGCTACAACCACTCCGTCCCGCACCAAAACGCCCAGGGTGTCGACCAGGGTACCTGCGTGCATTGCGGCAACTGCGACATCGGCTGTCCTGTCGATGCCAAGAACACACTTGACCGCAACTACCTCGCTTTGGCCGAGGCCAAGGGTGCCGAGGTCCGCCCCTTGCACCTCGTAACGGGCATAGAACAGGACGGTAGCGGCTGGCGTGTCCATTTCGACCACCTGGCCGACAACCAGCGGCAACCCGGCAGCGTCACCGCCCACCGGGTCGTCGTCGCCGCCGGCACCTTGAACTCGACCGAACTCCTGCTCCGTTGCCGCGACGTCCTGGGCACGCTGCCCAACATCAGCCAACACCTCGGTTATGGCTGGAGCAGCAATGGCGATTTCCTCACCCCGGCGCTTTACAGCAACCGCAAGCCCGAACCGTCGCGAGGCCCCACCATCACCTGCGCGATCGATTTCCTCGACCGCAGCCGCGATGGGCAGTCGTTCTGGATCCAGGACGGCGGCGTCCCCAACCTGCTCGCCGATCTGGCCGCCGCGGGGCAAGCAAACCACCCGGCGCTCGACTGGATCCGCAATGCACTACTGGATCGTTCTCCGCTCAGCGGCCTCATGCCGTGGTTCGCGCAGGGCGTCGACGCGTCCAACGGGCGTTTGCGCCTCCGCCGCCGCTTCGAAATCGTGGGCGCCTGGGAACTGACACTCGACTGGGACGTCGATCGCTCGCGTGGGGTTATCGATGCCATCGTCTCGACGCATGAGGCTCTGTCGCACGCAACCGGCGGCACGCCGCTGGTCCCGCCGACCTGGACATTGGCAAAATACCTGATCACCCCCCACCCGCTCGGTGGCTGCGGGATGGGCACCGGTTCGGAAAACGCGGTCGTGGACCACCGCGGTGAGGTGTTTGGTTATCCCAACCTGTTCGTGCTTGACGGCGCCATCGTGCCGGAGGCGGTCGGCGTAAACCCATCGCGCACAATCGCCGCCCTCGCCGAACGGGCAGTTCACATCATGACGACAGAAGCGGGCTGACGCGCGGGGAGGCAGGCGATGGCGATCGAGCAATTCACGTTCCGAAATCCCCAACTGGCGTTCTACCAGTCCTTGGTCGTGATGCTGGAGCGTGCGAAACGACCCCAAGACGCGTCGACACCGGGGAAGGAGAATGACGTCGTCAATGCCGCCTTCCAGGTGGCGACGCTTTCGAGCAACAACCTGCCGATACCGGCGGCCGCACCGTCCGGCGTGCCGGATGCCGCGTGGACCACCGCCCGCCTGACGTTCGAGATGTTGCAGGCACGACTGAGAGGGAACGTGGCGGAAGCCGACGCCCTGGAAGCCGAACTTGCCTATGGCGAATTCGACCCGCGATGGACCGAGACGATCGCCCAATATACGGCATATTTCGGCGTCGGAGGTGCGCAAAAGGCGCCCGAGTATATCTCGGCTAATCCCGATATGCAGCCGTTGCCGTTCAACACCAACGCGACCGTTGCCCTGATCGCCGATTGGGGAACCGGCACCGAAACAGCGGCATCGCTGCTGGCGCTGATCGCACAGCATGATCCGGACATCGTCATTCATCTGGGCGACATCTACTACTCCGGCACGCCCGAGGAATGCGATCGCAACTTCACCCGCCTGATCAACAGCACGTTCGATCGAACCAAGGTGGCGATCTACAATCTGGCCGGTAATCACGACATGTATTGCGGCGGCGTCGGTTACTACAATCTGCTGAAAACGATCAACCAACCGACCTGGCCACAGCAGCCGGCCAGCTTCTTTTACCTGCGCTCAACCGACAACCAATGGCAGTTCGTCGCCATGGACACGGGGCATACCGATTACGACCGCTGACCGTGACGGATGTCCTCGTCAAGCTCGATCTCGGCGAAGAAGATTGGCTTACCGCCCGCATCGCGGAGTTCGGGGGCAAAACGATCCTGCTGTCGCACCATCAGCTTTTCTCCGCTTTCGCACAGATCGGCCCTGCCGCTGCGGACGGATCATTCACAGCATACAATCCCAATCTCGATGCCAGTTTCCAACGGTTCGCCGCGGCGGGCGGCAACAAGATCGCCGCCTGGTTCTGGGGTCATGAACACACACTGACGCTCTACGGCCCACATCGGGGCCTCAACAAGGGCCGATGCGTGGGTCACGGCGCCATCCCTGTCCTGACCGCCCCGGATCCGAACGACCCGCGATCGCACATCGTCGATCCACCGCCGGTTGACCCGGTCTCCCTCGCGGTAGACGACGACGTCTACATGCATGACTTCGTGATCTTGAATCTGGCGGCAGACGGATCGGCCACTGCCGACTACTACCAGGAAAATAGCGGCAATACGCCGATGTGGAGCGAGCCGCTGTAACCGGCCAACCGATCCAACGGTGCGGCCGATGAGGTAAGGGGCCGTGGACAAACAAGTGCTTCGGCGTTGGCGCTGCCGCCCAATCCCGTCATGGCGGGCGGAGGCCGGTACAGACCGGCTACATTGGTAACACTTTAGACCGGGCACATGGGTAACACTCTGGATTTTGGTCTGGAGGAGCGAGCCATGGGGTGGGCGGTG
>NZ_LMUJ01000069.1:27772-40946 GCF_009765975.1 Acidisphaera sp. S103 | reverse complement strand
CGGAATAGAAAAATTCCACGCCATCCATGAAGGATTCTCGCTCTATGCAAATCTGCAACGAGAAGTGAGAATCCCTTAGGGCGAAGTCCGGGCCATCCGCCCCGGTAAGATGCTGGACCAGACGCCCCGGACTGACGCTGGACCAAGATAAGGCCGACGGGTGAACAACAACATCGGCTAGCATGACGCACCGATGGTTGTCGTCACAAGGCAACGGGATCCCGTCAGTCTAAGTGGAGACGTCCCAGGGGTTGTGCGCGTTCGGAGGGATTCATGGTTAGTTAATATCCGCAGCGTAAGACCTTCGCACCCCCTTCATACGTCGGCACGGACGCCAAGGCAGGTTTGTTAAGGCGGATTAGCGGGATGAAGATGGATGAAAGGGATGTGCGGTTTTGGGCGCCGGTCACCGAACGGATCGTTGGGTGTGCTTTTCGCGTTGCCAGTGCGCTCGGTCATGGGTTCGTTGAGAAGGTCTATGAGAACGCCCTTGCGCATGAGATGCGACAGTCCGGGCTCAGCGTCGTGCAGCAGCGGGGGATCGTGCTCTTCTACGACGACGTGATTGTCGGCGAATATACAGCCGACTTGTTGGTCGAGGATCAGGTCATCGTCGAACTCAAAGTGGTCGCCGGGCTGAGCGCCGTGCATGTCCCGCAATGCCGAAACGACTTGTGGGCGACCGGCAAGTCCCTGTGGCTATTGATTAACGTCGGCCAACGCAAAGTCGAAATCCGCCGCACCACACCCCAACTCCGATTGCAGCACCAATCCCCTTCATCCCCCCTTATCCCGCTTCATCCGCCTCATAAAAAAAGCCATGACCGTGGCTCCCACGGGCCGGGTTTCATTCATGGCGGGTCGGAGTGCCGGTGGAAACTCATACCTCAGCCCCGGCCTGGATCACCTAACAACCGGCTCAGCGCGGCCAGTCGCGTCGTGGCCCCGCCCGCCAACGTGCCCTGGGCGAGAAAGGCTCGCCGCGCCTCGACCGTACCACGTTCGCGCAAACCCTGATCGCGGATCAGCCAGTCCAGCGCCGCGTGCCAGGCCCGCGGATCGTTCGCCACCAGTTGCCCGGCCGGCCCGTCGGCGATCGATCCGCGATAGACCGGCATGTCGGATGCCAGCACGGTCAGCCCCATCGCGGCATAGTCCATCGCCTTGATCGGCGATTTGGCTCTGTTGAACGGCGTATCCAGCAGCGGCGCCAAACCGATATGCCAGCTAGGCTGCATCGATGTCAGCCAATTGACAAATCCCGGATAGGACCGTGACGCATGGGTCGACGGGCCGATACGGTTCAGTTCGGCGGAAAGCTCGCTCCGGACGGTCATGCCCAGGATATCGATGGCAATCCGATCGCCGTATTCGGCCTTCAGCCGCAGCAGGACAGACTCGATCAGCGCGAAGTCGCGGTCGTGGGAACTGGTTCCCATGCACAGGATGCGCACGGGATCGTCCCAAAACGGGGTGGGGCCGGGGCCGCCGCACCAGATGCGTTCGTCCAGGCGGTTCTCGATCACGATCGCATCCGAACGGATCGATGCCAGCCGATCGGCGAGCCCAACGGTCGAGACCCAGACGGCATCGGCAACCGTCAGCATCTGACGCACGGCCTCGGCGAAGGGCTGCAGCGTCGGCGCATCCGGGTGGGTGTCGGGGATGTCCAGCAGATCGTCGTCGAGATCGTACAGTAGTTTCGCACCCGTGCGGTGGGCATGGTCCGCCAGGCGGGTTGCGGTCACCTCATCGGGGATGGCATGGCGCTGGGTGACGATGATATCCGCCCGGCAGTCAAAAATCGTTTCGGCGTCCGCCAGGACGATGTCGAACGTGCCGCCGATCGCCGGGTGATCCAGCGGCAGCAGCAGCCGGATGTAGCCGCAGGCGGTCAGGCCGCCGGTCTCATAACGTTCCGGCACGATGGCGATCTTCGGCCGCCGTGCGCTGTCGATGATGGCCGGCGATGCAGCGGGGGCAAGGTAGCGGTGCGTGTAGAAATCGGAGACGGCAACTGGGCGCGGGATCGGCGGCCGGGCGGCCTGATCGCCCAGCACACGCCGCACGTCATCAAACCGCGCCAGCCAGTCTTTCGATGACGCTCGGTGGTCTACCAGCCATGTGTGCGGCCGGCCGGCAAGCCGTTCGGTGAACGACCCAAGGTCGGTGGCCACGATCGGCCGGCCGGTGGCGATCGCGGTGCTGAGCGTGAAGCTATAGGATTCCGGGGTGGAGGAGGGGAACCAGAACACGTGCGGATCGATCTTTTCCAGCAGCGCCGGCAGGTCGCGATCGTGATATTTGCCCGTCGCGCGGATCAGTTTCGCCGCTTGTCGCGGAAAGCTAAGCTCCAGGTGGCCGATCAGATGCAGTTCGATCGTTCCGGGTGCCGCGGCCTCGGCCACCTCGGCCACGGCGCGGGCGCCTTTGTGGTTCGCGAGCACGCCCAGCAGGACAATCCGCAGTGCCGGACCTGAGAGTTCTGGCAGATCGGTGGCCCAGACGGTTTCCGTCTGTTGCTCGTGGGGAACGACGATCGCCCGTTCGCCCATGCCGTGACGGTCCAGGCGGGATTTGACGTCCTGGCTTGGACAAATCACCCGATCGGCGTCGGTGAACTGCCACGCATTGTCACGCCGCCAGGACGTGATGTCGCGGGCGCCGTGCGAGCTTTGGCTGGCGATGCAGGCATCGCACGCGGCGGGACCGGGTTCGCCACAGTACAGGCCTTCAGGCCAGATCAGCAGGTTCACCTGCGGACAGATCGCGTAATAGTCATGCACGGTGACGTCGAAGGGCACGCCCAGCCGGTGGATCAGGACGCGGATGTCCATGTCCATCTGAAGCAGATGGTGGACGTGCAACCGTGACACATTGGCCGAACGCAGGACCGCGACAAGGTCGTCGAGACGGTCCGCTGGCAGTGTCAGCACGGGGCAGTCGGGCAGGCCGGGAACCGACAGCGCGGCGCCTCGATCGGTTCCCTCCAGCAGAAGGACGTGCGCGGTGTCGCGATTGCGTTCCGCCAGGCTGTCGATATGCCGGCGCACGCCGCCGCCGAAATTGTGCGACACCATCAGGATGACCGGTCGCCCGGACTGGCGGAACAGCGCGGCGGTCACGGCGAACTGGAACGGGATGATGGCGTCCGTCGTCGCGTGCGGTCCGGTGTCCGTGGCGGGCACGAACGTGTCGCAGGCGATCAGATGCCGCCAGCCGGCGGCGGTGGCGCGCTGCTGGAAATCGCCGCCCGTGGCGTCACCGATCGCCTGCAACGCGGTTCGCCGGATGTAGACGCAATGGTTCGGGGTGACCTGCGCGGCGACGGAACGGCCCGCATTGATGGTACGGCAGATCGCGTCGATCGTATCGGGTGCCGCTCGGGCGGCAAGCGGGCCACCCTGGATCGTGACGATGTCGGACAGCGGGGCAACCGTTGCCACGTTCCGCTGGGAATGGGCATGGCCGACGAGGCGGCGCAACCAGCCGGGTTGGACTTCGGTATCGCTGGCCAGCAGCACCACGTCGTGGCCCTCGGCGGCCTCGATGCCCAGGTTGGCGGCGGCGGCATAGCCCAGGCGGCGCCGGTTGCGGATCAGATGGATGTAACCGTCCGCCGCTTGTTGCCGCAGCCATGCGCTCAGTGCCGGTTCCCGCGCATTGTCGTCGACGACGGTCAATCGGGCGAGCGGGAAGGATCTGTCCGCGAGAACGGAGCGGATGCAGCGCGCGGCGGAGTCCAGGCCGCGTTGGACCACGACGACGACGTCGGCGAAGACGCCGCGCGGAGGCAGTGCAGCCGGGTTTTTCGACGGCAGGTAGTCGCGGATATCGAGCTGGCTCTCGGTCCGATAACCGCGGGCCACGCCGACCTGCAGGTGATACAGCAGCGGATTGACCGCGGCGTCGGGGTGCTGGCTGACGTAGTAGGCCGCATCGAACCGGGGATGCGGATTGCGCAGTTCCGCTGCGCCGGCCCGCACGTAATGCAGCAGCGGATTGAAACCGCTGGCGGCGACGTCCGGATTGTGCTCGATATACCAGGCACTGTCGAAGAAACGATTCGGATCGCGCCGTTCAGCCGCGCCGTAGCGGATGAAATGGTCCAACGGATCCAGGTTGCCGATGTCCGGATAGCGGGCCTGGTACCACTCGGCGTCGAGAAACCGGCCCATCAACTGAGCCATCGGTCCGTCCGGATGGGTCGGCGGGGAAGGCGGCTTCATGGGTTGGACCGATGAAAATCAGGCAGCTTCATTGGTTGTCCGAACGGTTGTCAGCCGCGTCAAGGCGGCGCGCCGGATTTCCGCCTGGCTGGCGAGGGTGTTCCGAGCAAGGAACGCGTCGTGTGAACCGGCCGCGACGGCCTGACGTTCATTCCGGTTGCGCAGAAGCCAGTTCAGGGCGGCATACCAGGCGGCCGAGGTGTTCGGCACCAACTGTCCGGCCGGCCCGTCGGCGATGGAGCCCCGATAGACCGGTGTGTCGGAAGCGAGGACGGCCAGGCCCAGCGCCGCATAGTCCATCGCCTTGATCGGTGACTTGCACAGGTTGAACGGCGTATCGAGCAAGGGTGCCAGGCCGATATGCCATGGCGGTTCCACCGCTCTCAACCAGTTGACGAAGCCGGGATAGGATCGTGTCGCACTGCGCGGCATGCCGAGGCGGTTCAGGCCGGGCGGCAGATCGTTTCGCATGGTTATGCCGACGATCGTGATGGTGACCCGGTGATCGTACTCGGCTTTCAGCCGGACCAGCGCGGGTTCGATCATCGCGAAGTCGTCGTCGTGCGTCGCGGTTCCCATGCACAGGATCCGCACCGGATGATCCTGCAACGATGGCGCGGGTGGAACCCAGATGCGTTCGTCCAGGCCGTTCGGTATCACCTCGGCGTCGGTGCGGATCGCGGCGAGGCGCTCGGCGAGGCCATGGGTGGAGACCCAGACGGTATCCGCCGTTTCCACCATCCGGCGGACGACCTTGGCGTGCGGGCGCAGCACCTTTGCATCCGGATGGGTACGGGGAATGTTCAGCAGATCGTCGTCCAGGTCGTACACCAATCTGGCGCCGGTACGGCGCGCGTGTGCCGCCAGGCGGTCCGCCGTCGCGATATCCGGTATCGCGAACCGCTGGGTGACAATGATGTCGGCGTCCTCATCGAAGATCGTTTCGGGCGTCGCCACATGGACGTCGAAACCGCCCGCGATCGCCGGGTGGTGCAGCGGCTGGAGCAGCCGGATATAGGCGCACGGCGTTGGCGTACCGATTTCGAAACGTTCTGGCATGACGACGATATGGGGTTTCGATCGTTCACGGCGGACGCGCGCTGGACGTGGCCTGGCAGGCGCGTGCAGGTAGTCCGTCGCGTAGGCATCCTCGACGGCGGCACGCGCCGGCGAACCGGCGGCCGGGGCGCTCTCCAGCAATGCGGCTCGGATTTCATCGAACAGGTCGAGCCAGCCCAGTGGCGGCGTGGCGATGTCGGCCAGCCAGGTGAAGGGGCGTCCGGCCAGCCGTTCGGTATGGGCACCGATACGCGTCGCCGCGATGGGGATGCCGGCGTCGATCGCGGCACTCAGCGTGTAGCTGAACGTCTCCGGCCAGACGGCGGGAAACCAGATCAGATGGGGTGCGATCGTTTCGATCAGGTCGGGCAGGTCGGCGTCGTCGTATTTTCCGGTGATCGTCATCAGTTCCGCGGCCCGTTCGGAGAACGGACCATCGGTGTGGCCGATCAGGTAAATCTCCATCGTCTCCGGATCGGCCATTTCGGCGACGGATGCGACGGTCCGGGCGCCCTTGTGATTGACCAATGTGCCGATGACGGCGATTTTCAGCTTGCCGTCGCCGGGCGGCACGTTGCGCAGCTTCCAGGGGCCGGCCTGGACCGCTTCATGCGGCGCCAGGATGGCATTGTCGGCCAATCCGTGCCGCTGCAGCCGCGACAGCACATCCAGGCTGGGACAGAAAACCCGAGCGGCTTCCTTGAACTGCCAGGCGCGTTCGGCGCGCCAGGTGACGATTTCGCGGGCGCGATTTGAGCCTCGATGCGCGATGCAGGCGTTGCAGCCGGCGATATCGGGTTCCCCGCAGTACAGGCTGTGACGCCAGGGCAGCAGGTTGATCTGCGGACAGATCGCGTAATAATCGTGGACGGTGACGTCGAACGGCACGTCCAGGCGCCGGATCAGCGTGCGGATATCCATATCCATGCCAAGCAGGTGGTGGATATGCACGCGCGACACGTTCATCGATCGCAACAGTACGGCCAGATCGTCCAACCGTTCCTTCGAGAGCGCCAACGTGGGGTGGTGGGGCAGCGACAGGACCGATAGCGCGGCGCCGCGATCGGTTGCCCGCAGCAGCAGAAACCGCGCCTGGTCGCGAAAGCGGGTGACAAGGCTGTCGATATGGCGGCGGACGCCGCCGCCCAGTTCATGCGCCACCATCAGGATCACCGGCAGCTCGGACTGCCGGAACAGTGCGGCGGTGACGGCGAACCGGAACGGATCGACCGAACCCAGGTCGACGTGGCGGGCGATGTCGGCCAGATAGGTGGGATGTCGTTCCAGTATCAGTTTTATCGCGCGCTGCGCCAGCTTGTTCGCCCGGTCCCCGAAACTGACCGAACCCTGATGATAGACGAACGTGTCGCAGGCGAGGCGGTGGTGCCAGCCCAGGGCGGAGGCGCGCAGGCAGAAATCGTTCTCCTCGCCATAGCCGAGGGTGAAACGATCCGCGTCGAAGTCCCCGACCTGGTCCAGCGCCGCGCGGCGGATGTACATGCAGAAGCCGACAGTTGTCGGGACATCCACCCAGCGGCCGGCGTTGATCGTCCGGCAGGTCTCGTCGATGTCCGTCAACGTCTGCCCGAAGGCGATCGGGCCACCCTCGGTGGCTGGGTAACCGCAGATCGTGGCATTGTTGGAAAACGGCGATACGCTGGCGATGCGGGGTTCGGCATAGGCGCGGGCAGCGAGCCGGCCAAGCCAGCCGGCCGGCACTTCGGTATCGCTGTTCAGCAGCACGACATCATGTGTGCCGGACTCCCGCATGCCGCGATTGACCGAGGCGACGAAGCCGACATTGCGCGGGTTCCGCACCAGGTGGATCCGGTGCGCACCGGCCAGTTCGCGAAGCCATGCGGACAGTTCCGGTTCCGGCGAACGATCGTCGACGACGATAATGCGTCCAAGCGGCTTGCCGGTGTCGGCAAGAACCGAGGCGATGCAACGGCGGGTTTCCGCCAGGCCGCGATAGACCGGAATGACGACATCGACGACGACGTTGCGAGGCAGCGGTGCCGGCTTGTGGCCGGACGGAAGGTAATCCCGGATGTCCACCGGCTTTTCCGTGGGAAAACCCAGCGACTTGCCGGTTGCGACGTGATACAGAAGTGGATTGGCCGCCGCTTGGGGGTGTTGGCCGGCATACCAGGCAGCGTCGAAGTTGGGATGCGGATTGCGCAATTCCCATGAACCCGCCTGCATATAATGCAGCAGGGGATGCATGCCGCCGGCGCTTACGTCCGGGTAGTGCTCCGTATACCACGCGCTGTCGAAGAACGGGTTGGGGTCGCGCTGCTCGGCCAGGCCATAGCGAATGAAGTGGCGCAACGGCTCATGACCCGCCGCGATGACGTCGGGATACCGGGTCCGATACCAGGTGGCATCGAAAAATTGCTCCATGGATTGGCTAAGCCCGGCTTCCCGCGGGTCTTCCTTCAGCGGTCGCGGCGGCGATTTCGCCATCGGCTAGGACCGTTGAAACAGGCGGCTGAAAAAGCCGGGCTCGATCTGCTGGACCCGAGCGGCATTGGGCGCGGGCGGGGTCAGGCGGAACCGGTCGGGGCCTTCGCTCATCGCGCTTTCGGTCTCCGAGCGGAACTGGCGCATTTCATTGTCCTCGCCCCACGGCGACCGGTACCCTTGCTGCCCCATGATGCCACGTGCGAGTTGCAGATTGCGTTCCTCCTCGACGGTGTTGTGATAGCTCTGGCTGCTGACGACGGTCACGTCGCCTTTCATCAGGAAATACCGCACACGTTCCGCCCCGTCGATGCGTTCGTCCGTCCCGCCGTATCCCACCCGGACCAATCGGCGCGTATGTTCCACGTGCTCATGTCCATATCCCCGGAACCGAGGATCGAAGTAGCCGCCGAAAGTCAAAGCGGTGGTTGAATAAGCGGCGCATTGCGCGGTCAGCATGTTGGCATGCACGGGATCGGCGGCGGTTCCGGTGCCGGAAACAAAATACTCCCGCATCCAGTCGCCGGCATAATTGATGTGGCCCCAGCGCTGCGCCGCCTGTATCCACTCGGCTTCCCAGCCGGTTCGGGTCGGTCTCGCATCGTCTTCCAGCAGGATCGTGATCTCACAATCCAGCATGTGCGACAGCAGGAACAAGGCTCGGTTTTTGTTCCAGGCGATGCCCATGTTGATACCGGTGATCACCGGCACCTGTTTGTCGCGCAACATCGCCAGGGTGCCGTCGCTGGATCCGTCATCGGCGACCACCAGCGCGGCATCGGGCTGGCGCGTGAAGGCACGCACCGTGTCTATGGTGCCGCTGAGAATCTCCCGACGGTTATAGGTGACAATCCCAATACCGACCTTGAATGACATTGTTCGCTCTCGGCAATCCTGGGTTGTCCTATACTGCGGTGCCTCACCGGCCAACAAGCAACAATGTGACGGCAGATGGGGCATGCGGGACAGGCGTCGGTGGCCGGCCTCCACGCGTGTGGCGGGGCTGGACGACGGTGCCCGCCCCATCGCGGTTTTCGTCTTGCCAACTCAGCGTGGCATTGCCCGCAAGGCGGCATCGCTGGTCCGCGGCCGGTCCCGCAGACCAGCTCAGGCACCCCGCCACGCCGAACCCATGCTGGCCAGGTCCGGAATCGATGCGCGGGCAGTTCGCGTAATAATCATGCACGGTGACGTCGAACGGCAGGCCCATCCGGTGAAGCGGCCCGCGGAAATATCATATGTGACAATCCCGATGCCGACTGCGAATCACATGCTCTGTTCTCGGCAAACCACCCGTTTGGATATTGTGGCGATCATTGCCCAACAAGCAACAAAGTGCCGGCACCAAGGCCCAGCAGCAGGATCGGATTGGTCTCGGTGAAGCTGAACAGGGCGGTGCTGACGATCGTCACGCCCCAGGGCAGCCAGCCGTGCTCGGTGCCTCGCATCAGCGCCAGGCCGCTGGCGAAAGTCAGGCCCACGGCGACGGGGGCCAGGGCACGCTCCACCACCGCCCGCCAGGCGGATCGGGCGGCTTTCTGCCAATAGCGGGCGACCACATGGACCGCGAGGCAGGACGGTCCGAACATGGCAACGAAGGCTACGGCGGCACCCGCCAGGCCGGCGGCTTTCAGGCCGATCAGCACCACGATCAGCGATCCCGGGCCGGGCGCGGCGCGGGCGATCGCGAAGAAGTCCAGGAACTGCCGCGACGTCACCCAGTGGTAGTGGTCGACGGCGGCGCGTTGCATGTCCGGGATGACGCCGGTGCCGCCTCCGAACGCCAGCATCGACAGGCCGGCGAACAGCAGCGCCAGCCGAAGAAGGACCACGCTCATCGTGGCGGCCGGGTCAGCACGGCGAGCAGCAGGCTGACCGGCAACATCACCAGCAGGACATGCACCAGGGCGAAGCCGAACACGCCAATGGACAAGGTGACGACAGCAGTGACGGCGATCGGGATCAATCCACGGATGTTGCGTTGGGCAAGACGGACCCCGGTGCCCAGGTTCAGCCCGATGGCGACCGCGCCCATGCCGCCCAGGGCGGCGCTGACCCAGGCGTCGCCGGTGTTGCCCTGGCTGTGCAGATACAGCGCGCCCAACAGCAGCACGATGACCACCGGCAGGGTGACCAGTCCGAACAGGCAGGCCAGCGCGCCAGCCGTGCCACGCATCTGGGTGCCGATGAACACCGCCAGATTGACGTTGGTGGCACCGGGCACAAGCTGCGACAGCGCGTATCCGGACAGGAACTGCTTGTCGTCCAGCCACGCTCTTTTCTGCACGACCTCCAGCCGGGTCCACGCCGACAAACCGCCGCCGACGCTCATCATGCCGATGCTGGCGAAGCTGATGAACAGCGCCGCCAGGGACGGTCTGCCGGCGGGTTCAGCGGTGGCTGGTCGAGTCCCCATCGGTGCATTCAAGCCTGTCTGGTGTAGGGTGGACAGAGGGAACAGGAGGCGAGGAATGGAGTATCGGTCTTTAGGGCGCAGCGGGCTGAAGGTTTCGCCGCTATGCCTGGGCACGATGATGTTCGGTGGTGCCACCGACGACGCGACCGCGGCGCGCATCGTCGCTCGGGCGCGCGATCAGGGGGTCAATTTTATCGACTCCGCCGACGGCTACAATGCCGGCAAGTCGGAAGAGTCGGTGGGCCGAGCGATCCGGGATCACCGGTCATGGTGGGTGCTGGCGACGAAATGCGCCAATCCGACGGGGCAGGGGCCGAATGCCCGCGGGTTGTCCCGGCGGCATGTGCAGCATGCGGTGGAAGCCAGCCTGCGGCGGCTGGATGTCGCGGAAATCGACATCCTGTACCTGCACAAGGAGGATCATTCGACCCCCCTGGCGGAAACCGTGCATGCGCTGGCCGATCTGATCAAGGCCGGAAAAATCCGCTATTTCGGGGTATCCAATTACCGGAGCTGGCGCGTCGCGGAGATCTGCCGCCTGTGCGACGAGGCGGGGATCGACCGGCCGGTGGCCAGCCAACCGCTGTACAACGCCCTGAACCGCGAGGTAGAGGTGGAGCATCTGCCGGCCTGCGGCCATTTCGGGCTGGGCGTGGTGCCGTACAGCCCTCTGGCACGCGGCATACTGACGGGGAAATACGTGCCGGACGTGCCGCCGCCGGCGGGCACCAGGGCGGGGCGGCAGGATCGCCGGATGCTGGAATCGGAATGGCGATCCGAGAGCCTGCATATCGCGCGTGAGATCGCCGAGCACGCACGCGCCAAGGGCGTGTCGCCAGGCCAGTTCGCGTTGGCCTGGGTGCTGAACAACCAGCTCGTCACCGCCGCGATCGGCGGCCCTCGGACCGAGGAACAATGGGAGGATTACGTCGAGGCCCTGTCATGCCGGCTGGACGCGGCGGACGAACAACTGATCGACCGGCTGGTGTCGCCAGGGCATCCATCCACGCCGGGCTACAACGATCCATCCTATCCGATCGAGGGGCGGCCGGTTCGGGGATAAGGAAGGCCCGGACCCTGCATTGTGTCGTCACCGAACTTGACCGCATGGGCGCCAAAATAAGGCCACGGCCCCACCCCTCGGGTCATGACCGGGCTTGGCCCGATAAGCACCGGGATAAGCGGCGGACGGAGAATTGTTTGCCTTGAAGGGTCAAGGTCCATCCGTCATGGCTGGGCGTGTCCCGGCCATGACGGTGAGAACGTGGCACCCCGACAAATCTTTTTCCCGCCATCGCTATCCTGATGCCTTTGGGTCATGGCCGGGCTTGGCCCCATAAGCACCAGGATAAGCGGCGGACGGAGAATTGTTTGCCTTGATGGGTCAAGGTCCATCCGTCATGGCCGGGCGTGTCCCGGCCATCCGCGCTTCGTCGCTGGTGCGAAGATGGCCGGGACCCGCCCGGCCATGACGGTGAGAGCGTGGCACGCCGGCAAATCTTTTTTTCCCGCCATCGCTATCCTGATGCCTTCGGGGATTGGCCCGATGACCCACGACTTTCAGGAAGGAACACGGCGCAGTCGAGCACAGCCGGGCAAAGCCCCTCGCCTTGCCTTACTTCCAAGTCCACTGCCACGCCTCGGGCACCGGGCCGCCCTTGTAATCGACAGGCCCTGCCGTCAGACCGGTCACACGCAGGCTCTGCCGTACCATTTCGGGGATCATCACCGAGGCGATCGCCCGGCCCAGGCATTCGTGCAACCCATATCCCAACAGGAACTGGTTGCCCGGTCCGCGGGTGGGGTCGAAGTCGTCAGGATTGGACAAAGCCAGGGGATCGAACATCGCCGAGTGGGTGACCGCCAGGACCGTGGTGCCCTTGGCGATCGGGGCCTGGTATGATTCACCGCGCCCCAACACGGTATCCTGCTCGCACATGCGGAAGAAATAGGGGAACGGCGGCTTGAAGCGCAGTGCCTCGGTCACGTAGCCATCCACCGCGGTCGGATCGTCGCCCAGCGCGGCGGCGCGTGCCCTGGCCAGGATGTCGGGGTGCTGCATCAGCCAATCCAATGCGTTGACCACGCAGTGAGACGTCGTCTCCACCGCGCCGATCAGCAGGCCGCCGACATTCTGCACGATGCGCCCAAGATCGAAGTCGACCGCCTTGGTCTGCGACAGCGCCACGAGGCGAGACACGGAATCATGCCCGTGGATGCCCAGCTTCGCCTCGGCCTCACGCGTGCCGACCAGCGCGAGCAGGTAGGCGGCCATCTCCACGCTGACCAGTTCACGCCGATGCACGATCGCGGCCGGATCTGGCCAGGCGATCGAGTCAAATGGCTGGTTCCAGAACGCATCCATCTGGTTCCAGTACGACCATTGGCCCATCGCCGCCGGATCGCCATGCGCGTACCCAAACCACTCCTGCGTCAGCGCGATCGGCACCGCTCGGGCCAATCCCTGGACGGCGTCGATGGAACCGTTGGCCGCACCCAGCAGCGCGGCCGTCTTGTTCCCCACCCAGGTCCGGATGGCGGGAACCTCCTCGAAATCGAGGATCGCGCGCATGATCGATTTTTCGCGCCAATGAACGGCGGTGTCGTCCTGTGCCATCCAGTAGGAGCCCTGCTTGGGCTTGTACAACGCGACGCTGAACAGGTCGTACCGAGCCAGGATTTCCGTGCAGTCGTCGAAACGCGCGGCCAGGGTAACCTCCGGCATCGGCAGGATCGGCCGGTCCTGGCGCAGTTCGGCGAAGAACGGCAGCGGTTCGTTGAAGATCCAGCCGCGGACCAGGGGCCACCGCTGGGCCTCGGGCGTTGCATCGAAGCGTTGCAGGTATGTTGGCATGTGGAGCCCCCCGGGCGTTCGCGACCATTACTGTCGGTGAATGTCCAGAACTCTGATGGAAGCGTTTTCACCGGTCAATGTGTTCCTGCATGACCGTTCGAATGCGGCGGCCGCGTCCGCGCGATCGGTGAGTGGACAGGTCCGCCGCGGATG
>NZ_LMUJ01000069.1:19913-27664 GCF_009765975.1 Acidisphaera sp. S103 | reverse complement strand
TCCCTGAAGGAGAAGCAACGTCGATGGCACACAGTCCGACGCCGGCGGTGGTGGTCGATCTTGACGCTCTCGACGCCTGGCTCCTCTCGGAAGACTCCCCCGAGACGTCCATGGTGCTGTCGGATCTGGACGGGTTCCTGACCGGTATCATCGTGGGGCCGGAGCCGATCCCGCCGACCGAATGGTTGCCTCGCATCTGGGGCGGCCAGGAACCGGTGTTCACCAGTGCCGACCAGGCCAGGCTTATCCTTGAGACCATCATGGGCCGCTACAAGGAGATCGCCGAACATCTCGATGCCGGCCCCGACAGCTTCGATCCGCTGTTCGAGTATGGCCCGGAGGGGCACCCGGTCGTCACCGATTGGGCCGCCGGCTTCGTGGACGCGGCGATGTTGCGGCCGCGGGCCTGGGAAGAGATGCTGCGGAATGATCAGATGGCCGCGGTGTTCTGGCCGATGCTGCTGCTGGGGGCGGACGATGATGCGCATCCGCAGTTCGACGCCCCTCCCGTGCCGGAGGAAGCGATGGACGAACTTTACGAAAACGCCGATGCCATCCTCAGCGAATGCGTCTTTCGTATCCGTGCGTTCTGGCAAAACCATGCCGGGCAACCTGTATCGAAGCACAAATCGAGGCGCCGGCCGCCTGATTCCCGGCGCCGCCGCTGACATCACCGGTTCGCGAGCCATTGCCGGGTTGGCGCGGAACGCCAATCTATCGGCATGATAGTATGATGAACGCTGCCTCGATCCCTGCCGGTGCCAAGATCCGCGTTGTCGGCGACGTCCACGGCGATGCCACCGGATTCGCCTATGCGATCGCCACCGACCGCTACATCGTGCAACTCGGCGATCTGGTGGATCATGGGCCGGACAGCGCCGGCACGCTGCGGATGATGTTCGATCTGGTGGAAACCGGGCGCGGGCTGTTCATCCTGGGCAACCACGACCTGAAGCTGGCGCGGGCGCTGTCGGGCGATCAGGTGCGGATCGAGCCGGTGGTGCAGGCCTCGATCGATCAGTTGGACGACGATCTGCGCACCCGAGTGCCGCGCATGGTCGCCGAGGCCCCCGCCTGGCTGCGATTCGGGTCGGTGCTCTTCGTCCATGGCGGATTCCACACCGCCATGCTGGAACAGCCATCCCCAGACCATGGCCTGGATCGTCCCCATGGGCCTCTGGCTCGGGCACTCTACGGCGAGCCGACCGGGCGTATGCAGCCCGATGGATACCCCGAACGCAGCCTGCGCTGGGTCGACCGGATCCCGGAGGGCTTAACGGTGTACTGCGGACACGATCGCCGCAGCAACGACGGACGGCCCTATGTGCGGCATGGCAGCCAGGGCGGAACGGCCGTATTCCTGGATACCGGCGCCGGCAAAGGCGGCCACCTGTCCTGGATTGACCTACCCTAGGCGTGTGCGTGACCGGTGCGGGCGGGAGAAGAAAGCAAGGCCAGGGCTCTGCCCTGAACCCGCCAAGGGCATTGCCCTTGGAACCGCGTATGGGGTGTGGGGCAAGGGGGCCGACACGGGGCTTGCAACATCGACGTTGGCCCCCTTGCCCCACACCCCATAAATGGATTTCAAAGGCCCAGCCTTTGATGGGGTCGAGGGGCAAAGCCCCTGGCCTTACTTTCCTTCCCCACCCACACCGGCCACGCACACGCCGGGGGAGGACAAGCCGTGCGGGGTGTGGCAGGATGGATGCCGACATGCGCCAGCTACTGCTTTTACGGCATGCGAAGTCCTCATGGGACGACGCCGCGATGCCAGACCGGGACCGTCCGCTCAATGCGCGCGGGCGCCGGTCGGTGGCTGCCATGCGCCAGGCGATGCGCAATCTGGGCCTTTCGCCCGATGTCGTGCTGGTCTCCACCGCTCGGCGGACGATGGAGACGCTGGAGGCGCTGGAGCCTTGGGATGACACGCTGCTGATCGATCCGATCGACAGTCTTTACCTCGCCAATGTGATGCAACTGACCGCGGCGCTGCACGGCGTGGCGGAGACGGTGCGCAGCGTGCTGCTGATCGGTCACAATCCCGGCCTGCACGACTTGGCCCTAAGCTTGGCCGGCGACCGGGCGATGCGCGTCGGCGGCGAGAATGAGCGGGCTTTGGCGAACGGTTTCCCGACCGGGGCACTGGCCGAGTTCGTCGTTCCGGGATCGTGGTGGGACCTGCGGGAGGGCGGCGGCCGGCTGGTGCGGTTCCTGACGCCTCGGATGCTGGAGGGCGCCGGGTTATCCTGATGGAACTCGAACTCGCGGCGGATATGGAGACGGTCGCGGGCTTATCGCGGATGAAGGCGCTGACCGCCTGTCGCGACGGCCGGCCGCGCACGCAATCGGTGAAGATCGTCTGGCATGACAGCCCGGATCACGCGTTGCTGGCCGACGGCCTGACGCTGGCCGAACAGCGGGGTGTCCGGCGGGTGGAGCGTGTGTATCCCGGGGCCGAGACATGGTTGCCGGCGCAACCGGTTCCGGTGGTCGCCGATCCGGCCGAACTGCCGTCACCGCTGGCGCCGCTGGCGGCGTTTGAGGGGCGGCAGGCCAGCAGCGTGCATCGGTTCGGCGATCAATCGGTTACCATCACGGTGGCCAGGGGCATCCTGCGTTCGGTGACGGCGGAGCAGCCGGTGGCCCGCATCTGGCTGAACGGCGAGGATCAGGCGGTGTGGTCCGCCGCGGTGCTGATCGCCGGTGCCGGGACGGTGGCGGTGCCGGCGGCGTCGCTGGCGGCGGAGGGGATCGCCCTGGCGACCGGACGCACGGTGGCCAGGCGGCATGAAGGCGCGCCGATACTGCCCACCGGATCGCCGAGTGTGATCGATGCGCTGACGCATATCATGGGTCACCTGACCGACGTGATCCTGGCCTATGCGCCCGTAGCCGTCCGGCCGGACAGTCAAGGGGTTGAGGCGGTCCATCAGATGCGGGTAGCGGTGCGGCGTGCCCGGTCGGCCGTGTCGATCTTCCGATCCGCGGTATCCGACGGCGCATTGGACGCTGTTGGGGATCGCCTCAAGGACCTGGGCGTGCGGCTGGGCCCGACCCGGGACTGGGATGTATTTGCCGATGAAACCATGCCCGCCCTGCGGGAGGCGTTGCCGGATGACGAGCGGCTGGAACGGCTGAGCGCGGCGGCATCACGCCAGCGGCAGGCGTGCCGGAAGGCGCTGGCGGCGTATCTGGCCAGTCCGGCGTTCCGCCTGCTGGGCATCGAATTGGCCTGGTTCGCGTCCGCCGGCGCCTGGCATGCGCCGCCGCCGGTGGCTTCGGAGGGGGAAGCGACCGAACCGCCGACGCTGACGGCGTTCGCCGGGCCGGTGCTGCAGCATCGCTGGAAGAAACTGGTTTCATTAGGTAAGCGGATCGAAGAACTCGATGTGGCATCCCTGCACGGCGTGCGGCTGCGGGCCAAGCGGGCGCGTTATGCGGCGGAGATGTTTTCGCCGCTGCATCAGGGCAAGACGGCGAGCCGATTCATTCGCCGCCTGAGCGTCCTGCAGCAGCGTCTCGGTATTTTGAACGACGGTGCGGTGGCGACCCACCTGCTGGCGGAGCTGGGCGGTCCGTCGGGACGGCATGCCTATGCGGCCGGGCTTGTCGTCGGTTTTCTGGCCGCGCGTTCGGCGAAGATACGCCCTCGTATCGTCCAGGCATTTGAAAAATTCCGGCGTCAACCAGCTTTTTGGGGTTGACGGTTGCCATCAGGCTTGCGATCCCGACTGCGAATCGGTGATCGGGACCATCAGCCGATACGAGCCGGAAGCAAAACAACCGGGATATGAGCCGTGTCGTTGAACCATAAACGGCGGATTTTTCGTGCGCACGCAAAGCCGCTCCCATTCCGGGACCGCCGGCTGCCTTCGCTTGCCGTGCTGCTCGCCACGGCGAGTGGCGTGGTCACTTTGGTGGTCGCGGTCTCGCTGTTCGTGCGGTCGTCGGAGGCGCCCGCCCATGTGCCGGCCAACCTGCGCCTTTCCGCCCCCGCCGCCAGCCTTGCCGTGCTGGACGGGGATACGCTGCGGCTGGGCGATCAGGTGGTACGGCTGGCGGGCATCACCGCGCCCGCACGCGGTTCGGTTTGCCATGGCAGCGGGCAGGAAAGCGTCGATTGCGGCGTGGCGGCGGCGAACGCGCTCGCGTCGCTGGTGCGCGGCAGCGCCGTCGATTGCACGATCCACGGCCATGACGACCAGGGGCGGCCAGTGGGTAACTGCCGGGCCGGCGATACGGTTTTGAGCGAGGCGTTGGTGCGGAACGGCTGGGCGCGCGCCGAAGCTGCCGACCTCCAGGACCCGCAAACCACCGCTCGGGCGGCCGGCCGAGGAATTTGGCGGACGGGGTCGTAGCGCCAGGCCACGGATCAGATTGGTTGCATTCGCGACGGATCCGGACGCCTTCCCACCGGTTCGCATTTCGCCGCTCACCGGGTAGAAGCGGGGCGCCATATCCGGGAGGGCCACCATGAACCTGTATCGCTTGCTGCAAAAACGCACCGCCAACGGCCACCCCGTGCGGGTCGGGCTGATCGGCGCCGGCAAGTTCGGGTCGATGTTCCTGTCCCAGGTGCCCACAACGCCGGGGCTGGAGGTCGCCTGCATCGCCGACCTGTCGCCCGACCGGGCGCGCGAGGCTTGCCGCCGCGTCGGCTGGACCGAGGACCGCATCGCCGCGACACGCTTCGTCGATGACGCTGCCGCGATGATCGCGTCGCCGGACGTCGAGGTCGTCGTCGAAGCCACCGGCCACGCGCCGGCCGGTCTGTTCCATGCCCGCCGGGCGATCCGCGAAGGCAAGCACATCGTCATGGTGAACGTCGAGGCGGACGTGCTCGCCGGCCCCCTCCTGGCCCGCGAAGCCGAGGCGGCGGGCGTGGTCTACAGCCTGGCTTACGGCGACCAGCCGGCACTGATCTGCGAGTTGGTGGATTGGGCGCGATCCTGCGGCTTCCCGATCATCGCCGCCGGCAAGGGCACCAAATACATGCCGGAATACCATGCCTCCACACCCGAAACGGTGTGGGGCTATTATGGATTGACACCGGAGCAGGCAAAGATCGGCGGGATGAACCCACAGATGTTCAACTCGTTTCTTGATGGCACGAAATCAGGAATCGAAATGGCGGCGGTGGCCAACGCCTCCGGCCTGACGCCGGCGCCCGGCGGGCTGGTGTTTCCGCCGGTGGGTACGCACGAAATGGCCGAGATGCTGCGGCCGGGCAACGCCGGTACACTGCACCATGCGGGGCAGGTGGAGGTGATCTCCAGCGTGCATCGCGACGGCAGCCCGGTGGTGAACGACCTGCGCTGGGGTGTGTTCGTGGTGTTCGAGGCGCCGAACGACTACGCCCAGCGCTGTTTCCAGGAATACGGCGTGGTGACGGATTCCTCCGGCCGGGTGTCGGCGCTGTACCGGCCATTCCACCTGATCGGGCTGGAGCTGAACGTCTCAATCCTGTCGGCAGCGTTGCGTAAGGAGGCGACCGGGGCGCCCACAGGTTTCCGCGGCGATGTGGTTTCCACCGCCAAGCGGGACCTGCGGGCAGGGGAAGTGCTGGACGGCGAAGGCGGCGCCTGCGTCTGGGGCAAGCTGATGACGGCGGCGGACAGCCTGCGGCATGGCGGCTTGCCGATCGGGCTGGCCAACCGCGTGCCCTTGGTACGGGATGTAGCGGCGGGGCAGCCGGTGACCTGGCACGATGTGCGGATCGACACGGCGGACGAAGCCTACAAATACCGCCGCGCGATGGAGGCAGCGTTTCCGGCCGGCTGACCGGCTCGCTATCGTGTCGCGCGGATAGGCGACGGACGGGCCTCAGTTCGTGGCGCCACCAGCACGCAGGCGGCGGCCGCCAGCATGAACAGGCTGGCGGCGATCATCGGGATCTCATAGCTGCCGGTCGCGTCCCGCAGCAGGCCGACCAGTTGCGGCGCGGCGTAACCTGAAATGTTGCCGATGGAGTTGATCACCGCGATCCCGCCCGCCGCGGCGGCGGGACCCAGCCAGGCGGTGGGCAGGTTCCAGAAGCAGGGCAGGGAGGCGGAGATGCCAAAGCCGGCGAGGCAGAAGCAGCCCATGGCGACGACCGGATTGACCGCCAACGTCAGGCCGGCCCCCATCAGTCCGGCGCATGCCATCAGGCAGGGCAGGGCGACATGCCACACCCGTTCCCCGGTGCGGTCGGAACTGCGGGAGAACACAATCATGCCAATGACACCGCAAAGGTTGGGCAACGACGACAGATAGCCAACGGTCTGGTCGCCATAGCCCATCGTCTTGATCATCAGCGGCAGGAAGAAACCCTTCGAATAGACCCCGAAGCCGATCAGCAGGTAGCCGACGGTCAGCATCATGAGCGTCGGGGTGGCGAGCGCCCGCATCAGGCCGAGTGTCTGCGTGGCGCTCTGCCGGCTCTCCGCGTCCAGTTGACCGCGCAGCCAGGCCTGCTGGCCGTGATCCAGCCAAGCGGCGTCCTCCGGGCGGTCGCGCATCAGGATCGGGCACAACAGGGCCAGCACGCAGGCGGGAATGCCCTCGATCAGGAAAATCCATTGCCAGCCGGACAGGCCGTGCCAGCCGTGCAGCAGCAGCAGGTTGCCCGACAGCGGGCCGCCGATCACACTGGCGCTGGCGCCGAACGCATAGAAGATCCCCATGGCCTGGCCCCGGTGGCGGGATGGGAACCAGCGCGTCATGAACCAGGCGACGCCGGGGAAGAAGCCTGATTCGGCGACGCCGAGGAGAAAGCGCATCACAACGAAACTGGTCGCGCCGGTGACGAAGGCGGTCCCGGTCGAGCACAGGCCCCAGGCGATCATGGTGATGCCCAGCCAGCGGCGGGCGCCAAGGCGGGTCAGGATCGTGCTGGCGGGAAGCTGGAACAGCACGTAGCTCCAGAAAAACGCGCCGGCCGCAAGGCCATAGGTCGTCGCCGACAGACCCAGTTCCCGGTTCATGGTCAGCGCGGCGATCGAGACGTTGAAGCGGTCGAGCGCGTTGATCATGTAGGCGAGGCTGAGGAAGGGGATCAGCCGCCAAGCCACCTTGCGCATGACGGTGTGTTCGACTGAAGTCGCCATCGTCCGTCCTCCCGTGCCGCCTCTGTCGTGCGGTTGGGAAAGCGTAAGCCCGTCGAGAAGGCGCACACCAGGGAATTCGATTGGGGGACGCCGGCGGAGGCCCGGCCGGTTGACTTCACCACGCACGGCACCCCGCGAGGCGCATTGTCCCGGACCCACCGTCATGGCATCGCGCGGCTGGCCCGGTCATGGCACAATCCGCCTGTCGATGCAGACAGCGTAAGGAACCACCATGGCGTTTGGACGAAGCGGACTCATCGTACGTCTGCGGCGGATGGCGAGGATGCCGCTGGTGTCACCACGCCTGTGGTGGCGGCGGGTCGTCTTCTGGGTCGGTGCGGTGCTGGTGGCGGCCGTCGCGGTGGGTTTCGCCAAGGCCGCGGACTTTGCAGGCGGGTTGTTCGTGCAATACACCGCCGGTCACGTCTGGTTGCCCTTCATCATCGCGCCGGCCGGGCTGACGATTGCCTTCCTGCTCACACGGCGCGTTTTCCCGGGGGCGCAGGGCAGCGGCATCCCGCAAACCATCGCCTCACTGCACATGCATGATCCGGCCATGGTCGACCGCGTTCTGTCGCTGCGGATCGCGGTGGGAAAAGTGCTGTTGACGTTGCTTGGTCTGGCCGCGGGTGCCTCGATCGGCCGCGAGGGCCCAACCGTCCA
>NZ_LMUJ01000069.1:0-19765 GCF_009765975.1 Acidisphaera sp. S103 | reverse complement strand
GCGCCGGCCCCGCCTGGAACTGCGCCGAGCCCTGGTGCTGGCTGGCGGCGCGGCGGGTGTCGCCGCCGCGTTCAACACGCCGCTCGCCGGTATCGTCTTCGCCATCGAGGAACTCAGCCACTCCTTCGAGGCCCGTACCTCCGGCACCGTGTTCACCGCCGTGGTCGTGGCAGGCGCGACGACGTTGGGGCTGGTGGGGAACTACACCTATTTCGGCCAGACCTCGGCCGTGCTGTCCAACGGAGCGGCGTGGCTGGCGGTGATCCTGTGCAGCGTGACCGGCGGCCTGGCGGGCGGGCTGTTCAGCCGAATGCTGCTGATCGCCGCCGGCGGTCTGCCGGGCTGGGCGGGCCGGATGATCATCCGCTATCCGGTGGGCTTCGCCGCGTTGTGCGGGCTGCTGCTGGCGGTGATCGGTTTTCTGTCCGGCGGGCATACCTATGGCACGGGGTATGCGCAGGCGAGGGGAATGGTCGAGGGACACACGATGATGCCGCCAACCTATGCACTGCTGAAGCTGGCAGCGACGGTGGTATCCTATGTCAGCGGCATTCCGGGCGGGATCTTCGCCCCATCGCTGTCCATCGGCGCCGGGCTGGGATCGGTGCTGGCGCCGCTGGTGCCGGCCGCGCCGATGGGGGCGATGATCCTGCTGGGGATGACGGCGTATTTCTCCGGCGTGGTACAGGCGCCGATCACCGCGACGGTGATCGTGATGGAGATGACCGCGAACCAGAACCTGATGATCCCACTAATGGCGACGGCGTTCCTATCCTTCGCCGTCTCCCGCCTGGTCTGCCGCCGGCCGCTCTACGGCGCGCTGGCTCGGCGGTTCCTGCAGGTGCAGGGCGGATGAAGGGAGACGGCCGACGATTCAGCCCAACCCGATCCTGCCATCCACGGAATACCTCCCCGCACCGGTCACGTACAGCAGCAAAAGTCCACCAATGATGCTGATATTCTTGTAGAAATTGATCAACGCCTCCATCTGGGCACCACCGCTCATGGTCCAGTACGGATGCCCGATAAACGCCGTCCCCAAAGTATAAAGCGCCAGCAACAAGGCCAACGGCCGCGTCCACACCCCGAACAGGATGGCCAACCCGACGAAAAACTCCATCACCACCGCCACGATCGCCGCGACCGCCGGCAGCGGCACGCCACCATGGGTGAAATAGCCCACTGTGCCTTCGAACCCGGTCAGTTTCCGCCAGCCGAAGATCAGGAACAACACCACCAGCAGAATGCGCGCGAGCAGGATCACCTGGTCGCGTATCCGTCCCGCCCCAAAATCGTTCACGGTCATACCCCTCCCGTTCATGACGAACGGTGTGCGAACCCCCGGAGGCGCCGCACACCATCCAAAGCGTTTCTCAGGCCGCGAGCGCCAGTATATCCCGTTTCGCACCGCTGACAGCCGCCTCGCGGGCGTCAGGCCCCATATTGACGCCCTCGGCCCGGATCACCGTCACGTCGGTCAATCCGATGAACCCCAGCGCGCCGCGCAGGTAGGTCTCCTGATGCTCCAGGAACGCCGCCGGCGTCTCCGGACCATACGCGCCGCCGCGGGAGGAAGCGATGAACACCTTCTTGCCCTTGGGTAGCAAGCCCTCGGGTCCGGCCGCGCCGTAACGGAAGCTTTTCCCAGCGATCAGCAGCCGGTCGATCCAAGCCTTCAACTGGCTGGGAACCGAGAAATTATACATCGGCGCGCCGACCACGATGATATCGGCGGCAAACAACTCCTCCAGCAGTTCGGCGCCGGTGGCAACATCGGCGGCCAGGTCGGCATCGAGCGGCACCGACCCCTGCCACGCCGCCAGATGCGCGCCGGAGAGGTGAAACGGCGCGTCGGCGGCGACGTCGCGATAGGTCACCTCGATATCCGGATGCAGCGTCTTCTGCTGCTCGACGATCCCGGCTGTCAGCATCCGGCTGACCGAGTTCGGTCCGGTAATGCTGGAATCGACGTGTAGAATCTTCATGAATGGCTCCTGTCACGAGGGACCGGCCGGCGGCCGGTCATCTTGATCCCGCATGTAGGACGTCCGGACATTGTTGCTCAGCCTATATATCCCTATGTGTCCCATCGTCCCAGCCGATAGGTGGCTCTCCCGTGCTTGACGGTCTTTCGCTCGACCAGATCCGAACCTTCATCGCCGCGGCGGACGCCGGCAGTTTCTCCGCCGCCGCCCGCCGGCTGAACCGAGCACAATCGGTGGTCAGCCAGACGATCGCGGGGTTGGAGGCGCAATTGCGCGTCGCCCTGTTCGACCGCACCGGACGCTATCCGCTGCTGACGGAACAGGGACGGCAGGTCCTGATCGATGCCCGCTCGATCGCCGCCGGCATCGACCACCTCAAGGCTCGGGCCAAGGGCATGGCGGGCGGTGTGGAACCCGAACTGTCGATCGTCGTCGATGTGATGTTCCCCATGCCGGTGCTGACGCGCTGCGCCGCTGCCGTGCGTGAGGCGTTCCCGACCACCCCGCTGCGCATCCATGTCGAGGTGCTGGGCGGTGTGGCCCAGGAAGTGCTGGACCGCAGTTGCGGCCTGGGCGTGATGGGATCGCTGGCGGTGGAGACTCCCGAACTGGTCAGCGAACGGCTGATCGGCGTGCGCATGGTGATGGTTGCCGCCGCCGGCCATCCGTTGGCCCACTATGCCGGCCCGGTGCCGACGGCCGAACTCGCCCGCCACACACAGCTTGTGCTGACCGATCGTTCGGACTTGTCGAAGGATCGCCAGTTCGGCGTGTTCTCGCCGCACGTATGGCGGCTGGCCGACCTGGGTGCGAAACATGAATTCCTGCTGGCCGGCCTGGGCTGGGGCGGGATGCCGCTGCACCGGGTCGAACGCGACCTGGCCGAGGGCACGCTGGTCCGGATCGAACCCGAGGACCAGCCACCGGAGGGCGTTGTGGTGCCGATCGCCGCCACATACAGAGCTGACTCGCCGCCGGGTCCGGCGGGACGCTGGCTGATCGACCAATTGCGGTCCACAACGGCGATGTGTCCCAGCCATTTGTCGTAGGACGCTGGACGGAGGGCAAAAAAAGAGGCGCCCGAAAGCGCCCCTTTTCGTCTCGATACAGCTCGGATCAGCGCTTGCTGAACTGGAAGCTGCGGCGAGCCTTCGCCTTGCCGTATTTCTTGCGTTCCACCGCGCGGGAGTCACGGGTCAGGAACCCGGCCACCTTCAGGATGCTGCGCAAATCCGGCTCGTAATACGTCAGCGCTCGGCTGATCCCATGACGCACCGCGCCGGCCTGGCCGGACAGTCCGCCGCCGCTGACGGTGCAGAACACGTCGAACTGGTTGTAACGATCGGCCACCAGGAACGGCTGCGTCAGCAGCATCCGCAGCACCGGACGAGCAAAATACTGCACGACCTTCTTGCCGTTTACGGTGATCTCACCCTTGCCCGGCCTGATCCACACCCGAGCGGTCGACTCCTTGCGGCGTCCCGTGGCGTAGGAACGGCCGAGTTCGTCGCGCTTCGGTTCCCGCTTCGGCTGCGTGGAAACCGGCGGCGGGATCGGCGTGCCGGTGGCTTCGGCCTCGGCTTCGGCGGCGGCCTGACGGGCGGACAGCGCCTCTTTCAGATCGGCGAGGGTGCCGGTTGGATTTCCTGACATCGGTTCAGCCCCTCTTGTTCTTCGGATTCAACGCGGCAACGTCCAGCGTCTGCGGCTGCTGGCCGTCATGCGGGTGTTCGGGGCCGCCATAGATGTGCAGGTGCTTCATCTGCTTCCGCTGCAGCGGGCCACGGGTGATCATGCGCTCCACCGCCTTTTCCAGCACGCGCTCCGGATGCTTGGATTCCAGCCGCTGGCGGATGGACCGGCCCTTGATGCCGCCGGCATAGCCGGTGTGGTAGTAGAAGACCGACTGCTCCGCCTTGTTGCCGGTGACGCGGACCTTGGCGGCGTTGACCACCACGACGTTGTCGCCGCAATCGACATGCGGGGTAAACTGCGGCTTGTGCTTGCCGCGCAGGCGGTTGGCGATGATGACGGCGAGGCGGCCGAGAACGACGCCTTCGGCATCGATCAGGATCCAGCCTTTCGTCACCTCCGACGGCTGGATGGAGGGCGTGAATTTCAGCATTGTGTTGCAAGTGTCCGTGGTTTGGAGCGGCGCGGGTTATGGCGGCCCGACCAAGGCTGGTCAAGCGATTTTATGTTGTGGTATTAAGATACCACATAAGTCCAAACCTCGATCAACCAGCCAAACCGCCGCCTGCAAGCCCGATGACAGACAAACATCGCGATGTGGACGAACGTATCCCGCGCGCCCCTCCGATTTGCACCCCCGGCCCGTGCCCCCATATCCTGCCCCAACCATCCCAGAGGAAATCCCATGCCCGGCCCCCTGCACGGATACCGGATCGTCGATCTGACTTCGATGATCTCCGGCCCGCTCGCCACCATGATCCTTGCCGACCAGGGCGCCGACGTGATCAAGGTCGAGAACCCCGAAGCCGGCGGCGACCACACCCGCGCCGCCAACAACGCGCGCAGTGGTTTTTCCGCCTCGTTCCTCAACAACAACCGTAACAAGCGGTCGGTTGCCCTCGACCTGAAGAACCCGGCGGCGCTCCAGGCCGTCCTGCGCCTGGCCGCCACCGCCGACGTCTTCGTGCAGAACTTCCGCCCCGGCGTCGCCGATCGCATGGGCCTGGGTGAGGACGCCGTCCGCGCGGTTGCGCCGAACATCGTCTACGTCTCCATCAGCGGCTTCGGCGAGACCGGCCCGTACGCCCAGAAACCCGTCTATGACCCGTTGATCCAGGGCGTTTCCGGCCTCGCCAGCATCCAGGCGGGATCGGACACCGAACGCCCCCGCCTGGTTCGCACCATCCTGCCGGACAAACTGACAGCGTATAACGCCGCCCAGGCGATCACCGCGGCGCTGCTGTCCCGCGAGCGAACCGGCAAGGGCCAGCACATCCGCCTGTCGATGCTGGATGCGATCATCGCCTTCCTCTGGGCCTCCGACATGGGCAGCCAGACGTTTGTCGGCCAGGACATTCCGCAGCAGGAAGCCGCCAGCTTCATCGACCTCATCTACGAAACCGCCACGACCCCAATCAGCGCCGCGGTACAGTCCAACAAGGAATGGGCCGCGCTGACCCGAGCGCTGGACAAGCCGGAATGGCTGGACGACCCGCGCTTCAAGACGCCGGCGCTACGCCAGCGCCACATCAACGACCGGCTGAGCATGACCCAGGACGCCCTGCGTACCCGCCCCGCGGAGGAGTGGCTGCAACGCCTGACTGACGCCGGCGTCCCCTGCGCCCCGGTGCTGACGCGGACGACGATGCTGACCAACCCGCAGGTCGTTGCCAACGGCATCGTCGTGGAAACCCAGCACCCCCACGCCGGACGGCTGCGCCAGGCACGCCCCGCCGCTCGGTTCTCCGAAACCCCGGCGACGATCCGCCACGGCGGCCCGGGTCTCGGCCAGCAAACGCGGGAGGTCCTGTTGGAACTCGGCTATTCGTCCGCCGATATCGAGGCCCTGACCATCAAGGAAAACGCCGGATGATCGGCCTCCAGCCCTCGCTCGCGCCCGCGACGTGGCGGCGAGCGGATCCCCGCAAGATCATGCGCCGGCTGCTCCCGGCCCTGCTTCTCGTCCTCGGCACTTTGCCGGCTTACGCGGCCGAACGATGGCAGACCCTTCCGCCGACACCCACCGCCATCCCGTCCAATCACGCCGGCCAGGCCCCGGTGAACGGTATCAGCATCCATTACGCGATCTACGGCCACGGCTCACCGGTGATTTTCCTGCACGGCGGCCTGGCCAACACCGACTACTGGGGCCTTCAGGTGCCTGCCGTCGCCGCCCATCACACGGTCATCCTGATGGACAGCAGGGGCCATGGCCGCAGCACCCGGGACCAGCGCCCTTACGGTTACGACCTGATGGCGGACGACGTCGTCGCCCTGATGGATTACCTGAAAATCCCCAAGGCCGACATCGTGGGCTGGAGCGACGGCGGCATCCTCGGGATCGACCTCGCATTGCGCCACCGGGACCGGATCGGCAAGGTTTTCGCCTTCGCGGCCAACACCGTGACCGCCGGCGTCATCGACGGTGTCGAGAAAAACCCGACATTCGCCGCCTTCATCCAACGCGCCGGCAACGAATACCGGGCCAACTCGGCCACCCCCGGCCAATACGACGCCTTCGTCGATCAGATCAGTAAGATGTGGGCGCAGCAACCGAACTGGACCGATGCGCAACTAAAGACGATCGACACCCCCATCCTCGTCGTCGACGGCGATCATGATGAGGCGATCAAGCGCGCCCACACCGAATACATCGCCGCTACGATCCCGCATGCCGGCCTGCTGATCCTGCCCAATGTCAGCCATTTCGCCTTCCTGCAGGACCCCGCCCAGTTCAACTTCGCCATCCTCCATTTCCTGGGCGACGAATAACCTGAGCCGCCGCTGAGGCCGCTCTTGATCCGTCATGGCCCGACTTTTGATTTCGTCATGGCCCGGCGTCACGTCAGTCCGGGTCATCTGATCCAGCACCGCGGCAAATGCCCCGGACCGGCACTCAACCATGACGCATCACCGCACCGGATCATTCCGCATACGCGTGATCGCTCCACGGCGGTGGTCCCAGGTCCAGGTGCCTCGCCGGCACCGCGGCACCGGACAGCGCACCAACACCGCCGCCGATCAGCGCGCCGGCAACTACCCCGACCGGACCGCCGACCAAGCCGATGACGGCGCCGGTTCCGGCTCCCGTCGCCGCGCCGCCGGTGGCACGGTCGGGTTCGCGGTGGCCGCATCCGGCCAGGCAACCCATCAGCAACAGAAGCAACGGTGCATGACGCATAGGATATGAACCCGTTCAAAGAGATGTCGCTCGATTCGCGAGTCACATATCCAACGATGCGTCCAACCCCGCATGCAAGCCACGACTCGCCTCTCCGCCGGCGCGTCGGGCCTTACATGTTCGTGATATCAGCGATAGTAGCCCGGCGGCGGCGGGTAGGCCGGCGCGTAACCCGGTGGCGCATAACCAGGCGGCGGCGGATAGCCGGGTTGTGCGTACCCCGGCGGCGGCGCGCCGGGCGGCTGATAGCCGGGCACCTGGTTGCCGCGGGCGTACATGCACTGCCCGTAGGCAAGATCGTAACGCTGCTGCAGATCATAGTTCGCCTGTGCGGCCGGTCCCGCGCCATAGGCGGTGCCGCCGAGGGCGCCAGCGCCCGCACCGATCGCCGCCCCTCGGCCACCACCAATCGCGGCTCCCAGGCCGGCACCCAGCAGAGTGCCCACGACCGCGGTGCCGACCTGCTGGTTGTTGGCCTGCTGCGCACCGCCCTGAACCTGGCTGGAGGCAAACTGCGTGCACGTGGCCTGATCGCTCTGGAAGACGCTGAACGGCTTGCCGGGCGCCGGCATCACCTGGAGCGTAGGCCCCATCGGTTCGGTCGCACACGCACTTAAAAACAGCAACGGCACCAGGATGGTGGCCGGACGTTTCAACGATCGCATCGGTGAGCCCCTATCTGCGTGATCCGGACGGCACCACTCGCCATGGCATCCGGCAGGTCGGAACATACGGATAAAATCCGGCGGGCGCATCACAGCGATACAAAAATGCCATCGGCGCCGGTCCCATGCGGTAGGGATCGATGGCGCGCGCCGGCAGCCGGCTCAGATGACGCCGTTCGCCACGATGCCCTGCACGCTGGTGCTGGTAGGGATCGCGGTCGTTGGTGGTGTAGCGGATGGTCTGCGCCAGCGCCCCGGGGACTGGCGACGCCAGCAGAGCGACAATGCAAAGACCGAACCGCCACATGAGCCTGATCCCCGTCGAATGTCCGGGCATCATCGCCGTGACGTCTTAAGAAGCCGTTAACGCGGCTCCCGAACGAAATCAGCCATGCCGGTCCAGGATCGGCCGCAGGAACGCCAGCAGATTGCCGCCGGCAAACAGATGGCCCGCCACGCCGGCCGCCGCCGCCGCCCGCATATCCGTCTCCTGGTCGCCGATCATCACCGCTCGGTTTGGATCCAGTTCCCAGCGCCGGATCAGGTCCAGCAGCATCCCGGGCAACGGTTTGCGCCAGGGATGCACCTGCCGGTAGGCATCCACCGTCCCATCCGGGTGGAACGGGCAGAACCGGGCGTCGTCGATCGTCCCCCCCGCGGCCCGAACCTGGCCGGCCATCCAGTCCAGCAGGTCGCGCACGGCGTCCTCGGTATACAGGCCGCGGGCGACGCCGGATTGATTGGTGACGACGAACACATGCCAGCCGGCCTGCGTGGCATAGCGAATCGCGTCCAGTGCGCCATCCACCCATTCGAACCGGTCGCGCGACCCGACATAGCCATGATCGATGTTCAGCACGCCGTCCCGGTCGAGGAACAGCGCCTTGCGGCACAGCCCGGCACCGGTCTCCGGCATCCCACCCCGGAGCAACACCGGACCGTCGTCCGAGCTGATCGTCGTGGTGCGCAGCAATCCCCTCGCCGACAGATCGGGCAGGACGTCGGCCTCAAGGGCGCAAACCGGCCGCAGATGATCCACCAGCGCCTTCCGGAACACGCCGACCCCAAGGTTCGTCGAATCATGGCGGCGCGCGATCCGTCCGACCACTTCGGGTGGATCGCCGGCCGCCTCGGCCAACAGCGTGGCAAGGTTCCAGTCGATCCCCGAATCGCCGTCGCACAGCAGAAACCGGTCATGAAGCCGATCGCGGACGTGGAACAAAGCACCGCCGGTCCCAACGCCGGCCGGCGGGTCCGACACCGCGATCCGGACCGGGCGGGGCAGGGACGCCCCGAGATCGGCCGGCACAGGACCAGCCAGCAACAGGGCATCGGTGACGCCGAAACGCGACAATGCCCGCAGCAACCATCCCAGGGACGACCGTCCCTCGACAATCCGAGACGCCAGCGCGGGATCGGCAACCCGCACCACACACTGGCGGACAGTCCCGCCGGTCATGCTTCCGCCGCCGGCTCGCGCCCGGCCATCACCTTGTCCACCCGGCGGCCATCCATCGCCAGGACCTCGAACCGCCAGCCACCGAACACGATCCGGTCGCCAACCGCCGGCACCCGCCGCAGCAGTGCCAGCAGCAGCCCGGCCAGTGTGTGATAACTGCCCTCGGCTGGCAGATCGGGCAGGTTCATCCGAGCCTTGAGCTCGTCCATGGGAGTCATGCCGTCCAAAGTCATGGTGGCGTCGCCCTCGGGACCCGGCACACCTTCCTGATGCTCCGGACCGGACGCGTCGCCGACGATCGCCTGCAGCACGTCGGCGGCGGTTACCACGCCCTCGAAACTGCCATATTCGTCCATCACCAACGCCAGCCCCAGCACGTCCGCCTTCAATCGCTCCAGCGCGTCCAGCGCGCTGATGGTATCGGGCACCACCATCGGCTGCCGCAGGCTGGCGCTGACCGACAGTTCGCCGCCGCCCAGGATGCGGTCCAGCAGGTCCTTCGCCTGCACCACCCCCACCACATTGTCGATCGACCCGTCGCACACCACGAACCGCGAGTGCGGCGCTGCTTTCAGCGCGGCGATGATACCCTTGGCGGGATGCGTCCGGTCGATCCACGCCAGTTCCGTCCGCGGAGTCATGATCGCGCGCACCGGCTTGTCGGCCAGCCGCAGAACGCGCTCGATCATGTCGCGCTCCTCCATCTCCAGCACGCCGGTCTGCGCGCCCTCGATCAGCAGCGCCTTCAGCTCCTCCTCCGTCACCGACTGGCGGGACGCGTGGCGCAGGCCGAACAGCAGCAGGATGCCGTCGGACGATTTCCCCAGCAGCCACACCGCCGGCGCGACCAGGCGTGACAGAATGGCGATCGGCCGGGCAACCCGGATCGCCATCATCTCCGGCCCGCGCAGTGCCAGTTGTTTGGGCACCAGTTCCCCCAGGACCAGGGTCAGGTAGGTGGTGACGATGACCACCACGGTCAGCGCCAGCTCCTCGGCAAAACCGGCGATGGACGGAATGGTTTCCAGCCAGGCCTGAAGATGCGACGCCAGCCGGGCACCGCCGAACACGCCGGTGAACACGCTGACCAGGGTGATCCCGACCTGCACCGTCGGCAGGAACCGCTGCGGATCGTCGGACAGGCTGCGCGCCGCCGCCGCCCCTTTCACCCCCTTGCGTTCCAATACCGCCAGCCGGGCGCGCCGGACCGATACCAGCGCCAGCTCGCTGAGCGAGAACAGCCCGTTCACCACGATCAGCAGCAGGATAACGACGATTTCAAAGCCGATGGTCATGGGGATTCCGGACGGCGGAGGAGCATGTTCAACACGAATTGCTGCGGTCTATCATAATTCGCCCCCACCCATGAGAGGGGGCATGCGTTAGAATCGCCCGAGGAGTCGCCCCAGGAGTCGTCATGCCGGCCATGGTCATACCGCTCAGCCTGCTCGGACTCGTGCCATTCATCGTCTTCGCCGGCGGCGCCGTCGGCCGCGACCTCGCGGATCATCTGCTGTTCGCGCTGATCGACTATGCGGCGCTGGTCCTGGCCTTTTCCGGAGGCGTCCACTGGGGGTTGGCGCTGTCGCCGGACGCGGCGCGGCCGTCGATGCGCCTCGGCGGCGGCGTGCTGCCGCTGATGGTGGGCTGGGTCGCCCTGGTGCTGGGACAACTGGTGGCGCCATGGGTGGCACTGGCGATCCTGATCGCCGGCTATCTCGCCACCGTGCTGACCGAACACCGTGCGGCCCGGCGGTCGCTGGTCCCCTTGCGCTACGTGTGGGTCCGCTGGGGGTTTTCACTGGTGGCTGTGGTCATGATGGCGATGGTGCTGATCCTGCGGGGCCTGGGTCAGACCATTGTATTCTAACAATTTCTAGCCTCGGGTGGTCGTTCATGATTTATTAACCACTGCCTGATTTTTGACCGGAGTGCCCGCCCGTGACCACATCGACTGTCTCCAACACCGCCGCGGTCGAAGCCGTTCCGCCGACGGCAACCATCATCCCGTTCCCCGCCCGCCCGAAACCCGAGGCACCCGCGCCGCAGGAGCGGCTGGCCCGAGCCCTGGAATCGCTGAACGCGGCGCTGGCGGATCAGAAGGTTGCGGTCGCGGCGTGGCGCGACGTGCTGGGTGAGCTGAAAGCGACCACCGCCGGCCTGGACGACAGCCTGCAACATTATCGGGCAACCCTGCGGACGCTGGGCACCAGCGTCTCCGCGCTGCGGTCCAGGGCCCGCTCGCTGGAGCAATGGGCCGACGGCGTGATGGCTGCCGCGACGGACTGAACCGATCCGTCTTGCGCTCTGCCCCCTCCGCCTGCTTCGTTGCACACGGAGGATTTCCCAGATGTCCCAAACTGACCTGATCCAGCAATTGCGTGCCGCCCGGGTTGTTCCCGTGGTGCGGACCAGTTCGGCGGATCATGCCGCGACCGCCGTGGCATGGCTGCGCGAAGCCGGTATCCGCATTTTCGAGATCACCATGACCATTCCCAACGCCGTCGCCCTGATCGGCCGGTTGTCGCGGGATGCGGACCTGCTGGTCGGCGCCGGCACCGTCCCGGATGCCGCGACCGCACAGGCCTGCCTGGATGCCGGTGCGCGCTTCCTGGTCGCCCCCTGGGTCGATCCGGCGCTGTCCGACCCCTGCCGTCGCGCCGGAGCCGCCCTGATGCTGGGTGCCCTGACACCAACCGAGGTGCGCGCCGCCCTGGCCGCCGGCGCCGACGTGGTCAAGGTGTTTCCCGCCTCCTCGGCTGGCGGCCCCGGCCATATCAAGGCCCTGGCCAGTGTCTTCCCCGGCGTCGCGTTCTGCCCCACCGGCGGCGTGGAGCCCGGCAACGTCGCCGCCTATTTGTCCGCCGGCGCGGCATTTGTCGGCATGGGCGGTGCGCTGGTGGACGAAAAGCGCATCGCCGCCAACGACAAGGCCGCGATCCAGGCCGCCGCCCGAGCGGTACTGTCATGACCGCCGATCTGCTGTGCATGGGTGAGCCGATGCTGGAGTTCAACCAGCTTCCGCCGAACCCCGACGGCACCCGGCACTATCTGGAAGGCCACGGCGGCGACACCTCCAACGCCGCCATCGCCGCCGCCCGTCAAGGCGCCAGCGTCGGCATGATCACCGCGCTGGGCCAGGACATGCCCGGTGACAGTTTCATCCGTCTCTGGCAGCGCGAGGGCGTCGATACAACAACCGTGCAGCGGACCGATCGTTACCAGACCGGCGTGTATTTCGTAACGCACGACCAGGACGGCCATCACTTCCTGCACTATCGGACCGGTTCGGCGGCGGCGATGTACGCGCCGGCGGATCTGCCGGTGACCGCGATCAAGGCGGCCCGCATCCTGTATGTGTCGGGGATCAGCCAGGGGATCTCGACCTCGGCGTGCGACGCGGTGTTCAAAGCGATCGACGTGGCAGCGGCCAACGGCGTGGCAATCGCCTACGACACCAACTACCGGCCCCGCCTATGGCCACCGGCTCGGGCCGCCTCGGTGATGCACGCGGCGATGGCACACGCGGACTATGCCATGCCGGGGCTGGAGGATGTGCGCACGCTGACCGGCCTGACCGATCCGGACCGGATGCTGGATTTCTATCTGCGGCTGGGCTCGAAACTGGTACTGCTGAAGATGGGCGAGGCAGGGTCATATCTCGCCACGGCGGACGCAAGGATGCTGATTCCGGCGCATAAAGTCGTGCCGGTGGACGCGACCGGGGCAGGGGACACATTCTGCGGATCGTTTCTGGCGCGGTTGCTAGGCGGAGACGACCCGCAAGCCGCCGCGCGCTACGCCAGCGTGGCGGCAGCGCTGAAGTGCCTGGGGTATGGCGCGGTAGGACCGATTCCCACGGCGGCACACGTATGGGAAGTTTTGGATGCTCAGGGCGCCAGTCGCCGAAATGGCGTAAGGTAATATCAACCGCCGTCAACGCCGACTGTTGCTTCGCCGTGGCAGTCAATTCGCCATGGCAGTTAATTCGTCATGGCCCGGCGTCAGTCCGGGCCATCCGCCCCAGTAAGATTGCTGGATCACATGGCTCGTATCCCGCCGGCCCAAAACCCGAAACAAGCACCACCATATCGCCCAAGCACCACCCGATCAGCCAGCCTTCCGCGCAACGACTCGCCGAACCAGTTTTTCCGAGGAACGACTATCCAGTTGTTCGTCCAAAAGAACAACTGCCGACCCCAGTCCCTGGAACACCAGCGCCGGATCGAACGCCGCGTAAAGCCGCCCATGGTCATCGCGCCGGTCGACGCCTTCGGTGACGCGCCAGCTCAGATACAGCGTGCCCCCGGGTTCGAGGATCGATATCAGCCTGCCAACCGCCGGCACGATCATCGCGGCGTCCAGGTGCATGATGACCGTCTCGCACAGCACATTCGCGAAACCGTTGTCCGCGATCCCCGCCAACCCGGGCAGCACCGCCGGCTGGAAGCGCAGACCGGGATGCAGCCGGCGTGCTTCGCCGAGCAGCCCCTCGGAGGCATCGTACCCGACCGCCGGGAAGCCATGCGCGTTCAGCCAGGCGGTGTCACGGCCACTGCCGCAACCGATATCGGCGGTCGGGCCGGACTTGAAGAAGCGGCGGATCAAGGCATGCAGGTCGGTCGGTGCCGGTTGCTCGTCCCATTCCCGGGCGAACGCCGCCGCTTCGCGGTCGTATGTGGCGCGCGTTCTTTCATCCATGGCGCGAGTCCCTCCAGGCTGTCACCAGCCGCCCAGCAACGTCGCCCGCACCGTCTGCATGGCGATGACGGCCATCATCGGGATCGCGCCGATCGGCCCATCACCGGCCAGCCCATGGGCCACCAGCATCAGATCCCTGGCCTTGACCTGTTGCTTGGCCTCGCTCACGGCCCGCGACCACAGCGCCATCATCAGGAACCGCTCCGCCCAGTCCGCGCGCTTCGGCGGCAGGATATCGGTCATCACCAGCGCGACCATCCCGATCCGGTCGGTGCGTGGCAGCTTCGCCAGGGTCTTCTGGACCATCGGTCCATCCTCGAACCAGGAACTGAATGCATCATCCTTCGACATCCAATCCAGCCCATGCGCGAGACCGGCCTCGACCGCCTCCGGCGAGCGGTCCCCGGCGTCCAGGGTTTCGAACAGCCGGTCCGCCTCGGCCTTGATATCCAGCCGGCGGTCCTTCCATTCGGCCCCCCCGAACAGTTCCGCCATTTCCAGCAGCAGCGTCGGCGGCACGTTTTCCTGCTCCACCGCGGTGCCGATGGCATGCTGAACCATCGTATCGATGAACGCTTTGTCGACGGTGAAGCTGGACGCCTGCATCTTCGCCTCCCGCAGCAGCTTGTTGATCTTGCCGCGCGTCAGGTCGTGATCCGCCCAGGTGTCCACGACGCCGACACCCAGCCGGATCAGCAAGCCGCCGAAAAATCCCTTCTTGCCGGGACAGCCAACGGCGAAAAGGCTTTGCGCCCCCGATCCGTCGATCGTCGAGGCGTGGAACTCCAGGCCGGGAACGGGCGCAGGCCAGGCACCGATCTCGACCCCCGCGAGCCTGGCCTTGCGGATCGCGGCATCCAACGGGGGACGATCGCCGGCCGGAATCCAGTTGCGCAGGGCGATCGCACGCCGCAGCGTATCCGGCGACATCGTTTCGGGATGCGCGGTCTGCTCCAGCGCCCCCGCCGCACCCTTGCGGACCGAGGGGTCTTCATCCAGCAGCATCAACGGCACCGCATCGCGCAACGTCTGATGCGGCGACAGCGCGAGTTCGGTGGCCATGAAACCGCGCAGTGTCGCCGGCAACATCGCGCCGGCGTTTTGCAGCGCATAAATCACCTCGAACGGCGACGACACCATCTTGGCGAGTTCGTCCATGAAGCCGCGCAAGGTGCGCATCATCTGTTCGGGCGGTCCGTCGTCGTCATCGGGCTTGAAACCGGCCTCGGCCAGTGCGGTCAGCACGGAGTCGGACAACGGCACGCGGGCCTCGGTCAGCGCGTTGCACATCATGAACCAGTCGTCCCGCGGGATCGTCGCCTCGTTGCCCAGCACGACCAGGCGGTCGAGGAACGCGTCGATCATGTCGCTTGCCCATTCCCACCCACGATCCTGGCGATAGCGGACGAATTCGAGCTGCAGCGCCAGCAGGACCTGGTAGGCGAGGATCAGTGCCTCATCGTGCTTGGCGGCACTGGCGGCCCCGATCAGCGCCTCCACGATCACCGGCAGGACCTGCGGCGTCTCCTCCAGCCAGCTACGGTCTTCCGCGGCGATATCGGCGGCTGGCTTGCGGGCGATGCGCTTGGCAATCGCTTTGACGCGATTCCGGTCGAGCGGCGTGGCGTCCGGCGGTTCCGTCGGATCGTCGCCGATCAGCGGCACCTCCTCATCGTCCTCGTCGTCGAGGCCGTCGATAAAACCGGCGAATTCCTCGTCGTCGAGGCCGGGTCCCTCGATCTCTTCAATCAATTCCTCCACCGCGACTTCGATGGTCTCGGAGTCGCCGGTCCGCTTGACCCGGGTCTGCCGCAGTTCCTCGGTCTCAAAGCTCCAGGTGCCTTCGACCGTTGCCTCGAATGCCGGATGCACGAACCCGACACGGAAATGGGTCCATGTCCGCAGCGCCTCGATCCGCAGCTCGCAGGCGCCGTCGGTCAGTTCGATCGTGTCGTCCTCCAGCAGGACCCCTTCGGTGCCGGCGGCCCGGTTTGCCGACAGCCGCTGCTTGTAGGCCTGCTCCTGGCCGGGATCGAAGAAGTGCTCGCTCAACAGCATTTCGGCCACAAGGATCAACGACTCATCGATCCCGTCGGGCTCCGGCGCGGGAGGCGTGGTGGTGCGTTTCGCCATGATTGCTTCCCTTCTGGTCCGTCGACCCGCCCTAGCAGGCCGAGTCGGACGTCATCCTACCTCAGCCGGACAAACGTCCGACGGGCCGGCGCGTTGAAAAAGGCTAGACCATTTTCCGGTCGGCGGGAAACCGATGCGCCCGGCCGACGACGGGCCTAATCCACCAGCGATGCCAGTTCCGCCCGCAGCGCGGCGATGCCGTCGCCGGTCTCGCTGCTGGTGCACAGCACATGCGGGAACGCAGCCGCGTGAGCCGCCGCCAGCACCTCGGTTTCCTGGATTTTCCGACCCAGTGCCGCGGCCTTCACGCTGTCGGCTTTGGTCAGCACCAGTTGGAACGTCACTGCCGCCCGATCCAGCAGGTCCATCACGTCATGATCGGCCTGCTTGAACTCGATACGAGCATCCATCAGCAGCATGACCCGGCGCAGGGTCGGCCGGCCGCGCAGGTAGTCGAACATCATGCCCTGCCAGTCGGCCTTGATGTCCTTGGACGCCCGCGCATAGCCATAGCCCGGCATGTCGACCAGCGTCAGCCGGCCGCCCAGGTCGAAGAAATTCAATTGCCGCGTGCGTCCCGGCTCAGACGATGTGCGCGCAAGCGAATTGCGCCCCGTCAACGCGTTCAGCAACGACGACTTACCGACATTCGATCGCCCGGCGAACGCGATTTCAGTGCCCGCCAGCGGCGGCAACTGCTCCAGCTTCTGGGCGCCGAAGAAGAACCGGCACTCGGCCGCGAACAACAGCCGCCCTTTTTCGAGGGCGGCTTCCTGCTCCTGCTCGGCGGTCAATGGCTCCGCGATCAAGTGCGGGCCAGCGACGGTTTGGCCAGCCTTGTGCGGCGCTGGATCAGCCATTGTTGCAGGACCGACAGGGTGTTGTTCCAGCTCCAGTAGATGATCAGCCCGGCCGGGAACTTCGCCATCATGAAGGTGAAGATGATCGGCATGAACTTGAACAGTTTCGCCTGCATCGGATCGGGCGGCGGCGGATTCATCATCTGTTGCAGGAACATGGTGAATCCCATGATCAGCGGCCAAAGCCCCATATGCAGCAGCGGGCTGTACACCGTGGGGTCGAACGGCAGCAGTCCGAACAGGTTGAACACATTGGTCGGATCGACCTGGGACAGATCGTGGATCCAGCCGAAGAACGGTGCCTGCCGCATCTCGATGGTGACGTAGATCACTTTATACAACGAGAAGAACACCGGGATCTGCACCACCATAGGCAGGCAGCCGGAGGCGGGATTGACCTTCTCCGCCTTGTACAGCGCCATCATCTCCTGCTGCATCTTCTGCGGGTCGTCTTTTAGCCGAGCCCGCAGCGCGGTCATCTTCGGCGCCAGCAGCTTCATCTTGCTCATGGAGCGGTAGGAGTAGTTGGCGAGCGGGAAGAACAGCCCCTTCACACAGACCGTGAACACCATGATGGCGAGACCAAAATTCCCCAGCAGGCCGTTCAGCCAGTCCAGCGCGAAAAAGATCGGCTTGGTCAGGAAGTAGAACCAGCCGAAATCGACCGCCTTGTCGAAGTTGGGGATGTGGAGCTGGCTCTCGTAATGGTCCAGCAGGTTTACGACCTTGGCGCCGGCAAACACGTGACTGACCGTCGTGACATCGCCATTGGCCGGCGCGGTCAACGGGGCGGTTGCGACGTAGTCGACCTGGTAATGGTCGCCGTGATCCTCGATATGGCGGAAATTCAGCTTGGAAGCCAAGGCCTGGTCGGGGATCAGCGAGGTCAACCAGTATTTGTCGGTGATGCCTGCCCAGCCGCCTGTCGAGGTTGCCTCGTAAGCGATGCCGCCTTTCTTGTCGCCCTCGGACTTCGCGCTGGCGTATGTGGTTTCCTTCAACGTGCCGTCGACGACGCCCAGCAGGCCCTCGAACAGCACGTAATAACTGGAGACTTGCACCATGTTGTCGCGGCGGATGCGCGACCAGGGGAACAGCTTCACCGGCTTGCCGGTGGCGTTCTTCACTGTCTGATCGACCGCGAACATGTAATTGTCATCGATCGTCAGGCCGATCTGGAAAGTCAGGCCGGCGCCGTTGTCCCACGACAGCGTGACCGGCTTGCCCGGCGCCAGCGTGTTGGAAGACGCCGTCCAGATCGTGTCGTTACCCGGCAGCTTGACGGTTTCACCCGCACCACCGGTCCAGCCATACTGAATGTAATAAGGGTGGGCCGTCGACCGCGGCTCCAGCACCCGCACCAGCGGCGACTCCGGCGAGATTTCCTCGTGGTAGTCCTTCAGCACCACGTCATCCAGTTTGGCACCCAGCAGGTCGATCGATCCCTCGACCTTCGGCGCATCGATCTTCACGCGTGGCTCGTTGGCCGATTCAGCCGCCGGCGCGGGCGGCACACCAGCGGCGGGCGAACCTTCGGCCGGCGTCGCCGTGGCGGGCTGCTCGGTTTGCGCGATCTGCCGAGGTGGCGGTTTCGGCAGATGCGGCGCGACCAGCATCTGGAAACCCAGCAAAATGGCCAGCGATACCGCGATCGCCAGGAAAAGCCGCTTCTGGTCCATCAATGCCCCATATTCCGGTCGACCCCATCCTCGTCCAAGCGAGGCACCGGATCGACGCCACCTTCATGCCACGGGTTACAGCGCAGGATACGCTTCGCCGCCATCACCGTTCCGCGCGCCGCGCCATGCACGCGCAACGCCTCGACGGCGTATTCGCTGCAGCTTGGCCAGAAGCGGCAGTTGGCGCCGATGAACGGACGGATCGTCCATTGATAGACCCGTACCGCGCCAATTCCGACCTGGGCCGGCCCAACCTGAATCCCACATGTCATACGCCGGTTCTTTCCAGCGCGCGCCTGATATCGCCTTGCAGCGCGGTGAATTTTCGAGCCCGTGTGCTGTCCCGTCCGATTAGTACAAGATCGGCCCCGACAACCTGCCGTTCCGCCAGCAGCAGCCTGGCCGCCTCTTTCAGCCGCCGCCGCGTGCGATTGCGCACAACGGCATTTCCGACCTTCTTGGTCACCGTAAAGCCGAGCCGAACGGGTTCGGTATCCGCACGTGCCAGGGCCTGCAACACGACACCCCCGACGGCGGCTTTCCGGCCCGACGACGCCACGCGCAAAAACTCCGGCCGCCGCTTCAGGCGTCCGGGTTTCGCGGCGGTGCAAGAGGGCTTCCGGGCTGGCATGAACGGCACACCAGCGGTTCGCGCGTCAGGCGGACAGCTTCTTGCGGCCCTTGGCGCGGCGATTTGCCAGAACCTTGCGACCACCCACCGTCTCCATGCGGGCACGAAATCCATGCCGATGCTTGCGGACCAGCTTCGACGGTTGATAGGTACGCTTCACGACTACTCTCCGAAAACCTTGTGAACGGCGACCATGATGTCCCGCTCTCTTGCAAGCACACCAACGGGTGCGCCTGCAAAGGCGACCCGCCGGGAGGGGCGGCTTATACGGACGCCGCCCCGGTTCGTCAATCGCCGCATCACCCGCCTCCGCCGTCAGACGCCCCCGCCGTTCCCCGCCCGTTCGCTGTCATGGCCCGGCGAAGTTGTACAGACCGGAGTCAAGCCTGACAGATGTTCGGAGACCTTCCTGACAGGTGCGATGTTGCCTTTGGGATCAAAAACGGTCGAATAGCCGGCTGGAAACCACCGCTGCCGATTCCCCAGTGCAGTTTTCTTGTTCGGCTTCACAGAGCCGTTTCCTCGTCCCGGCCTGCATTCTTCGGGGCCTTGCGCGCGGCGGCGGTCAAGCCTGGCGTCAGCCACCGCGAAGCGGCGCGCAGCGGGCTTGAGGGTGGCCGCGCGCAAGGCCACGCTGATGCGTGCCGGGCAGGACCCGGCAGGTTCAACGCATTCTGTTGGACACCATGCCGTCACACCGTAACCAAACCAGCCGAGCGGTCCGAGACCTTCCTGACCGCCGCGGTTTTGCCGGCCTGGTCGCGCAGATCGACTTCGGC
>NZ_LMUJ01000068.1:45145-45782 GCF_009765975.1 Acidisphaera sp. S103 | reverse complement strand
GGTTTCCAGGTCGCTCGTATTCGCCGAACCGCTGTAATAGTTTAGGCTGAGGTTGGGACTTCCGCTGACCAATTTCACCCAGACGCTGAACGTGTAGATGCCGGAGACGTTGGTCGCATAGTACAGACCGGAATCGGCGCTTGCGAGCGCGACCTGATCGGCGGTGCTGGCACCCCCATTTGGCCCGGCGGCGACGTTGGCGGTGATGCCGGGGGCAACGCCCGCGCTGAAAGCAGCCCATGGCGAAGCGTTGAAGGCCTCTGACTGGGTGATCAGGTTCTGAGCCGCCTGCGTCGTCGTCTGGACGTACGTCGTGCCGTCCGAAATGGTGTAATTAAAAGCGTCGGGCACCACTTGGCCCGTGGCCAGCGCGAGCACGTTCGCCTGGCTGTTGGCGAGGGTGTAAGTGTATTGCCCGTTGGCCTGGATCACGAGCGTGCCGTAGGTACCAACAATCGTCGTGGTACCGGTCGCGGCGACCGCGATGCCGTTGACCGCGATGACGCTCAGCGTCTTTCCCAGTGGATCTGTGTCGTTGGTCAACACGTTACCCGTCGCCACCAGTGTTTTGGTCTCAGTTACGCCAGCCGTGTCCGGGTTCGCCACGGGGTCGCTGTTCAGGCCGGTGACATCGACA
>NZ_LMUJ01000068.1:15306-45135 GCF_009765975.1 Acidisphaera sp. S103 | reverse complement strand
CCGGTCGCGGCGCCCGCGATGCCGTTGACCGCCGTAACCGAAAGCGTCAGACCGGCGGGATCGGTATCGTTGGTCAGCACGTTGCCCGTCGCCACCAGCGTGTTGACCTCGGTCACGGCGGCCGTGTCCGCGGTTGCCACAGGTGGCGGATTCGTATGGCCCGTCACGTCAACGGTGAGCGTGGAGCCGATGGTAAGCGGGCTCGTCGTGGTAAAGGTGGCTGTCGCCGGACTTCCGGTCGTGGGAACGTAGGGCTCGACCGTTGCACCCGAATTGAGTTGCGCACCCCAAAATTCGAACGTACCGCTGGTAGACTGCGTAGTGCTATGTACCAGGGCGACGTTGGAGAACGAGTTGCCATCTCCGGTGAACGTCATGCTCACCTGCTGCCAGGTTCCGGTGGCAGTCACGGTCTGCACGATGCTGGTGTTGGTCGAACCCTGGTAGTAGTTTAGGGCAAACGCGCCACTGCCACTTACCAGCTTCACCCAGACGCTGAAGGTGTAAGTGCCTGACACGTTGGTCTGGTAATAGAGACCAGAGTTAGCACTCGTCAGCGTGACCTGGTCCGCTGTGCTAGCCCCCCCATTCGGGCCGGCGGCGACATTGGCTGTGATCACAGGCGCCGTGCCCGACGTGAATGTGACCCATGGCGACGCGGTGAACGCCTCTGACTGTGAGATCAGGTTCTCGACCGTCTGCGTCGTTGTCTGGTCGTAAACTTGTCCATCCGATACTGTGTAGTTGAACGCATCCGGGACGACCTGGCCATTGGCGAGGGCGAGCACATTCGTCTGGTTGCTGGCCAGCGTATACGTGTACTGCCCATTTGCTTGAATGACGAGCGTGCCATAGGTACCGACGATCGTCGTAGTACCGCTTACCGCGATGCCATTCACCGTGGCCACGGTCAAAGTCTTACCCGCGCCATCGGTGTCGTTGGCGAGCACGTTGCCAGTTGCTACCACCGTGCCGCCCTCAGTCACGGAAGCCGTTTCCACGGTCAATACCGGCGTGTTGCCGGTGACATCGACGGTCAGGGTAGAACTCGAAACAAGTGGGGTGGTGGTGGTAACGGTGGTGGTAACTGCGCTACCCGTGGTCGGAGCGTATGGCTCGACCGTCGTTCCCGGATTAAGTTCGGCACCCCAGAACTCGAAGCTGCCGCTGGTGGACTGCGCGATATCATGCAACAGCGCGACATTGGAAAAGGTGTTGCCATCCCCAGCAAAGGTTATGCTGACCTGCTGCCAAGTCCCAGTGGCAGTCTCAGTCTGCGTGATACTGGTGTTCGTCGAGCCCTCGTAATAATTCAGCGCAAAAGCGCCACTTCCGCTGATCAGCTTCACCCAGACGCTGAAGGTGTAAGTGCCTGACACGTTGGTCTGGAAATAGAGGCCAGAGTCCGCGCTGGTCAGTGTGACTTCGTCCGCCGTGCTGGCGCCGCCACTGGGCCCAGCAGCGACATTGGCTGTGATCACGGGAGCCGTGCCCGAGCTGAATGGCACCCATGGAGAGAGATTGAAGGCCTCCGACTGTGGGATCAAGTTCTGAACGGTTTGCTGTGTCGTCTGGGTGTATGTTTGGCCATCCGATACCGTGTAGGTGAAGGTGTCCGGCACCACCTGTGCATCTGCCAACCCACGGACATTCGCCTGGGTATCGGCAAGCGTATAAGTGTATTGCCCGTTCGCCTGGATCACCAACGTGCCATAAGTGCCGACAATGGTTGTCGTGCCACTCACGGCGATACCGTTCACTGCCGTAACGGAAAGCGGCAGACCGTTGGGATCGGTATCATTGGTAAGGACGTTGCCGGTCGTCACCAACACTTCGTCTTCGGTGACCGAAGACACGTCCGGTACCAACACGGGCGGATTATTTGTTCCACTCACTATCTTTCCCCAAGCGGGAGCCTCCGGTGCACGCCATATTGTCGTGGCGGCAACGAAGGCGTTTTCCACAGACTAGGAAACCTATCGCATGTGCGACGTGGCAGGTAGGCACCTTTCGGGCGATCCGGCTTATCCCTTCGATCAGGCCGGCCTGCATGGATGACCGACCAGTGGTTGCGGGCGTGAGTCCTGAGCCTAATACTACAGTTGTGCTTTGTGGGCTTGGTAGTGGGCTTCAGCCGCGGTGAATTGATGGCGTTGTCACCAAGCGGACCACGCCAGAATGAACGGCAAGCGCAGCGGCGATCGTAACAACAGCTTGGCGATGAGACCGCGGATTTCTGGCACGCTGGGCAAGCCAAGACGGATGGCGGTTACGCGGCGGGCGGTGGACTCGTTCTGTTCGGTTTACCGAACGCGGCGCGGCGAAGCGAGGCCTGCAACCTGGCCAGGAACACGGCTGCCGTCATGCACAACGCCATGTGGCGGTGCCAGCCGTGCCAGAATCTGGCTTCGCAGTGATCCAGGCCAAGTTCCTCCTTAGCGCGCTGAAAGCACTCTTCGATTGTCCAGCGCAGGCCGGCAGCGCAGGCCAGTTCCGCCAGTGTTGTTCCGACGCGCGTGAACACCAGATAGTAGGCGCGCTCGGAGGCATCGCGGCGGCTGCGACCGATCACCACCCAGCGCTCGAAGCCGCTGTCAACTGCCCATGGCAGCGCGATCCGCGCCCAGTCATACAGTCGCGGACCTTTCGACCCCTCACCAGCGGCGTGCGGCGCCCAGGCCCCGGGGGGCAGCGCATCGGCCAGCGTCAAGGGATCAGTCTGCTCCAGCCCTTCGTGCGTCAGCAGGCGCAGCGTGTGATTGGATCGGGTCGCCAGCACATAGGGCTGCTGGCGCGTTTCGAGCATGCGTCGGATGCGGGAATCTGCCCCGTAAAGCGCATCCGCCAGCACGAACGCGCAGGGTGCGCCAGCATCCAGTGCCGTGGCGATCATCTCGGCCGCGATAGCGGGCTTGGTCTGAAAGGCGGCGGTCTCTGGCACGGCTGCCCCCCCCGTCGGCGCGCGGCATCGTTTGCCCACGCCTCCGGCAAATAAAGCCGCCGATCGATCAGTGTCTGGCCAAACCGGCTTGCATAGGCGACGAACACGCCGACCTGACAGTTCTCCACCCGCCCCGCGGTGCCAGAATATTGCCGTGCAACGCCGACGGAATGTGTGCCCTTCTTCAGAAAATCGGTTTCGTCGACCACGAGGACACCGCTGGCCTCGCCCAGTGTGGCCAGCACCTCCGTTCGTACCAAATAGCGCAGCGCGTCCGCCTGCCAGGCGCTGCGTCCGAGCAGCGACTGCAGCCGATAGGGTCGTTCGAGCCCGGTTTGTTCAGCCAGTTGCCACCCTGCCTTGCGTGCTACACCTGACAGTAAGCCGTCGATGAAGGCACTGGCCGAGCGCCGTAACTCGGCCCGGCCGAATGCCGAATTCAACTGAGATTTGAAGGCGGCGAGTTCCTGTTCTCAGGTCAGAAACGAACCTGACCACGTTGCAACAAACATTCTCTGACACTCCCGAATCCATGGGATACAGAGAATCGGAGTTTTGCATAAAACGCAACTGCAGTACTAGGCTTAGGACCCATTAATCACTTGCCTAAGCTCGACGGGCCATGATTCTGGGATTGGCGGGAGGTAGCCGCCATGACCGAATTATTTCTGCTGAGCGAGCCACAGATGGCGCGCATCGAACCGTATTTTCCTCGTCCGCACGGCAAACCGCGTGTTGATGACCGACGGGTGATCAGCGGGATCATCTATGTGATCCGCAATGGATTGGAATGGAAGGACGCCCCCAAGAACTACAGTCCGCACAAGACCCTCTACAATCGGTTTGTTCGCTGGAGCCGCCGGGGGATATGCCAACGGATCTTCGCTGGCCTCGCCGGAGAAGATGATCCGCCGGACCGGATCATGATCGACTCCACCCACCTGAACGTGCACCGCACAGCCGCCAGCCTGCGGAAAAAAGGGGGCCTCGCGCTGCATCGGACGGACCAAAGGCGGCCTGAATACCAAGCTCCACGCCGTCTGCGACGGCCAGGGCAAGCCAGTCGTCCTGCTGCTGACCGAAGGACAGATGAGCGATCATAAAGGTGCCCGGCTTTTGTTCGACCAATTGCCACCCGCGGAAACGCTGATCGGCGACCGTGGCTACGACAGCAACGGCTTGCGTGATGCTTTGAGCCAGCGAGGCATCAAGCCCTGCATTCCATCGACCAAAAACCGTAAGCAGGCCATCGATTACGACAAGACTCTTTACAAACAGCGGCACAAAGTCGAGAACATGTTTGCCAAGCTCAAAGACTGGCGGCGCATCGCGATGCGCTACGATCGCTGCGCCCACACGTTCTTTGCCGCCATTTGCATCGCCGCAGCCGTCCTGCTCTACCTGTAGTCAATGAGTCCTGAGCCTACCTTTCGACAACGTCTTCCCCCAATGACTGACACGTCATTTGAACTGTCTCTATCAAAAGTATGCCCAATAGGATCAAAGCACCCCAAAAGACGTAACTTTGCAGCACGTTGAACCTGGTCGTTGCTGATGCGTTCAACCAAGGCATATAGTTAGCAGTTAAACACCAGGAGACGGCCAGCGCCCAAATCCTTGTCCGCCGCGAAAGCGATGGCGGGTGCTTCAACACTGCACGTAGTGCTAAGACATAAATGGGTATGGCAATTCCGTAATGGTGCTCCCAAGCAATAGGGGACGCCATGGTAAAGCATAGGGCCGCCAAGCCGAGATCCCACGGATCCGCTCGACGTCGAGCGCGGAACGCCACTCCTAAAGGAATCATTGTGAAAACGGCGGCCGCGACTATTGTTGCCGAATGAACCCAATGATTGGGGGGAGCAAAGACATGAGCGTCCCACGTTAAATTGTTTCCGTTACCAAGCAGTCTGTTCATCAGTCCATTGACAGACTGGTTCATATAGACTGACTCACCACGTTTGGAAATAAACGAAAGTACGTCCAGATACGCAAAGCTATTTTGAACGCCATAGCGCAGCACTGCTCCAATGGTAAAGGGGATATAAGTTAGCAGAAAACCCAAGCCAAAGCGATGCTCACGCCAAACTAGCGCCCAGACAAGAAACACCCCCAACTGCGGCTTCATAGTGCAGGCAAGCCCTACTAATGTACCCGCCAAAAAATGACGATCTATAACAAAGGATAGACATCCCCAAATGAATAGGAAGTCGATCCATACTTGAATTTGGCCCAGCGAAATAGCATGCAGAAGCGGGTAGAAGGTACATAGGGCTGCAAAGACAACCATGGCTATCGTCGCAAGACTACCTCCTATCGGAGATTGGCGACGACCTCCTGCCACATCGCAGAGCTCTATTTTCTGTAATAATAAGACCATCCCGATGATGGACCCTAGGAAGGCGACCGAACTCAGGCAATTTAGAAAGAATGGCGAAAGCGAGACAAATGCACTGAGCAGATCAATTATCAGCAGGCTCGACGGTGGGTACTGAAATTTTGCCTTAAGTCCAAAGAATAAAGTCTCATAGAGATTTGAGCCGTGAGGGCCTCGAACCAGTTCGAGCGCCGCAATCATTGGCCCCCAGGAATCATCGTGTGACCCAGGCAGGACTATCTGATGTAACGCATCTAATGGATCCGCTGGGCCTGTAGGATGAGTAGACAGATAGAGCCCCAAGCCACGACTCGCCAGCGATATACATAAGAAGGACACCACAAGGAAGATCCACAGGCGACAATGGAGTCCGTTAGCTCGGTACCAAGGACGAACAGATCGAAAGTTAAACACTGAAGTCCCAACTTTGGCTACGACTATCATGCTCACCGAACTAACGCAGCGGCACCGATGGACCAGTTCTATTGCGAGGTCTAACATTGGTCCTAGTGTTGCCATCTGCGATAAAACGAACTAATCTCTCCGGCGTCCACCGGGGACAGGCCAGCTGCAAACTGCCGGGCCTTCGGCAGCCTGATCCTACAGCAATTGGACTGCTTGCGTACGCCTTATCATCCCATTGCGTCTACCTCATTAGGTCGGCTGTTCGAGGCTGTAGCAGAACCCCCTTTCTGGCAAGAAGTGGTCTTTGTGATTGCCCCGAGACGATCCCCGCGTCGCAAGCCCATTGCGGTAAACAGACCGATTATGATGGATCGTAATAGCGGTTCGCCAAACCGAGCCACACCAAAAGCGACAAACGCTGCCACACTTAGGGCGGAGAGTGCGCTCAGCAGGTAGGACACACCATAGCCAACGAGCAGGTCGCGAATTGCCTTGCCGACCAACTCGTGCAGGAGGTAGAGCGGATAGGTTGCTAAACCAGCCATGCGAACCACGTTCAAGATCCTGGCAGGGATATAGCGGATGATCTCTCTGCGCCGGCAGATTGCCGCCCCGATCAAGCCGCAGGCCACGTACCAAATCAGTACAGGGATGGGCCAGACGACCGATAGGCTGGTCCGTACCGGGAGTAGAGCGACCATTTCAGCCGATCGGCAGGTTATTTCTAACGGTCCGGTCATAAAGCCTACGAGACATGCGACGCGTCCGAGTCTGCTCAAACGCCCTTCCGACCACAGCCACAGAAATATTCCGCATGCAAAGTAAACCCCATGACGTAGGAGCGACAGACTCTTCCAATCGGCATAGTTGAATTCTAATATCGGCAGGTGGACGATGCCCGCAACGTGCAAACTGAAGGCAATGATATAGGTAGCACTCATGACACATAGGACAACGGCGACGCGCTCAATGTATTGGAAGCTCTTGAAGAGCAGCAAAACCAGAATTAGCCCGTAAAAAGTCAGCTCGATCGGCAGCGTCCAGTAGGCTGATGCGAGAAATGGACCGACCGGAAATAGGGCAAGCGATCTTATAAACATTTTCGGCAATGAAGCGCTCGCGCCATAAAGATAAATCAGCGCGGAAAGATTGATAACCGCGCAAATCCAGGCCGCAGGGTACAGTCGCATAAACCGCGACCAAGCGAATTTTCGTGGCGTTGCATGCTGGGCCGATTGAGCGATGACGAGCCCGGAGATCACGAAGAACACTTGAACCCCAACCCATCCATACCACGCAACCAGTGAGGTACTTTTAATCAACCAAGTCAGATGAAACAAGCCAACCAACACGGCGGCGATGAAGCGAATCATATCGACGCCATACATGTAATTCTGGTTGGTTTTCTGTTCCATCGGAAGTTCCTTCTGACCACCAGGTTACCGTAAGTTTCGAGAGACTTCCTGTCCCGACGGCACGGTAACTGATGACGCCTGAAGTGCGAGTTCCGTAGCGTCATCGAGAAACGCCTGGCGGATCAGTGCAAGCGCGTATGCGACGAAACTAGGGCTCGCCGTTGTCCAGACCAGGAACGGAACCCGTATTCTGCGAGACTTCTCTTCGCCTCGTATGTCCACCTGAACCTACCCTCCGACTAGAAGACTATCGTGACGGATGGTCAGGAGGCCGTAAATAATCATTTTGAGCTAGCCCACATTTCTCATACTGGCGAGTGGTTACGTCAGCGCCCGTGCCCGACTGTCTGGTCGCTTGAGATGGGGCTGGGGTATAGGGTTGCGTTTTGCGGTGCGGGATGGATGCAGTGCGCGGTGTGCGGCTCGTCGGCCACCTCGACCTTGGCTCGCCGATTGTACCCAGAGGTCTTCTACCAGGCCATGCGGCCGTTCTTGGCGATGCATCGGAGGTGACCATCGCGCTGGGTCGGTGCGGTCGCCGCCGTGTCGCTCAGCACCGCGGTAACTCGTGGGGAGCATGCAAACCTGTGGGATTTGTTCCGGCTGCGGTAGATCTTAGAGCCTGACTGGAAACGGTTTTCGAATGATCTTCCGGTAAGCTAAGGCATTGTAAGGATTGACCGGTCTCGCGGGTTGCGATTCGCTGGCTCTGCAGCAAGACCGAGTGATTCGCGATACCTTGGAACGAGACCGATCGAGAGAAATATGCGGTGATCCGCCAGCGTTATGCAAGCGACCTGTCGGACGCGGAGTTTGCGCTGGTGGCGCCATTGCTGCCTGTCCCGAAGTCGCGAGGCCGCAAGCCGACCAATCCGCGCGTGATTCTGAACGCGCTGTTCTATCTCGTCCGCTCGGGCTGCCCGTGGCGTTACCTGCCCAAAGATTTTCCCCCAATTCACGACGGTGCAAAACCGCTTCTATGCAAGGCGCGGACGAAACCCACCGCGCCGCCTATGAGGCAAGCCGGATCACACTCAGCGTGGTCAAACGCACCCACCGGGCGGTCAAAGGATTTGTTATCTTACCAATGCGCTGGATCGTTGAGCGGACATTCGGATGGGCGAACCGCGCCCGCCGCCTCGCCAAGGACTTCGAGACATTGATGACCTCCTCGCAAGCCTGGTTCATGCTGGCCATGAACTTCCTGCTTATCCGCAGGATCGCAAGGCACCATAAAAACCATGCGTGATTTCGAGTCAGGCTCTCACTGAGCAGGATATATTCGGCACAAGCACTGATTGGATAAAAACGCTGCAAGAATTGTTTTGGGCCGAACTTCGTAAAGGCGATTGGAAACCTCCCGAGAATGAAACAGAGACCGTCAAGGTCGCAATTGAGCAAAAAATTATACGGCCGGAATATTGGACGTTCACCGCAGAGGGGCTGAAGGTATCCTTCAGTGCCTACAAAGGAGGTTGCTACACGTGTTCTCCACAGCCGATTACGGTCCCCTGGGCAGACCTAAAACCACCACTTTCTCATGACGCACCGGTGCCGTAAAAAGTTGGCGCAGCGGTCGGGGAGGCATTGTCCCGGCCAGTGCCGCCGGCCTGATCATCGACGCGATAGAGCGAAATCCGTTCCGACGAAAAGCGGGCCGCACCTGACAATGTGCGACCCGCTTCCGATGGTCAGCGATGTAGATAGCGCAATAGCGCCCCTCGCACCGATTGCCTCAATGCTCGACCCGATCCGCCGGACGGCCGCAGCCTACTCCGCCGCCGTCGGCATGTGTTCGTCGTCCGGGTTGACCGGGGACGGCGGCAAACCGCCCGACGGCTTCGGGTCGTTCTCAAAGCGGAACTGCGGCGCCTTGTTCCAAGGCCCACGGTGATCGTCGCCCTTGGACAGGTTGAACACCAGGTCGACTGTGTCGTCGGGCTTGATCGTGCCGAAATACGGATCGTCCAGCTTGCCCATCTTGTCCAACGCCGCCATGAACATCTGCGCGTGAGTGATCTCCCGCGTCAGCAGATGGGTCAGCACCTTTTTCGTGCCCTCATCCGAGCTGGCGTGAATCAGCGCCTCATAGGTCTGCCGAGCGCCGGCCTCGGACGCGATATTGGCGCGCAGATCGCGCACGACATTGCCGCCTTCGTTGATATACGCGGCACACCACGCACTGCCCTGGCTATCCACGAAATGTGGACCGACACCACGCACCCGGAACAACGGCGCCGCGTACACGTCTTCCTGATCCAGCTTGCTCGTGTGCTGCTCGATCAGCTTCCCGACAACCTCCAGATGGCTGAACTCCTCCAGCGCGATGTCCTGCAGCATGTCGCGGATCGAGGCGTCGGTTATGTGGAACGACTGCACCCAATACTGCAATGCGGCCGTCAATTCCCCCGTCGCGCCACCGAATTGTTCCAGCAGGAATGTGCCGAAGCGCGCATCAGGTGCCCCGACGTTCACTGGAATGATGGTTTCCTTGCGATGATAAAACATAGCCCTACCCTCCGATGTTGGTCTCCACGGAGGGAACGTCCCGGTCGGGCCGCGGTTGCTTGCCGCCGGCGGCCACCGCACGCCCGCCAACCACCCGCTTTGCGCACGCCATCCGATCGGTCCATGCTCCCCACCAACGACAAGCAACCCGGAGGAAACATGCCGCCTACCCGCCGCCACCTGCTGCAAGCCGCCGCCATCGGTCCCGCCGCATCGCTGCTCGACTGGTCCCGCACCTGGGCGGCCGATCAGCCGTTCGCGGTGGAAAAAGGCGCGACCTTGCAACTTCTGCGCGGCTCGACCTTCCTCCCCGCCGAAGGCGAGACCACGGCCGCCAACATCGCCGCCTTCTCCGCCGCGACCGGGGTTCAGGTCAAAATCGAGAACGTCAACCAGGACGACCTGCCGTCGAAAACCGCGCTCGCCGCGCAGGTTGGATCCGGTCCCGACATCATCTGGACGCAGAACACCACGGCGCACCTCGTCGCCGACAAATTGCTGGATGTCACCGACGTCGCCAACCGGCTGGCCGGCAAATACGGCCCCTGGTACCAGGTCTGCATCGACTACGGGACACAGAACGGACGCTGGATCTGCATCCCGATCTTCGTCGTGGGTTCTCTGATCAACTATCGCATTTCCTGGATGCACCAGGCCGGTTTCGACACCTTCCCGACCACCACCGACGGATTGCTGAAACTGTGCCAGGGCTTGCAGCGCATTGGCCACCCGGCCGGCTTCTCCTTCGGCCACGCCGTCAACGATGCCAACAACTTCAACTACTGGCTGCTTTGGGCATTCGGCGGCAAGGTCACCGACGAAAAAGGCGTGCCGGCGATCGCGTCACCACAAACCCTCGCCGCGCTCGCATTCGCCAAGGAACTCTACCCCACACTGATCCCCGGCGTGATGTCGTGGATGGACATCAACAACAACCGAGCCTTCCTCGCCGGCGAGTGCTCGCTGACCAACAACGGAATCTCGATCTACACGCAGGCGAAGAAGACCGCGCCCGACATCGCCGCCGACATGGATCATGCCGCCATGCCCATCGGGCCGGCGGGTGTCCCGACTGCACAGAACCGCGTCGATCCGATGGTGATCCTCCGCTACACGAAATACCCGCAAGCCGCGAAGGCGCTGATCAGTTTCCTGATGGAAGCACCGCAATATCCGAAGCTGATCACCAACTCGGCCGGGTTCACGACACAAGCCCTCAAGGGTTTCGCCGACAATCCGATCTGGAAGAGCGATCCGAAAATCGCCCCGTTTGGCAAGGCCGCCGAGGACACCCGCGCCGTGTCCTGGCCGCAAACGCCTTCCCCGCCCTCGGCCGCGGTCTTCGCCAACTTCATCGTGGTCGATATGTTCGCGGCGACCGTGTCCGGCACCCTTGATGCAAAATCCGCCATGCAGCGCGCCCAGCAACAGATCGAGCGGATATACAAAAAGGCGTAGCGCCCGCGGCTCGGGTCCGGCTTGTGACGTTCAACCACCGTCACAAGCCGGCCGGACCCGCAGAGCGGCCGTCACAACCGCCAATCCCGCCGACGCTGCCCCCAACCCACAGACGCTCGGCCAGCCCCCGACCGACCACACCACACCGGTCAGCCACGCCATCACACCCGCGCCGCCGAATTTCCCGATCATGTAAATCGTCGCCAGGCGCGTCCGGATCTCCGGCCGCAGGCTGAATATCACCGTCCGGTTGGAGATATCCGCCGCCGTCGCTCCCAGGTCGAGCACGATCATGCCCACGACAATCCCCGCCACGCTGTGCCCGAACGCGGCCAGCACGCCCCAAGACAGCAGCACCGCCATCAACGCGGTCAACAGTGACCGGCGCGGCCCCCGGCGGTCGGCAAATCCGCCGACGAAGGGCGCGCAAACCGCCGCGGCGGCGCCAATCAGCGCCAACGCCCCGACACCGTCGCTGTGCCAGCCGAAGGCGGCGCTTTGCATATACAGCGTGATGCCGACCCAAAGCGTGGTGAACGACCCCGTCGCCAACGCCTGGCACAGCGCCGACCAGCGTGCCACCGGAACAGTCCGGAACACCTCGGCCAGACTGCGCATCAGCGCCGGATAGCGAACCGAGGAGACCGGTGGCTCACTCCGGACCGTGCGCCGAAGCGGCACCAGCAGAACCATCATGGCAATTGCGGCCAGCGCATAAACCGTTCGCCATCCGGCATGCAGGCCGATCACGCCGCTGACGCTGCGCGCCAACAACATGCCGACAATGACGCCTTGCGCCAGCAGGGCCGTGACGCGGCCTCGTTCTGCTGGCGGCGTCCGCAACGTCGCATATGGCGGCAACACATAAGAGGTGATGCCAAAGAACCCCACCAACAAGCTGAACACCAGAAACGTCGACCCATCAGGCGCCAGCGACATGCCCAGCAGCGAAACCGCCTGAATGATGATCGTAACGGTCAGCAACCGCCGAACCGGCATCACGTCGCCAAGCGGCAGCAGAAACGCGATCCCGACGGAAACCCCCAACTGGGTCAGCGCCGGGATCAGCCCGAGGGTGGATCCCGGCAAGTCCAGCGAACCGCCGATATCCACCAGCAAAGGCTGCGCATAATTGGCATTGGCCACCGCCAGCCCACAGGCAACCGCCAACATGCTGATACTCCGCCGCGACAGAGCATCCGCCGGTGCTGGCATGACACAGCCTTCAAGGCGCGCCGCGATGGCACGACGATGATCCATGGCAAAAACCTCCGAAGGCGAGCCAGTGTCCTGCCCAGACGCCTCCCTGCGGCGGACGTCTGGGGTCTGGCTGGCCGCTGAAAAACCAACAGCCGGCAACTCAGCCGGCGGACTTGCCGCCGTCCACGGACAGGATCTGCCCGGTGATGAAGCTGGCCTTTTCGGACGCCATGAACACGACGGCCTGGGCAACCTCCTCCGGCCGCCCGGCGCGCTTCATCGGCACGCCGCCGATCAGCCCGGCCTTCCGCTCGCTGGTTCCGGTAAAACGGTTCAGCATCGCCGTCTCCACCGGGCCCGGCGCCACGGCATTGACCCGCACGTTGGAACCCGCACCCTCCAGGGCCGCCGCCTTGGTCAGGCCCTCCACTGCGTGCTTGCTGGCAGTGTAGATCGACGCACCGGGCGCGCCCTTGTGGCCCATCGTCGATGACAGATTCACGATACTGCCCGAACCTTGGCGCTGCATGACGCGCATCTCATGCTTCATGCTCAGCACCGTGCCCAGGACATTCGTATCGAACACCGAACCATAGCTGTCGCCGGTCTGTTCGGCGACCGGTCCCGGCGTGCCCTCGGTGCCGGCATTGTTCACAGCGACGTCCAACCGGCCAAACCGAGCAACCGTCCGGTCCACCAAATCACGGACCTCGTCGTCCACCCGGACATCGGTTCGGATGAATTCAGCCTCAGCACCAAGCGCCCGCAACTCCGTGGCCAGCGCCTGCCCGACCTCCTCCCGGCGGCCGGAAACGACGACCTGCGCCCCTTCCTGGGCGAAGGCGATGGCGGTGGCGCGGCCGATACCGGTCAATGCGCCAGTAATCAGAACAACGGGTTTGCTCATAGTGTGGTCCTCCACGGTAAAGGCTTTCCCACCCCTGAAAGTATGGCTGCCAGAGAGGTGAAAGCCGCGTTGGTCCGTGAAATAGGCCTTGCCAGCGAGCATCGGAAAGACTTTGTAGGACTAAGACCCATACCTGACAGGCATCGCTATGGAGCTACGCCATCTCCGCTACTTCGTCGCCGTGGCCGAAGCAGGCAGCTTCACCCAGGCCGCCGAGAAACACCTGCACACGGCGCAGCCGTCACTCAGCCGCCAGATCCGCGACCTGGAGGACATGCTGAAAGTGCAACTGATGATCCGCGGTCCACGCGGCATGACCCTGACCCCCGCCGGCCTGGTATTCCTGGACCACGCCAAGGCCATCCTGATGCAGGTCGACAGCGCCATCGAAGCCGCACGCCGAGCCCACGCCCCGGCCAAAACCCGCTTCACCGTCGGCTTCCTGACCGGGCATGAAATCGTCTGGCTGCCCAAGGTCCTGCAAGCCCTCGGCGACACGCTGGAGAAAATCGAGCTCATCGTCCACAGCGCGTCATCCCCCGAACTGATCGAAGCACTGTTGCAAGAGCGAATGGATATCGCCTTTCTCCGTCCCGAAAGCCAGGCTCGGGCGTTGGCATTCCGGCCCCTGATCGAGGAGGAACTCTTCGCGCTGGTGCCCGCCGATCACCCGCTTGCCCGCAAGGCAAGCATTCGACGCTCGGACATCCGCGGCGAGCCATTCATCAGCTTCAACCCCGCATATTCACCCGCATTAAGACGGGTTATCGACGATTACCTCCGCGATGGCGGCATCGAACCCACCCCCATGCATGAAGCGGAGACCCTGCCGATGGTAATCTCCCTCATTCTGTCCAGCCGAGGCGTGACGTTCCTGCCGGCATATATGTCCCGATTGCTGCCGGCCTCGGTCGTCGGACGGCCGCTCGCCGGGAAGCCGCCCACGATCCCGCTCGCGCTTGGTTACAGGAAAAACGACCCCTCACCGCTCCTGGAAAATTTCTTATTGAAGGCAAACAATATTGCCGATTGAAATAACAAGCGCGCCGCTATCCATTTCACACGGACCACTCATGGACTGGCCGATATGTCCGGTCCGGTCCAAGCCAAGGTATCCGGCTGCGTCTCATACCGCGTCGCGTCCTCGGGGATGCGGACCCATGACTGCGCGCTGCGGGCCCAGAAATGAATGGTGGGTGACAGCCACGACGTATCGTCCAAGGTGCCCGGCTTGATGTTGCGGTTCGGATAAGCCGAACCACCAGGGACATGATAGAGCCGAGTCCCGCAGTCAGCGCAGAACCAGCATTCCATCGTTTTCACCGGACTGGTGCGCCGGAGAAACATCTTTGGCTTCCCTTTCGCAATACGAAAATGCTCTCCCGGAATTACCGCCGCCATCGCGAACGCCGCGCCCGACTGCCGCTGGCATTCGGTGCAGTGGCACGCATACACGACGGACGGCGGCCCGGATATTTCGTACCGGACCGACCCGCATTGGCACCCGCCGCCCTGGGGAAAGTTCATGACCGCTGGTCCTCTTATCGCCGCACATGTCCAGCCTATCGGCCATGCACGCCGACCGTCCACCTTCCTACTTGGCCTCAACAGAGGAAACCTCGGTATCGACCGCGGCCGGCGGCAAACTCACCGCTGGGGCACCTCCGCCACCAGACCGCGGCACCACGGGACGTGGCGCCCTTTTCGGCTTCGGCAACGGCTGCACCCACGGCCGATCCCCCCGCTCCGCGCGATCGGTCAGCACACGGGCGCCATCCTTATCCAGCCAGATCGCCGCGCTGCCGAACCGCCAGACCGTGAACCGATCGACCAGCCGCGGCCACGGCTTCGGACACAACCCCCGGGCCGGTTCAGCCGAGACGACGACCGACACCGCCCCGCACCCCACAGGATGCAGCGCCCCGCGCACCAGCATCGCCCCCGGCCGGTCGGCATAGGGCCGCAGCAGGCACACATCCGGCTGGCAGCTCAGCACCCCCGTCCCATCATCCGGAATCATCTGAAACGAACCGGCCGCCCAGTATTGCGCCCAGGCGTCGCGGGTGAATTTCGATCCCCCCGAGACCTGCTGCAAAAACGCCCCCTCCGGCGTCCGCACCGCGATCAGCCTGGCATCGGCGGACACCAGGATATCCGGCGGACGATCCGCCAGCGGCGACGCCAATCCCGCCACCATCAGCACGATCCCCGCCAGCCGCCGACGTGTCCGCCACAGCCCCAGCCAAGCCAACCCGACCGAGAACAGACACAGCCCCCACGCCGGAATATGCGGCACGATCACCATCGCATTCGGCAGCGCGGCGGTCGTACGGGCGACCCACACGATCGCCTGCGCCCCCCAACCCATCGGCACCAGCGCCAGTGCCTCCAGGTGCAGCGGCATCAGGAACAGTGCGATCAGTCCGGCCGGCATCACCCACATCGCCGTCAGCGGCACCGCGATCATGTTCGCCAGCACGAAGTATATCTGCACACGGCCGAAATGATAGGCGCCGAAAGGCGCGGACGCCGACCCGGCCAGCGCACTGGTCAGCGCCAGGGCCACCAGATGCGACCCGAAGCGCCTGGGCCAGCTTTTGCCATGCAACCGCCGCAGCCACGGACGCAGCGCCTCGTAACCGGAGATCAGCGCCAACACGGCTGAAAAACTCATCTGGAAGGACACATCCGGCACCTGCTGCGGCGAGATCAGCATCAGCACCGTCGCCGCCAGCCCCAGTCCGCGCAGCGAAAACGGCCGCCGGTCCGCCATCAGCGCGGCGGTGAACAGGCACGCCATCACGAAGCTGCGGATGATCGGCACGTGCATGCCGGTCAGCACCATGTAGGCCCCGCCCGCCGCCAGCGCACAGATCGCCGACAGTTTCTTGGTCGGCCAGAACAAACTGGCCCGCTCGCTCAACGCGAAGCCGAAGCGGGACAGCGCCAGGGCAAAACCCATCACGATACCAATATGCAGCCCCGCCACCGCCAGCAGATGCGCCAGCCCGGAGTCACGGAACGCCTGATGATCCGCCTCCGGGATCGCCATGGAGGCCCCGGTCAGCAACGTCGCCGACACCGCACCCGCCGCACCAGGGATGACCGCGACGACCCGCCGCGTGATGATTTCCCGCAGCCGCTGAATAAACCGCATCAGCCCCGAGGGAACCGCCTGCGCGGTACGCTCCGCCTTGCCCAACCCGTAACCCGACCCGCCCAGCCCGGCATAATAATCGTCGCGCTGCAGGTCCCATGCCCCCGGATAAGACGGCGCCGGCGGCGGCCGGACCAGCGCCCGGATCCGGACCGAATCACCGGTATCCAATTCGCTGTCGTCCTTCTTTTGCAGCCGCACCCGCAGCGAACGCCGCAGCGGTTCGGCCGCCCCATCCAGCCAGGCCGGCTGGATGGTGATCCGGCGCCCCTCCGGCAGCACCTCCACCGCCTGGATCGTTCCCGTGACGATGGTGGCATGGGTCGGCAAATCGACTTCGACCGGCGGCGCCCGAGCGGTGGCGAACTGCGCCGCGGTGAAGCCAAGCACGGCAGCGGCCAGCGGCCCGAACAGCCAGCGCACCCCCGGCACCCACACCGCGACCGCGACCGCCGGCGCCAGGATCGCCACGCCCAACCACCCGGACGGTTCGGTTCGCAGCCCGTAATACCCAAGCACGCCGGCGATCATGAACACCGGCAACCATACCGCCAGCCTCTCCCGCTCCGCGTCGAGCCAGGAGTCCAACGCGTCTTTCATGGCAGCGATCAGCCTCACGCGGAGCAGATTAACCGCGCAAACGTCTACAAAGAGTGAACGGCCGTGCTAGATCGTGCGCATGACCGTTCGCACCCGCTTCGCCCCCAGTCCCACCGGCCCGCTGCACATCGGCGGCGTCCGCACTGCCTTGTTCAACTACCTCTACAGTCGCCATCACGGCGGCGAATTCCTGCTGCGCATCGAGGACACCGACCGCGAGCGCAGCACCGACGAAGCCACCAAGGGCATCATCAACAGCCTGGACTGGCTGGGCCTGGAGCGCGACGAACAGACCGTCTTCCAATCCACCCGCATGGCCCGCCATGCCGAGGTGGCACGCCAGCTTCTGGCCGACGGCAAAGCCTACTACTGCTACTGTACCCCGGAAGAACTGGCCGCCGAACGCGAGCAGGCCCGCCTGGAAAAGCGCGTCTGGCGCTACGACGGACGCTGGCGCGACCGCGATCCGTCCGAAGCCCCCGCCGGAGTCACCCCGGTCATCCGCCTGAAAAGCCAGCGCGACGGCGACACGGTGCTGGAGGACCTGGTGCAAGGCACCGTCCGCGTCGCCAACGCCGAACTGGACGACATGATCATCCTGCGCGGCGACGGCTCGCCGATGTACAACCATTCGGTCGTGGTCGACGACCACGACATGGCGATCACCCACGTGATCCGCGGCGACGACCACCTGACCAACACATTTCGGCAAATCCAGGTCTATCGCGCGATGGGCTGGGACCTGCCGCACTTCGCCCATATCCCGCTGATCCACGGTCCGGACGGCAAGAAGCTGTCGAAGCGCCACGGCGCCCAGTTCGCCCTGGAATTCCGCGACAGCGGCTTCCTGCCGGAGGCGCTGTGCAACTACCTGATGCGCCTCGGCTGGTCGCATGGCGACCAGGAGGTTTTCAGCCGCGAGGAAGCCATCCGCCTGTTCGACATCGCCGACGTCAATCGCGGCGCCGCCCAGATGGACTACCTGAAACTGACCAACCTGAACGGCATCTACATCCGCGGCGCCGACGACGACCGCCTGACCAGGGACGTGCTGGAACGGTTGGCCCACCAGCACGACCTGTCCCTGGGCAGTCGCGCCGCCGAACGGATCCGCGCCCTGATGCCGGCCTTGAAGGAGCGAGCGAAGACACTCGTCGAACTCGCCAATTCAGCCGCCTTTCTCGCCCGCGTCGTGCCGTTGCCGATGGAACCCAAAGCCGCCGCCGCGCTGACCGCCGAAGCGCGCCTGATGCTGCGGTCTGTCGCCGGCGCCCTGGCCGAGACCGATTTTTCGGTCCCGACGATCGATGCCGCGCTGCGCGGTTTCGCCGAACGTGGTGGGCTGAAACTGGGCCAGGTCGCCCAGCCACTGCGCGCGGCCCTGACCGGCAGCACCGTCAGCCCCGGCATCGACGCCACCCTGGCCGCGTTGGGCCGAGAGGAAGCACTGGCCCGGATCGCCGCCGCCTCAACCTGACCCATGCGATCGAGTCAGGGCGTTAACGCTCCATAAAGGTCTTCGACATACGCTGCCCGCTTCCCAGTCCTGGAGAGACGGATGCGGTCGATCAACGAAAGAGTGGCCCTGGCGCTGCGTCCGGCCATCGTCGTGGCCGTGTGTGTGCTGGTCGCGGTCATAGCCGTCAACACCATCACCCAACTGGCGCGGACCACGCCCCACGTGGGGGATATCCTCGTTTTCGCGCCCTCGGCGGTCGTGCCCGTCGGCGACGACGACACCCGTCTGCTCGTGCATCGGCAGGACCAGTTCGGCTGCGTTCTCGACCTGAACGTTCTCCGCCGCTCCGGCGGCAGCCTGGTTATCGAAACCGAGATCGGCGGCAACACGAAAAACTTCCGCGTGCATTGGGCAGGCGACCGCACCAGCGGCGACACTGGCAATTGCGGCGCCGACGCCAACCTGGTCATCGATCACCGCGATCTGAGTATTCTGGCACTGGCCGCTGGCGACTACGGTATCAGCCACAAGCGCATACCGGCGTTCGCCGACGACATCAGCAACTGATCTGGTGTGCTGATTGTGGTTCACACCAAGACCCTGCGATGACAGGCCTTGAAGTCCATCCGATATGTGATACGTACCACATATGATCCGGTCGTTTGCTGACAAACGCACCGCGGCGGTTTGGGGTGACCAGATGCCAAAAGGCTTCCCGAGCGATCTGGCCAAGGCATCACGTCGTAAGCTTCGCATGCTGGCGGCGGCGACTAGGCTGGACGAGTTGCGAACGCCGCCGGCCAATCGTCTTGAAGCGCTGGTTGGCAATCGTGCCGGACAGTACAGCATCCGAATCAACGATCAGTGGCGGCTGTGCTTCGTCTGACGCGATGGCGACGCGTACGATGTTGAAGTCGCTGACTACCACAGGGGATAATGATGGCCATTGGCATTGACGACGTAGCTGGGATGGATTTCTCGGACGTGGCTGGCACCGAGCGTATCGGACCAGTGACACCGGGTGAGGTGCTGCGTGAGGAGTTCATGGTGCCCCTTGGCCTGTCCGGACGTGCCCTGGCTCGCGAACTTGGCGTCCCATCGAACCGCATCACCGAGATCGTCGCGGGCGCCCGCGCCATCTCCGCCGAGACCGCGATCATGCTAGGCGAGCGGTTTGGCACATCAGCCGAATTCTGGCTGAGCCTGCAGATGATGCACGATCTGGAGGAGGCGCGCCGGCACATGCGCCGGGCCGCGTGAGTGCGTGCAACGGAGCTAATGCAGAGGCCGGAACGGCGTCCGCGGACGAGGCCATGTCGCTCATCAGCCTGGCGACCGAGCCGGACAGCACAGCATCCGCATCAACGATCAATGGCGGCTATGCTTCATCTGGCGAGATGGCGAAGCATACGATGTTGAGATTGTGGACTACCACAGTGGTTGATGATGGCCATTCGTACTGAGGTCGCGGCGAAATTGGATTTTTTCGAATGCATGCCTCGACGTACGATTGTCCGGTGCCATGTGGCATGAAGTAGCCAATGACCGCTGACACCCCTATCTGATCCCATCGACAAGTAGACATCGGTGCGTCTCGTATGCGGTGCCAGGAAACAGATGCTCGCATTCGTCGATAGAACCGATAAGAGTTATTCCAGACAAGTTTCACTTTAACACGGCACCACGATTGTCGAGGCTTGGCTCTCAACTTGATCCGACAAGAATCGCGATTGTCTTCACCAACTGCGAGGCCTCCTCAATCGCCCGCTCAGCTTCGGTCACAGAAACCGTCGCCCCCTGTTCATAGTCCGCGGCATTTTTTAACTCATAACGCCAACCGAGTAGCGATACCTGTCCCCGGCTGATATGGGGTTCGGCATCGCTCAAAGATCGAGGCCTTCGCGCTGAATCTCCCGCATCAGCGGCAAAGGTTCACTGTAAGCGCCAGCTCGAAACGGCTTGGCCGAGATAACCGCACCAGTATCCATCAGAATGCCCGCACCAAGGTCAGCCAGACGGACCACCTCGTCAAACCAGCGATCAGGCTCGTGAATAAACACAGCGATGTCGTAATCGGAATCAGGCCGAAAGTCCCCGCGCGCGCGTGAGCCGAACAACACCGCGCGCTCCAGCCGGTCACCATAACTGTCCATCAGTGCCGCCCGAAAACGGCTTAGGATTGGGTCGCTGGAAATCTGATTGCCCATCTCACACCATGGGCCACCATAGCACGTCATCTGTAGCGGATCACGTCTCTTCCCCAACCGCCTTCCGCTTCAACACCCGCAGCCGCTCCGCGCCCCCGCGCGTCTTCGGATCCAATTCCATCACCTTCTGCCAGGCGGCATAAGCGCCCTTCCAATCCTCCCTGGCCTCGGCGATATCGGTCAACGTGCGGAACGCCGCGAAGTCCCGCGGCTCCAGTTTGACCGTCTCCTCCAGGTCGTGGATCGCGCCGTTGACGTCACCGGCGTGATAGCGCGCCAACGCCCGCCGATGCCACGCCTCGGCGACATCCGGCTGCAATGTGATGGCGTCGGAGAACGAATCGATCGCCTCATCGTCCTCACCCGCCTGCATCGTCCGCAGCCCCCGGCTCATCAACAAGGTCACCGCGGGGGACCCCGACCGCAGCCAGTTTTGTTCCAATTCGGATTCCAACCCGGTCGCGGCCCGCTCATCCGGCGCGACTTTCAGCGCATCGAGCAGCCGATCGGTGGCAGCACGTTTCTCCGCCGGCGACTGGGCGTGGGCAGCCACGCAAAAACCGAACAACAACACCAACAGGGTTCGCAAAACCACCATCTCAGTTCGGAACCCCAGGAGGCCGAGGCCCGCCCGCCATCCAGTCCAATAGCTCAACGGTGTGCACCACCGGCACCGAGTCACCCGCCAGTTGAGTAATGCAACCGATATTGCCGGCAGCGATCAGGTCCGGCCTGGTCGCCTTCAAATTCCCCAGTTTCCGGTCCCGCAGGCGCCCGGCAATCTCCGGCTGCAACAGGTTGTAGGTGCCGGCCGACCCGCAGCAGATATGCGGCTCCCGCGGTTCGACCACCCGGAAACCCGCTCGGGATAACAGCGCCTTGGGCTCCGCCGTCACCTGCTGGCCATGCTGCAAACTGCATGCAGAATGATACGCGACGGTCAGACCCGAAGCCTCACGCGTCGGCGCATAGCCGAAACGCGACAAGAACTGAGTCACATCCAGCGTCAGGCCGGCGATCTTCTCCGCCTTTTCCCGCCATGGTTCCGGTTCCGAACGGAACATGAAGCCGTAATCCTTCACCGTGGTCCCGCAGCCGGAAGCATTGATGACGATTGCGTCCAGTCCCTCTTCATCCGACCACGCCTCGATATTGGCACGCGCCAGCGCCATCGCCCGGTCATGCTGGCCGATGTGGTGATTGAGCGCCCCGCAGCAACCAGCCCCCCTCGCAACGACAACCTCGACGCCCAATCGTGTCAGCAACCGGATGGTCGCCTCGTTGATGCGCGGCATCAGCACCTGCTGCGCGCACCCAGTCATCAGCGCGACCCGAGCCTTCCGCTCCCCCACGGCGGGGTAAACCCGAGGCGTCTCGACCGAACTCGGCGACGGCACCGCCGCCGGCGCCAACGCCAGCATCGCGCGCATCCGCTGCGCCATCATCGACCGCCCGGGGATCAGCCGCCCAAGCGGACGCACCAGCCGGGCCCCCACCAGCGCCATGCGGAACAGCCCGGGTCGAGGCAACAGGACCCCCAGCAGCGACCGCAGCCACCGCTCGGGCCACGGACGGCGATAGGTTTGCTCGATGTAGGTCCGCGCGTGATCGACCAGGTGCATGTAGTTCACACCCGATGGGCACGTCGTCATGCAGGACAGGCAGGACAGGCAACGATCGATGTGAAGCACCACCTCCTCGGTGGCGGGACGACCGGTCTCCAGCATGTCCTTGATCAGGTAGATGCGGCCCCGCGGGCTGTCGAGTTCGTCGCCCAGCAACAGAAACGTCGGGCACGTCGCGGTGCACATCCCGCAATGCACGCAAGTCCGCAGCACGCTGTTGGACGACGCGGTATCCGGATCGCGAAGCTGTTCGGCGGTGAAATTGGTCTGCATCGCCCGCTACCCCAGTGGTTTTCTGGGCGGCAGCATCCGCTGCTGACGCATCGTGATAGTCAGATTGATAACCGCAATCAGCAAGAAAGCCAGGGAAAGCCAGGGGTTGAGCCTGTTATAAAGCGCAACCAGCAGGACCATCACCAAGCAGAACAATACCATCATGAATTGAACGGTCGGGATGGGGTTCGCCCGCCGCAACTGCACAAGCTGATAGCCCGACAGCCAGCAATTCCCCAACAGAAGGAAATTGGTGATCCAGGCGGGAACGAAAATCATGGTCAAAGCCCCACATACAGTCGGCCCGGGTTGAGAATACCAGCCGGATCCATCGCCGCCTTCACCTCCCGCGTTATGCGCGCCAGGGCAGCGGGTTCGTCCGGCACCACCCGCACGGCACCACGCAGCACCTCCGGTGCCCGCAGCAGCGTCCACGTCCCCCCGGCCGCCCGAGCCGCCGTTTCAACCGCTGCATGGGTCGCGATGTCCGCCGGTCCGGCCAGCCACACCAGGCCGCCGCCCCAGTCCAGAAAGTGCGCCAGCCCCAGCGGCCGCAGCGCGTTCAGAATGGACGGCCCCGACGACGGGCGGACAGAAACGCGCCAGACGGCGTCTTCCTCCCGCGCCGCCAACGGCCGGGCGTCGCGAACATCCCTCCAAACCGCCCTGGACAGCTCGGTATCGAACAGAACCGCATCCGCCAAAGCGAACTGCTCCTTCAGCCGGCCGATACGATAGACGACCGATTCCGCGAAATCCTCGATACGGATCAACGTGGCCGAACCGCCGATACCGGCGAGTCCCGGCACACGCGCCACCGCCTCAGCCGGCAGCCAGGCGGCACCGGACACACCGAAAGGCGAGCCCAATGCCGCCGAAAGTGCCGTAACGGCGGCAGCTTCATCCAGACCGGGCAGCACCAGCGTGCCGGTCGCTTCCGGCGCGGGCAGCACTTTCAAGGTGATTTCCGTAATGACCCCCAGCGTGCCGTGGCTGCCCGTCAACAGCTTGCACAGATCGAGGCCAGTAACATTTTTCAGCACCCGCCCGCCCGATCGGATAATTTCCGCCCGGCCCGTCACCGCCCGGATTCCCATGACGTGGTCCCGCATCGCCCCCCAGGCGACACGGCGCGGACCGGACAGATTGGTCGCGACCACGCCGCCCAGCGTCTGCGGTCTGCCGGTTTCGCCCAGCAGCGCCGACAGGTCGGGCGGTTCGGCGATCAGGTGCTGACCAGCCGCGGCGACGGCATTTTCGATCTCCGTCAGCGGCGTGCCGGCCCGGGCGGACAGGATCAATTCCTTCGGCGCATACAAATTGATACCCGACAGGCCGGCGGTTGACAGGGTCCGCCCAGCCTGCACCGGCCGCAGCATCCCGGCCTTGGTGCCGTTGCCCTGGATCAGCAGCGGTTCGCGCGTACGGACAGCCTCCACGACGGTCGCGACAATCGAGTCCTCGGTGATCATGCGGCCTGCGGTAAAACGGCGACTTCGGGTTCCAGCAGCGGGAAGACCTTGCTGGGATTCAACAGCCAATCAGGATCGAAAGCGGATTTCAGCCGGCGTTGCTGCTGCAGTTCGTGGGCATGAAACTGCACCGGCATCAAGTCGCGCTTTTCAACGCCGACGCCATGCTCGCCCGTCAGGCAGCCACCGACTTCGACACACAGTTTCAGGATGTCGGCGCCGAATTCCTCGGCTGCGTGGAAGCTGTCGGCATCGTTGGCATCGAACATGATCAGCGGATGCAGGTTGCCGTCCCCAGCATGGAAGATGTTCGCGACTTTCAGGCCATAGCTGTCCGACATCTCCTGAATACGACGCAGGACATGCGGCAATTGGCTCGTCGGGATCGTCCCATCCATGCACAGATAGTCCGGACTGATCCGCCCGACCGCGCCGAACGCGCCCTTGCGGCCCTTCCAGATCGCCAGCGATTCCTCCGCGGATTGCGAGACCTTCAGGCTGATCGGATCGAATTTCCGGCAGATATCGGACAGTTGGCCCAGCAACCGGTCCTGCTCCTCGGCGCTGCCCTCGACCTCGATGATCAGCATCGCCTCGGCATCGAGCGGGTAGCCGGCGTGGGCAAAAGCCTCGCAGGCATGGATGGCCGGCCGGTCCATGAATTCCAGCGCCACCGGTATGATGCCGGAGGAGATAATGGCATCCACCGCGGCGCCGGCGACCTCGTTGCTGCCGAACGCGGCCAGCATGGCGCGCGCACCTTCCGGCCCGCGCAATATCCGGACGGTGACCTCCGTCACCACGACCAGCATACCCTCGCTGCCAGTCAGCAGACCCAGCCAGTCATAACCGGCGGCATCCAGGTGGGCACCGCCGATATCCAGGATTTCGCCCTCGATGGTAACCACCTTGAGGCCAAGCAGATTGTTGGCGGTGACCCCGTATTTGAGGCAGTGCGCGCCGCCCGAGTTCATATTGACGTTGCCGCCGATCATGCAGGCAAGCTGGCTGGACGGGTCCGGAGCATAGAAAAACCCATCGGCGGAGACGGCGTTGGTGATTCCGATATTGGTGACCCCCGCCTGCACGACAGCGCAACGGTCGGGGTAATTGATGTCAAGAATCCGGTTCATCCGCATCATGCCAACGACAACGGCATCGGCGAGCGGCAAGGCACCGCCGGACAGCGACGTCCCGGCGCCGCGCGGGACCACACGGACGCCGTTCTGATGGCAGTATTTCAACACGGCGGCCGTCTGCTCGGTGGTCTCGGGCAGGGCCACAGCCAGCGGAGGCTGACGGTAAGCGGACAGGCCATCGGTCTCATACGGTTTCAGCAGGCGGGGTTCGGCGATAAGGCCGGATTCCGGCAACAGGGCGCGCAGGCCGGCGACGATAGCGTCACGTCGGTCCATGATGTCGGGCTTTGGGTCGGGCTGGCGGATCATCGTGTGGTGCCTCTGTCGGCGAGTTCTAGGGGATTATATAGCGGTCGTGCATTCACCCGCACAGGGCATTTCCAGACTGACCCGGACACAGAGGCTTCGAACGGGTGCATCTGTGATGCATCGCACTCTTTTTTCTGTGGAGGGAGTGCCCGGCTACCAACCGACGATGTCGTGGTTGCTCAGACTCGAACCCATAGAATATGAAAGAAAATTCACCTCCGTATCGGAGTTGGGGTCCCGTGGACGAGCCGGAGATCGAAGAGGGCAGTCTCACAGCAATACTGCATGGTTTCGCGGCGAAACTCGCGACCACGGCGCATGCTGTCCGCGCTATTTGCCGCCTCATCTTTGGGGCGGTGGACGTGCCGACCGCCTGGCTGGAGAGTCAAGCCAAACGCATTCGGGTTGATGAAGAGGCTCGGTCAAAGGTCATACGTGCCGTGGCCCAGTCTTCGGCCAATGAGGCTGCAAAGGACGTGCAGATCGTCAACCGAGGTATAGATAGATGGGCGCGCGAACTGAGCAGAAAGCAAGAAAATCGCGAGGCGGTTGCGACAAAGGTGGTTAGTTTATTGCTGGACATCCCGCCGTCACCGGATGTTGACGAAGGGCCATCAGAAGACTTCATGAATATCTTCGAGGAGATGGCTGAAAAAGCCTCCTCCGGGAGCCTGCGTGATCTGCTCGCAAGAGTGCTAGCAGGAGAGATTCGAAAACCAGGGAATTTCTCGCTGCGCACATTACATTTTATGTCCACTATCGACCAGCCACTGGCCGCCGCTATACAGCGTGCGAGAGCCTGGGTTGTATGGGACATGATCCCGTTCGTCCCACCTCTCAACAAGAACCCCGACTATCAGGTCATTTTCGCGCTACAGGAAGCCGGCATTGTCGAGGTCGGCCTTGAACACAAAGCGATCTTTCGCACTGACGGTGCCTATCTCCTGCCGTTTACAGGAACAAGTATCGGCCTTTTGTTGAGCGGGACCGGCCGACGCGGAGTTCTGATTCCAAACAGCTCAACTGACCACAGTTGGCAGGCAAGCGATAGGACTATTCCTGGCAGATCCCGATATCGGATTTTATAAGCTCCTGGCTCAGGATATCGTCGATGATACTTACGCTCCGCTTCTCAAGTGGGGCGATTTTAGGCCTAAGCGCGACCTCAAACCAGTCAAACGAGTCGCGATCGTTGAGCTTGTATTGGCTTCCCCCGACCGTCTTGAAGTTCGCTGCGAACTTTGGGCATCGAGTGATCCACCAGCAGCCGAATCGTAAGCCCGATTCAGTTACGGTACCTCATGCGGTCGTTGCGAAGTACCCTTGACGTCCGCGAGTTGCACACCTGCGGATTAGTGATACTTAACACCGAAAATTGGGACAACGCGACCTAAACGACACACTCATGGTCGACCGACTTGCCGTTCATGCGTGCTGTGCAACGCATGAATGAACTGTTCCTCCCGGAGTTCCATAACCTCGGCAAGACTGTCGATTTCTCGCAGAGCACCATCACCGATCGGCTGCTGCCCCTCGACCAATATCCAGGACAAGGTATCCAGGGCAAGACCGTACTCTCCGGCGGACAGGAACCGGTCAACCTCGGCTCGTTCGGAATCGTCCATTTCCCCGCCCAAAGTGCTGAGAAGGTTCGCGATACGGGTCGCAACCTGTGTATCCTGTCCTGCCATATCTGCCATCGGAAACTCCGGCCACCGATCAGGTGGGAAATCCAGTTACTATGTAGCGATCCGCAAGGTCGAGAACGACCGTGACGCTCACGGAGCGCCGCATGCCGATCAATATAGCACGTCCTCCCCGCCCCTTGCATCCAGGTCGATGCGGGATCGTTGGCGACGTCCTCTATCGCGGCGACGATGGCGTCATCCGACCAGGACGGAGGGAATTCACTTTTCCCCCTGTTCGCCCCAAACCGGTGACCACCGCCCCTGATATCACCGATCAAGATATGGATGCGCGCCGACGCGGAGACCCTGAATTGGCTCATCAGCGAGCCACATATGTTTTGGCAGGCAAAGCCGATCTCCAATCCGATGCCAGCGGGCAGAGCGCCGGCTGGCCACATGGATGATAGCCCCCAATCGCTAACCGATGCTTAACGGGCCGACGCAAGTTCCTATCACGGTCGTCTTAGGACATGTCTGGACCCCGGCGCCGCCGCAACCTCGACACCGTCTACTCCGCCGACTCAGGCGCCAGCGCCATCCGAACCGAACCGAACCGAACCGAACCGAACTGGAGGCAGCCGGCCAGCCCATCGGATCAAACGACCTGCTGATTTCCGCGCACGCCCATGCATTAGGCGCGACGGTGGCAACTGCGAACGCTGATGAATTCCAACGCATCCGCGGGCTGAACGTGGAGAATTGGCTGGCATAGCCCAATGTCCGACACCAACCGCCATTGAGGCCGACTCTTGACCAGCGGATGGCGAACAGGCCGCAATTCGTCATGGCCCGGCGTCAGTCCGGCCATCCGCCCCAGTAAGGTGCCGGATCAGTTCGCTGGCCCAAGACCAAGCTGATGTGTCATCGCCAACGGCCACTGATACAGCACCGGCTAAAATAATCCATGCATCATGCCAATCCTACACCGCAACAGACCCCACCTCGCCATCAGCCTACGATTTTCGTTTCAGAAACGCGTCCATCAAACCTTTCGCCTCATCCGAACCATGCGCCGCCGCGACCGCTCGGATTCCCTGCTGGACCGCATCCGCGATCGACATCCGTTCCCAATCCCGCACCAATTCCTTTTGCGCTCGTATCGCATTGGGACCAGCCTTCAGGATCGCGGCGACCCAGTCCTCGACCGCCTCGTCCAACCCCTCCGGCGATGCCACCCGCTCCACCAGGTGACACGCCATGGCCTCCGCGCAATCGATATGCCGGCCGGTGAACACAAGTTCCCGTGTTTTACCCCAACCGATCAATTGCGGCAGCAAACACGCCTCCATGCCCGACGGCAAACCGAACAGGACCTCCGGCATGCCAAACCGAGCGGTGTCCGCCGCGGCGCGCATGTCGCAGGACGCCGCGATTTCCAGCCCCGCCCCCAGGCACCAGCCGTTGACACGAGCAATCACCGGTACCGGCGCGCGGCGAATGGCTTCGCAAACGCGATGGGTAAGCGTCGGCCCCTCCGACGCCGCATGCCGCACAAACCCCGGCATCTCCTTCAAATTAGCCCCGCCAATGAAGGATTTGTCACCCGCGCCCGTCAGGATGACGACACGCAGGCCGGCGACGGCGGAGACGTGCTCGATCGCCTCCGCCAGTTCCCGCTTACCGGCGTTGCCCAGGGCATTGCGCTGCCCCGGATTGTTGACCATTACCGTCGCAACAAGCCGGCCGTCGACAACCGTTTCGATCATTGACGACGGCGCAGCACCGCATCCTTGATCAGCGGCATGCGGTCGTTGCCGAAATACATGTCGTCGCCACCAACGAAGATCGTGGGCGAGCCGAAGCTGCCGCGGTCGATCGCTTCCTGCGTGTTGGTGCGCAACGTGTCCTTCACCGGCTGCTGTTCGATGGCCGCGAACAGCTTTTCGGAATCGATGCCCAGCGCGTCGCAAATCCCCGCCAGCACCGGCGCTTTCGAGATATCCTGGTCATCCGTCCAATAAGCCTTGAACGCCGCACGAGCGAACGGAACCAGCTTGTCCTCGCCTTCCAGAACGATACAGGCCCGCATGGCTTTCACGCTGTTCACAGGAAAGACGGTGGGCCGATAATGGATCGGCAGGCCCAGATAACGCGCCCAATCCTGCTGGTCTTTCTTGCCATAAGCCTTCTTGGCCGGCACGGGCGCGTCGCGAGAATTATAGACACTCTGGTTGACAGCATTGAAGACGCCGCCGACCAGAAACGGCCGCCATTGGATCGTTACGCCAATCTCCTCCTGCATCCGCAGCAGAGACTCAAATGCGAAATACGTCCAAGGGCTGGAGCAGTCGAAGAAACATTCAATTTCGGCCATGTCTTGGAAGTCCTGTCACTGGTTTCTATTCGTCACGGCCGGGCAAAATCCCGGCCACCTAACCCGCCCGCACCGGCCGAGCCCATCAATCCCGCCGGCACCGGCCGAGCCCACCACCCTCGCCGTCATGGCCGGGCGAAGTCCCGGCCATCCACGCACGAATCGCACAAACAGCCCGGCCAATCTAACCCGCCGGCACAGGCCGAGCCCGCTGATTATACATGATCTTCGCTCGGCGTTCCTGTTCCTCCGGCGACAGTTTCGATGCGTCCTCGGACAGGTTCGCACCGACGGCCATGCCACGCTGCACCGCGGGTCTGGCGGCCAGTTCTTCCTGCCACCGCTTCACGTATTTGAACTCTTCAATGTCCTGGC
>NZ_LMUJ01000068.1:8049-15147 GCF_009765975.1 Acidisphaera sp. S103 | reverse complement strand
CCCCGTACAGCCGGTTCGCCTCATCAGTGAACCGCCGCACCGCATAGGTCTGGTCGCCCTGCTTGTCGCCCAGACGGCGGAAATGGCCACATTCGCCCAGCTTCGGGCCCTGATTGGCCATCTGCCAGATCAGCCACTCCGTCACCGCGTATTTGCCGCGCAGGTCCTGCGGGTAAAAACGTCCAACCTTCTCCGCCAGATACAGCATGATGGCGCCAGACTCGAAGATGGCGACCGGTTCGCCGCCGCCGGTCGGGGCATTGTCCACCATCACCGGCATGCGGTGGTTGGGATTCATCTTCAGGAACGCCGGCGTGAACTGGTCGCCGCGGCCAATGTTCACCGGCACGATGTTGTACGGGATCCCGGCCTCTTCCAGCAGGATCGTCACCTTCTTGCCGTTCGGCGTGGGCCAATAATGCAGGTCGATCATAGACTTGGCTCCTCTCGATTGTGGTTGGGACCGATGCTACCCCCAATCGCCACCCAGGGCCAACGACCGGGCTTGCGGTCCGGCCCGAACCTGTCCCACAGTCAACAGCGCAAAATATAAAAAAAGGGAGGAAATCGATGTCGTCACCCCTATTCCGGCACGTCGTTGCCAGCGCGTTCGGATTGTTACTCGCCGCCAACACCGCATTGGCCGCGCCCTACATGATCGTCGGCAACGATGAAAAATCCAACTGGGACGCCCAGGGCAAACCGCTGGTCCTGCCCACCGGCAAGGACACCGTGCTGATCGTCGATGTAGCGAAGCCCGAGGCACCCAAGATCGTTGCGACCTTAAACCTTGAGAACTCGATCGTCGGCCCTCCCACCAACCTCGCCATCGCGCCTGACGACAGCATCGCCCTGGTGGCGGATTCGATGACCACGACGGATGACAACGGCAAGCAGAAGCTGGTGCCAACCAACAAATTGTGGGTCATCGACCTGAAGGCCAACCCACCCAAACTCGTGCAAACCGTGACCCTGGGCAAACAGCCATCCGGCCTATCCTTCAGCCCCAAGGGCGACATTGCACTGGTATGCAACCGCGGCGACGGCACCATCAGCGTTCTGAAGATCGCCGGCACGCAGGTAACTCAAACCGACACGATCCAGGTCGGCGCCGGCGTTTCCACCGTCGAGTTCACCCCCGACGGCAAACACGCCTTGGCGGTGAAATCGCCCGAGAACGCCGTCGCGATCCTCGACGTCGACGGCGACAAGGTCACCTACAACAAGCTCGACCTGCCGACGTATCAGTTCCCCTACAACGTCGTGGTCACGCCGGATTCCAAGCTGGCGATCACCGCCGACAACGGCTTCGGCGGATCGGCCGACGGCAACATGGACGCCGTCAGCGTGGTGGACCTGCAAGATCCGCATCCGCACGTCATCGCCCACGTCACCGTGCAGGACGCCCCCGAGGGCCTGGCGATGAGCCCCAAAGGCACCATCGCCGCGGTCGCCAACGTCAACGGGTCCAACAATCCGCCAGCCTGGTTCCACCACAAGAACGGCACCGTCACCATCCTGCAGATCCAGGGCCAGACCGTGACGCCGATCAAGACGATCGATGTCGGTGCGGTTCCGGAGGCCGTCGCCTTCACCCCGGACGGCCAATATATCTACGTCGGCAACTACAGCGACCAGGATTTCTCCATCCTGAAGGTGGACGGCACCACGGTCGCGGACACCGGCAAGCGCTTCAAGGTCGGCGGCCACCCCGCATCGGCCCGCATGAGCGCGCATTGACCAAAACCACCCCGGTGCACGACACTTGCGCACGAAGCACCGGGGTGAGGTTGGCGTGAGTGATATTGTCTTAGTGCATAGTTCCGATTTGCACGTCGATGACGATCCGCATCAGGGTCCATACGGGGATGACGGCACCACCGGCCTGCGCGTCGTGCTGAACGCGGCGAAATCCCACGCCGCCGACTACGTGCTTCTGGTCGGCGACATCTTCGACAACAACCGTCAATCGCCCGCCATCGTCGCCCAGTGCATCGCCCTTCTGAACGACGCCGGCATGCCGGTGATCGTTCTGCCGGGCAACCATGATCCGGTGACATCGGATTCGGTCTGGCGGCGCGGCGGCCTCGATAAGCTGCCGCACGTCCATATCATCGGCGTGACACACGACCAGACCGTGCATTTCCCCGACCACGACCTGGAGGTCTGGGGACACGCCCATGTGGACTACAACAACATGGTCCCACTGCGAGAACCCAGGCCGCGCACCGCCCGCTGGCATGTGACCCTGGCCCACGGTCATTACGAGGATGACGGCGTCCCCCCGCTGCGCCCATCCTGGCTGATCAGCAACGCCGAGATCGAGGCAACGCGCGCCGACTACCTCGCCCTGGGCCACTGGAACAGGGCCGCCGCCGTAGGCACCGGAACGACGGTGCCGGCGTACTACTCGGGATCGCCCGACCTGGCGAAAACCGTGAACGTGGTACGCCTTCGCGGCAACGGAACCGTAGACGTGGCGCGAGAGGCGATCGACTGGGATTAGGCCAGATCAGCCCGAACCCAAGCGCCAAACCACCCTCGGCTATCCGAAGCGCATCCGATGCCTGCCTGTTATACGCAATCCACGAAATGCGTATAACACCAGCACGCCGAAAGACCGACACGCTGGCACTGCTTCTCACCGTCATGGTGGGCGAAGGCCCGCCATCCACGCCTTTGGTTGGAACGGCAAAAAGTATCGGTGCCAGCACATCATTCCACGCGAATAGTCGTTCAGATTCCCTGCTACCGAAACAAAAATCAACGGCAGCGCGATGGCAACGACAAACCCACCTCGCGCGGCAACCTCAACGCGCCATACCGGCACTCCCCGCGGCAACCGCATAAAAATTCATCGTCAACGACACACTCGTATAATACCCCATCAGACTGATCACATCGGTGATGCTGACATGCCCCAAACCGGCGACAGCACGATCGTACAGCCCCTTTGGCACGATCCTCCCATTCGCCAACGCCATCGACACTTCGTAAACCAGCTGCTCGCGCGCATCCTCGAACGACGTCGGCAGGCCCGCGATGATCGCCTCAACCGAAGCCGCCGGCAAACCCACCTCCTTGCCGCGAATCTCGTGCGCATTGTTGGGATAGGCCGAATGCAGGGCACTGGTGATGACCACGACAGCGATCTCCCGCTCCCGTTCGGTCAGCGAGTATTGCCCCGGCGTGAAATGCCGCCCCAGCGGATCGGCGGCATGCACCAGCTTCGGATTATGGATCCAGATCTTATACGGACCGGGCAGCCGGCCGCGAGGACCGTCCATCAGGAAGCGGTAACCGTCCCGCTGCTCCGGCGTCATCTCGCTTTCGGGAATTTCGGCATAGCGGCCGAAGGTCGGGGTACGGGTCATGGTTTGAACTCCTCTGCTGTTCGGGATGCGACTCTCAAGACGTCCTGGCCTCCGCCCAACGCCGAAGCCGATCCCCAGAGCCATATATTCGCGCCGCCCTTGACCGGCTTTTCATCAGCAAGCCTCAGGCCGGCACGGAAAGCAAGGCCGGCCGTTAACCGGTCGGTAAGGTTTCCCTGCTAACCCTTTGGCTGGCGTAGGACTCTGAGCATCAGGAATGAAAGGCCTCCTCGACAGCATCCGCAAGCTTGGCATGGTGCGTGTCGCCATGCTCGTTGGCGTCACGCTGGGTATCATCGGCGCCTTCGCCTGGCTGGAAATCCAAGGGCCCAGCCAAGGCCGGATGACCTTGCTGGCATCCGATATCGATCCCCAAAACGCCCAGCAGATCACCGCGGAGCTGACCGGACGGAAAATCCCCTACCGGCTCGACGGCACGCAGCTTTTTGTCCCCGACAGCGACCTGGCGGCCGCCCGAGCGCTGCTGACCGTCAGCGGCCTGTCCGGCGACAACGTCACCGGATACGAGATATTCGACCGTAGCAACGATCTGGCAGTCACCGACTTCGACCAGCAGGTGAAGCTGACCCGCGCGCTGGAGGGTGAGCTCGCCCGGACGATCGTGTCGGTTCACGGCATCCTGCATGCCCGCGTGCATATCGTCCTGCCGCGGCGGGAACCGTTCGCACATGACCGCCTGCGTGCCCAGGCGAGCGTGATGCTGACCGTCCCCGGACGGCAGATCTTGTCGCCCGAGGCCGTCCAGTCGATCGTCGACCTGGTCGCCGCCGGCGTACCGGGACTGCGCCCGCAAGACGTCACAGTGGTGGATTCAAACCTGCATCTGTTGTCGCAGGCCGGTGACGGCAACGATGTGCGGTCCAAGACGGCGATGGAAGAGAATATCCAGCAGAAAACCGAAGCCCGGCTGGCCATGGCAGTCGAAATGATGCTGGAACAGACCCTCGGGCCAGGACACGTGCATGCGGAAGCATCGATCCGCATGAACTTCGACAATGTGAAGGAGACGCAGGAAAAATTCGACCCCGACGGGTCGGTCGTGCGCAGCACGCAGAACGTGACCTCCAACAGCAAGACGACCGACAAGACCGGACCGGTCTCGCTGCAGAACAACCTGCCGAACGCCGATGCGGGCGCCGCTGCCGCGGCCGGCACGCAGGAGGGAAAGCAGGAAGAAACGACGAACTACGAAATCGGCAAGACCGTGCGGGCGATCGTGCATGACCAGCCGCAAATCGAGCGGATCACCCTGGCGGTCATGGTCGATGGCACCGACGTGGTCGGCGCCGACGGCAAGCACACCTGGAAAGCACGCGATCAGGCGGAGTTGGACCAGATCGCGAAACTGGTCAAAAGCGCCATCGGTTTCGATGAAAAGCGCGGCGACCAGTTGGATGTCGTCAGCATGCCGTTCGTCTCCACGCTTGACACGGCAGAGGCCGCGCCGGCCTCGCGGCCAGCCAAGGCGAACGGCGACCTGGTGACGTTCCTGCAGATGATCGCTTTCGGCGTGGTCGGCTTCGGAATCATCATCCTGACCGCGCGATCGATCTTCGTGGCCCTGAACAAGCAGGCGGTCGGCCTGACCATCGCCGGGGCGGCCGGGGAAATCACCGACACCACCGCTCCCGGGATCGGCACGCTTCAACCCACCCCGCTCGGGATTGGCCACAACACCGCCGAGAACGCGCTGGCCACGGCCGAAGACGACGACATCGTGACAATGAGCAATATCCAAGGACAGTTGCGAGCGTCCTCGATCCGCAAAGTCACGCAACTGGTGGACCGCCATCCCGATACGACGCTGGGAATCATCCGCGGCTGGATCGCGACCGACCATGGATAGGGCCGATCACCTCTGATACCAGGCCTCGCTGACATCAACACCCGAACCTCGTCATGGCTCGGTGTCAGTCCGGAGGCATGGCATTTGCCTTTTGTTCCGGATCGAGATCGTCAGCGCAGTGCCGGCCGGCAATGGTGGCTTCCCTTTTTTAGGCGGATGAAGCGGGATAAGAAGGGATAAAGGTGATTGTTTTCGCGATCAGGCCCCGGCGGTGATGCGGTGGATTTCGACTTTGGGGCGGCCGCAGTTGATCAGCAGGCACAGGGCTTGCCGGTCGCCCATAGGTAGTTTCGGTATTGCGAGACATGCGCGTCGCTCGGCGCGCCGACCACCTTGAGTTCGACGATGATCCGTTCGGTCACCGGCCCCAACAACCACGCATCCCTTCATCCCCCCTTATCCCGCTCATCCGCCTGAAAAAGAGAAGCCGCCACCGCAGCGCCGGCATTGCGCCGACGATCCCGGGTGCCAAGCCAAGGAACCATTCAGGGTCAGGCCATTACGGCGCGCGCAGGGTGCGCATGGCGGCTCATTCGAGCGCAACGGATTTTTTGCGGGAAGCGTCAAGCGTCAGGCGACAACATCCTGACCGTTGGTGGCATGCCCCTTGCGTCCTCCGCCCCAAATCGGAGAACCACAATGCGTCGACGCACCCTGCTGAAAGCCGGACTGACCGCCACCCTCGCCCGCCCCGCACTGGTACGAGCACAGTCCACGACCACGCTGAAATTCGTCCCCTACGCCGACCTTGCGCTGCTCGATCCGGCAGTCAGTGCCTTCGTGACGCGCAATCACGTGCTGATGGTGTACGACACACTGTTCGCGATGGATGCCGCGGGCAACGCCCAGCCGCAGATGCTGCAAGGCTACACCACCTCGCCCGACGGCCTGACCTGGACGCTGACCCTGCGCCCCGGCCTGCGCTTCCACGACGATACCCCGGTCCTCGCCCGCGACGCCGTGGCCAGCATCCAACGCTGGCAGACCAACGACGCATTCGGCCAGGCGCTCGCCGCCGCGACCGACGAACTGTCCGCCCCATCCGACACGCTGATAAAAATCCGCCTGAAGCACCGCTTCCGCCTGCTGCCCGACGCTCTGGGCCATCCGACCAACACCATGGCAGTCATCATGCCGGAGCGTCTGGCGAAAACCGCCACCGATGTCCGCCTGACCGAGATCGTCGGCAGCGGCCCCTTCCGCTATCTGCCCGCCGAACGCGTCCCCGGCGCGCGCAACGTCTATGCGAAATTCGAGCACTACGTCCCGCGCCCGCAAGGCCAGCCCGATTTCTGTGCCGGCCCCCGCCTGGCCTATTTCGACCGCGTCGAATGGCTCACCACCCCCGATCCGGCCACCCAGATCGCCGCCCTGACCGCCGGGGAGGTGGATTGGGTCGAACAGCCCCTGATGGACTTGGTCCCCTCATTACGCACCAAAACCAACCTGAAGACCGAGGTCGTGGAAACCAAGGGCCTGATCGGCTTCCTGCGCTTCAACCAGTTGTTCCCGCCATTCGACAATCCCTCGATCCGCCGAGCTGCGCTGAAAGCCGTGAATCAGAAGGAGTTCATGGAGGCAGTCGTCGGCGGCAACGGCACCTACGACGCCCATTGCGGCATCTTCACCCCCGGAACGGCGATGGCGAACAACGCCGGCATGGCGGCGCTGAACGGCCCCCATGACCTCGCCGCGATCAAACGCGACCTGGAAGCCGCCGGCTACAAGGGTGAAAAAATCGTCTACCTCGCCCCCACCGACGTGCCGCGCATCAACGCCATCGCCGAGGTCGGCGCCGACATGCTGCGCAAGATCGGCATGAACGTCGATGAAATTTCAACTGATTGGGGCACGACC
>NZ_LMUJ01000068.1:0-7761 GCF_009765975.1 Acidisphaera sp. S103 | reverse complement strand
GGCGCTGCGCGCCGCCTGGCTGGCCGCCGACGATCAGCCCCCCCAACAGGCACTGGCCCGCCAGATCCAATCCCAAGCCCTGATCGACGTCCCCTACCTGCCGCTCGGTTTATATTTCCAGCCCACGTCCTACAGCGCCGACCTGACCGATATGCAGAAAGGGCTGATCCAGTTCACCGGGGTGCGCCGGGCCGGCTGATCAGCCACGGCCGGGGTTGCCGCCGAACGGCTCGGGTGACATATTTTCCCAATATTCAAAGCCTTTGCTCGCCTGACTGACTAACACGGCACCAGCGGTGCGGCAGCCGCAGTCCTTGATCGAGGTGAACGACCCGATGCCTGACGACCACACGCCCGCGCGCCATCCCGGTTCCGGCCGCCGAGCCGCCCGATCCGTGCCGAAGGGACGTCAGATCGATCCGGCCGCCACCGAGGAGATCAACCAGCTCCTGGCGGATATGCCGCGCCGGCGCGATCTGCTGATCGAATACCTGCATCTGATCCAGGACCGCCACGGCCACCTGTCGGCCCGCCACCTCGCCGCGCTCGCCGCCGAACTGCGCATGGCGCAGGCCGAGGTGTATGAGGTCGCCACCTTCTACGCCCATTTCGACCTGGTGCATGAAGGCGAGCCCGCCCCGCCGCCGGTGACGGTCCGCGTCTGCGACAGCCTGTCCTGCGCCATGGCCGGGGCCGAACGTCTGATCGACTCCCTCAACCTCGGCCCTCAGGTCCGCGTGCTGCGCGCCCCCTGCGTCGGCCGTTGCGACACCGCGCCGATCGCCGAGGTCGGCCACTACTATATCGACCATGCCGATGCGGCCTCGGTGGCCACGGCGGTGGCGGAGCATCGCCACGACCCGGTCGTGCCCGCCTATATCGGCCTCGACGCCTATCGCGCCGCCGGCGGCTACGCGCTGCTGGAACGCCTCCGCAAAGATGAGATCACCGGCGAACAGGTGATCGACACGCTGGACAAAGCAGGGCTGCGAGGCTGCGGCGGCGCCGGGTTCCCGACCGCGCGCAAATGGCGCTCCGTGCTGGGCGTCCCCGGCCCGCGGCTGATGGCGGTCAACGGCGACGAAGGCGAGCCAGGCACCATCAAGGACCGTTACTTCCTGGAATCCGACCCGCATCGCGTGCTCGAAGGCATGTTGATCGGCGCCCATGTCGTCGCTGCCACCGACGTCTACTTCTACCTGCGAGACGAGTACCAGGCGGCGCACATCGTGCTGCGCCGGGAACTGGACGAACTCAAGGCCGCCGGCCTGACCGACGGCCTGACGATCCACCTCCGCCGTGGCGCCGGCGCCTATATCTGCGGCGAAGAATCCGCGATGATCGAGAGCATCGAGGGCAAGCGCGGCCTGCCGCGACACAAACCGCCGCTCCCATTCCAGGTCGGCATCTTCGGCCAGCCGTCACTGATCAACAACGTCGAAACGCTCTATTGGATCCGCGACCTGGTCGAGCGCGGCCCGCAATGGTGGCTCGACCAAGGGCGTAACGGCCGCAAGGGGCTGCACACCTATTCGGTGTCCGGCCGCGTCGTCAGTCCCGGCGTCAAGACAACCCCAGCCGGCGTCACCATCCGCGAACTGATCGATGAGTATTGCGGCGGCATGCTACCCGGCCACCGGTTCAAGGCCTATCTGCCCGGCGGTGCCTCCGGCGGCATCCTGCCCGCCTCGCTCGGTGATATCCCGCTGGATTTCGGCATGTTGGAACCGCATGGCGCGTTCATCGGTTCGGCTGCGGTCGTCGTGCTGTCGGACCAGGACGACATGCGCGAAGCGGCACTCAACCTCATGCGCTTCTTCGAGGACGAAAGCTGCGGCCAATGCACGCCATGCCGGATCGGCACGGAAAAAGCAGCCAAGTTGATGGCGAGCAAGGACTGGAACAAAGACCTGCTGGCCGAACTGTCGACCGCGATGCGCGACGCCTCGATCTGCGGGCTGGGCCAGGCCGCGCCCAATCCGCTGCTGAGTGTGATCAAGTATTTTCCGGAGGAGGTCGGCCTGGCGACCGGCCAGGGCGCACCACCGCCGAAGCCTGCCGTGGGGATCGTGACATGAGCGACGCAATCACCTTCACCATCGACGGCAAAACGGTGCATGCCACCGCCAACGAAACCATCTGGCAGGTCGCCAACCGCACCGGTCTGACCATCCCGCATCTCTGCTACGCCCCCGAACCCGATTACCGCCCCGACGGCAACTGCCGAGCCTGCATGGTCGAAATCGAAGGTGAGCGTGTGTTGCAGGCGTCCTGTCTGCGCAAACCCACCGAGGGCATGAAGGTCCACGTCGAAAACGAACGCGCGCAAGCCTCCCGCCGCATGGTTTTCGAGCTTCTCCTGGCCGACCAGCCCGCTCGGGCTACCGCGCATGATCCGGACTCGAAATTCTGGCAATGGGCCGACCGGCTCGAAATCAGCGACAGCCGTTTCCCTGCGGGCCGCCGGCCGCTGCCCGACATCAGCCATCCGGCGATGGCGGTCAATCTGGACGCCTGCATCAACTGCACCCTGTGCGTGCGGGCCTGCCGGGAAGTCCAGGTCAACGACGTCATCGGCATGGCGGGCCGCGGTCACGGTGCCAAGGTCGTCTTCGACATGGACGATCCGATGGGCAGCAGCACCTGCGTCGCCTGTGGCGAGTGCGTGCAGGCCTGCCCGACCGGGGCGCTGATGCCCGCCACCGTGCTGAACGACCACCAGGTGCGCACCGAATGGGCCGACCGTCAGGTCGACAGCCTGTGCCCGTTCTGCGGCGTCGGCTGCCAGCTCACCTACAACATCAAGGACGACAAGATCCTGTTTGTCGAAGGCCGCGACGGCCCGGCCAACCATCAGCGCCTGTGCGTCAAAGGCCGCTTCGGCTACGACTACGTCGCCCACCCCGACCGCCTGACCCAGCCGCTGATCCGCAAGGACGGCGTGGGAAAATCCGCCGACGACCAGGTCGATCCCGCCAACCCCTGGACCCATTTCCGCCCCGCGACATGGGAGGAAGCGATGGCCCGCGCCGCCGAGGGGTTGCGCGAAATCCGCGATCGCAAAGGCGGCAACGCGCTGGCCGGGTTCGGGTCCGCCAAGGGGTCGAATGAGGAAGCCTACCTGTTCCAGAAGCTGGTCCGCACCGGCTTCAACACAAATAACGTCGATCACTGCACCCGGCTGTGCCACGCCTCCTCGGTGGCCGCGCTGTTCGAGGGCATCGGCTCCGGTGCCGTGACCGCGCCGTTCTCGGCCGCGCTCGACGCTGACGTCATCATCGTGATCGGCGCCAACCCGACGGTAAATCACCCGGTGGCCGCGACCTTCATCAAGGCCGCGGCAAAACGCGGCGCCACGTTGATCGTCATCGATCCGCGCGGGCAAACCCTGTCGCGGCACGCCACCTACGACGTGCGGTTCAAGCCCGGCAGCGATGTGGCGCTGTTGAACGCGCTGCTCCACACGATCATCACGGAAGATCTCACCGACAAGCAATACATCGAAGGCTTCACCGAAGGTTTCCCCGATCTTGCCGCGCGCATCGGGGGATTTTCACCGGAGGCGATGGAGCCGGTGTGCGGCGTCAAAGCCGAAACGCTCCGGTCGATCGCGCGCGCCTACGCGAAATCGCCGGCGTCGATCATCTTCTGGGGCATGGGGATTTCGCAGCACGTCCACGGCACCGACAACGCACGCTGCCTGATCGCGCTGGCGCTGGTCACCGGCCAGGTCGGCCGTCCCGGCACCGGGCTGCATCCGCTGCGGGGTCAGAACAATGTCCAGGGCGCGTCCGACGCCGGGCTGATCCCGATGTTCTTCCCCGACTACCGGCCGGTCGAGCTGGCCGAGGCGCATGACTTCTTCGAACAGAAATGGGGTTCGGCGATCGATCCGAAACGCGGCCTGACCGTGGTGGAGATCATGAACGCCATCCATGCCGACCAGATCGAGGGCATGTATGTCATGGGCGAAAACCCCGCCATGTCGGACCCGGACGTGCATCACGCCCGCGCCGCGCTGGCTAAACTGAAGCACCTCGTGGTCCAGGACATTTTCCTGACCGAAACGTCATGGCATGCCGACGTCGTCCTGCCCGCCTCCGCCTTCCCGGAAAAGACCGGCAGCTTCACCAACACCGACCGGCGCGTCCAACTCGGTCGCGTCGCCCTGCCGCTGCCGGGCCAGGCCCGTCCCGACGTCGAGATCATCCAGGACCTCGCCAACCGCCTCGGCTGCAACTGGTCGTATCCCGACGTGGGCGCCGTCTTCACCGAGATGGCATCGACGATGCCGTCCCTCAACAACATCACCTGGGACCGGCTGCAGCGCGAAGGCGCAGTCACCTATCCGACGGATGGTGCCGACAAGCCCGGCAACGAAATCATCTTCAGCACCGGCTACCCGACCAAAACCGGCCGCGGCAAGATTGTCCCGGCCAACGTCCTGCCCCCCGACGAAGTCCCCGACGATGCCTACCCCTACGTGCTGTCCACCGGCCGCGTGCTGGAGCACTGGCACACCGGCGCCATGACCCGCCGGTCCAGCGTTCTCGACGACCTGGAACCCGAGGCCGTCGCCTTCATGGCACCCCGCGAACTGAAGCTGCTCGGTGTCGCCCCCGGCGGCATGTTGCGCGTATCCACCCGTCGCGGCGCGATCGAGCTGAAGGCTCGGGCCGACAGCGACGTGCCGCAGGGGATGATCTTCATCCCGTTCTGCTACGCCGAAGCCGCGGCCAATATACTGACCAATCCGGCGCTCGATCCGTTCGGCAAGATCCCGGAATTCAAGTTTTGCGCCGCCCAGGTCGAGGCGGCCAAGACAGTCGCGGTTGCCGCGGAGTAAACATAGGGCCACGTTCAGCCAATGGCACAGCTATCCGATGACTGTTTCGCGTTTGGCGGTGCGTTGCTGCCGATCGAGGCAGCGCGGACCCTGATCCTCGAGCGTGTCGGCATCGTCGCCGGCGTGGAAACCATCCCGCTGGCGCAGGCCGACGGGCGGACGCTGGCCGAACCGGTGACGGCACCGTTCAACGTTCCCGGCTTCACCAACTCCGCGGTCGATGGCTATGCGGTCCGGTTCGACGACCTGTCCACGGATGCCGAAACCCGGTTGTCCCGGGTCGGGCGCATCGCCGCCGGCCATGCCTCGACCGACCGGCTGATCGCCGGTGAAGCCGCCCGCATCTTCACCGGCGCGGTCATGCCCGACGGTGCCGACACGGTGATCATGCAGGAAGACTGCCACGAAGACGGAGATGCCGTGCTGATCCGTCCCGGCATCAAGCGCGGCGCCAACCGGCGGCTTGCCGGCGAGGACATCGCCATCGGCAGCGAGGCGCTGGCTGCCGGCCGGCGCCTCGGCCCACCCGAACTGGGGCTGCTGGCAGCACTCGGCCAATCCACGGTGCCGGTGCGGCAGCGCCTGTCGGTCGCATTGTTCTCCACCGGAGACGAATTGCGCGAACCCGGAACGACCCTGGCGCCAGGACAGATCTACGACGCCAACCGTTTCATGCTGGCCAGTCTGCTGACGAGGGCCGGCGCCCAGGTCACCGACGGCGGCATCCTGCCCGACCGGCCGCATGACCTTGCCGAAGCCCTGGTCGCGGCGGCCGCCCGGCACGACCTGATCGTCACCTCGGGCGGCGTCTCGACCGGTGAGGAGGATCATGTCCGTTCGGTCATGAACGCCCACGGGTCATTGTTCTTCTGGCGCCTGGCGATCAAGCCGGGGCGGCCGGTGGCGCTGGGCCAGATCGGCGGTACCCCGCTGATCGGGCTGCCTGGCAATCCGGTGGCCGCGCTGATTACCTTCGTCGCCGTGGCCCGCCCGCTGATCGAGGCCATGACCGGCACCCAGCCCCGCATCCCACGCCGATCCCAGGCGATCAGCGGCTTCGCCTACAAGAAGAAACTGGACCGGCGCGAATACGTTCGCGTTTCGCTGGAGGTTGGCGACGGCGGGCCACCGCGTCTTCGGCGTTTTCCTAAAGACGGGGCGGGCTTGCTGACCTCGCTGACCGAGACAGACGGGCTGGCCGAACTGCCGGAAACACTGACCCGGCTGGAACCAGGGATGGCGGTCGATTTCATTCCGTATGGTGAACTTCTGTGACCGTTCTGCGCGCCCACCGTTCGGGTGCCCTCGCACACCGAAGCACCAGCGACAAGCTGGTCGCGCCGGCGAGCCTGCTGGTTCGGCCCAATCCGGCCGATCCGAAATTGACGCATGCTGTTGACGGCATCGACCAGGCCGGTAACGCGGTCTGTATCAGTGTTCCGGTCGAACGTCCGCTGACCCTGTTTCTGAACAAACGGGAGATCGTGACGATGATGACGATCTCCGACTATCCCGACTGCCTGGCCGTCGGTTACCTGCTCAACCAGAACATGCTGCGCCCCGGCGACGAAATCACCGGCATCGACTACGACGACGACCTTGAAGTGGTGGTGGTTCGTACCGCGACCGAGACGAATTTCGAGGACAAGTTGCGGAAGAAAACGCTGACGTCGGGTTGTGCGCAAGGCACGGCGTTCGGCGACCTGCTGGAGCGGTTCGAACGCATCACACTGGACCCGAAAGCGATCCTGCGCACGTCCTGGTTTTACAGCCTCAGCCGAGCGATCAACCTGACACCGAGTTTGTATTTGGAAGCGGGCGCCATCCACGGGTGTGTGCTGTGCGAGCGTGACGTGCCGCTAATTTATATGGAGGACGTCGGCCGTCATAACGCAATCGACAAGATCGCCGGCTATATGTTCCTGAACGGCATCCGGCCAGAGGGCAAGCTGCTGTACACGACGGGCCGGTTGACATCCGAAATGGTCATCAAGATCGTACGCATGGAGATTCCAATCCTGATCAGCCGCAACGGATTTACGGCCTGGGGGGTGGACCTGGCGCGGCAGGCGAACCTGACGCTGATCGGACGGGCAAAAGGCAGCCGCTTCACGGCGCTGAGTGGCATCGAACGCATCGTTTTCGATTCCGACATGGCCGAGACCGATGCCTGAGCGCGTTATGGCAGTGGTGTTGGCGGGTGGGCTTGCTCGACGGATGGGCGGCGGCGACAAATGCCTGAAGCCGTTGGCTGGCCGGCCGATCCTGGCCCATGTGCTGGACAGGCTGGATGGACAAACCGAACGGGTCCTCTTGAACGCCAACGGCGACCTGGCTCGTTTCGCGGAGTGGGATTTGCCTGTCGCGGCGGACGTAGTGGCCGGGTTTGGCGGCCCGCTGGTCGGCGTCCTGACGGCGCTGGAATGGGCCGCGACGCACGCCCCCGAGATCACAGACGTGGTCAGCGTCCCCGGCGACGGTCCCTTCGTCCCCCGCGACCTCGTGCGCCGCCTGATCGAGGCGCGCCGCACCGCCGGCACCATGCTGGCCCAGGCTGCATCGAACGGCCAGTCCAACCCCGTGGTCGGCCTGTGGCCCGTGGCGCTGGCGGCCGATCTGCGTCACGCGGTGGTCGAGGAAGGCATCGCCAAGGTAGACGCCTGGACGTCCCGCCACGGCGTGGCAACAGCCGAATTCGACGCGGACCCCCTCGACCCATTCTTCAACGCCAACACACAAGAGGATCTGGCCAAAGCCGAACGTTTGCTGGAGGCACAATCGAAACCCTGAACCGCGATCCGGCGAGCGCTGACACCATTCCCGATAGGGGTCGGGAAGTTTCCTCCCCGCCCTCCGAACCGTGCGTGCGGTTTTCCCGCACACGGCTCTCCAGTCGCTGGTTTCCTCATCGGGGG
>NZ_LMUJ01000067.1:28501-31737 GCF_009765975.1 Acidisphaera sp. S103 | reverse complement strand
GGGCGTGGGATTGCTCTCGGTGCGCAGCGGCAACGTCGTCGTGCATGCCGATCCCGAACCTTACCAACCTCGCAGGCAGCCGAAGCAGCGTCAGCGGCTGCTGAGCGAGTTCCTCCGCCGCAGCGGGGATCATAATTTGGGCGGCACGACCAAGCGTCCTCGGGTGACGGCGTATCGGGAGGATGCGTTGGCGTGCGCCGACGTGCTGGCGGCCCGGGGCGTGATGAAGGTCGCGGCGGTGCGGGATGCGACAGGTGTGGCGAAGGCGAGCGCCATCCTGCGCGACGATGTCTATGGCTGGTTCGTCAGGGTTGGGCGTGGGACCTATGACATCGCGCCGAACGGGCGCAGCGCGTTGCTGCAATACGCCGATGTGGTGGCGGCTCGGGTTGTGACCGGAATGGCGGAACCGGCGGCTGCCACGCGTTAAGGGTTTGTCAACCTTCGGGGGCTATCCTGCCGCTTGTCTGAAGCACAAAGCGTGTTGGTCGCGGGATGGACGACTTTCAAATGGGCGATTTCGTGCTGTCATCGGGGGTCGCAGCGCCCCGGCGGGTCGGTTCGCTGGCGATTCATCATGACCTGGGCGGCGGTTCGTCGAGATCGCGGCGTTCGTGGGCGATGGCCGCGTTGCCGATCATCTGCCTGGGCGTTGGCGCCGGCCTGCTGACCGGATGCGGCACGTTGAGCCGCCTGTCCGAAGTCGGACGGCCGCCGCAGATGACCCCGACCTCGGATCCCACGAAAGACCCGAAATACCGGCCGCTGACCATGCCGGAGCCGGCGCCCCAGCCGTCTCCGCGTGAGGCGAACGCGCTGTGGCGACCCGGGTCACGCGCATTTTTCAAGGATCAGCGGGCGGCCCAGGTCGGCGATATCATCACCGTGCTGGTCAACATGAACGACTCGGCCAATCTGACCAACGATACGACGGCCACCCGGACCAGCAGCGAAACCGCCGGCCTGCCGAACCTGTTCGGGCTGGAATCGATCGTGCCGAAGGCCGTCAACATGTCGTCACTGGTGTCATCTTCCAGCGGCAACAGCAATGTGGGGAGCGGACAGATCCAGCGTAACGAGGCCGTGACGCTGCGTGTGGCGGGAGTCGTCACGCAGGTGCTGCCCAACGGCAACCTCGTTGTCGCCGCCAGCCAGGAATTCATGGTCAACAGCGAATTGCGGGACCTGCGGGTCACCGGCGTCGTGCGCCCGCAGGACATTGCATCGGACAACACCGTAACACATGACCGGATGGCCGAAGCGCGCATCTCCTACGGGGGACGGGGCAACCTGACCGATCTGCAGCGTGCCCGATGGGGACAGCAGATGCTGGATATCCTGGCGCCGTTTTAGAGCGTTTACAAGCTGACTGTGAACAGTCAGCACGCTCTAATTCTTTGTTTGATCGCATGATTCACGCCCTGTTGGCGTTCCGCCCAGGGCGACCACGCTTTAGTGAGATGATTGGATGAGTAGAACCGCGCACCGGACGGTCACGAAGCTGCCGAAGCCGAAGGCGCGCAAATTGTCGCCCGCCGGCGAAGCGGTGTTCGCCGCCGCCGTTCAGCATCACCAGGCCGGGCACCTGGCCGACGCCGAACGTCTGTACCGTCAGGTCCTGGCGGTGAACGCCGGCCACGCCGACAGCCTGCACCTGCTGGGTGTCGTCGCGCTTCAGGCCGGGCGGCCCGAGTTGGCCGTTGACCTGATCGGCCAGGCGATCGGGATCGACGCCACGGTCGCCCTGTATCACACCAACCGGGGTAATGCGCTGAAGGCGCTGGGCAGGCTGGACCAGGCCGTCGCCTGCTATCGCCGAGCGATCGTCCTGCGGCCTCGCTACCCCGAGGCTTACAGTAACCTGGCCACCGCGCTGCATGCGCTGAACCAGATAGACGAGGCGTTGGGTTGGCTGCGCAAGGCCGTCGCCATGAAGCCGGATTTTCCCGAAGCCTATAATAACCTGGGCAATCTGCTTGTGGACCAGGGGCAGTTGGACGAGGCGGCCGCCTGCTATCGGCGCGCCATTGCCCTTCGGCCGGGTTATGCGGATGCGTGCAACAACCTGGGCACCGCGCTGAAGGACGCGGGCTCGCTGGAGGAAGCGGTTGTTTGCTACCGGACGGCCCTCGCGGCCCAGCCGGATTTCGCCGAGGCGTCGAACAATCTTGGCATTGCGCTCTGTCGGTTGGGACAGTTGGAGGAGGCGGCCGGTTGCTGCCATCGGGCGATCGCGCTGCGGCCCGACCTGATGGAGGCGCATGACGCGCTGGGTGCCGTGCTGGCGAAGCAGGGCAGGCTGGACGAGGCGGCCGCCTGTTGCCGGCAGGCGGTGGTGCTTGGGCCCGACGCGCCGCGGGCACACGACAATCTCGGGACCGTCCTGAAGGAACAGGGGTTGCCGGAGGCGGCGCTCGCCTGCTTCCGGACGGCCATCGGCCTGAAGCTGGATTTTCCGAATGCGCATCGCAATCTGGCCATGGCGCTGCTGGCCGTGGGTGACATGGCGGAGGGGTGGCGGGAACACGAATGGCGCTGGGAAACGGCGGATATGGCCGGGGCTCGCCGAGCGTTTGTGCAACCGCAATGGTTCGGTGAGGCGGGCGGGGGCCGCACGCTGCTGATCCATGCCGAACAGGGGTTGGGCGACACGTTGCAGTTCTGCCGTTACGCGGCGTTGGCCGCCGCCGCTGGACTGCGGGTCGTCATGGAGGTGCAGGCGCCGCTGGTCCGGCTGCTGGGGGATTTGCCGGCTGTGGATCGGATCGTGGCGCGTGGGGAGGCGTTGCCGGCGTTCGATCTGCACTGCCCGATGCAGAGCCTGCCTTTGGCGCTGGGAACGACGCTGGAGACGATTCCGGCGGCTTCGCTGCGTGCGGATGTGGGGCTGGCGGCGGCTTGGGGCGCGCGTCTGGGGGCCATGGGGGATCGGCGGCCCCGGGTCGGGGTGGCGTGGGCGGGCAATCCGGAGATGGTTCGCGACAGACAGCGGTCGTTGAGTCCGGATCGGCTGGCGCCGTTGTTCGGGGTGGATGGGTTGTGGTTTTTCAGTTTGCAGAAGGATGGGACGGCGGCCGGGGTGACCGATTTCATGGGGGAGATGGGAGATTTCGCCGATACGGCCGGGTTGGTGGCCAATCTGGATCTGGTGATCTCGGTCGATACCGCCGTGGCGCACCTGGCGGCGGGGTTGGGGAAGCCGGTGTGGCTGCTGGACCGCTTCGATCCGGACTGGC
>NZ_LMUJ01000067.1:19284-28450 GCF_009765975.1 Acidisphaera sp. S103 | reverse complement strand
TGGTTGCTCGGGCGGCGTGATAGCCCTTGGTATCCGACGCTGCGCGTGTACCGGCAGCCGGCGCCGGGGGACTGGGATGCGGTGCTGGATGCGGTTGTGGGTGATCTGCGGGGTGTGGTTGGGGGGGAGGTGGCCCTTCTCGGGTGGTGCGTTGGCGCCTGATGAGGCGGTGACGGTGCCGGCCCGTTTGGTTTGGTCTGTGTTTTGAGAAAATAATCAAGTGCACACAGAGTTGCACCGAGTTTGCACAGAGTTACACCGAGAAAAGGATAAGGCGCTTCGCGCGGGTTGGGAATGTCTGAATTTGTGTGCGTGAGGCTCGTGTCATTTCACGTTTGATTTGGCGTTCGTCAGCGAACATGACGCGCCCGGCGTAACATCATCTTCTCTGAGTAACTCTGTGCAAACTCGGTGTGACTCTGTGTGCGCTTGATTACTTTGTTTCAACCAGAACGACACAGCCAGCGTGACCGGCGAACCACTCCGATCGCCATAAGCAGTCCGACTCGGTGACCACCGGGCACCCTGGCAGAATGCGCCTGGCCCCCCACATCAAGGCGGCACCGTTAGGGACCGCTCGTGACTCAGGCCTGGTTGAACCGTATTGGCACGGCCGTTCCGCCGCATGATGTGCATGCGGCGTTCGTCGAGTTCGGCAGCGAGACTATCGTCGACCCGCACCGGCGGGCGTTGTTCGACCGGATGGCGTCGCTCGCGGACATCGAGCATCGCTATGCGATCTTCGAGCCGGGGCCGAAGCCGCGCGACACGATCCTCGATGCCGGGGGGTTCTATCGGCGGGGGGCATTTCCCTCCACCGCGGCGCGGATGGCGTTGTATGAGCCGCATGCGCTGGCGTTGGCGATGCAGGCGGTGCGGGCCCTGGAACCTGACGGTATCACGCATCTGGTGGTTGCCAGTTGCACCGGGTTCAGCGCCCCCGGGCTGGATTTCCAGATTATGCGGGCCGCCGAACTGCCGGACAGCACGCAGCGCACCATCGTGGGGTTCATGGGCTGTTTCGCGGCGGTGAATGCGCTGAAATTGGCGGACCAGATCGTCCGAGCGGATCGGCAGTCGCGGGTTTTAGTGGTCAATCTGGAGCTGTGCAGCCTGCATTTGCAGGAGGATTTCCAGGATGTGCCGAAGATGCTGAGCTTCCTGTTGTTCGCCGACGGGGCCTCGGCGGCGCTGGTGACGGCGGAGGCGAGCGGTATCGCGCTGGGGCGGTTCCAGGCGGCGCTGATCCCGCGCAGCGCGGAGCTGATTACCTGGCACATCGGCGACGACGGCTTCGAGATGCATCTGTCCGGACAGGTGCCCGGCCGCATCCGCCGCTGGCTGCCGGCGCACGGCCCTGCCCTGTTGCCGCCGGAGACGCCGGCACTGTGGGCGGTGCATGCCGGCGGGCGGTCGATCCTGGATGCGGTGCAGCAGGGGCTGGGGCTGGGGCCGGATGCGTTGCGGCATTCGCGTGAGGTGCTGCGGGCGTATGGGAATATGTCGTCGGCCACGCTGATGTTCGTGCTGGCTCGGATGCTGGACGATCCGGATGCGCGTGGCACCGGCATGGGGATGGCGTTCGGTCCCGGGCTGACGGTCGAGACGTTCGGATTCGACCGGCCGTGACCCTGGTCCGGCGCAGTACCGAGGCCGAACGGATGGACACGGACTGCGCGGATTTCGAGGATTACAGCCGGTGTCTGCGCGATTTGTCGCGAGTCAACGTGGTGACGCTGACGCATCGGCCGATGCTGGCCTGGCTGGCGAAACGGGCGGCGGGTGATTTCTCGGTTTTGGATATCGCCAGCGGGCATGGGGATGCGTTGCGACGGATCAGGGCACGTTTTCCCGCCGCGCGGCTGACGGGGATCGACCTCAATCCATGGGCCATTCGCGCCGCTCGGGCAGCCACCGATCCGGCCGCCGGTATCGACTTTATCGAGGGCGATGCCTTTGCCCATGTGCCGGCGAAGCGGTTCGACTTCATCGTCACCTCACAGTTCACCCATCATTTGACGGACGAGCAGGTTGTTTTCTTCCTGCGGTGGCTGCAGGAAAACGCCGCCCAGGGCTGGTTCATCAGCGACCTGCACCGGCATGTCCTGCCGTATTACGGTTTTCCGCTGCTCGCCCGGCTGATGCTGTGGCATCGGTTCGTGCGCGGGGACGGGCAGATTTCCATCGCTTGTGCGTTCGTCCGGACGGAGTGGCAGGCGCTGCTGCGGCAGGCCGGCATCACCGATCAGCGCGCGGCGATCACCTGGCACATCCCGTTCCGGCTATGCGTCGCGACCCGCTGATCATCGGCGCCGGGCCAGCCGGGTCGGCGGCGGCGATCACATTGGCGCAGGCGGGCTACCGGCCTGTGCTGGTAGAGCGGACGACCGGGCCGGCGGACAAGGTCTGCGGGGATTTCCTCAGCGATGACGCAATCCAGCGTGTTCGGGGTCTCGGTGTCGATCCCGTGGCTCTGGGTGCCTCGTCGATTCAGCGTGTTCGGCTGATCCATGGCGAAGGTATTGCGGAAGCCACCCTGCCCTTTCCCGCATTCGGGCTGTCCCGGCGCGGGTTGGACGCGGCCCTGCTGAGCCGGGCGGAAAGCGCCGGTGCGATCGTGCAGCGCGGCCAGACCGTCCGGCACCTGACGTTGGATCTGGGTGAATGGACGGCGCAAACCGGCGATCAAAGCGGGTTCACGGCTGAAACCGTGTTTCTGGCGACGGGAAAGCACGACGTGCGGAACCTGCCGCGTGCCCGCTCCGATCGGGGTGCGGTCGGTATGAAGATGTATTTTCACCTGGCGCCGGGGCCGGCGAAGACGCTGGACGGCGCGATCGAGCTGACCCTGTTTCCGGGTGGGTATGCCGGGCTACAGCTTGTTGAAAATGGGCGGGCGGTGCTGTGCATCGCGATTCTGCGGCAGGCGTTCCAACGATATGGGGGCGGTTGGCCGGGGCTGATCGCCTCGATCGAGCAGCGCAGCCGGCGTTTTGCAGCGATGGTGGCCGGCGCTCGGCCTTTGTTGGCGCGTCCGCTGGCTGTTGCCGGCATTCCTTACGGTTATCAGGCTGGTCCAGAGGATTCCGGCGGTCTGTTCCGGCTTGGCGACCAGGCCGCGGTAATCCCGTCGCTGACCGGAGACGGCATGGCGATCGCCCTGCACAGCGGGCAAAGCGCGGCGGAGACCTGGATGGCGGGGGGTGATTCGGTGGCGTATCAGCGGGCTCTGGGGAGCACGCTGAGGACGCAGATGCGCCTCGCCGGCTTGCTGCATCACGCTTGTATGAGTGGGCTGGTGCAGGCCGGACTTACCCGGGGCGCGCGGGTGTTTCCGGGGTTGCTTCGCTATGCCGCCAGCGGCACCCGGCTGCCGCCTACGGTCGCGCTGCCGGAGGAGATGGTGCGGATCCCGGCAGGATGACCGCGTCGTTGCGGCGCGCCACGAAGCCCCCAAGCTTTATACCCGGCACGTTCCCCGCTTGAACGAACGCCGACCTCAGAACGTTACCATATAGTTTTGAAATGGCTGGTGTGCCTCTCACCATCGTAGCCGGACGTGTCCCGGCCATGACGGTGAGAGTGTCTACCGCCCCAGCAGCCGATCCAAAATCCGTCCCTCGATCGCTGCGGCCTCTGGGTCGCCGCGGCGGCGGGGACGCGGAAGGTCTACTGTCACGTCCATGGCCACCCGGCCGGCATCCAGCAGCAGGATACGGTCGGCCAGCGCGACCGCCTCGGTTACGTCGTGGGTTACCACGATTGCAGTGAATCCCTTGTCTTCCCAGACTTGCTCGATCAGCGCCTGCATCTCGATCCGCGTCAGGGCATCCAGTGCGCCCAGCGGTTCATCGAACGCCAGGATCCGGGGATGGCTGACCAGCGCCCTGGCAAGCGCGACTCGTTGCTTTTGGCCGCCGGACAGGACCGCCGGCCATTCTTTCGCCCGTCCGGACAACCCGACCTGCGTCAGTGCCTCGATTGCCAGGCGCTGCCGATCGGCCCCGCGTGGCGCATGCGACAGGCCGACCGCGACATTCGCCGCGACAGATTGCCACGGCAGCAACCGAGGCTCCTGGAACATCAGGCGCACGCTGTCCTTCCAGCCGGAGGACGCGCCATCGATCGTGATCGTTCCGGCGGTCGGCCGATCCAGCCCGGCGAGCAGCCGCAACAGGGTGCTCTTGCCGCAGCCGCTGCGTCCGACAATGGCAACGACCTGGCCAGCCGGGATGTCCAGGTCGAGCCCATGCAGCACGGTCTGCGCGCCGAACGCCTTGGTCACGCCACGCAGGCTGACCGTCGACCCGGTCGATGTCACCCGAAGATCGGTGTCGAGGGCGGTATCCAATAGACTGACGTTCATGGCTCAGGCCTCCGCGTAAACAGGATTCCAGGACAGGCAGGTGCGTTCCAGCCAACGGGCGACACTGTCGGCCAGCTTGCCCAGCGCGGCGTAGATCAGGATCGAAACGACGACGACATCGACCATCATGAATTCACGGGCGTTCATCGCCATGTAGCCGATGCCGGACGACGCCGAGATGGTCTCCGCCACGATCAGCGTCAGCCACATGATCCCCAAACCATAGCGCAGCCCGACGAAGATCGACGGCAGCGCGCCCGGAAACACCACCCGCCAGAAGATCGCGCCTTCCGACATGCCGTATGCCCGCCCCATCTCCAGCAACTGGCGGTCCACCGATCGCACGCCGTGCAGGGTGTTGACGTAGATCGGGAAGAACACGCCCAGGGCGACGAGGAACAGCTTGGCTTCCTCGCCGATGCCGAACCACAGGATCACCAGCGGGATCAGTGCCAGATGGGGGATGTTTCGCAGCATCTGCAGCGTGCTGTCGGTCAGTTTCTCGCTGAGGCCGGACAATCCGTTCAGCATCCCCAGGGCGAAGCCGATGCCGCCGCCGACGGCAAATCCGGCGAACGCCCGCCATGTGCTGATTTCGATATCCTGCAGCAGTTCGCCGCTGCGCGCGACCCGCCAGAATGCTTCGGCCACAGCGGTCGGGGCCGGCATCACCTGATCGGCGATCAGGCCGAACCCGGACGCGACCTGCCACAGCAGCAGGATCAGCGCCGGAACAATCCACGGCAACGCGCGCTTCATCGGTTCCTATCCTTCTTCAACCATTCATCGGACGCCGGCGGCCAGGCGGTTTCGGCCAGCAGGCACATCAGCCAGCGGATCATTCCGCAGCCATCCGAACCGGCGCCGCCCGGAAATCGCGACCCGGTTCAAACGCGCGCTGGCCGATCCCCAGGGCCGGGAACAGCAGTTCGGCGACGCGATAGGCTTCCTCCAGATGCGGATAGCCGGAGGCGATGATCGTCCCGACCCCCAGCGCCTGGTATTCGCGCAGACGTTCCGCCACCGTTTCCGCGCTGCCCACCAGGGCCGTGCCAACCCCATGCCGCACCAGGCCGACGCCGGCCCACAGATTTGGACTGATCTCCAGTTTGTCCCGATGCCCGCCGTGCAGGTCCAATTGGCGAAGCTGTCCGACCGAATCCGTGTCTTCCCGCATCCGCTTTTGCGCCGATGCGATGGTTTCGTCGGACAAATGGCTGATCAGCCGATTGGCGGCGTCCCAGGCTTCCTCATCGGTCTCGCGCACGATCAGGTGCACCCGTAGACCGTACGACAGTGTCCGCCCCCGAGCGGCGGCGCGGGCGCGCACGGTGTCCAGCTTCTGTTTCACCAAAGCTGGTGGCTCGCCCCAGGTCAGGTAGGTGTCCACGTGATCCGCGGCGACCTCGATCCCCGCGGCCGAGGACCCGCCGAACCACAATGGCGGATACGGCTTCTGCACACTGTCGAAGACGCCTAGCCGGGCCTCCTGAGCGGTGAGGTGCTTGCCGGAGAAGTCGACTGCTCCGTCGGTCAGCAGGCGCCGCCAGATGTGCAGGAATTCATCCGTCTGGGCATAGCGTTCGTCGTGGTCCAGCAACACGCCGTCGCCCGCGAGGTCCTTCGGCTGCCCGCCGGTCACGATGTTCAGCAGCAGGCGTCCGTTGCTGATCCGATCCAGTGCCACCGATTGCCGCGCCGCCAGCCCGGGCGTCAGGAACCCCGGCCGCAGCGCCAGCAGGAACTTCAGCCGTTCGGTTTGCGGGGCCAGCGCCGACCCGACCATCCAGCCGTCCAGGCAATTGGTGCCGGTGGGCAGCAGCACACCGCCAAACCCCAAGCGGTCGGCCGCTCGGGCTATGTCACGCAGATAACCGATATCGGCCGGACGATGGCCTTTTTCGGTTCCCAGATAGGACCCGTCGCCGCTGGTGGGCAGGAACCAGAAAAGATCGAGTGGCTGCTTGGACATTTTCAAACCTTTCAAACGCCGGCGTGCCAGACGATGTCGGAAACCTTGAAGTCCACCGGCACGAGCCCGAGCGCTCGGAATCGGTCCGCGACTTTCTGCTGGCTGCGCACCAGGTCGTCGGTCATCGGCGAGACTTTGTATGGGTAGTGCGCCAGGGCGCGTCCCCAGACCTCCTGCGGCATCCCGGTCGCGCCGGCCAGGATTTTGGCGACCTCCGGTCGATGGGCCAGCGACCACGCGGCGCTGGTGGCGCAGGTCTGCAACACCAGCGCCGCCAACGCCGGGTTGGCGCGCACGAACGCGCCGTTGCCCATGATGTAGCCGTATTGCTCGCCGATTTCGGCGTTCGTCGTCAGGGTGCGGACGCCCGGCCGGTTGTCGAACAGCGACGCATACGGTTCCCAGATGGTCCAGGCATCGATGGCACCACGCTCGAACGCGGCGCTGGCATCGGCGGGGCCCAGATAGATCGGCTGGATCTGATCGTAACGAAGACCGGCTTTCTCCAGCGTCATCAGCGTCATGTTATGCGCTGCCGACCCTCGGCCGAACGCGATCTTCTTGCCTTTCAAATCGGCAATGGTTTGAATTTTCGAACCCGCCGGCAGCAGGATCGACTGCGGCGCCCCCTGGATCGAGCCGATATACAGCAGATCGCCGTGCGCGGCCTGAGCGAACACCGGCGGGGTGTCGCCGACGGCACCCACGTCGATGCCGCCCACGCGCATCGCTTCCAGCAGCGGCGGTCCGAACTGGAACTCGATCCATTCCACGCCGATGCCTTTGGGGCTCAGCAGTTTTTCCAAATCCTTGTTCTCGCGGGCGGCCATCAGCACAGGCTCACCCTTCTGGATGCCGACCCGCACTGTCTTCGCACCGGCTGCTCGGGATTTGATCGCCGGCAGGGTCAGTCCGGCGGCGAGCAAAGTCCGTCTGTTCAGTTTCATCGGAAAGTTCTTTCGTTACCAATCCGCGTCCAGGCCCAGCAGGCCGAGGATTTCGCGGCGCAATTCAGCCAGGCGGGGATCGCCGCGATGCCGCGGAAATGGCAGGTCGATTATCAGATCGGCAATAATCGAGGCGGGACGATCGCTCAGCACGATCACCCGGTTCGACATGAATAGCGCCTCCTCGACATCATGCGTGACCAGCAGGCTGGTGAACCCCGTGCGTCGCCATAACGACACCAGTTCCTGCTGCATCGTCATCCGGGTCATCGAATCCAACTTGCCCAGCGGCTCATCCAGCAGCAGCAGCCTGGGATCGTTGACCAACGCGCGGGCCAGCGACACCCGCTGCGCCATGCCGCCGGACAACTGGTGCGGATAGGCGGTGGCGAATTGCGTCAGGCCGACCAGCCGCAGCGCCTCATCCACCCGATGCACCTGCCGCCGCAGCAGCCCTCGCGCTTCCAACCCCAGCGAGACGTTGGCCTTCACCGTCCGCCACGGATACAGCGTCGGGTCCTGGAACATGACCACGCGAGACGGATCGGGCTGCGTGATTTGAACGCCGTCCGCCAGGATCGAGCCGACCGTCGGCGTTTCCAGCCCCGCCACCAGCCGCAGCAGCGTCGACTTGCCGCAACCGGATGGCCCCAGCAGTGATACCAGCTCACCCGGTTTGATACGAAGCGAAACCCGGTTCAGCACCGGCAGCGTCTTGCGGTCGAGATCGAAACGATGACTGACCTCACGAACATCGATGTCGGCGCCGGCAACGAACTGTTCAGCCAGATTTCCGCCTACCATTGCACCAGCCCCTTCTGCCAGGCGAGCAACCTGTCGCGCAGACGGAACAACAGGGTGATCAGCCCGGTACACATCAGCGCCATGACCAGCAGCGCGGCATACATGTTGGCGTAGGCGGCCCAGCCCTGGGCCCATTGCATGTACCAGCCGAGGCCTGATTTCACGCCCATCATCTCGGCCACGACCAGCACCGAGAACGATGCACCCAGCCCCATGAACAGGCCGATGAAGACTGACGGCATGGCGGCTGGGATGGCGACTTTCAGCACCAGGAAGCGCTGATTGGCCCCCATTGTGCGGGCCACGTCGTAGAACGCCTTGTTGACCCCGGCGACGCCGGACCATGTCAGCACCGTCACCGGAAATCCGGTGGCGAGCGCGATCAGGAACGTGCTGGCGCTGTGGCTGGACGGGAAGGCGAAGAATGCAATCGGCAGCCAGGCGGTCGCCGGCAGCGGTCCGATCAGCCGCAGCACCGGATGCGCCCAATAGCCGATCGCCCGAGACCAGCCGATCGCCACCCCCAGCACGAACCCCACCGCCGCACCGATCAGATAGCCACCGGCGAGCAGGCGAAAGCTGTTCCAGACACTGCCGCCCAGCCGCGGGTAATCGTCGGTGAACACCTCCAGCAACGCCTGCGGCGAGGCGAAGAACGGCCGCGGCAGCACCGCGAACTTGGCCGTCACCAGTTCCCAGGCCGCCAGCGCCACCGCCAGGAGCACCAGCCAAGCCCCGGCGCCGCGCAATTTGGCGGGAACAGTGAAGCGGAACAGGCTGGCCCCGACCGAGGCCAGCAGCAGCAGGCCCGACAATCCGGCGGCCAACCTGGCGAGCAGTTCGGTGCGCTCGAAGTCGTCGATGTCGGGTAGGCCACCCGTCATCATTGCGGCGCCGAACCAGGCGGCCGCCGCCAGCAGGCCGGTGAACCAGAATCCTGCCCGGACGTCCGCGACCGGCGGGAAATCGACAAGGCCGGCGTCTTGCGATGAAAGACTAGCTGAGGACATCGGCGTACACCTTCGCGGCAAATCGTTCCGTATTGGTGTTTGGCTTGATCACCGAGATGGCCTTCAA
>NZ_LMUJ01000067.1:13623-19161 GCF_009765975.1 Acidisphaera sp. S103 | reverse complement strand
TTGGCGGACGGCGCGTAGGGGGCAAAAATCGCGGCGGCTTCCTCAGGGTGCTCGAAGACGAAGCCCTGAGCCTCCAGGATCGCCTCGGTCAGCGCCGCGGCGGCCGGTTTGTCGTCGCGGATCAGGCCGCCGCGCACGCCCAGCACGCAACAGGTGCGGTGGGCGTAGTCGCCGTCGAGGTTGGTGGCGACCTCCGCCAGGCCATCGCGGTCGCGGATGACCCAGGCCAGCGGATCACCCAGGGTGAATGCCTGGATTTCCCCTTTCTGCAGCGCCACCGGCAGCAGATCGGCCGGGAACACTTTCCACTCCACGTCGGCCAGCGGATCGATGCCCAGTTTGGCGAGGCGGATGGAGAAGAAGTTCTTGTCCGGAGCCCCCAGGTCGGCGACGCCGACGACCTTGCCCTTCAGGTGCTCCAGCGAGGTGATGCCGTTGCCCTTGGCGGACAGCAGCCGCATGCAGCCGCCATGGATCCCGGTGGTGATGCGGACATCGAACCCCTGCTCCAGCGGTTTCAGCCAGCGCAGCGCCATGCCGACGCCCGCATCGGCCTTGCCGGTGGCGATCGCCTCCAGCAACTGGTCGGTGGAGCCGCCGAAGTTGATCAGGTCGACATCCAGGTTGCGCTTGGTGAAATACCCCTTCTGCTGCGCCACCGGCACGCCGACGGTGCAGATGGCGCTGGCATTCCAGGTCAATTTCACCGTGCGGCGCTGGGTGACCACGGTCACCGGCACGGTGGCGGCGGCCTTGCAGATCGGCGGCGCCATCAGGTCGTCGGGGATGGCCGGGCGATTGCCGGCGAACACACGGGTGGCGATCAGGCCCAGCGGGGCAGCGACACCGGCAGCCTGAAGCAGGCCTCGGCGCGAGACGGAGACGCGTGTCATGGAAAATCCTTCCGGTTAGTGCGCCAGCGGCGACGTCAGGCGGCCACCGAGGTAGAGACGCCGAGCGAGGCGCTGGACGTCGGCCAGGGTGGGCCAGATCGATCCGTCGAGGTCATCCAGCTTCAGGTCGGTGGCGATGAAGCGATAGCCGCTGTCCAGGCGCACCGCGGCGCCGACAAAAGTCCCGTCGATATCGATGACGTGGGATTGCAACATGGAATGGGTCCTTTCTGGGACCGGGACTGCGATCCGCGGGGGCTGCTTCGGCCTCACCGGCGGACCGCCCTTCCCGCGAATTCAGAGGTGGGCAGGTTCGGTCAGGTTCGGTGCGGGGCACCGACACCGCATCGGCGGGCAACAGCGGCACATCGCCACCGCCGCCTGGCGGTCCGAGGATGTGATTCGTGCTGTATGGGTCATCCACCGTTCTCCTGCTCAGACCGGCGCGGGGCCGGTTGATGTGAGGATAAGAGGATATTTTTCTGTGTAAGTGCAACACATGAGTCTAATAAAGTTTTATTTTCTATTCCTGAGCGTATGGCGGCAAAAATCGGTTATATTCCGCACCGCGGCGAAAACCAGGATATCCGTCGGCTTGCCACCGCTGCCGCCCGCTGCTCCTATCCGCTGAACGAACCACGGGAGCGAGCGGGTGAATCAGGACAGCCGACACATCGTGATCGCCGGCGCAGGCCATGCCGGTGGCTCCGCCGCGGCCATGCTGCGGCAGATGGGCTGGCAGGGCGCGATCACCCTGATTGGTGACGAACCCATCCCGCCCTACCAGCGCCCGCCCCTCTCGAAAGCCTGGCTGCAAGGCGAGGCAACCGCCGAAAGCCTGGCGCTGCGGCCTGCCACTTTCTACCCCGAGGCGACGATCGCCCTGCGGCTGGCGACCCGTGTGACCGGGATCGACCGGACGGCGAAGACCGTCGCGCTGTCGAACGGGGAGAGCCTGTCGTATGACGTCCTGATCCTGGCGCTGGGTGCCAGGGCGCGGCGGCTGCCTTTGCCGGGGGCGGACCTGGATGGCGTGCTGGAACTTCGATCGGCGGCGGATGCGGATCGCCTGAAGGCGGCGTTGCAGCCGGGTGCCAGGCTGGCGGTGATCGGCGGCGGGTATATCGGCCTGGAAGCCGCCGCATCCGCCAGGGCCTTGGGGGCCGAGGCCATCATTATCGAGCGCGAAAGCCGCGTCCTGGCCCGGGTCGCCTGCCCCATCCTGTCGGATTTCTTCCACAATTTTCACCGTGGCCAGGGCGTGGCGATCGAGGTCGATGCCCAGGTCGCCGCCCTGGACGGCGCCAATGGCCGCGTCACCGGCGTCCGGCTGGGCGATGGCCGATCGATCCCATGCGATGCCGCGCTGGTCGGGGTCGGCGCCATCGCCAACGACGAGTTGGCCGCGGAGGCTGGGCTGGCCTGCGGCAACGGCATCGTCGTGGACCTGGCGGCCCGGACCAGCGATCCGGCGATCTTCGCGATCGGCGACTGCACCAGCCGTCCTTTGCCGCTGTATGAACGGACGGGCCGTCTGGAGAGCGTGCCGAATGCCTTGGAACAGGCCAAGCAGGCCGCCGCGTCGATCTGCGGCAAACCTCAGCCGGCGCCCGAGGTGCCGTGGTTCTGGTCCGACCAGTACGATTTGCGCCTGCAAATCGCCGGCATGCCGTTCGACACCACCGAGATCGCTGTCCGAGGCGACGTGGACGCCGGAAAATTCGCCTTGTTCCACCTGACCGAGGATGGCACGGTCCAGGCGGTGGAAGCGGTCAACGCCTCCACCGAATTCATGGGTGGACGACGGATCATCCAGCGGCGCAAACGTCTTACTCGCGCGCGTATCGCGGATATGTCAGTATCGATGCAGGAACTGGCAGCATAACGCCGGCAAACAGGGAACGTTCAATGCCTAAGATAACCTATATCGAGCATAACGGCACCGCACACACGGTCCAGGTTCCGGTTGGCAAATCCGTGATGCAGGGTGCCATCAACAACAACGTCCCGGGCATCGATGCCGATTGCGGCGGCGAATGCGCCTGCGCCACCTGCCACGTCTATATCGACGCCGCCTGGCTGGACCGCATCGGCCTGCCGGTGCCGGGATCGCAGGAAGCCAGCATGCTGAGTTTCGCCGCCGTCACCCAGCCGGATTCCAGGCTGTCCTGCCAGATCGAGGTCGCCGACGACCTGGATGGCCTGGTCGTGCGGATGCCGGAAGGACAGCACTGATTTGTGATAAGGAGGCTCCGCCATGAATGCACCGGTCCATTACGATCCTGCTTCGGATGCCTACACGACACCGCTCGACCAGATTGACGTCAGCGATCCACATCTGTTCCAGGATGACGTCTACTATCCGTATTTCGAACGCCTGCGCCGCGAGGCCCCGGTCCACTACCGCAAGGACGGCAAATACGGGTCGTTCTGGTCGGTCACGAAGTTCAAGGACATCATGGCGGTGGAAACGCACCCGGAGATCTATTCCTCCGAGGCGCGGCTGGGCGGCATCACCATCACCGACCGGCCGATGGAATTCCGCCGGTCCAGCTTTATCTCCATGGATCCGCCGCGGCATGATGAGCAGCGCAAGGTCGTCAGTCCGATCGTCGCGCCCGCCAACCTGAACAATATGTCGTCGGTCATCCGCGAACGCGTCTGCACGGTGCTGGACGGGCTGCCGCGCAACGAAACCTTCGACTGGGTGAAGCGTGTGTCGATCGAACTGACCACGCTGATGCTGACGACGTTGTTCGACTTCCCCATCGAGGAACGCAACAAGCTGACCTTCTGGTCCGACTGCGCCACCGCGGACGTCAACGCCGGCGGCATTGTCAATTCGGAAGAAAAACGGCTGGAAATCCTCGGTGATGCGCTGCGCACCTTCACAGGCCTGTGGCACGAACGCGCTGCCCGTCCCGGCGGGTTCGACCTGATCTCCATGCTTGCCCACAGTGAGGCGACCCGGAACCTCGTCAACGACCCGGCGGAATTCCTCGGCAACCTGACACTGCTGATCGTCGGCGGCAACGACACCACGCGCAATTCCATGAGCGGCGGGTTGTGGGCACTGTGCAAGCACCCGGCGGAATATCAGAAACTGCGCGACAACCCCGGCCTGATCCCCAGCATGGTGCCGGAGATCATCCGGTGGCAGTCGCCCATCGTGCATATGCGCCGCACCGCGCTGGCCGACGCCGAACTGGGCGGCAAGCAGATCAAGGCCGGCGACAAGGTAGTGATGTGGTACATCTCCGGCAACCGCGATGAAGATTCGATCGACAACCCGAACGAATTCATCATCGATCGCGCTCGGCCGCGGCATCATCTGTCGTTCGGCTTCGGGGTGCATCGTTGCGTCGGCAACCGCCTGGCGGAGATGCAACTGATTATCCTTTGGGAGGAGATCATGAAGCGCTTCCCCAGGATCGAACTTGTGGAAGAACCGAAGCGCATCTACTCCAACTTCATCCACGGTATCACCGAAATGAAAGTGCGTATTCCGGCATGATCCAACCACTTGAGGCCGGCGTTTTGCCGCCGGGTATCCGATCCCGTTTCGTGGACGGGGTGAACGGATTGCGTGTCCATCTGCTGGAGGCTGGAACGCCGGGTAACCCATGCGTGCTGATGCTGCACGGGTTCCCGGAACTGGCCTACGCCTGGCGCTACGTGATGCCGGCCTTGGCGGAGGCCGGCTACTACGTCGTCGCTCCGGACCAGCGTGGTTTCGGCCGCACCACCGGGTGGGATCCTGAGTACGACGGCGATTTGGCATCGTTCCGCCAGTTAAACCTTGTGCGCGACATGGTTGGGCTGCTGGCGGCCCTGGACCTGGCATCTGTGGTGGCCGTTGTCGGCCATGATTCCGGGGCCGGTGTTGCCGCATGGTGCGCTTTGCTGCGTCCGGATCTTTTCCACTCCGTGACGCTGATGAGCGCGCCGTTCGCCGGGCCGCCGGCTTTGACGCCACCAGGTAATCTGGACATCCACACGGCGCTGGCGACACTGGACCGGCCGCGGAAGCATTATCAGTGGTATTACTCGACGCGTGAGGCCAATGCCGACATGACCAACAGCCGGCAAGGCATGCATGATTTCCTGCGCGCCTATTATCATCATAAAAGTGCTGATTGGGCCGGGAATAAGCCGTTCCGGCTGGCCGGAGCGACCGCGGCTGAACTGGCGAAGATGCCGACCTATTACATCATGGACCTGGGCGAGACGATGCCGCAGACGGTGGCCCACGAAATGCCCAGCCCGGAGGCGATCGCCGCCTGCCGCTGGCTGCCCGAGTCCGCGATGCGTGTCTACAGCGGTGAATACGAGCGGACGGGGTTCCAGGGTGGGCTGCAATGGTACCGCAGCCGTACCCAGAGCGTCATGACCACGGACCTGCAGGTGTTCAGTGGCCGGACCATCGACGTGCCGTCCATGTTCGTCTCAGGCCGGCAGGATTGGGGTATCTACCAGACCTACGGGGCGATCGAACGCATGCAAAACACTGTTTGCACGCGGATGACCGGGGTGCATCTGCTGGATGGCGCGGGTCATTGGGTGCAGCAGGAAAAGCCGGATGAGGTGATCGCGTTGTTGCTGGCGTTCCTGCGCCGCTGAAGGTTGGCTGAACCGTCTTATCGCC
>NZ_LMUJ01000067.1:0-13453 GCF_009765975.1 Acidisphaera sp. S103 | reverse complement strand
CGCGCTTCGTCCGTCAGTGCGAAGATGGCCGGGACACGCCCGGCCATGACGGTTGGCCAAGAACAGGACTACGGCCCCTTGAACTCGATCGCCTGCGCACCCTGCCACAGCACCATCTTCCCCAGCGCGATCAGATTCTCATTCCCCTCCACAATCGTCAGGAAATGGTTCCCCGCCAGTTGCCCCATTTTGCTGGCGAACTGAACACCGCCGTAGGCCAGCAGTATTTCGGTCTCGGAGAAGCCGCCTGGATACAGCAGCAAATGCCCCGGCGCCGGATAGCTGGTCGCGTTCTCGAATGTCAGCCCCAGATCCAGGTCGCCCAGTGGAATCCAGCAGCCTTCGCCGCTCCACCGGACATGGATGATGCGTTCCCGGTATGGTAGGAGAGAGCGGAATTTTGCGCAGGTTTTTGGTGCGTCGGCGTCCTCAAACCTCGCCTTGAAGGTGTAGGGGCCGGCGACGATATCGATCAGGCTCATGAGGTTTCCCTTCACACCAAAAACGCGCTGGCGTCGAAGCCGAACGGCACGTTCCCGGTTGGTTTGATCATGTCATACGGCCCGCGGGCCAAGAACTGGCCGGTGCCGGGTTCGGCCTGCACCAGACCGTCTTTCATGACGACCTCGCCGCGGCGGATGGTGCAGACCGGCCAGCCAGTCACCTCCATTCCTTCGTACGGTGTGTAGTCGATGATGTGTTGCATCAGCCCGTTGTTGATCGTAACGACCTTGCCGGCATCCCACAGCACCAGATCGGCATCCGCGCCTGGTGCGATCGTTCCCTTCCGCGGATACAGCCCGAACAACCGCGCCGGGTTGAACGATGTCAGCCGCACGAAGGTGCTCGGGTCGATGCGGCCTTTCGACACGCCTTCGCTGAACACGATCGGCAGCCGGGACGCCAATCCCGGCACGCCATTCGGAATATCCCGGAATGATGCATCGGGTCCGGCGATGCGCTTGCCTGTTGGTGTTTCATAGCTCGAGCCGCTGTGATCGGAGGACGTCACGTCCAGCACCCCTGCCCGTATCATCTTCCACAGGCCTTCGCTGGCGGCGGCGTCGCGCGGCGCCGGGCTGCACATGAACTTGGCGCCTTCGAATCCCGGCCGGTCCATATCTTGCGCTGAAAGAACGAAATACTGCGGGCAGGTCTCGCCCCAGACCTTCAGCCCGCGCGCCTGGGCACGAGCGATTTCTTCCGCGACTTCGGGGCAGGAAACGTGGAAGATCTGGATCGGTTGATCGATCATCTCGGCCAGCGCGATCGCCCGATGGGTCGCCTCGCGCTCCACCACGCTGGGCCGGGACCACGGGTGGTATTTCGGGTCCGTTCGTCCATCCGCCAGCAGCGCCGCCGTGCGCCAGCGGATCGCGTCGTAATTCTCACAATGGATGGTCACCAGCGCTCCGGTGCGCCTGGCGGCCGCCAGCACGCGGATCAATTGGCGGTCATCCAGGTGCATCGGCTCGTAGGTCAGGAACACTTTCAGGCTGCGCACGCCGGATGCGACGACTTGCGGTATTTCGTTGAAGACAACTTCATCTGTTGCATCGGTAATGATCTGGTGGAAGGTGTAATCCACCATCGCCTTGGACGCCCGCCGGCGATATTCCGCCAACGGTTCCAGGATCCCATGCCCTTTGAACTGGGTGGAGAACGTGATGACGCTGGTTGTGCCGCCGGCCAGCGCGGATGTGCTGCCGGTGACGAAACTCTCCTCATCGGTGCCGCCATTCGCGCGCAACTGCTCGATATGGCAGTGCGAGTCCACGCCGCCGGGCATCACCAGCAGGCCATGGGCATCGACCGTGCGTTCACCGCGCAAGTTAAGTCCGACGGCGGCGATGCGTCCGCCGACGACACCGACATCGGCCTGGAACATATCCGACGCCGTGACCACCGTGCCGCCGGCGACCACCAGATCATAATCAGCCATGACAGTAAGCCCCCCTTGTTTCAGCGGTTGTCGATCACGCTGACATGCGCCGCGACAATCCGCCAACCAGCCGGCATCCGAACCCAGGTCTGCATCTGCCGGCCGACCTTGCCGGGCACGGTTTCCCGATGGAACAACGTCGAAGCGGTGGCGGAGTCCCGCCCGTAGGTCGTGATGACCGTGCGCGATATCGTCCGGGCCAGTCCCGCCGGCGATCTGGCGGCGCGGAATGCCCCGATCTCGTGGTGCCCGTAGAGGTTTTCGCCGATGCCGTAACGGATCGTATGCGGACTGTCCCAGAACAGTGCCTGCAAGGTGTCTACATCGTTGCTCATCAGCGCCGTCTCATACCGAGCGAACGCGGCTTCGACCTCGGTTTTCACATCGGGCAGGTTTATGTCCATCGCTCAGCCCTCCAGCTTCGCCGTTGGTGCCACGGCGACACCGTTGGTTTCGAGCGCCCTGGCGATGCGCAGCGCCACGTCTTCTCGCCACGGCGCGGTGATGATCTGCACGCCGATCGGCAGGCCCGCCGCTGTTGGCACCGGAACCGCCACCACCGGTAGGCCGATGAACGAGATCGGCTGGGTGTAGATGCCGATATTCGGCCGCAACAGCATTTCCTTGCCGTCCAGCACGAAGGTTTTCTGCCCGATCAACGGGGCCACGGACGGCGTGGCGGGCGCCAGGATCGCATCCACGTGCTCAAACAACCGCAGCACGTCCGCCTGGTACCGGCGGCGGAACTTCTGCGCTTGCACGACGGCCACGGCGGGCATCAGTGTCCCGGCGATCAGACGATCCCGAACATCGGCATCGAAATCGTCCGGCCGGGTCCGCAACCGATCCAGATGCAGCGCGGCCCCTTCCGCCGTGGTGATGATATACGCGGCACTGCGCGCCCGTTCGGCCTGCGGAATCGTCACTGTCTCGGACGCACCCAGTGCTTTCGCGACGGCATCCAGGGCGGTCAGTGCCTCGGCCGATGCGCCCGTTCGGAAATACCCGTCCGCGGTGGCAATGCGCAGCCCGCCGATGCCGTGATCCAGTAACCCCGACACCGGATCGGCTGGGCGGTCGACGCATGCCGGATCGGCGGGATCGAAGCCCTGCATCGCGTCGTAGGACACCGCGAGGTCCGCCACGGATCGCGTTAGTGGCCCCAGGTGATCAAGGCTAGACACGAACGGGAAACTGCCGGCCCGGGTCAGCCGTCCATAGGTCGGTTTCAAGCCGAACAAGCCGCAGAACGATGACGGCACCCGGATCGAGCCGTTGGTATCGGAGCCTAACGCCAGCGGCACCAATTCGCCGCCGACCGCGCTGCCCGACCCGCCCGACGATCCACCCGACATGCGTTTGGTGTCATGCGGGTTTCGGGACGGCCCGTCATGCGCGTTCTCGCCGGTAAAGTCGTAGGCGTATTCGCCCATGTTCAGCGCGCCCACCAGGATCGCGCCGGCTGCCTCCAACCGCGTGACCAACGGCGCATCGGCGGTGGCCGGCGGATGATCGCGGTTGATCTTCGACCCCGCCAGCGTCGGCAACCCGGCCACATCGATCAGGTTTTTCACCGCGAATGGCACTCCGGCCAGCGGCCCCTTCGCCCCCGCCGCGTCCATCGCCGCCGCGCGTGCCTTGGCTCGGTCGGCCAGCACCGCGGTGAATGCGTTCAGGACCGGATTCAGGCGGTCGATCCGCGCCAGGCAGTCTGCCACCACGGCTGTCGCGCTGGTGCGTCCCGATGTCACCGCCGCGGCGATCTCAACCGCGTTCATGCCCGGAACACCGGTGCCGGATCGAGATGGTCGGACACGTCGGCCTGCATCACCGAGGCCGCGCGTTCGAGCGAGAATGCCAGATGCATGCGTACCGCCTGCCGCCATTCCGGTTTCATCTGAATGCCAAACATCGCCGTGCCGGTATCGATCAACGCGTCCAAAGCCGCTTCATCCATTGTCTCAGCCCCCGGATTTCGTTCGCAGCCAGGCGCGCCAGCCGCCTAGATGGGTGATGTCAGGCGCGTCCCCGATCCCGGCGGACTCTGCCAGAAACCCGAGGACCGGGCCATCGTCCAATACAACCGTCCCGAAACCCAACGGCGGCGGCACCTGGGCCAGCAACGCTCCGATGGCGGAGGTCGGCAAAGTCCAGACCTCGCCGGCGATAGACGCCCCGTCGTCGGCCCGCACCAGGCCTGGCCGATTGCCCAGCGCGAACAACCGATAGTCCGGCTGCGTGTGTGCGTGGCGCAGGAACCGGCCGCCCAGCGACGTGATCTGCGGGTTCAACGGCAAACCGGCCATGTGTGCGCCGATGCAGAACAACGCGGTTTCGTCGGGCGCCAGCGTGTCCGGTTCGGCGGGCGGCGGCAGCGCCAGACCGGTGGCTCCGACGGTCGTGGCGCAATGCCGGTGCAGGGCGTCGGCGATCCCGGCAAGCCGCCCCTCCGACCAGGCAGGTCCGAGTAGGACGCCACCGATCGGGGTGCCGTTCGGGGTAAAGCCGATGGGAACGGCAAACCCGGCCATGTCACAGAGGTTGGCGAAATTGGTGAACGTGCCCAGTCGGCTGTTGGGACCGAGTGGATCGGCCTCGACTTCCGCTAAGGTCGGGCAGAACGGCGCTGTAGGCAGCAGCAGCGCGTCACATCGGGCGAATAGCAGCGCAGCCTGACGCCGGGCCTGCTGCAACAGGTGAAAGGCGTCGAACGCATCCACGGTTCGGCGTTCCAGGCCTGCTTCCAGGACGGTCCGGGTGGCCGGGTAGAGGATGTCCGGTTGCATCTCCAGAATCGCGCGCAAGGCGGCGGTTCGTTCGGCCACCCACGGTCCTTCGTACAGGAGGTGGGCAATGTTCAGGAATAGCGCGATATCGACCGGGGCCGCCTTCAGGAATGATCCGGCGACCTGATACGCCCGGGCAACGTCGGCGTCGCACAGCCCTGCCACGTCGGCCATCGCCACGCAGTCCCCTGCCAATCCGCGCCTCAGGTGCGGGAACGGCGCTGCTCGGGCGTATGGGTCTTCGGCATCGTATCCCGTGATTACGCGTTGCACCGCCAGCGCCTCATCCACCGAACGGGCAAACACCGAGATCGTGTCGATCGACCGGCACGCCGGGACCAATCCCCTGGCGGACACACTGCCCACTGTTGGCTTCAATCCGACGATATTGCCGAACCCCGCCGGCACTCGCCCCGATCCCGCGGTGTCCGTGCCTAGCGCGAATTGGACGATGCCCGCTGCCACCGCGCAGGCTGACCCTGAGGACGATCCGCCTGGCACCAATGCCGGGTCGAACACGTTCCTGGGGATCCCATAGGGGCTGCGCGTGCCGACCAGCCCGGTGGCGAACTGGTCCAGGTTGGTCTTCCCCAGCAGCACTGCGCCGGCTTGCAGCAACTGTTGGACCGAAGGTGCGCCCACTTGCGGCACATAGGAAAAGCCAGGGCATGCCGCTGTTGTCGGTATCCCTGCGACGTCGATGTTGTCCTTTACCGCGAACGGCACACCCCACAGCGGCCGGCCCTTGGGTCCCTCGGCCTGCAATGCCCGGGCCTCCGCCAGCACGGCGTCATCCGGGCGTCGGGTAATCCAGATCGCCGGATCGGCATGGGCACGGTCGGCGGCAATCGCCGCCTCCGCCATCTGTACGGGCGTCACGATGCCAATCCACCCACGTCACGACCATACATCGGGCAATCTCCAGCCAGCGAACGGGCAACACGCCTACAGCCAGGATTTAGGCAAGAAAGGGGCCAAGGCGATGCCTCAAACAGCCAGCAGGCCGACCAGGTCGTCCTCCAGCACCGCGCAGGTCAACCGGCCGCCGATTCCTGCCCCGGTATCCAGCCCGATCCGGTTGCCCAGGATCGGCACCGAGGGGCTGGATGAGTGCCCATGCACCACGACGAACCCGTGATCCTGCTCCGACGACAAGAACGGCTGGCGCATCGTGGTCAGGTCATCCCTGGATTGGTCCGTCAGTTCCATCCCTGGCCGAATGCCGGCATGCACGAACAGATAGCCGCCCTCCCGATGCGTCAGCACGAGGCTGCGCAGGAACGCCACATGCTGGGGGGGTAACGCCACTTCCCAAGCTTCCCGAGGCAGGTCCGGATCCAGGCCCCAGCTTGCCAGGGCCTCCTTCCCGCCCGCCCATAGCCAGTCGGTCGCAGCGGCGCGGTCGCCATCCAGGGCGTCCAGCAGCATCCGCTCATGATCGCCCAGCAGGTTGACGACCTGCACCGCCGGCGCGGCCGTGAGCACCGTCAGGACCCCGGCGCTGTCCGGCCCCTGGTCGATGTAATCGCCGAGATGCACCAGCAACGTGGTCCGGGTCGGGCGCGCCGCGATATCCGCCGCGATCAGGGCGTGCAGCGCGACCAGTTTGTCGCGACAGCCGTGAATGTCGCCCACCGCGTAGACCCGCCGGCCTGCCGGCAAGCGGCCGGGTGCGCGCATGAACCGGATGGCTTCCGCCGACCCCGCCATCTGCCGTGGGCCGTTGAATGTCGGGATGGCAGCTGCGTCCAGCGCCGCTCGCATCCCCGCCCTGCGCAACGGGCGCCTCACGCCCCGGCCCGCCTGTTTCTTCTTTTACGAAGCCTGCTAACCTGCCCAGGCACAAGCAATCGGAGGGAACCCTTGGCCAAAATCACATTTCCCGTGGAAGCGAGCCACATCATGATGTTCGCCCGAGCGATCGGCGACACCAATCCTGTGTATCACGACGCGGCGGCGGCGAAAGACACCGGCATCATCGCCCCACCCAGTTTCCCCCAGGCGGTCGCTCAGTTCGACCCGGACTACCACCTGCGCCCGAAAGCCGGGCAGAAATGGTTCGGATCGGCCAAGGGTCCCAGCGGGATCGAGGGCAAGCCCACCTCCTCCGGCGGCCTGCATGCCGAACAGCATTACGAATACCACCGCCACCTGAAGCCCGGCGACGTGCTGACGGTGGAAACCAAGCCCGGCAAGACCTGGGAACGGGAAAGCAAGCGCGCCGGCAAGCTGACATTCCGGGAGCGGATCACCGAATACCGCGACCAGAACGGCGAACTGGTGGTGACCGCCCGTGGCGTCGGCGTCACGACGGAACGTCCCGTGGATCAGGGCTGAGCGGAGAAAACATCATGGCACTGAAAGCATCCGCCCTGAAGGTCGGCGACACCCACAGCGAGCGCGTGGTGGAAAACCTGTCCCGCACGCAGATCGTTCAATACGCTGGCGCATCGGGTGACTACAACCCGCTGCACTCGGATGAGGTCTACACGACCCAGGCCGCCGGCTATCCCAGCGTCTTCGCCCACGGCATGCTGACGATGGGACTGACCGGCAAAATGCTGACGAACTATGTCGGCGACGGAACGCTGACGAAATTCGGCGTGCGCTTCACCAACCAGGTGTGGCCGGGCGACACGCTGGATTCCACCGCGACCGTGACCGCGTTGCGGGAAGAAGGCGGGCAGCACTACGTCGATCTGACGTTGTCCACCAAGAACCAGGACGGCAAGGAGGTCGTTGCCGGTTCGGCGACCGCTCGCATCGATCCCTGATGCTCTCAGCTACCAGCCGCCGTTGACGTTGACACATCAGGCTCGTCTTGGGCCGGCGAAGTCCGGGGCATCTGATCCAGCACTTTACTGGGGCGGATGGCTCGGACTGACGCCGGGCCATGACGGGCATGTCACTTCAGCAACGACTGCCGGTCCCGCACGATCGCCGTCATCAGCGCGACCCCGTCCTGGATCGAGGCCAGATTGGCCAGGATCCAGTCATGATCGTGGCCGTCCAGCGTTTGCCGCAATGTTTCGGCCAATCCCACCAGGCGCCGGTCGCAGGTCCCTAGCGCTACCAACGTCTCCGCTTCCTGGCGATATCGCTGGGTCATGCGATCGTTTTCCGGCGCCGGTAACGTGCGGATCGTGCCTTCCAGTTGGCCAATGCTGGCCGACAGTGCCTCCAACGCCTGGGCTCCCGCGACGGCGTCGGGATCGGGCAGCGGCTTGGCGCGAGACGGCGGCGGCAGATACTTCCGGCGGTAGGCGCTTTGCGCGACTTCGATCATCGAACGCGAAAGACCGAGCAGCCAGCAGGCTTTTTCGCGGACCATGAGGTCGTCGGCGCGAAGCTGGTTCTCCAGGCGGTAGAAATTGTAACCCCAGCCGTAAAACAGATTGATAGCGATCTGTTCCAGCGCGTCGACGTTGTAGAACGGCGACCCTGACATCAGGTGCCGCTCCGTCTTGGCGGTTCCATGTCAATCGGGAAGGTACCGAGGGACTGGCCACCGATGTTGAAGGGGACCCCGGCCGCGGCGTTGGGGGCGGAGATCAGGCCACGATCCGCCATGCGCAGGGCCAAGTGGTAGCGCACCGCCTCGATGGGGGACAGGCCGACGGCCTGCAGTGAAATCAGTTCCCGCATCCGTTCGTCCTTAGGCAAGACGAGGATTTTCAGGTCGTTCAGCATGACGCCGTAGATCGCCAGGAAGCCGGCGAGATGCTCTTTGACGACTTCGCGCAACTCACCGATGTGTTCGTTGATGGCTTCCAGTTTGGTGACCTGCACGACCTGGTTGATCGCCTGCTCGATGGCGGGGCCGGCATAGGCGGCAATTTCGTCGGTGTTGATGACGACTCCGCTGAACGGCATATGCGTAATGAGTTTCAGCGCGGCGTCGGCGGTATCGACATGGACGTAATAGTCCACCTGATAAGAGACCTCGGCCATTTCAGCGGTGGTCGCGATCCCCTCGCTTCGCACCAGAAGTTTCGCGCGGTTTATGTAGATGACTTCAAACTGCCACGGCGAACTGCCGCCCCAGAAACCCTGAACCAACGACCCGATCAGCGGCTTGTCGGGGGTGACCAGCGCGTACTGGCCGGTTTCATAGACCTGCAGGACGGCGCCGCGTGACTTCAGGACGCAGAAATGGTTGCTTTCCACGGTGAGCAACGAGCCGGAGACGATACTGTCGTCCGCCTGCTTCAGGGCAATGTTGGTCATGCCCAGCATGTCGGTCCCGTCCCGGTTCAGGGCGGTGATGATCTGTCGGTTCAGGGCCATGGGGGTATCCTTGATTTGGTGCCGGACCGTCCTCGGCGGGCGCCGGAACTGTCAAGTGTATTACTTGTTACATGCCCGCGACGCCGCCCGCCTCGACGAGGTTGCTATCGACCCTTGGCCCAGGCGTCGTAGCGGGCTTTGTTCTCGGCGTTCGGCGGGTACAGGCCAGGCAGCGACGCCCCGTCGTTGACCTGGGACATGATCCATTCTTCCAGCCGCTCCTGATCGGCGGCAAGCGCGGCGACGTCCGCCACAAGCTTCTGCGGAATAACGACAGCGCCGTCGTCATCGACCATGATGACGTCGTCGGGGAACACCGCGACACCGCCGCAGCCGATCGGTTCCTGCCAGCTCACGAAGGTCAGGCCGGCAACCGAGGCCGGCGCCGCGGCGCCCTGGCACCAGACCGGAAGCCCGGTTCCCAGCACACCGGCGAGGTCGCGGACCACACCGTCGGTCACCAGGCCGGCGACACCCTTCTTTGCCATCCGGGCGCACAGGATATCGCCGAAGATGCCGGCGTCGGTGACACCCATGGCATCGACAACGGTGATGCAGCCATCAGGCATGGCTTCGATCGCCGCGCGGGTGGAGATCGGCGACGACCACGATTCCGGCGTCGCGAGGTCTTCGCGTGCGGGCACGAAACGAAGGGTGAAGGCGCGTCCGATCAGCCTGGGCTGGCCGGCCCTGATCGGGCGGGTGCCGCGCATCCAGACATTCCGCAGCCCTTTCTTCAGCAGCACGGTGGTGATGGTCGCGGTCGAAACCCCCGAAAGGGCGGCGAGGGTCGCGGGGTCGATCGTCATGGAACGGGCGTCTCCTGATGGGCTGGCAAGATTCGGCGCTATTGACACGCCATTCGCCAGGTCACGCAAGATACCCCGTCCGGGGCGGCAGCTATTCGGACTCTGTGTCGGTCAGGATGGCTTGTGCGTGAACGCTGAGCTTTGCCAACGCCTTGTGCAGGGCGCTCCATTCCGCCCGGGTCAGGCTAGGTGCCAGCGAGGCCTCAATTTCCCGCGCCATGGGCCCGACTCCGGCATAGGTGGTCGTGCCTTTTCGTGTGAGCCGCAGCAGGCGGCCACGGCCGTCCTCGGGGTCTTGTGTCTGCCTGAGCAGACCGCGCGCCACCAGGCTGGCCGCGGCTCGGCTGACTTTGACTTTGTCCATCGAGGTCCGCTCACCAGCCGCCGTCGGCGACAGGACGCCGAAGCGTCCGACCGCGGCGAGCAGTCGCCATTCGGGCATCGCCAATTCAGTATGAGCAAGATGTTGCCGGGTCATCAGATGCGTTACGGATTCGGCGGCGACGGACAGACGGAACGGTAGGAACTCTTCCAGCCGGAATTCGTCGGCGGCACCTTCGTCTGCGTTTACTGATTTTTTCACTTGAAACCACCCCGAATCACCCGACAATCATGGCGGAAAAGTGGCCGGGCCACAACCGGCATTCAGGCGCCTTGTGCATATTTTTATTGTAAGAGATGGAAACGATATAACTGCGACGTACAGTGAACACGAAAGTGATCTACCTACCCGATTTATCGAATGATTGAGACATGGACCACGAGGCATCAAATGCGCGTGTAGGCGTGAGTCAAGCGTGATTCGTGCCTGACGCAGTACAAATGCCGCGCCGGGCCTTGATTGGCCGCGGATCGGCTCGGTGCGTGCTCAGGGGGGATCATGCTCCGTCGGGCAAAATATTGGCTGACTGCCGGCGTCGCGGCCATACGGGATCATTGCAAAACATCCGAACCCACCGCTGCCGATTGTCTCTTAACCAACTGAATCAGCTCCGCGGGGGACGCACTCCATACGAGCACAATGTAACGGGCACCTGAATGGAGCCCGGCGTGACGATAGGGAAAATCCCTGTCCATGCCTAGATTTATTCTGACTGAAGGGAGAATTTTGCCACCCCGTCGACGGCAGGGGGGTTTGAAATCCAATCAATCGGGCTGGACGGTAAAAGGGTTGCCGCGGCACGACGATGGCGCTGCGCCAGGCGCCTGTCACGCCCGGACAGGCCCTGGATGCCGAAGGCAGCGGGGCTGTGGCAGCTGGCAGGCTGGCGTTGTGCGGCCCGCTCCGCCTGTTCCAACCCGATCTTCAATTGAAACGATGACGGGACGTTCGGCCACCGGCGCGACGTCCTTGTCCCCGGAATGACCTCAAGCACGCCAGTCCGGTCGTCATTCGCCAGACACGGATTACTTATCGGTAATCAACCTGTCGGCGAACCCGCGGCGAGGCGGGGCGGATTGCGATCGGTTCCGCCTCGATCCGCCGCGTGGGTCGTTCGGATAGCGATCGTCGGGGCGTCGATCACAGGCGGCGTCACCGAATGGATGACTTTATATAGATGTCTACGTACCGCGATCGGCGCTTGCCTGCCGGAGCGGCGCCCGCTATACCCCCGCCCCTGTCTGCGAGTCCGGGCCTGTATGGGCATGCCCGGCCGCGACTGCTTGCCGTTTTCGCCCGCATCCGGGCGGGCAGGCGCGAACATGAAGGAGACCAAAATGCCCAAGATGAAGACCAAGTCGTCGGTCAAGAAGCGGTTCAAGATCACCGCGACCGGCAAGGTCCTGGCCGGACCCGGCAAGAAGCGCCATTGCCTGAGCGCCCGCAGCCAGAAGGCCAAGCGTACCAATCGCGGCAGCCAGACGCTGACCCATGCTGACGGGCTGACCGTCAAGCAGTGGGCCCCCTACGGCATCGCTTAAGGGAGAACAGCACATATGGCACGCGTCAAACGGGGTACCACCACCCACGCCCGCCACAAGAAGGTCCTTGAGCAATCCAAGGGCTTCGTCGGCCGGTCGTCCACCAATTACCGCATCGCTCGGGAGCGCCTGGAGAAGTCCCTCCAATACGCTTACCGCGACCGCCGGGTGAAGAAGCGCGAATTTCGCGGCCTTTGGATCCAGCGCATCAACGCCGCCGTCCGTGAGCACGGCCTGACCTACTCGCAGTTCATCTGCGGTCTGAAGAAGGTCGGGATCGAGATGGACCGCAAGGTCCTTGCCGCCATCGCCTATGACGATGCGGCGTCGTTTACGGCGATCGTGCAAAAGGTTCAGGCCGCCCTGGCCTAATACCGGTTTCCAACGAAACCGCGATCAAGGAAAAGGGGCCGCCTGACCAGGGCGGCCCTTTCCGTGTACGGGATGCACCAATGAACGACCTCGAAGCCCTGAAGACCGCCACCGACGCCGACCTGGCCGCCGCCACCGACCTGCGCGCCTGGGATGCCGTCCGCATCGCCGTTCTTGGCCGCAACGGCAGCCTGACCGGTCTGCTGCGCGACCTGGGCAAAACTCCGCCGGAACAGCGGAAGGACCGCGGCGCCGCCCTTAACCGGCTGAAGGATGTGCTGACGGCGGCGATCGAGGCCAGGAAAATCACGCTGGAGGACGCCGCCCTGGATGTCCGCCTGCTGTCCGAACGCATCGACCCGACCCTGCCGCCCCGCCCGCGCGAAACCGGCCTGATCCATCCGATCGCCCGCACCATGGAGGAAATCGCCGCCATCTTCGGCGCGATGGGCTGCACCGTGGTCGACGGGCCGGATGTCGAGAGCGATTGGTTCAACTTCGGCGCGCTGAATATTCCGGCGCACCACCCTGCCCGCGCCGACCACGATACCTTTTATCTACCGCCTCGCGACGGTGCGGCGCCGCCGGTCCTGCGCACGCACACCTCGCCTGGTCAGATCCGCACCATGCTGGCGCAGGAACCGCCGATCCGCGTCATCGTCACCGGCCGCACCTATCGCGCCGACCATGACGCCACGCATTCGCCGATGTTCCATCAGTGTGAGGGCCTGGTGATCGACCGAGGTCTTACCCTTGGTCACCTGAAGGGCTGCCTGATCGACTTCCTGCGCACGTTCTTCGCTATCTCCGACCTGCCGGTGCGGTTCCGGTCCTCCTACTTCCCGTTCACCGAACCTTCCATGGAGGTGGATATCGGTTGGAACCGCAAGACCGGTGAACTCGGCCGTGGCGGCGATTGGCTGGAGATCCTCGGCAGCGGCATGGTGCATCCGCGCGTGCTCGCCAACTGCGGCATTGATCCGCGCGAGTGGCAAGGTTTCGCCTGGGGCATGGGCGTCGAGCGCGTCACCATGCTGAAACACGGTATGGCCGACCTGCGGCCGTTCTACGAATCCGACCTGCGCTGGCTGAAACACTACGGCTTCAACCCGCTGGCCCCCACCATGCTGCATGAGGGCGTTTGATCGATGCAGACCATGATCCAGCGCACACTATCCGCCATGGCCGGGCGTGTCCCACGGTTGTCTGGCACGTTTCTTGATATGATACGGTATCAAACTGTCTCATATCAGGACCCCCTGTCCGGGCACGCCCTTGACGCTTTGCGGCGGTTTGAGAAGTTGGCAGAAGCCGCGCAGATGCATGAGATTGGC